>JAJEBF010000047.1 GCA_022824025.1 Caldilineaceae bacterium
ACGCATCCAGGCGATCAAACAGGGCAGTGACGTCATCGGAAACCGGACGCGGGTCACCGTGCGCAAAAACAAGGTGGCCGCGCCGTTCAAAGTGGCCGAGTTCGACATCATGTACAATGAAGGGGTCAGCACGCAGGGTGACCTCCTCGACCTCGGCGTCGAGTTCGACATCATCGAAAAAAGAGGCGCATTCTATCGCTATAGCGATGACCTGATCGGGCAGGGCCGTGAAGCCGCAAAAAAACATCTGCGTGAAAACCCGGAGAAAGCCTCGCAGATCGACAGCATCATCCGGGAAAGAACTGGACTTCCCGCGCGGGTCAATGGCGACGAAGTCCAATCCTGACGTTTTTCCAGTGCGCGCATCCTGCCAAATGCAGACAGTATGAATCCAAATTCATCTTTCCCGTTCCTTTATGTGCAAGTTTGCACAGGAGTCCATTATCGGCTGAGAGGTTTCACCCGTCGCACGTGTTGCCATAATTGAAAACGCTTACCACAGCGCTCTCAAATTGGACGCGATTTTGTGCTGACACACGACCGCCAAAACCAAAACAGCAACCAGAGTCCCTTTATTCCATTTTTTCAGAATCTTCTTGGTCGCTGACGTAACTGCATAGATTATTTGGCAGACGTTTGCCTCGCTGTTGATTGTCAATCGCAGAGCCGGCGTCATAACGAGTGTTGACGTAAACCAGCTGTTGCCACAGATAGATTAGACTCACAGACAACGACCCACCGCAACTTCCCCCCAAAGCGCGCTGTGGGATTCGCCGATCTTGATTCGGCTTGTTGTGCAATGCAACAGCAAGTGTCCATATAAAATCGCCCCTTTCCTGGCGCCATCCTGAACTGAAGCGTCCTCACTGAATCAGCCTGAACTGAGACGGGCTCAGGCGATACCTTTTTGAGGCGTTCAAGTCGCTGTGGTCTTTGGCCGCAGCGACTTTTTTTGAACCAACGATGACAGGTCGAACGATTACCGCATTGCGATTTCAAAAGCGAGATAAGGAACGCGTCAATCTCTTTCTGGACAACCAGTACGCGTTCGCGTTGCCGGCAGCCGAAGCCGCCCAATTGCGCATTGGCCAGCAGCTCAGCGAGGAGGAGGTCGAGCAGCTGAAGGCCGTTGATCTGCGCAGCCGCGGCTACAACAAAGCGGTGCGCTTTCTGGCAGCGCGCCCCCGCAGCCGGGAAGAGGTGCGCCGCAATCTCCAGGCATACCGGCCAAGAGACGGCCGCCGCCTGAGCCCGCTGCAAATCGAGTGGATCATCGCCAAATTGCACGAGAGGCAATACCTCGATGACAGGGAATTCGCCCGCTTCTGGGTCGAGCAGCGCAATCGGTTCCGACCCGTTGCGCCGAGGGCCCTTCAGTACGAGTTGCGGCAGAAGGGCATAAATGATGGTGTTGCCGAAGAAACAATCGACGAATTGACCGACGCAGCTTCAGCCTGCGAAGCCGCTGCCCGCAGCCGTCTGTATAGATGGCAAAAGGAGACCGATTCTGTCCAATTCCGCCGGAAAATGGGCAGTTTCCTGCAGCGCCGCGGTTTCGACTGGGACCTGGCCCGGGACGTGATCGACCGTATCTGGCACGAGGTGGAAGAGGCGCGCCTGCTGTCCCATTCCGTCCAGGAAAGACATTGCGACGAATAAGCTCGATGGCAGAGCCGCTGAAACGATAATGGGCGCGCCAGGGTCCGGGTGCAACTCTTTAAGCATAACGGAAACACACCCGTTTCCAACCGGCGCAGCCGCTTGCATTCCATATTGTATGCATCCAAACCAAGGGGTTCGGAGATGGATCTGTTAGGCGTAGTTGCAATCATTGTCGCGGCCCTGCTTGGCGCGGCGCTCGTAGGATACCTGGTGTATCTCGCTTATCAACGCGGGACTGAGTCAGGCGTACGTCAAGAGAAGGACCGGCAGGAGCTCGCCCTGCAAAGCGCGGAAACGCAGGCAGCCCAAATTCTTAAGGAAGCCGAGGCTGAGGTTCAACGCAAGCAGTTATCGTTGAAAGAGGAAGAAGTACAGATTCGGAATGAACTGGATGCCACGCGAACCCGCCAGCGCCGAGACCTCGACCGTGTTGAAAGTCGGCTTCGCAATCGTCAGGAGCAGTTCGAAAAACGAGTCGATCAAGTCGAAAATCGCGAACGCAAACTGAACCAGAGAGAAAGCAGGTTGGCCAAACGCGCAGAAGACCTGGAAGCCGCCGAGCAACAGCGCAATGAAGAGTTGCAGCGCGTAGCCCAATTGACCCAGGAAGAGGCCAAAGAGATTCTGCTCAAAGAGGCCGAAAGCAACGCGCGCCAGGAGCTTGCCCGCACGATTCGCGAGGTTGAGGCGGAAACCCAGGAGATCGCTGAACGCCGCGCCAGGGAGATCATCACACTCTCGGTGGAACGAATCGCCAGCGAGCACGTCACCGAGTATTCCGTCAGCGCCGTCAGCCTGCCATCCGATGAGATGAAGGGGCGGATCATTGGGCGGCAGGGGCGGAACATTCGCGCCATCGAACAAGCAACAGGCGTCGATCTGGTTGTGGATGATACACCGGAAGCCATCCTGATCAGCAGCTTCGACCCCGTGCGCCGCGAAGTTGCCCGCATCTCCCTCAGCAAACTGGTCTCCGATGGCCGCATTCATCCCGCCCGAATCGAGAAAGAGGTGGAACGGGCCCAACAGGAGGTGAATCAGGTCATTCAGGAGGCTGGCGAGCAGGCTCTGATCGAAACCAACACCCAGGGCCTGCACAGAGAAATCCAGAAGCTGCTCGGGCGCCTGAAATTCCGCACCAGCTACGGCCAGAACCAGTACTACCACGCCATCGAAACATCGCACCTGGCAGGCGTGATCGCCGAAGAGCTACATGCAGACGTCAAAACGAGCCGGCTTGGCGGGCTGCTCCATGACCTTGGCAAAGCGGTTAGCCATGAGATCGACGGCCCCCATGCGATCGTAGGCGGCGAAATCGCCAAACGGTACGGGCTCAATGCCAAAGTCGTCAACTGCATTGCCAGCCATCACGGGGAAGTTGAGCCGGAATCGATCGAAGCGATTATCGTCGCCGCCGCCGACGCAATAAGCGGCGCACGGCCGGGCGCACGCCGCGAAAGCCTGGAGGCCTACATCAAACGGGTGACCGCGCTCGAGGATATCGCCAACAGCTTTGAGGGGGTCAATCAGACATTCGCCATACAAGCCGGCCGCGAGATCCGCGTCATCGTGCAGCCGGATGAAGTTGACGACTTGCAGGTTATTGAACTGGGGAAAAACATCGCCAGCAAGATTGAGGACAACCTGGAATATCCGGGACAGATTCGGGTTACGGTCATTCGCGAAACCCGTTCCGTTTCCCACGCAACCTAGCCCTACCTGGCGCGCGCTGCACAGCTGCAGGCGCATCGCCTTGCCCGTCGGACACAACCCGAGCCGCCGCCGATGGCATCCGCGCCCTCTCAGGCGGGCCGCCTAAACTGCCCGCTCCCCCAGGCCTCCTGCGCGGACGCGCCCGCGGCGCCTATCCCTTGCCAGAGCGCCGTTTGACGGTGCAGCCGCCGCAAGTGCCGCAGCCGCCGTCCTTTTCCTTCTTCCCCGTAATCAGCTCGGACACGCCAAACTCGGCCAGGACGTTATTCTCCAGTAAAACCGTAACGCTTTCCTTAAGCGGGTGCAGGTGACGTATCCGGCCTCTGCCCTGGTGCGTCGTCACTTCCGCCCCGACTTTGGGCATCTTCTTGTTCGCCTTCTTATAGATCGGATCTTCATAAGAAAGGCAACAGAGCAGCCGGCCGCAGACACCGCTGATCTCGTCCTGATTCAGAGGCAGCTGCTGGTTCTTCGCCTGGCGAATGCTCACCGAAGCGAACTCGCGCAGCCAGCTGGTGCAACAGAGCTGGCGGCCGCACTTGCCCACCCCGTCCAGCAACTTGGCCTCATCGCGCACGCCAATCTGGCGCATTTCAATGCGCGTGTGAAACGTGCGCGCCAGATCGCGTACCAGCGCGCGAAAATCAACCCGCTGCTCCGCGGCAAAGTAGACCGTCAGCCTGCCGCCCTCGTAATTGTATTCACAGCGCTGCACCTTGATATCCAGTTTGTGCGCCCGCGCTTTCTCGCGGCAGATGGACACTGCCTCGGCCTGCTTTTCCTTCCACAGATCTTTCTGCAACAGATCCCATGGCGTTGCCCGCCGGACTACCTTCTTGATCTCCCCCACGATTTTGCTCTTGGGAACACTATGCGGCCCTTGAACGATCTGCACCAGGTCCCGCCCCTTGACCGTATCCACAATCACATAATCTTTCGGCGCCAGATCCACATGGTGAACCGGATCGAAGAAATAGATCTTCGTAACAGGTTTGAACTGGGCCCCCACTACGATGGGCATGGTAGATTCTCCGTTATTGGTAACTACTCAGCCTGAAGGTAGAGGAGGGCTGAAGGGATGGCCTAGAAAAGCATTGTAGATGACATCAATGGCATTGAGGCCGTGTTTGCGAGCGGTAGAGAGATAGGAACGGATGGCACAGAAGGTTTGGGCGCCCTG
>JAJEBF010000030.1 GCA_022824025.1 Caldilineaceae bacterium
TCATCTTCGGGGTCGAGTCCGATGATAAAGGCTTGCGTCCCTGCCGGCACGGTTGTGACAATGTCACATTCCAGGCCGGGCCCGTTACGCACGTTCATTTGGGCGGGGAGGGTGATTGCGAACGGCCTCTCCAGGGGCAGCAGAGATGACTTCGGTATAGAGTCCGAGACGAGTGACTTGAGCTGGTTGCCGCCGTTGCCGCCATTCCCGCCGTTGCCGCCATTCCCGCCGTTGCCGCCATTCCCGCCGTTGCCGCCATTCCCGCCGTTGCCGCCATTCCCGCCGTTGCCGCCATTCCCGCCGTTGCCGCCGTTGCCGCCATTGCCGCCGTTGCCGCCGTTGCCGCCGTTGCCGCCATTCCCGTCGTTGCCGCCGTTGCCGCCATTGCCGCCTCCATCCTGAGTTGGCGTCGGAGTTGGTTGCAGCGGGTCGAACGTCGGCGTTACCGTCGGGGTCGCTGTCGGCGTCAGCGTTGGCTGCAGCGGGTCAAACGTCGGCGTTACCGTCGGAGTTGCCGTCGGCGTCAGGGTTGGCTGCAGCGGGTCGAACGTCGGCGTTACCGTCGGCGTCAGGGTTGGCCGCAGCGGGTCGAACGTGGGCGTTACCGTCGGTGTTGCTGTCGGCGTCAGGGTTGGCCGCAGCGGGTCGAACGTCGGCGTTACCGTCGGTGTTGCTGTCGGCGTCAGGGTTGGCTGCAGCGGGTCGAACGTCGGCGTTACCGTCGGTGTCGCTGTCGGCGTCGGAGTTGGCTGCAGCGGGTCGACAGTCGGCGTTAGCGTTGGTGTTGCTGTCGGCGTCACGGTTGGCTGCAGCGGGTCGACAGTCGGCGTTACCGTCGGTGTGGGCGTCTCGGTGGGGGTGGCGGTCGGATACGGGGTTGGGCTAGGCTCAGGGGGATCACCGACAGTGAAGTTGTCAGTATCGGTGAGGGTATGGGACTGGTTTGTGTCGGGGTCGGCGTAGGTAACGGTAAGGAGAAGCGAGTAATGGCCAGTTTGACAACTATTGCTGATGCGAAGAGGGGCAGGACCGAATGACTTGCTGGAACCGTAAGACGATGAGGGCAGATCGCGGGCGCTGTTCAGACCCTGCCCTTCGCAGCTGTTTACGTCAGTTGCGCCGGGGCCGCGGGTCTGCACGTCGAAACGATATGTTACGGAGGTGAAGCTGTCATTATCGTCACAGTCATTGTCGTTGTCTTCGTCGATGCAGGGGAAAAACCCGAGTTGGTAGACGGCCCTCAAGTCACCGCCCGGTAACACGGTGGACTCTACCAGGAAAACACCAATTCGCGGCGTGTCTTGGAACGCGTGGATTATCCGCGCGCGTGCGATGAAGGTTACAGCCAGAAGAGGTAGCAGCATTGCGACCAGAATGAAAACCGTTATTCGGTGACGCATTCGACTCTACCTTACTACGGTCCTCACGGCGTGCCCACGAGCCAAAGACAATACCGAGGAAACCGCGTAACACGAAACTTCGTTTGGCGAGTTCGATTCGCTTCATTCACGAAGGTTGGGACTGATTGCGAATTCAAACCTTTCGATTGGACTAAAACAGGACCTTGGACTATTACAGGACCTCCTTGACTAACAGGACGAAAGAAAAGTTAGGGAAGTTGCCACTCTTGATTGTTCTAACCATAAACACCTGAAATTGGTTCCATCTAGGTGAGCTGATTGGAGGGGAACCGATGTCAGTATCTGGAATTGCCTGGTTGTGTGCGATGCCAGGCGACGGGGGACATCTCGTATGCGCTCACGGCATCGCGATTGGCGGTTCTTTGTTGTTGCGCCGGACTGCTCGCTCACCGCGGGCTGTCTGGCGGTTGCAAGGGCGTTACGGCGAGTCCGACCTGGCATTTCCTGGACTCAGACTACGGCGGCGGCCTGAATCGGACGAAGCCATGCGACAAAAATCGCATTGTCGAATTCTTCAATAGGAGGTGGAGAATACGGGAATGAACCAGACTGTCACGACGCGAGATAGGAGAAGGCGGGGGGAGGGGGAGAGAGACGGGGACGATATCAGGGGTATTGTCGTGAACATGAAAGCCCCCGCTGTCGGAGGTGACAGCTGTCAGTGCGCCATGCAGTCATACGGCTTTGGCCGCCTTTCCGGATTGTCGGACCGAGAAAGCTGAGAATAACGGTGTCCAGCGACTTCATGCGTCCGAAAGGATCCTTGAGCGTAGCTCGGTGAATCGCCGCCTGTCAGGCCTTTGGTCCCGGTTTCGGGCACTCAATATGGCGCGCAATTCAGGCGGGATCGGAGCGCGGATTGGCCGGCGCATTGGTCATTTGGTCTTGCAGGCAGAGGGGCGGAGGAACGAGGGGTGTCACGGGCGCGGGCCTGGCGCGGCCAGGGAGCTGATCGCGACGCTCGCGACTGCCTCTGGGGTGTGCCGGCCGCGCGCCTGGGGGGCGATATTGAACGGAGGGGGGAGATCGTATATTATCCTGGCAGCCGCGGCCAGAGCAGAGGGATATGCAGGTGTGCACCGGGCCGTTCATGCGGGGCTGAGCAAGGGGCCATATCGCGAGGGGGAGATGATGGGGGATTGCAGATATTGCGGGAAGTCGGCCGGCTTCTTCCGCAAGGAGCACAAGGCGTGCGCGGACGCGCATGAAGAAGGGCTGGCGCGTATCGACAAGATTTGTGTGGATGCCGCATTGTACGGAGCGGATGTCAATCAGTTGGCCGACAGCGTGCGCTCGATTGGCGCGGCCGCCTATGTCGACACATCCGGGGCGGCGATGACGGCAGTGCTGGCGCGGGGATGGGGGCAGGCGGTCATGGCGGCGATGGAAGACGACTTTCTTTCCGACGGAGAGAAGCGGGCGCTCAACCATTACCGGGCGCAGCACAGTCTCGGCGCGCACGAGCTGGACAGCGGCGGGCATTTTACGCTGTATCGGATGATGAACCTGTTGAATGCGCTCAGCGAACATGGTGTTGTGCCCCGCTGGGACCGGCGGCGGGCGCGGCCTCCATTCAACCTGATGAAGAGTGAGGAGCTGCTGTGGCTGTTCGGCGGCGTAGATTACCTGGAGCAGGTGACGCAGCGGGAGTTCCGGGGCGGGTCATTGGGCGTGAGCTTTCGCGTGGCCAAGGGCGTATACATCCGGCCGGGCGCGTTCCGGGGCCGTTCGGTGGCGACGAGCTCGATGCAGCATACCGATTCGGGGGTTCTTGGGATTACGACCAAGCATATCTATTTCAAAGGGAGCGGCAAGAGTTTCCGGGTCAGGCTGGAGAAGATCGTTTCGTTTGATCCGTACCGGGACGGGTTGGGCATCATGCGCGACACGGCGCGGGCCAAGCCGGAGATATTCAGGATGGGCGAGACCGATGCCTGGTTTCTGCTGAACGTAATCGACGCGGTGATGTGCATGGAGAGAGTCAGGCTGCCCAAGTCGGGCGATCCCACGCTGGAGGAGATTGTTGACGGGGATCCGGGTTGAGAGGCGGGACAGATTGATGAAGGAGGGACATCAACCTGCGATGGGATTCTGTCCGAATCGTGAACATCTCAGCGGCTGGCGCGCCGGCCCCGCTCGACTCCACTCGTCATGCTTTCTTCTCTGATACAAGCGTTCTTTGCTCTGTAGAGAACCAGGCTAACTGCCGGGGCCCGCTACTGGGCGGTCTGCGGCGGGGGATGGCGAAGGCAGGCGGACCTGATCCGATTGGGCGGCGCGAAGGAGGGAGTCGGTGGCGGTGGCGCTGGCGGACGCGTAGCAGCACAGGTTCGTCAAAATCGTAGATCGATCGTAGATCGATCATAGATCAGCCTTTTGGGCGCGGATTGGCGCGGCCAGGGGGCTGATCGCGACTGCTTCTGGGGCCGTTGCGTTGGGGGGTCCTCCCGCGCAAGGGGGGACGGCAACACCTGGATTCTGACTTCGTTTGCCAGCGGGAGGTCCTGCCGCGCAAGGGGGGCACTGGCGGCCGGTCGTCCAAACGGGCGGTCTTCGACAGGTCGTTCCTCTCTGGTGGCACGTGGAGAAAGGGATCCTTTGCCGGGGGCCGCTGTGAAATGGGGTTGGAAGAGGGGTTCCCCTTTTCAGGCGTGCGCCAACGGGCTGTTAGCGGGAGCGAATCGCTGTTGAGAATATTCGGACAGAAGATTTAGTTGAGAATATTCGGATATAAGTTTTATTTGGGAATTTCTTGAAAGAAGATTTATGTATTTGCAGATATAAAATTCTATGCTTAACATAATTTATGCTTTTGGTTATGTTCCTTCGTTAAGCTTCTTTTGTTCGACGGATGCCTTTGTTGATTCACAGGATTGGCGTGGGCCCACTTATGTGGGCTTTGCCGGCAGGCATTCGAAGAGGAACTGCAGCAGATTCCGTTTTTTTTATCCGGAGGCGATTCAATTATGTTGTCCGACAGGGGCATGGGCCCTGGTCGGATGCGCCGGCAACGTAGGCGGCGTCGCTATGCGGCCAGGTCTGGTTTAATTGTTCTTATCCTTCTGATTGCGGGAAGTTCGCTTGTCATTCTGCGCGGACGTCTGGCTCTCATTGACTCTCTCTCAAAACCGGAAACAGTTCAAGAAGGCAACGGACCTACGGCGCCGGAGCGGCGAGGGGTGGACAGGTTGGCGCAGCTTGTGTCGACTTTCACCCCGACTCCTGAGGCGGCGGCTGCGCCATCCCCTTCGTCAACGCCTACGTCCGCTTCGCTGCCGGCGCCCACAACGGCGCCAACTTCGACGCCGACGAGTTTTTCCGGGTGGCAAGGCCAGTATTGGAGCAATTCCACGTTGTCTGGCGCGGCCGCGCTGACGCGTGCTGATCGGTCGGTAGATTTCGATTGGGCGAGCGGCTCGCCGCACGAGAACCTCAGCGCAGACGGTTTCAGCGCCCGCTGGATCCGCACGTCATCCTTCGAGACCGGTGTGTATCGATTCTTTGTTGAGGTAGATGATGGCGCGCGCCTCTATGTCGATGGCGCACTTGTGTTGGACGAGTGGGAAATAGGCAGCGTGCGCACCTTCACTGTGGAGATGCCGTTGACGGCAGGCACGCACACAGTTCAGCTGGACTATTTTGAGGATGCTGGTCTGGCGCAGGTACGATTATGGTGGGAACGCAAAGAGGTCTTCGACGGTTGGAAGGCGGAGTACTTCGCCAACCGCTCACTATCGGGGGACCCGTTGTGGATCCGTGATGAAGAGGCGATCGATTTTGACTGGGGTGAGGGAAGCCCGGCCGCCAATATGGAAGCGGACAGTTTCTCGGTCCGATGGGAACGCAGCCTCTCGCTGCATGGCGGCCGCCACCGATTCACGGCGCGCATGGACGACGGTGTGCGGGTCTGGGTCAACGGAAATCGCGTGATCGACGATTGGCAGGACGGCTCGGTGCGCTCGCCGTTTGTTGATATGGATTTGTCCGGCGGGACGTATCGTATCCGAGTCGAGTTTTATGAGCACACAGGTTTCGCGCAGATCAGGTTCTGGTGGCAGCCGATACTGTCGACGCATACGCCCACACCCTTTCCCACCGCCACCCGTCGACCCGCGGCGACGCCGACAGTGACGCCCAGGCCGACGGCTACGGCTACGTTCCCAGCCACAGTTACACCGGAGATTGGCTTCACAGCGACTGCAACGCCCACAGCGACTGCAACGCCCACAGTGACTGCAACGCGCACAGCGACACCAACGTTCTCTGGAACGAGAATCCACCGGCCTCTCACAGCGACATCAACGTCGAGTCCTACATCGACTGTGACTGCTACGCCCTCTCTTACGCCCTCGCCTACGCTTTCGCCTACGCCCTCATCCACGCCCACGCCCTCACCCTCGCCTACACCCGGCTTCAGGTTGATAGCAGAGATACGCCAGGTGGAAGGTGGTGGCGACGGTGGAACAGATGATATTGTCTTGGAGTGGGTTGACCCGCCGAGCACCGATACGGAACCGGTTACCGGTTATCGAATCACTCGTAGACGGTCAGACGGAGACGGTCCCTTTGTTGATGACTCCGGGTTCCGCGTCCTGGTGTCGGACACAGGCAATACGGAAACCGTTTACGTTGACAACGACATCTATAATCAGCCTGACATTAACGATCCTGCAATCACGTACAGTTACCGTGTCATTGCACTGACCGGTTTTGGCTCCAACAAGAGAGTATTGGCCCGCTCCAACATTTACAGCGTCTCCAGATAGGGCGATCCAGGCATACGCAAAGGGTCGTGAGAAACGCTGTTCCCCGCTTCCCCCTTTCCCACATATCACATTCTGACAGGTTTGCGCCCCAGCGGGTTAGGGCGTATTATTGCGCGGCGAATTAAACAGTTTAGTCAACGCGTGACCCGCCTCCGCTGGCAAGGGGCGGAAACGCGGAAAGGGTGTTTTGCGAACGCGTGGCTGCGAAAAAACGGGCAGAAAATGAGTTGCGCCCGGTGCGGTTTGAACTTGATTATATTCTGCACCCGGAAGGGTCGGTGTTGATCAGCATGGGTGACACGAAGGTGCTGTGCAACGCCACGGTGGAGGAGCGGGTGCCGCGCTGGCTGCACCGCTCTTCGCGACGGCACGGCTGGGTGACGGCTGAGTATGCGATGTTGCCGCGCAGCACGCACCAGCGGGTGGACCGGGAGACGATGCGGCCGAAGGGGCGCACGCAGGAGATCACGCGGCTGATTGGCCGCAGCCTGCGGGCGGCGGTGGACCTGGACAGGCTGGGCGAGCGGCAGATCGTGGTGGACTGCGATGTCATTCAGGCGGACGGGGGGACGCGCACGGCGGCGATCACTGGAGGGTATGTGGCGCTGGCGCTGGCGGTGAAGCGGCTTGAGCGGAGGAATAGGGCGAAGCCGGGCACGCTGATCCGGCAGGTTGCGGCGGTGAGCGTGGGCATCCTCAACGGGAAGGCGTTTCTTGATCTGGACTACCAGATGGACCTGAACGCGGATGTTGACTTTAACGTGGTGATGACGGACAGCGGCCAGTTTGTGGAGGCGCAGGGGACGGCGGAGGGGGAGCCATTCAGCAAGGGCGCTTTCAACGCGATGCTGTTGCTGGCGGAGATGGGGATAGATGAGTTGCTCCGCCTGCAGAAGGAGGCGCTGGCGGAGGCGGGATTCTAACTGCAATGGTCAGTGGCCGGTGGTCAGCGGTTCGAAACTGGATAGACGGGATTTAAGCCAGGGGGAGCGGGTATTGAGCCGGAAGAGGAAGCGGGTGACGTTGCGCGATGTGGCGCGCCAGGCGGGCGTATCGCCGACGGCGGTTTCGTTCGCGTACAATGCCCCGCACCAGTTGAGTCAGGCGACGCGAGAGCATATTCTGGACACGGCCGAGCAACTGGGATACCAGCCTCATCCGGTGGCGCGCACGCTGGCAACGGGCCGCACGAATGCAATCGGGCTGCTGGTGCCGACCAGTTTAAACTGGATGCTGCATGATCCTCTGTTCACCCATTTTCTGGGAGAAATTGGGGCTGCCTGCGACCGGGAGGAGAACCGGATTATCCTGGCATCGATGTATGAGACATTGCCGCGCGATCTGCGTCCAGGCGGTGAACCGGTTGCGCCATTTACGTGGCTGTCCTCGATTGCGGCTGACGGATTTCTGATGGTGGGGATCGACCGCTCCCACCCGCTTACCGAGGCGGTGCAACGCTCTCAGCGCCCGATCGTACTGCTCGACAGCGCTTCTGACTTGCAGGCGCCGACCTTCAACATTGATGACCACGGGGGCGCGTATGCAGTGGCGCAGCATCTGCTGGCAAAGGGGCATCGTGAGTTTGCGATCGCGACGATGGCGCCGCGGCTGGACGGGGTGGTGATTCCTTCCTTTGGGCGCAGGGTGAAAGGGTTTTCGCAGGCGGTTGAGGAGGCGGGTCTGCCGCCATCGGCGGTGCAGATCGTGCATGCGCGCGGGGTGCGTTCGGCCGGGCACCAGTCATTCCAAAACATCTGGACGTTGCGGAGAAGGCCGACGGCGGTCTTTTGTGTGAGCGACGTGCGGGCGCTGGGAATCCTGAGCGGGGCGCGGCGGGAGGGGCTCTCTGTGCCGGATGATCTGGCGGTGGTGGGTTTTGGGGATTTGCCGGATGCGCGAGAATCGAGCCCGCCGCTGACGTCGGTTCACCGCGATATGGACAGCCAGCCGCAGCTGGCGATACGGACGTTATTTCAGCTGATCAACGAGCAGATCAGTGAGGCGGATATAGCGTCGCCGCATATCAGCGATACGCGGCTGGTGGTGCGGGAGAGTAGTTAGAAGGGCCGAAACGGCGGGCGCCTGAACGGAAATTCTTTCGTTTTTCGTCATTATATGCCGTTGATATTCTTGTCGCGTCTTGAGAGGCGCGACAGAAGCGATATGTTTTTGCCAGCGCTATACTGCGCGGCTTGCACGCAATGCGCTGAAGCAATGGGAACGCACAGCAGCCGCCCCTGAAAAGGCAAACTTCCCCGGCTGCGCGCGGGGCGCAAGGAACGCGTTTCAAACATGGTTGAGGCGCTCTTTCTGCCCTGGAGAACCCCTGAAAGATGAGCTTGCGGAAATGGGCGTGTCCTCTACGGCTTTCACGCTCCGGTTCGACGCGCCGCTCAACGATCGCGTCGAGAAGATGCGTCTCTCCAGGGACAGGACGCAGATCCGCTGCAACAGTTTCCTGGTTCTGGACGGGGCGCCGGCGGCCGCGTTCGACTACCGGCTGGGCAACCGCTCGGAGCTAGAGTGGGTGATCGACCAGTACCGGGTGAAGACGGACAGGCGCAGCGGGATCGTGAATGATCCGAACCGGGTTGAGGATCCGCGGTACATCGTATATCTGCTTGGGAAGGTGATCACGGTGAGCATGGAGACGGTGGAGATCGTGGCGGGGCTGCCGGGCTATGGGTATGAAGCGGAAGAGTCCTGACGGCTCTTCTGATTCATTTCCCGTGCGTAGCACCCTTGTGCTATGCTGGGAACGGAGACGGCGCGTTTGAGAGGGACGTATACCCCTCGCTTCCCCAAAGGAGGCCTGAAGTGCTCAATGTAAAGTCCGGGCTTACATACGCTGATTATCTGAAAACGTCGGATGACGAACGCTATGAGCTCTTGAACGGAGAACTGATATTGTCCCCTTCCCCCAAGGAGATTCATCAATACATTACGGGTACTCTGTTTCTTAAGCTAGGCGCGTTCGTGAGAGAGAGCGGATTGGGCAGAATCTATTTTGCCCCTTTCGATGTTGTGCTGTCGGACACAAACGTTGTACAGCCAGACATACTGTTCATCTCGAACGAACGCACGGAAATCATCACACCGGACAACGTCCGCGGCGCGCCCGATCTGGTTGTGGAAATCCTTTCCCCCGCAACTGCCGACCGCGACCGGAGGGTCAAGCGTGAACTTTACGCCCAACATGGCGTGAAAGAGTACTGGATGGTAGACCCAGACGCCAGGACGATTACGGTTCTGCTGCGGGGGGAGGGCGTGTTCGGGGTGGTGGGAATATACGGGGAGGGGCAGGCGTTGCGTTCACCGACGCTGGCAGGGTTCAGCGTCGCGCTGGAGGAGATTTTCTGAAAGGAGGTCTGAAGTGCTCAACGTAAAGACGGGGCTTACATACGCCGACTATCTGAAAACGTCGGATGATGAACGCTACGAACTTCTGAACGGGGAGTTGGTTATGCCGCCGGCGCCGCTTACGGGCCACCAGATGATCTCAATCGCGCTGGCCTCTCGACTCTATCTATATGTGAACGAGAGAGGGTTGGGGACCGTTGTTACTGCCCCCACCGACGTTGTGCTGTCTGATACGGACGTAGTTCAGCCGGATGTCCTGTTCGTTTCCTCCCAGCGTAGCCACATCCTCACGCGTGAGAACGTTCGCGGCGCGCCGGACCTGGTGGTGGAGATCCTTTCCCCCGCGACAGCCGAGCGCGACCGGAGGGTCAAGCGTGACCTGTACGCCCAACATGGCGTGAAAGAGTACTGGATGGTAGACCCAGACGTCAGGACGATTACGGTTCTGCTGCGGGGCGAGACCCGCTTCGGGGTGGCGGGAATCTACGGGGAGGGGCAAGTCTTGCGTTCACCGACGCTGGCGGGGTTCGGCGTCGCGCTGGAGGAGATGTTCTGAAAGGAGGCCTGCAGTGCTCAGTGTAAGTCAGAGAAGAACGAATCCTTGTGAGGGGATTGAAATCGAATGCGCTGGGTTGATGAACTTCTGGACGGTAAGTCGGCGACTTAAAGCTAACGGTGAATCGTAAGCGGCGCGGAAAGGGATTGGGGGGACAGGGAGGCAGGAAGTGAAAGGTAGAATAGATCCATGAGCGCCGAAAAGGAGCGCCTGCAGGCGCTGTTCGCTCCCTTCAACGATGCCGGGTCCTTTATGACGATGGCGGAGGGCGAAGAGGAGCCGCTCATGCTGGACCTGGTCGACAGCTTTATCGTCACGCGGGCCGACGGTGAATCCTTCTGGCTGTTTCATAAATTTGTCGGCTACAACAACAGCGGTCAGGGCGGGCATACCATCAAGGTTGTGTCGTGGTCGCAGGACGACACCTATCTTATCGATATGGTCGATGATCGCGGGCGGCGCTTCCACGTGGAGGAGATTATGCCGGAAACAGAGCCGGATTTGGTCGAGGCATGGCGCCGGTGGCGTGCCTACCGCAAACGGCATCAGGAAGGGTTTGCCCTGGTCGATGCTGACCTGCTCAATCAGCACGTGAATATCGCGCTGCGGTGGGACGCGCCGGCAAGCGAAGAGGACCAGTCGTCAGCATCCTTCCCCGGCGAAGAAGACGGCGCGAAGCCGGCGGGACCTGTACGGCTGCGCTACATGGTGGAGGGGAAGCTGCGGATGGAGGGCGGGGAGTTCCACTACGATCCGATTGGCGTCTGGGTCGAAGGACCGGGCGAGGGCCTGGACATTGTGATCCGGTTCCTGCCCGAATACGAAGAGGAGCAGGCGGACGCTGATGCGGCGATGGAGCGTATGCGGGCGGCGGGCATGCTGGGGATTCCCGACGGCTTTTTGGAGTATCACCAGGAGCAGATGTCTCCGTACCGGGGCGACCGGGGGGCGATCATCACGACCCATGCCTTTTCGTCGGCCAACGAGTGCGCTCAGGCGGTCCTGCAGCGTATCAAGGCTGAACATGTCTAGAGGAGCATCCATGTTGTCACGCCGTTACCTCTTGCGGGCAGCTGTCGCGGCGGCCGTCAGTCAGAAAAGAAAATTCTTGTGAGGGGATTGAAACATGAAAGTCTGAACCTGAAAATCAATCTTACCATTCTCGAAATTCAGAGAAGGACGAATCCTCGTGAGGGGTCTGAAACGAATAAACTTTGTGCTGTGTTAGACAGTCTGGGAGTCATTGACATTTCTAAAGGGCAGGCAAGCTCGGAACAGTCCAAAACGTGAAAATGGCGGAGCCTACGATGGCTTGGACAAGAGTTGAAGGCGCTAGGGGTATCCTGCCACCTGCCCCAGGCATTCAAGTAGTCAATGTGTCATTTCGAGATGCCGCCAAAGGAGCTGCGAGAGATTTTTTTCACGTAAACTCTCGTGATCTCTCGTGGAACGCTCGTACATCTCTCGTACGAGCGTTCGGTGCCCACACGGCGTAGGTCAGGAAGCATTCGGCCCAATTCTGTGGGCCTGCCCACAAGCTCTGTCTCCCCATTCAACCCGGTTCCAGTCCAGGCCCCCGCCCCGCGCAGTGCCGGGCGGGCGTCTGTTTGCGGGGCTGGGGATGTAGGGCCGCTCTCCCCGCTTCTCTCAGTCGCCCCCTCTTGCAAAGCGCAGCGACAACACTTTCAACGACGCCTTAGCTGTAACATTGCAGGGGAAAACTGCCTCGAGCTTGCGGGCCGCCTCAACAAACTTTGCGGCTGCTGGCGGATCCCGGAGCCCTGCTTCAATCCTGCCCGCAAGCGTTCCAGGAGTGAGGAAAGGGCGCGAGCAGAACCCTTTCCCGGCCCGCTCCGAATTGGGGTGTGCCGGGGTATGTTGGGGGCCGTTACGGGTTGGCGGTTGCGGGTCTTGGCTCGCCGTTGTTGGGGCGGCCGAGGACGGAGCCGATGTCGTCCCCGCGCTGGACCTGGTAGGTGGGGATGTTGGAGAGGGCGAGCTCGTGGGAGAGCTCCTGGTAGGATTCCTGGCCGCCGAAG
>JAJEBF010000035.1 GCA_022824025.1 Caldilineaceae bacterium
CAGGGCGCCCAAACCTTCTGTGCCATCCGTTCCTATCTCTCTACCGCTCGCAAACACGGCCTCAATGCCATTGATGTCATCTACAATGCTTTTCTAGGCCATCCCTTCAGCCCTCCTCTACCTTCAGGCTGAGTAGTTACATCTTTTCTATGGGGTAGGGGGTCGCCTGAGGGGCCGATAGGACCAGATGTTGTGCCCCGTCTCTTTAAGAAGGAGATTCAAATGTCGTTGCAAATGCGTATTGGCCTGGGTCAGTTCCAAGAGCTGACCGATGAGAAACTTGCGTTCATCAAACAACTCGGCGCGGACGACTTCCTGATGAACACGCCGAAGCTTCCTGGTGATCGACAGTGGGAATATGAAGACCTGAAGGATGCGGTGGAGCGAGCCAAAGCGGCAGGGCTGAGGCTCATTTGCCTGGAAAACGTTCCCGTGTCATTTTACGACAAGGCGATGCTGGGTCTGCCGGGCCGAGATGAGCAGATTGCCCATATGCAGACCACGGTTCGAAATATGGGCCGGGCCGGGATTCCGATTCTGGGATACCACTGGATGCCCAATTCGGTTTGGCGCACCCCGGAGCCGGCGGAACTGCGAGGCGGCGCGCGGGGTACGCGTTTCAATATGGCTGAACACGATCCCGACGAATTGACGCACGGGCGGGTCTACGATGCCGACGAAATGTGGGCAAACTACGAATACTATCTGGAGAGGCTTCTGCCGGTGGCAGAGGAGGCCGGCGTCACGTTAGCCCTCCATCCTGACGATCCCCCCGTTGCGTCACTTGGTGGGGTTGCGCGCATTTTCCGGAACTTTGAGGGGTTTAAGCGTGCTATCGACCGCTTCGACAGCCCAAACCACGGTCTTGACTTTTGCATGGGCTGCTGGTCGGAGATGGCAGGGCATGACTATGTCATCGACGCAGTCCGGCATTTCGGCGGCCGAGGACGAATCGTCTATGTACATTTCCGAGACGTGCAGGGCACAGTCCCCAATTTCAACGAGTGCTTCATCAACGAAGGCAATGTTGATCCGTTTGAGGTGATGAAGACGCTAAAGGAGGTTGGGTTCACCGGATTCATGATCACCGACCACGTTCCGAAGATGGTGGATGACACGGATTGGGGGCATCGCGGGCGGGCGTACGCCATTGGGTATATGACTGCGATGCTGGAAATGGTGAACCGCCTGGCGGCGTAACGGCAGGCTGAATTTCAGGAGTCCTCAAATCGATGCGAATTCGATTGAAAGCCAAAGCGAAGGGAGCCCATGCGTTTTCCTCCACTTGATCATCAGTTCGTTCTGGAAAGACTCGCCCCGCCCGAAAGACCGGTGCGAATTGTGCTCGACACCGATACCTATAACGAAATCGACGATCAGTTCGCGGTCGTTTACGCGCTCCTCTCTCCAGAGCATATGACGGTTGAGGCGCTGCACGCGGCCCCCTTTCACAATTCCAGATCATCAGGGCCCGGCGACGGGATGGTGAAGAGTTTTGAAGAGATCCATCGCCTTTTGGACCGACTGCCGGCAGCGGGCCCGCGTGAGGCCGGATTTGTTAAGAGGGGCTCGGTGAGATGGCTGCCGGACAGCGAGACTCCGGTCGAAAGCGAAGCGACTTCTGACCTGATCGAAAGGGCGATGGCCTCCAGCGTAGACGACCCGCTCTACGTTGTCGCCATTGGCGCAATTACGAATGTTGCCTCGGCGCTTCTTCTGGCGCCTGAGATTCGACAGCGCATAATTTTGCTATGGTTGGGCGGACACGCACGCCACTGGCCGGACACGCGCGAATTCAATTTGCGGCAGGACCCTGCTGCGAGCAGGGTAGTTTTGGACTGCGGCGTTCCCCTTGGGCGCTTTCCCTGCATGGGCGTGGTCTCTCACCTGCATACGACACTACCGGAGATGGCTGAGCACGTAAAGGGCAAGGGAGCAATCGGCGACTATCTCTTCCAGATATACAGGGAGTATCACGAAGACCAATTCGCGTATTCCAAACAGATCTGGGACCTGGCGCCGCTGGGCTGGCTGGTCAACCCGAGTTGGGCGCAAATGGAGTTTGTCAGTTCGCCGATGCTAACCAATTCTATCGCCTGGGCATTCGACGAGAACCGGCATGTAATCTCGTGCGCGCGTCACGTCGATCGAGATGGCATCTTCCGCGACCTGTTCAGGAAGCTTGGCCGAGCGGGCGCCGGTGAATGAGTCTCGGAACGGCCTAAACCCAAATACTGGAATTTGGCGATGAATTACTCCCTTATGCCCGACGAGTCCCCGTCGGATTCGCTGCGGCGCATTGTCGAGGAGCAGATTGACGGCGCGCTCGCTCAGCTTCATCGGGAAGACGACTTTAACGAAGCGATACATGAGGCGCGTAAACGCTTCAAACGGATCCGGGCCGTGCTCCGGCTGGCACGAGGGACGCTTAAGGCAAAGACTTACCGGACCGACAACCGCTATTTTCGCGACCAGGGTCGTCTTCTCTCGCAGGTCCGGGACAGCGCGGTGAATGTTGAAACGATGGACCTGCTCCGTCGACGTTACGGTATTCAGATGAAGGACAAGGGATTTGTGCGGATGCGGCAATCCCTGGCCGGTGAGCACAGATCGGCGCTCAAGACGTATGTCCAGGACGAGCAAGGCCGGTCCGAGATGGTTGCGTCACTGATAAGGGCGCGGGAACGCGCCCAAGCCTGGCGTCTGGACGCGAGCGATTTTTCGCTGTTCGAGGGCGGGCTGAAGAGAATCTATTGTCGCGGTCGGGCTGAGATGAGGGCGGCCCGCGGGAACCCCACTACTGAGAACTTTCACGCCTGGAGAAAGCGGGTCAAGTATCTCTGGCACCATATGCAGGTCTTGCAGCCATTGTGGCCGGCTCAGATGGAGGCGATGGGGGGTGAGTGTGACCGTTTAGCGGACAGGATTGGGGAGGAACATGACCTCGCGGTGTTGATGGCGTCCCCGATTGTCAAGGGGTTCGTAGAGGAAAGCGGTTCTTGCGCAGACCTGCTCGCGTCGATTGTTTCGCGGGAGCGGGACCGACGGCGCCGCGCCGCGATTCCGCTTGGGGATCGCATCTATGCGGAAAGTCCCGCCCGGTTTGTCGAGCGGGTAGAAGGCTACTGGCTTGCATACCGCAGGGGGAGCAAGACCCACATCCTGCAGGAGGAGGTCTGCTGAGAGCGATGAAGCCCGACCGACTGGCCTGCCAGCTGCAGTTTATCCTCGAGATCGATAAGCTGAAGGAAGTGCAGCGCATGTCGCTCCTTTTGGGGAGTAAGCGACGAGAGAATTCGGCTGAACATTCCTGGCATTTGGCCATGATGGCGCTGGTGCTGGCGGAACATGCCAACGAGTCCGTAAACCTGCTGCATACCCTCAAGTTGGTGCTGGTCCATGATATTGTGGAGATCGACGCCGGTGACACATACGCGTATGATGCGGATGGCCACGCGGGCAAAGATGAACGAGAAAGAAGGGCGGCTAAGCGCCTCTTCGGGTTGCTTCCGGCAGATCAGGCTAAAGAGATGAACGAACTCTGGGAGGAATACGAGGAACAGGCGTCTCCTGAGGCCCAATTTGCCCTGGCTTTGGACCGTCTCATGCCGCTCCTGCACAACTACCATTCCGATGGCGTTACCTGGAGGGAGAACCGGGTAACCAAGGGCCAGGTGGTGGAACGGATGGCCCCGGTTCTGGTTGGTTCCGACGCTTTGGCCGAAGTAGCCGCCGCCATCGTGGAGCAGGCCGTTGCCACAGGGCTGCTGCCTCATTCCTGGTCCGAGCGCCAGGGTCAGCCTGAATAGGAATGGGCAAGGATTCACCCGTCCATAGATCGAGAGCAGGTGCAGAAGCATCCGAGAGACTGCGCGGGAAGTTATCTCACAGACCTCTTTTGCGGCGCCTGGCCGAAGGTTGGCGTCGCCGTGTCCCATCCGGTCTTACTTTCTGGCTTTCCTTTCTCTTATTGCACGTATTCCTCTTTCTGCCGGTCGTCCTCATGGACCGGGAGGACGGTTCGATTTTGCCAGCCGTCCGTATCGCTGGCCAGACGCCTTATCGGGTATGGGTTGAAGTCACGTCCTGGCGCAGGGGTCCGGATCTCTTACGCTTCAATTCAGAGATTGTCCTCTTCGTAGCGCTTTGGGCAGTCGTCAAACCGCTGCGCAGGACGTCCATTCGACTCGTCTTCGTCGCGCTCTATCTTCTCTTCTTCGTCTACTACCAATATGAGGGTTCATCCGTTACCTTCTTCAATGTCGAGCCTGTCTTCTATGGGCAGCTTCGCATGGCGACGGAAGGGCTCAGTTTCTTTTTGCAGAACGCGCGTGTAACCTCCGCGTTCGTTGCGGGAATTTTGCTCCTGATCGCTGGCGGCGCGGTCGCGGTTGCCTGGTTGTCAAGATCGGTCCTGCCTGAAACGGATCCTGGTCGTCTTACGCGCGCCGTTCTGGTCATCTTGGCGCTCTTCGCAATCGGGCAGGCGATTGCGCGCTGGGCAGATTTGGAAAGACCGGAAATGGTGTTCAGCAGCGTTACGGCAAAGATCGCCCGCAATATCAGCGCATCACAGCGAATGCACCGGGAGGTGCAACGGCTTGAGATGGTCGAGATTCCGATCGAGAAGGAAAGCACCAGTTATGAGCTGGTTAGCCGCCCCCCCATTTACCTCATCTTCGTCGAGTCATATGGTTCGGTCTTGTACAAGCGGAATGACTGGCGGGCGCAATACAGGGAGTTGACAGAGCGTTTGGATCAGAAGCTCTCCGCAGGGGGCTGGCACGTCGCGTCAGCTTTGAGCCTGGCTCCCACGTGGGGCGGCGGGTCCTGGATGTCCTATACAAGCGCGCTCTTCGGGCTGCGGGTGAGCTCGGACCCGCAATACTATGCGTTGCTCGATAAGTATGAGTCTGGCGGATATCCGGATCTGGGCAGTTTCCTCAAGGAACAGAGCTATAGCTACTACCGGTTGTCAGCGCTCTCAATGGGGCTGCCGCCAGAACAGTGGGAGCGATACGCCAAATTCTATGGCGTTGATCGCTGGCTGCTCTATGAAGATCTGGATTTTGTCGGGCCGGAGTACGGATGGGGGCCCGCCCCTCCTGATCAATTTTCCCTGAATTTGGCCAGGGAGGCGATACGCGGCGAAACGGAAGGGCCCTTCCTGTTTTTCACGATTACGCAGAACTCGCACTATCCATGGACGCCGCTTCCCGAACTGGTTGAGTCCTGGCGGACGCTGAACCAGCCGGGACCGGCTCCGCCGCCTTCGTCTGAGTTGATAGAGCACAGTGAGCGACGGCAGAACTACTGGAATGCGATTGAATATCAGATGGAGATGCTGACGGAGTTCATACTGAGCGAACCGAATGAGCAAGCGATCTTCGTTCTGGTGGGCGACCACCAGCCTCCTCGAGTCTCGCGCAGGGAGGATGGCTGGGATACGCCAATGCATGTCATTGCAAAAGACGGCCCTTTTGTTGCATCATTTGAGGAATACGGCTTTACGAAAGGGCTGGCGGTGTGGGAGCCCGAACCTGCCTTTCGGCACGAGGGTTTCCGCTCTCTGTTTGTGCGGCTGCTTCTGGCAGAGTACGGGGATGGCGCCTCGTTGCCGCCTTACTTGCCGGGTGGCGTATCGCTTGAGGAGAGACCGGGAGTCGATTCAAGGCCTCACTGAATGCTCCGCTGCGGCGAGGCCAGTTGTCCTGGGCGGGTACCGGGGAGAGTCAGGTGAGCATATGAAAGCAATCGATCGGCTGTTCATTCTCATTTTTGCCTTGGCGCTGAGCGCAGGCTGCTCTGGCCGGGAGACTGCGCAAGCGCCCGATGAGGCCATGCCAACCGAATCAAGTCAGGAAACCGGAGGTGTTCCGGGTCGCCTCATCTCCAAAGAGGCGGCTTCCGCGTTTGCAGGACTTGGCTCCGTCG
Organism: Caldilineaceae bacterium; assembly: GCA_022824025.1. Taxonomy (GTDB): domain Bacteria; phylum Chloroflexota; class Anaerolineae; order Caldilineales; family Caldilineaceae; genus Bin5. The sequence goes on from JAJEBF010000035.1 coordinate 5,935, forward strand.
ACCTTAAGCAAGGTGACGGGTGGCGAGTCTTTCGGATTGACCCTTCGGTCTCCAGGGCTGCCTATGTCGTGGACGAGGAGCTCTTTTCGGGCGCAACCAGCAAGTATGGTCTAGAGGTTGGCAATACGACGGTAATTGGGGAGACACAGGACCTGGAAGGGCTCCTGCAGATCGATCCCGCCCAACCCGCATTGGGCGCCAACCGGTTTGCAGTCTATCTGCCTACGCTGCAGACAGATCAACGGCTGCGCGACGGTTGGATTCGGGAAAACGCGTTGGAATCCGACCGCTATCCGCTGGCCGTTTTTGTAGCCGATAAGTTCTCCGGTGTAACAGCAGGCTACGAGGAGGGCGTAGAGGCGCGCTTCGAGCTGGAAGGTAACCTGAACATCAGGGGCACGACGGTTCCTACAGTTTGGCGCGTCGCGGCCACCTTGAGCGGCGACACGATACGGGGTTCCATGCAGACAACTTTGCGCATGACAAGCCTTGGTTTCGACCCTCCAGATTTTGCCGGGACATTGACTGTCCAAGATGAGTTTGTCATCCAGATAGAATTCGCAGCTGTCGAGGAGTGACCTTTGCAGATGACCCGCAATGCGCTGTATAGGGACAACAACGAACAGGACCGCCGGTCTGCGACGGCCAGCTCTGATACACATTTGCCTGCCTACGCAGCCCCTGTAGACGACGAGGGGATCGCTCGAGCCAGGGCACTGGCACAGGGGTTGAAAGCCCGTTTGCAGTCGGCGCGGGTGCCCGCACCGGTTGTCGAGGTAGCCTACCTTCTGGACGAGTCACGCAACGCTGAATGCCCCTTGCTCGAGAGATTTCGGATCCTGGGCTTGCTGGCTTCTGTTATTGATCACTTCTTTGTTGAAGTGGCGCCTGACCTGTCGGATACGGACCAGGGTGAAATCGCAGAGAGCCTGGATCCTCTGCTGCAAGAGGCGTATGCGATGCTGAACGGGACGCTCCTGCCCGCGCTGGCGGAGGAACGCGGCATCGAGATCCGGCGATTCGATGCGTTAAACAGAGATCAGCGCAGTTACGTGTTGGATTTCTTTCGACAGCAGCTATTTCCAATGCTGACGCCGCTGGCAGTTGATCCCGGGCATCCCTTTCCATTTATCAGCTCCCATAGCATCAACCTGCTGGTTCATTTGAGTAGTCCCGATGCTGGCATTGGTCCTCTTTCTTATGCCCGCATCAAGGTCCCGCGGCTGATGTCCCGTTTTGTTTCGATTCCCTCAGTGGCGGAGGAGAAAATCTATATATGGAGCGAAGACGCGGTTTCCGGCTTCCTCAATGAACTCTTTCCCGGCATGCAAATCGAGAGCGTGTTCCTCTTTCGCGTCCTGCGCGCCTCCAGCGGGAAAGGAAATGGAGACGAGCTGGATGCCCAGCGCCGCGGTCTCCGGCATCAGCAACTTGCTTCACCTGTCGCGCGTCTTGAGGTTGAGGCTGGAATGCCGGACCCGGTGGTGGAGTGGCTTGCCTCCAAGCTTCAGGCGCCGTTTCAACTCTGTTTTCGCAGCGATGGCCCACTGGCGCTATTTCAATTGGTTGATTTGGCCAACATCGCGCATTCCGCGGAAGCCTGACACCGACAACCAGTTTGAGAATGCGGCGACTCCGTGGGTTCGATGGGCTTTGACAGAACTGGTTTTCAAATCGCTGCGGGCGCCGGGCAGGTTCGGGAATTTTCAACGCCCTCTGTCAGCCACGAAGCGCTTCAATGGCCAGTTTGGGGTCACGTTCGCCGCATTCGACGCGCGAAGAACCACAAACGGTATGACAGGGAAGTGAAAGGGGGGCATTTGGTTGGCCGTTTCCACTGAATGATATCGATGGCGCCGACAGAGCGGCGAGATTTTTGACAGTGGGTCGTCCCTATGATAGGCTCGTTTCCAGCAAGAAAATCAAAGCGGTGACTGGGAATTCGGACCGTTCGCTCGGCCTTTCAGAGAGTTGCCGGGCGCTGCGAGGCAACAGGCGGCGGACGGTTCAGCACCCCAAGAGCTTCCGGTTTCAGAAAAGGCCGGACGGCCCCGCCCCGTTATCGGCGCAAGAGGCAGAAACAGTTTTCTGCGAACTCAGGTGGCACCACGGGTCCTCTCGTCCTGAAACAGGCGAGAGGACTTTCGTTTTTCGGAGTGGTGTGCGCAAGCAGGAATTCAATACTCGGCAGGAGCGAGAGATGCTTGACATTCGATGGATGAGGGAAAACCGGCAGGCGCTGGCAGAGGCGATGGCGAAATTGCATGATTCAGAGGCGCCCTGGGAGCTTGCGCTGGACTTGGACGAGGAGCGGCGCGCTTTGATAAAACAGGGGGAAAGCCTGCGTGAAGAGCGCAACGCCGGCTCAAAGCGGATCGGGTTGCTTTTCAGGGAGAAGAAAGGAAACGAGGCGAATGCGCTCAAACAGCGTATGGGTCAGATTGGCGATGAAATCGCGCAGATTGACGAAAAGTTGCGCCGAGTTGAGTCTTCCTTTCATGACGCCATGATGCGCATTCCCAATCCGCCGGAAGAGGATGTGCCGGTTGCGCCTGATGAAGACGGAAACGTCGTTGTTGCGCATTGGGGGGAGTTGCCCAGCTTCGACTTTGAGCCGCAGGCGCACTGGGACCAGGGGCCGCAGCTGGATATTATTGATTTTGAGCGAGGCGTCGCCACAGCGGGCAGCCGCTTCTACTTTTTGAAGGGGGCGGGCGCCCGGCTCCAGCGCGTGCTGTCGAACTGGTTTCTTGATGTACACATTCACGAGCACGGCTATACGGAGATTTATCCGCCGATGATGGTGCGGGGGCATGCCATGGAAGGCACGGGAAACCTGCCCAAGTTCGGCGAAAACCTGTATCGCGATGCGGAAGAGGACTACTGGCTGATTCCGACTGCTGAGGTCTCGGTCACCAACTTGCACCGGGATGAGATCCTGGAGCCGGGCGCGCTACCACTCTACTACGTGGCCAGTACGCCATGTTTCCGACGCGAGAAGGTTTCGGCCGGCAAAGATGCGCGCGGAATCAAGCGCGTGCACCAGTTTCAGAAAGTTGAGATGGTGAAATTCGTCGAGCCGGCGACAGGTCGGGAGGAGTTGGAGACGCTTACGCGTGCGGCCGAAGTACTGCTTGAGCGGTTGGAGCTGCCATACCGGCGCGTCGCGATCGCGACAGGAGACCTGTCGTTCGTCGCGGCGATCAAGTACGACCTGGAGGTCTGGGCCGCGGGATGCCAGGAGTGGCTGGAGGTCAGCTCGTGTTCGCTGTTCCGGGATTTTCAGGCAAGGCGCGCAAACATCCGTTACCGGCCCAGGGAGGGCGCAAGGCCGGAATACGTCTATACGCTCAATGGCTCGGGACTTGCGCTGCCGCGTGTGATCATCGCGCTGCTGGAAAACAACCAGCTCGCCGACGGCAGCATTCGGTTGCCCGACGTGTTGGCTTCTTATCTTGGGGGCGATCTGGAGATCGGCTAACAAGAGTGGGCAGATACGCTTTGTCGCGCGGTCTGAGGCGATGGCGACAGGGTAAATGCCTTTTTGGGGAGCGCCGGGTGTTCTGTCGACTGGTGAACGACAGGTGAACGCGAGGAGCAAGCCAGAGTGGGGTCATATGGGGCTCTCGCTGCTAGTTCCCCTAACGATTGAAGCCGACTTTCTCTGACAATCTTCAATTTGGACTGCGCCGTGTGCCCGGGTGCAGTCCGGATTTGGGGTTATCAGGAGAAGCGGGTGGCAGATTTCAGTGTCAATTCCCAGAGGTAGCCTGAAACTCGCCCCCATTTTGGACTGCACCCGTGTGCCCAGTTCATTTGACACTGACTTCGGTAAGCGTATATACTGTCGGGGCTGATGGCTGGTAAGTCCTGGCCTGGAGGGATGGCCGAGAGGACGAAGGCGGTTGTCTTGAAAACAACTGTGGCAGTGATGTCACCGGGGGTTCGAATCCCTCTCCCTCCGCCTGGATCAGCCTACAACTGAATTTGGGGAGGTCGCATAGCCTGGTCGAGTGCGCCCGCCTGCTAAGTGGGTAGGGGCAGCAATGTCCCTCGAGGGTTCAAATCCCTCCCTCCCCGCCTCAAGCGCCAGTAGCTCAGTGGATTAGAGCATCGCCCTGCGGAGGCGAAGGTCGCAGGTTCGAGTCCTGCCTGGCGCGCACAAACCCCTATGAGAAGACCTCCGGACGGAGGTTTTCTGTTTTTCCGGGCCGGCGCCTTAATGCCCGGCGGCGCGACCAACTTTCTGAGGGCAGGAATCCAGCTGTACAGATCAAATTGTAAGGAGGACTGTGGGATGGACATTGGATCCGACGAACTGCTGAGGAGACTCGGCCGCGGCGAGTCGATTGCATTGCTGTGTCAGGAAGGCAACATCTCGCGGTCGGAGTTTGACAGCTGGTGGCAAGCCGAAATCAGGCGGCGATCTCCTCGTCCCGATGGCGAGCTGCAGACCGACGTGAACGCGGAGACACGCATCCTCCGCAATCGCTGGGGTGTCCCGCGCATTTTTGCGCAAAGTGACGAAGACCTTTTCTTTGGTTTCGGATATGCGATGGCAGAGGACAGACTCTTTCAGTTGGACTATCTGCGCCGGAAGGGCCAAGGGAGACTGTCCGAAATTCTGGGGAGCGACGGCGTGCAGCTGGACACGATTGCGCGCGTCGTCGGCCTGAATCGGATCGCGGCTGAAGAGTGGGATGCCGCGCCCGGGGAGACGCGCAGACTGGTAGAGAGCTTCAGCCGCGGGATTAACGCGCTGATGGATCAGTCGAAAGATAATCTCCCAATTGAATTCGCCTTGCTGGACTATGAGCCGGAACCATGGCGGCCGGTCGACTGTCTCGCAATCGCGGCTGAGTTTCGCTACTATCTCACAGTACGATTTCCGGTGATTGTCGGGCCGGAGCTGGCGCGGCGGGCGCTCAAAGACGAGGCTCTCTATCATGCGTTTCTGACCGGGGAAGCGGATGAGGAGAGCATCATGCCGGCCGGCACGTATCCGAGTTCGCAGGGTGGAATTTCCCCGGTGGGCGCCAGCGTGGGCGACCCCCAAGAAGGCGAAGGGAGCAATAACTGGGTTGTTGGGGGGTCTCGCACGGACTCCGGGCTGCCGATGGTGGCCAGCGACCCTCACATTGCCTTCGCAGCGGTCTCATGCTGGTATGAGGTGCAATTGACGGGCGGCAGTTTCGATGTTGTGGGGATGGCCTATGCAGGCATGCCGGCTGTGATGTTTGGGCGGAACAGAGATGTTGCCTGGGGCATTACGAACAACATCTGCTCGCAACGGGACCTGTACCAGGAGCGTACGGACCCGGGCCAACCAGGCTTTTTTCTATTCGACGGAAAGTGGGAACGGGAACGGACCTTGGAAGAGACGATAGAGGTAAAGGGCGGGGAACCGGTCACCAAGACGGTCCGTTTTTCCCGGAACGGTCCGATTGTGGACGAGATTCTGCCCCCAGAGGCGGAGGGAACCGGCCCTGTTTCGCTGCGGTGGCTCGGCCACACCAGTTGCGGCTGGCTTTCGTCTCTGCTGGGTATCGACCGGGCCGGGTCGGTCTCCGAGCTGCGGGAGGCAACGCGGAGCTGGCGGGCGCCCACCTGGAGCATGGTGTTTGCCGACACGGAAGGGCATTTCGGGTACCAGGCTGTCGGCGGGATTCCAGTGCGAAAAGTCTGGGAACGAGGATACCGACCCGGCTGGGATCCTGCTCACCAGTGGCAGGGCCTCATTCCGTTTGAGGCGATGCCCCGTCTTGAAGACCCGGACCAGGGATGGATCGCCACGGCGAACAATCGTGTTGCGGGAGATGATTTTCCCTATCCGCTGTCGGGAACCTGGGCGAGCGGCCATCGAGCCCGCCGAATCCGCCAGATGATCGAAGCGCGGGAGGAGTTCACCAAACAGGCTTTCGCTGAGATGCAGCTGGATACGCGCGCGCTGCGAGCTGTGGAAACTGTTCCGGGAATCCTCGCCGTTCTACAGGAGAGCGGCGATGCCCGCATTTTGGAGGCGGCCAGCTATCTCCAGGATTGGGACCGCAATATGTCCCCTGACTCGGTGGCGGCTTCGATTTTCGAGGTCTTCTACAATAGGTGGTGCCGCAGGGTTGCCGAGGAAAGGTTTGACAGCGGTTTGGCGGCTGCGCTCGCGGGACAGTGCGGCGGCTTGGCCGGTGGTCTGATCCACCAGGACCTTGCAGGCTGGTTCGTAGGAGGGGACCGAAAAGCGGCGATTGTGAAAGCGCTGGAGGCCGCGCTGACGGAGATCGAGACCCATTTGGGCCCTGACATGTCAACGTGGAAGTGGGGGGCGCTGCACAAAGTTCAATTGCGCCACGTCCTGTCGGGGCGGGGAGAATTGGGGCCCCTGCTGGATCGCGGGGGTCTTCCTGTCGGGGGAAGCGGCGTGACGGTATGCAACACCGGCTTCGACCCCAACTGGGGAGCCCTGACGGGAGCCAATTACCGTTTGATCAGTGATTTGGGCGAGGATGGCATGTGGGCTGTGGAGTCTCAAGGCCAGTCCGGGCATCCTGGGTCGAGGCATTACTGCGACCAGTTGGCGGAATGGTTGGCGGGCCGCTACCACTTCCTCGGCTTTGAGGTTGCGAGTGAACCTGAAGAAAACGGTTCCGTGCGTGCGTTGCGCCCCGCGGCGCCCTAAGTTCTTTAGCGCCGCGGGGTAAAGTTCAAGATCCCTTGGCTGCTTTGATGTGGCTGTGAATCTGGTCGCTAAACCGGTATTCGCTGTTGTCTTCCGGCTCGTAGCCTATCACCTTGCGCGCGTTGACGATACTCCAGAAAGCTTGGGAGTTTCCACTGATGCCATAGAACACCTGGAAAGGCACGCCTTCTTCGTCGCTGATATCTTCGGTCTCGATACTCTTGATGAATAGCTGCTGCAGATCGCGCTGACTGATGTAGACAGCCAGGCCGCGGATCATGCGGCGCAGGTCTCCGGGTTCGATCCTGTCGACGTCATCTTCCCTCGGTCCACCGATACGGACCTGGACATTTTCGACACGGTTGGGGGCGCTGTTCTCGATGTCCACGCCGCGGAACTGCATGCGGCCGACCGCGAAGACGAACCCCAGGTGTTCGTACGCTTCCTTTGCCCAGCCGTAAAAGTTATCGGAAAACGGTCGCATTTCCGGCGTTACAATATCCCACTTTTTGTCCAGAATCAGCGGCTCGTAGTAGTCTGCCGCATGATTGGAGCTGGCGACCACCACACGCCGCACACCCTCTTCCTGGGCGGTTTGGTAGACGTGGAAGGCCATTTCCACATTTGCCAGCTCGGCGTAGAAGTCCTGGACGGGGTCGGATTTGTCTTCGGCGCGGGTAAAGCCGAGGTGGACGACGGCGTCGGCGCGGCGGAAGTGATGCCTGTAGGCGTCCCGGTCTCGCTGCGTCAGGTCGGCGATCTGAACACCCTCCACTTCGTTCCCTTCGCGGTCGGTTGTACGGACATCCAGTAATGTAAGGTCATACCGCTCGCGAAATGCGGGCAGAAGCAGGCTTGCGATGTATCCAGACGCGCCTGTAATCACGACCTTTCTCTTTTCACTCATTCTTAGCTCCACATGCGTTGAATTGTCTCTCGATGTTCGGCGTAGTGGCCGAAAGTGTTGCCGGCGATGCGCCACAGAATTGGGGTGTCTCCGTCAGGTCGCCGATCCTGTGGCTGGTAGTCGTCATAGGGACGGAGCAGGTCATCGTCTGACAGTTCGGCGACTGCGGCGAGGGCATCCCGGTGGGCGCTATCCAACTCTGTCAGAACGTCCTCCAAAGGGACGTCCTTGTTTCGCTGGTAGATGTGTTGGTTCATGCTCTCGATGCCAGAAGTATGAGGCGCCTCGCCTGCAGGCAATCCCATTGGGGGGTAGCGAGGCTGCTTTCTTACCAGGGCGGCCAGCCCTCTTGCCCACGCCGCCAGATGGGCGAGCTCATCCTTGACCGACCAGCCCTCTGCGCCAGGCGCAGTCATCTGCTCCGCATCCAGTTCGGAAAGCGCCGATTGCAGGGCTTCCCATTCCTTCTCAGTTCTTTTGAGGACCTCCTTTACGGTAGGAGGCGGGGAGGAAGTGTGTCCTGACACGGTTGGATTGCCTATGGGCGGGACAGTCCTAGCGCGGCGAGCCACGCGCTGTCGGTAGCTGGCCGCGATGGGACTGAGGTTTCTGCGTTTTCCAAGTCCGGCGCTAACCCGAGCTCTGTTCCGCTGCCTGTGTTGGAGTCGGTAAAGGCTCCGGGGTCGGTTCGGGCGAGGCGCCGCTCATCTCCACCATGCGCTCCAGTATGCGTTCCAGCGCGTCCAATTCGGCTCCGTAAGAAGCCCAGTCACCTGACAATAAGGCATTTTGCGCCAGTTCGTAGCGGCTGTTTGCTTCCAGAATCAGCTCCTCCAGAGATGATCCTGTCAGGCTGGCCGGCGCAGCTTCTCTATCCCTCGAAGCAACCTCGGTCGGCAACTCTGAGGCTCCTGTCGTCGCGAGCTCAGCGAGTTTGGTCTCGGCCAGAATGTCCGGGCCGAACAGGTCTGCCAGAGCCAGACCTAGGTTTTCGGCCATGATCACTCGGTCGGATGTTGCGAGGATCACTCGCTTGAGTTCCGGAATCTTGCCTGTCGCCGCCTGCAGGTAGAGCGGCTCAACGTAAAGCAAGCTCTCGCCGATAGGGATGACGAGCAGGTTGCCCCGAATTACTTGGCTGCCCTGCTGGTTCCACAGGCTGAGGAGAGAGCTTATGTCCGGATCCTGATCGATGCGCGCCTCGATCTGCTTCGGGCCAAACACCAGCGAGTCCTTGCCAAAGCGGTAGACGAGCATTTCGCCGTACTTATCCGGGTCATTCTGGGCGGCCAGCCAGGAGATCATATTCTCGCGATTGGCCGGTGTAAAAGGAAGGATCTGGATGAAGTCCAAATCGTCGCTGCCGGGAAGTTGCATGAGCACGTAGTAGGGCTCCATCGGCCGTGACTGGTTGTCGAAGATTTCTTCCGGCCACGCCCACACGTCCTCCCGGTTGTAGAAGTCGGTGGGCTCAGTCATCTGGTAGGTGCGGAAGACACTGGCCTGAATGCTGAACAGGTCATTGGGGTACCGGATGTGCGCGTTCAGGTCGGCCGGCATCTCATCGAACGGAGTGAAGAGAGCAGGGAAAATGCGGGCGTAGGCAGCCGCGATCGGCTCATCCGGTTCGACAAGATAGAAATCCATCTCACCGGTATATGCATCGATGATTATTTTGACAGGATTGCGGATGTAGTTGAAACCAGGTGGAACGGTTCTTGTTCCGAACTGGCTTGGTTCGCTATAGGGAAAGCGTCCGCTGACAGTATAGGCGTCGAGGAACCAGTAGAGATTGCCGTCTCCGCCTACGACGATATACGGGTCAGAGTCGAAGCGCAGGAAGGGGGCGACTTCGAGCGTACGTTGCAGAATGTTCCGTCTCCAAAGAAGCTGGCTTTCGGGAGTCAGCTCCTGGCTGATGAACAGGTTGATGTCGGCAAACTGGATAGCAAACGCGAGGCGGGGCAGGAAGCCTCCAATGTTGATACCGGAGTTGCCCTCAAAGGTTGTGAAGACGTTGCCTCCTTCACCGCGCGGGTAGTCAAACTCTTCAGTTGCCGTCTTGACTATCACATATTCGTTCGTCCGTTCACCGAAATAGATCTGCGGGCGCGAGACCTCGAGGATCCCCTGAACGGGAAGGTCCTGGAGGACGAAAGTCGGCAGGCCGTCTGGGGTGATTTCCGCGACGGGGGAAGCGGCTACGCCATAGCCGTGCGTATAAACGAGCTTGCGGTTTACCCAGGTCTGGGCAGGCTGCTCAAGCTGCTCCGGAATCAGTTCCCGTGCGGAAAGCATGAGCTGGCGCCTTTCTCCGCCGACGTCATAGCGGTCAATGTCAATGTCGGTGAACTGGTACTGTTGTCTCAGGGCCTGGACCTGGTTGTAGGTTTGCAGGAGTGGACGGTAGTCCCACAGGCGGATGTTACGGATCGTGTCAGGCTGTTCCAGCAGTTCGTCGCGGGTCAGCTCGCTTTCGGCATCGAAGTTCTGGTTGACGATGATGTCAAGACCGAAGGCCGCCCGCGTAAAGTCGATATTGTGAGCGATAAACTCTCGTTCACGAGTAAACTCATTCGGATTGACTTGGAAGCGTTGGACGAGGTTGGGGTAGATGTTGCCGGCCAGCGCGGAAATCGCGATCCAACCGACGAGAACGACCACAATCGCGCGCCAAGCCTGCTGCAGAAATACATTTACAAGCAGGAGCACGGCAGCAAAGATCGTGACAAAAACCAGAATGGTGAATGCGGGCAGTTGAGCGTGAACGTCTGTGTAACCCGCGCCGAAGACTGCCCCGCGGGTGCTGTAGACCAGTTCCAGCGCGTCCAAGCGGTACTGCCAGGCGATCAGGAGCAGGATTAGAGCGCCCAGGAAGCTGAGGTGGGCACGAACGGAAGCGGGAGCGCCCCAGCCGCGCCAACCGATGCCGCTGGCGAGGCCGGTCGCGATCAGGGTAATTACAAAGGTGGTCATCAGCCAGCCGCGAAGAAACTGCCAGATCGGCAACGTGAAAAGAAAGAAACTGACGTCGCGGTCGAAAATGGGGTCAATCATGCCAAACGGTTGCTGGTTAAAGTAAAGGAGCAACTCTTCCCATGCTGAGGAGGCTCCTGTCCCCATGAAAAAGGCGAAGAAAGCGCCGACCAGCAAGATGACAGGCGTAAGGCGAATTCCTAGAGCCTCTATCGCCTCCATGATCGGCGTGTCAGCCAGTCCTTGCGGGTTCAGACGCCGGACGAGCAGGACATTGACGACGAATATCAGCCAGAAGGAGACCGCCCCGGCCGCGAAGAGGCCTAGAGAAGCGCCGATGCGGGTGAAGAAAACCGACGTCAGCTTCAGGCTGTCGTACCACAACCAGTCCGTGTAAAATCCAAGAACCGTATTGAACAGGATGAGTGCGAGAAACGGTAAGAGCATCCACCATAGAAGGCGGCCGCCGCCTCCCCCTTGCCCGCCGTTTCCGCCGCCTCGGCGAGGCGTTTCCGTCCCGCCGGGGCCATCGTCATCGTGCAAAAGCTCTTCTTCTATCTGCTCCCAGTCATCTTCATCCAGGTTTTCCAACAGTTCATGAAATGGTTTGCGTTCAGCCATGCCTTTTCCTTGTCGATTAAGAGGGACAGTGCCGGTAGCTTGTGCATACTGCGGCGAAAGGTTCGCGGCTGGTCGAGATCCCGGCGCGAACGAACGTCCCTGCATCTGCTGCCGGTATTATACCAGAACTTCCCTCATTCGACGCGGCGTGTCGTGGACAAGATGCAGAGCGCAGGATGGCGGCTTCCGGCGCGTGTGCTCAAGGGCGAAGCCGGTGGTCTGCGCCGGTCGACGCGTCGGAATCAACGCCTGGGGGAATTGGGCCCAGGTTGTTCCAGGCGCCGCACTGAACATGGAAAAGATCTTGAAATTCTCTGCGAACTGATTCAGATCCTCTTCAAGTGCATGTTATACTCTGCGCATCTCCCTCAAACAACCCTTGTTCTTTCCCAACATCTATGGACATTGAATTCTTACGCGGTAAGGAAACTGAACGGCAGCGGGCCTTTCTGGCGGCGTTACTACCCTGTCTGACCAGACGAGAGCAGATTGTATCGGTCTGTCTGACAGGATCGCTGGCGGGGGACCGGGCCGACCGGTGGAGCAGTGTCGATTTGCTCCTGGTGTGGAATCAGGTGGACGGGCGCGCGACCACTGGGGCAACCCCTACCGTAGCTGTGCGGGAGGCATTGGAAGAGGCGTTTGGCCCGGAGAGTTTCTTCTGCGAGCAGGATTGCTACGATGAAACCGAAGGCAAACTGAGTGGCGCCGGCCCGTTTGATCCGTCCACCGGGAGACTGCCTGGCGAACCCAGGCGTGCGGGAGTCCTCTTCGAGATTGCATGGACCATGGTTGCAGATTCCGGGAGACTGGGAGAGCGGAGAGGGCCAGTGCGCCCTCTCTACGTCGCCGACGCTCTCACCATGGACCTGCCCGAGATATTGAATAAACGGGGGGCGCAGTTGGGCCCGCCGAATGTCAAGACGGTCGAAAAGAATCTGGCACGCTTCTGGCTTCTGCTGGGAAGGTTACCCGCTGTGGTGAGGCGGCGGGAAGCTCTGGCTGCGCATGCGCTTGTGGCGGATATGCGCATGCTTCTGGTCGAACTGGTCGTGGCGCTCAACGGGGCGGACAGGCCGCAGTCCAGGGCGCGAATCAACCAGTATCTGGGCCCGGCGCAGCTTGCAGCCTTTGAGAACAGCATGGGATTGCCTCATACAGGTCAGCGGCAGGAGGCCATACAGGGTCCCAATTGGGTCGGGCAGGCGGTGTCACTTGTGGTTCTCTACCGCTGGTATGCGCCCCAACTGGTTGAGAGACACGAGATACGGTATCCCCAGGCAGCTGAAGACGCGGTTCTGGCCCAGTTGCGCGGGGAGTTGGAGAACTGGCCGGCTCAGATTTCGACTGGCTGAAGGCGAGCCTGCCATTCCGGCCCGATCCGGATCGCAGGCGTTTGTTGTGGAATCTTGCCAACCATAGGCCCGGGAACGGCTGAAGACAGTCTCACCCGAGTCCTGGCGGAGTCAATTGGGCAGGTACTCGAACGAGCCTCACCGTACCTGGCCCGCGGGGGCAAGGGGGAATGCTCTTTGGGATGCAAGAGGGATGTTGAGCAACAGGTTGGGTTCTCTCCCCCGCTGGCTTGCCCTGGCTGGAACCCTACAGCTGCATCGCATCTGGTGACCAAAGACCGAACTTAATCGGTTAGGATTTGGTCTGATCTGAGTGTACGTAGATTGGATTGCTGAAGATCCAGCCGCGTGGCTTTCCCCAACGATGCTTCCAGACTTCAACTCTATAGACACCCGCGTCGCGGGCCTGGTAGCTGAGGGTATCTGAGAGCCCTTGCGCGATGACGCGTCCGTTGCGCAGCAGACGGATGTCGGCGATTTCCGGGCTCTTGATCTGAAGCCGCAGCGATTGCGATTCCGCAAGGCTGATCGAGTCGCCCATAATGGCGACCGGCACAGATTCGTTCTGGCCGCCTTCATGAAGGATCGGATTCCACTGCTCGTTGTCAATTGTCCCGGCCCAGAAGCGGAACCCCGCGGTTGCGCCCGCTAGGTCGTATCCAATCCAGCAATGACCATTCCGTAGCGCGTCCAGGACAGCAGCCCGATCGCGACGCGTGTTTGGGCTGTCCCAGCCGGCGGGGCCCCCTTGCGGCGGCCCTAGCAGAGGAGACTCAGTCAATATATGTGTATTGAGCCCCTTTGCGCACTCTTCGTAGGTCAGAAAGCGGCGTGTGACCGGTCCAAGACTGTACTTGATGGAATGGACATCTGTGCCGCCGAGAGCGACGACCGGCCTTTGCCGGGACAGCTCGTCCCACTTATCAAGCATGTCCGGCAGGGGTCCGACAGGGAAGAACCGGGGAAAGAAGGCGACAAGGATTGTCTTGAGATAGCTGGTGGTGTAGCTGCGGAAACCCGACAGATAGTTCCACAGTTCCACGCCGTGGAAGCCGGAAACTTCCCAGTTATGCCAAGGGTAGCTGCTGGGAAAGAGGTCGGTGGTGACTTCGATCGGGTGGGCGAGAAAGGACAGGGCATTCTGCTGACTGACGGCATCGATGAGCTTCTGTGGATCTGATGCCAGTTCGGAGACGTCGGACTCCACACCAAGACAAAGCAGGTGGTTGCCGGCCGGCTGGCGTTCCGGGTCATGCACTTCCTGTCCGACGAGAGTCAGGATGCCGCGGCGGTAGCCTTCCTCCTCCTCCCTGACAAAGACATTGTGATCTGTGACGAAGACGAAGTCGAGGCCCCCTGCAAGCGCCCCTTCGATTAAGTCGTCAAAGGAGCCGAATCCATCGCTATGCGTGGTATGCATATGAATATTGCCGAAGTACTCGCAGAACTGTGAGGCAGAGGCCGATTGAACCATATCACACGTTTCCAATTGTGAATGAGAGAATTCCGTCTTCTGGTCGGACGGGACTTACTCTGAAGTGGCGCCGGGGGCCGCGAGGGTGTGGCGTGTTCACGGCAGTCTGGGCCGGTCCATGTTGAGCCTACCTGATGCCGTATCGCGTTTGGCTTCTTCTTGTGCAATCCGTTCTTCCATGATCTTGCGGGCCTGGTATCGTTTTCGGCTTTCGGAGAGCCAGCGGCCTGGCTGCTCGGCATCGACGATTGGCCGCGCCGAGGTCAGGAAAACGGTGTGGCCAACCATGGAATCATCCGGACGCAACCTGTCGGGAACGGGCTTGTAGGAACGGACGAGGATCTCTTCGACATTTATGTCGGCAAACGCAAACGATTCCAACCCCTTCAAGAGTTCCGAAACTTGATTGGTGGTGGGCACCAGGGCAGCGAAGAAGCCTCCGGGTCGAAGGGCTTCACGGGCCTGCTCCAGGAATAGCCAAGGGGTCCGCAGGTCGAGGACGAGGGCATCTACGTCTGACTGTTCGAATCCATCGAGAATCGAAGCGTTGCGCAACTCAACATAGGATAATAGGCCCATCTTTTCCAAGTTTGCTTGGGCGACCCGATAGTGATCTTCTCTAACCTCGTAGGAGAAGACGCGGCCATCAGGGGCAACCGACCAGGCCAAAGCGATGGTGAGGCCGCCGCTGCCCGTGCCGGCCTCAATCACGCGACTGCCGGCCCGAAGGCTGAGACGACGCACGATCATGGCGGCGTCTTTCGGAAAGATGATCTGCGTATTGCGCTTGATGCGGGTGATGCGGTCGTCCAGCGAAGGCTCAAGCAGCAGCATAGCATGGCCCAGATGACTGTAGACTGTCGTGCCATAGGGGAGGCCTATCAGTTCGTCATGCTGTACCTTTCCCAGATTGGAGTGGAAAAGGCGGCGCGACTGAAGTCGAAGCAGATGCCTTTTGCCGCCCCCGGTGACGAGCAGAACGAGGTCATCAGGCTTGGTGAGGAACAGGCCACTTTGGTTTTGTGGATTGGCGCCACTGGCAGCTTGTGCGTTTTCGGGGCCCTGCAAGCTACCTGAAAAGCCTTGCGAGTCTGTTTGGAGGACCCGTCCTTTCTCTCTTTTTTCCACTCTTGGCCTCACCAGTATACCGGGGCAACATACGGTCGAGAATCATGCTCGCTTCTGGGGCGCGATCGAAAAACATAAGAATCAAGAATCGAGCAACTGCCTGGCTGATTATAGACATTGTTGGGCCAAATGGAAAAGAACGTGGTTGGAAACACTCGGATTGGCAACGAACATTTCTGGACTTGCTCCGGGTAACCAGCAGGCATCGCTGGCGTGAATAACCGGAGCGTGGCCAACCGGCGAAGGAAAGGCGATCCGATGTGCGTTCTCGCCAGCGGAATCAATGGGGTCTCTATTGGTTAGCTGGCCCAGAAACTCTACGATTCGCCTCCGATTGGCTACTACCTTCCGTACCTGCCGAGACGCCCTTCAGGCTACGACCTTCATACGACTCAAGAGACTGGTGGACCGCCAAGCCTGAAGGAAGGCTGAAGGGTCCCTTTTGGATCGAAATTGACACGCGCCATAAGCGGATGTAGAATACTGGACGGTCGAGGGAGTCACAATGTCCGGCACGAGTGAAGGCCGAGTTGCGCAGGCTCGACGTTGGCCGTGTATCGAACGTGGCCCTGGGAAATCCTCTTGGCGGAATTGCCCTGGGCATCCCTAAGTCGCTGAAACTGGCCGCCGATTCATTCATCGCAAACAGGCGGTTCGCGAGGGCCGATATAGAAGTTGCTTCAACTACGATATCGTTGCGTCGCACACGCATTTATCAAGTAGGAATCTATCCCATTCATTAGGAGGCCTCGAATGCAGAAACGCGTCATGTCCTGGGCAGTGCTCATGTCTGCAGTCGCGTTCATTTTTTCAGGTTGCACGTCCAGAGAGGGCGATGGCTCGATGGTCGAAAGGGATCCGAATGCGTTTTACGTTGATCTTCCGGCAATCGTCATTGATTACGCGCCCGACGGCACTGCATCGATCGGAGGCATGTCGCACACTTCGGCAGGCAACGGCGAAGCGGTTTACGCGCCATCGCCGGAGGTCAGCGCAGGGTTGGGTTCGATTCTCTCCGCAATGTCATTGCATCCTCTTTGGGTAAATCACTTCACTGCCTCCAATCTCCAGCACATTCGAGTAACGAATGGGGACGAAGGCATCATCGCGCTCGTGAACGGTCACCGGGTTCCGTCGCTCGTATGGGAGGAGGGTTCGCTGTCAGCAAGCGCGGACGCCGTTTCGGCCTTGGGACTTGGAGTGCCCGCGTTGAATAGGGTGTTGCCGCTGGTGCGAAACTTCGGTCTTGGCCTGGTCTTGCGCTTCCCTGTCGCGGAAGGGGCAGAGGCCATCCCTCTCAGTGGGGTGGAAGAGAGCGAAGCGGTTGTGATGGCACGGATGCTTCAACAGCAGGTGCTGGAGACGTTCGGCGGTACCTTGCCCACTGTAGACATTCCGATTCTGTACCACGCCGACGGCAGCTGGACGCTTGGCGAGTTGTCCGATGTCGATTGGACGGTCTTGACCAGCACCCCGTTCTATGCCTTGAGGTTGCCTCCGGAACTGATCTCCGGGCTGACGAGTTCCGGTGTAGAAACAGTTGGGCTTTCGACTGATCCGGATGGCATTCACATTTCCGTAAATGGCATTGGTCTCCCTTACCTGTCGTGGGGCAGCGGGGAAGTGCAAAACTTGCTCGAGTTGACCAAGCAGTTGGGGGTATTTGACAGCATTTCGGCACTGGCGCCTGGGGCTGATATTGAGTCAGTGCTTTCCCTGGTGGAAAACCTGCTTCCTATCATTCAGGCGACAAGCGCCAACGTAACGATTTATTTGCCTGGCTCGGGGATGGGCAACTAGGGTGTTTGGCAGGACTAGCTGAGAGTGAAAGTGGACGACCATGGGGATTCGTCCTTAGATACTGATTGAGCAGGGGCGAGTTCACCGCACCTGCTCTTTTCTTATTTTGGCGCCATTTGTAGACGCGAAGGGCAACGGACAGCCAGCCGCCCGAAGACCTCACCTTTGCCCGTGAGGAATCCTATAGTGTCTCGGTCACTTTCTGCAGGCCCCGGGGCCGGTCAGGGTCGAAGTCTCGGGCCGCCGCCAGGAAGAGAGCGAACAACTGGCCGGGGATGATTGCAAGCAGGGGAGACAGCCATTCAGGCGCAGATGGGAATGGGAACCGTGTACGGCCCATCTCCAAAATTCTGTCGATGTTGCTTACGCACAGCAGCTCGGCGTCCATCGAACGCAACTGTTTGACGAAGGAGACCAAGTCCGGCTGAAGGACGCCGGCCGGCGCGACCAGGATTACAGGGAAAGCAGGTTCGATCAGGCTAACCGGGCCGTGGAGGAAGTCAGCGCTGCTATAGGGTTCAGCTAGCGTATAGGTAAGCTCCTTCAACTTTAGCGCAATTTCAAAGGCCGTAGAATAGTTATACCCTCTCCCGACGACGACGCAGTTTCGTACGTAGCGGTAGCGTTCCGCAAGCCCTTCTATATCGCTGTTCAGCGTGAGCGTCTGTCGTACGAGATTTGGCGCATCGTCCAACACGGCAAGGTATTCGGGGTCGTCAGCCAGGTGTGCCGACAGCAGACTGACGGCAAATAGTTGCGCGGTGTACGTTTTGGTTGCGGCAATGGAGCGCTCTTCGCCTGCCCCCAGATAGATCAGATGGTCGGCCTTCTCGGCAAGAGGAGATTCCACAAAATTGGTGATGGCCGCCGTGACGCAGCCTTGGCGTCTTCCCTCCGCCAAAACACTGACAATGTCCGGGCTCTGGCCGCTCTGGCTGATACCGAGGACGAGTGTGTTTGGGGCGAACAGTGGGGGCCGTTGATAGAGGGAGAATAGGCTGGGCGTCGTCAAAGCGACGGGAAGCCTGTTCATGGCGCCGAACAGGTATTGCGCATAGCGAGCGGCGTTGTCACTGGTGCCGCGTGCCGCGATGACGACCTGGCGGATTCCGGATTCTCGAATCGTCGCGGCTAGCTTCTTTGCAGGGCCATGTTCCCCCCTGGATAGATTCTCGATAACATCCGGTTGCTGGTGTATTTCCTGGTATAGTATAGAGTCGGTAGCCACCATAGACCCCTTCGCGTAATGATAAGATATGCGATTGCTAGAGTATAACACCATTGCTTGAGATTTCCCTGCGGGGAGAGTGAGAAAGATAAGGATCCACACCAATGTTTGAACTTCCTGAGGATGTACAGATGCTGCAAGAGCTTGCAGTGGACTTCACGCGCAGAGAGATCATTCCACGAGCGGAACACTACGACCAGAACGACGAATGGCCTTGGGAAGTGTTCAACAAGGCGCGGGAAGTTGGCCTTGTCAACGTGAACATTCCGGAAGAATATGGTGGGATGGGCGCAACCGCGATGGAGGAGTGCGTCATTTCCGAGGCGATGGCATATGGCTGCTCCGGTATCCAGACTGCTCTCATGCTGAACCAACTGGCCACTCTGCCGTTGTTGATTGCAGGCAATGACGAGCAGAAGCGGCGCTATCTGCCCTGGATCGCGGATGAAGGCAAGATTGCCGCGTATTGCATGACCGAGCCCGACGCCGGGTCAGACGTTGCGGGAATAAAATCTACTGCGATCAGGCAAGGCGACAGATACATCCTGAACGGTTCCAAGACATGGATTACGGATGGTCCGGTTGCCAGTTTTTTCGCGGTTTTCGCGAAAACCGATGCGGCCGCCGGGCACAACGGAATCAGCTGTTTCATTGTGGAGCGGGACTGGAAGGGAGTGCGAACCAGCAAGCCGCTGCAAAAGATGGGCCAGCACGCGGCGCAAGCCTGCCAGGTGTTCTTTGAGAATGTCGAGGTGCCGGATTGCAATCGACTGGGAGAAGAAGGGGAGGGCTTCAGGATTGGGATGAGGGCTTTTGACAGGAGCCGGCCGGGCGTGGCGGTTGCGGCAATCGGGGTTGCGCATCGGGCCCTGGATGAAGCGGTCGCCTATGCCGGGGAGCGCACTGCGTTTGGCCGACCGATCTCTCAGTTTCAGGGCGTCGGGTTTATGCTAGCAGACATGGCAATTCGGGTGGAAGCGGGGCGGCACTTGGCCTATAAGGCTGCCTGGGATGTGGATCGCGGTGTGCGGAACACGATGTCTGCGGCGATGGCGAAAGCATTCTGCGCGGAGGCCGCGATGAAAAATGCGACCGACGCAGTCCAGGTATTTGGCGGCAACGGATATAGCAGGGAGTTTCCAGTTGAGAAGCTGATGCGCGACGCCAAAATCTACCAGATTTACGAGGGCACTACCCAGATTCAACAGATGATCATCATGAGGGAACTCTACAGAGCGGTCTGAGGATGTCGACAATCCCCCCTGTGGTAGGCAAGCGCCAGGCCGTACTGATTTGCAGGGGATTTCCGTAACCTTGCGCAGCAGTGCACAGGATGCGGCTACTGCGCGTAGGGAAGCAATCTCATTGACAATTCTGGTCAAGAAAAGTATAATGCCATGCGGCTGCAGGCCGGTGGCGCCCGAGCGAAAGCGGGATGTCAACTGGTCAATCTCTACCACGAAACTGAGAAGAGAGTTGGCGTAGGATTAAGAGGATTCTTGATTCCCGATTTGGGCAAAACAGATAGCTGTTAGGAGGATTCATGGCCGAGTTTGCATCTGACAAGATTCGCAATGTCACAATTCTGGGACACGGCAGTTCAGGCAAGACGTCTCTCGTTGAGGCGCTGTTATTTAATGGAGGCGGCTCCAGCCGTGTCGGCCGTGTCGAGGACGGCTCCACAGTCGCGGATTGGGATCCTGAAGAACAGCGACGGGGCATTTCGATCAATCTTTCCGTCGTTCCCGTTCAGTTTGAGGATACCAAGCTGAATCTGGTGGATACGCCTGGCTATCTGGACTTTGTCGGTGAAGTGATCAGCGGCCTTGGCGTGTCGGAGGCCGGCCTGGTGTTGCTGGATTCTGTGGCGGGTGTTGAGGTCGGCACCGAATTGGCATGGGAGCAGTTGGATGGGGTCAACAAGCCCCGTCTTATTTTTGTCAACAAGATGGACCGTGAAAACGCGAATTTCGAGACTGCCGTGGCAAGCGCCACAGAGACTTTCGACGGGACGATTCTGCCATTTCAGTTGCCAATTGGTTCGGGTGAGGAGTTCGAAGGCATTGTCAACCTGGTGGACATGAAGGCCTATATGGGCTCAGAGGGCGCCGTCGCTGAGATACCTTCTGAAATGGACGATGCGGTTGAGGAGGCCCGCCAGAATCTTGTCGACGCAGCCGCCGAAACCGACGACGAACTGATCATGAAGTATCTGGAAGGGGAAGAGCTGACCGAGGAAGAGGTGCGCCAGGGTTTGCGACAGGGCGTGCAGGGAGGGCAGATTATTCCCGTCTTTTGTGGCAGCGCCATCCAGAACATCGGGTTGTTCAGTTTGGTACGGGCGTTGAGGAGCTATGTTCCGTCGCCGGCAGACACCATTGTAGAGGTTCCCAACGGGGAAGAAGATGTAGAGGCTATCTCTGCCGACCCGGACGGCGCGGTTACCGCCTACGTGTTCAAGACGATTGTTGACCGTTACGTCGGCCGTATGAGCTATGTTCGCGTCTTCTCCGGCGCCCTTGCCGTTGACAGCAGCGCCACTATCCAGCGTTCCGGCGACCGCGTGAAAATACAGAATCTGTTTCACGTTAGCGGCAAAGAGCTGGATGCGGTCACTTCGCTGCAGGCAGGTGACATCGGGGTGATCACGAAGATGGATGGGTTGAAGACGTCCGACACGCTTAGCGATCAGCAGTTGACGCTACCCTCGCCGGAGTACCCGAAGCCTCTATATTCGGTCGCCGTAATGCCTGCGACGAAGGCGGATAGCGCCAAGATGGGGCAGGGACTGCAGGCCCTGGCGGAAGAGAATCCGACTTTGCAGGTTGAGTATGTTACGGCGACAAAGCAGAATATTCTGCAAGGAATGGGCGATACGCACATTGATGTCGCGATCCGCAGCCTGGACAGCAAGTTCGGGGTAAAGGTCGACACGGCAGTGCCGAGAGTTCCATACCAGGAAACGGTGACTCGTCCTGCCAGCGCCCACTATCGCCATAAAAAGCAGACCGGCGGCGCGGGTCAATTTGCCGACGTTGAGCTCAGGGTCGAGCCGATGGATCGGGGCGACGGATTCGCCTATGATAGCGAGGTCTTTGGGGGCGCGATCCCAAGCGTGTTCATTCCTTCGATTGAAAAGGGTATCCGGCAGATTCTTGACCAGGGCGTGATTGCCGGCTTTCCCATTGTTGATGTCAAGGCGGTCGTCTTTGACGGAAAGCACCACCCAGTGGATTCGAAGGATATCGCGTTCCAAACGGCCGGTCGCGAGGTGTTCAAGATCGCGATGCAGGAGGCCCGCCCAGTGCTTCTGGAGCCGATCTACACGATGCGTGTGACGGTGCCGGACGAATTCATGGGCGACGTGATGGGCGATCTCAATAACCGTCGCGGGCGCGTGCTGGGCATGGAGAATCGAAACAATCGCGCGATTATCAACGCGGAGATCCCGCTGGCTGAAATATTGCGCTATGGCACTGACTTGCGGTCCATGACACAGGGTCGCGGCATCTATACGATCGAATTTGGGCGCTACGAGCCGGTTCCAAGCCATCTGGCCGACCAGGTGATTTCACAGAGCAAAGAGGAAGAAGGAGAGCAGGAGTAAGGACTGGGTATACTCTGAGGAAATTAGCCAGGGCCCGAAAGACCGCCCTACCAGCGATTGGCGCGAGGCAACAACTGATGTTTTGCCTCGCGCTCTTTTTTGCCCAAGACAATTCTCAAATGTTCCGCGCTCCTAAGGAGTTGCCTGTTCGGCGCTAACGCGGGCTGCCTGGCATGTAGGTCCGCGCCAAGAGTCCGCCCCTGCCCAATTCAAACCAGCGAAACCTCCCAACCTGAATCCGAAGCTTTGTCCATTCATCGCATTCGGCACTTGGATACGGTCTCTCCTATAGCCTTTTGGATCTGCATGGTAGGCTATTCGGAGGGTCGGCGGTGGCGCCGTCGGCGATTTTGCGAAACGCGCCAATACGAAGAACCAGGGCGGCACAAGGATGAGTATCTTAGTCTTAGGTTGCGGCAGGCATCCAGGAGGATTTCAGAAGTGAGCAACCAATTGAACTTCGCGTTCCCGCCAACGAAGCCACAATTTATCTCGGAGCTTCTGTCGTGCTGAATTCATCTATCGTGGCCCTTTTGCAGTTCCTCTACACTGTGGGGGCTTTGGGGCTGGCCGTCTATGGTTTGCAGGCACTGATTCTTACCTTGCTGAGACTGCGCAGCGAGAGGTTGACACAGAAGGGGCAAACGCGAACCAATCTTGATTCCAGAAGCAAACCTAACGGGGGGGAGGACGATTTCTGGCCGGCAGTAACCGTGCAGCTTCCGCTGTACAACGAAGTGCATGTCGTCAATCGCCTGATCGACGCTTGCGCTGAACTGGACTACCCAAGGGACCGCCTTCAGATTCAGGTGCTTGACGACTCCACTGATGGCACCACCGCGCTTGCGCAGAGGAGGGCAGCTCTGTGGCAAAGTCGGGGCATTGTCGTCGAGGTACAGCACCGCAGCGATCGGCGGGGATTCAAGGCCGGCGCGCTGAAGGAAGGGTTGCGAACTGCGACCGGCGAATACGTGGCAGTATTTGACGCCGATTTCACACCAGATCGGGACTTTTTGCGTCAGACAGTCCCTACTTTCCTGGCCATTGAAGGGGAAAGGGTCGGATTTGCGCAGACGCGGTGGACGCACTTGAATGCAGGATATTCCGCGTTGACTCGGGCGCAGGCGCTGGCTTTGGACGGCCATTTCGTGGTTGAGCAGGCAGCGCGCTTTTCGGCTGGACTGGCCTTCGGTTTCAACGGGTCTGCGGGCGTATGGCGGCGAGCCTGTATTGAAGACCCCAACGTTGGAGGCTGGCAGGACGACACCCTCTGTGAAGATCTGGATCTCAGCTACCGGGCGCAGCTGGCCGGGTGGCGCGGCGTCTACCTGGACGGTGTGGAGGCGCCGGCGGAATTGCCGCCCCAATTGCTGGCATTCAAGCGGCAGCAGTTTCGCTGGGCGAAGGGGAGTGTAGCCACGCTACGCAAGCTGGCCGGACGTGTGTGGAAAGGGGGATGGCCGACACTGAAGCGACTGGCGGCCTTTGTCCACTTGGGAGGGTATCTGATCCACCCGCTGCTACTGCTTCTGCTACTGGTATCTCCTCTGCTCATGCTTTTGGGCAGTCAACCTTACTGGCCGCTGGCCTACTTGAGTCTGGTCTCGGCCGGTCCCCCGGCGCTGTATGCGCTGGCGCAGCGTCGTCTCTGGGGCAGGGCCTGGTTTTGGCGTTGGGCCCATCTTCCGCTGCTGATGTTGCTGGGGATGGGGCTGTCCCTTAGCAATTCGATCGCGGCGTGGCAGGCGCTCTTCGGGCGCGGGGGCACATTTCTGCGAACGCCGAAGTTCCACGTCCGGAAGGAAGCGGACGAATGGCACCGGAGCGGCTATGCGCTTGAACTGGAGCCCCTGGTCGCGGCAGAGATCTTTCTCGCTCTCTACGCGGGGTTAGGCTGTTTCATTTCGGTTGTCCATGGCCAGTGGTTGAGCCTCCCATTTCTCCTCTCTTTCGCTTGCGGATATGCGTCGACGGCCGCGATCGGGATTCGCGAGGCGTGGTTGGCACGCTCAGCCCGAACGCGTCGACACCGACAGACGACCCGCCTGTTCCGCGCCAAGAACCTTGTCAAATCGTGACACCCCCTGTACAATTGACACGGGTCCGAGGGTGAAGACATGGGCCTTTGGCGCCACTTGAGTGGACGACAACCTGCACTGGACCGTGCGCCGAAACCTTGCCTGATTCAAAGAAAGGGAAGATTGCCGTGGCCAAACGCAGCTATGATGACATCACCTGGTTGGAAGATCCCAAGGACGTCATCGTCCTGACCAATCGGAGCGGCAAGAATTTCATTCTGGAACTTCCGACGGGCCAATATCGTCTTGATGCCGGGCGCAAGATGCGTACGCTACGTTCGATTCTGGAGATAGGGCAGATACAGGAGTTGGTGAACGCCGGCCAGCTGATAGTCGAGGATTGACGTGCTTTCGGTTCGCGTCAAAGCGATTCCAATCGGCCTCTGAATCCTGGATCGCGTTTCCCGGAGGATCATCGCGATTGGGTTCTGACAGTACATCTTAGGTGGCGACAGTGTCGAAATACTTGTTGATTGATGGCCATTCTCAAGCATATCGCGCTTTTTTCGGTGTGAGAACACCGCTGGTCACGGTGCGAGGTGAGCCCACCGCGGCAGTGTTTGGCTTTTTCCGCAAACTGTTCAGTGTGCTGCGCGAATTTCAACCCGACGGCGTGGCCGTCGCGTTTGACAAGGGGGATACCTGGCGGCACGAAGAGTACGCTGAATACAAGGCGACAAGAGACGCAATGCCGGACGAAATGCGGTCCCAGATGGATCGAATTGTCGAAATCCTCAATGCATTGCGGATCCCGATCGTCTCTCTTGAGAACTTTGAAGCCGACGATGTATTGGGGGCACTCGCCGGACAGGCCGCCGCTGCGGGACATGATGTCTTGATATTGTCGGGTGACCGGGACATGTTTCAATTGGTCAGTGAACGGGTCCAGATCCTCTACACGTCGGGCGGACCTTCCCCCTCTACGCTTCCCTATGGAGTTAACGATGTCGCCGAACGGTACGGCGGTCTCGACCCTGAACAGTTCCTCGAAATGAAGGCGCTGGTGGGGGACAGTTCAGACAATATTCCCGGAGTGGCGGGCGTGGGAGAGAAGACTGCCATCCGCTTTCTGAAAGCCTACGGTACGCTTGATGGCATATACGAGCACATAGACGAGATTAAAGGGCCCAAGACGCAGCAGAATTTGAGGGTCGCTGAGGAGGACGTTCGCCGCAACAAAAGGCTGATGTCGATTGTTTGCGACCTGGATGTGACATTCGACGCCGAGGCATTTCGTCTGCAGGAATATGATAGCGGCGAGGCGCGGCGCATTTTCAGCGAGCTGGAGTTCAGGAGCCTGCAGCGCGAGTTAGACCAGTTAGGCGAGGCTGGATTTGGCGCAGGAGGCAGTGGGCTCGCTGTTCAGTCCGACGGGATGCAGGCGCAACCA
>JAJEBF010000055.1 GCA_022824025.1 Caldilineaceae bacterium
TAGCCCGGATGTTGCATGAGTTGCCGCATTTTCGAGAGTCGGGAGGGATTCGTCACGTTGTTTGACGTTCTTGGATGAAGGGCGCTTTTTGGACGCCGCCTTCCAAGGCGTTTGGCAGGCTGCGGGCGCAACTCCCCCAACCCCCATGCTTGTGTCAACGCGCCGGGGACAGCGCTCCGGGGGGTCAGGGCGGCTGCGCGGCGAGGGCGGCGGCCACGCGGCGGTACAGGGCTTGGTTCGGGTGCGAGCGGCTCATCAGCAGGCGCACCCGGCGGGTGTTGGACAGCACCACCGCGCCGACCTTGAGCAGCGTGAGGCGGATGGTGTTCGGCGACGCCTTGGCCAGGTCGGTCGCCTTGAGGGCCATGCGCCGCATGCCCTCGATCAGCGTGTATGCGAGGCCGCTGAGCAGGAGTCGGAGCTGGTTGGCGTGGAAGTCGCTCGACGAGGCCCGGTCGGCGAACAGGCCCTGCTGCTGGTCCTTGATCCGGTTCTCCATCTCGCCGCGCTCGCAGTACATGCCCTCGTAAAGCCCCTGCGGGTCGTCCCCGATGTCGAGGTTGGTGACCACGAAGCGCGTGTTCGGCCCCAGTTCGGTGTGCTCCGCCTTGGCCACCACCTGCCGCTCGCGCGGCCAGCTGCGGGCCGCGTAGCCGAACTCGTCGAACAGGCGGACCTTGGCCCCGTCCAGCCGGTGCAGGGCGGCGGCCGCGCCGACGGCCGGCCCGGCCAGCCCCGCGACCCGGCTGTTGGTCGGCAGCCCGACGACGTAGCCCACGCCGCGGGACTCGCACCAGCGCAGGATGCGCGGGCGGCAGAAGCCGCCGTCGCCCCGGAGGATGACCTCCACGCCCGGCCACTCGGCGCGCAGCGCCTTCACGAGCAGGGCCAGAACCGCCCCGGCCCGCCACGCCGCGTCCCGGTCGCTCGGCTGCAGCACCGCCGCCAGCAGGTGGCGCCCGGAGAACACGTACAGGGGCAGGTAGCAGTAGCTGCGGTAGTGGCCGTGCCAGTGGCGACCCGCCTGCATCCCGTGCAGCGGGACATCGGTGGCGTCGAAGTCCAGCACCACCCGCTTCGGCGGGCGCCTGTGCGCCTGGACGAACTGCTCGAAGAGAACCCCGTGCACCGCCATCGCCTCATCCGGGGTGGACTTGCGCTCGAACCGGCACAGCGTCGACGGGCTGGCCAGCGCCGCGTCCCGCCCGGCGGCCGCCTGCAGCGCCGTGTCCCGCCGCAGCCCGTCGTGGTCGTTGAGGTCCTCATGCCCCAGCGCCAGCGCGTAGACCCGCTGCCGGACGATGGACCGGGTGGAATGGACCACGCTTTTGCGCCGCCGGTCGTCGCCCATCGCCCGGGCCACCGCATCCGTCAGCCCCAGGCGCCGGTCGGCCTCGGCGAGCAACGGCGCGCCGCCGTTCGAGGTGACCTCCGCGCCCGTGAACTCGGCCTCGACCCGGCGCTTTTTGGAAGGTGAAAAACGGATCGCGTTCCGGTATCGTTTCGTCACGGCGGGTGTCCTCGTAAGATGGAGCCTAACACCCTGATTATCAAGGGCATTCCGCCGTTCCTCAACTACATTCGTGCAATATCCGGGCTAGATAAGCTGGCCAACATGGCCGTTTACGGTAGAAGCTAGGTGCAGCAGCTACGCCTTATGCTAGGACCGCACACCACCACTGGCGAGAATCACTTCGCCAGTAATCCAGTCGGATTCAGGAACACACATCAGATAGATCGCGTTCGCTGCATCCTCGGGTGAGCCGATACGCCCCAATGGCGAAGCTTTGCTATGTTCGTCAATCTGCTGTTGGGTAAAACCGACTTTTCGCTCCTGTCCTTTGACGATTGCTATGTTCGGCTCACTCTCATACAGACCTGTAATGCGCGTATCGATGGCCCCGAAGGCAACCGCATTCACCGTCACATTGAACCGCCCCCATTCCTTGGCCAGCGTGCGCGTCAGGCCGACAACGGCTGCTTTTCCGGCCGAATAGGCCACTTGCGTAGCCCCGCCGTGCAAGCCCATCGTCGAGGAGATGTTGACAACTTTGCGTATCTCGGAGTTTCTGTCGGCGTTTTCGCGCAACCAACGCCCATAAGCCCGCAGCACTCTGAACTGCGCGCTGATGTGAATGTCCAGCATCGCATCCCATTGCTCATCGGTCATGTTGTGGATTGCGCTGTGCCAGATGTATCCGGCATTGTTGACCACAATGTCGAGCCCGCCAAACTGCTCTACAGCCAGCGCGATGAGCGCGTCGCCGGTCTCCGGCTCGGTGAGATCTGCCGGGGCAGCGATGGCACCCGGCAGATTTGCAGCGACCTCTTCGGCAACATCAGCGTCCAGATCATTTACGATCACTCGCGCACCCGCACCACTCAGCTTCTTTGCAGTAGCCGCGCCAATGCCGCGCCCTGCACCCGTCACTAATGCAAATTTACCTGTGAGACTGCTCAATTCCTTCTCCTATTGAAAGCATCTTCGATGCGAGACGATCTTAGGCCTATTCTGCATTTCCGTCGTTTGCCCAGTGAACGGCTGTATCAAGATCAGTTTGCCGTGTTTTCAACCACCGATCACCTGGCTGATGGTGTGCAGCAGCTTGGCCAACTCCATGGGCCGAGCTCGAATCTTCCAGGATTTAGGCATCGATCATGCTGGTGGTTTTTCAGCGATGACGTTCTGCGCGGCCAGATCCGCTATCGCCGCGTCCTCCATCCCCAGCCAGTCTTTGAGCACACTCGCGTTGTCCTCACCGAGACGCGGACAACGCGTCCATTGATTCTGATCCAGGCCCTCCATTTTGATCGGATTGCCGGGCATTGGAACGTCGTAACGCTCAAACAAGGCGAAAAACTCCCGGGCCTTTACCTGGGGATCAGCATTCATATCCGGCACGTTATTGACGGGCCCGGCTGAAACCCCTGCATTCTGCAGTTCCTGGGCCGCTTCATGTTTATTGCGCAACGAGGTCCATTCGAACACTGTCGTGCCGATACCGTCTTCCGCTGCGTGTCGCTCATCCACGGTCATCTTCGCATCGAGTCCAGGTACCACCCGGCAAAGGTTCAGCCACTCCTCATCATCAGCACAGGCAATGGCAATCCACTCATCATCCCCTGCACACCGATAGATCCCATGAGGCGCCATTTCCGGATGCCGGTTACCGATACAATGAGGAGCCTGTCCTCGCTGCTCATCCACGAGCCACGGACCGTTGTAGGTTACCCCTCCTTCGTGGAGCGATATTTCCACCCGTAAACCGAGGCCTTCCGCATCTCGTTTTCGTAGCGCCGTCAGCACCGCGGCGGCGGCATGTGTCCCCGTCACCGGGTCCATCAGCGCCATCGCCGTATTGCGGGGCTCATCCGGTCCATATCCCATCATCGCAGTGAACCCTGACATGACCTCAACCGTCGGACCGTACGCGACACGATCCCTCAAAGGTCCCGATGCACCATAGCCGGGCATCGAAACGCAAATGATGTTCGGGTTCGCCTGCCGCAAAACGTCGTAGCCTAGGTTCAGCGACGGCATGGCCCGTGCGCTGAAGTTTTCCATCACGACATCAGCATGCTCGACGAGGTTGAGAAACGTCGTCCTGCCCGTGTCCGTCTTCAGATCGAGGCAGAGACTCCGGCGGTTGCGCATGAGTTTTACGAAGGCGGCGTTGTCGTTCCACGGCTCATCCCCATGTTCACCCCCAAGCCAGCCACCGATCGGGTCTATCGAGTATTCCCGCGGCCCGCGGCTGTCCGGGGCCTCGATGCGCACCACCTCCGCCCCTAGGTCTGAAAGGAAGCGGACGGCAAGTGGCCCGGCCCAGACGTGGGTCAGATCGAGGATACGTACGCCATTAAGCGGCCCACTGACGCTCGGATCAGGCATGTTTCAACGCCTCTATCCGATAAGGTGGCTTCGGCACTCTGACTGCACCTTCATCAGTATCAACTTCCTGCCAGAAATTCCTGAACGCGAGATGCTCATCCTCGAGAACGTCCTTCAGCGTCGTTACGACCCCAACCGGGACCCGGCAGGTCTCCGTGCGCTCGTTCACCTCCGCCACCGTCATTCCCAGAAACGCAGCCGCAACAGCCTCATGTAACGCGTCACGGTTGGCCATACGCAGATCATTGGTTTCGAATCGCGGATCCACCAGCAACTGCGGATGGTCCAGGAAGACCGTAAACGCATCCCAGAATGCCGGAACGATGCTGACGTACGCCCAGCCGTCCGCGCAGCGGAACAGATCACTCGGCGCCACAAACCAGAAGTCACTGCCATGGCGAGTGCGATGCTCACCCGTGCAATGCCAGCGGACGGTCGTGAACTGTGACAGCGTCATGACAGTCTCCAGCATCCCGATGTCGACGACATTCTGTTCGCCCGACCGCAGAAGCGATGAAGCTGCGCTATATGCCAGCGTGCCCGCCTGAAACTCGAGGTAGTGACCCGGCAGCGACAGCGGCTCACGGTCCGCATCACCCATGAGCGCTGTATAACCTCCCATCGCAAGCAGAACGTTGGGTGTGGCCCGCCAGTTGCGTCGAGGACCCGTGCGGCCAAAAGGTGTCACCGCCACTTTGACAGGCGCATCCCAGGTATCGATGCCTGATTCATCAACTGCATCTGCATTCGGCAAGTGAGCGATCACAACATCAGCCCTGTTCGCCAGTTCCTCCAGCGTGCTTTCTTCAACACTCGCGTGACGTTTTCCCGCATGGAGGAACGCGCTCATCGCCTGTTCACTTGCCCAGGCGGGATCGCGTTGGCCAGCTTCGGCGCGCACCACGTCGCAGCCAGCGTGGACAAACAGACGTCCGGCATATGCGGCTGCATAGCCGCCAATTTCGAGCACTCGGGTCATCGGGTAACAGGTTTCCTTCCGCCGTTCAGCGCTTTGCTCATACTCTTTCCTTCATGCGTCATGTGGCGGTCTGCGGGCGCGAAGTTGAGG
>JAJEBF010000010.1 GCA_022824025.1 Caldilineaceae bacterium
AACTTCTCAAAATTCTCTCGCCCTCTTTCCGTGGCTTCGCTCATATTCCCTACTCTATCGCACCCAACATAAAATTCGCAATAGCTTTCTGTTTGCCTTGCCTTTGCTCTCGTTCTTCTTATCCTTAGCCTGAGTAGTTACGATGGAACAAGCAATCGTTGCACCGGATGGAAGGGCCAAACTGGCACGACACAACGGAGCAGTCAGTGGAACACGAAACATTCGGAAAGATCGTAGCGGCCCTGCGGAAAGAGCAGATTGATTTCGCCACGGGTCGTCGCTGGAGCCAGCAGAAGCTGGCCGACAGGACTGGGTTGACGAAGCGAATTGTGAGCAAGATTGAGCGTGGCCGGCAGGCGCGGTTGGACGGGGAGGTTCTGCAGGAACTGGCCGGCGCCTTTGAGTTGACGTCATTAGAGAGGCGGGAGTTTTTTGCCGCGGCCAGCCAGGCGGCGGACAGAGAGGTCGTGCGCGCGGACCTCGACCATAGGGAGGTTTTTGAAAGAGCGTGGATTTCGCTGGGCGCGGTCGGTCTGCCGGCCTTTCTGATGGATGCATTTGGCAATGTTGTTGGCGTCAATCGTGCAATGGTTGCCTTTCACGGCTGCAATGTAGCGCAGATCAACGCGGCCAAGTCCACGGAGGAGGGGGCCAATCTGCTTGGGATGCTATTTGCGCCGGATGCGCCGTTACGGCGTGTGCTGGGAAATGGCTGGCATTCGAAGGCGATGACGATGACGCGCCAGTGGCGGGCGATGACCCTGCGTTACCGCCATACGGAGCGGTACCGACTGCTGTACAGCGCGCTGGCCGCATTCCCGGACTTTGCCATATTCTGGTCGGCGAGCCGAGAGCAGCTTCAGGATGTGAACAGCCGTCTGCGCAGCCACATTTATACGCACAGGATACATGGCCCGGTGGGGTACACTGTTTTCACCGACATTAGTCTGAGCGGCCGCGGCGACCTCTATTTGTCCACGTACGTTCCGCAAGACCCGAGCACGATCGAACTATTTCAGCACCTCGCCGGAGATAGCCAGCACGCTTTGCGCCTGGCCCCGTGGCCCTAACCCATTCGTTGAAGAAATCCGAGCAAGATTTGAGGCGTCGAATTTCCAGCCGGAGGGGCACTCAGGTCGTCCTGTTCGTGCCCTGGGCCGGCTCGTCAAGCCATTGGAGCAGGTCATCGATTTGTTCCTGCACGGCGCGTCGGCTGGTGCCCCCGCGGACGTCGCGCTGTTCCACGCTGCGCGCGTAGCTCCATATGGAGGCTACGTCTTCTTCGAATGCCGGGTGCAGAGAGCGGAGGTCATTCAGCGGCAGGTCGGTGAGGGCGATATTTTGGGATTCTGCCAGGGCGACGGCGGCGCCGGCGACGTGGTGCGTTTCGCGAAACGGGACGCCTTTGCGCACGAGGTATTCTGCGAGGTCGGTGGCCAGCATTTCGGGGACGAGGGCGCGGGCCATGTTGGGGCCATTGACGGTGAGGGTGGCGAGCGCGCCGGCGGCGACCGGCAGGGCGCGGTTCACGGTTTCGATGGCGTCGAAGAGGGGCTCCTTGTCCTCTTGAAGGTCTTTGTTGTAGGTGCTGGGGAGCCCTTTGAGGGTCATGAGCAGGCCGCTCATATTTCCGAATACGCGGCCGGCTTTGCCGCGCAGGAGTTCGAGAGAGTCGGGGTTTTTCTTTTGGGGCATGAGGCTGCTGCCGGTGCTGTAGGCATCGGCAAGCGTGACGAAGCTGAATTCGCGGCTGCTGTAGATGATGAGGTCCTCGGCCCAGCGGCTGAGGTGCAGCATGGTCATGGCGGCCCAGAACAGTGTTTCGGCGACGAAGTCGCGGTCGCTGACGCCGTCGAGGCTATTGGGTGTGGGCGCGTCGAAACCCAGATCCTGCGCGAGCTGGTCGCGGTCGATGGGAAAGGGGTTTCCTGCGAGGGCGCCGTTGCCGAGCGGCATGAGGTTGACGCGCGCCAGGAGATCCTGAAGGCGGAGGGCGTCCCGCTGCCAGGCCCAGGCGTGGCTGAGGAGCCAGTGGCTCCAGCGT
Source organism: Caldilineaceae bacterium (assembly GCA_022824025.1). Lineage (GTDB taxonomy): Bacteria > Chloroflexota > Anaerolineae > Caldilineales > Caldilineaceae > Bin5. Next base: position 2,045 of record JAJEBF010000010.1, read on the forward strand.
GTGGGTTGGGCGGGCTGGAGATGGGTATAGCCGGGCATGAGGAGCTCGATCTCGTCTGCGGCGCGTTCAACGGCCACGCCGATGAGGGTGCGCAGCTGGCGCTGCGAGGTTTTGAGTTCTTCGCGCAGCCAGAGGCGGAGATCGGTCGCGACCTGATCGTTGCGGCTGCGGCCGGTATGCAGTTTGCCGGCTACGGGGCCGATCAGTTCGGTGAGGCGGCGTTCGTTGGCGGTGTGGATGTCCTCGTCGCCGGTGGTGATTTCGAAGTGGCCGGCGCGCCATTCACCGGCGACACGTTCGAGGCCGGCGACGATCTGTTGGGCTTCCTGTTCCGTAAGGAGGCCGGCGCGTGCCAGGGCGCGTGCGTAGGCCTGGCTGCCGAGGATATCGGCCTGCCAGAGACGCCGGTCGAAGTCGATCGACGCGTTGAACTCTTCCATCAGGGGATCGAGGTCGCCGCTGAAACGCCCTCCCCATAGCTTTGCGCTCACAGTGTGTGTTTCTCCGTACGCCAGTGAGAGACCCCTCTTGAACATTCCTGGCAACTATTATTCCACAGGAAACTGCCCGGTGACACTTTTGTTCGCGGCGGGAGACTGATACTCCGCCACGGCCAGCGCCAAGCCGACCGTTCCTCGCGTTCGCTTCACCCACCATACGACTAACAGAGAACCTACCATAATCGCCGCGATGCCCAACAGGCCAGCCTCTGGACCGAACGCGCCGCCGGTCCAGAGATCCGGCCCGCCTTGTTGCACTGTGATAAAGGAGGTCTCATTGGCGGAGGTACCGCTTACGGGAAAGCCGAAAACATTGCCCTGAAAAAAGTTCCAGGTGATATGAATGCCGATCGGCATGGCCAGTTGATCGGTCAACACGAAGGGCAGGCCGAGGAAAAGGCCGGCCAGGAAGAGATTCACGGTGCTGAAGACAGTTGCATTTGGGTTGCCGGCATGGAGGAGTCCGAATATCGCGGAGGAGATGAGCAGCGCCAGGACCAGTCCGCCTGCCTTGCCCAGTGGACTGAAGCCGAGCCCCTCTGCCATGTTTTTGAGATGATAACCGCGCGCGAGCAGTTCTTCGTAGACGCCCACGCCAAGGAAAAGGATGAGGAAAAACAAAATCCCCGACCAGAAGGGCATCGAACCGCTCGTGAAGAATCCGTCAACTGTTATCCAACCCATGGCCAATTCCAGGACGAAGATCAGCAGCATGAGGATCGCCCCCAGGAGGAGGCCGAATGCCAAGTCGCGCCACCAGGCGGGCGTGAACTGCAGACCGAGATCGGAAATGGGTCTGCGGTCGAGGAAACGGGCCGCGAGAAGAGTGCCGGCCACGATCGCCACTGCAGGCAGCGCCATTGGCAGATAACCGGCGAATGACCCAGCCCAAGCCATGCTATCAACGGGTATGAGCGAGACCGCCGCCATTCCTAGCGCTGCGATTAAGAGGGTGTGGAGAATCAGTCGCCACAGGGCCCGCAAGCGCCTTTCGGCAGAACTCCAGACCAGCCGCCTTAGGTGGCTCATGATGGGTCGGGATTGAACTGAAAACGCGGGCAGGTCTGTATTCCGGCCGTAGGCGAACTCATGTTAGGATTCACCTAAGGCTTGGGATGGAGGAGCAATAATGAGTGAACAGAAAAGACGACGGGCAGTTGAAGAGGAATCTGCGCCGGGGGCCCGCGATTCCCAGGGGCGCCGGGTCCGTCCTCGGGGGTTGAAGGCGTGGCAGGACCTGGTTACGGAGCAGCTGGATGAGGCGGCCGCGAACGGCGCATTTGAGAATCTTCCGGGAAAAGGAAGTCCGTTGCGGCTGAATGAAAACCCCAACGAGCCAGCGGATATGCGCATGGCCAACAAGCTGCTGAAGGACAACCAACTTTCGCCAACCTGGATCGGGGACCGTAAGGCGTTGACAGCCGACATCGGGAAGCTGCGGGCGGAGATGCAGCGTGAATGGGATTCTTGGCGCGTGCGCGCCAGCGATTCTGGGGCCGACAGGGAGGCGTTGGCGCGTGCATGGCAACGCAGTGTCCGCGATTGGGAGGCCCGCGTTGACGAACTGAACCGGCGCATCGTCAGCTTGAACATCTCGTTGCCCATTTGGCGGATGGAGCTGCACAGGTTGCGGCTGGATGAAGAACTGGAGCGCATCGGCGCTTGGCGAGGGGGGAGCGAATCCCCTTCATAGGTCCACGCATTCTCGTACCCCCCCTTCTGCAGAAATACTCCTCTGGAATCCAAAACGCCAGAATCAATCAATCTTTTGAGACGAACCGACCCGGTGTTGCGCCGGTGTGCTCTCCGTTGCGCAGCACGCGCCCGCCGTTGACCCAGACGTCCTGCACGCCGACGGAGAGCTGATGGGAGTCGGCGAAGGTGGCGCGGTCGCTGATCGTGTGTGGATCGAAGAGGACGACGTCTGCGTAGAAGCCTGCGCGCAGGTGGCCCCGCTGGCGCAGGCCGAGACGGTCAGCTACGGCGCCGGTCATTTTGCGGATAGCGTCTTCGAGAGTGAGCGCCTGCTTTTCGCGTACATAACGGCCGAGCACGCGGGGATAGGTACCATAGGCGCGTGGATGGGTCGGACCAAGATCGGAGGCCCAGGCGGGGTCGATCCCGTCGGCGTCGGTGGCGAATTTGATCCATGGGAGGGGCAACTGGGCGCGCAGGTTGTCTTCGCTGATGGATAGGAAGATTGTGCCGATACGCTGGCCTTCTGAGCGCAGGAGGTCGATGGCGCAGTCGAGCCAGTCCTGGCCTCTGTCGGCGGCGATCTGCGCGAGGTTCATACCGATATAGGGCCGGTTTTGTTTTTTGTGGAAGCCAACCGGCAGTACGCCTGCGGCGCCGCCGCGGGTAGACGGCAGGCGATTGCCCTCAGAGTCGTCCAACATTTCTTTCCGGATGCGCATTCGCACAGCCGGATCCTCCAGATTCGCAAAGAAATTCCCATCGGCTGCGGTCCAGGTGGGCAGCAGCGAGGAGAGGCCTGTGCCGGAGGCGGCATAGGGATACATGTCGGCGGTGACGTCGAGGCCTTGGGCGCGGGCCTCTTCGATGCGGGCGATGGTGGAGGGCATCTTGTGCCAGTTGGCGGCGCCGGAGGCTTTGAGGTGGTAGATTTCGACGGGCAGGTCTGCGCGGCGGCCGATGGTCAGGGCCTCTTCCAGTCCTTCGAAGAGCCGCGCCCCTTCCGACCGCATGTGGGTGATGTAAACGCCGTTGTAGCGGCTGACGACTTTGCAGATTTCGATCAGCTCATCGGTGTCGGTGTAGGAGTCCGGAGGGTAGATGAGTGCGTAGGATACGCCGAATGCGCCGTCTTCCATGGCCTCTGCCATGGTGCGGCGCATCAGGTCGAGTTCGTCGGCGGAGGGTTGGCCCATTTCCATGCCCTTGCCGACATGGCGCAAGGTGCCGCCGCCGAGGAAGGAGCCGATATTGGGGGAGGCGCCGGCCTCTTCGACGGCCTGCAGCCAGTCGGCGAATCGGGTCCAGCCGCGAATCCTGTCATGCCACTCCTTGCTGATAGGAATGGGCAGGAGCGTGTTGGCCATGGGGTCGGTGTTGCGGCCGGCGACGGGCGCGGGCGTCCAGGCCTCGCCCATAATTTCAGTTGTGACGCCCTGGGTGATTTTGGAGAGGCAGCGGCCGTCGATCATGAGCGACAGGATCGAGTGGCTCTGGATGTCGATGAAGCCGGGACAGGCGACGAGGCCGGCGCCGTCTACGACTTCGGCGCAGTTGGCGGCGGATACGGCGCCGGGCGGGGCGATGGCTTCGATGCGATCGCCTGTGAGCAGAAGGTCACCGTACTGCCAAGGGTTGCCGGCGCCGTCGACAAGGCGGGCGTTGCGGATGAGGGTTGAGGTAGCGGGCATGGGATTGGTCAGGCGTCTCCGAAGGTATCGTAGAGGAGGCGGCCGATGCGGCCAAAGGCGGCGTCGATGGCGATGGGCTGTTCGCTGCGGGCGATGGGGTCGTCGGAGACGGCTTCGTCGTCCCAGCGGGAGAAGACGGTGACGGCGACATGGGAATTTTCACCGGCGTAGATGATGCCGCTGTCGTTGCGAATACCGGGAAGGGTGCCGGTCTTGTGGGCGCAGGGCGTGCCGGGAGGGAGGTAGCGGGGCAGGCGGTCGTTGAGCTGCTGCTTGAGGAGGATCTCCAGCATGGCGTCGCAGGCGGCGCGGCTGACGACTTCGCCGCGCCAGATGCGCGCCAGAAGCTCGGTGAGGGCGGCGGTCGTACCGGTGTCGTTGTCGGGGCCGAGGCTGTAGGAGACGCCGGTGCGGTTGCGGGGTGCGGTGGCGAGGGTCAGCATGTCCTGAGTGGGGTCGGAGGAGGGGAGCAGGTCGTCGAACAGTTCGCGGATGGTGAGAGGCACGTGGATGTCGGTGAGGCCCAGTTTGTGCATAGCGGCAGTAACGCTGCCTTCGCCGAGGCGGTGCATGACCATGTCGGTGGCGGTGTTGTCGCTGATGATGATCATCAAGGTGAGCAGGTCCTTCACGGTGGGCGCGAGGCCGTCGTCGAAAAAGACGAGGATGCCGCTGGGCAGGTTTTTTTCGGCGGTGGTGAGTTCCCAGCGATCGTGGAGCGCGAAGCGGCCCGCATCGATCTGGCGGAAGGCTTCGGCGAGGACGGGGATTTTGAGGACGCTGCAGAGCGGGTAGATGCGGTCGGCGTCGACGTCGGCGCGTTGCCCGGACTCGAGGTGGAGAGCGGAGACGGCCATTTCGGCGCCGCTGTTTTCGGTGATGCTGCGGATTTCGGATTCGAGAGACATTGATCGTGTCCGTTTAGAAGGCGGCAAGAGTTTGCCGGCCTGTGCGGTTAGGGCATGAAGTTTTTGAGATAGCGCCCGCTCTGGACGAGGGAGGCTTTGCGGCTTTCGAGCGAGTCTTCGTAGGCGCGGTCCTCGACTTCGATGCAGACTGGGCCATCGTAGCCAACGTCGCTGAGGACGGAGAAGAACTGGCCCCAGTCGATATCGCCCAGTCCGGGCAGCTTGGGCACGTGGAACTCGAGCGGGGTGGCCATGATGCCAACGTCGTCGAGGCGGTTCTGGTCGAGGCGCACGTCCTTGGCGTGGACGTGGAAGAACTTGTCGATGAAGTCGCGGATGGGTTTGAGGTAGTCCATGTGCTGCCAGATCATGTGGGAGGGGTCGTAGTTGAGGCCGAAGTGGTCGCTGGGGATGTCGGCAAACATGCGGCGCCAGATGGCAGGCGTGTGAGCGAGGTTTTTGCCGCCGGGCCATTCGTCGTTGGTAAAGGCCATGGGGCAGTTTTCGATACCGATCTTGACGTCGTGGTCTTCGGCGAAGCGGATCAGGGGCGTCCAGACTTCGAGGAAGCGGGGCCAGTTGTCGTCGACGGACTTGGTCCAGTCGCGGCCGACGAAGGTGTTCATGATGCCGATGCCGAGCAACGCGGAGGCCTCGATGACGCGTTTGATGTGGTCGATGGCGACCTGGGCTTCGTCCTGGTCTGGGGTGAGAGGGTTGGGGTAGTATCCGAGGCCGCTGATGGTGATCCCTGCGGAGGCGGCGAGTTGGTTGACGCGGGCGGCGTCCTCTGCGGTGAAGCCGACGACGTCGATGTGGGTGACGCCGGCGTAGCGGCGTTCGGCTTTGCCGGCGGGCCAGCACATGAGCTCGACGGTGGAGAAGCCGTT
>JAJEBF010000048.1 GCA_022824025.1 Caldilineaceae bacterium
AACTTCTCAAAATTCTCTCGCCCTCTTTCCGTGGCTTCGCTCATATTCCCTACTCTATCGCACCCAACATAAAATTCGCAATAGCTTTCTGTTTGCCTTGCCTTTGCTCTCGTTCTTCTTATCCTTAGCCTGAGTAGTTACCGTTATTGGTCCCGCATTGGACATATGCCCGGGCGCCGGCCTGTGTCGCCCGGCCTTTCTAGCGGGCCTGCGGGCGCGGCATCTGCAACAGAAGTACGTCCAGCGCCAGGCCCGTATTGACAGTATGCCGCAGGTAACCTTCAATGCGGCTTAATGTGCGTAGATACGCCTGAACATCGTCCCGACGGTAGTCACCGGCCGAATCAGAGAGCGTGTCCAGCATATCCACGTTGGCGCACTGCGCCAAACAGCCCGACTGCGCCAACATTACATCGCGCCACCAGCCCGTCCACAGCCCAAGCAGCGAAAAAAGTCGAGTCTGGTTGCGCGCAGCCGCCAGCTTCTGCGCAAAGGCAAGCCGCGCCACCCGGCTGCTGCGGCTGAGCTCCTGCAGCTCTGCCAGCCGCTCGCTCCTTTCCGCCAGCGGCTCCGTCTGGCTCAGCTGATCAACCGCCCAGCCAAGACAGCCGTTCGCCAGACGGGCCAGCAGCGCGGCCTGCTGCGGCGCGGCGCCCCAACGGTCCCGCAGCGCCTCCTCCATCATCCGCGCTCCCAACGGCCGCAAGGCCAAGACCTGGCAACGGCTTACAATCGTTGGCAAAAGGGCCGACCGGTCCTGCGCGGTCAGGCAGAGAACCGCGTGCGGCGGCGGCTCTTCCAAAGTCTTCAGAAGTTTGTTGGAGAAGCTGGTGTGGGCTCTATGCGCGTCCTGAATCAAAAAGACCTTGTAGCGGGCCTCCATCGGGTGCAGCAACGCCTGGCGAATGATGTCAGCCGCCTGTTCGGCGCGATGAAGGCCATTCTCCCTGTCCGGTTGACCTTGCCGGTCGGTCGGCGGCGCCAAAATGAAATCCGGATGGCTGCCAGCCTCCTGCAAACGGCATGAGCGGCACGCCCCGCAAGCCCGCCCGGCATCTGCCTTCGCGCAGAGAAGCGACTGGGCAAAGTGGCGGGCCAGGGTGGATTTGCCCAACTGCGCTGCGCCCACAAACAGGTAGGCGTGGCGCAGCCTGTCATGCTTGATGCTATTTCGCAACAGTTCAACAGCCCACTGATGGCCTACGACCGGGCCTTCAGCCAATTGCGTCTCCTTCTGTTATTGTGCGCTGGTGTTATGCACTTCAAGGTCGCGGCATTCTATCACAGTGCCCATCGGCGGACAAGCAGCCTCAAACGCTCAGGCTGCGGCCGCCGCTCCCGCTCGCCGCCTGCCAGCGCCCTGAAAAAAAGGGGGCGCATCCACATACGGATGCACCCCCTTGAGCTTATTCGGCTGAAAGGTTACTTGATCTCTACCGTTGCCCCTTCGGCCTCCAGCTGGGCTTTCGTGTCTTCCGCGACATCCTTCGCCACGCCCTGCACCACAGGCGCCGGCGCGCTCTCGACCAGCTCCTTGGCCTCTCGCAGACCGAGGCTTGTCACCGCGCGAACAGCCTTAATGACGTTGATCTTCCTCGCGCCCATATCGGCCAGGATCACGTCAAACTCCGTCTGTTCTTCTTCCTCTTCCTCGGCCTCGGCTGCGCCGCCGGCTACGCCGGCCACCGCCACAGACGCGGCCGCGCTGACGCCCCAAGCCTCTTCAAGCATCTTCACCAGCTCAGCGGCTTCCAGAAGCGTCAACTCGTCCAGCTGTTCTTTGATTGCATTCAGATCTGCCATGTTTGGAATTCTCCCGATGTCAATTTCTGTCTCTGTGGTTTCACTCTTTACGATACGCTACTTTGTACGTAAGCCTATGCAAGCGCAAGCAACAGGGATCTGAATCCCTCCCCTTACACTCAGGCGGCCTCTTCCTGCGTATCAGCATGCGCCTGGACGACCCGCGCCAGACTGACCCCGGGCTCGTTGACGACACGGGCAAGCTGAGTGGCCGGCGCGACGATTGTCGCCAGCAACTTGGCCAGCATTTCTTCCCGCGTGGGCAGCTCGGACAGAGCCGCAGCGCCGCCGGCATCCAAAACGTTCTGCTCCAGGATCCCGCCTTTGATCTCCACGACTTCATCCAGCCCTCGAATGCCGTCCTTCAACGCGGTCACGCCCCTGCCGATATCTTCTCCGACAAACGCCACCGCATTCGGCCCTTCCAACAGCTCGTCCAACTCCTCCGTGACCCCATTGTTCGCCAATGCAATCCGCAGAAGTCGATTCTTCACGACCATGTAGGAAGTTTCCGCCTCTCTCAGGTCGGAGCGCAAACCGTTGATCTGGGAAACGGTCGTGCCGCGATAATCGGTGAACACGACGGCGGACGCATTTTCCAGGTGTGAACTGTACAGTGCAACGAGCTCTTCCTTCTTCTCTCGACTAAGTGCCAATGGACATTCCCCCTTTCTACAGGATTTCTGCGGGCACGCAAACGATGTCCCTCTGCGCTCCCTTCAAACGCCTACCGGCGCTGCCAGCAAAAACGCCCTTGCAATGCAGACAAGGGCGTGGCCAGCGATCCCTGCCGGCCAACATCGGTCAGGTCACTGTGTTCAGCCCTTGGCCGGCCGCGCAACAGGGCGCACTTACATTCGCGACGCGAATGCCGGCTGTCTACGGAACTGAGATTCGTATGCAGTTGAAACGTGCCAATTCTACCGTACTGACCCCGGTAAAGGCAAACGAAACCTAGGCTGCCTTCAGCCCCGAGGCCGCATTGACATCAACGCGTACACCCGGCCCCATGGTGCTGGTCAGCGTCACCCGCTTCAGATAGATACCCTTGATCGCCGTAGGCCTGGCGGCCATCACCGCTTCCATTATCGACGTGAAGTTTTCGAGGATCTGCTCGCTCTCGAAGCTCGCCTTGCCAATGGGCACATGGACATTGCTCGTCTTGTCAACGCGAAATTCGACGCGACCCAGCCGTGTCTCTTGAATCACGCGCGGCAGTTCGGCGGCCTGCACGATCGTGCCAGCCTTGGGGCTGGGCATCATCCCCCGGGGCCCAAGCACGCGGCCGAGCCTGCCAACCACCCGCATCATGTCCGGCGTAGCCAGAACAACATCAAAATCAAGCCAGCCCCCCTGAATCCGCGCCGCCAGATCTTCGCCGCCGACATAGTCAGCGCCGGCTGCCTCGGCTTCGCTGACGCCGTCCGCGCCGGCAAAAACCAGTATGCGCACCACGCGACCCGTGCCGTGCGGAAGCGTCACGACACCCCGCACCTGCTGGTCCGCATGTCGTGGGTCTACTCCGGTGCTCAGATGCACCTCCACCGTTTCATCAAATTTGGCCGTTGCGCCCTCGCGCATCAGAGCGACCGCCTCCGCAGGCTGGTATTGCTTCAGGCGGTCGACCTTGCCGCGCGCTGCGTTGTAGCGTTTGCTGTGTCTTGGCATTGAATACTCCTTGTGGTGCAAACGGGGCACAGCAGGGCGCCCCTCCCACAGTTGGCTTTATGATTTCTGCGGCATCGCATCGCAATGCGCGGATCCCGCCTATTCGACGACCGTCACGCCCATACTGCGGGCCGTTCCCTTCACCATCTGCATGGCGCTGTCTATGGGGATATTCCCCAGGTCCTTGAGTTTTACCTCAGCGATTTCCCGCACCTGTTGATTGGTGATCTCCCCTACCTTCTCCTCATTCGGAACGCCGCTGCCCTTATCGATCCCGGCCGCTTTCTTAATCAGTTCGGCCGCCGGAGGTGTCTTGGTAACGAATGTAAACGACTGATCCTGGAATATCGTGATTTCGACCGGGATAACCTGACCCATCTGACTCTGCGTTCGTGCATTATACTCCTTGCAGAAGCCCATGATATTGACACCGTGCGGGCCGAGCGCCGTGCCGACCGGTGGGGCAGGGTTGGCCTTGCCGGCCGGGATCTGCAACTTGACAATCGCCTTGACTTTCTTCGCCATCTCGCCTGCTTCTCCTTTTACGTGTCCCGTTCCAATTGGAGGAAGTCCACCTCAACCGGCGTTTCCCGGTTGAAGAAACTCACCATGACCCGGGCTTTGCCCTTCTCTGGCTCCAGAGAATCGACAACACCCGTGAATTCCGCAAACGGGCCTTCTATGATCCGGACGCGCTCACCCACATCGAAGCTGACCTTCACACGCGGTTCGTCCGATTCGATGCGGCTCATGATGTGATTCACTTCGGTCTGGCTCAACGGGCTGGGCTTGTTGCCCATCCCCACAAAACTGGTGACCCCCGGCGTGTTGCGCACCACATACCAGCTGTCCTCATCCATGATCATCTCGATCAGAATGTAGCCGGGGAATACCTGGCGCTCTACCTCGCGGCGAATGCCTTCTTTGATCTCGATTTCAGTCTCAGTCGGCACCACAATCTGCAGGATCCGGTCGGTCATGTTCATCGATTCCGCCCGGTGTTCCAGGTTCTTCTTTACCTTGTTCTCCTTGCCCGAATAGCTGTGCACCACATACCATTCCGCTTTCGGGCCGCCCGGCTCCTCGTCAGCCTCAGCGGAGATCTCATCGTCCACCAGCGCGGCGACCGCCTCATCCTCCTGCAATTCGGGATCGGCGCCTGCATTCGTTATATCACCCACAGATTCCTCCTTGCGCGTCACACGCCCTAACCGGCCCTTTCTTAGCGCCGATGGCGGTCGCGCCACAGATGCTGCCTAGAATATCTGCAGAAACAGAGTCACCAGATAACTGAAGAATGAGTCTACGCCAAACAGCGCAAGCGCGGCGATTGTCGTGACGATCAGCACCACGATGGTCAGACGGGTCCCCTCTTCGCGCGTCGGCCACGTGACCTTGCCAATCTCAGCGCGGGTCTCCTTAAAGTACCGTACGATTGCGTTATCAGATCTCGGAACAGTTGATGACCGGCTCACAGTTGACTCCGTTCAATGCGTGAACAATCGCGTATGTCCACAACGCCGCTTGCCTGCCCATCTCCCCGTGCGGCGTTCTGAGCCCTTTCAGGCGGAAAATGACCACCGAGCGGCTGCTGGTGGCCATTTTCTGACAGGCGAGGCAGGACTTGAACCCGCAACCTGCGGTTTTGGAGACCGCCGCTCTGCCAATTGAGCTACTCGCCTAAAATGTCCGAAAGTGACGTGCCCCTCCGGACAGTCTAAACTTAACCGGAAAGCTATTCAATGATCTCGGTAATTGCGCCGGCAGCGACGGTGCGGCCGCCTTCGCGGATGGCAAAACGGCCGCCGGTCTCAATGGCAACCGGCGAAATCAACTCCACGTCCATCGTCACATTGTCGCCGGGCATCACCATCTCCACACCCGCAGGCAGGTCGATTGAACCGGTGATGTCCATGGTGCGGATGTAGAACTGAGGACGGTATCCCTTGAAGAAGGGCGTGTGTCGTCCACCCTCCTCCTTGCGCAAGACATAGACCTCCGCCTTGAAATGCGTGTGCGGCGTGATGCTGCCGGGCTTG
>JAJEBF010000007.1 GCA_022824025.1 Caldilineaceae bacterium
GACCTTGATGCAGAAAGTCGCAGCTTGGCAAAACCGACGCAATGCTTCTGCATCAACCGTCAACTGGCGTTTCACCTCTGCTGACGCTCGCATCAGACTCGAACGCCTCTATCCGTCAATAGAAGACTGTTGAACTACTAGGCTATGCCTGCGATGTTTTTATGCTAAACGCTCGTTCTTTCGTTCCACAGAGCCGTCCCCGGCTCTTCATGGTTGGAGTGAAATCGGCTGGCGTGGTTGATGATTCACCCTATTTCACTTCCAGATCCAAGAGACTCATGCCTACCCGTCTAAAAATGCTGATGCTGGAAAGTGAAAACATTCAGTGGGCACGTTTGAATATTCCAGAACCCCCACCCTATAAGAATGAAGGGTTTACCGACTCCGTGGCCGAGAGACTCACGCAGGATGACCCGCGCTGGTGGCCAGAGCCAAAAGTAGAAAAACATCTGGCCATGATGCCCTCGGCCCATCTGGAAATGGTGAAACTGTTGGCCTGTCGAAATGAGGAAAACTTCAGAACATTTTTCAGGCGCCGGCGCGCGGCAGGGCAGAGGGCGAAAGTTCGATCGGATGACATTGCCGGCTGCCTGCGCACAGCTGTAGGCGGGAGCGGCAAGCAATTCCTGGTCGCGGCGGGCAACGGCAAGATCCGCATGAGGACCCTCACAGCCCGGGAGTACGCCCGCTTGCAGGGTGTGCCCGATTCCTTTCCGATTGTGGCAAAGACCGAGCGGCAATCTCTCAGCGCATTTGGCGATGCCGTATGTGTCCCTGTGGTTACATGGATTGCGGCGAACGTTCTGCAGCCCTTGACAGAAAGACTACAGACTGGGTCGGAATTCGTACCCCGCGACGAACAAGCTCCTCCGTGGCAGGTTATTTGGAAAAGCGCATAACAACGCAAGAAGGATCTTGTTTCTGTTTAGACAGGCAAGCCGCTCTTTGCCAACTTCAGAAGGTCGGGTGGCTCACTTCCGGTAAGGGTGATAATGGTCGACACAGTGACGCCACAGGTCCGCAGTCGCACAATGGCGCAAATAAAATCAAAAGGCATGAAGCCGGAAATGCAGGTCCGCCGGCTGCTTCACAGGTTGGGCTATCGCTATCGACTGCATCGGAAAGATCTGCCTGGGCGACCTGACCTGGTTTTCCCCGCGCGGCGCAAAATCATCTTTGTGAACGGATGCTTTTGGCACCTCCATTCAAATTGTCCCAAGGTGCGAATCCCTGCCACGAACAGGCAGTACTGGCTGACAAAGCTGAAGCGCAACAAAGCCAGGGATGAACAAAATGTCGAACTGCTTGAGGCAAACGGTTGGGCCGTGACGACTGTGTGGGAGTGTCAATTGCAGGACATGGCGTCAACGACTGAACGCCTGGTTGCATTTCTTGATTCGTGACTTTTTCAGGACCTGCATTTGGGGATCAGAGTAACTACGTAGCCCTATTGGTGTTTCCTTCATCACTTTCCTCGCGGGAACTGACGACCAGGATGTAGCCCTCTCTCCCTTCCACCTTGACCTGATCGCCGACATCGGCCGGCGCGGCTTCATCGGAAGATGCGCCGCGCAGTTGCGCGTTCCACAACTCGCCCGCGAGGAGGACCTTGCCGCGGCCGTTCTCTGCAAAAGGCACGCGCACAGTCGCAAGCGAGCCAATCACGCCTTCGCTGCCGGTGGCGGTTCCTCTTCGTTGGGCCTCGACCACCTTGCCGCCTACAAAGAGGGCGAAGGCGCCCATGGCGATACCAAGCGAGATGATCGTCACCCAGGGGACAGCGAGGCCCGGGGCATCGAAAAGCAGGACGCTGCCAAAGATGAAGGCGACGGCGCCGCCCAATGCGAGCGCGCCAAACGCCGGCGTGAACGCCTCGGCCACCAACAGAATCAGCGCCAGACCGATCAGAGCCAGGCCGGTGAAATTCGCCTCCAGCTGGCCCAGCGAGTATAGCCCCAGCAAAAGGCTGATCAGGCCAATCATGCCGGGAATGAATGTGCCCGGATTGTAGATTTCGGCGATCAGTCCAATCGAGCCGAGTGTCAGCAGAATCGTGGCCACGGTGGGGTTGCTGATGAAGTTCAGAAACTCTTGCAGCGGCGACAGCGGGCGCTGTACAATCCGGGCGCCCTCAGTGCGCAGCGTGCGCTCTTCGCCCTGAATCGTAACCACGAACCCGTCCATCTGATCGAGCAGGTCCGGCACGTCGGACGCGATGAAGTCGATCACGCCCAACTCGAGCGCGCGCGAGTCCGTGGCTGCGGCCGCCTCCTGCACGGCCGCGACAGCCCACTCCACCGCCTCTTCGCCGCGCCGCGAGGCCAGGTTCTCAATGTCGGCGCTGAGGATATTGACGACCTTCGCCTCCATCGTGTCGCCAATGTCCTCGCCCTGGCCGCCGACGGGGCTGGCCGCGCCGATACTGCTGCCGGGAGCCATCGCGGCTACGTGGCCGGCCAGCGTGATGAAGGTGCCCGCGCTGCCGGCCTGCGCCGCAGCGGGCGCGACATAGACAACCACCGGCACAGGCGAGGCCAACATATCCTGGACAATCTGCTTGGTGACATCGACGCTGCCGCCGGGCGTGTCCAGGCGCAGGATCACTGCCTCGGCCCCCTCCGCCTGCGCTTCTTCGATCGCGCCGCTGAGATATTGACGCAGCACCGGCGTTACTGCCCCGCGAAACGTGAGCGTCAGGACAAAGGACGACTCTGTCTGCGAAGTGCTCCCCTGTTCCCGGCCGGCCGCAGTTGCGCCGCGCGCGCCGGCCGGGCTGGCCGCCTGCACACCGTCAATCACGGTCAGGAGCATGCCCAACAGCAGACAGGAGAGATAAAAGGTGCGGTAAAGAGAAATCAGCAGGGCTGGGCCTCTCCGTTTCGTGTTTTTCCTTCCGTGTTTAACCATCTGTCATCTTCCTATCAACCGCCGGTGACCTGATGCCCCGGCGACCGGTCACGGGCTGCCGCTGTGCAGTCTGTCCACCGCGTCCAACATCTCCACGACCGACTGGCGTCCGGCATCGCTGACCGCGCCCAACATATGCGTCAACTCGTCGACACGCGCCGGCCCTTCGACCGGCTGTACGTCGGCGCCGGTGCGCAGCTCGCCGTCAGTTTCAAAAGTCTGTTTGCGTACGGTCAGGTGGAGGTCGGCAAACGCGGCCAACTGGGGCAGATGCGTGATGCACAGCACCTGATGGCGCAGCGGACGACCATCGGCGCCGGCGGCCGCGTCATCAGAGGCGGCGGCAGCGGGCGGCTGCTGGCCGGTCAGATTCCAAAGTTTCTGGCCGACCACACCGCCGACGCGGCCGCCGATGCCCTGGTCGATCTCATCGAAAATCAGAATCGGCGTCTGGTCGGCCTGTGTAAGCGCCCCCTTCAGCGCAAGCATCAGGCGTGCGGTCTCGCCGCCGGAGGCCACCCTGGCCATCGGTTTGGCCGGCTCACCCGGGTTGGCGCTGATCAGGAATTCAACCCGATCAACACCGTTGCCGTCGAAGGCAACGCGCCGGCCGTCAGGCAGATAGGCGCCATCCTCCTGCTCCGCCATCTCCACCGCGACGGCGAAACGCGCGTGGCGCATATGCAACTGCGCCAATTCCGTCTCCACCTGCCGGGCCATCCGCTCGCCGGCTGTTACCCGCGCCTGGCTCAGCTCTGCGCCCAGGGCGCCGATCTCGCGCAGAAGCTTCTCTTCCTCTTCCTCCAACGCGGTCGTCTGCGCCTCCCAGTTGCTCAGCTCGTCCAGCTCTGCCTGCGCCGCGGCAGCGAAGGCCAGGATCTCCTCGGTCGTGTCGCCGTACTTGCGCTTGAGATTGCTGATCACCGCCAGCCGCTCTTCGACTTCGGCCAGTCGGTCGGGATTGAACTCCAGCCCGTCGGCATAGCCCTGCAGATCCCGCGCCAGATCGGACAGCTCCTCCAGCAGTCCCTGGCCGGTCGCGGCCGCGGCCGCCATGCCATCGTCGATGCGGGCAAGCCGTTCGACGCGGCCAACGGTGTCGGCGAAGCCGTCAATGACCCCTGGCATCCCGCCTTCGCCCTCATTCAGAAGCGTAGCCGCGGCGTTCGCCAACTGCAAGAGCGTTTCGGCATTCCCCAGCCGTTTGCGCTCCACCTCCAGTTCATTCTCCTCACCGGCCTCAAGGTCCGCCTCTGTTATCTCCTCTACCTGAAAGCTGAGCAGGTCGAGCCGCTGCGCGATGGCGCGTGCATCGCTCCGCAGCCGCGCCAACGCTCTGCGCGTCTGCTGGATCTGCCGCGTCTTTTCGGCCACCTGGCCGCGCAGGGGCAACAGGCCGCCGTACCGGTCCAGCAGGTCCACGTGTGTGCGGGGACGCAGCAGATTCAGGTGCTCGCCCTGCCCATGAATGTCGACGAGCTGGGCGGCCACTTCACTCAGAAGCTGCCGCGAGACGGTACGCCCATTGATGCGGCAGAAGTTTCGCCCGCCGCGGCGCACCTCCCGGCTGAGAATCAGCCTCTCCGGCGCATCCGGGTCGTCCAACCCTTCGGCTTCGATCAGACATCGGATGTCGTCCGGGGCGGGGGCGCCGTCCGGTTCCCTCGCCGACGTCGCAGCCGCCAACTGAAAGACTGCTTCGATCTGCGCGCGGTCTACGCCGGCCCGTACCATGTCAGCAGTTGCCCTGTCACCCAGCAGCAGCCCGATCGCGTCGATAATGATCGACTTGCCGGCGCCGGTTTCGCCGGTCAGGACGTTGAGCCCGCTGTGGAAACGAAGATGCAACCGGTCGATGATCGCGAAGTCGCGGATCTGAAGCTCGGTCAGTGTCGCGGAAGGGTCGGCCCGTCCAGCGACCTCGGTCAGGAGAGGTGGTTGCGTCTGCCCCTCTTCAACAGAGGCGCGACGCGTTTGCGCAGTCATGGAATCAAGGCGCGTCCTTATCGTAACGGTCCTGAAGCTCTCTGGCTTTCATTCTAGCACATTTGGACGGGCGCATGGAAGGGGAACTGCAGTGATCAGGACTGCAGTGGTCAGTGGCTAGTGGTCAGTGGTCAGCGGGGGGTTTCCCCCCGCACAAGGGAAGCCGCTTGCGGCTGACCGCCCCAAAGCAAGGAAAGGGTGAAGAGAAGTGAGGAGAGAAAAAGACAGGGAAACGCGAGAAGCGGGGCAGATTGTGGTGAGGACCGGGCTATCGCTGGAAGATTCGACTGAATCCTGGTACCCGCTTCTCCTGGCAACGCCAAGTCTGGACTGCACCCCTCTGCACGATTCATATTTGTCGCATGGGGGAATCATGATATAATGCAGCGATTGAAGGCTTTTGATCAATATCGCCAATGCGCTCCGCATACTGTGAGCTAAGGAGCTTAGCAAATGCCTATTCTAGGAAATGCAGCGCCGTTCCTTTTGCTGGGTCCGACTTTGGGTCCAACCGAGTTGATTCTGATTCTGGTGATTGTCATTATCTTCTTTGGCGTTGGACGGCTGCCGGAGGTGTTCGGTGGGCTGGGTCGCGGTATCCGCGAATTTCGCCGGGCCGCCAAGGACGAGGCTGAAGAAGAAGATTCAGAGACAACGGACGCGCCCCCTGCTGCCGAGAGCGCTGCGCCTGCGGTGACCTCTGAGCCGAATCCACCTGAGAAGGTGTAACGTCCGTTTCGATGGCCGCTTACGCCAGGGCTTCGAAATAAACGAACGGACAGACTGGGAACTTTGCGAGAAGGCCGAATTGGCCTTCTCGTTTCTGTCAGCACTATCAATCTGAATCATTCTGCGCAGTTGCCCAGGACCTGTTTGATTGCCGCTGATCACGGTTGGACAGGCAGACGATCAGTTAGCCGGGTGTTTGGGTGTTCTTGCTCTACGATGGCAGGCGCAGCAGGTCACACGACCGAGGTGAACGATGGATGTCTTTTTTATGATTGCGACAGTGATCATTGCCCTCACATTGATTGGGTTCGTTTTGTTGCAAGGTCAGGGTAGTGGGTTGGGCACCGCTTTTGGGGGCGATGCCGGCATCCAGCGTACCCGCCGCGGCGTAGAGAAAACGATGTTCAATCTGACGCTTACATTGGCGTCGCTGTTTCTCCTGCTCAGTCTCGTGACAGTCGCCCTTCGCTAGAAAAGAGGGGCGCAACGCACGTGCCTCTGTAATTTTTCCCATGTCGGAACAACAGCCATTCGGGAGGTCGGGCACTCCGGGGGATGCCGGATCGGCCCGGACGCCTCGGTTGCATACGACCCCGTCTTCCGGCTATCTGCCGGGGTCGGTTGCGCCCCCTGCCACGCCCGCGCCTTTGGGCCGATATATCCGGTGGCAGTTGCTGCTGGCCGTTGCGGGGATCATTGTTCTGACGCTTCTGATGGGCGTCACCGCCTACAACGTCTCCACGGTGCTGGTCCCGGAGCGCGGCGGCGTCTTTCGCGAAGGCGTTGCCGGCAACCCCCAATACATCAATCCACTCTTGTGCCACACGCACGACATCGACCGTGATCTGTGCAGCCTCCTCTTTCGCGGTCTGACACGGCTCGATCAACAGGGCCGGGTCGTGCCGGATCTGGCCGAGCGTTGGACAGCGCCGGATGGTCTTGTCTACACCTTTATCTTGCGTGAAAATCAGTTCTGGCACGACGGCAGACCCGTTACCATCGATGATGTGCTGTTCACAATCGAGATGATGCAGAACCCGGATGCGCCGATTCTGCCCGACCTGGCAGAGCTGTGGCGTTCAGTCACGGTGGAACCTGTCGACGAGCACACAGTGCGGCTTCTGCTGGACGAACCCTTTGCCCCTTTCCTCGACTTCACAACGGTGGGACTGCTGCCAAAACACATCTGGCAGGACGTGCCCCCGTCCGAGCTGCTCTCCAGCCCCCTGAATTCACGCCCGGTTGGCAACGGCCCGATGCAGGTAACCTTGACATCGGCGGAATTCATACGGTTGGAGCGAAGCCCGTTTTCCAATGGCGCCATCCCGATGGTGTCGGCGCTCGAGTTCCACTTCTATCCCGACTATCCTTCAATTTACGCGGCCTACGCCGAAGGCGAATTGGATGGTGTGAGCCAGGTAATGCAGTCGGACATCGCTCTCGCGCAGGCCCGTACCGATCTGCAGCTCTTTTCAGCCCCTCTATCGACCTATGTAGGTGTCATATTCAATCTGCAGAATCCGGATGTTCCCTTTTTGCAGGATGCGAACGTGCGCCGCGCGCTCTATCATGCCCTGGACCGCGATCGGCTTCTTGATGATGTCGTCGGCGGGCACGGTGTGCTGGCGTCGTCCCCCATCCCGTCGAACAACTGGGGGCACGCGTCTGATACCCCCTCCTATGACTATGACCCCGAGGAAGCGAGACGCCTGCTGGATGAGAGCGGCTGGGTTGACACGGACGGCGACGGCACGCGCGACCAGGACGGGCTGCCGATGCAGCTCATCCTCCTCACGAACGACGGTCCGAACCGCATCGCGCTGATCGAACAGATCGCGGCCGATTGGCGGGCGGTGGGCGTCCGGGTGGCGGTGGAGAGTGTCAGCTTCGCCGGTTTCATCACTGACTTCCTTATGCCGCGGCGCTTTGAGGCCGCGCTCCTCAGCTGGGATATCAGCGGCGACCCTGATCCCTTCCCTCTCTATCACAGCAGCCAGATTATTACAGGCCAGAACTTTGGGGGATGGTCGAATCAGGAGGCGGATGCTCTGATGATCGAGGCGAGGAGTATGGTGGACCCGGACAAACGCAAAACGCTCTATGCGCAGTTCCAGCATATCTATGCCGCCGATGTGCCGGCCATCCCTCTCTACTACCCTGTGTATACCTACGGCGTCAGCGAACGCGTCAAGGCAGTTCAGATTGGTCCGTTGAACACGCCGGCCGACCGGTTCGCGACATTCCCGGACTGGTATATCCTCACCCGGCGGGTGCCCGCAAACCAACAGTTGAGCGGGAATTAGGGATTCCTCCTGTCACCTGATCACGTACAATTGGCCGACTTTCTCCCGTCGCGGAAACGTCAAAACAGCAACGCAGCCTTACATTCTCTCCAAACGATTTGACAGGTACGATGCGCGCATGATATAAATTTAGCTTACTGAGCCGCAGTGGCGGAATAGGAAGACGCGCTACGTTCAGGGCGTAGTGGGCATTAGCTCGTGGGGGTTCAAATCCCTCCTGCGGCATCTAAGGGACCCAGATGATTCGTCCGGGTTCCTTTTGTTCTTATCCTGTCGTGTTCAGAGTTCCCTCGGGCCGCGTCCTCTCCGGCTGGGGCGCAGTCAATCTCTGCGCGACGCTGTCTTCCGAGCAAAGCCGATGGGTCTTGTCCGAGTCCCACTCAATCCAAGCCCGCATGATGAACGACGCCAGCGTCACCCGGCCTATCCGGCCCTGCTGTTGCTGGCGGTGGTCGTTGGGCTGTATTTTCTGTTTCAGCATGTAGAGCAGCTGCGCGAGTTGAGCGCGGTGCGGGCGCAGGTCGCCGACATGGAGCGGAATATCGCCCTTGGCCAGCAGAACACGCTGGATCTGGAGGCACAGCTGCGTTACGCGACAAGCAACGAATATGTCGTGCAGATGGCACGCGGCGAATTGGGTTACATTCAGGAAGGAGATGAGGTCTACATTCTGTTGGACGCCCCCCCCGCCCGGGTGGGGAACGCGCCATCTGTCCCGGACCCGGTCGCGGAGGAAGGTTCCTTCCGCCCCCTGGATTGGAGCTGGTGGCAGTCCTTGTTCCAGCAGTTCCAGAAGTAGCTTGAATTGGCGCCCCGGTCGACCGGGGCGCTGTGTCAGAAGCGCACGGCGTGAAATTTGACGGCGTGCTGTGGGTGTGTTACACTACTTTTTACTGTTGCGGGGTGGAGCAGTGGCAGCTCGTCGGGCTCATAACCCGAAGGTCGCAGGTTCGAATCCTGCCCCCGCTACCTAAGTCTTATATAGCCGCCGAACCGCAATCGGTCGGCGGTTCATTTTTGAGTTCAGGCTGTACGAGTCACAGTTTGTTTCGGCCCGGCGACGTAGCTCAGGCGGTTAGAGCGAGGGCTTCATAATCCCTAGGTCGGTGGTTCAAGTCCACCCGTCGCCACTTTCCCAGATTGCGCTGCAAAAGCGAAGCCCTCGGGCGTGGCCGCGACCATGTCCGAGGGCCTTTTTTGTGCCCCGATTCGATCCCAGTTCCAACAGAAATCGCGATTGACTCTCAGAGCCGCTGCGGCGCGTCGCCCGGGGCTTACTATCCCTTCAACCCCGACAGACTGATGCCGCCGATGATGTACTCTTGCGCGAGGACGAAGAGGATGACGATGGGGAAGGAGACGATGGTGGAGCCGGCGAATACGGCGGGCCAGTTGATCTGGTTGACGTCGCGGAAGAGGGCGATCCCGACGGTGACCGGGTACTTCTTCCAGTCGGAAAGGATGATGAGGGGCCAGACGAAGGAGCTCCACTCGTTGAGGAAGATGAAGACGCCCAGCGTCACCATGGCCGGTTTGGCGAGAGGCAGCATGATGCGCCAGTAGGTGCCGAAGAAGCCGGAGCCGTCGATGCGGGCGGCGTCCTCCAGCTCGCGCGGGATATTGAGGAAAAACTGGCGCAGCAGGAATATACCGAACGCGCCGGCAAAACCCGGCAACACCACCCCCGTGAATGTATTTGTCAGCCCCAACCCATGCGCAATCAGAAATGTCGGGATCAGCGTAACCGAGCCGGGCAGCATCAGCGTCGCCAGCACCGCCAGGAAGAGCGTCTCGCGGCCGGGAAAATCGACGCGCGCGAATGAATAGGCCGCCAGCGAGTCGATGAAGAGCTGGACAATCAATACCACCGCCGCATACAGAATGCTGTTACCCAGGTATACGCCCATTCGCCCGATCGTCAGAGCATCATAATATGTGCTCAGCGTAGGCGGCATCGGAATGACCGAATAGGGATTGGTGAAGAAATCGGTCCGGCTCTTGAAGGAGTTGGCCAGCATCCACAGGTAGGGGAAGATCATGCTGAACGCGAGGGCGATCAGCAGGGCATAGACGATGAGGGTAAAGCTGCGCCTGGTAGCGATCAGGAGCAGTCTGTTCTGGTCTCTTTGCCCGCTGCCGGGGGAGGCTAATGTACGCGCCATAACTCAGTACAACTCCCGCGAGATGAACAGCTTCAGCTGCAGAGCGGAAAAGAAGAAGATTACGCCGAACAGCATCCAGGAGATGGCCGACGCATAGCCCATTTGGAACCGTTGGAACGCATAGTGGTAGACGACCATCTGCACTGTCTGTGTCGAGTTCATCGGTCCGCCCTGCGTCATGATGAAGACCTGGGTGAAGACCTGAAACGCCGCGATCGTCAGGGTAACAAAGGCGAAGATTAAAGAATTGCGCAACAGGGGAATGGTGATGCGCCAGAAGGTGTGCCAGCGGCCGGCGCCGTCCACCTTGGCCGCTTCGTAGAAGACCTCCGGGATCTCGGCCAGGCCGGCCAGGAAGATGATCATGTAGTAGCCAACCGCGCCCCAAATGGTCATGATCATAATCGCCGGCAGCGCGGTCGATGGATTGAAGAGCCAGTTGGGCCCCTCAACGTTTACCATTTGCAGCAGTCTGTTTATCCCGCCGGTGGGTTCGTACAGCCATACCCAAAGCATCGAGGTCACGACAACGGGTGTAATTGTAGGGATGAAGAAGACGGTGCGGAAGAGCGCCCGACCCCGTCGGACCTGGTTGCCAAGAACGGCCAGAAGCAGAGAGAAAATCGTAATCGACGGCACGATTACAATTACGTAGACGAAGGTGTTGCGGAAACTGGTGCGGACCAGCTTATCGTTCAACGCGCGCGTATAGTTCTCCAGCCCCTCGAAAGGCCGCGCCTCTGAAATGATGTCATATTGGTAAAAGCTGATGTAGAGCGAGAAGATGATCGCGATGTAGGAGAAGACCGTGATCAGCAGGCCTGCCGGGCTGATGAACAGATAGCCCGGCCAGGTCTTCCTGACCCGTTTCCACAGTTCTCTCTGCCTGCTCGCACGCGACTGTACCGGCGGCGAAGGTTGTGCCAAAGTCGTCATCTGTCACCGCGCTGAATCAAAATGGTTCGTGGTCAGTCAGCATCTCCTGACCACGAACCACCCGTCTCTTAGGAGTAACCGGCATCTACCATGATCTGGTTGCACTCATCGACCATCTGCTCGACTGCCGCTTCCGGCTCTATCTCCTGCAGAATTGCCGCCTCCAGGATCGGCTTGATTACCGCATCCAGGGCGCTCTGCTGGATGTACACCAGGGGCGTACCTGCCGCCGACGCCAGCGGAACCATGTTCAGAACAGGCAGCTCCTGCAACGCGGCCTGGTATTCCGCTGTCTCGTAGAAGTCCTTACGCGGCGCCAACCAGCTGCCGATCGCGAATCGCTCCAACATCCAACCCAGCCCGCACCAGAACTCCAGGAAGGCCCAGCCGGCATCTTTGTTCGGCGACTTGGTCGGCACAACCAGCATGTTGTTCCAGTGGGCCGAACCCTGCTTCCCGCCGTCCACCGGCGCCGCCGGCCACAACATCGTGAACCAGTTCAGTTCCGGCAGATCATTGGCCAGGGGTCCATATCGCCAGGGGCCGGATTGCGCCATGGCGGCCTTCCCCTGTTGGAACTGCGCCCAGTCCTGCCGTTCAGGCGCGATCGGCTGGGAGACCTGGTGCACGTGCAACATGTCCAGGAACCAGTTCAGCCCGTTCACCGCTGCATTTTTCTCATTAAAGCCAATGCCATTTTCAATGCCGGCATCGTTCTTGGAATAGAATCCGACGTCGTGGGTACTGGCCCACACACTCAGCGTTTGGGCGGTCGGTGTGGCGATCAGGAAACCCGACTGAACCACCTCGTCGCCGTCACGCTTGGTCAACTCCTTGGCCGCGTCGGTGAAGTCCGCCCAACCCCAGGTTGCGAGCTCGTCGGGGTCGGTTGTAACGCCGGCCTCGTCAAACAGATCGGTGTTGAAGAAGATCTGGTTGCTGTCCGGCCCCTCGCCCAGCACGCCGTACTGCGCAGGCCCCTTTGTTGCCTGCAACAAGGCGCCGTCCAGGAAATTTTCGGGCGCCAAATCCGGCGTTATTTCAATCGAGGGTGTCAGGTCAAGGAGCGCGCCCCTGTCATAGAAGTCACGCCCCCAGTAGACCGAGCTGTGCATGACGTCGGGCGTATCGTCGGCCGCATGCGCAGCCAGGAATTTCACGAAATACTCGCCGAAGGGAACGTTCTGATAGTTCAACTCCAGGTCAGGATTCGCTTCTCCCAGGGCAACCGGCAGCCGGTCGAACAGCGCTTTGCTGGTCTCGTTGGCGGCGGGGCCCCACCAATCCCAATAGGTGATCGTCTGCTGTGCCGCGGCCGGCGCATCCCCTGCCATATCTCCGCCTGAATCTGCCGCGGGGGACGGTCCGCAGGCCGCCAGCGCGCCAGCGCCGATGGTAACCGCAGACAACCTCAGAAAATCGCGACGACTTACTCTTTCCTTCGAGACTTTCATTCCTTCCTCCTTTTGATTGGAATCCAGGCATCTTGTTGCGGGTGAAGAAACACCTGGCTTCACAGCGTTGCGTTGTAGGCGAAAGAGATGATCAAACCGGCCACGTTTCTATACTGTAGAAATACCGGGCCAGCCCAATCAGTTGGGTGAAACGCTTCTTCACTTCGGAGGCATCAAAACTGAAGTTGGCCGCACTTTATCAGAATTTCCTTGGGCTGTCAAAGGCAAGGAAATATGTGGCTGCTGAAAGATTCGGCGGAACATTGACACCCAATCCGTTCTATATTACATTCACACAAGCCTGTCAGCAGCGGCTGACCGGTTAAAGACCATTTCGAGCATGTTACAGACGGCCTGTCAGCGAAAGAGAGGAACGATGAGCGCAGCATCACTGGCAAGCAGTATCGAAGAGCAGTCCACGGCAACCGGGCCCCGCAACGAAGAGGAGCTCGATCTGCTGCTCTCAGAACCCTCCCCCGACGCTCTGGCTGCACTCGACAAGCTGGACTCGGACCTGGTCGTCCTCGGCGTCAGCGGCAAGATGGGTCCCACGCTGGCGCGCATGGCGGTGCGCGCGCTCGATGAACTGAACTCGCCCCACCGCGTCTATGGCGTGGCCCGCTTCAGCCAGCCCGGCACGCGCGAGCAGCTGGAGGACTGGGGCGTGCAGACGATCACCTGCGACCTGCTTGACCGGTCGCAGCTGGCTTCCCTGCCCGACAGCAATAGCGTGATCTATATGGCCGGTCAGAAGTTCGGCACCACCGGCAACCAGCACATGACCTGGGGCATCAATACCTATCTGCCGGCGTTGGTCTGCGAGCGCTATCTGGACGCCCGCATCGTCGCCTTCTCCACGGGCAACGTTTATCCGCTCGTGCCGGTTGTCGCGGGCGGCCCCCTTGAGGACGCTCCCTTGGAGCCAGTTGGCGAATATGCCATGTCCTGCCTGGGGCGAGAGCGCATCTTCGACTATTTTTCGCGGCGGCACGGCCTGCGCTGCGCCATCGTCCGCCTCAACTATGCGGTCGAGATGCGCTACGGTGTTCTCGTGGACATCGCGCGCAGCGTGTACGCCGACCAGCCCGTCACCCTCGATATGGGCGCGGCCAACGTGATCTGGCAGGGAGACGCAAACGCGCAAGCGATCGCCCTGCTTGACCATTGCGCCGCGCCGCCTTTTGTGCTCAACGTGACAGGGCCCGAAACCGTCTCCGTGCGGCGGGCGGCCCAGATCCTGGGCGGCATGTTCGGCAAGGAGCCCCGTTTCAACGGCGAGGAGGCGCCGACGGCTCTGCTCAACAACGCGGCCAAGTCTGCGCAGCTCTTCGGCTACCCGCGCGTCTCGCTGCGCCAGATGCTGCAGTGGATCGCCGACTGGGTGCGGAATGACGGCGCATCGCTGGATAAGCCGACCCATTTTGAGACGCGCGACGGGAGCTTCTGATGACCCTGACTCCGGCTGAGCTGAGACGACATCTGGCCAGAGGGCAGGTGATCCCGGCCCACCCGCTCGCGCTCACCGCCGACCTCAAACTGGATGAGCGGCGCCAGCGCGCGCTGACGCGCTACTACTGCGCGGCCGGCGCCGGCGGCGTGGCGGTGGGCGTGCATACGACCCAGTTCGAGCTGCATCAGCCGGAGTACGGATTGCTGGAGCCGGTGCTGGAGCTGGCCTCGGAGACGGTGGACGAGCATGTGGCGCAGTCCGGCCGGACGTTCGTCAAGGTGGCGGGCATCGTAGGCGATACCAGTCAGGCCGTGCGCGAGGCGGAAATTGCCCTGGCGCACGGTTACGACGCCGGCCTGCTCAGCCTGCGCGCGCTGGCGGAGACCCCTACGCCCGAACTCCTGGAGCACTGCCGCCGCGTCGCCGAGGTGATCCCGGTATTCGGCTTTTATCTGCAGACCGCGGTGGGGGGACAGGTGCTGCCCTACCGCTTCTGGCGTGAATTCGTTGAAATCGAGAACGTCGTCGCCATCAAGGTCGCGCCGTTTGACCGCTACAAGACACTGGACGTGGCGCGCGCCGTGGCCGAGTCCTGCCGGAGCGGAGAGATCGCGCTGTACACGGGCAACGACGACAATATCGTGGCGGACCTGCTCACCGAGTTCAATTTTGGCGGGCAAGGGACGGATGCGCAGCCGCTGCGCATTGTGGGCGGGCTGCTCGGGCAGTGGGCCGTGTGGACGCGTGAGGCGGTCGCCATGCTACAGGCGATTCACGACCAGGGCGCAGCCGGCGCGCTCGATTACGGGCGCTGGCTCACCTACAACGCGCAGATGACCGATGCCAACGCGGCAGTATTCGACAGCGCCCATGACTTCCACGGCTGTATCTCCGGCGTGCATGAGGTGCTGCGCCGGCAGGGGCTTCTGCAGGGGATCTGGTGCCTGAACCCGCAGGAGAGCCTCTCCCCCGGCCAGAGCGCGGAGCTGGATCGCGTCTGCCGCGCCTATCCCCATCTGACCGACGACGAATTTGTGGCCGAACACCTCGACGAATGGTTGGGATAGCCGCAACTTTCTGATTATACGCGCTGCGTTGCAACGCGTGAGGGCGAACTGTCTGAGCCAGGGTTTGCCTCATTGGAGGTTCTCCGGACTGCTGAGACGCGGCTCTCAAAAAATGACGCGAACTCGGCCGCGCCAGTGCGGGTTGAACTGAGGCCCGTTGCGGGAATAACTGAATGCGTGTCGACAACATGGCCGGGACTCTTGGTAAGTTTCCGGGGGAGAAAAACCTACAAACTTTACGCAACTCCACGTTACCGGCTCTTTCGCGGTTGGTTCCTCCCTTCAATATGTTCCTGAACTTCATCCCTCCCTACAGCAGCCAAAATGCGGCTGGTTGACCGGCAGTAGCGCTTGCCTCACCATGCCCATGCTTAAACCTGCAGATTCTGAATTTGAGTTGGAGTTTATTCTTTACAGGTAACTACTCAGCCTGAAGGTAGAGGAGGGCTGAAGGGATGGCCTAGAAAAGCATTGTAGATGACATCAATGGCATTGAGGCCGTGTTTGCGAGCGGTAGAGAGATAGGAACGGATGGCACAGAAGGTTTGGGCGCCCT
>JAJEBF010000001.1 GCA_022824025.1 Caldilineaceae bacterium
TTCTCAAAATTCTCTCGCCCTCTTTCCGTGGCTTCGCTCATATTCCCTACTCTATCGCACCCAACATAAAATTCGCAATAGCTTTCTGTTTGCCTTGCCTTTGCTCTCGTTCTTCTTATCCTTAGCCTGAGTAGTTACGAATAGCTTAAGGACAATAAACCTTCAGGGTCCAGACAGTGTACAACGCGTCCTGAGACGGGTCAACGGGCGGGAAAGGAGGGAACGTGGCGAATGCCCGCTCACCCGCTGTACATCTCCAGATGCCGCGCCGCGATCACTTCCCAGCTGAACTGGCGGGCCGCCTTACGGGCGTTGACACGCAGCTTTTCCGCCAGGCGGGGGTCCGCAGCAATTCGCCTCACCGCCGCCGCGGTCGCCGCCGGATCTCTGGGGGGAACGAGCAGCAGGTCGGAATCCGGCGCCAGCTCCGGCGTCGGCGCCTGTGGATGCGTTGTCACGATCGCGCAGCCGTTGGCAAGCGCGGCCGTCAACGTGCTGCGGCGCATGCTCATGCCGTCCTCATACGGCATCACCAACACATCAATGGCGTTGAAATCGGCCGCGACCTCTTCGTCCGACTGGTGGCCCGTCCACCGCACGCGGCCCGCCAGCCCACGTTCAGCGATGGCCGCCTCGACCCGCTGCAAATAGCCGTAGTTTGTCGCGTCGCTCGCCCCCACCCGGTCGCCGATCATCAGCAGATGAACATCCCGGCCTTCGCCTGCCAGCGCCGCCAGCGTCTCGACCAGCGTCAGCCCCCCCTTGCTCGCGTTGAGAAAGCCGAAATAGCCCAGCACCAGCTGTTCGCCGCCGTAGCCGCGCGCGGCCCGGCGCCGCGTCCGCTCCGCCGCCGTGAACTGGCGGCTCTCGATGTCGCTGCCGATTGGAATCCGGTGCAGCTGGCCGCGCTGCACCTGCCCTTGCACCGATTCCCAGTCACTCTGATTCGTGACCACCACCGTATCCGCGGCGCGCAGCGGCAGCCGCGTAACCCAGTTACGCAGCCCGGCCCCGGCCTTGGGAAAAAGATAGGGAACCCGCAGGTCGTGGTAGGTCCAGGCGGCCCGCAGCCCGTATCGCCTCAGGAAGTAGGGCAGAGCGTTTATGGCGGGATGCATCCCGTAGGCAGCCGTCTGGTACTGAACGTGAATCCATTCGGCGCCGATGGCGCGAGCGCAGGCAGGGATGTCGGACAGGATCCGCCAGCCCCAACTGCGGCGTCCCGGCAGCACCCGAACAGCACCCGACTCTGCCGTCACCTGCTCGGCGGTCAGGACGCTTACCTGCGCGCCCTGTCTCTGCAACGCTGACGCCAGTTCAGCCGTAAACCTGCCGACACCGCCCACCATCGGCGGGTATTCACCGGTGACGAACAACACCTTCGGTTGCTCTGCCGCCACTCTGCTCACGCCCCCTTCCCCATATGGCCGTCCGGTCAGTCGGGAATCCGTTCCTGGAGTGCGGCCAGAAGTTCCTCCTGGCGCGCCACCGCCGGCAAAAACTGCGTGCGGGGTACCTCCGTTTCCACGATACCGTCAGCCGAAACGGGCCAATAGACGAGGCTCACTCCGGGCATGAAGCGACCGGCCTCTTCACAGATGATCATCTGCCGGAACTGAATCTGCTGGGTCGGCTGTAACGGCGCCCGCACGGTTACGCCGTCGGCGGTCAACTCTAGCTGCATCAACGCCCAGCGCACATAGATGAGGGTGAAAGCGATCGCGCCCAGAAGGAAGAAAAGGGTAGGCAGGCTGAATCCCTTGAGGAGCTCCCACAGGAAAAGCAACACCACTGCCGCGCCGCCCGCGGCAAACAGGCGGTATGTTGTACGGGGAAGGTAGACCGGGGCGTCAGTCATCAGACTGATGGCGGGTAGTGCATGCACGCCGCCAGCCGCTATTCACCGCTGCTCGGATGCCGTCGGCTGCTGACGAACAACATCGCCAACGCCACCACCGAGAGAACGCCGGCGCCGTAAACGATCATGCGGATGACCTGGCTTTCCCACAGCGTCGGCGCGAAGCCGGCAAACCCGCCCAGAATCCCGGCCAGAGGCACGGTCGCAATCAGGACGAAATGGAGCATCATGTACTCGGGAGAAGGGCGCGGCAAATCCTCGCGCGTGAGGAACTTCATCATCATGTAGATCGCGCCCAGCGGATAGAGTACGCCCACCAGCAGAAGAACGCCTGAGCCAACTTTGTACAGAATGTCCATGCCTATCGCGTATGTCGGTCAAGCCGTCTGTTGGCCGGCCATCATCAGCCCAATCTGTTCGCGGGTGGCCGAGCCGATGTCGACCACGCCCATCACCCGCCCGCCGTTGAGTACGGCAACGCGGTCTGCCAGGCTGAACAACTCGTCCAAATCTTCGCTGATCAACAGCACCGCAACACCGGCTGCCTGCTGCTCCAGCAGGCGCTGGCGCACCGCCTCCGTCGCGCCCACGTCCAGCCCCTGTGTCGGATGGGCCGCGATGATCAGCTTGGGGTCTGTCGTCAACTCACGGGCCAGAATCAGCTTCTGCAGATTCCCGCCGGAGAGCGCGCCGGCATTGGTCGCGATGCCGGGCGTGTCCACGTTGAACTCCTCCACCAGCTCCGCGCTCATCTTGTCCAGACCGTCGCGATCCAATAACGGACCGGACCTGCTCCGGTAGTGTTTGAGCGCGATATTGTCCGCAACATTCATCGAGCCGACCGAGCCCACGTGAATGCGGCTTTCCGGGATGTGGGCGATACCCGCATCGATGATGGCGCGCGGAGTCCGGTTGGTGAGCTCCTGCCCCAGCAGGCGAAAGCCCCCGCTGGTGGCCCGCCGCAGACCGGTCAACAGCTCGGCCAGCTCCTTCTGCCCGTTGCCGGCAACACCGGCTATGCCCAGAATCTCGCCACTACGGATTTGCAGCGAAACATCCTGCAGGGCAGGCAACCGCTTGTCACTCAGGCAGCTGACGCCCTCGACCTCCAGACAAATCTCGCCGAACTCCTGCTCTTCCTTGTCGATGCGGAACACAACCGTCCGCCCCACCATCAACTCGGCCAGATGCGCGGCGCTGGTCTCGGCGGTCACGTCCTCGCTGGCCACGACCCGCCCCTGACGCAGGACAGTCACCCTGTTGGCAAATCGGGTCACCTCATCCAGCTTGTGGCTGATGAAGATGATCGTCTTGCCTTCCTGCACCATGCGCGCCATCGTCTGGCCCAGCGCGTCCGCTTCCTGCGGCGTAAGGACTGCCGTCGGCTCATCCAGGATCAGGATGTCCGCGCCCCGGTACAGCGCCTTCAAAATCTCGATCCGCTGCTGCTCGCCGACGCTCAACTGCCAGACAAACGCCTCTGGGTCCACGTGCAGATCATACTGCTCGCTCACCTCGGCAATGCGCCGCTGCACCCGCTGCATATCCAGCCGCAACGGTTTGAATCGGCCCCTCTCGGCAGGCGCGCAGTAGGGATCGTCCAGCCCCAGGATGATGTTCTCAGCCACCGTCTGATTCATCACCAGCTTGAAGTGCTGATGGACCATCGCGATGCCCAGGTCGAAGGCAGTCTTGGGCGAATCGATATGCACAGGACGCCCATGCACGAGCACATGACCCTGTTCCGGCAGATACAACCCGGCCAGGACATTCATCAGCGTCGACTTGCCCGCGCCGTTCTCCCCCAGCAGGGCATGAATCTCACCCTTATTGACCGTCAGATCGACGCTGTCGTTTGCCAATACGCCGGGAAACCGTTTGGTGATTCCCCGCATATCCACGGCAAGAGGTGTTCCGTTCGTCATAGGAGGCGGAGTTTGGCAGTGCGCGCCGGCGTCGATAAAGAAATGAAGTCAAGAGAGGAGGGCCACCGGCTCTTGCCCCACTCTCTTGTACCCGATCCGCAATCTGTGTTCTTACCCTGCCTTACTGAGGAATCTCGCCGGTAACACCTGCGACCAGCCAGTCATAACTGAGCAGGGCCGGGTCGTCCATACACTCTCCCGCAGCGACCCGTTCTGCGCCCGTATTATCGTTGATCGGGCCGCAGAAGAACTGAAAACTGCCGTCAAGAATGCCTTCCTTCGCCTCCTCGACTGCAATTCTCACCACCGCCGGCACAAATTCAGCCACCGGCGCGAGGTCCAAAACGCCATCTTCCATGCCCCACCAGACCGGTTCATTGGTCCAAGTCCCGGCAGCCACGTCGCGCACCTTCTTCTCATAGATGACCTGCCAGTTCCAGACCGGCGCGGTCAGCAATGCCTGCGGCGCGATCTCTGGGTTGACCACGTTATAGCCGATCGCATAAACACCTTGCTCCTGCGCCAGTTTGTCCGGTTCGACACTGTCGCTCTCGCGGGCCACAACATCCGCGCCGGCATCAATGAGCGCCTGCGCGGCTTCACGTTCGGCAGGGGGATCAAACCAGGCAAAAATCCAGACCGGACGCACCTCCACGAGCGGGTTGATCGACTGGGCCCCCAGGGCGAAGGCATTCAGATTGCGCACCACCTCCGGAATGGGGTAGGGCGCGATATATCCGAGAACATTGGACTGTGTCATCGCGCCGGCGACCATGCCCGCGAGGTACCAGCCCTGGTAGCCGCGGCCGTCATAGATGCCGACATTCTCAGCCGTCTTGTACCCGGTGGCATGCTCAAACTTCACATCCGGAAACTCCGCCGCAACTTCAATAACGCTATCCATATAGCCGAAACTGGTGGCAAAAATCAAGTCATAGCCTTGGGCCGCGTAGCTCTGCAGCACACGCGCCGCGTCCGGTCCTTCCGCCACAAGCTCGCTGTATGTTGTTTCCACGCCGAGCTCTTCCAGCGCCAACCGGCCCTGATCGTGTGCATAGCTCCAACCGAGATCTCCCACCGGGCCGACGTAGACAAAGGCGACCTTCATCGAATCCACTGTTCTTGCCGAACCTGCCTCCTCTGCGGCCGGCGGCGCACTCTCGATCGACTGACAGGCGCTGATCAGCAGTGCCAGGACAAGCAGAACGCCAACCACCATCCTCAATTGTCGAATCCTCATGTAACTTCACTCCTTTTCACTACAATTACAGACGGACTCGCTCATCGATACTTCCAGTCATGCAGCAAACAGATTGCTCCTCCCTCTTCCGCTGCCTGACTTCAAGAGAGGAGCAATCTGTGGGAATCACGCCCGAACGGGTCCAGGCCCCTGCTTTTGGCAAGCGGACGCCCAAGCCGATTCCTGGTACGTCACACGATTCAATTTCAGACCAGGACGCGGGCTAGTTCCCGAGCGGGGCAGCCTCGCCCGGCGCCTCGCCGACAACACCCTCCACAAACCAGTCCATGCCCAGCATCTGGCCGTCATCCATGCACTGGCCATCTTCCAGGAACTGGACGCCGTTCTGGCCGTTCATCGCGCCGCAGAACACATCCGTCTCACCGGAAACGATCATGGCCTGCTTTTCGCTGACCATTGCGGTTACGTCATCCGGGACGTTCGGGCTCATTTCCGCCAAGCCAACGATCCCGTCATCCATGCCGCCCCAGTACTGCTCAGTAACCCAGCTGTGGTCGCGCGCTTGCTCCGCGAACTTCACGAACGCCGGGCCCCAATTCCAGACCGGTCCCGTGAGGACGGAGTCACCGACAAATACACGCATGTCGCTGTTATAACCGATGCTGGTTCCACCCCGCTCGGCCGCGGCCTTCTGCGGCTCCGTCGTGTCCTGGTGCTGGGCGATGATATCCGCGCCCTGGTCCAGCAACGCTTCAGCCGCTTCCTTTTCTTCGGGCGGCCCAAACCAGGTGTTCGTCCAAACGACCCGCACCTCGGCGTCCGGATTCGCCTCGCGCACGCCCAGCGTGAACGCGTTGATGCCTCGGATCACCTCAGGAATCGGGAAGGCAGCCACGTAGCCGATGATATTGCTCTCCGTCATGCTGCCTGCCACCAGGCCGCTCAAATAGCGGGGCTGGTACATGCGACCGAAAAGCGTACTCATGTTGTCCGCCGTCTTGTAGCCGGATACATGCACAAAATACTGGTCCGGGAACTCCTGGGCAACGGTCAGTGTCGGATCCATATAGCCGAAGCTGGTGGTGATCACCAGATCATAGCCCTTCTGCGCAAAGTCGCGGATAACACGCTCCGCGTCCGGGCCTTCAGGTACGTTCTCAATAAAGGCCGTCTCCGCGCCGCCCTCAAGATGCTCTTCCAGGTACAGCCGACCCTCATCGTGCGCATACGTCCAGCCCAGGTCTCCGATGGGCGCGACATAGACAAAGGCAACCCGCAAAGCCGCTGCCATTTCATCGCCCGCCATCTCCTCCGCGGCTGGCGCCTCCGTGACCGGCTGGCAAGCGCCAATCAGCATTGCCAGGATGAGCATGACACCCACTACTGTCCACGAATGTCGAACTCTCATGAAATTGTCTCCTTTAATTCAATTGGTTCCTTCAAATGAACGATAGAACTGTTAGTCGCAGATTGCCCGACGCCCGCAATGATGGGGCGCCGACAACCGCGCTTCGCCGTTGAAAGTTCACATTTCACAACTATCGCCTGGAAAACAATCATAGCCGCAGACTGAGGCAATGGTAACGCAAAGACAGCCAAAACTCAACTATGAAATCATCGCTTTCCCGCGCAAAGACCCTGTTAGGCAATCCTGCGCGCCCATCTGTATAATTCAGAGAATGACTGCGTCATCTGGCTGGCTGCCCGCAAATCGCCAACGGCCGCCGGCCACCTATCTTTCACCAGAGGTCCAATCTCCATGACAGAGTACCAGATTACGTACTGGCGGGACTTCCCGTCAATGGTGGTGGCCCGCGAGGGACGCCGCGCCCGACACAAGGTCCAGCTGCCTGCCCGCTTTCAGGTCGCGATCGACGAAGCCGCCATGCGCGCCGGCGCGACCGGCTCCGATGAATACCTGGACGGCTGGCTGCGCTCAGACTGGCAGGAAAAGGAGGGGAATCCCGAAGACGTGGCCCAGGCCGTTGCCGCGCGGCTCGAAGCCGACTATCCCCCGCAGCGCTTACGCAAGCTGCTGTCCTCGATTACACCCGATTCCTCTTCCGCAGGGTGGCTGACACCGCGCCGTCACCCTGTGATCGAGCTGCTGAACCAGCGCGGCGGGCCCCTTCTGGGCGACGGGGCCATGGCGACAATGCTGCAGGACGTAGGTCTCACCGGCGGCGCCGCGCCGGAGCTTTGGAATGTGGAGAATCCCGAGGCAGTTCAGGCCGTCTATCGAGGCTACGTCGAGGCCGGATCCCACATCATAACGACCAACACCTTCGGCGGCACCACCGCCCGGCTCAAGATGCACGACCTCCAGGACAGACTGAACGAGTTGAACGCGGCCGGCGTGCAGTTGGCGCGCAAAATCGCCGACGAGGCCGGCGATGTGCTGGTGGGGGCCTCGGTCGG
This sequence comes from Caldilineaceae bacterium, assembly GCA_022824025.1. GTDB lineage: Bacteria > Chloroflexota > Anaerolineae > Caldilineales > Caldilineaceae > Bin5. Next base: position 7,403 of record JAJEBF010000001.1, read on the forward strand.
CCCGACCGGCGAGCTGCTCGATCCCCTGGGCGTGATGACGGTGGATGAAGCGACCGAGCTCTTCTCCGAACAGGTGGCCGTGATGGCCGACGCCGGCGCCGACTTCATCCTCACCGAAACCATGAGCGACCTGCAGGAGGTGGAAGCCGCGGTGCGCGCCGTCGATCAGGCGACCGACCTGCCCATCGTCTCCATGCTCACTTTCGATACCAACCTGCATACCATGATGGGCGTCAGCCCCAAACAGGCCGTCGAAACGCTGGCAAGCTGGGGCGTCCAGGTGATCGGCGCCAACTGCGGCAACGGCCCCGACGAGATCCGGACGGTGATGGCGGAGATGGTTGCCCACCGTCCGCCCGGCGTCATCCTCTATGCCCAGAGCAACGCGGGCCTGCCCGTCCTGCAGGGAGACGATGTGATCTACGACGGCACGCCCGAGGTCATGGCCGATTACGCCCGCCAGATGAAGGACCTCGGCGTAGACGTGATCGCTGGCTGCTGCGGCACAACCCCGGTCCACCTGCGCGCGATGCGCGAGGCATTGGGGTAGGAGAGGGGGAAGCGGGGAGAGGAAGCCTTCCTTCACGCTTCCCTTTCATGTAAACAGGTTTTCTCTCGTGATAATTAGCTCAGAAAGTGGCCTGTAGTGGGCATTCTTCATTTCGACACGAACTGCGTGAAAACCATGCTGGTGGATAAGGTCAACAATTTCCTGCGCGCCGTCATACGTCATCAGGAAGTTGGCATCGTTTCTGTCCAGGATTTCAAATAGTCGAGCGTGGTCAATTTTGAAGTGGGTGTATAGCCGGGAGCCGGCCCCCTTTCCTCCCTTTCCAGTGTATGGAGGATCTACAAAAACCGCCGCTTTCTGCCCCAATCTTTGTAACAAGGGTTCCAGGATTTGCATAGAGTCACCCTCTTGAAAGGAGATATTTTCTGCGTGCTTCCCAATCTCCTGCAGACGTTTGACCAAGGTTTCAGGATACCATCGAGAGCCAATTCCCCTTGCGTCTTCACCCGAATCCAAAAATGATGCGCCTTTCGCAAGGATTCCCGCTCGCTTCGTCCGGTTTAGCACCAAAGTCCGAAATGCACGTTCTGCGTCACTCTGGAATTTTGCCCCCTCAAGCTCTTCAACTCCTATTCTGGTTGGAGTGAACAGTCGTATTTTCTCGATGAGGGACTGTGTATCGAGCAGTGCCGTTTTCCAGAGTGCCGAAACATCAGGATCTATCTCGATCATCACCGCTTCGTTCACCAGCTCTTCCATCACTGCTGTGAGGGAAACAATTCCCCCTCCGGCAAAGGGTTCCACTAAAGTGCGGGATTGGGCGCGGGATAGCCATTCGCGTATGTGGGGGATCAGCCAGGTTTTTCCACCAGGATACCTGAGAAGGCTCCTCTGCGGCACGCTGGATACATTGGCGCCCGGAATTCGTGAAATGGGAAACTGCTCAAAAGCTGATGAGTAGACCATAGTCGGGTGCATTCGCAGCCTGCAATTCAGTGCGTAGAATGCTCTGCGGCTGAATAGTATCGACTCCTTCTCTTGAAGACATTCAGATCAGGAAACTGCGATGCCCAGTGTACCATACGGGCAGTCCAGAGTACATTGCATCCTTGCTCAACGCCCATGGTGCATGTAGTGTATTTCGACCTGCCGGATGGCGTGCTTTGAGACCGCTGGAGTCAACAATCGCGAGCCGACTTGGCGCGGCGGACCTCAGTTTTCTTGCACTTTTGGAACGGTGCGCGCCAAAGCACACTGAAGAGACACAGAAAGCGCGACAGCGGGTTTTGCGGAAGGGGGATATATGAATACAGAAGAGATCAATATGATGAAAGTATCTGAATTAGCGTTTGATCTCGAAAACCCTCGGCTCGTTGAGTTTGACCTCCCCAAGAATTCAACAGATGAAGATGTGATACAGGTATTGTGGGAAGCGATGGATGTACGGGAAGTGATGATGTCCATCGCAGCCAGCGGTTTCTACTCCCACGAACCGTTGATCGTCGCCGAGGAATACGGGAAAAACGTCGTCATCGAAGGAAACCGCCGACTCGCCGCGGTGAGAGTACTGCTGGATCGCTCGCTTGCCAAAAGATACCAGGAGCACATCCCCATCATCGCCGCTAAGGCGAAGAAAGAACTCGCGAAGCTCCCAACGGTCGTTGGATCTCGCGAAAAGAACTGGCGCTATCTCGGCTTCAAGCACGTGAATGGCCCAGCCAAATGGAGCAGTTACGCCAAATCCAAGTACATCGCCGATGTGCATAGGAATTTCCAGGTCGGACTTGAAGACATTGCCAAGCAAATTGGCGACACGCACAGAACCGTGCAGAGATTGTACCGAGGCCTAATGGTCATCGAGCAGGCTGAGCGCATAGCCGTGTTCAGTCGTGAAGATCGCTGGTATAACCATTTTTCCTTTTCCCACCTCTATACTGGTATCGGCTACAAAGGCATCAGTGACTTTATCGGGTTGCGAACGGAGGCCGATGAGGAAGAAGAGCCGGTTCCCATAAGCAGACAGCGGGAGCTCGGTGAACTCTGCCTCTGGATGTACGGCAGCAAGAGAGAGAATACACCTCCGGTTGTTCAACGGCAGAACCCTCACCTTAGGCAGCTTGAAGCGGTCGTGGCCAATAGAGAGGCGCTCGCGGCCCTTCGGGATGGTTACAGCCTTGAAATCGCCTTTGAGACCAGCCGTCCATCCACAAATGTCTTTGAGGAATCTTTACACGCTGCCAGGCGAAACCTTGAAAAGGCTCGCGCCTTACTGTCGACTGGTTACGATGGGTCTGATGAGTTGTTAAGAGCTGCTGGGACGGTAGCAAACTTGGCGGATGACCTTTACGAAGAGATGGACCGCAAACGCAACCCCAGCAGGAAGAAGCGGGTCGCGGAGGGCGGCTGATGTTCAAATTGCCAGGAGTTCCTTCCTCGCGCGCACACGCACACGAGGTTGCTGACTACGTTGAGTGGGTTTGTTGGAGAGACAACGGCACTTCAATGACCGCCCTACTTCAAGATCTCGGCAGGATAGAGGAAAACGATTACACTGACGGTGTGCCCGAAGAGGAAATAGCCCCTGTAATCTTCGGAGAAGCTCTCATAGAGATTGAACGTCGCGGCGCTGCGTGTGGAGATGGATATCCATTTGCGCTGGGAAGAAGAGGATACGCACTCTACCCGAGTGAAAGGGGCGAGAGCAATAAACATATCATTTACAGATACCTACTCCTGGCGACTCGGCTCAATATGAGTGACAATCGCAGCCATGCGGGCATAGATGGAGCGGCTTTATTTGAGCAGCTTGCCGCAGAAGCAACTCGCTCCTATTTTGGGTCGCGTTCGGAGTCACACGTTTTCGGGACCTCTTCCCTGGATTCTAACTTCCCCGAAAAAGTCGACGCCCTCTGCCAGCAGATAAGAGAAGGAGTTCGCTTCGAAGACAAGAATCAATCGCCGCCAAGAGAAAGAGACGGAAAATTGGACGTCGTTGTGTGGACTCCTTTCCCTGATGATATGCCGGGCAAGCTTATCGCATTCGGCCAGTGCAAAACCGGCACCGAATACAAGGACGAGCTCACCCACCTTCAGCCAGATTCATTCTGTAGAAAATGGTTCTATTCATCTCCCGTCTTGACTCCTCTGCGTATGTTTCTCGTGGCAGAGGCTTTGCCCCAAGACTATTGGTACAGCATTGCAAGTGACGCTGGACTTCTGTTTGATCGCTGTCGGCTCGTTGAATGCTGTGATGACTTGAGCCCAAACGTTTTGGCAAACGTTGAAGCATGGACTGAAGCTGCGGCCGCGTCACTGCGGCTGGACGCTCAGCAGCGGAACTGACCAACATGAAAACTTCACGACGATAGAGTATACTACCGACAATCGACCGATTGCGGATGAAATGGCAGATATGGCGGGGAGCGGCCGTGACATTTCTGAGTCTTTTGCCAATCAAGGGCTATGAAGCAACCGCTGACGCGCATCAACAATGATCTCACGTCGGACACGCTTCAGGAACTCCACCAGCGCGCCGCCGAATTGCGAATCAGCCGCCAATCGGCCATTGAATCGTGCTTGCAGCATGCGCTGGAGCAGCATCTCCTGGCGAGGCGCCGCGAACCATGACAAAAGAGAATCTTCGTCCACTAAAAGTCGGGCTGCTCTTCGATCTCTTCAGGAATTGCGAGACGGCCAGATCAACACGACCGCCATCCCCGACTGGTCGGGAGCCCAGCGCGGCGTCTCCTACCGGCCCGCGCAGCAGCAGATCACACTGCGCCTTGACGCGGACGTCATCTCATGGTTCAAAGCCCACGCACGAGGCGGTCGCGGCGACCTGACAGACATTTATCACGCGCGACGCGAGCATGTTGTGCGATGCGAAAGGGAAGTTACGAAATGACGAACCGGGAGAATTGCGCGCCTGTCGTACGACACCAGGATAGGCTACGACAAAAACGCGGCCCAGGCAACAAGGCTTCTCAATGAATCAGTAGAATCAGAACTCGTCATCGTTCGGAATCCCGACGTTGGAACCCGGAGCCAGACATACCTGCCCTACTGGGCTGGATAGCTCTTCAGCTAGAAACACTTGCTTGACCGTTGCTTGACCGTTGTTTGACTGGACGGCCCGAAACAGCCAAAATTTGCGTGACTTTCCAATTCTTTAGAGAGGATTAGAGCAGAGAATTTTGTTTGACGGTTGTTTGACGGTTGTTTGATTGAACAACCTGCAACAGTCGCATCAGGCCAGTTCCACTTCCTCTCCGGGCCTCATTCAAGGGCCGAGGAGCACGCACTTGAAAATCGGCATCATTGCCTGCGGCGCCATCGTACGCGAACTGATCGCCATCGCAAACCGCCGCGGCTGGGATTACGAGCTTACCGCCGTCCCCGCCCAACTCCATAACCGCCCCGAACGCATCGCCCCCGCCGTCGCCAGAAAACTCGACGCCTGGGCGAACCGATTCGACCGCATCCTCATCGGCTACGCCGACTGCGGCACCCTCGGCGCGCTCGATGCCCTTCTCGCCCGCTACCCCCACGCCGTCCGCATCCCCGGCCCCCACTGCTACGAATTCTACGGCGGCGCGCTCTTCGATCAACAGGCCGAACGCCAGCCGGGCACATTTTACCTGACCGACTTTCTCGCCCGCCACTACGAAGGACTGGTGATCGAATCGCTGGGCCTTGACCGCTACCCAGACTTGCGTGACACCTTCTTCGGCAACTATGAGGAGCTGCTCTACCTCCGCCAGTCGCCGGACCAGGACGAGAGCGAACGCGCCCGCGCGGCCGCATCGCGATTGGGGCTGGCATACAAGGAGGTCGATTCCGGCCTGAACGTTCTGGAAGATCGCCTGGTGGAGTTGCTCGAAACTGAAGACCGCTGACCACCCGCCACCATGCGCCGAGTCCTCTTTCTCTTCCTTGACGGCGTCGGTCTGGGCCGCGATGACCCGGAGGTAAACCCGCTGGCCGCGGCCGAACTTCCGACACTTGCGGCGCTTTTCAACGGTCATCGACTCACCGCTTCAAGCGGGCGTTACAGCAACGGCTACGCGCATCTGATCCCGACCGACGCCCACCTGGGCGTACCCGGCCGTCCCCAGAGCGCCACCGGCCAGGCCGCAATCCTGACCGGCGTCAACGCCCCTGCCCGCCTGGGGGAGCACTACGGTCCACGGCCGGACCAGCGCGTGCGAGATATTCTCGATGAGGCCGGCATCTTCGCCCGGCTCCACGCAGCCGGCCATGCCACCGCCTTCGTCAATGCCTATCCACAGGGCTATTTCGACGCCGTCGAACGCGGCAAACGCCTCCTGAGCGCCATCCCTTACGCCGCCCAAACTGGCGGCCTCCAATTGCGGACCTGGAGAGATATGGTCGCGGAGCAGGCCCTGTCCGCGAACTTCACCGGCCACGGCTGGCGCACGCAGTTGGGCTATCCCAATGTGCCGCTCTATTCGCCGCAGGAAGCAGGCGCGCACTTCTGGCGCCTTGCCCAGCCCGCACATTTTACCTTTTTCGAACATTGGCAGACCGACTTCCTGGGTCACTACAGGGACTTCCGCGGGGCCATTGAGAACTTCGAGCGCATCGACGGCTTCCTGGAAGGCCTTTTGGATGTCATGGACTGGCAGGAGACCCTCCTGATCGTCGCCAGCGATCACGGCAATGTCGAGGACTGCTCGATCCGCAAGCACACTGAGAATTGCGCCTTGACAGTTCTCGTCGGCGCCCGTGCCGCGGCCTTTGCCAAACGCGTTCAGCGGCTCGACAATTTCGCCGATATCATCACCGATTTTCTCGACGAAAAAAGTCCGGCCGCTAGCCAATGACCGGACCCTGACCGTCAGTCTCCCTCAGTGTCTTGTCGGATTACCCAGGACCCAACTGCTTGCCCCACCACCCTGTCTCAGCAACCAGCAGTCACCCCAACAGATTGGAGAAGCTATGGATTTGTCAGCATTTGCCAACCCCGGACGTTTCTGGAAAGGAAATCTTCACACACATTCAACCCGTTCCGACGGGGGCAAGCCGCCGCAGGAGGTCTGCAGACTGTATGAACAGGGCGGTTACGACTTCATCGCCCTGACCGATCACTTTATGGAACAGTACAACTTTCCGATTACCGATACGCGGCCCTTCCGATCAGAAGTCTTCACGACCATCATCGGCGCTGAACTCCATAGCGGAGCGATCGAGAATGGCTCTCCCTGGCATATCGTGGCCGCCGGCCTGCCCCTCGACTTCGCCCCTACCGCCCCGGAGGAAACCGGCGCCCAGCTCGCCGCCAGGGCCAAGGAAGCCGGCGCCTTCATCGGGATCGCCCACCCCCACTGGTACACCCTTACTGAAAACGACGTCGGCGCTCTGGGCCCCGCCCATGCCGTCGAGGTCTACAACGGCGTAGCCGACGACGCCAACGACCGGGCTGACAGCTGGCACATAATGGACATACTGCTGGACAGGCGCCAGCGCTACTTCGCCTATGCCGCCGATGACGCACATCTCAAAGAGCACCATGACTTCCGCCGCGGCTGGGTACACGTGAAAGCCGAGGAGCTCACCCCCGACGCTCTCCTCACCGCGCTGAAGGCCGGCGCCTTCTACGCCAGCACCGGCCCCGAAATCTATGACATCGAACACATCCCCGGAGAGCGTCTTGTCGTACACTGCTCGCCCGCCGAGCGCATCTTCCTGACCGGTGTCGGCAGCACGAGCAATCGGGCCTGGGGCAACGGGCTCACCCACGCAGAGTTCGACCTGTCCAATTGGGACAGCCACTACTGCCGGGTGACCGTTCGCGATCGAGATGGGAGCAGGGCGTGGTCGAATCCAATCTGGTTGGAATAATGAATGAAAATGCAGAATCAGCTGAACTGACCGTCGATGTTCTCTGCCTGGGCATCGCCTGCTACGACCTGATTTTTTCCGTGGACCGCCACCTTGGCCCGGATGAAAAGATGAAGGCGACCGACTTGACCGCCTGCGGCGGAGGCATCGCCGCCAATGCAGCCATGACCGTCGCTCGCCTCGGATCCTCCGTGGCCTTCGCCGGCTATCTGGGCCGCGATATGTACGGCGACAAACATATCGAGGAGCTGAACGCCGCCGGCGTCAACACAGAGCTGGTTGCCCGCGGCGAATGGCCGACATCCCTCTCCGCCATCCTCGTCAAGCCCGACGGCGCGCGCGCCCTCGTCAACTACGGCCTCGGCCGGGAGATGCCCGAAGGGGTGGCGTTCGGTCCCCAAAACTGCCGCCCGCGCACGGTCCTGGTGGACGGACACTACCTCTCCGCGGCCGAACCCATTGTCGCCCGCGCCCGCGCAGCCGGCGTCCCCACCGTGTTGGACGGCGACACCCTCCATCAAGGCTCGAAAACACTGATGGAAAAGGTGGAATTCCTGGTTGTATCGGAGCACTTTGCCCGCGCATACAGCCGCCAGGACGACGTGGACATCGCCCTGGCGCAACTGAGCCGCTGCGCCCCCTCGACGATCATCACTCTCGGCGAACGGGGCCTCTGCTGGCGCAACCGGGAAGACTGCCGGTTCGGCGCCAGCGCGGGCAGCTACCCCGCCTTCGCAGTCAGGGCGGAGGACACCACCGGCGCCGGCGATGCCTTCCACGGCGCGTTCGCCGCCGGCCTCTCTCGGGGCATGGCGTGGCAGGAACTGCTCCGCTTCGCCTCAGCGGTTGGCGCGCTCTGCTGCACAAAAAAAGGCGCCCGCCTCGGCATCCCCACCCGCGCGGAAGTGGACGCCTTCCTGGCCCAGAATTAACCGGCTCCCCCTGCGGAATGCCCGCTCCCAACTGGCCATGATCCACTGAACACTGCATTTCTGGGCGTTCGGCCGCAAGCGGCCTCTCTTGTGCGGGGGGAATCCCCCCGCAACGCCCCCCTTGGGTCACCTCCCGCGCCTGGGGGGCCGCCCAGTTCCCATATTGGCCCCCCGCTCGACGTGAAGCGAAATCGCACACCATCGCCGCCGCTCTCTGCGTGAGGCCGACGGCGGCTTCGTCGTGCCCGGTCTACCAGCCGATCGACCCCGACCGTGAGCGCCGGCTGCAGCTCGCCCAAGCCAACGCCAAGCCGCCCGAACGCAGCGGTCCGACGGTCTACATGGCTGGAGGGGTCTGGGACATTCTGCCTACTATCCCAGGTGTTAATGTAGATCCCCAATGGGACCAAGAGCTTTCAAATAGAGAGGAAGCGAGCCGGAGGGACACGGTCCCAGGATACAGGCCGGGTGAAAAATCTTTGTCTCATATTGAACTTACATTAGTTCAACAGCCGCAATTCACGAATTTGCAGTTTTTCCGGAGAAAATGAGGGTGCGAAAGCGCATTTGGAACAACCACGGTACTGTATGAACGGCTTAAATGCAGTCACTTCTGCGCCTCTCTTTGCTCTTTCGGTCTTCAGCCAACACGAGTGCGGTTGTAGTACTAGGCCGGCAGGCGCAGGTCTCCACCCATGTCTGTGTCTTGGCTCCAGGAGCGACCCGGCGACGCGGCGCGATGTTGACTTCGTGATCGACCGGCACGATACCGGCATACGCCGGCAGGTCCTCGAGGTCCTCACCCACGACGAAGCCGAACACATAATCCCACACAGAGCCGTTCCGAGCCTTTTGCCGGCCATTCTGGTGCAATCATCCACCCCCAGATCCCGTTTCACGGCGCCAGCAACCATAGGGAAAGCCCTGGCAGACGATAGTCCAGGCCAAATCTCTCCGCTTTTTGTAGATTCCCCGTCTATGACATGGTTTAGGGTGTCGCCTTAATTGCTCTTCCCATCAGAACTTCGGAGTCCTACTTTCACATGATTATTGCCATGCTGGCGACATTCGCGGTGCCAATTGTCGCCGCTATCGTCTGGCGCACACGCACCCACACGAACTGGAGCAGTCTGTTTTGGGGCTTTGGTGTATTCGCAGCACACAACCTCATACGCGAACTTCTGGGCCAACCGTTCACACAATTGTGGACATCCGCACTGAACGACCTGGGCGTCATTCTGCCATTCACGAGCACATTTTGGCTTCACGTGATGCTGAATTCGCTACCGCATGCGATACTGCGCGAAGGAATTCGCTGGCTGATGTTTCGCTATGTTGCGACGCATATCCAATCATGGAAACAAGGCGTAATGTTCGCACTCGGCTATAGCATTTTGGCAGCGCTGTTTCAGATTGGCGACTATGTTACATCTTTCGACGCCGACCTTCTCCGGTTCCGGTACTCACTTATCGAAACACTGACGATCCTACGCGGCAGGCCTGCGCCATGGTGGCAGATTCTACTCTTTGTCTGGCACACGGGAGTACTCTCAACAGTCTTCAATGTGGGCACATCTCTTGCCGTTCTTCTCAGCGTGCGCCGGCGAGCAGTGTGGCTCCTGCTGGCCGCCATTTTGTGGACTATCGTGTTCTCCACAGCATCTCCCATACTGATGATGTATTTTCCCCGGATGCAACTGGACATCCCGGCCACCATAGCCGTCGCAGTACTCTCCACACTGTCGCGCACACCCGCCGCTTTCGTACCTTTTCTTCTTTTTGTATGCCTACGCCAATCACGTATGGATGCATGACTGGCCGGCGGCAGTCCCAGGCCTGCCCTTGTTTCCTGGGAGGACCGACCGGGCTTTGCCGACGCCAATCCCACGCCCGCCCCGCCAGCACGGCGGCATTGATATTGTCAGACGGGAGCGCCCCGAACGTAAACCCCGTCCAAGCGAAGTCGGGAGACCCGCCGGCAGCTTTTCGCCCACGCACTATAGCTGCCTGGGCGGGCGCGCCGGCGGACGTCTGCTCAATTGGGGCTCAGGCGGAGCTCATGCCTGCCAGATATGTCCCCGTGCTTGTCGGACTGACATAACTATTGGTAAAAACATCGCCGATCTACCCCAGCCACTTCGCGTCGCGTTCGGCGTTTTCGGCCCGTGAATAATCGGCGACCATGCCGGCGCTCTCCCAGCGTCCCTGCGGTATGATCTCATGCGTGGACGCGCCGGCCCGTGCCATGCGCCGCGCCATCCCGTCCCTCCACCCACTGTCCACCGCCCTGCCCCCTGCAGTTCTCCCCGCCGCTCGCCCACAAATCAGAGCCCATCCCCAATCCCAGTCCCGATCCAGAGCTTGTGATCAGTTTAGTTTTCTTGTATTGTATAGTATGGTATGAGTAATGTATGCTAAAATCCGAATGAGGGAATCGCCGGCCACCATTGGCGGCGACCGCAAGGGACGGTTCGACAACCGTCCGTTTCATTCCAATTGACCTTGGCTTCGCACGCATAAGTCGAGGCGGCGAAAACAGAGCCTGAATACTCTGCGTCAAACCGCAGCGCTTATTCCAAGAGATTTTATCCATCTGAATTCCCGGAGGATGACGATGACGGTAGCAGTCCCCGAACGACAGTTCGATGACGGCCTTACCAGTGATTTCCCGTCGGACCTGTATAAACCAACCGGTGTTGTCACCGGTGTCGAAGGCTTCGCCGGTGTGACCGACGCGCACGTGACCCAATTCCAGGAGCAGGGCTTCCTGATCGTCGAGAACGCCTTCACAGCGCAGGAAATCCAGATGGCGCTGGACGGGCTGTTTCACCTGTTGTCTGGCGCAGTTGAGGACTTCAACGGCGTTCAATACGAGAGGGCCTCTGCAGGCGTCAATGTTGAGGAACTGCCGCTTGAGGAAAAACAGGACTATGTGCGCAAGTTCATGAGCTTTGCCGACTACGACCAGCGCCTGAACAAACTCGCGCATCATCCTCTGCTGCTGGAACTGGTTCAACGTCTGATTGGCGAGGCGCCGGTTCTGTTCCAAAGCATGGCGCTCCTGAAGCCGCCCCGGCTCGGCCGCGACAAACCCTGGCACCAGGATCACGCCTACTTCCAACTCGAACTCAATACCAGAGTCGTCGGCTGCTGGATCGCCCTTGACGAGGCCACTATCCAGAACGGCTGCATGGTCATTGCTCCAGGCAGCCATCTGCAAGGACCTGTCGTCCATTTCCGAAGGCGGGATTGGCAAATCTGTGACACGGACGTGGACAACAGCGGCGCTGTGGCCGTACCGCTCAAGCCCGGCGGCCTCCTGCTCTTCCAGAGCCTGCTCCACCACGGAACGCCGCCCAACAAGTCCATGTCGCGCCGCCGCGCGCTTCAGTTCCACTACCGACCACAGAGCGCGCCGCTCACCACCCAGGAAGAACGACTGGCTATCTTTGGCGGTGAGGGCTTGGGGGCTGAATGCTGAGCTTAGCGCTGCGCTCTGCACTGAGTTCTGCGCGGCGCTTCGCAATAGCGGGAAGGCGTGGGAGTCGAACCCACCGCAGCCGGCTCTGCGCCACCTGCCACTGATTTTGAAGACCAGGGCGTCCACCGGGACACATCCCCTCCCGCTGGCTATTGTAGCGACACAACAGAACACGGTCAAATGATGCGGCCGCGTTCAATTTGAGAGTCCAATTCGCCCGGCACGCAAGTCTGTTTTCCCCGAATCAGCTTGCCTCAACTATTACATTCCAATACTGTTCGACTCTTGGTCTTGGCACTCCCCGCTTCATCTGCCAGAATCCGCGGCGTGACCATTGACCGACTATTAACGACTTTCTGATCGCCGGAAATTATAGATAACTTCATCCCTGGCGCCCGATAACCAACGCAGCAAGCGGTCTGGATAGAATCGAATGCACTTGGCTTGTCCCGATTGCGGGGCCCCCGTAGAGGTCACCCCGTCGTTTACAAACTGCCCCAACTGTGGCACAGATGTCGCTTCGCACTACACCCCCGCGGAGATGACCCGAACAATCTACCATCGCGCCCTCGAACATTACTCGATGGGCAATGAGGCCGCCGCCCTGGAGGGCATCGACCAGGGCATCACCCTCCTGGAGGCGCCCGAACTGCACTTGCTCGCGGCGCTCATCTATCGAAAACGCGGCGAATTCAAGGAAATGCGGGAGCACGTCGCCGCCATCCCCGCCGATGACATCCTGCGCAGCGAGGGCGAATGGCTGCTGCGCTCCCACCAGGAACAACTCCAACTGGGACGCCGGGAAGAGGCACGCCGAAGAGGCCGCGCCAAAGGCACGCAGCTCGCAGTGGGCAAGGCGAGCCGGCAGTTCAGCACCGAGTACTACCCAGCACCGCTTGCCAAGAAACAGGAGGCGCTTAAAGCCGCCCCCCAAAAAATCCGCAGACGCCTCCCCTGGGCGATCCCGATCGCCGCTGTCCTCCTCGGCATCATCTTCTTCCTGCCGGACTTGGGCGATCCCCTGCAGCCGGTTCTCAGGCAACTGGGCGCAATTCAGGACCAGTTTGCCGACATCTACGCCTCCTTCACCAGCGACGAACCGAGCGCAGTATCCAGCCCTGACGGCGGGCCTGACACCAGCGCCCAGTTCAGCGCCGCATCCGCAGATGAAGCGCCGCCGCCGCAGTCGTCCTCCGCGCAACCGACCGCCACACCCCTTCCCACGCCCGCGCCAACCCAGGCCGCGTCCGTACAAACAGCGTCGACCCCCGCCCCAACCGCCAGCGCATCCCCGGACGTCGCCGCCACCATCATCGCCGCCGCACGCGTGCAATCCTTCGATCTGACCGCCTTCCTCAATCAACAGGACCGGGCGGACCTGGCCGCGTTCGGCATACAGGCCACCTGGGCCGCGGGCGCGCCGCCCGGCGAACTGATCCTGCAGGGAACTGTATCCATGGCCGCAGTGCAGACCGAGTTGTTGGCGCTGGCGGCTGAAATCGAAGGGGCGACGTCCATCGACCATAGCGCCCTGGCGGTGGATCTGCCCGAAACGTACCTTGTCCGGGCGGGCGAAAACCTGCGCCACATCGCCCTGCGCTTGTTCGGAGACCAGGACCGCTGGACGGAAATCTACGCTGCCAACCAGGACCTGATCGGCCAGGACCCCAATAACGTCTGGGTCGGCCTTTCGCTCACAGTTCCTCAAGGCGACGGGGCCCAGGAAGAGCAAACCCAGCCATGAACCCTGAACCGCCAGGACCGCGACGCCTCCCAGCGGCCGTAACGCGGTTCAGGAGCCATCGCCAGACACCCGCCCCAGAGCTGTCGCGCCCCAGTCCGCAACGCCGCCGGCCGCCGCCCTTCGCATGAAAGTCGGGACGATCGACAGACGGTTACTGACAATCCTCCTCGTCGTCTTTGTTCAGATGCTGGGCGCCTCGCTCATCTTCCCTGTCCTGCCCCTCTATGCCCAGCGGGAGTTCCACCTGTCGGCGGAGCTGATCACACTCCTCGCCTCCTCATTCTTCGCCGCTCAATTCATCTCCGGCCCCTATGTCGGCCGCCTCTCCGACAATTACGGACGCATTCCGGTCCTCATCGTCAGCCAGATCGGGACTGTCATCAGCTTTGTCCTGCTGGCCTTTGCCCCAAGCTTTGGCTGGCTCTTCTTTGCCCGCATCCTCGATGGCATCACCGGCGGCAATATCATCGTTGCCCAGGCCTATATAACCGACATCACCCCGCGCGAGAAGCGCACTGAGAGCCTTGGCTACATCCTCGCTGCTTTCGGCCTCGGTTTCATGTTCGGCCCCGCCCTCGGCGGCGCGCTCGCCGCAGCCTACGGCCCCGCAGTGCCCTTTCTCGTCGCCGCAGTTGCCGCGGCCGCGGTCGTCCTCCTCACCTGGCACGCGCTCGATGAAACCCTCTCCGCGGAGGAACGGCGCCGCGCCCGCGCCCGCCGCGCCGGCAGGCTCACCATCGGCAGCCTGCTGGGAGGCGCTCCCTGGGCCCTGCCGCTGCTGGCCGTCCTCCTGATTGCCTTCCTCGGCCAGTTTGCGCTCGGCATTCTGCAGTCCACCTTCGCGCTCTTCGGTGAAGCCGTTCTCTTCCAGGGCGCAAGCCGCGAGGTCACCGACGTCGGCATCGGCCTTTTGCTCTCCGTTGTGGGCATTTCCCAACTGTTCACGCAGACCTACCTGCTGCGGCGCCTGGCGCGGCGCTATAGCGAAGGCCAGCTTGTCCTGATGGGCAGCATCCTTCGTATGATCGGCATGGTGATTTACGCGCTCGTCACATCGCCCTGGCTCGGCGCCTTCGGCTCACTCTCCTTTGCCGTCGGCTACGGGCTCTCCAGCCCGCCCCTCCAATCCATGTCCACCGCGCTCGTGCCTGATCAGGACCGCGGCAGCGTACTCGGCTGGTTTCAGTCGAGCATCAATTTGTCCACAATCATCAGCACCGCGATCGCCGGCGTAATCTTTGCCCGCGGGCCAACATTGCCGTACTGGCTCGGCGCGGCCACCTCCGCTTTGGTGGTGCTGGCGATGATCGGTATGATTCGATGGATGCCGCATCAATCTGTCCGCGTGTCAGAGACTTGAACCGTCTCGTCAGCATCGCAGGGCGCGAAACGGAGGAGCCCGATGGGACAGCATGACAGGCCGAACACACCACCCCCGCCCGACCGCCGCAGACCGGTTCCGTTTGACGCGGTCGCCCGCCTGCCGCAAGCCGGCGATAACGTCGCCATCGCCACCCGCCGCCTGGATGCCGGCCTGACCATTGAGCGAGACGGCGCCCGGTTCACGCTGGGCGCCCCCATCCTCGTCGGCCACCGTTTCGCCATCGAACCGATCACAGAGGGCGAACCCCTGCTCTCCTGGGGTCTTCCTTTCGGTATGGCAACGCGGCCAATCGCGCCCGGCGACTATGTATGCAATGCCGGCGCGATCGAGGCGCTCAGTGGACGCTCCCTCGATTTCGCCCTCCCTCCGCAACCTAATTTCCAGGACCGGATCATCCCCTACGTGGTCGACGAAGCGGCCTTTCGCCCCGGCCGGCAGGTGGAACGGTACAAGGAAGAGCGCACCTTCCTGGGCTTCCGCCGCGACGGCGGACGCGGTGTCGGAACGCGCAACACGATCGTCATCCTGGGGACAACCTCCAGCACCGCAGCCTTCGCCAGAAGCGCGGCGCAGACGCTGCAGCCTTCCGCGGCCGCATTCTCCGGCTTCGACGGCATCGTCGCCATCGCCCACACCGAGGGCAGCGGCTACGAGCGGCTCAACAACCGCGACTTTGTGCTGCGCGCCCTCGCCGGCCTGATTGTGCATCCCAACGTCGGCGCAGTCCTGGCCGTGGATTCCCGCGAAACGCACCCGGCCGCCGACAGCGCAATCAGCAACGCCGAACTGGAAACCTATCTGCGCGCCCACAACTATCCCCTGTCAGCCGTGACGCATCGGTTCTTCACGCTCTCCGGGGATTGGGAAGCCGACCTGCAAACTGCCGCCGAGACTGTTGAGCGCTGGCTGCCCCGGGTCGCTGCCCTGCCCCGCACGCCCCAGTCCCTCGCCCACCTCAATATCGCCCTCCAGTGCGGCGGCTCCGACGCCTTCTCCGGCCTTTCCGGCAATCCGCTCGCCTCCGCCGTCGCCAAAGAGGTCATCCGCTACGGCGGCCGCGCCAACCTCGCCGAAACCGACGAGCTGATCGGCGCCGAAGCCTATCTCCTCCAGAACACGCGCGACCTGGCCACCGCCCAGGCCTTCCTCGACTTTGTCGCCCAGTTCAAAGAGCGGCTGGCGTGGCACGGCCAGACCGCGGAGGGCAACCCCACCGGCGGCAACAAGCTGCGCGGGCTTTACAATATCGCCCTCAAGTCGATCGGCGCCGCCATCAAGCGCCACCCGGATGTGCGTCTGGATTGGGTTGTAGACTACGCGCAACGAATGGTGCATCCCGCCCGCGACCCGGCTCCCCACGAAACCCCGCCCGACCCTGCCCCCGGCTTCTACTTCATGAACACGCCGGGCAACGACCTGGAAAGCATCGCCGGCCAGGTGGCCGGCGGCTCAAATCTGATCATCTTCGTCACCGGAAACGGCTCAATCACCAACTTCCCATTCGTGCCGACCATCAAAGTGATGACGACCACGCAGCGCTTCGAGCTGCTGCCCCAGGAAATGGACGTGAACGCCGGCGCCTACCTCGATGGCGCGACCATGGACCAGTTGTGCAGCGAAACGCTCGACCTGCTCGTCGAAATCGTCTCCGGCCGACGCAGCAAAGGCGAGCTCGCCGGGCACTCGCAGATCTCCATCTGGCGCAACTGGCAGCAGCAGGACCACAGCCAACTGCAGACCATCCTGGCGCGCCCCCGGCCGGACGGGACTCCGCTCACAATCGGGACGCAACCCGCCGAAGCCGAAGGGATCGACCTCCCTCATCCCCCCGGCGCCCGCATCGGCCTCATCCTGCCCACCAGCCTCTGCTCCAGCCAGATCGCCGGCATGGCCGCGCAGCGCCTCAACCGAACGGCCGCCCAGCCGCGGCGCGGCGAACCCGGCGCGCCGCCCCAGTTCGCCGCGCTGCCGCACACCGAGGGCTGCGGCGTCGCCTTCGCCTCAACACAGGAGATCTATGCCCGCACCATGATCGGGTACGCCACCCACCCCTTGGTCGACGCGTGTCTCTTTCTTGAGCATGGCTGCGAAAAAGCCCACAACGATTACATCCATTCGCTGCTGCGCGACAGCGGTCTCGCCGAAGCCGACTTCGGCTGGGCCAGCGTGCAATTGGACGGCGGCATCGCCCGCGTCCTCGACAGAATCGAAGATTACTTCACGGCGCACAAGGCCGCGTCGCCCCGTCCGACTGGGGACGACCGCAGCCTGTCCCTGGCGCTGCTCAGCGACGGCCCTGTCCCTGGTCCAGCCGCCGAAAGCTTCGCCCGCGTCGCCCGCTGCGTCGCTGCCGCCGGCGGCGCCGTCGTCACGCCGGCCTCAGGCGGATTGATCGACGCGCCCGCATTCCCCGCAGCGCTCGGCCTGGACGCCGCCGCATTATCGCCTTCCCTTGCCTACGGTCAGGCCGCAGAGACGCCCGGCTTCCACCTGATGGAAATGCCCACCCCCCACTGGACCGAGACACTGACCGGTCTCGGCGCCAGCGGCGCCCACCTGCTCATCGCCTATTCCGAGCGGTTGAGAGCGGGCCATCCGTTCGTTCCTCTCTTGCAGCTTGCCGGCGAGGGCGCCCCCTCCGCATCCGATTTGCGGCTCTGCCGCGATCCCCGCGCCTGGCCCCACCAGATTCTGGATCTCGCCGCGCGCACGCTCGCCGGTGACTACCAGCCACAGAGCGCCGTCCACAATCACCTAGATTTTCAGCTCACCCGCGGCCTGTTGGGGATATCAACATAAGGGGCGCCCCGCGCACGGCAGCCCGCGCTCAAGGGTTGCTGCCCGCGACAGCCGGCTGCAACGGATGGCCGCTGATCCTGTCACGCACTGTCACCTTCTGCCTCAGGCCGCATTCACCGCGCAAAAGCGGGAAAGTCTCCCGGCTCCACCAGCATTCGCGCCTCGCCGCTCGCCGCGTCGATCAGCCACAGAGAGGGCACCACTTCCGGCCCCCGCAGCGGAAAACGCCGCGTGACCAGATAACGCCCGTCAGGACTCCAGACCGGCGGCCCGTGGTCGTAAGCGGGATCGCCGGTCAGCGAAGTCGCCTCCGTGCCGTCCGGGCGCATCCGCCAGATCTGGCTGCCACGCGTCGCGCCCGGGCCTTCCAGCTCCTTGCGTCGAAACGCGATCCAGGCGCCGTCCGCCGACGAAACCGCCGAACTGTCGTGGACCAGCCCCCCGGCCGCGCGCGCGGCTTCGCTCAACTCGAACCGCTCCCCGCTTTCAACGTCGATCGCGATCAGATGGGTCATCCATTCATCGCCGCTCTGCCTGAATTCAGTCGTATACAACCTGGGACGCGCACTATCCCAGCTGCACGTCTCTCCCGTCGCCGATGGATAAAAGGCCGTCTGCCCGCTCTCCTCCGCAGGCCCCGAAGACAGACTGATGACCGCCAGCATCTGTTCCTCCGGCGCAACGAAACAGAGCCACTCCCCATCCACAGACCAGCGCGCATCCAGACCAAGACGCTGGCTGTCACTGAAAATCGGCGCTGTTTCGCCCGATGCCACATCCAGGAGCCAGATCCGCGGCGGGCTTAGCACGCCGGACGCAAACGCGTTCACCGAACGACGCGTGTACGCCAGGTACTGGCCGTCGGATGACCAGCTCGGCCCGCTGCACGAGGCGTTCTCGCACGCCAGCAGCGGCCTCTCCTCCCCGCTGGCAACATCGATCAACCGCAGGTCGCTGAATCCCATCTCCCCCAGCGCCCCGTACGCAATCAGCTTGCCATCCGGCGACGGCGCGAAATCCCACACACTGACCTCATCCGGAGTCAAGGGTCTCGAAGCCTGCTCGGCTGCCCCCTCTCCGGCCGCAAAAGGCAACGCATGCAACTGCGCGCGTCCGACTTCGTCAACCGTCTTGTAGAGCAGATAGGTTACGCCGTCGTCCCCGACACCCCGGCGGCTCTGCCCCCACAGACCCAGGAGCATCAGCGTGCACAGGCTGAGGATCGACAGTACGGTCAGATCAAAACGGCTCATGAATTTGAGAGTAGGGAGCCAGTGTAGGCTGCAGCCGCAGCGGGCCGCCTCTTACCGCCGCTTCGTCACAGGGGTTATGGATAGAGATAGGGCTGGTTGGGTTCCGCAACGACCTCCAGCTGCTCCGCCACCAGCACCGGCAGCTCAATGCCCGTGGAAGCGCCGAACCGGCCAACGACCCGCACCCACTGGCCCTCCTCCACTGCATCTTCAGAAGACAGACCCGCCCCCAGGCTGACCGGCAGCCCGACCGCCATCGCATCGGCCGCGCAGCAGCCAACGACAAAACGGGTGAGCGTGAACTGCGCCTTCTCTGTGGCGCTGTCCAGGTAGACGAAGCCAACGACATCCGCGGTGTCGGTCTCGGCCGGCCGCTCGCCTTGGTGAAAGGCCAGAACCCAATCCAGAATCGTGCGCTCGCTGCTCTCACGCACCTGCGTAGAACGCGCCGCCGCCGGCAGCACGGAGTCCAATCCCCCAGCGCTGATTTCACGATTCTGCAGCGCGGCCACGCCCAAGGGCTTGGGCGGCACGAGCAGGCCGAGAAGAATGGGTAGGGAAATGAGCAAAAACCCCGTCCAACCCAAAGTGTGGCTGTGGTCGCGTCCGAGGTGGCGGTGATGATGGGATTGATTGTAATCATGGGGGCGGTCCCCGCCAGCGCCGTCCGCCCCTGCCGACTCCTGGCCGGACTCCTGGAGCAGGTAGCGGTAGCTTACTCCCACCACCATCAGGCCGACCACCGCTGCCACCGTCAGCCAGTCAAACCGTTGGCTGATATAGTAGTTGAGCGTGCCCGACGTGATGCGCGTGAACAGAAATACGCCCATCCCCAACAGAAGCAACCCTTTGAAAGCCGCCTGCACCCTGGGCAGCCGCAACAGCCGGCCTGTCACGCTAGCTGAATCCTGTGCCAACTTTCACCTTTCCTGTCTTCCGCCGTCTATCCGTCAAACACCAACCTGCACGTTCCAGAAAACCCCGATTACCGCCACCAGCGCCAGCGGCAGCAGGATCAGATACAGGACCGTCCGCCTCCGAAAGACCCCCAGAAACAGCAGTGAGCTCTTGATGTCCACCATCGGCCCGAACACGAGAAAGCCAAACAGCGAGCCCGTCGTAAAGGCGTTGCTGAAGGCCAGCGCAATAAACGCGTCCACCGTCGAGCAGACCGATAGAATGTACGCCAGCGCCATCATCACAAAGACGGAGATCACCGGCCCCTGACCAATGGTCAGCAGTGTGGACTGGGGAACGACAGTCTGCATCGCCGCCGCCAGCATCGCGCCCACAATCAGATAGCGCCCCATGTCCAGAAAATCATCGCCCGCCAGCACCAGCGCCTGCCAGATGCCAGGACGCGCGCCGCCCTGTTCGTGACGGCGCTCGTGGTCGCGCACATGACCGTGGCCGCCGACATCAAGGCTATCGTATTGCGCGAGATAGTCGGTATCGCCGGCTCCTGCCAGCGTCTCCGGCAGCAGGATCTCACGCGGGCGGGCCAAATGAAAGATCAGCCCAACCGTAAACGCCACCAATATGCTGAAAACAACCCGCCCCCACAGCACAGGCCCCCAACCAAAGGCCGCATAGGTGCTGAAGATGACCACCGGATTGATCACAGGCGCGGCCAGCAGGAATGCGATGCCCACAGGCAGCGGCAGCCCCTTCCCGTACAGCCGGCGCGTCACCGGCACCACGCCGCACTCGCACACGGGGAAAACAAACCCCAACCCCGCGCCGGCAAGCGCCGCCAGCAGAGGATGATTCGGTATGTAGCGTTCCACCATCCCCGCGTTCACATACACGGCGATGATGCCCGACACGATCGAGCCCGCAATCAGAAACGGCGCGGCTTCAATAAACAGGCTCAGGAAAATCGTGACAAACGTTTGGAACCGCTCCGCCGCAAAAAAACGGGCCTGCGGCGTGTTCATGCTGCTGACCAGCACCACGACCAGCGCAAACACGAGAAACGCCGCAACCCCCCAGCGCGGACGCCGAATCCCCCGGTTCTCGATTCCCTCTGCGGCTGCCTGGGGCAGCGGTGTTGTCTGACTCATCCCATATCTCGCGGGTGGCATCCCCTGCGAACCGGGCGCCCCCGACTTTCCTCGGCCAAACTCGAATGGCCGCGACTCGCCTATGCGCAATCCTGAGTGAGTCCGGTCCGCCAGGATCGCGCGCGCCTCGCCGCCTCAGCCCACTCACCGACCACTGACTTCCTCACTCTCCCGGCGATCTCCAATCTTACTGTAGGCCCCCCGTTCTGCCAACCCGATGCCGCTTCCGACGTGTGCAGTCCAAATCTGTGGTCGTCAAGAAGAGCGGTCTGCCCGCCTCACCGTGATTTCCCGGAGGCAGCCCGGAACTTGCGCCCTTTCTGCCCCCCTCTCACACCCGAGGCCCCGCCCCACCACCGACCACCGCCGTTCCCCCCTTCCCCTCCCGCCCCCGCCGCCCGCCTACAGATCAACGCCCATCCCCCAAATCTTAAAAATCCCCCCACATCCCCGTTCAGACAACAGCCCCGCCCTTCCCCCGCCCCTTAGACAGAAACCGTCAATGTCGGTTATCATTCCCAGTACCCACCCGGCGGTCTTCTACAGCGCCTATCTCGCCTGCTCACATTTCGCCGGAAGGGCTTCTTTCTAACTCCATCCAGCACAAGGCCCAGAAAATGTCACGCATGACGGTGGAACAGCTTCGGCAGGACCTTCCCATGACCAGGGAAGTCGGATATTTTCAGACCGGGACCTACGGCCCCGCCAGCGACTCCGTGCTGCAAGCGGTGCGCGAAACCATGGAAACCGAAGCCCGCCGCGGGCCCGCAACCGCCGCCGGCCGGCAGTCACACACCGAACGCGAGGCCGCCGCCCGCAGTGGCCTGGCGCGAATGCTCAACGTAAAGGAAGAGGAGCTCGGCATCGAGACGAACACGTCCCGGGCCATGCAACAAATTGCGCGCGGGATCGACTGGCAGGAGGGCGACGAATTCGTTATTACTACCCTCGAACACGTCAGCACCTTTGGCCTCTCCTACTGCCTGGAACAGAAGTACGGCGTTAAGACAGTCGTGCTGGGCGAAGTTTACGACGAACACTTTCTCGGCGACCTCGCTTACGTACTCAACGACCGCACCCGCCTGATCTGCCTCAGCCACATCGCCTCCCCCAATGGCCGCCTGCTCCCTGTCAAAGAGGCAGCCGCCGTCGCCCACAAGGCCGGCGTGCCCGTCATGCTCGACCTGGCCCAATCCGTCGGACAGATGCCGGTAGACCTCCGCGACCTCGACTGCGACTTTGCCGTCGGCTCCGGCCACAAATGGCTGCTCGGCCCCATGGGCACCGGCTATATGTACGTCGCCGAAAAACAGCTCCCCGGCTTTCGCCCCAACTTCATCCCCGACCGCAGCCCCTGGTCGCTCCCCGATGACCCTACGCCGGCGCCAACCACCCGCTCACGCACCGAGATCGGCACCTACAACCACGCCCTGGTTGTCGGCCTCGGCCGCGCCGTCGAGATCATGCAGAGCATCGGCCTGGAAAACATGCAAGCGAGGATTGCAGAGCTGACCACCCGCCTGCGCAGGGGCATCGCGCACATCGATCGCGCCCGCATCATCACACCCACACTGCCCGGCAAGTCCGCCGGAATCACCTCCGTCAAGTTCGAAGGCTTCACCAAGACCGATTTGGACAGCCTCGTTGAAAGAATGAGCCAGCGCCATCAAACCGTGGTCAAGTCCCAATGGCTTTCCGCCCCGCCCGACCCGGTCGAAGTCGCCATGCGCATCTCGGTGGCCGCGTTCAACGACGAAAGCGAGGTAGACCGTCTGCTCGAAGGTCTGGACGAAGAACTGTAACCACAGTTGCCGGTGATTCCGCCAGCCGCGAAAACTTTCCATCACCAAGAGGAAAAGAAAAGATGCCTGAACGTCTCATACTCTGGGGACCGCCCGTCGTGGAGAGGATTCCAACCGATCCCGACTACGCCGACTACCTGCCCGCCTGGACGCAGAAATGCGCCGACGTCGGCATCACCAAAATCATCGGCGGAGACCAGACCCGCGCCCTGACCGAAGCCGCTCACGCCGCCGGTATCCAAGTCGATCCCTACATCAACTACAACTCCTTCCCCCGCCATGGCTGGGCGCGCGTCACCTACGGCTGGTCCCTCGACTTTCTGCGCCCCCCCGTCACCTCAGCCGAGGCCCGCGCCGTCATGGACAGCCACCGGCCCATCTACGACGCGCCCAAAGTGACCACCACCATGAGCGACTTCGCCAGCAAAAACCCGCAGTTCCGCAGCCTCACGCGCACCCGTTCCTACACCCTGCAGCCGGGCGACGACCTCTACCTGAGCGCCGCCTTCCCCGAAGTACGCGCCGAACAGACGCAGCAGTTCGTCGATACCCTCACCCATACCCAGGGCGACGGCATCCAGGTCGAGTTCGTGCTCGGAAACGAGGACGAGAACGGCGCCGTCCCCTACGGATACGAGGACCGCACCGTCAACGAGTTCCAGGCCAAACACGGCAAAAACCCTTTCGACCTGCCCAACGACGACCCGGAATGGCTGCAGTTCCGCGCCGACTACGTCACCCTCGCCCTGACCGAGATGCGCGCCGCCGTCAAAGAGACCAAGCCCGACGCCGTCTTCTCCACGACGCTCATCGCCGGCGAAAAAGAGGACTATCTCAAACTCCTGCACGACTGGCCCGCCTGGCTCGAACAGGGCCTCGTCGACGAGTTCTACATCTGGTTCCGCACCAACTCCGACCTCGACGCGCTCCAGCGCCAGCTCAGCTACGCCGTCGAAGTCGCCGCCGGCCGCACACCGGTCATCGCCGAGCTCTCTTGCTACCATCCCGGCAGCTTCCAGCAGCCCGACCAGATGCTGCGCGCCGCCCAGGCGGCCATGGACTGCGGAGCCGACGGCATCGGCATCTACCGCAGCCACGCCGTTGAGCAGCTGGAGTTCTGGCCCGTGCTGGAAAAGATGAGTAAGCTGTAAAGAGGCCTAATGCGGATGGGAATCAAGCGTTCGTGGACGTCAGCACGCGTACAACAGAGAGATTGAAAGAGAGGCGCTCCATGTCATACTACGTCGCTGCTTACGACACCGAAGGCGTATTCCCCTGGTGGGATAGAAACAGACGCCAAAAGGGTTTCAGCTACACGCCCGAACATATCGCCGAATTCCTGGACGGCGTGCGCGCCGTCGCCGACGCGCACCTGCAGCGCAACGCGCCCGCTTCCTTCTTCCTCGTCGCCAAAATGCTGGAACTCTGCGGCCCTGAACTGCGCGCGATTCTCGACCATCCCCTCTTCGATATCCAGTGCCACACCTTCACCCATCCCAACCTGAAAGAGCTGGGCGAGGACAGGGCCGCGCTCACCTATGAACTGGGCGACGCCAGAAAGCTGATCGAAGACACCTTCGGGCGTGAGGTCAACGGCCTCACCGCGCCCGGCGGATACACAAACGGCTTCCGCGGCCAGCATGCAATTCTCGAAGTCATGTGGGAATCCGGCTACCGCTACGTGCGCAGCGTCGGCAAAGGCCCCAACGGCACCCTGCCCGCCCTCCTCGATCAGCCCTTCTGGTACGCCGAGGACGGCTTCCCCGAACTTCTGGAAACGCCGTCCCATGCCTGGCACGACAACATCCTCACCGGGCAGCCGGCCGAGATGCACTGGCCGCCGCTGCTCCCATGGCCCTACCCAACCGAAATGCCCCGCGACGCGCAAGGCGTCTACGAAGCCTACGCGCCCGGCATCGACTACTGCACCCAGCAGGGACTTCTCTACTACATGCCAATCTTCCACCCCTGGTCCATCTACCGCATCGACAAACACGCACCCCAGATCGGGCTCCTCCTCGACCACGCCAGCCAGAAGATGGAAATGATTTCCTGCAAAGAACTCTACAAGCACATCCTCCAGCATCCCGAGCTTGCCTGAACCGGGGGTCCTTTTCCCCGGGTACTGCCTCGGAATTGGTCCGAAAAAGTATCAGGCCAGAAATCAGACTTCAGTGGGCGAACCCTCTCGGGCGAAGCCTAAAAACTAGAAACTGAAAACTCAAAACTAACCATGACCAACCAAACACCCATCAACGTAGCCATCGCCGGCCTTGGCCGCACCGGATGGAACAACCACGCCAACGCCTGTGCCCATCTCCCCGAACAGTTCCGCGTCGTCGCCGTCTGCGACCCAGACCCCGACCGACAGGCCGAAGCCGTCGAACGCTTCGACTGCCTCGCCTATTCCACATACGAGGAGCTCGTTGACGACAAAGCCGTCGAGCTCATGGTCGTGGCCACCCCCAGCCACCTCCACGCCGAGCAGGCCATCGCAGCCATGCGCGCCGGCCAGCACGTCATCGTCGAAAAACCAATGGCCAGCGACCTCGCCGGCGCCGAAGCCATGCTCGCCGCCGCCAATGAGACCGGGCAGCTCCTCACCGTCCACCAGAACCTCCGCTACGCCGCCGACTTCGTCAAAGTGCGCGCAGTGATCGCCTCCGGCATTCTCGGCCGCATCATAGAAGTCCGTATCCACAACGGCGGCTTCGGCCGCAGATGGGACTGGCAGACCATGAAACGCTACGGCGGCGGCATGCTCAACAACAGCGGCCCCCACTTCGTCGACATGGGCATGCTCCTCATCGACGACCCGGAGCCGGACGTCTTCTGCCACATGGAAGCCACGCCGCTCTATGCCGGCGACGCCGACAGCCACGTCAAAATCATTCTCAAACCCAAGCCTGGGCAGGGTCCGCTCATCGAGATCAACATCACCACCGCCTGCGCCGTCCCCCAGCCCAACTTCCTCGTGCTGGGCACGCAAGGATCGATGGCCTGTTACCGGGAAGAAGCGCGCCTGAAATACTTCAACCCCGCCGAAGCGCCGCCCCTCGTTCTGGACGAAGCGCCCATCGCCCGCGACCGCGTCTACAATCGCGAACAGCTTCCCTGGAAGGAGGAGCGCATCTCCTTTGACTACGACGGAGCCGCCTCCGTTCAGGAGCTGTATCGCGCCCTCTACGGCTCCATCCGCCAGGGACAAGAGCTGGACATCACCCCCGAAAGCGTACGCGCCCAAATCGCGGTCCTCGAAAAGTGCCGCCAGCTCAATCCCGGTGTAATATGAGAAAGGCCAGGACCGGGAACGTCCCGTCTTCCTGCCTCCCTTCTTCCTCCGCCGCAAAGGAGTCCCGTATGGAACTGAGTTGCACCTCTGTGATGCTTCCCCGCTGGGAACTGGATGAAACCTTCGACAAGCTGCAACAGTACGGCTACGACGCCGTCGAGCTGCGCTGCCGTTATAACCCCGACGATCCCAATTCAGAGCCTTTCTTCTGGGGCCGCCATCTTTCCGACGTAAGCCCCGACAATATACTCGACAAGGCCGACCAGATTCGCGCCGCCGTCAAACGCACCGGTATCCGCGTCGCTGCCCTGGCGCCAAACGCCAGCTACGACGATACCGAGCACGTCGTCAAGCTCTTCAAAGGCGCCCTCGCCATCGACCCCGACCGCCCGCCCCTGATCCGCATCGACGCCCCCAAACACGACCGCGCCAGACCCTACTGGCCGCAGTTCCTGGAAGCCCGCGCCGGCTACGCCAGGCTGGCCGAGCTCGCATGTGAGTATGGCGTCAAGGCCACCTATGAGATCCATACCGGCACCCTCGCCGTCACCGCCTCGCGTGCGCTCGAACTCCTGCGAGGTAACTACTCAGCCTGAAGGTAGAGGAGGGCTGAAGGGATGGCCTAGAAAAGCATTGTAGATGACATCAATGGCATTGAGGCCGTGTTTGCGAGCGGTAGAGAGATAGGAACGGATGGCACAGAAGGTTTGGGCGCCCT
>JAJEBF010000032.1 GCA_022824025.1 Caldilineaceae bacterium
TCTCAAAATTCTCTCGCCCTCTTTCCGTGGCTTCGCTCATATTCCCTACTCTATCGCACCCAACATAAAATTCGCAATAGCTTTCTGTTTGCCTTGCCTTTGCTCTCGTTCTTCTTATCCTTAGCCTGAGTAGTTACGAAAGAGGAAAGAACGATGGAGCGGAAGAGAGCTTCATGCGGAGTTTTGGATTTCGCTAGAGGAGGGAGAGTGGTCGCGATATCTCGAGGGTCAAATGCCAAAGAGAATTGAATCAGGGTTCCCGTTTGCGCAGCTCTCACTCATTGCGGAAAGGGAGTCGTGGCGAAAAGAGATATATCGTCCCGTTTACTATCTCCACAAGTGGTGGGCGAAAAGACTTGGGTCTGTGTTTCGGGGGATTCTACTGGGGGCGTGTCTGGATGAAACGGACGATTTTTGGAAGCATTTCTACTCTGCCAATGATTTCGTCGAGAGAACGGTCTTCGATCCATTCATGGGAAGCGGCGTGACTGTTGGCGAGGCAGTAAAGCTGGGCTGCAGAGCAGTTGGGCGGGACATCAACCCGGTTGCCTATTTGTCCTGCCAAGCAGCTATGTCGCAGTACTCGTCAGCCGAAGTGCTGTCAACATTTCAACAATTGGACGAGGAACTGGCTCCTACGTTACTGCCCTACTTTTCCACAGAGACGAGGGAAGGTGATGAGGCCCTCGTTCTCTATTACTTCCTCGTAAAGGTTGTCGCTTGCCCAAATTGCAGTCGAAACATTGACCTTTTCAAGACTCGGATATTTTCTCGAAATGCAGCCCCGAGAAAGGATCCTTCAGCGAGAAGCGTTTGTCCTGATTGTGGTGAGTTGGGCCTAATCAGATACGATGCCGAAACTGCTTGCTGCCCCGCGTGCAGCGTGACATATGCCCCTCGAAGAGGAAACGTGAAGGGGGCGACCGTTTCCTGTCCACACTGCGAGTATGTTTTTCGCCTCGTAGACAGGATGAAGCAGTTGAAGTCCCCACTCGGTTTTCGCCGCTATGCGAAACTGATTCTGACTCAAGATGGAAGAAAGGTCTATGAACCCATTAATGATTGTGATCGGGAAGTAGAGCGCCGAGTTGCCGTGAGGTACGCGGAGGTAGCGGGCAGCTTTCCGCAGATAGCGATTGCCCCAGGATACAATACTGATCAGCTGTTGAAGCATAATTACAGATATTGGCACCAGATGGTATCTGATAGACAGTTAGTTTGCATCCGTCATATGGTCGATGCGATAAAGGGAATCGACCGCGACGACTTGCGATTGCTGTTTGCGTGTTTTTTCTCTGGCGTACTCGAGTTCAATAATCTCTTTACATCTTTCAAAGGCGAGGGGACTGGCGCGGTCCGTCACATGTTCTCTCACCATGTTCTTAAGCCTGAGACTATGCCAATAGAGGCCAACATCTGGGGAACGAGCAAGTCGTCCGGGGCGTTTTCTACCTTATTTCGTTCGCGCGTAGAGCGCGCCATCGCATATAAGACCGATCCGTTTGAGCTTAGGGTGCAAGGAAACAAGAGTTCCAAGGTTCATGGAATAAATAAGCAACTTGCCCTACCAATTGCCAGCGACTTCGCTCAGTTTCAATCGGATGCCAAGGCGGTATATTTGAGCAGCGGCGATTCAAGCTGTACTGACCTGGCTGATCAGAGCATCGATTTGGTCATAACCGACCCTCCTTTTTTCGACAACGTGCATTACTCGCAGCTCGCGGACTTCTTTTATTACTGGTTGAATCAGACCTTAGAGATTTCCCCCAGCGAAACAACGCGTTCCCCAAGGGAAGTTCAGGACACAAATCCAGGCAAGTTTACTGCCAAACTGACGAGCGTCTTTGCTGAGATAGAAAGGGTGCTCCGCACTGATGGCCTTCTCATCTTCACTTACCATCATTCTCGCCACGAGGGGTGGACTGCATTGCACAGAGCCATCAGGCATTCAGGCTTTGTTTGTTGTCAAAGCTACCCAATCAAGGCCGAAATGTCAGTTGCGATGCCTTTGAAGCAGGCCAAGTCACCAATCCATCTGGACCTGATCATGGTTTGCCGCCGGGAGACGGAAAGAAAGAACCTACAACAAGCAGACCCAGCGATAGCCGAAGCAGTTCGTTCGGCGAAACAGCAGGTCGCTTCTCTTAAAGAGGTAGGGATCAGAGTATCTCTGGGAGATGCAAAGGTGATCCTGATGGGAAGACTGTTGCGCGAGATTCACCACAAGAAAGACCCAGAGATGGAGGAGAAGATGCTAGATTGCCTTGGGAAAGGGATCGACGCGTTTGTCAGCCAAGTGATGTCGACAGAGGGGGAAGTTCTGTACGATTCGGCCGGAGGCCACCCTACTCAGTTGACACTCTTTGACAGGATGGAATCTTACCTGACGGATAGCAACTCTGGTTACACGACAGTCGGGGCAGAAACAGGAGGCTATTGAGCTACATCTTCCTGCAAAGCCAGCAAATGGAAGTCGATAAACATTGCTCGAAGGGGAAGAGGCCCTGAAAGATCACGGCTGGATCGTGTTGTAGAGGCGCTGGATGTTCTGGTTGTGGGCGGCGATGGAGGCGGGCGTACGGCGGTTTTCAGGCAGGAGAGATTCGGTTATCTCTTCAGACCGGTTCCAGAAGTCGTCTTGCGCGACTGCCTGGGACAGTGTGCGCCGGAGCCCGTGAAAGTAGCCTACGTCGGCGGCAAGCCGGCCCATGACCTCCACCTTGTCGGATGAGACGGACCCGGTGTGGGGGACGTAGAGCTGGAGGCGGCGCCCCTTCACCAGACGGGCCAGGAGGCGCAGGCTGTCAATCTCATCCTCGCCATCCGAGCCTTCGCCTAGTTCCGGCAGCGTCAGATCGCTGCCGAAGGCGCCCCCGCAGAGAATCCCCATCGCTGGAAAGTAGACCAGATTGGCGTGCTGTTGGGAGTAGATATCCAGCAGGTGCTGGCCGACGGTGATGTGCGCGACGCCGCCAGGCTGGGTCTGAACGAGCGGCAGGCCGACATCGCCGGCTGCGCGGGTGAAGAGGGCGGCGGTGTCTTCAGCGACGTCGAAGCGCGTACTGACGTCTGGAGGCGGGTCGATGATCAGCAGTCTGTCGGGGAAGCCGAGCAGGCGCGCCAGGACGAAGATTGAGTGGGACGGGGGATCGCCTTCGCTATAGAGTTCGAGTTGGTCGTAGAGTTGGGAGATTTTCATGCGCGAGGCGGTCGGGCGGGTTGGTCGTCAGGGTCGGCGCGCCCGGCAGGAAGGGTTCTGGCGAGGCGGCCGCCGCAGTCGCAGGGGGAGTCTTCGCGGAGCGATAGGGAGAACGCGGAGAGCGCCTGCAACACGATCTCCAGCCCGCTGTAGTTGTCTGCCGGGTCCGGCGGGGCGGGGCGTTCGGCGCTGATGGCGTCGACGACGGCGAGGCCGGCGAAGCAGAGGCCCAGCTCACGTGCGAGCGCGATTTCGGGCACGAGATTCTGGCCGAGGACGTCGGCGCCCCAGGCGCGAAACATGCGGGCTTCGGCTGCGGTTTCGCGCCTGGGCCCATCTACGCCCAGGTAGACGCCGCCGGGCGCCGCGGGAAGGATGCGGGCCAGCGCGTTTGTCAGGCGGGGGCAGACCGCGGGGGCCTGGCTGAGGCCTGCCGTGCCCTCGCGCTCGAAGAAGGTCTGCGGCTGATGGCGGGTGAAATCGATATAGTCGGTGATCAGGAGCGGGTGGCCCGGACCCAGCACTGGATTGACGGCGACGACGCTGTCACAGGCGATGATTTGATCGATGCCGAGAGCCAGGGCGGCGGAGAGCGTCGCCCTGGGATCGGTGCGGGAGGGGAGGCCGTAGTAGGGTTGGATCCAGATCGGTGCACTGTCCGGGAGGCCGCGGCGGGCGAGGGGACCGACGGGTCCGTAGGGGGTATCTATTTCACGTTCTTCGATGCGGGGGCCGAGGGCTTCCAGCGATTGCGGCGGAAGCGGAACGGCCAGCAGCAGCAGCAGTGGTTTCAACTGTCTCCCCAGGCGCAGTGTGATATAATGTGGCTACTTGAACCACAGCCTGCGGTAGGCTTTACCTGCGTCCACGATAGCATCAGTTGCCAGCGAAAGCCAAACGAATGGGGAAATCGATATCAACCACGGCATTCGCTGTGTGCGCGGCGGGTAACGATGGGTAGACCGGTTCGCGTTGCTCTGATCGGAGCGGGGGCGTTTGTGCGCAAAGCGCATGCGCCGTCTTTGCTGGAGCTGGGGGATGCGGCGCAGATTGCGGCTGTGTACAGCCGAACGCGGGCCTCCGCCGAAATCGTGGCGGACTCGATTCCGTACGAGGTTGCGGTTCACACTGATCTTGGCGTGCTGCTGGCGGACGAGCGTATTGAGGCGGTTGATATTGTTCTCCCGATTCCGGCGCTGCCCGGGGTGGTGCGGCAGGCGCTGGAGGCGGGCAAGCATGTTTTGAGCGAGAAGCCGATTGCGCCGACAGTTGCCGAGGCGAAGGCCCTGATCGCCCACAGCCGGTCCTTTGCGGACCAGGTGTGGATGGTGGGGGAGAATTGGCGTTACGAGGGGGCTTTTCAGGCAGCGGCGGAGGCGATTCGCGGCGGACGGATTGGGCGGCCGGTGTTTTGCGACGTGTCGTTGCAGCTGCCGATAAGGGCCGAGTATCAGGGGTCATCCTGGCGGAATGCGGGCGGATTTCCGGGTGGTTATCTGCTGGATGGCGGAGTGCACCATGCGGCGGGATTGCGGGCGGCGCTGGGAGAGATCGAGAGCGTGTGCGCGTTGACGGCGGCAAATCGGGAAGACCTGCCGCCGGCCGATACGATGGGCGCGGCGCTGCGATTTGCCAGCGGCGTTGTCGGCACGTATATGGTCACGTATGCGGTCGGCAGTTCGCTGGGAACCGATGCGGTGCACATAGGCGGGACCGAGGGCAGCTTGCGCGTTTCGCGCGGGGAGCTTGTGGTGGAGCGGGACGGCGAGAGCGAGCGTCAGGCGTTCAATGTGTTGATCAGCGTGCGCGAGGAGCTGGCTGCCTTTGTCGCGGCGGTGCGGGACGGCGCGGCGCACCGGAATAGCCCGGAGGAGGCGTTACAGGACCTGGCCGTTGTGGAGGCGATGTTGGAGTCGGCGCGGACTGGGGGGGTGGCGCGGGTTGAGCGCCACGTCTGAGGGGAGGAATGCGGAGAGCATCCGACCTGGCATTCAAGTAACGCGCATTGCTCGATAGATGCCTTGATTTTCGGTTTGGGGAGAGGATAGAGACAGTTGTGAAGAGGCGATGACTGCTCCGCGAGGGGACGTGCGGCCAGAGCGATCTTGCATTCGCCGATTGGATCCGGCACTGCTCATTTCGGCCCAAGGAGGACCAGATGGACATTTTAGGGATTGATATTGGCGGCAGCGGCATAAAAGGCGCGGTGGTTGACGCGGAGACAGGGGAGCTGCTGACGAAGCGCCGGCGCATCGGGACGCCGAATCCATCGACGCCGGAGGCAGTGGCGGAAGTCGTAATGGAGATTGTGCGTCACTTTGGATGGGTCGGCCCGATGGGTTGCACATTTCCGTCGGTGATACGCAATGGCATTGTTTGCACGGCAGCCAATGTGGACGATTCGTGGATCGGCACTGATGCCCCGGCGCTTTTCGAACGGGTAACGGGCTGTCCGGCCTCGATCGTCAACGACGCTGATGCCGCGGGCATTGCGGAGATGGTATTCGGCGCGGGCAGGGACCAACCGGGGGTGGTGGTGCTGCTTACGTTGGGAACAGGCATTGGTTCGGCGCTTTTTGTCGATGGACATTTGGCTCCGAACACGGAGTTCGGGCACCTGGAGATTGACGGCCACAACGCTGAGAGCCGGGCGGCGAGCAGCGCCCGCAAACGGGAGAAACTGAGTTGGGAGAAGTGGGGCAAGAGGCTGAACAGATACTTTCAGACTGTTGAGTTTCTTCTTTCGCCCGATTTGTTTATTATTGGCGGCGGCGTGAGCAAGAAGAGCAAGAAGTATGTCAAATACATCGATGTGCGTGCGCCGATTGTCGCAGCGCAGATGCGCAATCACGCTGGACTGATCGGAGGGGCGATGGCGGCGCTCGCCCTGATTCAAGGGGGAGGCGACGCAGAGCTGGATGCCGCCGCTCTCTATGCGCCGAAGTAGGATTGCGAAGGGCAACCGGTTGCCTTTCTGGTCGAGCGTCAAGGGGGCATGGCCCGGGGGCCAGTTTGCTAACGAGGCGCGCAAGTGATTGCGCACATAAATGGAGAGGACAAGGGGCGCAGTCTTTCCAACATCAGAGTGTTCTTACGCGATTGAGGAGATGAGCAATTATGACAAGGATGAATGAAGCGGCGGCGATCGGCCAATCGATCTGGCTGGATTTCATACGGCGCTCCTTCCTGGACTCCGGCGAGCTGGGTGACCTGGTCGCACAGGGTCTGCGAGGCGTAACATCCAACCCGTCGATATTTCAGAAGGCGATTACGGCCAGCACCGACTATGATGCCGCGGTTGAACGGCTGGTCGGAGAAGGCAGATCGGTTTCTGACATCTATGAGACGCTTGCGATTCAGGACATTCGGCGCGCCTGCGACATCATGCAGCCGGTGTATAGCGGCACGGATGGGCAGGACGGGTATGTGAGCCTGGAGGTAAACCCGAAGCTGGCATACGATACCGAAGGAACCGTGATGGAGGCGCGCCGGCTTTCGTCATTGGTGGACCGGCCGAATGTGATGATCAAGGTGCCGGCGACGCCGGAGGGAATACCTGCCATTGAGACGCTCACGGGCGAGGGCATCAATATCAATGTCACGTTGATCTTTTCGCTGCAGCAGTACGAGGACAGCGCGTTGGCGTATCTTCGCGGGTTGGAGAAGCTGGCTGCAGCGAACGTGGATTTCAGCCGGGTTGCGTCGGTCGCTTCATTCTTTGTCAGCCGGGTGGACGGCAAGGCAGACTCCGCGCTAGCGGATCTTGGCAACAACGAACTGCAGGGGAAGATTGCCATCGCCAATGCAAAGATGGCTTATCACCGCTTCTCCGAGTTATTCGGCGGCCCTCGCTGGGAAAAGTTGGCGGCGAAGGGGGCCCGGGTACAGCGTCCGTTGTGGGGAAGCACCAGCACCAAGAATCCGGCGTATCGGGACACGCTGTATGTGGATTCGCTGATTGGTCCCCACACCGTCAATACGGTGCCGCCGGAGACTTTGGACGCCTTTCTCGATCATGGCACTGCGGCGCGAACGGTGGATACGGATGTGGAGGAGGCCCGCCACCAGTTGGCGCGGCTTGCCGAACTTGGCATCGAGCTGGATGGAATCACCTCTCAGCTAATGGTTGAGGGTGTGGACGCCTTTGCCGACTCCTTTGATGAGCTGATGTCTGGCATTGCCGAAAAGGTGGCCGCAGTCTCAGGCGGAGACGACAACCAGACTCGAGAGCGCGCAGGTTTTTTTTCGGCGGCCTCCGGAGCCAGATAGAGGGGGCTCTGGAGGAGATTGACAGAGAGCGAATTGTAACCCGCATCTGGGCCAGGAGCCCGAGCGTGTGGGGAGACAGGCCGGACGAGATCGCGAATCGATTGGGCTGGTTGGACATCGCGACCAGGATGGAGGAGGAGCGGCACTGCATTGCCGCGCTGTTGCAGGATGTGCAGCAGGAGGGCTACACGCAGGCGGTTCTGCTGGGGATGGGCGGGTCCAGCCTGGCGCCCGAGGTATTTGGGCGCACTTTCGGCAGCGGGCCGATGGGGTTACAGGTATTGGACAGCACGCACCCGGCGGCTGTCCGGGGCCTGGCCGACCGGTTGGATGCGGCGAAGACATTGTTTATTGTCGCCACGAAGTCGGGCACGACGGCAGAAACAGTTTCGCTCTTCAAGTATTTTTACAACCAGGTTCAGGCGCGGCTGGGCGACGAAGAGGCGGGGGCGCATTTCGTAGCGATTACGGATGCGGGCTCTGATTTGGTTAAGCTGGGCGAGGCGTGCAAGTTCCGGGCGGTCTATATCAATGACGCAAATATCGGCGGCCGCTATTCGGCGCTGTCGCACTTTGGGTTGACGCCGGCGGCGCTGGTCGGGGTGAATTTACGGCGTCTGTTGCGCCGGGCCCAGGAGGCGATGAACGACTGCGGCCGCCATGTGACCGGTTCGGTCAATCCAGCCGCCCGGATTGGGGTTGTGATGGCGGAGGCGGCCAAGGCGGGAAGGGACAAGCTGACGATTATCGCGGACAGTGAGGTGGCTTCGTTCGCGGACTGGCTGGAGCAGCTTGTGGCTGAGAGCACCGGCAAATCGGGGACGGGAATTGTGCCGGTCGTGGGTGAACCGACGGGTTCGGTCGACGCATATGGTTCGGACCGGTTGTTCGTTCATCTGCAATGGAGCGACGCCGGCGCGCAGGATGGGTTCGTACAGGCGTTAATTGACGCGGGCCACCCGGTCATTCGGGTCCGTTTTCGCGATCGATATGATTTGGGCGGGCAGTTTTTCCTATGGGAGTTTGCGACGGCTGTGGCGGGCGCCCGGCTGGGGATACATCCCTTCGACCAGCCGGATGTGGAGTCTGCGAAGCAGCAGTCGCGCCAGATGATGTCGGCCTATATGGAGAGCGGAAGCCTGCCCAAGTTACAGCCGTCGCTGGAGGCCGACGGCGTCAGGGTATACCTTGGCGCGCAGGACGGTGCGGCGCGGTCCGGCAGCCCGGCCGGGACGCTGGCGGCGTTTGTGGGGCAGGCCGGTGCGGGGGATTACCTCAGCATACAGGCATATGTCAGGCCCTGCGCGGCGATGGACGGACTGTTTCGCAAGATGCAGCGCGGTCTGCGAGACCGGACCGGTTTGGCGACGACTTTCGGCTACGGTCCCCGCTTCCTCCACTCCACGGGTCAACTGCACAAGGGGGATGGCGGAAACGGTCTGTTCATTCAGTTTACGGACAGCCCGGCTTCCGACGCCGGCATTCCCGACGAGCCCGGCGCTTCGCGGTCGACAGTACCGTTCGGCGTCCTGATCCAGGCGCAGTCGCTGGGAGACCGGCAGGCGTTGCTCAATGCAGGGCGGCGCGTGATACGGGTTGACCTTGGGGAGAATGCGCAGGCCGAGCTGGAACGGATTGTCGATTCGTTAGAGGCTGTTTGAGGGCGGCGTTGGAGCGGCGGCGGCGGCAGATCGGCGATGCGCGGCGCTGAATTGGATTGGGTAAGCTCCGACAGTGGCGGCGGACAGGTTTCGATGCGGCAGAGTGAGTTGATGCAAGATATTGGCGTACTGAAACGGCAGGCGGCGGAAGCGGCGGTCGCGCATGTTGAATCAGGGATGATCGTCGGCTTGGGCGCGGGAAGCACGGCGCTCAAGGCGCTCGAATGCATCGCCGAACGGTTGATGGAGGGCAGGCTCACGGATATACTTGGTGTCCCGTGTTCGGAGCAGGTTGCCGATGACGCGAGCCGGCTGGGGATTCCGCTCACCACTTTGGCATGCCATCCGCGTGTGGACCTGACGATAGACGGCGCTGACGAGGTGGATCCGCAGCTGCGGTTGATCAAAGGCGGCGGCGGGGCGCTCTTGCGGGAGAAGATCGTGGCCCAGGCCAGTGATCGAGAGATAATCATCGTGGATGAGCGCAAGCTGTCTGAGCGGTTGGGCATGCAATGGGCCCTGCCGGTTGAGGCGATATCGTTTGGTCTGCGCGCCCAAATTGACTACATTGAACGACTCGGGGCAACTGTACAGGTGCGCATACTCCCGGATGGCAGTCCTTTTCGGACTGATAGCGGGAATTTGATCCTTGACTGTCAGTTCGGCCCGATGGAAAATCCCGAATCTATTGCTGGCGCGCTGGAAGGTCGGGCCGGCCTTGTGGAGCACGGCCTTTTCCTCGATCTGGCGACGGACCTGCTCGTCGCCAGCCCCACTGGAATCGAACACCGAACGCGTTAACATAGCCGCTGCCTGGAGCGGATGAACACAAACAGCCCGGCTGAGCCGAGCTGTCTTTGCGCGTTCCTGGCGTTAAGCGTGGAGGAGGAGAGGTCAGCGCGAGCCGGCGGGCCCGGGGCCTGGGGCAGGCGGTTTGGAGGGGATCAGGGGTCTGGCGACGGGATGATCAGTTGATCGCCGACGCGAAGCAGGTCGGGGTTGGCGATGTTGTTCGCGGCCATAATCGCCTGGACAGTGACATTGAATTGCTGGGCGATGGCGAGGAGGTTGTCGCCTGCCTGGACGGTATAAAGTGTCTGGTTCAGCGTACGGACATCTGCGGCGGTGAGGCCTGGGATGCGAAGCACGGTGCCGACTGGGACGACATGGGGATTGGTAATCGAGTTGCTGTTGAAGGCGATCAGTTCGGGCAGAGTCACCTGGTACTGTTCGGCGATGGCGGCCAGGGTCTCGCCGGGGCGGACAGTGTGCGTTCCAGCGATGCGGGACAGGGCGGGGTCGGCGGCGCTCCCGCCAGCTGCGGGTTGATCGGTGGAGGAGCTTGCGCCCGGAATCAGCAGGACCTGACCGACGGAGAGACTGTGTTCGTCTCGCAGAGAGTTGAGGGCGAGAATCTGGTTCAGGGGCGCGTTGAAGCGGAGCGCAATTGACAGAAGGGTGTCGCCCTGCTGGACGGTGTATTGGAACGGTTCTGAAGTGGGGGTAGGAAGGCCCTCAGGCGTTGTTACGCCGGGCACATTGGGTAGACGCAGAACCTGGCCGACTTGCAGGGCGTCGGTCGTCAACAGGTTCATTTCGCGAATTCGCTGGATCTCGGTGCCAAATTTATCCGCGATGATGGAGAGTGTTTCGCCCGGTTTGACTTCATAGGTGATGGTAGAGGGCACCGGTGTATTTTCCGGCGTGGGTTGAAGAGCGAGAGTTGCCGTCGGCTGCGGCGTATCCGGTTGCATGACAACCGGTTCTTCTTGCTGCGGTCCCAAGGAGTTTTCGACCTCCTGGGCGATACGCTCGCGAGTGCAGGCGGAAAGGAAAAGGATTGCCGACAGGATCAAAAGGAAGCGCGGCATCCACTTCAAGTTTTTCGGTTGCGCAACTGCTCTATCAAGTGAGCGCGACTGCTTGCCCATCGTTGTTCTCCGCTTTTGCAGGCCAACTCCCCAATTGACGACGTGAGATCTGGAAACTGGAGCCCGGGCGGCGACCTCAAACTGCCCCTGGGCTCTATTTTCAGGTTTTTTGCCCAGCTGTAACCAGGCAGCATGCCGCACTCAGGTGGCGCAGCGGCCAGTGCGTATTCATTGGCAGATTAAATCATAGCATACGCAAATGGGCATCGCAAGCAGTCTTTAGTTTTGGGGTGCAGTCCAAATTTGGGGCGGAGTTGGTCAGATGGGTATTTCATGCCAAAGGTCGCTGAGTAGGGGCACGCGGCGAGCCAGCATGGCCTGAGCGCCGTCACGGGACCAGCGCATGCCACTTCAGTTTGATGCGCTGTTGGACAAGAGTTTTGGCTGCGGATTCGACGGCGCCGCTGCTCATAGGGAAGCCTGGGAGTGTGAATCCGCTTGACATTGCTCACACGGTGAAGAGTACAGGGAACGGCTGAACTGCTTCGCCAGCAAGGGAATAAGAAATGAGATTCCCTGAAAAACTAAAGGACGCCACCATGAAGGTGAAGGAGATCCTTTGTCCACGGAGGTGTGTGGAGAAGGGGAACTGCGGGGAACTTCATTTGTCCGCGATGGGGCGCGAAGAATAACGATTTGTGTTTGACGGCGTGATTTGGGGAGGGAGGGTTCGCGCCGCGAGGCGAGCATGTGGTGGATCGACGGGGAGGGCGTCGAGCGTAAGCGAACGGTCCGAAAACGTTCCGGAAGCTGGCCGGAAGGTTGCTGGCGACGGATGTAAACTCAAGGCATTGAAAGATTGAGGGTTTGCTTCAGGAGGTTCAGCCATGATTTTTCGATTCGTTTTGACAGGAATGACCTTGTTGCTGCTGACACTGGTCGCGTCGGTGGGCGCCGCGGCGGGGTCCGAATCCGGGGGGCGTTCGATTGCTGGATTGGAGGACATCCGCGCCTATGCGGCGGCGGCGCGGGACGGTGAACGCAGCTATGCGGTGGAAGGCGGACGGCTTCATGTTGGCGTCGAAGGGCATTGGTATCCGCTTGCGACACCGGGCAGTGTGATCGTCAATGCGGTTGCGGTGGACCGGCTGGCGCCGGAGAACGTGTATATCGGTGCGGCCAACAGGCTTAGCGTCTACGTTTCTCGCGATGGGGGCGAGAGCTGGAGGGAGACCCGGCTGGGTTCGGACAGGGTAGGGGGCGTTACCGCGGTGGCATTTGACGCGTTCAATCGCCTGCTGTATGTGGGGACGGACAGAGACGGGGTCTATCGTCTGCGGGATACAGGAGGAAAGACGGGGCGGGCGCTGGTTGCCAGCGGGCATCTGCTCCTGGAGGAGCCGGTGCAGGAGATTGCTGTAGACAGCACGGGGGCTGGGATGGCTTTTGTCCGTACGCTGGGGACGCTGTATCGCTCTGAGGCGTATGGTCTGCGGTGGCTGGAGGTTGGGGGACTGCCAGGCAGGCCGACGGCCTTGGCGGTCGCGGACACGTCGCCGCCGCGGGTCTATGTGGGCACGGGGGGCGGCGGCGCGCTCGTGAGCGAGGACGGACTGGCTTGGCGGCCGATCAATGATGGGCTGGGCAATGTTGGGATGGGCAATGTGGAAGGCGGCTTCCTTGTGATCAGCGACTTGGCGGTGGACCCGGCACAGCCGGACGTTTTGTACGCTGCGGCGGATTCGCCGGTCGCGGGGGAACTGGGTGCGGTGTCATCAGAGGTGGCGATGAGCATGGACGGGGGCAGGCACTGGGAGCGCCTGGCGGAGTTGGATGGGGCCCGGGTTGCCGAGCTGTTGCCGGTAACCGGCCGGGCGGGGAGGGTGTATGCGCTTACGACGGCCAGCCGAACTGCGCTGGCTGTGGGAGAGGAGCCGGCGCGGGAAATGCCGGAAGCGGCGAGCGTTCGGGCAACCGGATCGGAAAGAGGTGGTCTGCTTGCCTGGATTCTGGCGGGGAACGCCAGCGCGGCGCTCATCTTTCTGCTCCTGGGGGAGGCCAGGCGCGGGGGCCGGCGCGGGGCCGGTTCCGCACTTGGCGTAGGCGCGGCCCAGGCTGCCTGACGGCGGGGGCACGTTTCGTTCCCGGACCGGGGGCGCGGCCTTCGCAGAGGGGAAACGGAGGCGCCCGCTCCCTTGCGGGCGTCTTCGCGGGCGGGGCGCGTGTTGTTGGCGCGTGCCGGACCGGTTGTCTGGCGGGAGAACTGGCGGGCTTTGGGGAGGAGGGTTTAACGGAGCTGGGGAAATGCGGACGCGATGGCGAGACCTGCAAAGAGGAGAAGCATAAGAAACGGCAATGGGCCGAACAGGATAAAGATCACAAATGCCCCGGGTGCCACGCCCAGTATGATTCCGGCTAGAGCCATGTAGGGCAGATTGCGGCCGCGGCGGTTGCCCACTGCGCGGCGAATGATGCGAGCCACGAGGGTTCCGGCGCCGGAGCCGATGATGAAGGCGATAAAGAACCCGAAAAACAAGCCGATCCTGCCGAGCAGAAAGCCAACGATGGGGGCGACGACCACTGTCAGGGCAAAGCCGACGACGAGGGCGACGATGTTGTCGCGGCCGAGGGCATTGAAGTAGATGCTCTGCTGCTCGCGAACGCACTGGTTGCAGCGGTAGCCGACGGGTGTGCGCACGGCGCAGTCGATGCAGATTGGTTTGCCGCATTTGTTGCAGCGCAGGAGCGTTTCCCGGTCCGGGTGGTTGGCGCAGGTCAGGCTTTCGGGTTCGCCGTCGTGTCCGACGACGATGGGGGCGGGTTTGCCGTCATAGATGGCGCGGCGGGCGGGGTCGCCGAGGATTTCGTAGGCTTCTTCGATTTCGGCCAGCTTCTGGGCTGCGTAGGCGCGGTCTGCGGCGGATTCCAGCGATTCGGGCTGGTAGAGCAGTTGCAGTCGTCTGAACTGCTGCGCGATCTCTTCCTGGTCGGCATCTTCGTTCAGGTCGAGTGTTCGATAAAGCTCCTTATCGGATTGGCGGTTGTGGTCTGTCATTTGAAATCGCTTCTTTCTGAGTCACAGGCGGCCTGGCAGGGGGCGTGGGCGATTGGCGGCACGGGTCTTATTTGAGTTTGTCCATGAGCGTTTGGTAGAAGTAGCTGCGCGGACGGAGACGGACGAAGCGGGCCCGATAGGGGCTGGTGTCGACGATGATTTCATCGGAGTCGTCCACTTCGACTTCGAATTGGCCGTCCACGGTGAGCATGGCGGAGTGGTCGCTGTAGACGCGCAGGCGCACTTCGGAGCCTTCGGAGAGGACGACGGCGCGGTCCATGCTCATGTGCGGGGCGACGGGGATGACGAGGATGTTGCGCAGATCCGGGGGCAGGATGGGGCCGCCGGCGGCGAGGGCGTAGGCGGTGCTGCCGGTTGCGGTGCTGACGATGAGGCCGTCGCAGGTGTAGGTTGTCAGGTAGCCGCCATCGAGGTTGGCGCTGACGCGGACGATACGGGCGAGGCTGCCGCGGCTGAGGACAACGTCGTTGAGGGCGTCGAAAGTGCAGCGAACGACGGGATCGCCGCCGGGGGCGGAGGCCTTTTCTACAAGCGCGCGCACCATCAGTCTCTCCTCGATCCAGTAGCCGCCATCGAGCAGTTTTTGCAACGGGGGCTGCCATTCCTGGGGGAAGATTTCGGCGAGAAAGCCGAGTCTTCCCATTTTTACGCCTAACATGGGTACGTTGAAGGCGGCTCCGAGTCGCGCGGCGCGCAGCATGGTTCCGTCGCCGCCGAGCGTGATCAGCAGGTCTACGTTGGGGAGTTTGTCTTTGATTCCTACGGAATCCCAGGCGGAGCTGCGCCAGGTTTCATTTACGCCGGCGCTATGCAGGAACAGTTCCATGCGCTCTGCCAGGTCGAGCGAATCCGGTTTGCGCGGGTGGTGCAGAATGCCGATGCGTTGGAAAGCGAATCTTGCTGCGTCAGTCATAGTAGGAGCGCTTTTGTAAGCGGCGCGTTGCAGGCGCCGCGGTTGGGGTTTAGACACGTATATTCAGTTAAACCATGTAACCGTTTGAGGTCAAATCGGGCCTGTGTTAAGATGGCCGAATGCGCGTACTGATTATTTCTGACATTCACGCAAATTTTGTCGCATTGGAAACGGTCATGGCCGATGCCGCGGACCGATTCGACGTGATCTGGTGTTTGGGCGATGTGGTTGGTTACGGTCCGGCGCCGAATGAGTGCGTTGACTTTGTTCAATCTGAGGCGGACCTGTGTGTTGTGGGCAACCATGATTGGGCGGTATTGGCGCATCCTGACCTGGATATTGAGCATTTCAACCCTTGGGCGCGCGCGGCTGTTGAATGGACGCGCGGCCAGATCAACGAGAAGAGTCGTGCGTTTCTCGACAGTTTACCAGCGAAGCCACTGGAACCGGAAGGCGCGGACAGCATCATCATCACGCACGCCAGCCCGCGCGAACCGGTATCGGAATACGTTCAGTCGCCGGAGATCGCCCTGGAGAACTTTGCCCATTTTGAGACCAAGATGTGTTTGGTTGGTCACACTCACAAGCCGGCGATTTACCGCTGGCAGTTGCGGCACATATTTTCGAGGCGGGGCAGTCGGAACGGCATTCCGGTGACGGTCGACTATCTCAGGCCCTATGAAGGGCAGCGAGTGCGGCTGGAATTGACGGACCTGGAGCGCTTGATCCTCAATCCGGGCAGTGTTGGGCAGCCGCGGGACAATGATCCGAGGGCGGCGTATGCGCTGCTGGACCTGGAGGAGTTGACCTGGGAACAGCGGCGGGTAGCGTATCCGATCGATCTGACGCAGAGCCAGATGCGGGTGGCGAAGCTGCCGCGCAGGCTGATCGACCGTCTGACGTATGGAAGTTAAGGTTCGTCAAGAAGTCAGTTGAGCGAGGAGGATAGTCCAGCGCGCATCCCTGCTCTTCGCAGTTACTCTTCCCACCTTTCCCACCTTCCTCTCCAACGATACTCCTTACAGATTGCTCTCAGGGTTTAAGTCCTGATTCCTGGCTTTTCCCGTTTCCAGCCGGTTGTACATTTCGAACCAGTCGGGCAGGTCCTTGCTGCGATCCTGCGCTTTGCGGCGTTCGTCAGCCCGCCGCCACGCGATCATGCGCCTGGTGATCTCCTCTTTGACATGCCTGGGGTTGGGGACGTGGTCGAAGGTGAAGGCGCCTTCGCCGGCAGCGGTCTGAACTGTGATGTTGCCGAAATTGAGCATCACCTTGAGCGGAGAGTTCATTTCCAGGCGGATGTCCTGGATGTCGCTCAGTTGGGCCTCGCGGCGCTGTTCACTGAGGAAGAGCGGCAGTTTCTCGATATCGATAATTCTGTCTTCGGTTACTGTATAGGTGTCATTCCACCAGTCGGAAACGGCCCAGAGAATCCAGCCGAGCGTGGCGAGGGTGACGAGGCCGCCAGAGATCAGGAGGGTCTGGGCATCGAGGCTGGCCTGGATTCCCTGCAGGAAGGGCACTGAAGAGAATCCGCCGGCCAGGAACAGGATTTCGAGTAGAAACAGAAGGCTGGGCAGAGCGACGTGCGCGAAGAGTATCCACCAGTGTTTATGCCAGACGATGCGATCGGTCGATTCCCTTTCGAGTGACCTGTTGACGGTGGTATTGCGGCGCAGCTGATGCCAGAAGGGAAACCTTGAGGCTTTTTCATCGGGGACAAGGGGGGCTGCGTCGGTCTGCACTCTGTCGGGCAGGTCTACGGACAGGCCAAGGCGGTTTTCGAGGGCGTTTTGGATGTCGAGTTTGTTCTCGGCGCTGGAGCGCTGCTGGCAGAGGCTGCGATGGTGGAAGATGGCGGTTCGAAGGCTGTCGGGGTGGGAGACGAAGTCGAAGTCGATGGAGCCGGTTGTGCCGGCGGTATAGACGGAAAGGGTTCCGTAATTGAACAGGTTGCCCCAGAAGGTGGTGGCCACGTCTACGCGCTGGATCTGTTCCAGCAGGGCTTCCTGTCGTTGTTCACTGAAGAAGATAATCTTTTCTTGTTGAATGACGCGCCGGTTGGTGACGACAAAGTAGTCGTTGAGGTAGTTGAGGACGCCCCAGATGAGCGTCAGGAGCAGGAGCAGGGCGCTGAAGCCGAGGCCGACCCATATGGAGAGGCCGAGCGCGGCGAGCAGCCAGACGAAGCCGGCGCTTGCGAGCAGGACAACGATGGTCGCTTTGGTCTGGCTGAGCATTGCCAGCCAGTGGCGAAGCTGCAGCTTGACGAGCAGCTCGTCTTTACGAAGCCACGGGTAGTTCTGTCGTTGTTCGTGATTGGCGTCGTCGGCTTGGGAGGGCAGACGGACGGCGACTTTGTCCACGATTTCGGGGCCGCAGATTTGGCCGAAGCGCTGAAAGTCTTTGCGATGGAGGCGGAGCCAGAGACTGCCGGGTTCGGATTCGACGGTGAGCTCGACGGGTGTTGGGGCGAGGAGGGCGGCGTCGTTGAAGGTTACGGCGCCGCGCACGGGGGCGCGAGGGAGGGCGCGGTTGTCTTCATCGAGCGCGCTCAGGACGGCGCGGTGGTTTTCGAGCAGAATCCACATGCTGTCGGCGCTATCCCCTTGCTGCATGATGGGATGGTATTGGGGGATGCGGTGGAAGCTGCAGAAGCCTGCGAGTTGGATCTGTTCCTGGGGCGTTAGCCCTGCGAAGATGGATATGGCGCTGATGGTTTTGGCGGGCAGCGTTTGAATTTCGGGGTCTATGGCCTGCGGGAAGCGGCGGCCAATCTGGCGAACTGTTTTCCAGGGCAGCTCGAACACAGTGGTCTTGGTCTTGGCCTCGGCCCAATGGCCGTACTTGTCGGGGGGCCGGTGATTTGTCACGCCGACGCTGCCGGGAAAGCCGAAGGCGCCGCCGTTGCCCAAGAGGAGTCGGTTGTCGGTTGTGCGGGGGTGATAGAGCTCGATCTGGCCCTGGGCGATGAGAAAGAACGTATCTGGAGCCTGGTTTTGTGTATAGAGAACGGCGCCTGCCTCCACTG
Source organism: Caldilineaceae bacterium (assembly GCA_022824025.1). Classification (GTDB taxonomy): domain Bacteria; phylum Chloroflexota; class Anaerolineae; order Caldilineales; family Caldilineaceae; genus Bin5. Next base: position 18,021 of record JAJEBF010000032.1, read on the forward strand.
TCTGGGTGCGGATTTCGTCGGCCAGGAAGCCGAGGATGACCATATCCACATCGGCAAGCAGGGGCATGGTGCGCAGGCGGTTGACTGTGGCCTGGTAGGCTGCCTGCTGGTTGGCGGCGGGGAAGCGATAGAGGATTCTTTCCAGGGTGGCGCGTTCTACACAGAGTGCGGAGACTGCGTTTTGGGCGGTGGCGGTACTGGTGTAGTTGAGGCTGAAGGTCAGTTCGTAGCGTCCGATGACATCGCCGGCGATGGCGACGCGTTCGAGCGTATCGTCCAGGCCGGCCGCGTTCTTGTCGCGCCGGGTGACGCGGACGTTCCCGCTCAGGATGAAGAAGAGGCACTCGGCGACGTCGTCCTGCCTGGCAAGGTCCTCGCCTGGGGGGAATTCGACGATTAGGGCATTGGATTGGAGCTGGTCGGCGACCTCGTCAAGCGGCAATCCCTTCAGGTAGAGGAGGGATTGCAGCAGGGCCATAGTGGGAGGGACGCCGACGAAGCGGGCGGGGCCGGCCCGGTTGCCGGGGGTCATGGCGCGAACTCTTTCACAGATGCTCCTTGACCGATTGAGCGGCTCTGCGGTTCATGCCCGGCACTGTCCGCAGTTCATCGAGGGTGGCCTGGCGCATTTTATCGAGGTCGCCGTTGAAGTATTGGAGCAGTGATTTGCGGCGTCTGGGGCCGATGCCTGGCAGGGTGTCCAGCACGGTGGAGGTCTGGCCTTTGCGGCGCAGGCTGCGGTGGTAGGTAATTGCGAAGCGGTGGGCCTCGTCGCGGATACGCTGCACCATGTAGAAGGCCTGGCTGCCGCGGCGCAAGAGGACGGACAGGCGGCGTTGGGGGAGGAAGATCTCCTCTTCTCTTTTTGCCAGGGCGATGATCGGCACACTGTCTGACAGGCCGAACTCTGTCAGGACTTCGCAGGCTACATTGAGCTGGCCCTTGCCGCCATCCACGATGACGAGGTCGGGCAGCAGCTTCCAGTGGTCGGCGCCGGAGGTTTTGCGTCCGGGTCGTTCGGGATCCTTTTCGACGGCGCGGCGGAAGCGGCGGCGCAGCGCCTCTCTCATGCTGGCGTAGTCGTCGGGCTCGCCATGGGCGCCTTTCCCGCGGATTTTGAAGCGTTTGTAGGCGGATTTGAGGGGAACGCCGCGGGCGAACACGACCATTGAGCCAACGGTGCTGGTTCCCTGCAAGGTGCTGATGTCGTAGCATTCGATACGTGTGGGCGGGACTTCCAGGTCCAGAGCGTTCTGCAGTTCGGCCAGCGCTTCGGTATGGCGGTTGGTGTCTTCGGCCCATTGGACCTTCTGGACGCGCAGATGTTCATCGGCATTGCTCTTGGCGAACTCCATGAGCTGGCGTTTCCTGCCGCGCTGGGGCATGCGGATTTCGACTTTGGTTCCGCGCAGTTTGCTCAGCCAGGCGGCCAGGAGGTCTTTGGTTTGGGGCAGGAACTGGACGAGCAGGCGAGGGGGAACGTGGGAGGCGTCGGCGTAGAAACGCTGGATGAAGATGCCGATCAGGTCGCCGAGGTTTTCGGCGGGTGTTTCGGAGAGCTCTGCGCCTTGCAGCGCGAAGTTTTCTCTGCCGATCAGCCTGCCGCGACGCACCATGAGGATCTGGACGACGGTGTCGCCGGACGCGGGGTCCTGGGCGATGGCGACGACGTCTTCATCGTCGTTCTGGACGCCGACAACCTTCTGTTGATGGACGATGCGCTGCGCGGCCTTGATGCGGTCGCGGTAGACGGCGGCCAGCTCGAAGTTGAAGCGGCCGGCGGCGTTGCGCATTCGGGTGTCCAACTCGCTGATGACTTTTTCGGTGTCTCCTTCGAGGAAGTTGACGAGGTGACTGATGCCTTCGCGGTATTCGGTACGGCTTTGGGCGCCGATACAGGGAGCGCCGCACAGTTTGAGGTGATAGTAGAGGCAGGGGCTTTCGTCATTGCCGGTGATTGAACGGTCGCAATCGAGGTAGGGGAAGACTTTGCGGACGGATTCAAGGGTGCGGCCGACAGCCCAGCTGCTGGTAAAGGGGCCGAAATAGCGGGCGCCGTCTTTCAGGATCTGTCTTACGCGCTCGACTTTGGGGAAGTCATTCTGCCAGTTGACCTTTATATATGGATAGCCCTTGTCATCTTTGAGCATGACATTGTAATGGGGCTGGTAGCGTTTGATCAGGTCGTTTTCGAGGATCAACGCTTCCATCTCGGTCGACGTGACCCACCAGGTGATGTCCCGCACTTTGCCGACCATTTCATCGATGCGGGGTGAGTGTTTGGCGGACGACTGGAAGTAGCTGCGCACGCGATGGCGGAGGACGAGGGCTTTGCCTACATAGAGAACGCTGCCGCTCTCGTCCCGCATGAGGTAGCAGCCGGCTTTGCCGGGAAGTTCGTTGAGTCTACGTCGCACCTGTTGCGGGAGGTTTTGTTTCATGAAATCGATTGTATCACGTCTCTGTGGGGCGTTCAATCGGGGCGCGAAGGGCAACTTCGCTTGATCCACGGAGGGATACGGAGGACTGGGGGGAACGGCGGGGAACATCGATTGGTCTGCGAAGGGGCGCGGAGGGGCGCGAAGAACGGCTTTTTGTGGATGATGGTAGGTTCAGGGGGAGAGCGGAGGCGGGGGGAAGGTATATGCCGTGGGGCGGGTGTGCGCCGCGGGGCGGGGGTATGGAAGGTTGTTGCTGGCGGGGGCGGTTATGATGCCTGGAATGGTCAAAGGAAATGTATTTGAAAATGGAGGTCTCAGGATTTGACCGGTCCTTATCTTGTGTTATAATCATTCAGGTGTCGTCTGAGCACGCGCCGACGTAGCTCAATCGGCAGAGCAGCTGTTTTGTAAACAGCCGGTTATCGGTTCGAGTCCGATCGTCGGCTCTACTGTATAGGCGTAGTGACCGTAGCTGATTGGCGAATTGCAGGATCGGTGGCGGCTGGCCAGACGAGGCACATTAATAGAAGCGCAAGAAAATGGGCGGGTGCCCGAGTGGACAAAGGGATCTGACTGTAAATCAGACGGCTTTCGCCTACGGTGGTTCGAATCCGCCCCCGCCCACTTCAGAGGTCGTGAATTATCGAAAGATGGAGTGATCTGCCCGCATAGCTCAGTCGGTAGAGCGCATTCTTGGTAAGAATGAGGTCACCGGTTCAAGTCCGGTTGTGGGCTCCAGAGAGGAAAGAGGTTGGCCTGCTGGCGAGATTGCGGGTTTGAACCTTTCGTTTTAACGCGTGATTGACAAGTGAGAACGGGAGCCGCAGGATTCTTGCCGCCCACCTATTGTCTGGTGGGCGGTTTGCAGCAGTTACCGATGGTTTCGTTTTTTACGCGCTTCGAGAATCTCGCTGACATTGCAGCGATGTAGCGGATCAGACCATGAAACAAGAGCAGGAGGCAGCAACCTAATGGCGAAGGCAGTATTTGAGAGGAACAAGCCCCATGTGAACGTGGGGACGATCGGACATGTGGATCACGGGAAGACGACGCTGACGGCGGCGATCACGAAGGTGTTGGCGCTGCGTGGGATGGCTGATTTCAGTGCGTT
>JAJEBF010000041.1 GCA_022824025.1 Caldilineaceae bacterium
AGGGCGCCCAAACCTTCTGTGCCATCCGTTCCTATCTCTCTACCGCTCGCAAACACGGCCTCAATGCCATTGATGTCATCTACAATGCTTTTCTAGGCCATCCCTTCAGCCCTCCTCTACCTTCAGGCTGAGTAGTTACAGCTATTCTAAGAAAGCGAATGCAGGGAGGCCAACCGATGGAATATCGCCCCTTTGGACGAACAGGACTGGACGTTTCCGCAATTGGTTTCGGATGCTGGGAGACCAGCGGCGTTTACGGGCATTTTGACGAAAGCGAAGTTGCCAGGGCGGTGCAGCGGGCGCTCGACCTGGGGATAAACCTCTTTGACACGGCCGAAGGCTATGGCTTTGGCCAGTCCGAAGAGATCCTGGGCAGATGTCTGGGCACGCGGCGCGATGAGGCGATCATCGTCACCAAGTGGGGCATCTACCAGAATGAAGGCGAATGGTACCGCGACAGCCGCCGCGAGACCGCCCTTGGGGCCATCGACCGCAGCCTCAAGGCGCTGGGGACCGACTACGTGGACGTCTATCTGGTCCACTGGCCGGACAGGGATGTGCCGCTGGAGGAGCCGATGGGGGTGCTGGAGGAGATCGTGCAGGCTGGCAAAGCCCGCTTTGTCGGCGTTTCCAACTTCCGCCCGGAACAAATTGAGACCTGTATGGCGACGCGGCGGGTGGACATCACCCAGTACGGCTACCACATGTTCGACCGGCGGCTGGAGCGCGAGGTCTTTCCAACGATTGCAAAGCATGAAATCGGTCTGATGACGTACGGTTCGCTGGCCCATGGGCTGCTGACGGGGACGTTTACGCCCGAGACGACGTTTGACGAAACGGACTGGCGCTCCAATGGGAATGCCTTCAACATCCCGCTGTTTACGGAGGAGGTCTTTGCGCGGAACGTGGCCACTGTCGACGACCTCAAGCCGATCGCGGCCCGTCACGGCAAGACAATGGCTCAACTTGCGCTGCGCTGGGCGCTGTCGAATCCGGTGGTCAGTGTGGCGCTGATCGGGTTCCGCCGCCCTGAGGAGGTCGAGGAAAATGTTGCCGGACTCGATTGGTCGCTGGATCAGGAGACGCTGGACGAGATCGATGCGGTGTTCACCAAGCACGGTGTGGATACAGCGCCGGATGCCTGGGTAGAAGTGGAGGACTGATCGCAAAGCGGGCGGTTTGCCGACATCAGTGGAAGAGCGCTGACAGCGCCGATTACGGCGCCACCGGGAAAGGGGATTCCTGCATGGCAACCCCGCACCTGCGCGTGCTGACTGAGGAGCAGGTGAGGCAGTTCAGGCTAAACGGTTTTCTGACCGTAGAGGACGTTCTCTCGCCCGAGGAGGTGGCTGCTTTGGCGGCGCACACCGATCTGATCGCGGCGGGCAAGGTCGAACAGATCCCGGAAACGAGCATTCAGTTGGAGAAGGTATTTCGGGAAGGCGAACGTGAAGTTACGGATCAGGTTCTGTCGGTGCGCAAACTGTACAATCTGGCCGTCTACGATGAGGTCATGTGGGATCATGCCACCCATGCCAAAATCGTCGACATTATCGCCGATCTGCTGGGCAGCGATGACATCAAGATGTACGGTGATCAGCTCTTTATGAAGGCGCCGGTCACGGGGACGGAGCAGCCGTGGCACCAGGATTCGGCGTCGTGGCGGGACATCTTTCCGATGGACCTGGTTTCGGCGTGGACTGCGATCGATCAGGCTACGGTGGAGAACGGCTGCCTGAATTTCGCCCCCGGCACGCACCGCTGGGGGATGATGAGAGGGCCGCAGCTGGCCTGGTTTCTGGAAGACCTGGGGAGCGAGCAGTGGCCGGTGGTACCGGCGCCTTTGAAGGCGGGCAGCGTCAGCTTTCATCACAGCCTGGTGCTGCACCAGAGCAATGCCAACCTGTCGGGGCAGCGGCGGCGGGGCTATGCGGTGCATTACATGCGCGCGTCGTCGCGGCGGGATGAGTCGGTGACGGACGCGCCGAGGATGCCGCCGTTCAAGCAGGTGCGGGGGCGTTCGTTTGCAGGGCGGGTTTAGTTCTTCGCCGGGAAGAGACAGCCAACAGATCTACCAACCGGCACGCGAGAGGCGTGCCGGTTTCCTTTTGAACGGCGGTACGCCGGCACTACACCGCGCTGGGCGCGCCGAGTGGATGGGGGCCGTTCGTCATCGGATTGGCGCGGGCGAAGGCGTAGACCGCGTCCTGCAGTTCGAGGATGCGAACGGCGTCTTCGACATTGGGTGAAAAGCTGCTGCGCCCTTCCTCGATGGCCACTAGCGCCCGGCGCATGATCTCCTTCATGCCGCCCGTATGCTGTGGTTCCGGGTGGAAAGTCACGCCCTCGGTTGTGTGGACCTCAGTTACCCTGTTTCCCTGCTGGTCATAACGTTGCAGGACCGTAGCTTTCGTGCCAATGAAGCGAAAGCTGTGGTCTCCCGCGCGGGCGCCTGACGGGTAGCTGTAACCGGATTCGACGATCCCGGTGACGCCGTCGTCCGTGCGCAGAATACCCACGGCCACATCCTCCACTTCGCGTGCGTACATCGAGTTGGAGATGACACCGCCGACCGCGGTGACGGGTCTATCACCGACGAACTGGAGGAAGGTGTCGATGCCGTGGGCGGACTCGGTCGCCCAGCAGCCGCCGCCGGAGATCGTGGCATCGTTGTGCCAGGCGGAGGGCGTGGGGTCGTAGCGCGAGGGCGGCCCGTTGTTGAGGCGGCTGTTGTAGAGGACGAGGTCGCCGAAGCTGCCATCGTCGATCATGCCTTGGACGAGGTCGACAAGCTCCGTACCGCGGTTGGGCAGGGTGAGGGCGTTGAAGACGCCTCGCTCTGTGCAAAATTTGGCAGCAGGACGCAGGCGGTCGGCGCAGTCGGCGAAGGGCTTGTCGAGCAGGAAGGGCAGGCCGCGCTCGGCGCAGGCGCGGACGTGGTCCGGCATTTCGGTGTGCTTGCCTGCGACCAGGACGGCGTCGGGGCGGCTGGCGTCGAGGCACTCGCCGGCGGAGCTGTAGGCGGGGCATTGGAATTCGTCGGCCAGTTGCTGGCGCGGGCCTTGTTCGGCGTCCATGACGGCGACGATCTCGTGGCCGAGGTCGCGCGTCGCGACGGCCATGCCGCGTCCGTGATGGCTGTAGGAAAGTAGAGCAGTTCGCATCGTTGTTTACCTCAAATCCAGCCGTGCTGGCGGGTGACCGGCACGCCGTGGCGCTGGTGGGTCCAGGCGTGTCCGCTCTCGAGGACGACTTCACGGCCGGTAATTGCCGAGGTCTCGGCGGCGAAGAGGATCTCCATGATGTGGCGAGCCCATTCGCCGGAGGAGGGCGGCTCGATGTCCTGTTCGATCGCCTCGACGAACGACTTCCATTCGTGGTGCATCTCGACGGGCGGGTCGTCGAAAGGAATGTCCTTCCACTCGTCGCCCTGGCCGACCTTTACGAACTTTTCTCCGTGCTGGCTGAAGCGCAGGGTGCCGTTGGCGCAGATGACCTGGCTTTCGAAGTTGGGCGCGCCGTCGGCAAAGCCGACCGAGACGGCGACGCCGGCAAGGCCGTTCTTGTAGCGGACGAGCGCGGTGGCGGTGTCGTCGCTGGCCTGGTAATGGGCGCGTGTGCCCATGCTGGCGGAGACGGAGACGGCCTGGGAAGCCATGAGCCAGGTGAGGCGGTCGACGACGTGAACGCCGTTGGCCAACCACATGCCGCCGCCATGGAAACGGCTGCGGTACTGGGGCGGGCGGCCGGCGAAGTTCCAGTTCTTGGACATGTAGCAGACGATGGTCATCAGCGGGCCGAGCTGGCCGGAATCGAGGATCTCCTTGGCCTTGAGGCTGGTGCCGTAGTAGTGCTGGGTCTGGCCGACCATGAGCTTGACGTTGTTGCTGGCGGCGGCTTCGATCATGTCGTCGCACTGTTCGAGGCTGAGCGCCATCGGCTTCTCGACGAGGACATGCTTGCCGGCGTTGCAGGCGTCGACGGTGAGGCGGTGGTGGAGTTGATGGCCGAGCACGACGGCGACGGCCTCGACCTCGTCGTCTTTGAGAAGCTCGGTGTGCGAGGGATAGCCCTTGGGAATGTCGTACTTCTCCATGTATTCGCGGCGCTTCTCTTCGAAGAGGTCGGCGACTGCGACGACCTCGACGTTGTCAAGGGTGTCAATGGCGCTACAGTGGGCGCGTGCGATGCCGCCCAGCCCGATGATTCCGACTTTCAATTTGGCCATGTTGGTCTGTTTCGCTCCTGTGGGTTGTCTACGTTGTTTCGGTATCGCGGCGCGCCTCAGAGCCAGCCGTGGAGACGGGTGACGGGTATGCCGCCGCGCTGGTGGGTCCAGGAGAGGCCGCTTTCCAGGACGACGTCCTGCCCGGTGATGGCCGAGCTCTCGGCGGCGAAAAGGATCTCCATGATATGGCGGCTCCACTCGCCGGAGGCGGGCGGCTCGATGTCCTGTTCGATTGAATCGACGAACGCCTTCCATTCATAGTGCATGACGGCGGGCGGGTCGTCATAGGGGATATCCTCCCACTCATCTCCCTGCCCGACCTGAAGGAACGGTTGTCTGCCGCCGCCGATGCGTACTGTGCCGTTGGCGCAGATGACCTGGGTATCCATGATGGGAGGGCCGTCGGCAAAGGCGATCGAGATCGCGGCGCCGGCGAGGCCGTTCTTGTAGCGGATGAGCGCGGTGGCGGTATCGTCGGCGGCCTGGTAGTGGGCGCGCGTGCCGATGCTGGCGGATACGGATACGGCCTGGGAGGCCATCAGCCAGGTGAGGCGGTCGACGACGTGGACGCCGTTGGTGAGCCACATGCCGCCGCCGTGGAATCGGCTGCGGTATTGAGGCGCGCGGCGGGCATAGGTCCAGTTTTTGCACGAGTAGCAGACGATCGTCATGAGCGGGCCCAGACGGCCGGAATCGAGGATCTCCTTCATCTTGAGGAGGATGCCGGAGAAGTGCGGGGTATGGCCGACCATGAGTTTGACGTCATTGGAGGCGGCGGTTTCGATCATGGCGTCGCACTGCTCGAGGCTGAGCGCCATCGGCTTTTCGACGAGGACGTGCTTGCCGGCGTTGCAGGCGTCGACGGTGAGGCGGTGGTGGAGGTGATGGCCGAGCACGACGGCGACGGCGTCGATTTCGTCATCCTTCAAGAGCTCGGTGTGGGAGGGGTATCCCCTGGGAATGCCGTACTCGTCCATGTACTGGCGGCGCTTCTCTTCGAAGAGATCGGCGACCGCGACGACTTCGACGTTATCGAGGGTGGCGATGGCGTGACAGTGGGAGCGGGCGATGCCGCCCAGCCCGATGATTCCGACTTTGAGCGTGGCCATATCAGCCTTGAACTCCTTTGGGATGTTATTTGAACACGCCGCTGGTGATGCCCTCGACGATCTGGCGCTGGAAGATGAGGGTGATGATGAAGACCGGGATGGTCGTGAGGATGGCCACTGCGGACATGTTGCCCCAGGAGACGTCGAATTCGCTCCTTGCCCCGATCACCTGGGCCTCGGAGAGGGCCATGGTGATGACCTTGACGCCGGCGCCGCGGGCGAAGATGAGCGGCGTGAAGAATTCGTTCCAGCCGATGATGAAGTTGATGAGGAACATGGTGGCGATGCCGGGGCGGATTACGGGCAGAACGATGCGCCAGAGGAGCGGGAAGAAGCTGGCGCCGTCAACCTTGGCGGCGTCTTCGATCTCGACGGGCACCTGGCGCAGGAAAGAGACCAGCACCCAGGTGGTGATCGGCAGCAGCGCGCTGCCGTAGAGGATGAGGAGGCCGTGCAGTGTATCCATCAGATTGAGCGTCTGGTACATCTGGAAGAGGGGGATGACGGTGGCGGTGCCGGGCAACATGCTGGAGGCGAGCAGCCCGACCATGACCAGGTTTGCGCCGGGGAAGTTTAGGCGGGCGATGGCGTAGGCGGCCAGCAGGCTGACGGTGAGCGCCAGAATGGTGGAGAAGGTGGCCAGCAAAGTGGAGTTGAGCATGTAACGGGCGATGGGCAGCGCGCCGAATATGTCCTGAAAGCGTTCGATGGCCAGGCTGCGCGGAACGTAGGTCAGCGGAACGGTGAACAGTTTCCCGCTCGGGGCGAACGCGGTCAGGAAGATGTAATAGATCGGCAGCAGGATCACGATCATGAAGAGAATGACCATGAGGGTGAAGAGCGTTGTGCGAATCCCGCGCTTGAAGTTGAGTTGTGTATTCATAAAGAGATAGTGGTCAGTGGCCAGAGAAGTTACAGTCGTTCCCAGGCGCGGCGGAGGAAGCCGTAGCCGACGACGCCCACGACCAGGACAATGAAAAAGAGCAGCATGGCGATGGCGGATGCGTAGCCGAAGTTGAGGACGCGAAAGCCTTCGAGATAGACAAGATAGGAGAGCAGCGATGTGGCGGTGCCCGGCCCGCCATTTGTGAGCGCGTAGACGATTTCAAAGGTGAGCACGCGGAAGATGGCGGTGAAGATGATCATAGAAATGATGAGCGGCATCAGCAGCGGCAGGGTGACGTACCAGTAGGAGCGCACGCCGTCGGCGCCGTCGATCTTCGCGGCCTCGTAAAGTTCCAAAGGGATTCCCTGGAGGCCGCTGAGGAAGATGACGGCGAGGAAGGCGGTGTTTTTCCAGACGTCGGTGATGGTAACGGCGAAACGGGCGGTGGTGAAGTTGACGAGCCAAAGCGGGCGTTCGCCGCTGAGCCGCCAGATGATGTCGTTGATGAGTCCGTAATCCTGATGGAAGATCCAGCGGGCGGCGGTGGCGATGACGATGGGCGCCATGGCCCAGGGCAGCAGATTGACGGCGCGCGTGAAGTTGCGCATTTTGAAGCGCTGGTTGAGCAGTTCGGCGATGGCCAGCCCGAGCACGACCTGCAGGGCGACTGAGGTGACCGTAAAGAAGAGGGTGAAGGTGAGGGTAGCGTCAACGTTGGCGTCGCGTGTCAGCGCCATGTAGTTGTCAAGGCCGACAAAGTCGAAGGTGCGGCGCACGGGGCTGTTATCAAAGAAACTGATGTAGAAGGTGCGCAGAAAGGGATAGACGGATGTGAGGAGCCGCCACAGCACCACAGGGGTGACCAGCAGCCAGGCCAGAAGTATGCGACGTGTGCTGAGGTTCTGTTGACCGAACAAGGGTAGAATGCCAGTGGTCAGTGGTCAGTGGTCAGTGGTCAGTGGTCAGTGGTCAGTTGCCGGTGGCCAGCGTCTGCCCTGGCCACCGGCAGTTCATTGTGGATGTCAGCCCAGGTCGCGTTCGAGGATTGGGTTGATCTTGTCCATCGCGGCGGTGACTGCCTCATCGAGGCTGACCTGGTCTGTCAGATAGGCGTGAACGTTCTGTTCGGCGGCGTCGTAGATTTCCTGGATGCTGGGCGTAACCGGGCGGGCCTTGACAAGGCCGCCGGCTTCGGCCAGATCGAGCAGGAAGGGTGAAGAGGGCGCGAGGTCCTGGACTTCGGGGTCGGCCCAGAGGGAGACGCGGGCGGGGACGCGGCCGCGGTAGATCTGTTGCTTCATGACGTCGGAGCGTGCGGTAAAGCCGATCCACTCGTTGGCCAGCTCCTGTTGTGGCGAGCTGGCGACGACGGACCAGCCCCAGCAGCCGGTGATCGTCTCGGCGTTGTCCGGACCCATTGGCGGCAGGAATGCGGAAACCTGATCGGCCCAGAACTCCTCATTGGTGCGCATTGCGCCGAAGAAGCCGTCCCAGCACCACCACATGGCGTACTTGTCCGAGAGCCAGCCCTGGAAGACGGAGCTGTAGTCCTCCTGCGGGGCGGAGTCGGGGGCGATGTTGTGTTCGGCGTAGAGCGCCTTATAGAAGGCGAGGGCTTCGCGCGCGCCGTCGTTATCGAGATTGTTGATGGCGCCGCCGCCCTGATTAGTCCAGTGCTGGATTTCATTGCCCAGCTAGCCGCCGATCGTGGCGGAAAGGGCGATGCCGTAGACGCCTGCGTCCTCGTCGGTAAGAGCCGTGCCAACTTCGACGAGTTCGTTCCAGTCGGTGGGCGGAGACAAGCCTGCTTCCCCGAAATAGTCGGTGCGATAGAAGAAGATCTCGGTGTCATTGCCCCAGGGAATGCGGTAGAGGACGCCGTCCCAGGAGGAAACGTCGTAGATCAACGTCTGGGGCCAGTCATCAAGGTCAATGTCATAGAGGTCTACGACCAGGGCGATTGCATCAAAATTGGGTCAAAGCAGCGAAATGCTTCCGAATTCTCCTCCAGGCCGGGATCAGACAATGAGAAGTGTACGAATGGTTTCATGTAGACGGGAAACCTTAGTAATTTCGACGACTGAGGGCCTGTGCCGCAGCGACTTCTGCTCGCGATTCAGCAATCTGAAGACGATTTCCACTTATTCTCGCTTTGTTTTGACCGCGTTTTCAACGGAATCGGCCTACAGAATTAGATGCGATTGCCCTGGGTCTACGACGGGCTCGAGCGGGGAGAGCCAGCCAGCGGCGCCGTAGATAGAGGCCTGGAAGTCGTCGGAGTGGAAGGCGTCGGTGCCGGTATCGCCCGATGCCAGGCGTGTCGTCATCATCTGCTGCCATTCGATGTAGACGGCCGGCGCGACTTCATAGTTGACGATGTTGCTTGTCTCTTCCTGATACTGGTCGATGACGCCCTGGAAGAAGTCGTTGCTATCGGCCCAGTAGACGATGTTCAGCTCCTGCGGTTCGGCCATAGTTTCTTCGCCGCCTCCATCTGCCGCGGGGGCGGCAACAGGCGCAGCGCAGGCGCTGAGCGCGGCGAACGCGGCGCCGGCGCCGGCCGTCTTGAGGAAGGCACGCCGGGAGACGGGACGCGTCTGGGTAGCGTGTGCTTTACGGGACATAGGATTCCTCCTGAATTGGAAAGAGAGTAAGGAAGTATCGGCAATCGATGCGGTTTAATTTCCAAATCCGGTGGTTGCGTGAAAGTCGGCGGTTCACTGCATGAATCGGACTGTGTGTGGAAAGCAGCGTCGCGTTCAACCTACTGTGGGCCGGTCACGGGATCATAGCAGAAACTCCAGTGGCGCTGCAAACGCTGTTTTTTTGCCAGCTGTTGTCTTTTTTCCTAGCCAACGAGCGAATCACCATATATCGCCTGCCTCTTACATGCAGACCCATGTACAGGTCTCGAACGTCCCTGTATGCGCTCCCACTCCTGCTGGTACGTGGAATTCTGGTACAATACGGCTCGGAGTTGCATACCTCTGTTCATGCGGACACGGTAGCAAGATGATCACCCCCTTTGATTTGCAGTGCGAATACTCCTTCGACCCGGTGGGTATCGACACGCTTCGGCCGCGCTTCAGTTGGCTGCTGCGCGCGGAGGAACGCGGCCAGAGCCAGTCGGCCTACAGGATCCTGGTCGCCAGCAGCGAGGCCAATCTGGGGGCTGGGGTCGGCGACAAATGGGACAGCGGCCGGGTCGTGTCGTCAAACATGGCGCAGGTCGAATACGAAGGCGCGGCGCTGGAGAGCAATGAGCGCTGCTGGTGGGCGGTGCGGGCGTGGGACGGAGAAGGAAATGCCGGCGGCTTCAGCGATCCGGCGATGTTCAGCATGGGGCTGCTGAAGGCGGGCGACTGGCAGGGCGGCTGGATCGGCGCGGGTAAGGAGAACGGGGACGCCATCACTTTTCAAGTGGACTCCGGCGCCTATAATTTCCGTCTGGTCGAAGTATAGGTATTAGCCAGAAAAACAAATCTTAGGGGAAAAGAATGACAATGAAGATTGCAGTGGTGGGCACCGGCGGCGTGGCAGAGAGGAACTATCTGCCCTACATCGCTGCGCGCGAAAATATCCAGCTCAGCTATCTGAACCGCACGCGCAGCAAGGCGGAGGCGGTGGCGGAGCAGTTCGGCGGACGCGTTGCGGCTGACGCGGCCGATCTGATGGCGGACGAGCCGGACACCTGCCTGATCTTTACCAAAGAGACCGACCGCCTGGACGCGGCGAACGCGTTGCTGCCGTACGGACCGAAACGGCTGTTTTTCGAGAAGCCGCTGGCGGCGCGGCACGGGCAGGCGAACGTGGTCGAGGAGGATTTTTTCGATGCGCGCGCGATGATGCAGGCGGCACAGGACGCGGGCGTGGAGACGGCGATGGTCTTCAACTACCGCTTCTTCGACCAGACGCGGCTGGCACGGGAGATCGTGGAGCGGGAGTCGTTTGGGCAGCCGGTGCATTTCACAGGCTTGGTGCACTACAACTGCTGGAGCCACTGCATCGACCTGTTGCTGTATTTCATGGGGCCGGCGGCCAGCATCAGCGCGCAGGCGTCCTCGCCGGGCGCGGGCGCCGATGAATCGCGAAATGTGACGGTGGCCGCCCGCCTGGAAAACGACGCCACGGGCACGCTTATCGGCACCTCGGCCATCGATCCGAAGCTGCCGCTCTACGAGTTGACCTTCGCGTTCGAGCACGGACGGCTGAGAATGCGGGATCTGGACGGCGAGATGGAGGTGATCGACTACCGCAAGGGCCGCCATGAACGGCACAACCTGACGTTCGACATCTCTCGCTGGGACCAGTACCGGGCGTCGTTCGGCAAGGCGATCAACGCCTATCTGGACAGCGTGCGGGATGGGGCGCCGCCGCCGATACCGGGCGTGGCCGGGTTGCAGGAGCTGCAGTTCGAGGCGGGGATCAAGCGGGCGATCGCCAGCGGCGCGACGGTGGATTTGGGCGAGGCGTTTGGGCTGGAGGGGGTGTGATTCAACCCGCCCGCGCTACAAGAATGGCAAGAGAAGCGGCCAAGCTATCATAAAGGTAGCTGGCGGTTGGAAACTTAGATACAGAGAAAGCTGGCCTGTTGCTTTTTTCCGACCCCTGATTTTTGGCGTTAGTCCTGATGGGCCGGCGGCGCGGGCTGCGAGACATGCCCCTTCACGGCAGCGTACAGGAAGCCGATATCATGGGACAACTGGTCATGTCTCTCGACCAGTGCGGCGAATCGTTCTGCGTTGCGGTTGAACTGTTCGACGGCATTGGCGAACATCTCCTCGATATGGGTGAACCGCTCTGCGTGCTCTTTGGCGCTCCGTTCTAAGATGCGCTCGATGCGGTCTAGGCGATCTTCACTCTGTTCAGTCATGGGGGGGATCTTCCTCCTGCTGGATGTTGTGGGTTAAGCGTAAAACGGCTGTGGCAGGTGTTCACATGGGCAGCGGAGATTCTTGCTGAGGTAAACGGTGTGGCGGCGAGGGTGAAAGCTGTGTTCCCATAACCGAAGAGCTCTATTTCCGGGGGTATCTGCTCCCAAGAATGCCAAGCCAGTTCGGGCGCTTGAAGCCCGCCGCACACAGCTTACTCTTCGCCATATACCATTTTGACACGCCCTGGATGATTCCGGTCCGCACGTTGGGCATCCTTCCGCTTACCTACACAACCATCCACACGCACAGCGTCCGCCCCTGCATAATTGCGCACTGCCTGGTCAATTTGGCAAACTTCTCCGATTCCATTTCGAGGCGAATTGGGACCCCGTGAATGTGCGAGTATGGTTCTTCAAAGACACAGGTGACGCCTGACAAGACGTCGGAACTCGACTGGGCAGCTGGGCCGCAAACTCGTCCCCCTTATCACGTTTGCGACCCTGGCGCGAACTAATGTCGGAACAGGTGGACGAAAGAGTCCCATCCAGTCCGAAAGAGACCCGCGGCGCACATAGACTGTGCGACGGCGGGCTGGCTACCCCGCTTGCTGCAACTCCTCTTTGGGCCGCTCCTTGGTCGGGTCGACGAAGGGGACGCGCACGACTTCGGCGTCGACGATGCCGTCGGCGGGGAGTTGGACTTTGACCTGCGTGCCGCGTCGCCAGTGGGAGCGCGGCATAACGGCCAGGGCGATGTTTGAGTCCTGGGCCGGAGACCAGAAGGCGCTGGTGACGTAACCGACGTCGTCGCCGGAGTCGTTGTCCTTGACCAGGTAGAAATCCTCGTTGTACCAGACGATCGGTTCGCCGCCGACGCGCAGACCGACCAGCCGCTGATTGACCCCCTCCCGCTTGATCCGCGTTAGCGCCTCTTTGCCGATAAAGTCCCCTTTGTCCAGATCAACCTGCCAGCCGAGCCGGACTTCGTAGGGGTTGTTCTCGATGTCCATGTCCTGGCCGTAGGATAGGATGCCCGCCTCGATGCGGCGGATATGGCTGGGCGCGATGACGCCGAGATTGAACTCCTCGCCCTGCTCGAGGATGTAGGGCCATACGTCGTCGGCGTGGAGCATGGCGTTGTGCAGGTAGATTTCGAAGCCGAGTTCGGCGGAGAAGCCGGTGCGCGAGATGGTAACGGGGTGGCCATTGACTTTGTCGTGGATCAGGCTGTAGTAGGGCATCTCGCGGACGTGAGGGCCGACCATCTTCTCCAGGAGCGCGGCTGATTTGGGGCCTTGTATCTGCACCGGAGAGACATCGAGCTCGTGGATGTCGACGTTGAATCTGCCGGTGGAGTTGACGCCCTGCGCCCAGAGCAGCACATCGGAGTCGGAGATGCTGAACCAGAACTCGTCGTCGGCAACGCGCAGCAGGACGGGGTCGTTGATGATGCCGCCATACTGGTTGCAGAGGATCACGTAGCGGGCCTGCATCGTGGGCAACAGGCTGTGCACATCGCGGGTGATGAGATAGTCGACGAAGTCGGCGGCGTCGGGGCCCTTGACCTGGATCTGGCGCTCGACGGCCACGTCCCACATGCTGACGTGCTCGGTCAGGTATTTGTACTCGGCGAGCATGCCGCCGTCTTCGGGCTTGATGTAGGCGCGGGGGTGGTACTGGTGGTTGTAGGTGGTGTAGGCCCAGCAGCCGGCGGCTTTGGACAGATGCCACCACGGCGACTTCCTGATGCGGGTCGAGATGAGCATGCGGGCGTCGCTGTTCCCGCTCTGGCGCAGGTTTATGGGCAGGCGGCGCTGCTTGAGACCGTCAATGAGTAGAGTCTGTTGCATTTGGAGTAGCTCCGGTTGTTCTGAGTTTTCAGTTTTGAGTTTCTAGCTTTTAGTGGATCGCAGCCAGATGTCTGCTATGCCTTCATCCTGGCGCCGCGCGGGTCGTAGAGGGGCTCTTTTGCGACCGTAGCGGCAAGCCGTTCGCCGAAATATAGGATGTCGACGCTGGTTCCCTCTGTGGCGCAGTCGACCGGCAGGTAGCCGTAGACGATGCCGCGGCTGATGGTGTGGCCGTAGTTGGCGCTGGTCACGTAGCCTATCACGCGGTCTCCGTCCAGAATCGGTTCTTTTCCCATGACGACGGCATCCGGGTCGTCAAGCGTCATGCAGCAGAGTTGGCGGTTGGCTCTTTCGGCGCGGATTTTGGCCAGCGCGGCGCGGCCGATGAAATCGCCTTTGGCCATGCGCACGGCGAAACCGATGCCAGCCTGGTAGGGATTGTACTCGGTGTGGATGTCCTGCCCCCAAAGGCGGTAGCCCTTTTCGAGCCGCAGCGAATCGAAGGCGCCGCCGCCGGCCGCGATCACACCGAGCGGCTCGCCCGCCTGCCAGAGGATGTCCCAAAGGCGCAGGCCCTGTTCGAACGGGGCGTAAAGCTCCCAGCCGAGCTCGCCGGCGTAGGAGATGCGCAGAGCGAGCGCGGGGACCTCGGCAATCGTTATGCGCTGGGCGGTGAGGTAGGGGAAGGCCGCGTCGCTCACATCGTCTTCGCAGACGCGGCTGAGCAGGTCGCGGGCGCGCGGCCCCCATAGGCCGATGCAGCACTGTGCGGCCGAAATGTCGGCCAGGGCGACCGAGCCGTCGCGGGGAAGATGGCTCTCCATCCAGCCCAGATCGTGGAGGCCCATGCCGCCGCCGGTTACGATCATGAAGCGCTCCTCACCGAGGCGGGTGACGGTCAGGTCGCATTTGATTCCGCCGCGGGGGGTCAGCATGGCGGTGTACGTGATGGCGCCGACTGGTCTGTCCATGTCGTTGGCTGCCAGGCGCTGCAGCGCGGGGAGCGCGGCGGGGCCGGTCATCTCGAAGATGGCGAAGGGTGTCAGATCGAACAGGGCCACCCGTTCGCGGGTTGCGGCGTGTTCGGCTGCGACGGCAGGCGACCATTCCTGCGCTGCCCAGCCGCTGCGGTCTGCCCCGGGTACGTTCAGCGAACTGAGCAAATCCAGGTTGGCGTCGTACCACTGGGGACGTTCCCATCCCGCGTTCTCGAAGAAGACGGCGCCCAACTCCTGCTGGCGCGCATGGAATGGGGAGAGCCGCAAGTTGCGGGGGTGGGTCATCTGCTGGCGCGGGTGGATGATGTCGTAGACCTCGCGGTACTGCTGGGCGGCGCGGGCGCGGACGTAGGGGCGGCTGAGGGCGTGGGCATGGAAGCGGCGGATATCGCACTCGTGCAGGTCGGTTGTGGGCTCCCCTTCAACGATCCATTCGGCGACCGCTTTCCCGACGCCGCCTGCGTGGGTAATCCAGACGGCCTGGGCGGACCAGAAGCCGGGCAGGTGGGGGGATTCGCCGAGCACGGGAAAGCCGTCGTTGGTGAAGGAGAAGATTCCGTTGAGTGTGCGGCTCAGCCCCACGCCTTTGAGGCTGGGCAGCAGTTCGTCCGTTGCGGCCATGGCGGCCTCAAAGTGGGCGGAAGGGAATGGCCTTTCCGCCGGGGGCAAGCCGTTCACGGCCTGGTCTGGCAGGTCGGCGGCGTCCAGCAGGAGGGGTTCGTGTTGGTAGGAGCCGATGCCGATGCTTTCTCCGACCTGGCGGAAGTACATCGCCTTGTCCTGGTGGCGCAGGAGGGGGAGCGAAATCTCCTCGGCGGCGCCGGCCAGTTCCGGTAGGGGGTCAGTGACGGCGTAGAGGTGCTGCATTGGCGAGAGGGGGATGGGCACGCCAGCCATGCCGCCAACCTTGGGCGCCCAGATGCCGGTGGCTGCGACGACGAGGTCGGTCTGGATGTCGCCATGGGTGGTCTGCACGGCGGAGATGCGGCCGGCGGCGGCGCCGAAACCGGTCACTTTGATGCCGCTGAAGAACTGGGCGCCGCCCTGTTCGGCCGCGCGCGCCATCGCCTCTGCTGAGCGGGTCGCCTTGGTCTGGATGTCGGAGGGGACGTAGAGGGCGCCCAGAATGCGGTCGGAGAGGAGGGGAAATCGGGCGCGCGTCTCGTCGGGGCTGAGCAGGTGGCAGTCCACGCCCCAGGCGAGGCCGAAGCCGTGTTTGCGTTTGAGGTCGGTGAGCCGTTCCGGCGTCCAGGCGACTTCCATGCTGCCGACAGGGCGGGCGCAGGGCTGGCCGCCGAGCTCCATCCGGCTCCAGAGATCGACGGTATAGCGTGCGAACCCGGTCATTGTCTTAGAGGCGTTGAGCTGGAAGACGAGACCCGGCGCGTGCGATGTGGAGCCGCCGGTCTCGAAGAGCGGTCCTTGATCGACGATGATGATTTCGCGCCATCCGAGTTTCGTCAGGTGGTATGCTACGCTGCAGCCGGCGATTCCTGCGCCGATGATCACTGCCCGGGCATGCTTGGGCAACATTGTTCCCTCATTTTCTAACGACCGCCCTGCCATCTCCGTCGTTGCGAACAGGCGTCAGGCCATGATCTTCAGTTTCTCATACGGAACGGCGAGTTGCAAGGGCTCGTTTTTGAAGAAGCGTTCGATGTCGCGCGCGATCTCCTCGACCAGGCGCATGCGGTTTTCGACGGTATGGCCGGAGACATGGGGGGAAAGGAAGACGTTGTCGAGATCGCGGATGGGATGGTCGGCGGGCAAAGGCTCCGGCTCGAAAACATCAATGTAGGCGTTGAAACGGTTCTTTTGCAACTCAGCAAGAAGGGCGTCCTGGTCGAGCACCCATGTGCGGGCGGTGTGGATGAAGAGCGCGGCGTCGCGAATCGACTGAAAGTGGGCGCCGGTGATCATTTTCCTTGTTTCGGGTGTGATCGGCGCATGCACTGAGATAATATCAGAGTCGGCAAAGATTTCTTTCAGTGAGACGCTGCGTACATCGAGCTGCTGGGCATCCTCTTCCTTCAGATAGGGATCGTAGACCGCCACATCGCAGCCAAACGGTTTGAGCAGGCCGATAACGCGGCGGCCGACCATGCTTGCGCTGACGAGACCGACTTTTTTGGCGTAGAGGGAGTGACCGGGCCAGTTGGCGGCAGGTTTCCAGCCGCGTTCGACTTTCATGGCGCGCTCGTATGGGAAGAGGTTGCGCTGTCCGCTGAGCATGGCCCAGAGGGTGTATTCGGCGACGGACTCGGCGATCACGTCGGCGGCGCTGAGAAGAACGATGCCGCGTTCGTGGCCGGCGGGGGCGAGGCGGGTCTTGACCGAGCCGGCGGCGTGGCCGACGATCTGCAGGTCGCCGGCGGCGGCAACGTGTTCCTCGGTGATCACAGGCGATCCCCAGGAGGTGACGACTGCTGCCGCGCCGGGGATCAGTTCAAGCAGTTCATCGCTTGTGTAGTTGCGGTCCAACTCGTTCCAGATGACGACGCCGAGGCTCTCCAGGATGGAGACAGCCTCCGGGGAGAGAATGTCTTCGGACAGGCCAACCGGGGGAAGATAGAGGATCTTTCGCTTTTGCGCCATGCGAATGTCTTAACCTTTCACGCCGCTGAGTGAGATGCCGCGGATAATATAGCGCTGCATGAGGACGAAAACGAGCAGCGTCGGGAGAAAACCAATCACTGCGCCGGCCATGTCCAAACCTGCGTCGCCGCCGGATCGCGCCACAGTGCCCAGACCGACAGTCAGCGTGCGCATATCGGATTGGGATGTGACGATCATGGGATAGAAGAAGGAGTTCCAGTTGCCCATAAAGCGGAGGACGGCCAGCGTCGCCATTGCGGGCACGACCTGCGGCATCAGCACCTGCCACCAGCTTTGCCAGAGATTGGCGCCATCGATGGTGGCGGCATCGTCATAGTCGCGGGGAATGCTCAAGTAGGCCTGGCGCAGCAGGAAGGTGCCGAAGATGGATGCAAACCAGGGTCCGATCAGGGCTGTATAGGTGTTGACGAGCCCCAGCTGCGAGAGAACGACAAATTGGGGCACGATCAGAGCGGTATCGGGCATGATCAGGATGCCCAGGAACAGCACAAAGATGACGTTCTTGCCCCAGAAATCGCCCCTGGCGAAGGCAAATCCGGCCATGCTTGAGGTGATGACGCCGCCCAGGGTTGATATGACCGCGACATAGACGCTGTTGAATAGCCAGCGCAGCGCGTCAGTTCTGGCAAAAAGTGTCTGGAAGTTCTCCAGGGTCACCGGCGAAGGGATTAGTTCGATGGGGAAGGTGATGAAGCGGATGTCCTGGGTGAGAGATACCGACAGCATGATCAGAAACGGCCCGACGGTTGTGATCGCGACCGCCGCCATCAATATGTAGATGATCGTCTCGCGAACTGGGTTGGCTTTTTCGACCGATGCGCTGCTGGTTTCGGAAACAGACATCTGGATAGCTCCAAAGCAGTTGTGCCAGGCTAACGGGTCAGGCGCCGATCCCTGCCGAACAAGGCAATCCCAGATGACCGGCGATCCTCCTTACAGATCAGCTAATATACGTCTTCCCCAAAACGCAGGTACCGGGACTGAATCAGCGCGACGATCAGAATGATGGCAAAGAAGAGTATCGAGAGGGCGGAGGCGTAACCGAAGCGGCCAAAGTTGAAGGCTTCGCTATAGATTTGGTAGACAACTGTCGTCGTCGCGTTGACCGGTCCGCCGCCTGTCAAGATGAAAATTGAGCCGAAGACCTGCAGTGCGCCGATGGTGGCGATCACGATGATAAAGGCCGCTGTCGGGCGCAGCAGCGGAATGGTGACGTAGCGGTGAAGGCGCCACCCGTTGGCGCCATCCACTTTGGCGGCATCATAGAGTTCACTGGGGATGGCCTGCAGCCCGGCCAGCCAGATGACCATGAAGTAGCCAAACGCCTCCCACAGGCTGATTCCGACAATGCTGGGCATGGCCTGATTCACATCGATCAGCCATCTTTGCGGTGGGATTCCGACAAGGCCGATGAGGAAGTTGATGGGGCCATCGGGGCGCGGGGACAGGAAACGGCGAAAGATCAGGGCAAGGACCGCGACCGACGTGATGTTGGGAAGAAAGTAGAGGGCGCGAAACGTTTTCATGCCGCGCAGCGGCCGGTTTACCAGCACAGCAACGCCAAGTGATACCGCGACCAGAAGCGGGATATACATCAGCGTAAACCAGACTGTGTTGAGCATGGCCTTGTGGAGCTTGGCATCGGACAGCATGGTCACAAAGTGCTCGATCCCCACGAATTCACGCGTCGAAAGCAGATCTGTTTTCAGGACGCTGTAGCGGAACATCGAGATCCAGGGGACGAGATTGAAAATAACGAAGATGACGGCGTTGATGATGATAAAGGGATACCAGGGCAGTGAACGCCGCAGTCGTCTGAGGAATTGGGAGGTTGCGCGCTGGGATGGGCTCACAGCGGCCATGATCTGTTTCTCCATTGCGAACAAAAACCGCAGAGTTGCTGAGGCGGGGGCTTCCCTGCTTCCCAGCAACTCTGCGATCTATGTTTTGCCTACAGCGGCGGAGATGGCTCCGCTAGCCGTATTGTTCCAACAGGAGCGCATCGATCTCCGTCTTGATCGTCTCCAACGCTTCTTCGACGGTGGCCTGACCAAGAATGGCGGCCTGGAATTGCGGTCCGGCGACAACTTTGCTCTCCTGCCAGAGGGTATTGGTGTCGACACCGGCAAACAGCAGCGGTCCGAAACGGTCTACGTACTCGGATGTGCAGGGGGCAGGATTCCAGAATCCCTTGGCTTGGTTGCCGACGGGGGTGGTGCCTGCCAGATTGGCGCGCGTCCCGACCTGTTCCGGGTTAAGCATATACTTAACCCAGGTTACAGCGGCATCGACCGCGTCGCTTTGACTGGTGATGGCCCATCCCTGCCCCGAAACAATGCCGGAGACGGCGGTAACAGAGCTGTCAATGCTGCGCGGGTGGCCGATCACGTACTCCAGATCCGGGTTTGCTTCAACGTCCTGAATGCAGGCTGCGTCTTCTCTGCGTCCTGTCACCTGCTCCAGGGACAACCAGTAATCGGGAAGGCCGCCCTGTTCATCGACGCTGCCGATGGCGTATTCCAGCGGGACCCAGCCATTGTTGTACTCTGTGACCCAGCGGGTGAGGGCATCGATAACGGGCTGTTCGAGGAAATTGGAGGTGGTGCGGTCGTCGGCATAGACCTGGCCGCCTGCTTCATGCACGGTAACCAGGAATTCACCCCAATTGAAGGTGCTGAGGTTTTCCAGGTACCAGTTTCTTTCTGCGGCCTTTTCGGCCAGGCCGTAAAGCTCGTCCCATGTCCCGAAAGCCGCGGTGGCCGGGTCATAGCCCAATTCGGAGAGCAGGCCGCCATTGTAAGCGATGCCATTCACTTCCGCCTCGAACAACGGCATATAGAGGACGCCGTCCAGGCTGGCCGCATCGATTTCAGCGGGGCTATAATCGGCCAGATCTTCGGCGGACAGAAGGTCGTCCAGGCCAAGGATCACGCCTTTGGTGATATAGGCCGGCACGGTATCGGTGGTTGCATCCCAGATATCGGGCGCTTCACCGGCCGCGGCGGCGGCGTAGAGTTTCTCGCGGCGTCCACCCCAGGGCTGAACCTCGACCTCCGCCATGATGTCCGGATGGGCAGCATGGAAGCCCTCGTTCAGAGGGGCATAGACGATGTCCCCGTCGTTCTCGGTGCGGGGATAGGCCCAGATGTCGATGGTCGTTGTCTCCATTCCCGCATCACCGGTATCGGCTGCGGGCGCGGCCGGGGCGACACAGGCCGCCAGGAACGAAGTGGCGGTCACGCCGGCTGACAGTTGCAGGAATTGACGTCGACTTAAGACTGATTGCTTCATGGGTTCCTCCTCAAGGAAATGGGTGGAAATTGGCAACTGCGGATCCACAAAAGGTGAGGAATATACTGTTATGCGGCGGCTGTTCGATTATATCTTACAAATTGTAAAATAGGGCAATTTCTGGGCGCCTATGTCAACCTCGTTGGCGTCATGCGCACAGGTGGTCGGCCACATCAGCTTGCGCCACAGACTGCTGCTCGCCGCTGGTCAAGTCTTTGACGGTGACGGTGCCGGCGGCCAACTCGTCCCCGCCTAACAGGAGGGCAATTGGGATGTTGCGCTCTTCGCCATATCTGAACTGCCGGCCCAGGTTGTCCAGGTCCGGGTAGTGGTCGACGCGCAGGCCGGCCTGGCGCAGCGTTTGAGCCAGCGCGACGTTTGCCGCCAGCGTATCGCGGTCGAAATTGGTGACCAGAACCTGGGGTTGTCCGGCCAGCTTCTGGGGGAAGAGGCCGCGCTCCTCCATAATCAGGAGGATGCGCTCCAGACCCAGGCTGAAGCCGCAGGCGGGAATCGAGCGGTTGCTGAACATGCCGATCAGGTTGTCGTAACGTCCGCCGGCGCCGCCGGAACCGCTCAATGTAGGGAACTCGATTTCGTAGATGGGCCCGGTGTAGTAGCTGAGGCCGCGCGCCAGGTATGGGTCGATGTGAATGTGGCAGCCGGCCGGGCCTGACGACGTCAGCGACACGACATCTTTCAGTTCTGACAGGGCCTGTGCGCCGTCGGCTGATCCGGCGAGTTTCTGCTCCAGCCAGCAGAGCGCGGCGTCGGTGTCGTCCGGGGCGGCAGCCATCAGATCCAGCAGGGCTGTCGCGGCCGTCTGGTCGATTCCGCGCGCGCGCAGCTCTTTTTCCACGCCGTCCAGGCCGATCTTATCCAGCTTGTCGACGGCGACCAGCGCGTCCGACTCCAGTTTCGGGGGCACGCCGGTCACCTCCATCAGGCCGCGCAGGACGCCGCGGTGGTTGACGCGCAGCAGAAAGCCGGACGCATCGCGCCCGCGGAAGCCCAACTCCTGCAAGACCTGCGCGCCGGCGTTGAGGACCTCGGCTTCGACAAGCTGGCTGGAGGAGCCGACGACGTCCAGGTCGCACTGGTAGAACTCGCGGAAACGGCCCTTGGCGGGGCGGTCGGCGCGGTAGACGGGCGCGATATGGTAGCGCTTGAAGTAACGGGGGAGCTGGTTGCTGTACTCGGCGACGATGCGGGCGAGCGGCACGGTCAGGTCGTAGCGCAGGCCGGCGTCGGCGATTTCATCCTGGGTTGGGGCCTGTGCGAGCGCGCGTTGCAGCTTGGCGCCGCGCTTGGCGACGCGGAAGATGAGCTGGTCGCCCTCTTCACCGTACTTGCCGAGCAGCGTGTCAAGGCGTTCCATTACGGGCGTGTCGAGCGGCTCGAATCCGTAGCTCTGGTAGACGCGTTCGATTACGTCGATGACATATTGGCGGCGCAGCACGTCCAGCGGCAGAAAATCGCGTGCGCCGCTGATCGGTTTGGTTTGAAATCGGGCCACAGAAGATTCTCCTGTTGGAAAGCGCGCAAATGGATGCGCTGGCAGCGCGTGTAGCAGCATCTTACACGAAGAGACGGAGGGAGAGAAAGAAATGGGGGAGGGGAAGATCTTCCTGCCGGCATTGGTATGACGCGCGCCAGACGTTATGACCGGACAAAGCCCGGCGGAGCGGTCAGAGCAATTGCATCTGAATGGAATCGAAAGATGGGTAGGATGACGCAAGAGAGACGATCTGATACGATTGAGAGTCCTTTCAACAGACAATTGAGGAACTCCTAGCGGACAAAAAGGCCGTATCACTGGTTGAACATTCCGATGAATGTGAAGATTCTCGTGTTGAACGCCCAAAGATTCACCAGTCGAGCGACATAATCATGATTGCGATATGTACAGTCATATGCGGAGCGGATAAGCTGCGTTATACTCTGCGTTGCAGGTGGCTTGGTCTAAGCCTTGTGCCGCAGGACTCGATAGCCAACAGGGCTCACTGTTATGGGTGGTTGTGAATCGACGTGGCAATACCTTTAGAGTTAACCATTTACGGCATTCCCGTATCCCAGCAAACACGTCGCAGGGAACGATTGCGAGAGTGGAGGCAGGAAGTCAAAAACGCCGCAAAGAGAGAATGGACCGGGGAGCCGTTCGATGCCGGGCCGCTCATGGTGACGATTTCCTATGTTTACGATGAGGACCGTCTCGACGTAGACAACATTCCGAAACCGATTCTTGACGCGTTGAAGCAGGTCGTCTTCCCCGATGATAGTCGGATAACTGATCTGCTCTGCCGCCGGAGAGATTTGAAGGACAACCTGCAAGTTCAGACTTTTTCGCCTGTCTTAGGGGAAGCGCTTGCAAGGTCTACACCTTTCGTGCATATTGTCGTGGATCATGCGCCTGACCAGGGGGTGATTTCCTGATGAAGGATGTAGAAATCGTTCAACGGAATTTCATTGAAAAAAAGGTAGCAGAGTACCGCAGCAAAGGTTATGAGGTAGAGCAAGACGTTCCACTGGAGTTTCTGCCGGGCTTCCTGGCCGACCTTGTCGTGCGAAAAGACGGCGAAACAAAGGTGATTGAGGTGAAGTACCGGGCTTCGCTGGCGGCGTCACCCAAAACAGGTGAACTGGCGCGAATTCTTCATAACAAACCCGGCTGGAGTTTTGAGCTTCTCCTGGTCGGCGAACCGGAGAAACTGGATTCGCCGGAGGGCGCTCGTTCTATTGCGGTCGAGGAGGTACGCCAACGTCTTGCCGAGGCGGAGAAGGCTCTCAGACACGGTTTGAGTGAGGCTGCTTTCCTGCTTGTCTGGTCGGCGTTTGAGGCTGCCGTCAGGGAACTGATCGCGGCGGAGGGCGTTTCCATCACACGCGTCACCCAGTCGGGTTATGTCCTCGACCAAGCGGTCTATCACGGTGTTATCTCACGTGTGGACTATGACTACCTGGCTGACATGAGGCGATATCGGAACGCAATCGCCCACGGGTTTGATGTCAACGGGTTCAGCGACGAGAAGGTGACGGAGTTGATCGGGGTTGTTCTGCGTCTGCTGGATTCGGAGCCTGCACTGGTGTAAAGACAGGCGATAGCCGTTCGCTGTATGCCATAATCGGCGCATCGGTCGCCACCGAGCCTTTGCCGGGATAGCCACGCGCGGCAAGAGCGGCATGGGGTGGTCCTATGGCTTCAAACTCCATCCGATTGTCAAAGGCCAGGGTGACTTGCTGGCGGTTCACCTCACGCCCGCCAACATCGGTAATCGTAAACCGGTCCCACCGATGACCATTCGGAACGTTTTTGGCGACTGAGGGCCTGCGCCGCAGCGCCTTCTGCTCGCGTTTCAGCAATCTGATGGCGTTTTGCACATATTCGCGCACTGTTCTGACCGTGATTTCAACTGAATCGGCCCACAAATTCAGATGTATTCCCTGCCGGCGGAGCGTTCAGGAGGCAGTCTCAGTGTCCGGCATGATGATCTGGGCGATCTTGTTGGCGAGTTGCCTGAAATCTCGGCGCGCGTCATTCGCTGCTGCGGCGTGGCTTCCGATTGCGCCGTCGGCGGTCGTCAGGTGGAAGATGGGTTTGCGCGCTTCCTGCGCCATGGGCACGAGACTGCGGTAGTGCTTGACAGTGGCAAGGGCATTTTGCGCATCTTGCGCCGGCGTCGCCGCGTATGGGCCTTCGGTGTCACCCAGTAAGTTGCGGGCGTACTCTTCGGGCATGCGATTCACCCACTTGTCATACGCTTTTACGGGACGGCTTAGGCGCACTCCGTGTTGTTGTACGATATATCCGATGGGCTGCATCTTGCCAAGCGGCAACGCAAACTCGGGCTGTTGCCAGTTGTCATTGCGTTTCCTCCAATCTTCTCGCCAGCGACGCAGAGAAGGGCCGAGATTGCGCAGGCCCTGGAGTGAGAACAGATCCGCGCCCAGAGGAACAATGATATAGTCGGTTGCAATTAACGCAGACCGGTTTATTGCGCCCAGGTTAGGGCCGACATCGGCGAGGACAATGTCGGCGTGCATCTGCCGGGCGCCATCCTGCATCACGGTTGAGAATGCCGTCAAAACACGAAAGGGACGGTACAGATCGCTTGACCTCAGAGAGTTGGGCCACTGTTCGGACAGGTCATCCTCGAATCCAGCCAGCGCCAAATCTCCAGGGATCAGATTAAGACCCGCTGTTATCGGGGCAAGGGTTGGGCACTGGATATCGCCAACTCGTGTCAGTGGCTGAATACACTGCATGACGGTTAGCCCGGTGTTGCGGTTGTTTCCATCCCACAGTTTTTCCAGCCGGTCCTCGGTCAGGAAGGCGGCGGTGAGATTGGCCTGGGGGTCCAGGTCGCAGGCAAGTACCCGATATCCTAAGTCGGACAGCATCCAGGCGAGATGGTAGACGAGAGAGGTTTTGCCAACGCCGCCCTTGTTATTGAAAAAGGTCAGGACAGGGACGCTCAATTTTCCGTAGCCTCCTGTTTATGTCCAGCAAAGATCACCACCCGAACGTAGTTGCCGGAAACGTCAAACTTTGGAGGCGGGTGTCCTGCCTGCGCCAAGAGTCTCCTGGCGATGTCGATTCCAACACCGAAACGTTGAACGTAGCCCAAGGTTTTCATCGCGTCGGCCAGGTTGGGGTTGCGGTAGTCGGTGAGTCCCGGCTGGCCGAAATTCTCCGGGGAGACTGTTCCGAAAGGGCCGCCGGGGCTGATGACTTCGATGCGATCGCTGAACCAGTTGACGCGTACGGGCGCGTTCGTCGCCTCATACGTCCTGTGCATAATGGCGTTGCGGGTGATCTGTTGCAGTGCTTCCATGGGATAGAGCGGCGTGCGCTGATCGGTATCGCCGGAGGTGATATCGACCTCTGTGCGGTTATTGGCGCGCAACTTTTCATCCAGCCGGCGCAGAATATCCGGGACAGCGCCGCCGATGTCCTCACTGTCAAGAATATCATCGGCCAACTCGGCGCCGCCAATTCTGAGAAACTGCGCGTAGGCGCCGGGCAGAAAGTCCTGTGGACTCTTGCCAATCGTGAGCAGGCCCAGAACTGTCGCTGTGGACTGCTGGGCAGATTCTACCATCTTTGTCGCGGCAAGCTGTTCACGGAGAGATCTGTCATTGGCGGCAAGAATCTCGTCAGAAAATGCCGCAGGCAGATACTCATTCTCAAATTGGGTCAGGTTGAGGTCGGGAAGACCGGCGATGGGAACCGGAGTTGCATCAAAGGGGCGGCCTCCAAACTGCCGCTTCTCGTTAAGGATGCGCTCATCTTGCGCTGTGGCGATGCCCCGGCGCGGACCGATGCGAATGCAGATTGATCCTTTGCAGCGGACAGGCGGCGAGTTTGATGGTTGCACGATGACCAGCGCAACCTCGTTGCCCTGCAGCGTTCTTTTTTCTACTACCAGGGTAGGCGGCGGCAGGATATTGCCATCTGTTTTCATGTCGGCCAACCGTTGCAACAGCCTGTCCGTGACCGATATGCCGGCGAGGGTTCCATCGTCTTTCACGCCCACAAGAGCGAGGCCGGGCGCGCCGTGGGCGGGCAGATCGTTGGCGAAGGCGCAGACGGCCGCGCGGATTCTCTCAGCGGCGTATCCGGACAGGGATTCCGTGAACTCGACGCGGTCGGTTTCGCCCTCGCTGATCATTTGCAGGAGTTCTGCGTCGGATGGACGTGACGTTGGGAAATTCACTCCAGCCCGCTTTTCAGCACGTCGCGGTAGGCGGCGACGCGGTCGCGGCGCAGTTCTCGTTTGTGGCCCAGCAGGGCTTTGACTGATTCGCTCGCTAGCTGGAGGCGGAATTCGAGGAGGAGATAGCGCCGCAGCAGCTCTGCCCAGAGCGGGCCGTGCCATTTACGCGCATAGCGCACCTTGCTGCGGTTGAAGAGGATATGGCGCCGGGCGCTGACCTGGCCGCTGCTGCGGCCTTCGGCGTGGATGACGATTGCGCCCGGGTCGTAGACCACGCGCCAGCCGGCGCGCTTGATACGGCGGCAGAGGTCGGTCTCTTCGCTGTACATGAAGAACTGGGGGTCGAAACCGCCGACTGCAGCCAGCGCTTCTCCGCGCACGAGGAGGGCCGCGCCGACCAGCCAGTCCACGTCCTGGCGGGATTCGGCGGGCCAGTCGGCGAGGTGATAGCTGCGGGTCCACGGATTGCGGGGCCACAGTTGTTCGAGCCAGGTGCTCTCGAAGAAGCCGGAGAGGGGGCTGGGAAAACGACGACGGCTGCTCTGCAGCGCGCCGTCGGTGTAGCGGAGCTGCGGCCCGATGGCGCCGATCGTTTCGTCTTCGTTGATGCCGTTGTACAGGGCCCACAGGCTGCCGGGCAGGAGCTCGGTGTCCGGGTTGAGGAAGTAGATGAAACGCGCGGGCGAGGGAGAACTCGTTGCCCAATCATTGATGGGCGTCCGGCCTGCATTCGCCGGGCGGGCCGTTTCGGTCCGATTGGGGTCTGCCTCGTTTGCCCTCTGGCGCGGCAGAGGGTCGAACCCCATCGCTTCGAGCGCGCGATTGTTGCCGCCGGTGAAGCCGAGATTTTCGTCGCTGAAGATGGTCTGGACCCAGGGGAAGCGGCTTGGCAACAGCGAGGTTGTGGCGTCTTCGCTGGCATTGTCGAGCACGACGACCTGGAGAGTTGCCTCGCTGTTCGGCCCGAAGCGGCGCACAAGCGTCGCGGGGTTGGCGGCGCTCCTGCGTTTCGCTCTATCGCGGCGTCCTTCGTCAATCGGCGCGCTCTGCTGTTCGATGGAGGAAAGGCAGGCGCGCAGATGGTCCCAGACGTTCCAGGAGATGATCACGATCACCAGGTCTGTCGGCGGGGGTTTTCTGTTCGTATGCGGGAGTGCCTGTTCCCCGTGGGCGTCCGTGTTGCGGACGCTGTCCGCCCGGCCGCGAAGTCGTTGAAGCATTGCATTCACTTGTAGCTGGAGGGCGGTCTGCCAGGCGCTGCGCGGGGGTTTGCCTGTTGTCTGACGGCTAGCGGGTTGGGGTCAGCTGCTACGCTGCACGACAAAGGCGCAGAGGCCCAGGAGCGATCGCTGGCAGAGGTTGTCATTGAAGGGAGCCAAGTCGTGGACTGCGTGGTCGAGAAAGCCGAGCGCTTCCTGGTGGGCGGCTTCGATTGCGCCGCTGGCGCGCACGGCCTGAACGATCTCCTGCACGGTCGCGGAGAGGATGGCGGGGTCGCCCTCTTCGGCGCGCTCTCTGGCCAGGAGCAGCCGGTTCACCAGTTTCTGCGGCTGGGGCAGGTCGCGCAGGTAGTAGAGGAACGGCAGTGTCAGGGTGCCCTGACGGAGATCGCTTCCCACCGGTTTGCCCAGCGCGGCGTCTGTGCCGACAAAGTCAAGGATGTCATCCACGATCTGGAATGCCATGCCGAACTGGTAGCCGAAAGACTTGAGTGCCTGGACCCGGTCGGGCGGCATTCCGACGAGAACCGCGGCCGCTTCGGTGGCGGCGCTGTAGAGGCTGGCCGTCTTGGCATAGATGCGTTGATAGTAGGCCTGGCGGTCCTGGCGAAAGTCGTTGCGGTCGGAGAGTTGGCGCATTTCACCGTCAACGAGCACGCGCAGGGTATCGCTGAAGATGGTGATGACGCGCACATTGCCGGTTTCCGCGGCGAACTGGGCGGAGCGGGCGAACATGTAGTCGCCGGCGAGAACGGTTGCGCCTGGGCTCCAGGAGGCGTTGAGCGTGGGCGCGTCCCGGCGCAGCAGCGCGCCGTCGATAACATCGTCATGGACGAGCGTGGCTGTGTGCAGCATCTCCACGGCGGCGGCGAGCGCGATGAGCGTGCGGGGCGTGCAGTCCTGATCTGGATCGGCCGAAAGTCCGTCCGCGTTGTTGGACCCGTGGGCGCCGTGCTGCAGGCCGGCTGCGAGCAAGGCGAGCGCCGGGCGCAACCGTTTACCGCCCTGGCCGATGAGTTCAAGGAAGGCGTTGGCCAGGGGCGCGAACACGTCGGCTTCGACGCTCATCATTTTCTCTTCGACCTGTTCAAGCGCGCCGCGCACCGGCGCGAGCAGGGCTGTTGCGTCCTGCGCTGTCAACAGCGCGCGGCGGAACGACTCGTTCGCGCGCGCCTCGCGGGCGTCGAGAGCGCCCGAACGCGGCGTCGCCGGCGGCAGGTCCTGCGCCAGGGGGCCGGCTTCGATATCGTTGAGCTGTTCGACTTGAACGTGGTCAACCATGGAAGAGTGTCACTGAGCGTTCACACTGTGATTGGCGGCCATCGCAACTGTAGCGGGCTTTTGGCGCGCAGCCGGCGGGGCAAAGAGAGCATGGGCGACGGCGGTGGTGCGGGCAGCGATCTCCTCTACCGGCAATGACAGGAGCCCGGCCAATCTTTCGGCCACCAGGGCCACATGGGCCGGTTCATTGCGTTTGCCCCGCAATGGATGGGGCGTCAGCCAGGGGGCGTCGGTTTCGAGCATGAGGTGGTCGAGGGACAGCTGCGGCGCCAGGTTGCGCAACGTATGCGCGTTCTTAAAGGTGATCGGACCGCCCAGACCGATGGCGAAATTCCAGTCGCGGGCCGCTTGCGCCAGCGCGGCGTCACCGGAGAAGGCGTGTAATACCCCCCAGAACGGTCGCTGCGCCAGCGGAGAAATGCGCGTTCGTGCGCTGGACGCCCATTCGTGCAGGATACGGGCCAAGTCGGCCGAGGCTTCCCGGTTGTGGATGATGACCGGCAGGCCCAGCTCGGCGGCCAGATCAAGCTGCGCTCGAAATGTCTGCGCCTGTTTTTCACGCGAGACGGTGTCCCAGTGATAGTCGAGCCCGATCTCTCCGATTGCGACAACCTTGGGATGATCGACCAGCCCGCGCAGCTGTGTCAGTGTCTGTTCACTGAAATCGGCGCTGCTGTTGGGGTGGATGCCGACGGCGGCGTACACCTGGTCATGCTGATCGGCCAGCGCGAGCGCCTGCCGGCAGTGTGCCAGATCGATGCCGGGATTGACGATCATATTGACACCGCGTGCCTGTGCCCGCGCCAGCACGGCGGCCCGATCGGCATCGAACTGCTCCATGTCCAGGTGGCAGTGGCTGTCGACCAGCGTCGGAACAGTCATGCGCGCTCAGATGGCGATGCGGCAGCGCATTCGGGTTCGGGGCTCTTCTCGAATGGGGCGCGATCTATTTTTTCAGGCATAAACTATTTGTTAATTTTATCACATATTATCACTGCATAAAAGCGCGTCAGGCATTAAAAAACGGGCGCCCGAAGTGAAGATTGGGTGTGTGTTCTCCTGTGCGGAGGCTTTCACCTACAGCCCCACCAGCTTCTGGCCATCGGCAAGGATCGCAGCCACCTTCTCCTTGCGAGTCGTCTCTGTGTAGATGCGGATCAGCGGCTCCGTGCCGGAGAAGCGCACCAGCAGCCAGCCTCCGTCCTCCATTGGGAGTTTGTAACCGTCGACGGTGATGCGGTCGGTGACGGCGATGCCGCCCAGTTTCAGCCCGTTGATATCGAGGTTGTCGAGCTTCTGCTGGGCTGCGTTTTTCATCTCTTCGCCGGTCAGGCGGATGTCGATGCGATCGTAGAAGTGCTCGCCGACCATTTCAAAGAGGAGTTGAAGCAGCTCGGTGGGTTTCTTGCCGGTGCGCACCATGAGGTCCAGTAGGAAGAGATTGGAGAGGATGCCGTCCCGCTCCGGGACATGGCCGCGATAGGCGTAGCCGCCGCTCTCTTCGCCGCCGATGAGCGCGTCGTGCTCCTGCATTGCCGGCGCCACGAATTTGAAGCCGACGCCTGTCTCCACGACGGGCACGTCGAAGGCGGCGCACAGTTTATCCAGCATCGAGGTCGTGCTGAGGGTCTTGACAATGGGCCCGCGTTCGCCCCGTACTTCGAGCAGGTAGTAGGCGAGCAGCCCGTAAACGCGCAGTTGATCGACGAACTGGCCGTTTTCATCGCCGAAGCCGCAGCGGTCGGCGTCGCCGTCGAGGATGCAGACGCAGTCGGCCTCCACCGAGCGGGCGACGGCCAGGCCGGCGTCCACATTGGGGGGGATCGGCTCGGGGCGCGCCATTTCGGGGAAGATGGGGTTGCGCTGGGCGTGGATTTCTATGATTTCCGTTTGGCCGCCGCCGAGGATTTGGGTCAACCAACCGGCTCCGTTGCCCCACATGCTGTCGACAACGATCTTGAGGCCGGCGTCGCGGATGCGCGATACGTCGATGAGGCTGGACAGATGGGCCAGATAGGCGGCCTGCGGCTGAAGAAGCCGAACGGCGCCGGCGGCGAGGGCCGAGTCGAGGGGTGTGCTGCGGACTGCGTCCGAATCGGGGATGCGGGCTTCGATCTCGGCCAATCCATCCGGCGGCACAGCGCCGCCGCTGGCGTCCCGCACCTTGAAGCCGTTGTCTTCAGGCGGATTGTGGCTGGCGGTGATGTTAACAGCGCCGACAGCATTGTTATCGACGGCGGCAAAGCTGATCACCGGCGTTGGCGACGCTCCGTCGATCAGCAGAACCTGTAGGCCATTGCCGGCCAGCACCTCCGCGACCGCGGCGGCAAAGTGTTCGCCTTGAAAGCGCTGATCGTGGCCGACGACCACTGCTTGGGAGGCATTGCCTCCGTCCACGATCCAGTTGGCAAAGCCCTGGGCACAGCGGCGCACATTGGCAAAGGTATAGTCTTCGGCCATGCGTCCGCGCCAGCCGTCGGTGCCAAAACGAATTTTCGTCATGTATTTTCCTTCGGTTCAGGAGATTCTATCTGCTTTGAAGATATATGGGATGCAGGGGCTTGGCGGCCCGACGCCACACTCGGCCATGCGTATCCGCTCAACTGACGTAAGCCTACTGCAAAATCTGGGAATGAGCAAAGCAATGGGGGCAAAAGGAGGCCCGCCAGCTAGCTCTGTTTACACCCGATGAACAGCCCTTCTTGCAGGTGAAATACGGTACGGCCGTCCTCGCTTTGGGGATGGAGGAATTCATGCGTTTCAGGCGGGCCGTGCCAGAGGAGGGCGCGCAGATAGGACTGCATCACCGGGTCGTGACGCGCGGCCCAATCTTCGAAGATCATCTCTTTTTCGAGAATCTCATGCCGGGTCAGCTGCAGGCCGGCTCGGGTGTAGCCTTCCAGCCACTCCTCCGCGCTGAGACAGCGTCCATGGCTGGGGTCGCGCAGTTTTTCGAAGGCGTTGACGTAGTCGCCCGAAATCCCTTCTGGGACGACGTTGTCCACGACCGCGAGAATGCCGCCGGGACGCAGCACGCGTACCGACTCGCGCAGGAACGCGTTGATGTCGGGAAAGTGGTGGGGCGCGATGCGGCAGGTGAGCAGGTCGAACCGGTCGGCCGCATAGGGCAGGTTTTCGGCGTCGGCGCGCTCGACGGTCACGTTGTCGACGCCGCGTTCGGCCACCTGCTCGCGGGCGACGGTCAGCATCTCCGGTGTGATGTCGGTCGCCAGGACATGGGCGACGCGGGGGGCAAAGGCGAATGCGGTGTGGCCGGCGGCGGTGGCGATGTCCAGCGCCTGCCAGTCCGGCTGGGGGTTGACCAGCTCGACCAGCCGTTGCAGGCTGGCGCCCTTGGCGTGGGGCCGGCTGGTGATATAGGTCCGGGCATGTGCGCCGAACTGCTCTTGCACTGATCTTTTGTCCATCAATCCTAGCCTTTCCGACATTCTTGTTGGAATATCTCTGAACGGGCCTCTTGTATGGCCTGCAACAGCGGCCTGTGAACGCCCGGCTGACCGTTGCTGGCGAGGATGCTGTGGTCGGTAAGACTGAACGGCGCCCCGCGGTAGTTGGTGACGCAGCCGCCCGCCTCGCGCACGAGGAGGACGCCGGCGGCGACATCCCAAGGCTGGATCCATCCTTCCCAGTAGGCTGAAAATGCGCCTGAGGCGACGTAGGCCAGATCGGCGGAGGAGGCGCCCATCCTGCGCACGCCGCGGCAGATCGGCATGATGCGGGTGAATTCGGCCGCGTTGTTGTCGTCGTTCTCGGCGCGATGGTAGGGGAAGCCGGTGGTGAGCAGGGCGTCGGCGAGGGAGGATGCCTGGCTGACGTGCAGACGCCGTTGCGCGCCGTTGTTCCGCAGCAGATAGGCGCCTTGGCCGGCCTGGGCCCAGAAAAGTTCGAACTGCGGCAGGATCAGCGAGAGGCCGAATAGCGTTTCTTCGCGGCGGATGAGCGCGATGTTGATGCCGAACCAGGGCAGGCCGGCGGCATAGTTGATCGTGCCATCAATCGGATCCACCAACCAGAAATACTCGTCATGCGGCCGTTCATCGCTCTCTTCGCCCCAGAAGCCGAAATCAGGCGTGAGGGAGGCCAGGCGGTCGCGAATCAGCGTTTCGCAGGCGAGGTCGGCTTCTGTGACCAGGTCATTGGGCGTTGACTTGGAACTGATGGCGCGCAGGCCGTCCTGCTGCATTGACAGCGCCAGCTGGCCTGCCTGGCGGGCGAGATCGAACAGGGCTGATTTCGCGACCGGCATCGCTGCGGACGGGCCTGGGGTCTGGTCTGCGAACTGTGCGGCTTTCACCGTTACATTTCCTCGCGGTAATGGAGGCCGCGCCGCTGTTTTTCCTGCATCGTCGCCTTGCGGATCATCTCGCGCACCGCCATGGGATCTTTGACGTTGTGGAGCACGAATTCAGGATGGCTGGGATCGGTGCTGGAAATCGTGACGTCGCCCACATTGAGCGCCCTTTCGCCCAGATGCTGGGTCACTGACGTATCGCGCACGCGCACCAGTTCGATTTCGTGGTAGCTGCGTCCCAGCAGCCCGCGGATGAGCCGCACGCGCTCGGTCGTCAGTTCATAGCGGACGCCGATTGACAGGTATGGCCGGCCGGACCAGAGCAGCGCCTCTTCTTCGAGATGGTCGGTGACCGGGGCGGGGGCATCCGGCGCAGGGGGCGCGGTTTCGCCCGCTGCGGGGTCATTCGCGGGCGCGCTGGCATCGTTGAAGGCCTGATCAGCTTCGGTTTCCATCGCATCGAGTGCCGCGAAGACGCCGTCGGCCAGCGCGTTTGCGATGGCCTGCAGTTGGGGTTGAGGGATGGCGCTGATTTCGATGCCGCTTTGGGCCAGCGACGCATAGAAACGGGCAGTGACCACCTGGCGCACCGTCTGTTCGTTCATGCAATGTTCCTCCGGATTATCAAAGCCACTGGTCTTCGTACGGGCCTTCGGCTCCTTCAGCGGCCAAGCGGACGCGCGCCGCAAACCTGCCGCGTAAGAACGGTATGATAGTGCTTGGGAAGACAATGCGCAAAGCAGAGCAGGATCGAGCCGCATCGCGGGCAAGCTGGCAGTGGAGGCGGGCGCGGTCCAAATGGGGGCGAGTTTCGGGCTATCGTTGGGCGATGCCACTGAATCCTTGAACCCGCTTCCCCAGAGAACCCTAAATCTGGACTGCGCCCGTGGAGATCGCGCCCGCTTTTGCGGGAGGCGATTTCGTGATGTATGATCGCTTGGCGTTACAGGGCGGATTCCCGGCAGTGTCCCGCCAACTTGGCGCGCTCGCGCACCTTTGGGGAAGGAGCGTTTTGGCGCCGGCGCAGGAGAACTGCCTGCATTTCAGAAAGGACAGGACTTTGGACATCAACTGGTACGGTTTTTCCTGTTTTCGTCTACGGGAGCGCCGCGTTATCGCAATCTGCGATCCCCTGAACAGGAAGACGACGGGCATCCAACTGCCCAGACTGAGCGCCGATATTGTGACCATCAGCAATCGCGCGTCTCCCTTTGTCCAGGCGACAGGCGTTGTCGCAGGCGAGCCCAAGATCCTGCGGGGACCGGGTGACTTCGAAGTCAAGCAGGTGCTTGTGACTGGCCTGCCTGCCTCTCAGAACGGCACGCGCAGCGTTGCTTTTTTTCTGGATTTCGGTGGCCTCACGGTCGGCCATCTGGGGGAGCTGGGAAGCGTTCCGGCCAGCGCGGGCGGCGAGGAGTTGGGAGATGTTGACGTGCTGCTGGCACCGGTAAGCGGGCCGCACATACCGGACGTTGCCCGCACTGCCGAAGTGATCAGCCAGTTGGATCCCCGCATCGTCGTGCCGATGCAGTACCGCCACGAGGATTTGCGCGGCGAGCAAGTGGAGAGCCTGGAACCGGTGGACCGTTTTCTCAAGGAGTTGGGCATCAGCGAACCTGAGGTGACGGATACGCTCAGGCTGACGAAGAGCGGTCTGCCGGAGGAGACACAGGTTGTACTGCTACGCCCGACCGGGCCAGCCCGCTCCGGCTGACGCAGTTGTCGGTTTCCGGCTGCCGTCAACTGAGCAGGACCCTCTCCGATCTTTGCCCCGCGAACAGAACGGCGGATAGCGCGACCCGTGAAACGCGCCGCGGTCGCAGGCGTGCGCATGCCTGCGACGCCTCTGCGGGAATCTGGAGAGGCGTCGCAGGGCGCAGTTGAGAAGTGTCAGTTGGGGCCTGGGGAGCCAGGCCTCTGCGCGTTTACTGGTTCTGGCCGGCAGATGCGCGCCGGCTGAACCTTTGGCGCAGCCAGGTTTTCAGCAGGACGGGCCGAAGCCGGCGCCAGTTGTCGATCAGCTCCACTCGCACTTCGTCAGCGAGATGTTCTGGGCGGGGGGCGTAGCGGAACTGGACGTAGATTTCGATTATGCGGCGGATGAACGGGGTTCCCTGGGGGAGGCCTTCAGCGAGCAGGGCCTCTCTTTCATAGGGTGTCAGCGCCTGTTCCGCGGGCGCTCGTCGCGATATTTCGCTGGCGATTGGCTGCGGGCGCCGCACATCCGGCGCGCGCAGCGGGCCATGCGGAGCCCGCGTGCGCAGAGGCATTCTCAGCCTGGCCGTCCAGTTCAACAGCCGTTCGTAGTAGATTTGGGGCTCCTGCATAAAGGCCCTGGGGCCCTGATACATGCGCCGGCGCATGAGCCAGGCGCCCGCAATCAGAGTCAAAATGAGGACGATAACGCTGGTTGCGACGATGGGAGAGCGGGTCGGGAGGCCGCCGATGCCGGTGACCGGCCCGGCGATGTCCTGGGGAAATTCTTCCTCGAAATCCAGGGCGTCATCGAACAGAAAATCCTGGTCTTCTGGCAAGATTTCATCCATCCCCGGTACCAGGCCGCTGTCCTGGAGTTCCGCGCCGGAAGGGCGGTCGAGAATACTCTCGCCGGCGGTGGGCTCGAACTCGATCCAGCCGTATTGGGGGAAGTAGACTTCCACCCAGGTATGCGCGTCTCTTTCCGTGACCAGATAGGTGCCGATCTCCGGGTCGTACGTTCCCTCTGCGTAGCCGCTGGCCGCGCGTGCGGGGATCCCCTGGCTGCGAAGCATGGCCGCCATGGCGGAGGCGTAGTAGTCGCAGTAGCCGCGCTGGATGTCGAACAGGAAGTACTCGAGCGGGTCCTCATCTATGGCCGGCGCGGTGATGCCTTCATCGTAGGCGAATGCGCGCAGAAAGCTCTCCAGCGCCTTGATTTTGTCGTAGGTGGTGAGCTCATCGGCCATTATCTCTTCGGCCAGTTCCGCGACCCGCGGTGAAAAGGTGATTGGGAGTTGGAGGTACTGGTTAAGGCCCTCGTCCGGATATACGACAATGCCGGCCTCCCTCAGCTCTCGCACGGTGACAGTGGTCTGGCTGCTGATCACCTGGTAGCTGTCGCCGGCCTCCAGGGTGATTCTGGCGCGCGCCCATGTCAGCTCGCTATCAATCTGCTGCGCTGACTCCGAATCGGCAGGATCGGCATAGTTCAGCGGCTGCTGGAGCGCGGCCAAAGGAATGCTGGCCTGCACCACATCCGGCATGGCGAGGAGAACATTTCCGGTTGGCAAACGGACGGTGACGGTCTGGGTTACGGGCGAGCGTGCAGTCCAGGGCCCTGCGGGGATATCCTGGTTCGAGCGGAAATTGGTCTCCCGCTCTGCGGTGTTGATCCACTGGCGGCCGGTGAATCGGTCGAAAGCGACGGCGCGCCAGTAGCGCCCGGACGACGCCTCGACCTCCATGATCACGCGGTCGCTCACAGTTCGTTCGCCGCCCAGGGTCAGAGTGCGGCCGAACCCGGTGTGGACAGGCCGGGTCTGTCGATTCAGCCCCTGATAGAGGCGGTTCCACTCCTGCATCGCCTCCTCCCAGCGCTGGTTGACGGGCTGCAGCAGGTCATGGAAGGGGAGACTGCGCCCCATGTTGGGCGCGATGAAGGCAAGGGCGATCACGGCCATGGTGTACATGAAGCCGGAGCGCATGAAATCAAAGTTGATATCCTCGCTGAAATAGATGCTCTGCGAGCGCCAGCGCTGACGGTGGTCGACGAGGGTTGTCCAGGCCAGGAGCAACAGGGCGACAATGCAGTAAGCCACGAGGAACCCCATCACAGAAACAGGCGCGTAATGGGTATTGACCAGGAGCGCGATGCCGGCCATGAGCACACCGCGCCAGACATGTCCGTGTCGGAAGACGGACCAGACGCCGAGGTAGGTGAGCCACCAAACGAGGAAGCCGATTTCGAAGATGAAGACAACGTTGTCGTTGCTGGCCTGGCGGTTTATGGCGGCCTCGATCCATTCCAGCCAGCGCTCCAGCAGGAAGTAGGCTCTGGCCTGGAGTACGGGAATCCCTCTATCGATGAAGGCTTGCACGCGCTGCTCGTCTTCCACGAGAAAGGTCATCAGAAAGAAGACCCAGGCCAAGCCGGTTGCGAAGCTGTGGGATAGCATGAAAAAGCTGTCGAAACGGCTGAAAGAAATGATCGCGCCCATGGCAAGCGCGCCGAGAACAACCGCGATCAGCATGTTCATGCTCATGGCCCCGGTCCAGCCGGCGCTGCTGAGAGAGAGAGCCAGAAGGATATAGATCATGCCGAGCAGGAGCAGGGTGATTAACCGCCCTTCGCGGAAGTAGGCGAAGACGTCCCGGACTTCCTCGTCGACAATGGGCGGGTCTACGGGATTGTCGACCGCGGTTCCATGCGCGTCGAGCGCGAACTCTGCTATCTCGGCGTTGGCGCCGGACCGGCCGGCTTCCTGCGCCGAGGAACGAAGTGAATTCCCTCTTTGATTTCTCATGGTTATGTCTTG
This sequence comes from Caldilineaceae bacterium, assembly GCA_022824025.1. GTDB lineage: Bacteria > Chloroflexota > Anaerolineae > Caldilineales > Caldilineaceae > Bin5. Next base: position 36,893 of record JAJEBF010000041.1, read on the forward strand.
TCGTTGCCAGACCGGTGACGGCTGGCCGCATTCACGATTCGAAGCGGCAGCGCGCCAGGGGCTGACAATCCCGCAGGCAGTTCAATCACGGTGTCGAAATCATAGCAGCAGCCACAGAATGCCGGCAAACAGGGAGCTGAGAACAAGCGCCAGAGCGATGGCCAGCCAGAGCCGCAGCGTGCTGATGCTCTCAATGTGGTTTGTCAGCCGCTGCGGCGGGTCTGTCAGGCTCAAGAGCCACACACGTTGCGGCGACTCATCGTCGGGCGGCTCGCCCAGAACGACCTGCACTGTGCTGTCGGAGACCAGCCGCCGCCAGCGGCCCGCTTCGAGGCGGTGTTGGGCAGCGCGCAGGGCCTGGCGGATCTCCTGGGAGGCGGCTTCGGCTCGACTGGCTGCGGCGGAGGCGGCGCTGGCATTCTCGGCCGCGACAGCCTCTCTTTCCAGCGAAGCCGCCAAGCTGTGCCAGTGGTCTGCGGCCGGTCGCAAGTCTACGTCTACCGTCTGGGTGGTCCGCTGCCACAGGAGCTGCGTTTCCTGCTGGATCTCCTGTTCCGTGGCCAAAAAGAGGCTGCGCAGAAGAGCCCAATCCGACATCTGGGGGGTATTCTGGGCCAGAAGCCGCCGTTCTTCGGTGTCGAGCTGGTCCAGTTGGATGAGGAGTGCGCCGGCCTCATCGAGCACGGCGGCGTCGGCCGCCCCGGATTCAGACCATGAACGCAGCAGGCTGTTCAACGCGCCCTCGGCGTCGATCCGTCTCTGGAGGATGGGGCGCGCCAACGCATGGATGGACAGGTTATTCTGGTCCACTGTAACCGTAATTTGCCAATTCGCAAAAAGCGTTCGGTACTCCGGCAGGGGGAGCGTCTCCTCGGTCAGCGCTTCCGCGCCGATGAGAGACACGGCGGCGTCCTGGTTGCCATCCTGCAACTGTTGCAGGACTTCGTGCAGGATCAGCGTTCGTCGTTCGGCTTCCAGGGTGGCGGGGTCGACGACGGAGGCAGGCAGGCGGCTGAGTTGTTCGGTCAGCAGCAGGGCCTGGGGCCAGTTTTCCTGCAGGCGGGCGGCCCGCAGTTGATGCTGCAACCCTTGGGCGACCCAACTTTGCAGTTCCACGCGGGTCGGACCCTGGGGGGTAGCCGGGAGGGCCCATTCCGCTTCCGCCACCATGAGGGCGATGTATGCGCCATCAACGGAACCGTCTGCGGCAACGGCGCGATTGCGATAAAGAGCGGCCAGCCGGTAGCGGACTGCGGCGAGGTCGGTATCGGGCAGGCGGCCCTGTTCGCCCGAATGCAGGGCCTGTGTGTAGGCGGCCAGGGACTGTTCATAGAAGCGTTCGCGGGTCGCGTTGCGAAGGGAGGGGGCCTGATAGAGTTGGGCGAAGAGGTCCCCCAGCCGTTGCAGCGATTCCAGACTGTTGTTGGCGCGAACCGTGTTCTGGGCGGCGCGAATCGTCTGTATCCACTGTGGATGGAGCGATTGGAAGAGGACGTCTGTGGTCGGGGCCCGTTCTTCGCGCAGCCATTCCAGCTGACTGGCGCGCATCTTCCAACCGCGCGGCGAGATCTGCAGCCAGCTGTCTGAGGGGGCCAGCCACTGTTCGAGGTTGGCAAAATCGATGGTCACGCGCCAGCCGGAGATGTCACTGGGCCAAGAGAGCAGCTGGGAGATGGGGTAGTGGAAGTCAAAGGTGTGGGTCGAGGCGAGGGGAAGGTCGTAGCGCAGAGTGAGGCGGCGGCGGGCGTCCGGGGCGAACTCTGCCTGAACGCTTTGCCCGACAGAGGGACCGGCGGGTTGGAGGGCGAGCGGTTGTCCGTCGAGAGTGGCTGAGATATTGCGGGGCAGAGGACGCCCGGAGGCTGCGGCGCCCGCGGGTTGAGCGACGAGCAGTGTTGTTGTGATGGCCTCGTCTTCCCCATTGTGCAGGCGGTAGGAGGCTTCGACATGCAGGGTCAGCGAGCGGCCGTCAGTGGTTGCGACGCGGACGTCGAGTGTATGGGTAAGGAGGACGAGGGAAGATTCGAGCGCTGGTTGCAGCAGCAGATGTGAAGCGTCGGGGGACTCCAACTGGCGCGTTCTTTGGGGGAGGCGGTTCCCTTCCGGGGGCGCGGCCAAAAGGTTCCCCGGTTCGGCGGTGAGGAAGATAGTACAGCAGAAGATACAGAGGAAAAGCCTGCGAAGAAAAGTTGCGATTTCAGGGCATACTTGATATGATGTACTGCGCATAAATCGATTCACCCCTTCGTGTACGGGGTGAGAGCGGGCAACGAAATCGCAATTCTTCCGGGCGCGGCCAGAGCGCATATGGTACGTCTTTTGATGCAGTGGGACATAAAAATGGGACATGAACAGCCCTATTTTGAGTTTGTCATGCGCGAATATGCCCCTGGTCTGATGCGATTGGGAATCAATCCCGCCGAAGTCTGGTATACCATCTATGGAAATGGCCCGCAAATGCTGACAATTGGCGAAGTATCGGATCTGGAACGGCTGCAGGCGATTTTGCAGAGCGAAACCTGGCAGAATCTGCACAGGCGGCTTCTGAGGCACGTAACAAACTACAGGCAGAGGGCTGTTGCGGACAACAGCCACACTTTTCAGCTATAGGGATTGGATTTGTTCGCCGCCCCCATCCGGGAGGGCATTGCCGGCGGGCAAAAATGGAGAGACTACATGGCACTCTATGTTCGCAAATTGGAGGAGGACGAGTGGGAAGAATTGGAGCGGACAATCCAGAATATGGAGAACGACGTTTCGGTTCAACGCCTGATGATCATCCTCCTGTCTGCTCAGGGGCACAAGGTCCAGGAAATCAGTCGCGAAGTCGATCTGCATCCAATCAACGTTCGGAAGTGGATCCACCGCTACAATAAACAAGGCATCGAAGGGTTGCGCAGCGGCAAATCGCCGGGGCGTCCTCCCGTATTTACGAAGGCGCAACGGCAGGCGATCGTGAAGATCGCTTCAGCTGAACCGGCGTCGTTGGATCTGCCGTTCAATCAGTGGTCGTTGCAACGATTGCGCAAGTACCTGATCGACGATGAAGTCGTAGACCAAATCTCCGTGGAAACCATTCGTCAGATTTTGCGTGCGCATGGCATGCAACCCCGTGGTATGGGTAGCCAGGATCAGGAGGGGAGCGACGGAACCCGCTAGGGAAGACGTCGCGCGTTTGGACTGCGCGGCGAAGCGGGAAGCTCTGGTTAGAAATTCCCGGTGTCGCGCACAGCGGGCCGTTAAGCTCCGGTGAATGGCTGAAGGTCAGTAGCCGCCCTGTACAGCGAAGCGGGTATCGATCAAGATGGCTGCGTCGCGTGCGATCGAGGCCCAATCATAGGCGCTGTGCGCAGTGGCGATCAGCACACAGTCGGCTTGCTGAACCTCTCCTTCGAGATCGGCGACCGCGGCAAGAAGAACTCCCTTTTCGTTCAAGGACGGGATATATGGGTCGTGATACCTGGCCTCTGCGCCTTGCTGCAGGAGGCGTTGCAGGATATCGACGGCCGGGGATTCGCGCGCGTCAGGGACGTCGGCTTTATAGGCCGCGCCCAGAACCAGGACGCGGCTGCCTTGCATGGTTTTGCCGGCGCTGTTGAGGGCTTCCTGGACCTTTTGCACCCAGTAGCGGGGCATCTCGGCGTTGATCTGGCCGGCCAGCTCGATGAAGCGGGCGCTGGAATCGACTGCCTTCATTTTCCAGGCAAGATAGTGCGGGTCAACCGGGATGCAGGGTCCCCCCACGCCCGGCCCCGGCGTGAATTTGGCAAAGCCGAAGGGTTTGGTGGCGGCGGCGTCCAGCACTTCCCGGCAGTCCAGCCCCAGTTTGTCACACATCAGCAACAGCTCGTTGACCAAAGAGATATTGACAAAGCGATAGGTGTTTTCGAAGAGCTTGGCCATTTCCGCGGCGGTGGGCGAGGAGACGGGTACAAGCGAATCAAAGACCTGGCCGTAGTAGGCCTGGGCCGCGGCCAGACAGTTTTCGGTTACGCCGGCGATGATCTTGGGCGTGGACCGGATCGTCCAGTCGACGCGTCCGGGGTCAACGCGTTCGGGGGAAAAGGCGACAAAGAAGGTTTCGCCCACCTGCCAACCTTGCGGCTGGGCGGCGGCTTCGAGAAGGGGCAGGAACAGCTCGGTGGTTGTGCCGGGGTAGGAGGTGGATTCGAGGACGATGGTCAGGCCGGGATGCAGGCGCTGGGCGATTTCGCGGCCGCTGGCGAGGAGGCTGGAAAGGTCCGGCTGCCCTGATCTGTCGAGGGGCGTGGGAAGGCAGATCGAGACGGCGTCGCACTGGGCCAGGATAGCGTAGTCGCCGGTCGCCTGCAGGCGGGGGGCCTGGGCGGCCAGGTCGGTGTCGGCGACGTCGGCGACGTAGGAGCGTCTCTGATTGACGGCGTCGACCTTTGCGGCGTCCACGTCGATGCCGGTGACTTCATAGCCGGAGGCGGCCAGGGCGACGGCAAGAGGCAGACCCACATAGCCGAGCCCGACGACGGCGACGCGCGCGGCGCGGTTGTGGAAATGTTCGAACACGGTCAGCGCGCTCCTGGCGGGCAGGGGGTCATGGACGGAAGCCCGGCGCGGCTACGTGGACGCGGGGAACTTCTCCCGGTATACGTTCCAGTGTTCCTGGAAGACGTCGGGAGCGATGGGGTAGAGCATTTCCAGCACGAGCTGGCCGACGCGGCGAATCTCCCACTGGGCGGCTTTGTCGACCGCGCGCAGCCAGAGGAAGTGGCTCCAGGCGGCGAAGTTCATGCTGGTGACGATGCGGGTTTCGGTCGCGTTGGGCAGGAGGAAACGGGCGTCCTCTTTGCGGATGCCCATCTGCCGCAGATCCAGATAGACCTCCTGCAGATAGTCCCAAGCCTCGCTCAATTTGGCCTGGGCCGCTTCATTGTCTTCAAACGCCGGCGGGACCACAGCGTTCCACTCGCCTTTGTCTAATGAGACGTACCGCTGCGACTCCTGACTGAAGCTGGCGAGGCGGTGGCGCACGAGCTGGTGGGTGCAGGCGCGGCTGATGCCTTCGAAGAAGAAGGTGGCTGAGCCATGATGGAGCTGGGCCTCGGCGTCGGCGTGCGCCGGCTGGGTAAAGGCGAGCAGCGTCACCCGCAGGGGGGCTTCTTCGCGCGGGCGCAGGCGCGACGCGTCTACATGGAGCGAAGGCATGGACGGCGGCGCGATGGCGGCGGGCTCCGGCGGGCGCGTGCCGTTGCCGCCGGGGATTTCGCCGGCAAATTCGGCGTAAACCTTGGGCGCGATCGATTGCAGAAACGGCAACGCCTGCAGCGCGATCCCGCGGCGGAAGAAGTCCAGCCAGACGCGGGTGTTGGCGCTGACGAGCCAGCTGCCGTCGGCTTCCTGGGTGACCTCGCAGTGGCGGTTGAGCATACGCCAGCGGAGCGGTTCTTCGCTGTTGCGGACGCGTACGGTGGCCACGATGTGCTCGATGATATCTTCGTGGCCTTCTCGGACGCGGCTGACGATAAAGCGGGGCGCGGTGCCCATGCGGTGGGTGCTGCGATAGCAGACGCGGCCGGCGTACTCGATCACGTTTTCAGGATAGGTGCTGGCACCGTTCCAGATGGTTGCCAGGTCGCTCATTTCGAGCAGGTCGGCGGGATCGAGCGCGGGATTGGCTTGGGAGTAGGCGACAAGTTCGATGTTCATGGGATAGGTGGTTTTTACAGGGAATCTCCTTTCAGGAGAGAATTTTAGTATGACAAGCCAGGCAATCAAATCCGGTTTTCCAAGCGCCTAGCGACGTACTCTCAACGGACCGGGCACTTTAAGGCGGCGGCTCATATGCGTAGCGTTGCGGGATGGATAGCGCACAGGCTTCGAATGCAAGCGCGGCAAAATGGTCGACCGGCACAATTGTTTCATGCTCTCTCATGGTAAAGGTTGTCGTCAAGATGATAGAGTTTTTCCTTGAGGCAGTCCGGATCGATTCCGGGCGCATATTCGCTGCTGTGAGGAATCTCCCGAAACAGTTTCAATTCCTGGTCCTTCTGGACAGATGCATGCTGTTGGAGCGATTCTCCAGCTGTTCCTCGCATGTCGCAGCTCTCGGAAACCACTGGAGTTGTGCGAAGAGCATCATCATCGCTGGCCATCTCTTCCTCAGCTTTGCTCCAGGCGTTCCTGTTTTGCCCTCTCATTTTCGAGTCCCCAGTAAGATCTGTTCGTAGGCAACGAAGTATGTTCCGCATCCAGACGCACTATACACCTCCCAGCCTGCGCCCGAACGGCAGTGGTCAAAGGGCAGGGGGTGGCGAAGCGCGTACATTCCGCGGTGCGATCAAGTTGGGGAATGACGGGGCGGGGATGCATCGCGGGGCGTGCGTACGCGGGCACGACGGGGAGGGTGCCCACAAGGGGTCCCCTACGGGTCTGTGTTCCCGCAATCGCACGATTCTGCCTTCCAGGTTATGGAGGCAGAAGGGAATCAGGAGCCGCCGAGGAAGGCGCGGCGGACGTCGGGGTTGTCGAGGAGGGCCTGGGCTTCGCCCTGGTAGGCGTTCTGGCCCAGCTCGAGCACGTAGCCGCGGTGGCTGGCTTCGAGGCCCTGGCGGGCGTTCTGTTCGATCATGAGCACGGTCAGGCCGATTTCCTGGTTGAGACGACGGACGTTTTCGAAGATCATGCGGGTAATAAGAGGGGAGAGCCCGGCGCTTGGCTCGTCCATCATCACGACTTTGGGTTCCAGCATGAGGGCGCGGCCGATTTCGAGCATGCGCTGCTCGCCGCCGGACATGGTGCCGGCCATCTGGCTCCTCCGCTCGGCGAGGCGGGGGAACAGTTCGAAGATGTACTGGATGCGGCCGCGGATGCGCGTCTGGTCGTTTTCGAGGTACATGCCCATTTCCAGGTTCTCCATGACCGTCATCTGCGGGAAGACGCTGCGCAACTGCGGGACGATGGAGATGCCGGCGCCGAGGACATCCTGGGGGCGGGCGTTCGTGATCTCGCTGCCGTCGAAGTGGATGGCGCCCTGGCGCACGTCAACAAAACCGTAGATCGCCTTGAAGACGGTGGATTTGCCGGCGCCGTTGGGGCCGATGACACAGACAATCTCGCCGGGATGCACGACGAGGCTTACGCCTCTGAGGATGTCGAAATCCTGATAGCCGGCATAGATGTCGTCAACGGAGAGGAGAGGGGCAGACATAGGTCAGTGGTCAGTGGCTAGTGGTCGGTGGTCAGTAACTTCGGTGACGAGGGTATGGCCACAGGTGACAGTGTACCGATTACTGTGCTCAGGCTCCGAAGTAGGCGTCGATTACGGCTTCGTTCTGCAGAATTTCCTGGGGCGTGCCTTCGGCCAGCTTTTCGCCGTAGTTGAGTACGTAGACCCGGCTGCAAAGGTCGGCGATGAAGTTTATGTTGTGCTCGATCAGGAGGAAGGTCTTGCCCTGCTGGTTGAGTGTGCGGATGCGATCCTTGATGGTTTCAATCAGGGTTGGATTGACACCGGACGTGGCTTCGTCGAGGAGCAGTATCTCGGGGTCGGGCATCAGCGCCATGCCGATCTCCAGCAGGCGGCGCTGTCCGCCTGAGAGGTGGCCCGCGTCTTCGTGGGCGAGATGCTCGATCTGGAGGAAGTCGAGGAGTTGATGGGCGCGGCGGGCTGTGCTGGCAGGGCTGGGCCGGAGCATGTGCAGGAGCGAGGTATTCCGCCACTGGTGACTGATGAGCATGTTGCGGAGGACGGTCATTTTGCGATAGACGCGCACGGACTGGAAGGTGCGGGACAGCCCCATTCTGGCAACCTGATACGGGCGCGCCCGGGTCACGTCCCGGCCCTTGAAGGTTATCTTGCCGCCGTCGATCTTCTGCAGGCGGCTGAGGCAGTCGAACAGGGTTGTTTTTCCGCTGCCGTTGGGACCAATCAGGCCTACGATTTCGCCGGGGTAGACTGCGAAATCCACGTTGTTGACAGCTGCGAGGCCGCCGAAGTATTTGGAAACGGTACGCCCCTCCAGCAGGGGCTGTTGGTCAGAGGCCATAGGCGTTGATGGCGGCAGGCCGTTTGCGTTTTCGATGGCCATTATCTGTTCCTGCCGAAGCGGGCGAGGAGCCGTCCGAGCGAGGTGCTGCTGCGGTCGCCGAGCGTGCCGAGGATTCCTTCGGGCATGAACAGGACGATCAGGACCAGGAGGACTCCCAGCGCGAGCAGGTGCAGCTCGAAGAGATTGCTCCAGAGGAGGTTTTGCAGTAGGTAGATGGCGACGGCGCCGAGGGGCGGACCCCAGACGGTGCCGAGGCCGCCCAGCATGGACATCATCACCATTTCGACGGTGCGTGTTTCGACGAAGACGCCATCGGGGTCGATGAATGTGTTCTGCCAGGCCCAGAAGCCGCCGACGATGCCTGTGAAGAAGGCGGCGATCATGAAGGCGGCGATTTTGTGGAGGGTGGTGTTGATGCCGCGCATTTCTGCGCCGACTTCGTCCTCGCGGATGGCGATGAGGCTCTGACCGAACTCGCTGCGCTGGATCCACCAGATCAGGGAGACGACCAGGCCCATGATCGCCAGCATAAGGTAGTAGTCGCCGATACGGTTGAGGACGGGAGGCAGGTTCAGGCCGATGCCGCCTCCGGTTATTGGGCGCGAGACGCGCACGATTTCGCGCATCGCCACGAGAGTGCCGAGCATGGCGATTGAAAAGTACGGCCCTTTCAGGCGCAGGGTGGGCAGGCCGATGAGGAGAGCGAAGAGGGCCGCGGCAGCTCCGCTGGCGGGCAGGGCCTGCCAGAAGCCCCACTGTGGGGAGATGAGGAGGGGCGCGCCGGTGACGAGGATGGCCATGATGTAGGCGCCGACGCCGAAGAAGACGGCATGGCCGAAGTCGACGTAGCCGGTCATGCCGCCGATCAGGTTCCAGTTGGAGGCGAGGGTCACGAGGACAAATATCTGGCTGCCAACGAGGAGGGCGAGGCTGGAAACGCCGGTGTAGGGGTAGAGTGCCAGGAGGAGAAGGAGCAGGAGCCAAAGTGCCAGCCCTGCCCAGCCGGCGAGGAGCGAGTGGACAGGGGCGAGGGATGGGAAGCGGGCCTTTTTCCCGGTTTCGTTTCCGTTCTTGTCTGCGGGGGGGGCGGTCGTCATCAGTCGGCCTCCGCGTCAACCGGGCGCAGACCGCCCATGAGTCCCTGGGGCCGCACGACAAGGATCAGGACGAGGAGAATGAAGCTGGTGGCGACGCCGAGGTTGGTGCCGATGCCTGCCACGTAGGTGGCGACGAAGATCTCGGTGACGCCGAGGACGAGGCCGCCCATGAGCGCGCCGGGGATGCGGCCCAGTCCGCCGAGGGCGGTGATCGTGACCGCCTTCAGGGTGAAGGGGGGCCCCATAAAAGGGAAGATTGCCTGCGTGGGGCTGAGCATGGCGCCGGCGGCGGCGGTGAGGGCGATGCAGATGCCGGCGGTGATGGCGTAGACGCGGTTGATGTCTACGCCGACGATGCGGGCGGCCGTCTTGTTCTGGGCTGCGGCGCGGATCGATTTGCCGAGACGGCTGCGCTGGAGGAAGAGGTGAAGGCTTCCCATGATCAGGAGCGCCGCGGCGAAGATGATGGTCTTGACGATGGGGAAGGTGACGCCGGCGAATTGGAAGGAGCCGCTGTAGGCTACGGCCACGTTGCGCGGGTCGGACGTGAAGACGATCTTGGCGAGATTGGCGAGCGCGATCGAGACGCCGAAGGTGACGAGCAGCGTCATGAGGTGGGGGCGTTCGACGATGCGGTTGATCAGCGTGATCTGCAGGAGGTAGCCGACGAGGAACATGAGGGGCAGGATCAGCGCCAGCGAGGCGAAGGGGTCGATTCCAAAGAAGCGGAACAGACCCCAGGCCAGGTAGGCGCCGATCATCAGGAATTCACCGTGCGCGAGGTTGATCACACCCATCACGCCCCAGATCACGGAGAAACCCAGCACCATGATTGCGTAGAAGCCGCCGAGCAGTAGGCCGCTGACAAGGGCTTGCGAAAGTTGGTCCATAGGCGAATGGCGCGACGCCGCCCCGGTTCAGCGGTCCTTCCAGGCGGGCGCTGGGTAGTTCAGTTCGGCGACGGCGGCATTGGTGGGGGCTACGACCAGGATTTCACCGCTCTGGATCTGGATTGCCCCCATCGGTTTGGCGGCGTTTCGGCCTTTTTCATCGAAGCTGATGGGGCCGTAGAAGGTGACCACGTCGAGGTTGCGCAAGGCTGTGCGAACAGCGTCTGTGTCCAGAGAGCCGGCCTGCTCGATGGCGAGGTGGAGGGCCAGCGCGGTGGCGGTCGATTCAGCGGCCTGGTAGGTGGGCGGTTCGCCCCACATATCCTGATAGCGGGCAGCGTATTCGGCGGCGGTGCCGAGGTAGTCGTCGGCGTAGCTCATGGAGGCTTCCCACTGTGTCGGGCCGATGACATATTCGGCGTCTGCGCCGACTTCCTCGATCAGAGTCGGGTTGCTGGGGCCGACGGTGATCACCATCGCCTTGGGGTTGAAGTCCAGTTCTTTGGCCGAGCGGATGAAGAGAACGGCATCGTTAAAGTGGCCGCCGCCGACGAAGATATCGGGTTCGAGCTCCTTGAATTTTGACATGATGCCGCTGACGTCGGCCACGTTGACCGGATAGGTTTCGACGCCCAACACCTCAAGCCCGTACTCTACGGCCCAGCGCTGTGCGCCTTCGGCCACGCTGGTGGGGAATGCGGTGTCTTCGTAGGCAATGACGACGGATTTGGCGCCCCGTTCGGCCAGCAGCCGCAAAGCGGAACGTGTATAGTTCCCCGCCGGCGTCAGGACTGCGAAGAGGTTCTGGAAGCCTCGTTCGAACAGCGGTTCGGCGGCGCCGTTGCCCTCGATCATGATTTTACCGTATTTTTCGGCAATTGCGCTGGTGCTTTGGGTCAGAGATGAGCTATAGGGTCCAAGAAGGAAGTCGACCTGGTCCTCGCTGATCAGTTTTTCCACGAGGCGGGCAGCGGTATCCGGGTCACCCTCGTCGTCGTACATGATCAGCTCGACCCTGTAGCGCTCGCCGTCGATCTGGATGCCGCCGTACTCGTTATTCACCCAGTCCAGCCAAAGGCCGTAGCCCTGGCGGGTGTCTTTGCCTTCGCGGGAGTATTTGCCGGTTTCGCTGACGGCGGCGCCGAGGTAGATGACCTTTTCGGCGTCTGCGCCTGAAGCGGCGGTATTGGGTTCGTCCACGGGCGCGGGCGGCGCCAGGCTGCAGGATGCCAGTAGAAATGACGCTGCGAGCAGGAGTGTGAAATGTGATAGGATCTGTCGCACTTTTGGGCCTCCAGTATTCTACGAGTCAACCCGGTACGGGTGCGTATATCGTGATCCTGATGATACTGTAACAAATTTTCTGTTGTCAACAAATAGCCGTTTACGGAGATTCCCGCTATTTGCCCGGATTTAGTGGTTTGCTCCCACTGGTCAGGGCGACTTTTTTCGCGATCAGGGCGCCCTGGCGACTTGAAATCATCTGGTCCCGGATTTGGGTGATCGGCAGCTGACACGGCTTTTCTTCCCGGCGCGGGCTGAAACTGGGACATACGGCCAGCCAGTACAGAGCGCCAAGGCGGGGCGCGCCCAGGGCAGCGCAAGATCGCAGCCGCGGTTCGGCTGGCGGAGATCCGAACGGATCACCCGTTGTTTGCTCCATCCAAATCAGCAGTGCTACAATCACGTTCTCTCTGGGCAGGCTGGGCCCGCTGACCGATGCCAAGATGGCGGCAAAAACGATTGCGGTGAGCGGGCGAACACTGATTTCGGAACTGTACCAAGTAGCGGCGGCCAAGGCGCTGCCGATCGGTTAAGTGAGCGCGACCTGTGAGCAAACAATATTACGGCGGCCAGGCAGTCATTGAAGGCGTGATGATGCGGGGCCGCAAGGCGATGTCGATTGCGGTGCGCAACAGCCAGGGCACGATTGTACTCCACGAGGAGCCGCTCAGGGCCAAGATCTATACGAGCAAGTGGGGCACGTGGCCGTTTGTACGCGGGCTGGCGCTGTTGTGGGATGCCCTTGGGCTGGGCATGCGGGCGCTGATGTGGAGCGCAGACGTGTCGATGCAAGAGGATGATACCGAGGAGAAGGTCGAGTTTTCGGGTCCTGCGGCGTGGACGACGATCGCGACGAGTCTTGCCTTTGCAGTGGGTATTTTCTTCCTGCTTCCCACCTTGGCCAGCCGCTGGTTTGCCGGCTTCTTTGAACATAACCCCTATCTCGACGCGGTGGCGGAAGGCGGCATCCGCCTGGTCCTGTTCGTGGTCTATCTGTGGGCGATCAGCCTTCTGCCCGAGATCCGGCGCGTGTTCGCGTATCACGGGGCGGAGCATAAGGCGATCAACGCGTACGAGGCCGGCGACAGCCTTACGGTCGACAATGTGCAGAAGCACAGCGTTCAGCACGTGCGCTGCGGGACCAGCTTTCTGCTGTACGTGCTTGTGATCAGCATTCTCCTGTTCGCGCCCCTCACATTTGCCTGGATCGAGTACCCCTGGCTGGCGTTGCTGCTGCGTTTTGTCACCCGCCTGATGCTCGTCCCGCTGGTGGCGGCAATCTCGTATGAGATTATCCGTTTCAGCGCCAACCATGCGGACAACCCGCTGATGGGGCTGCTGATTGCGCCGGGCCTGCTCCTCCAGCGCATCACGACGCGAGCGCCGGACGATTCGATGGTTGAATGCGCGATTGCCGCGCTGCTTCCTGTGCTGGCCGCGGACGGCATCGAGGGCGCGCCGCCGGCGCATCCTGGGCAGAGGGAGGAGGACGCGGCAGACACGGCGCGCGCCTACGGCGAAGCGGTCGCGGATTAGCCAGAAGCGGAAACCCCGGCGAATCCGAATTCGGACACTGTTCTCAACGTTTTAACTGAAGAGGGTGAACCTGCGCGGCGCGCGCGCCTGCGGGCCTGTTATGACCAGGCGGCGCGGGCGTTGCGCGGGTCCTGCTGGTTATACATTTCGGCGTGGATGGCGTCGGTGAGGAGTATCTGCTGGCGGGAGGCGCTGTCCATGCGGCCCAGCTCGGCGAGGTAGCGCGTCATGCCGCCCAGATCCTTCAACTCGAGGCCGTGCAGCGTGCGGACAAAGGAGATCTGGAAGGGGTTGCCTGTCAATAGACGGGGGATGCGCAAGCTCTGCATGACGTCCTCGGTGAGGTCGCTGTCGGGGTCGCCGGAGACGGCGGCGAATTCAACGGGGAGCCCGTAGGCGGCCATCTGGTCCGATACGTCGTAGTTGGCGGCGGGTTTGGCGGCATTCCACATGTTTTCGAGATAGCGCAAGGTGGCGGAGGAGACAGGCGTGAAGGTCTCTTCGGGATGGTAGGCGTGTGAATCGCCGGCCGCGGAGGCGTCCCGCCAAAGCAGATGTTCCAGATTGTACTCCTGCGCCAGGACGCGCAAGAGTTCCAGGCGGGCGCCTGCAGTCTCTTCACCGTGCGCGGCGTCGGGCGCGGTGGGCAGGGCCGGTTGGGCGGCGACCGCGGTCTGGGCGCTCTCGCGCACGTAACCGGCCAGAACATCCGCAAGCGGATGGGGGGAGGCTGCCTGGCCGGTGAACAGAGAGGTCAGCCGCTCGATTCGGTGCGGCTCGGTCCAGATCTGGCGCAGGCGGGCTTCGCCCCCCGGAAGGCCGGCGGCCGCAAAATGGGGAGAGCTGCCGCTCGCGGCGCTGGCATCGCGATGCTGGCGGCCGCGCATGAAGGCGAGGCAGCGTTCCCACATGACGGGATTGAGATGGGGCCGGTAGAGGTGGGAGGTGATCACGTTCTCTGGGGGGAGCGGGGGCATGGCGTCGCTGGAGGACCAGCGCTGCAGCGCTTCGCAGGCCTGTTCGAGAACGCGGTCCATCTGTTTCAGCGACTGTTCGAGGCGCTCCTGGACGCGGGCCAGACCGCGCCAGACGCTATCCTGCAAGCGGGCGGTCAGTTCAGAGCGGGCCAGATCGACGCGTTCGCGCCGCAGTTTCTGCACGCGCTGGGCCCGCCGCCGGTATGAGGTGGTTGCGCCGAAAAACGCGCCGACCATCAGGCCGATGAAGGTAGCGGCGTTGGCTTCATTGTCGACAAAGTCGACGAGCGCGTCGATTGAGGCGCCGCTCACCAGCTGCATGAGAACGGCGGGACCGGCTTCCCCGCTGACGATGGCGGCCATATTGCCCACGAGCCCGGAACCGAACAGGTAGAGGAGCGTCAGCAGGACGATGCCGGCGAGGAGGCCGAAGGCCCGCGACAGTGAACCGAACAGAGAGGGCCGGTCGGAGAGCGTGCGCAGATAGCGCGTGCGCCAGTCGCGCAGCCGCAACTGGCGTTCGACGCGGTTGGCTGCGACAGGGGGAGACAGGGAAGTTCTGAGGTCACCGGACGCGCCGTGTTCCGCTGCCTGCGCAAGCCAAAGTCGTTCCTGCTCCAGTTCCGACAGCCACTGATGGATCTGGCGTCTGGCCTGGAGGATTCCTGAAGGATGGCGGCTGATCAGGGTAAGCAGGCTGGCGCGCATCTGGTGCGTGATGGACGGCAGGAAGCGGTTGTCGGCGGCGTTCAGGGGCAGGCCGTCCTCGCGCAGGTCGTCCAATCCCCATGCGGAATCGAGCGCGCCGGCGCCGATGTCCTCATCGAACCTGGCAAGCACAGTCTGGAACTGCCTGTCGAGGGCGGCCTGCCAGCGGGCGGGGTTGAGGCCGCGCAGCTTGCGCGCGGTTGCGGCCGGCAGCACGTAGTTTGGGTGGATGGAAAGCTGCTGAATGGACTGGGGGCTCAGTTCATGGAACAGGTCGGGCATCTGTTCGATGAGCCGGGTCAGGACCTGGTGTGAGGTTGCGCCGAGATGCTGCAGCGAAGCCAGCGGCTCGAAGGCGCCGGCGACGGCAGGGTCGCCGGCGCGCCCAGGCTGAAGCAGAACATGCTCGCGTACGAGGCGCTTGCCCTCATGCTCCTGCGCGGCCCGGAAGATATAGTCCAGCGGGACGTGGTCTGCGGCAGCGCCGAGCAGGCTGTATGGGCGTTCGGCGGCGTTGCGCAGGTCAATGCCGACCTGTTCATCGATATAGGAGGCCCCGTCTGCGGCGATGAAGGACTGCAGCGTGTTGCCCACGAGAACGGACAGTTCGTAGCTGTTGCGGGCCAGTCCTTGATTACTTTTTTCCCGATCGACCAGATAGATGCGGTCGAAGAGTGGACGGCCCAACCATTCTTCCGGCAGGCTGCTCCTGGATTTGGCGCCTTTGTGGACGGAGGAGATGACCTGTTTGAGGTTGGCGCGGCGCAGCCCGGTGAAGGCTTCAAGCTCGGCCAGGGCTGCGTAGCAGCAGGCGTCCTCGACCGTGCGGCTGCTGTCGGTGGCGTAGCTGCCGGCGGCAAAGATGCCGACGACCTGGGCGACGTGCCGCTGGCCGAGATAGTTTAGCTGGTGCGCGATGGTGGGCCAGATCAGCGCGGAGGTCAACGGTTCGTAGAGGGGGGCGATCACATAGAGAGTCGTTTGTACAAAGGGATCGCCGGGAACAAGGGTGTCGGCGCGTATGGGGTCGATGACGTTGGAGGCGATCAGGTGAGCGATGGCGCCGCCGTCCTGCAGCGCGGCGCGGAAGGCATGGCGGCGCGTGGGCGGTTCGAACGGGGGGGAGGGCGGCGCGGCGGGCACGTCCTGGTGGGCCGGCTCGGCAGCGCCGGCGTCCTTGTTTGATCTGCGGAAGGGCCAGGGCAAACCTCTGCGGGACGGCTTTTCGGCTGCAGCGCCGGGCGGGTACGGCTCCTGGCGCGTTGTCTGCCATTGGAGCGGGTGGAGTGTATCCGCGGCTGCCTCCAGCAACAGGCCGGCCCGCCGCTGGCTGTTGGCCAGGCGCCAGTCGCTGGTGGTCTGGGGCGGCTCGGCGGCGGCAGGGGATGGGGCGCGCATGAGGTCGTTGAGAAGCTGTTCGAGATAGAAGGGCGGCAAGCGGCTGTCGCCCAGGGTGAAGAGGTTGAGCGCAATCTCGTCGTTATGATTGAGCTGTTCGGACGGCAGGAGCGCGGCAAAGCGGGTAATGCGGGTCAGGTCAGGGCCGTCAACGCCGGCGGCGATGCGCTGTTCCTGGGCGGCTTGCAGGCGCGGCGCCAGGTGGAGCATCGTCTGCAGGCCCCATCCGCCAAAACAGAGTATCGCGGCTCGGCTACGGGTTGCGCCGGGAATCATGTGTCGTTACTGGTTATTGGTTGCAAGCGTCTGGTTATCAGTTGCCAGATCGCGAGTGGCGAATGCTGCGTTACGCTGAAACGATTTCATCGGGGCCTGTAAGCAACGATCGGCCTTCGGGCAGGAACAGTTGCACGGGAACCTCAATGGTCTTCCTGGGTAATTTCGGGCAGGTCGGCCCAGGCGGGATGGAGATGAAACTCTTCGCGTGCGGGGAAGTCGCGCGTGTTTTCATACTGCGCCCGGAATTCGTCGAGGCGGTCGATCAACGTCACCGGCAGGCCGTGGACGATCCAGACGGCGTCCATGCGGCCGGTGTCACCGGTGGGAATCCATTTGATGTCCTCCTGGCCGACCATGGCCATAGCCAGCCGGGCGTCGTCTTCGCGGGCGGTTGGCGTGGCCGCGAGGCGGATGTGCTCCAGGTTGGCGTCATGGAAGCTGAAGCGGTCCGAATCCCAGCGGATGTAGGGGTTCAGGCGATCCAGCCACTGCTGGACGCGGTTGTTGGGAAGCGGCCGGGCCTGCTGTGTTTCCTGGCCGTGTTGGACCCCGATGATGTGGCGGATGTCGACACACTGCAGCACTCTGCCCAACAGTCCTTTTTCAGAGGCGATGGCATTGGTGAGGTTGGCGAACAGCTCCTCGCTGCTGACGGCCTGGTTGACGTTGAGAATGCGGTCGATAGGGGGGCCGAGCAGGAGCGCCCAGTCGCTGGGTTGGACGACCTGGGCCGCGTTGCGATAGAAGTGTTGCAGGTAGTCGCGGCCGACGGCGCCGGTCTCGAGTTCATAGTAGGTATTGGTGCTGGCGGTGCCGTCGGGGATGCGGGGGTCGATGCGTTCTGCGGCCCGCCTTGCGGCCTGGTTGGCGCGCCCGAGGGCGCCGCCGGCGTTGTCGATCTGTGTGCGGAAGACCTCTCGCAGCTGTGTGCCGTAGGCGAAGAGTCGTTCGACGAGGATTCGTTCGAGAATATCGCGGCGCTGGTGGAGCCGTGCGCGGGCCTGGCGTTGGCGCAGGTCGCGGGCGCGGTCGCGGGCCTGGCGGGGGTTGAAGGCGGCCAGCATCAGGTCGCCGAGTCCGCTGGCGATCTGGCCGATCTGTTCGGCCGCGCCGCCCTGCTGGGCCAGCAGAGAACGCCAGCGGGCGCGGTCCTCCTCCATGACCGGATGGCTGTTCAGGAGAAAAAGTCTCTGTTTGAGCAGCGATTCCATTGGGGCGGCGGAGGGATTCAAGGGCGCGAGCAGGTCTGTCAGCGCGAGCGCGCCGCGCAGTCCGGTATCGAGGATAATCTGACGGAGAGTTTCGTCTACGGCGGATTTGAAGCCGAGCCATGCGCCGCGTTGTTCCTCGACCTCCTCGGCCAGATCTTCGAGCTGGTCGTTGTCCAGCGAGAGATAGCGGGAGCGCATCCTGGCGAGGAGGCCCTGCCAGGAGGTGAGAACCTTTTGGCGGGTCTGCGGAGAGAGAGGCTGGCGCGGGTCGTTGCGTTCGGGCCCGGAGGCGAGCCTTCTCAGGCAGTCGGCAAGAAAGGCCTGCTGCCAGAAGTTGACCAGGGACTCGTCGGGGGCGACGATGGCGGAGGCGGCGAAACTGCTGTAGACGAGGTAGTTGCCCTGCTGCGGCGCAGGGCCTCCGCGCCGTTCGTTCACGACTTCGGCGGCGGCGACGCCGCCTGACATGCGTTCGCGCACGACGTTCACTTCGAGCCCGAGGATTTCGCTGCTCAGATGGCTGATGGCGGTGAGCTGGATCAGATGGGCGGCCAGGTTCTCGGCATCGGCTTTGCGAGCGAGGCTGCGGCCGTCGCGGTTGGTGCGTCCGACCAGAAAGATAAAGTCGAAGGGGGCATAGGGCGTGTCAGGCAGGGCCCGCTGCTCGCTGGGGTAGAGTTCCTGGAACTGCTGTGTTTCCTGGAAGTAGTTAAGTTCTTTGAGCGCGGCGTAGGCGTTGGCTTTGATGCGTCTACGTTGCAGGTCGCTGTTGATCTCCTCTTCGAGCACGTCGGGGAGGAAGAAGATGCCGACGACGCGGGCGTTGCTGCGCACGAGCGCGCGCACGCGGTGCGCCACATCCATGAACATGCCGGCGCCGGTGCCGCCGCAGAGACTGCTGACAATATAGACGAGCTGATAGTTGCTCATGACGGGAAAGCGGCGATTCTGCGCCATTTCCAGGTCGCGGATTTTGTCGAGGGCCGCGTATTTGGTTTCGAGCAGTCTTTTGAATGTGACGTAGTTGCGGAAGAAGGAGAGGCGGCCGATGGGCCGCAGCTGTTTGGCGCCGTTGTGGATATAGCCGAGGGGGATGGAGGGATAGTCCCACCAGCGGGCGATTTCGGGATGGTTTTCGAGGTTATCGACCAGCCGGGTGGCGTCGAACTTTCCCATGTAGGCCGATTCATCGGCGTAGAGCGGCTCCTGGTCGAGCCGGTTGATCAGGGGTTCGGTATCGAGGGCGAGGAGTTGAATCATTGCCGGCAGAGTTTCGCCGCCCCATGCTTTGCGCAGGCGCCGTTTGACCGCCCGAACAGCATTGGTGCCCATGCCGCCTACACCGACGACGAGGGTCGGATAAATTGTCGGTTTTTCACTAATAAACGGCGCCCCGTTCTGGGCCATAGCGGACTTTCCTCTGGATTATAAAGCGGTACGTTTCACGATTCCCGTTGCTGCGTTCGCTTGGGCCTTGCCCGGAGATCAAGCGGCCGCCGGGCGCGCGGGCCTCTGGCGCAAGCGGGGCGCCAAGGCGCCGGAGAGGGGGCCCTAGAAACTGTCTTTCGGGCTGCCCCAAGGGTCGGTCTGCTGCGCGCCGGCGGAGGCGTTCGTCTCATCGCCGTCTGACGCCCCGCCGTCCGGGTAGGAGGCCGACCAGCCCCAGTTGTCGTCGGACGGGTCTGCGCGGCCGGGGTCATCCGGCTGTGCGGCCGCATAGGGGTCCGCGCCCCAGCCGTTCTGGTCCCAGGAGGCGTCCCAGGGGGAGTCCTGGGTTCCCGCATTGGCGTTCTGCCAAGGGTCAACGGGACCGGAGCCGGCAAGCGGTTCGGGCGACGTAGCGGCGCTATTCTCAAGAGCAGGCGAAAAGCCTGGCGAAGCCGCAGCGTTCTGCGATCCTGCGGCATGCGGCGGGAAAGACGCGTGCGCTGTGCCCCCGGCTGCGCTCGACGCGCCAAGGGCGGAATCCGGCTGGTTGGCAAAGTTCCAACTGTCCGAACTGCCGGGGGCGGCAGCGTACCCAGGCGAAAGCGGGGCGTCCTGCCCAGGCAGGGTCACTCTCGGATCTTCGTCGTCATCCATATTGTACCCGCGACTGCGCGCACGCGCCACCACGATGAGCAGCCCCAAAAGCAGCATCGGCCCGCTGCAGAAGACCAGCGGGAAGGTGTAGAAGGGACGCAGCCACCACGCCACGTAGCGCTGATAGAGGGTTGGGCTGCGGAAGTTGATATCGACGGAACGCGTTTCGTCGGCCAGGCCGGCGATGCTCAGGTTCAAGACGCCGCTGTAGAAGGAGCCGCGCAGGGCGTCTTTGGGCAGGTCCTTGCGTGCGATGAGGGTGATGGGGACATCGAAAAAGCCTTCGTCATCGGGCGATCCGTTGACTTCCACAGGAGGCGCTTCCAGGTAGAGTTCATCCAGAGCCATGACACCGTTGCCGGTTTCACCTGAGGCGGCGATTCCAGTGATTTCAACCACAAAGGGCGTTTTGCCGTTGAAGCGCAGGAGGAGCGTTTCGGTTGTTTTTTCGCCGGCGCGGCCGAGGTCGCCGAAATCGATTGCGCCGGCGACGCTCCATTCCACATCACGGATCTGCACACGGAAAGGCACAGCGGCCGCGGCGGACGGGTCTCCGCCGGCTGAGCTCTGCGCGGCCAGGACATCGAAGTCCTGGTCCGGCCCGGAGAGGCTGAGGAGACCGTGACAGCTGCCGGCGGACATGGGTCCTCCGCTCTGGAGGCGGACCGGCAGGGCCCAGTTGGCCGCTTGCAGGGCGTCAGACCCGCTGGTGTTGGCGGCGCTTTCAGCCGCGGCTGCGTAGGGTTGCAGGTCACCTGTGGTGGCGGAGAGGCCGCTGCAGCTGCTTTCGGTCAGTTCAACCGTGAGGCGGAAGGGGATGTCGCCGCTGAATGCGACCGGCAGGAGAATCTGTTCGTCCAGCCGGAAATTGGGTGACGTGTCGTAGAGGAGCGCGCCGAAGTCGGCTTCCTGGGCCTGGATGCGTGCCTGAGAACGGGGGATCTCCAGAAGCACCGGCAAGGAGGGCGCGGGGCGCACCTGGACCTCCATGGGCAGGCCGGCGGGGCTGAGGGCCGACAGATTCAGCTGGCCTTCGTATTGGCCGGGGCGCAGCAGATCGAGGCCGTCGACATGCAGAAGCGCGGTCTGGCTCCCGTTTTCGGGCACTTCCACGGAAAGGTTGACGGATGCCTCGCGCATGATTTCGCTCGTATCGGAGCGGCGCAGGACCAGCGACGCCTCCAGCGTTCCGATTTCTTCAAGCGTATTTGCCTGGATCGTGAGCGGCCAACCTTGCGGCGGCATTTTGGCCAGATTGATGTCGGGCGGCAGGCCGCGCACGTAGATCGCCGGCTCCACTTCCAGGCGGGAACGGGCGTAGTCTCCGAAGCGAAGCCCGTCGAAGGCGGCCGTCACCAGGAAGAGCGCGTCGTAGTCGCGGCCGTCCTGCGGCATGAAACCGTCGTCGGAGCAGATCTGGCCGCCGCAGCTGAGCTGCCTGCGGTAGACAATCTGGCCGCTGGAGAGGTCGGTGACGTAGACGGCGGCCTGGATATCCTGCAGTTGTTTGCCTGGGCCGAAGCCGACCTGAAGTTGCAGGCTGCCGTCTTCCAGGATGCCGGGGTTGCCGGCAGAGGGCGTGAAGACCTGCAGTTCGGGCAGCCTCTCCGACGCCTGAAGGCGGAAGGCGCGCCGCAGCTGCAGGGGTTCCCTATCCTCTCCCAACTGAACTGTGACCTCTGCGGCGCCGCCGGGAAGCTGCTGGGCGGCGACCGTTCTGCCGCTGACAGGATCCTCGCCCAGGAGGGGGATCGGCGTGTTGCCGTTGAGCAGGAGCGGCTCGTCCGCGGCGGGGCCGGCGCCGGCAACGATGACGAGGGGGGCTTTGCCGGCGGGATATTCGCGTATTGCGGCCGGATTGCCTGGGACGCTGGGCGGGGGGAAGAGCAACTCGGGATAGCTGTCGGCCTGGACAACGGCGAAGCTGCTCAGGTCGGTTGTTTTGGCCACCCACTGGCCTGCCGCCAGCGGGGCGGCGGCAACGTTCAGGTCGATATTGGCGTCGTCGAGCAGGCTCTGTGTCAGCATGGGCGCGCCGTCGCGCTCGACGGCTGTGATCGCGGAGTGCGGGCTGACGAAGGCGATGCTGCCTGCGCCATGCGCGTTGCGGATCGAGATGGTGAGGTTGCCGTGCACGTTGCGGTGGGTGACGACCGAGCGGTCCGACTTCATTTCGGCGAAGAGCTCGCTGAAGATCAGGAGGAGGTCCTGCGAGCTCTTTGCCTCGCGCGCCAGCGGCGAACTGGATCTGAGGAAATCGCCGGCGCAGCCCGCGCCGGGGTTGCAGAGGATGACGGGGTAGAGAAGCGCGCCGGCGTCCTCGATGCGGGTGATCAGGTTGGTGATGGACTGCCGCTGGCCGGTCACGTGTGACGGGGCGGTCGGCTCGCCGTCGGACAGGAGCAGCACGTACTGGCTGCGGTTCGGGTCGCCGTGATCTTCGAGCAGGCGCAAGGCCTCCTGCAGGCCCAGATCCATGCGCGTGTAGCCGCGCGGCGTATAGTCATCGGGGGCCTGGAGCGAAGCGGCCAGGCGGCGGCGGTTCTCGGCGCTGCCGACCTCCTGCAGCAGGCTCATGGCGCCGACGCCGGCGGCGGCGCTGTCGAATCGCAGAACGGCGATGCGGTCGTCGGCGTCGGCGAGGTGGACCAGGAGGCGGGCGGCGCTGTAGCGCAGCTCGTTTGGGTCGCTGGGTTCGTTGAAGCTGACGCCTTCACAGGGCGGGTCGGACGGCTTTCCCTGCTCCCAGGGCCAGCAGGTGGCCATGCTGCCGGAGTCATCGAGAATGACGATGACGTCAATTGGGGCAGCCCCGGTCGCGGATTGGCGTGGAAGCGCGGGAGAGTCAGCGGCGTGCGCCGGCGCGGGGGCACGGCCCGTTATCAACAGGAAAAGTGAGGCGCATAGCAGGCAAGCAAATGCGGCCCGAAGCCGCCGGCCCCAGCCGCACGTTGGGCCGGGATTTGACGGGGGCCGCTGGAATACGATTCCGGGCAGACGGCGCTCCTGACATCCTGTGTCCGGTTCACGTCCGGACATTCGCGCAGCCGGAGACTGCACAGCGGCTTTCAACCGGTCAACGAAAGATTGGTGAATCCGGTTCCAATAGAGCAGCAAGCGCGCGCACCGGCTCTGCGGTTCCCTGCCTGGGCGGCAGAGATGCTGTGCCCTGCGAGGCTGGCCTGCCGAACGAACCGGAAATGGAACGGACGGCGGGACAGACGGGCAGGGAGCGAGATGCGCGCGCATCGGCTCCTGGTCTATCTGTTGAAATTGTATCACAGCGAAGATTGGCGCAACAAGAGTCGCGTCAAGTTCTGGGGCCCGTTTCCGTCCTGGGTGATCGGGCGCCTGGGAGCGGGTGATACGGCCCGGTTGGGCGCCGCGTTTCCAGGCCAGTTCGGGGCAGATACACTGGAGACGCGGGCAAAGCGGCCGCGAGCGTAGGCGTTTCCCTGTAGAAAGATCCAGGCTTTCGGTCGAGATCCGGTTGCGAGAAAGCTGCCGCGCAGGGCTGGCGGAGGATACGAGAGTTCAGTACGGTATTTGGGCGATATGCCTACGAAAGGCCTATGAAGGGCAGGGGAACTGCGGGGGGCGGGCCGCGCCTCTGGGATTTTGAGGCGCGGCCTGTGCGGGGCGACGCGGCACTGGCTTTGAAACGGTTTAGCCGTCGTTGTCGGTGGCCGAGAGTTCGGCGAGCATCTGCGAGAGCGCGGCGACGAACTGGTCGGTGGGCAGGGCGCCGGGAATGAGCCGGCCTTCGCCGCCGGCAAGGACAACGAAGGTGGGCGTGCCGCGCACAAAGGGCGCGCCGTCCTGCAGATCGTTCTGCACGGCCAGCGCGGGCGCGTCTGCCGTCAGGCAGTTGGCAAACGCGTCGGTGTCCAGTTCGTATTCAGCCGCCAGCTCCATGAAATAGTTGTTGTTTTGCGGTTGGCTCCACTGATTCATATCGACAAAGAGGCGGTGGTGGAAGAGCCAGAAGGCCTCCTGCTCGGCTGCGCATTCGGCCGCGATCGAGGCGGAGATGGCGAACGGATGGATATTCTCGATGGGGAAATGCTTGAAGACCCACATCACCTCACCCCGTTCGACAAACTCCTGATCCAGCACCGGTTGGGTGTTCATGGCATGGCTGCTGCAGTAGGGGCACTGGAAGTCGCTGAATTCGACGATTACGATGGGCGCGTCGGGGCTGCCCTTGTAGAAGTCACCGGCCAGGGTAAAGCCGGGCCGTTCGGGATCGGGCGTCAAGCCCTCGGCCGTCGCCCAGAAGGGAAGTTGTCCTTCGCCTTGCCGCTGTTCCTGCTGCTGGGCCTGGGAGGCGCCCTGCGGCGTTCCGCCGGCGGCGATTGTATCGATCCAGCCGGCGAACGTGTCGTAGGGCTGGGCGCCGGTCAGGGTAAAGGCTTCGCCGGTTTCTTCGCGAACAAAGCGGAAACTGGGCGTGCCGGTGAAGCCGAAGGACTGGGCTTCGGCGAGGCTGTCGTTCACCTTGGTGACCTGGGGTTGGCTGTTGGCCATGCAGGAGCCGTACTGGGTGGGGTCGACGCCCAGCTCCTGCGCCATTGCGGCGAAGAATGACAGCGCCTCTTCGAGGGGAGCCCACTCGCTCTGGGTACGGAATAGCTGATCGTGCATCTGCCAGAACAGGACGACATCCTGCTCTGCGACGCAGTTGGCGGCGATGGCCGCGGCCAGCGCGTTGGGGTGAATCGAGGAAAGAGGCATATCGCGGAAGACGAATTTGACACTGCCGTTTTCGGCGAATCCGGCGAGGAGAGCCGGTTCGGTCTGGATCACATGGCGGGCGCAGAAGGGGCATTCGTAGTCGCTGTATTCGTATATGGTGATGGCCGCGTTCGGGTCGCCGCGATAGGGATAGCCCTCTTCTGTGAAGCCGACAGGGACGCCTCGGTGCATGGCTGGCTGCGCGCCTGCGTTGGGAGCGGGGGCGACGACAGGGGCGACGATATTGCCGTCGGCATCGGTCGCGCAACCTGCGATAAGCAGGAGGATAGCAAGGAGGGCGGCGGGGAGGGCAAGGCGAAGCCGGCTCGTTCCCCCGCGGGCGACTCTGACTGGTCTGGTACGGCGCATCGGAGCGGCTGGCAAAAACATGGGTCCTCCTTGAGGAATGTCCGATTGTCGTTCGGGCTGCGGGCCTGAGATGCGCCCTGGCGCGGTTGATTGCGTGCGCGGCTGAAAGGTTCACCAGGAGCCTATATGACTGCTGTAACGGCTGAACAGTGAGCCGCAACAGTCGAGGCCGTTGCGCTCGAAGTTACAAGGCCAACCTATTGTAACGGTCAGGACTGTAGAGTCCCAATCCGTGAGGGCGGTTCGGCGGCCTGGCGTCGTTCTCGTCTTCAGGGATCGAGTTTGGCCGAAAGCGGGGTTGCATCGTACTATGGAGACTTTGAAGGGCAGTGGTCAACCGCTGCGTTCGGCGGCGCGTAACCAGTGGCGCGCCGTACGCGGGCAGCGTGCGCAAATAAGATCAAACGGCTAGAGGTGAGAGACGGGCATGGACGAGACGACCCTGGCAACGGGTGTTGCGCCGGCGGAGGGAGGCGAGGCCGTCGAAGGCCGCGCGCACGTAGAGGATGCAGGGCGAAGCGCTGACGGAACTGCGACGGCGGGCCGCGTTCAGCCGCAGGCGCAGCCGGCCGCGTCGCTGACCGGGCATCTGCGTCAACTTGAGGCGGAGGCGATCTTTGTGCTGCGGGAGGTGGCGGCGCAGTTTGAGCGGCCCTGTCTGCTCTTTTCGGGCGGCAAGGATTCGATCGTGTGCGCGCACCTGGCGCGCAAGGCGTTTATGCCGGGCCGGATCCCGTTTCCGCTGCTGCACATCGACACCGGCCACAATTTTCCTGAAACGCTGGCCTTTCGCGACCGGCTCGTGAAGGAGCTGGACGCTCGCCTGCTGGTGCGGCTGGTGCAGGATTCGATTGACGCGGGGCGCGCGCAGGAGGAGGCGGACGGAGACCCAAGCCGCAACCGGCTGCAGACGGTCACGTTGCTGGACGCGTTGGCGGAGCTGCGCATTGATGCGGCGGTGGGGGGCGCGCGTCGCGATGAGGAGAAAGCGCGCGCGAAGGAGCGCTTCTTCTCGCACCGGGATGCGTTCGGCCAGTGGGATCCCAAAAACCAGCGGCCGGAGCTGTGGAATCTTTTCAACGGGCGCAAACACAGTGACGAGCACTTCCGCGTCTTTCCCATCAGCAACTGGACGGAACTGGATATCTGGCAGTATATCGCCGAGCAGGGGATGGAGCTGCCCGGCCTCTACTTCGCCCACGAGCGGGAGGTGGTGGAGCGGGAAGGGATCCTGCTGGCGGTGGGGGCGTTCGTCAGGCCGCGCGCGGGGGAAAGGGTCAGCCGTGCGAGAGTGCGTTTCCGCACGATCGGCGACATGACCTGTACGGGCGCGTTTCGCTCTTCGGCGAGCAACGTGGATGAGATCATCGAGGAGGTCGCGGCGGCCCGCATCACCGAGCGGGGCGACCGGGCCGACGACCGCCGCAGCGAGGCCGCGATGGAGGACAGGAAGCGGCTGGGCTACTTTTGACTGCAGTGGGAAGTGGGCAGTGGAGAGGATGAGACGGTGATGAAGCCAGAGGTAAATTGTGTGATAGCGCTGGCTCGAAGATTG
This sequence comes from Caldilineaceae bacterium, assembly GCA_022824025.1. Lineage (GTDB taxonomy): Bacteria > Chloroflexota > Anaerolineae > Caldilineales > Caldilineaceae > Bin5. The sequence continues at coordinate 63,034 of JAJEBF010000041.1, forward strand.
CCCCGAATGTGAATGATCCCTACCCGGATATCGGAGGCCCCTCACGGCGCGGGATTGCCAGACATCGAACAGTGTTCAACGGTCGCTTCGATCTGGCCTGGCGCATAATCTTAGGCCGACGGCGCCGAAGCCTGCCAGTCCCGTCTGTTTTGCTGTCCTTTTCATTTCCTACTTGTTGAAGTCTTCGACACAGCGGGGTGGACAGTGATGGACGACAATCCTGTAAATCGAATCAAGCTCCTTCTGGCAGGTGCGTCTCCTGGGGCATTATCAGTCTGTTGAAGTGAGCCTCGTCGGTCGATTCCAGGCCACAACCGGATTCCGGACAGAAATGCCCCGCAAGCTTCGAACGCTGATCAGAGAGTTGGAAAGGGCTGGATTTACAGACAGAGGCGGAAAGGGCAGCCACAGGAATTTCTGGCATCCCAAGGGAGAGCGAGTTACACTTTCGGGAAAGCCGGGTGATGACGCAAAACCGTATCAGGAAAGGGAAGTGAAACGGAGCATTGAGGAGGTCGGAAGATGACCGCAAACACCAGGTACCGCGGGGTTGTCGAATGGTCAGATGAAGACCAGTGTTTTGTCGGGTCTTTCCCCGGAATCATAGGGCCCTGTTGCCATGGGGATGACAAAGACCAGGTTTTCCGCCAACTGCGGCAAATCGTCAATGAATGGTTGGAAATCGAGAGCGAAGAGCAGGAAAAGAGCTCTTACAGCAGCGATTCCAGTTCTGGGCCATATGTTGACAGAGTGAAGTCCCATCTGACCGAGTATCGCCGCACCCAGTTGGGATTAGAGCAGGCGGGAAGCTGGCGGGGCAAGCCGTATGGTCACATTCTTCCCAAGGAACTGCACTGCCTGAACCTGATTGAAACGGTCCGCGCCGAAGTTTGCCAGTATCTTCAGGCATCGAAGATCAGGCTGGACAGGCACTTTCACCATCTCAATTCGTCTCAGGCCGCTTGCATCAATCTTTTCTGGCCGCTGCTGAATTGCGCCAACTCAGATATACTCGTTACGTCTTTGGGCATTGGCCCTGGCGACATTGCGCGCTGGGAATTCGAAAAAGTGACAGACTGGAATGAAAAGACAAACTATGACCTTTACCTCGAATTGAACTCCGGTGCCAAGACCTATATCGAGTTCAAATACACAGAGAAAGAGTTTGGCAGAGCCAAAGACGATGCGCAACACAGGCAAAAGCTGAAAGACATTTACGAACCGGCCTTGCGCGACTTTGTGAATCCGGAATATCTCAGGAAGAGGAAATTTTTTGCCAACTATCAGTTTCTGCGCAACCTCGTTGGCGTTGACCCGGAGAGAGGCGACAGAGTCATCTTTCTGGTTCCGAACGCGAATGAAAAAATCGCGGCAAAACTGCACAAGGCTATTGGTTCAGCCATTATGGACGACTCGGTTCGCTCGTTGGTACAGACACGGTATCTTGAAGATGTCGTCTCTCGCGCCTTAGCAAGCGCGCACCTGTCCAACGACGAATTCTACCTCCGTACACACCTCCATCTCTATCGAAGAAAGTACCTGGTGTAAGGATCACAGCGGCCCCATCACCGGCTGGCCGCAAACATCTGGGAGTTATGATGGATTTACTGCGTTTTTCGACCGCCGGCAGTGTCGATGACGGCAAATCGACCCTGATCGGGCGGCTGTTGTACGATTCCAAGGCGATATTTGAAGACCAGCTGGAGGCGGTCGAGCAGGCCAGCGCGGCCCGCGGCGCGCCGATGGTGGATCTGGCGCTGCTCACCGACGGGCTGCGGGCGGAACGGGAGCAGGGGATCACGATCGACGTCGCGTACCGTTACACGGCGACGCCGCGGCGCAAGTTCATCATCGCGGACACGCCCGGCCATATCCAGTACACGCGCAACATGGTGACGGGCGCGTCCACGGCGGAGCTGGCGATCATCCTGGTTGACGCGCGCAAAGGGGTCCTTACCCAGTCGAAGCGGCACAGCTTCATCGCTTCGTTGTTGCAGATCCCGCATATCGTCGTTGCGGTCAACAAGATGGACCTGGTCGGGTACAGCGAGGCGCGTTACCAGGAGATCGTGGCCGACTACCGGGCGTTCGCGGCCAAGCTCAATGTGCGCGACGTGGTGTATATACCGATTTCGGCGCTGTATGGCGACAACATCGTCAGCCAGAGCGAGCAGATGCCCTGGTACCGGGGGGCAACGCTGCTGCATCATCTGGAGACGGTGAACGTTGGCGCGGGCCGCAACAACGTGGATTTTCGTCTGCCGATCCAGTATGTGATCAGGGCGAACGGATCAGTTGACCAGGACTTTCGCGGTTTTGCCGGGCAGATTGTATCGGGCCGCATTGCGGTGGGTGAAGAGGTGGCGGCGCTGCCGACCGGTATCCGCAGCCGGGTGGCCGGCATTCAGCGCGGGGAAGAGAGGCCCGAGCGGGCCTCAGCCGGCGATGCCGTCGTGATCACGCTCGAGGATGAGATCGACATAAGCCGGGGAGACATGCTGGTGCGGGTGCGCAACCTGCCCCATTCGTCGAACCAGATCGATGCGACGCTGTGCTGGATGAGCGAAGAGCCGATGAAGGTTCAGCCGCAGGCAGTTGGTCATTTCAGCGGCCAGTGGTACTGGCTGCAGCATTCAACGCGGCGGGTGCGGGCCTCGGTGCAGGAGTTGAACTATCGCATCGACGTGGACACGATGCACCGGGAGGATGCGGAGACACTGCATCTGAACGAGATTGGCCGCGGACAGATTTTGACCACGGAGCCCCTTTATTTCGATTCGTATCAGATCAATCGCGCCACGGGCAGCTTCATTCTGATCGACCCCCATACCAACAACACGGTTGCGGCCGGCATGATCCGGGACCGGGCGCGGCGGGTGAGCGAGCTGGTGGCGAAGCAGGAGGAGGGTGAACGGCCAGCTGTGCCGGCAACGCGATCCGCCAATGTGGTATGGGAACCGGTCGCTGTCACGCAACCGATGCGGGAGGCGTTGAACGGACACGGCGCGGCGGTACTCTGGTTCACGGGGCTGTCCGGTTCGGGTAAATCAACGGTGGCGAAGGCGCTGGAGCAGAGGCTGTACGCGCTGGGCGTGCGCACGTTCTCGTTGGACGGGGACAATGTGCGTCATGGCCTGAACAGGGATCTGGGCTTTGACGCGGAGGCGCGCGCCGAGAATATCCGCCGGGTGGCCGAGGTGGCCAGACTGGCGTTCGAGCATGGCAACGTCGTGCTGTGCACGTTTATCTCGCCCTATGCGGCGGACCGGGAGGCGGCGCGGGCGCTGGCCCCCGAAGGTAGCTTCTGGGAACTCTACATCAAGTGCGACGTAGAGATATGTAAGGAGAGGGATCCGAAGGGTCTGTACGAACGGGCCGAACGAGGCGAAATCGCGAACTTCACCGGCGTGTCGGCTCCCTATGAGGAGCCGCCGGAGCCGGAGATGGTGCTGGAGACGGACCGGCACAGCGCGGACGAACTGGCGGAGCGGATCCTGGAAGCGCTGGCGCGGGCCGGGATCGTACCCGGCGCAGAGCATTGACCACCGATGCATTTGATTCGGTGGGCGAGCGGCGGAATTGTTGAGAGCTGTAATTGTTGAGAACAGCAGTTGTCGTAGGCAGCGGGATGGCGGGCCTGTTTGCCGCCAACATATTGGCCGATCATTGCGAGCAGGTTGTTGTCCTGGAGCGGGACAAAGGGTGGGAGCCCCGTTCGGCGTCCGCGGGTATTCCGCACAGCACGGACTGCTTGCCCCAGGCTGAAGGCCGGCCCGGCGTCCCCCAATCCCGTCATGTGCATGTGCTGCTGTTGCGGGGCGTGCAGGTCCTGCGGACTCGTTTTCCCGGGCTGGAAGAGGAGTTGCTGTCTCTGGGCGCGACGCGGCTCAACTGGCTGAAAGATACGGCCGCCCTGGCGGGCGGCGGCTGGCTTCCCCGTATTGATTTGAATCTACCTGGCTTCAGCGTGAGCCGAACGCTGCTGGAGGGGAGCGTGCGCGCCCGCCTGCGCGACCGCGGCAATATAGTGTTCCGCCCGGGCCACCGTGTGGTGGGGCTGCGCGCAGACCGCGGGGCGGGGGAAGCCGGGTCGAGCGACATCCGAGTGACCGGCGCTGTCTGCGCGGTGGGAGACGAAACGGTCGGACTGGATGCCGATCTTGTGGTTGATACAAGCGGCCGCTCATCGCGTCTGCCCCGCTGGCTGAAGGAGCTTGGTTACGCGGCGCCGCGAGAATCGACTGTCAACGCGGACGTGGGTTACGCCACCCGCTGGTACAGGATTCCGGAGGACTGGCAGGCGGATTGGAAGATGGCGCTGCTCGCGACGCGTTATCCCGATATCAGGGGGGGCGCAGTCGTTCAGCCGGTTGAGGGCAGACGTTGGGTGGTGACGCTTGTCGGCTATGCCGGGGATCATCCGCCGACGGACGAGGCTGGTTTTGAGGCGTACGCGCGCAGGCTGATTGGGCCGCAGGTTTGGGAGGCGATGCGCGCGGCCGAACCGCTCACGGGGATTGGGGGTTTCCGGCGCACTGAAAACCACTGGCGCCACTATGAACAGTTGAAGCGGTGGCCCAGGGGCCTGGTCGCGCTGGGAGACTCGGTCTGCGCGTTCAATCCGGTCTATGCCCAGGGCATGACGGTGAGCGCGCTTTCAGCGGAGCTGCTTGACGAATTCCTGAAGGGAAGGAGAAAGAGAGGAGGCCTGAAGGACGGCCCACCGATGCCTTCGGGACTGGTCTTTCAGAGAAAGCTGGCGAAGATGCTGCAGACGCCATGGCAGCTGGCCACCAGTGATGATTTTCGCTGGGCGGGCCGGGAGGCCGGTGACGCCAACCTGACCGATCGCTTCATGCACCGGTACGTCGACCACGTTTTGGATCGTATCCACCGGCCTGAAGTCTGCCTTGCCTTTTTCAGCGTAGCGCATCTGATCAGTCCGCCGGCCGCCCTTTTCCGTCCCCGCATCGCTCTGCCGATTCTGTGGGCTATGGCGAAGGCCCGTTTCTGACAGTCGATCAGGAGAACCGCTGGAAGCCAGGAACCAAAACCTATCTTGTCGAGACCAGGGGCGTGAGCGTCTCGACTGTGCTGGGGCCGATACCGGGGACCCGCTCCAGGTCTTCGACCGAGCTGTAGGGGCGGCCGGCGATGATGGCGGCGGCTTTGCTGGGGCCGATGCCGGGCAGGGTGGCGAGTTCTTCGGCTGAGGCGGTGTTGACGTTGACCAGGGCGCCGGTTTGCGCGTTGCTCTGGCCTGAGGCGGCGGGTTGACCTTCGCCCGAGACGCCGGGCTGAGGCTGCGCCGGGGCCGGCGGGTCCGCGCCTGCCTCAGCCTGCGGTAGGGGCAGGGGGACATGAATCTGCGCGCCGTCGAAGACGAGCTCTGCCTGGTTCACGAGCGCGGGGTCAGCGTCGGGGAGCAGGCCGCCGGCCCTGGCCAGCGCGTCCCCGACACGGGCGCCGGGAGGCAGCTCAACGAGCCCGGGGTTGCGTACGCCGCCGCTAACGAAAACGTACAGCGGGCCGGGAGTCGGGGTCGGGGGCGGGGTCGGCGTAGGCTGCGGGGTTGGGGGCGGGTGTAGCACAATCGCGGGCGGCGCCGGTCGACGCAGAAGCCACATCAGAGCGCCGGAAAGAATCGCGCACAGCAGGAATCCGAGCAGGAATCCGAGGCCCATGGAGCGCAGGGCGGCGCCGGCAGAGGCGTCGCGTGCGGCGCGGCGCGAGTTCAGATCGTCCGGGTTTCGAGCTGGTCGGGGGTCCAACCCTGGACTCATGTAAGGATTTCCTTTTTTGGACAGGCTCGGCGCAAGCGTCTTGATTTGCCGCGCGCTGAGAGGAGGCGGCAGGTCCGGTTCTGGGACCGGTTCACGACCGGGATTGCGGCTATGTCAATGTGATCGTGATCAGGGCCCTTGCGCCGGCCGCAGATCACCGGCCATCTGCCATTGCCGAGATGCGTTTCAGGGCGTTACGACCAAAGATGGTGAGGGCCTGGTCGTCGTTCACGGGGTGGAAGAGGCCAGGGCGGACATCGCGCAGATAGCGTTCCAATGGCAGGCTGCGGGACATGGAGGCCCCACCCACGACGCGCACGGCGTGGTCGACGGCCTCGATGGCATTGTTGGTGACGGTAAACTTGGCGGCGAGCACGGCTGGGGTGAGTTCGTCGCGGCGCTCGCGGCATTCGTCCCAGTCATTGGCGGTGTTGTAGAGGAGGGCCCTGGCCTGGAGCAGGAGAAGCTCGGCCTGGCCGAGGCGGCGCTGGATACTTTCGAGCTCGGCGATTGGTTTGCCGAGGGCGGTGGGCACGCGTTTCGCGGCGTAACCGGCTGCGAAATCGAGGGCGGCCTGGGCTACGCCGAGGTAGACGGCCCCCACGGTGCAGATGAACCAGGCGTTGGCGGGCGCCTTGCCGGTTGTGCCTGGGCTGGGCGCGCCGCGTCCGATCATCTGCTCGTCGGTCACGCGGGCGTTGACGATTTTCAGATCGTGGCTGCCGGTGGCGCGCATGCCGAACGCGTCCCAGGTTTCAATGATTTCAAAGTGGGGGCCGGCGGGGATGACGAAGCGGGCGACGTGGCCGCTGCCGTCCTGCAGCGCGGCGGGGATGATAAAATAGTCCATTTCCGGGCTGAGGCTGGCAAAGGTTTTGAGCCCGTTGATGCGCCATGCGCGCTCGCCATTTTCCTGGACCGGTTCGGCGGTGGTTTCGGGGAGGCCGCCGCGACTGGGACTGCCCAGATTGGGCTCGGTGGCGACGGAGTTGATGAGGGCGCCGCGTTCAACGGCGCCGCGGCAGACCTGGGCGAAGAGAGCCTGGGGCCAGCTGCCGCGGTCCGCTTTGGCGGCGGCGCCGGCGACGGTTGCCGCGGAACCGCCGATCACCTGCACGTGCATGACAAAGCTGAGCGCGGTGCTGCCGTCTCCCTGGGCCAGCGTCTCCATCGTCAGGGTTGACTCCAGGAGGTTTGCGCCCCAACCACCGAACTCCTCGGGGACGACGAGAGCGGGCAGCCCGGCCCGCCGGATGTCAGCGAAGTTTTCGTGCGGGAAGGATCCGTCGCGATCATGCTGGGCAGCCCGCTCGCGCAGCGCAGGGATCAGGCTGCTGGCAACGTCGATAAAGCGCTGCTGGCGTTTGTTTCGCGGGAAGAGCATAGGACCTCCGAGACTGCCGTGCGTGTGCGGTTACAGACCACTGATCACAGTTCACCGTCCACAGGCGTTGCTGGCAACGCTTTTGGCGATGCGCAACGTGTATTTTAACATAGTTTTGACGGGATTCACGATTGAGGGACAGGCTTTTTCGCCTGTTTTCGAGCGAAAGTGCAGTTGCCGCGGGCATGAGGATTTGATGAGAGATGACCAGATTCGGGTACTGATCGCCAAGCCGGGGCTTGACGGCCACGACCGCGGCGCCAAGGTGATCGCGAGGGCGTTGCGCGATGCCGGTTTCGAGGTGATTTACACGGGCATACGCCAGACGCCGCAGATGATCGCCGCGGCCGCCCTGCAGGAGGATGTGGATGTGGTGGGTCTGTCGATCCTCAGCGGCGCGCACATGACGCTCTGCCCCAAGGTGGTCGAACTGCTCCATGCCCAGGGTCAGGAGGATGTGCTTGTGCTGCTGGGCGGCATCATCCCGGACGAGGATGCCGCCGAGTTGAAGGCGGCCGGCGTCCACGCGGTCTTTGGGCCTGGAACGTCATCGTCCGAGATCATCGCTTTCATCCGAGCTGCCATGGCCGGCGGCTAGCGGGCGGCGTTTTGCGGGCGCCTGCGGCCTGGCGCCGCATGCTCCTGGAATCCCTGGTATACGTCTGTCCTATCCACCTGCCGCGGACCCCACTGGAAGCCGGCAACCGGTGTTGCCAATGCCCAAATCAGCGCCCACTCAACAACTGATCGACGGTCTTCTGGAGGGGGACCGGCTCGCGCTGGCGCGCGCCATCAGCCGCGTGGAGGACGACGCGGCGGAGGCCGCGCGGATCGTGCGGGGCGTGTTCGCGCAGACGGGCCGGGCGCACCTGATCGGCGTCACCGGCTCGCCCGGCACGGGCAAATCGACGCTGGTCTCGGCGCTGGCGGAGCGCTACCGCGCGCAGGAGCTGACCGTGGGCGTGCTGGCGGTGGACCCGACGAGCCCATTCAGCGGCGGCGCGCTGCTGGGGGATCGGGTGCGGATGACGGGCCACAGCGGCGACGCGGGCGTTTTCATCCGTTCGATGGCGACCCGCCGGGGGACGGGCGGGCTCGCGAGGGCGAGCGCAGACGCGATGCTGTTGCTGGACGCGGGCGGCTTTGACCGCGTCATTGTGGAAACGGTGGGCGCGGGCCAGGCGGAGATTGAGATCGCCAGCGTTGCCGATACGGTAGTGGTGGTCGAGGCGCCGGGCCTGGGAGACGAGGTGCAGGCGATCAAGGCGGGCCTGTTGGAGATCGCCGATATCTTCGCGGTCAATAAAGCAGACCGCAAGGGCGCGGGACGCACGGTCGCGGCGCTGGAGATGATGCTGGAGACAGGCGGCGCGGCGGCCCAAGCCGTGCTCCATCATGGGCAGCGCATGGAGATGGAGGCGGCAGCTTCTGAAACGGACGCGGAGGAGGGATGGCCGATCCCGGTTCTGGAGACGGTCGCGGTGAGCGGGGGCGGCGTTGACCAACTGCGGGATGCGCTCGAGAGGCACTGGGCATGGCTGGAGGGGAGCGGCGCACGGTCGGCGCGTGAAGGGAGGCGTCTTGGCCATATGCTGCAGACGCTCGTTCAGGCCGAGGTTCTGGCGCGGATGGAACGGACGCTGCTTCCGGGTCTGCGGTCGGATCTGGTGGAAGGGATGATGCGCCGGCAGATCGATCCCTACAGCGCCGCGGCTGAAATGGTCAAGAAGCTGTCGGGGTAGACGCGCCGATCTCACGCGCAAGGATCGGGGCAGAGAATATGCCGCCATCCGGACCTTTGCGGACGCCTGCCAGCTGGCGTTCCACAGGCCTTCGGCATAAAGGGAGACCACGCCTCATGCACAGTGCAGAAAATACTGACCCTATTTCAGATCAGACCGCCTGGAGTGAGCAGGAATACCTGGCGCTGGAGACCAACCGGCGCGTTGAATTCGACAACGGCTCTATTGAGGTGCATGGCGTGCCGACCGATAGGCACCAGGCAGGCATTCTGCACCTGAGCGTCGCTCTTTCTGGACTCGCCCGTTAGATCGGCGGTGTGGTGCGAACGGCCGGTATGCGCCTGCGCCTGTGGGATCGAAAGTACCGGGAACCGGATATCGTCTTTCTGCGCAACCGGGACAGCAACCTGCGGCAAGAGAACTTCTGGGATGGGGCCGATCTCGCAATTGAGATCGTCAGCCGCAGTCTTGAAGACCGGGAGCGGGACCTGGTGACGAAACGGACCGAGTATGCGCGGGCGGGCATACAGGAGTACTGGATCGTCGACCCGGAACAGGAAACGGTTGTGGTTCTGTGGCTGGCCGGCGACGCGTACACCGAGGCGGGGCACTTTGGCCGCGGCGATACGGTTTCCTCCTCTCTTTTGCCAGAGCTTGCCCTGCCTGTGGAAGCGATCCTGGACGCGGACTGAGCGCGCGGGCGGCGGCTGGGCTGTTGCCTACTCCGGCGCGGGCGGAGCGGTTGCGAGGTAAGTCAGGGCCGCCTGTTCGGCCTCCTCCTGGGCAAGGGGGAGGTCGTCAACTGTGATGACGCGATCCGGGTGGAGGAAGTGGAAAGATACTTCCTTCACCTTGACGCGGGCCGCCCTGCTGAGGGCGAGCGCGTAGGCCCCGCCTTGAAGGCGATAGCGCGACCTGGCCTGCTCCATTTCATCTTCAGAGCGGACGGCGTCGGTCTTGTAATCGACGATGACGAAGCCGTCCTCTTCCTCGAACAGCAGATCGATGAAGCCTTCGACGATGCCGTCGCCGACGGGACCGGCGACCGGGGCCTCGCGCCACCAGCGTTTCGATGCCAGCGCGCGTTTGACGAGGAGGCTTTCCAGGGCCCGGCGCACAAGACGTGAAATCTCGGCGGCCTGCGCGGACACGCCTTCGGCAGAGGCTTGCGCGCGCACGTTTTCGTCCAGGTCGCCGGCGGTGTTCAGGTCGACGACCTGGAGGACGGCGTGCACCGCGCGGCCGATGTTGGTGCCGGCGCGTCCGCGGCGCCAGGGTTCATCGGGCACATCCTGTTCCTCTTTCGCTTCCTGGGCGAGACGGGTTGCGGCCGCGGAGATAGGACGGCTGCGGGCGGCGTAGAGCTCGCGCCTTTGCTCTTGCCAGCGCTGGCGCGCCTCGGCGGTGTCACCGGCTGTGACGGCGTCTGCGGCGGCGGCAACCGGGGCGCGCGACGAGGGAACCGCCGGGAGATTGAGACACTGCCAGAGATGGTCAGCCCCCTCCATATATTCATTGATGCGAGCGGCAGCTGAGTTCCCGCCCCTCTTGTTTCGGTAAAGGCTGACAATGAGGTGGTCACGGGCGCGGGTCGCGGCAACGTAGATCAGCCGCACGCGTTCCTCTTCCCCACGCGCCTTTTCGAAATCTGCCAACTCTTCGTATCCGGCTGTTTGCAACCCGGCTTTGACCTCGATCCGGCCGCTCTTGCGATCGAACAGCACGGGATCGGGATTGGGCCCTCGCGTCGCGTTCAACCCGGCGAGGAGGACGATGGGGAACTCCAGCCCCTTGGCGCCGTGGACGGTCATCACGCTGACTGCGCCGGCATCGGACTCGCGGACGACCGTCTCGCGCGCTCTTGCATTTTCTTCGCGCTGGCGATCGGTCCAGGCGAGGAAAGCGCGCAGGGAGGCTTCTCCGGTTGCGGCGAAGGCGCGGGCGCGGTCGATGAGGAAGCCGTAGCGCGTCCAGCGGCCGCGCCACTGTCGCTCGTCGAGGGCCAGTTCTCGGAGCCGGCGGGCGCGTACGAACTGCTCGATGAGTGCCGCCGGAGCGGTCCATCTGCGTTGTTCGTGAAACTCTTGCAGGACAGCCAGCGCGTCGGCGACGTTGCCACAAGGGGGGCTGTCTGCAGAGAGGTAATCGAACTGGCCGCCCTTGTCGATGAAAGTCAGCAGATCGGCGTCGGAGCAGGCGAAAGCAGGCGAGCGCAGCGCGGCCACGATCGCGACCGTGTTGGTCGGGTCGTCGATGGCGGCGAGACAGTTGAGCAGGTCGCGCGCCTCCTGGGTATTGTAGATGAGAGAGGCGCTTTCGAGCCGGTATGGAATGCCCGCGTCTTCGAAGGCGATTTCAAGCGCATCAAAGCCGGCGCGGCGCGGCATGAGTACGCAGATGTCCTGGTAGTCTGCAGGGCGTTTCGCCCCGTCGCCGTCTTCCGACCGGACCTGCCGCCCCTCCTTGATCACCGCCCGTATCGCGCTGGCAATGGCTTCGGCTTCCTGGCGGCGTACAACTCCCATATTCTCTTCGATTTCTTTACCTATGAATTGGATTGGGGGCGGCTGTTCATCCTGCGCGGCGGTCACGAGGGGTGAATATTCGGCCTGCGCTTCTCCCTGCATCCACTGGCTGAAGAGATGGTTGACCCAATCGATGACAGGCGACAACGAGCGGAAGTTCTGTTGGAGCAGCACGCTGGCTCCTCCGACCGCTTCACTTATCTGTCCGACCTGTTGAATGTCGGCGCGACGGAAGCGGTAGATGGACTGCTTGGGGTCGCCGACGATGAAGAGTTTGCCGTCCACGGGCTTCACCTTGCGCCAGTCCCGGGGACGGTCGTCGGGGTCAGTGCGACCGGACGTCTCTTCGGCCAGGAACATGGCGATTTCGGCCTGCAGCGGGTCTGTGTCCTGCATTTCGTCGATGAGGATGTGGGTGAAGCGAGCGCGGAAGTGGTCACGCGCCGGGAGATTATCGCGCAGCAGATCGCGTGCGAGGACGAGCATGTCAAGGAATTCGACGTTGCCGGCGGCCCGCCGTTCTTCGGCGTAGTCGAGCGTAAAGCGCTGCAGCAGTTCGAGCACGGGGATCAGTTCGGACGCCTGCTCGTCCTCGGTGGCCCGAGAGGCGGGGCGAGCAAAGGAGGCGGCGGCGACCAGATCGTAATTCTTGTGGAAACTGTCCGCGATCGTGCGCATGTGTTTCAGCGTCATGTCTGCAAACAGGGCAGAGCGGAGCGCCTGCTGCGCGGCGGGGTCGTCGAGGATCGTGTCGAGCCACTCTGTCCAGCGGTTTTCAAACGCGATCTCGGCCTCGATCTCGTCGCGGATGGTGAAGCCCGGCGGCAGACCGGCAGCCAGCGGACGCTCGCCCAGGAGGCTGCCGGCGAAGCTGTGCAGTGTCTGAATGGAGGCCTGGTCCAGTTCGGTCACGGCGCGCCGGCAACGTTCGCGCTGCGCCGGGGGCAGGCTGCTGTCATCTGCGGCCAGTTCGAGGCTCTCTGCAATGCGGGCGCGCAGCTCGGCGGCGGCCGACTCGGTGAATGTGATCGCGGCCACACCGCCCAGCCTTGCCCTACCGGTCTTGATGAGGGCGACGACGCGATCGACGAGACTGCGTGTTTTGCCCGTGCCGGCGCCGGCTTCGACGACCATATTTTCGTCGAGGCGTTCAAGGATTGCGTCGCGTGCCGGCTGATCGGAAAGCGCGCTCATCGGCTTGCCTCCTTGTCGGTCATCGCAACATAATCAGCGAGGCGCGGATCGTTCATCTTGCGGCGCCAGTGGCCCTCGCGCCGCGTGGGACAGAGGGTTCTGAAGTCGCAGTATTTGCAGTTTTCTCCCTCTTTGCCCGGATTGGCGGGGAAAAAGCCGGCGCCGATGCCGTCGGTGATGGTGGCGGCGGCATCGCTGAAGGGTCCTAGTATCTCGTCGAGCGCGGCTGGACTTGGGGGGCGCGTTTTGAAGTTGCCCTTCTCGGTCACGAACCAGTATGCGACCTTTATGTCGACCCCATCGCCCAGAAGCTGACGGGCGGCGAGACCGTACACGGGCAGTTGGAGAAGTTTGCCGCGCTGGACGGGGTCTCTGTTCATGTTTGCGTAACTGCTCGTACCTCCTGTCTTGTAGTCGAGAACGAGGGCGGTGTCGCCGGACGGTGAGAGGTCGATGCGGTCGATAACGCCCCGAAAACGAAGCGTGCCGGTCTTGGCATTCGGCCACTCGACGAACTCCAGCGGCGTCTGATTTTCGTTCCTGGCAATCCCGAACTCGCTCTCGACGGTCCCGGGCGAGACGCCGTGTCTTTTGCGCAGTTTGGCGTCTTCCTTGAGGAATCGGTCCAGGTCGTTGACAATCTCGTCCCTGGCCAACTTCCAGAGGAGCGGTTTGCCGGTGACGCCGCGCTGCTCGGCGTGCTGGAACTCCTCTTGCGCGATCGTGAAGAGCTGGCGGCGCTGGTCATCAGTCCAGGGTTGGTCGGGGGCTGGGATTGCGTTCTGCTGCTGTGCGGTGAGGATGAAGCGTTCAAGGATCTTGTGCAGCAGGGACCCTCGGTCCAGGGCAGAGATCGCGGCCAGCTCTTCCGGTTGCTCGGGCGCGGCGATGCCGAGGACGTTTGAGAGAAAGTAGCGGAAGGGGCAGGTTGCCCAGGTCTGCAGGCGTGTCGGCGAGAAGACTTCACGGTTGGAAAGGCCGATGCGCCCGGAGGGAGAGATAGCCGACGAGAGGTCTCCGTCCCAGAGGGACAGTGGCCTACTATATCTGGCCCTTTGCATTTCGAGGGCGCGGGACAGCACGGCATTCGACTCCGGTTGAGCGAGATGGTGCGCGGCGATGGGGTTGCCGAGCTGGCGCCAGTGCGACAGCCGGTTGAGGTCGTAGTCGTGGATGTCGGCGGGCTGCGACGTGGAGACGGCGTTGATGCCGTGCTGGGCCGATACGACTTCTTCAAACCAGGGTTGCTCCCGCAGCGAAGCCAGGTCGCGGGAAGAAGAGAGCATCGAAGGGTAGACGGACGCGCCGTAGAGGCGGGAGGCCTCTTCAAGGAACCAGCGGGACGGGTGTTGCTCGCGCTGGGCGATGTTGTCGCCGCGGGCGAAGGTGAGCACACGGGATTGTCCGGCCGCGGCGGCGGCGAGGTAGTCGTAGCGTTCGGCGGCGGCGGCGCGGGAAGGGAGTCCCGCGCGTTCACGTTCCTGTTGCGGCAGCAGGGGGTCGTCCGGGTGTTGCGCGGGCACGAGGCCCTCGACCATGCCGAGGAGGAATACTTTTTCGAAACGCAGTCCGGCGGCGAGCCCGACAGGGCCGATGAACAGGCCTTCGCCCACAGCGCCGGCTCTTGCGGCGGATCGATTGAGCAGTTCGTCGAGCGCAGAGCGGAAAACGTCCAGGTCGGCGCGTTCTCCGACGTCGTCGAGAATCGCCAGCTCCTGAAGAGCCGCCATTAGTCTTTCGTGGTTGTCCCGTTCCCGGGTTGGAAGCGACGCTTCGTCAAGGTAGTGGGCGATAAGCTCGCCGGCCCACGTGACGAACGCCGACCAGGTCTGGTTGTTCTCAGCTTGGGTGAGGGTATCGTGCAGCCTCAGCATAAAGCTGTGCAAAGACCAGGCTTCCGCCGCCGACTGTTGCAACGCTTTTTGCCCGCCTTCGGACATCTCTTCGTCCTGGCTTGCGGCTTTGCTCTGCCGGGCCCTGGCGAAGTTGGCCAGTCGGTCGCGCCACTGGTTGATGCCGGCAATGACGCCGGCTTCGCGGGAAATCGCGTCCCAGCGCGAGGGGCTGAAGACGGCCGCGCCTGCTTTGACCGGGCAGGCGGTGAGCCAGCGCATCACCTCTTCCCTGGGCAGGTCGCCGGCGGCAAGATCGACGAGGCCTTTGAGCATGCGCCCGACCGGGGTCGCGGCCAGTGATGTCGTTGAGGGGCCGGCGACCGGGATACAGGCGGCGGCGAGTTGATCCGCGATGAGCGCGGCATACGGTTCCCGCCGCCAGTAGAAGATCGCCATGCGGTGGAAGGGTGTGCCCGCGTGCGCTGCTGCCGCGATCGACCTGACCACGCCGCGCGCCTCTTCGCCGGTTTCGGGGGTGACGAGCAGGCGGGCTGGTCGCGGCGGAGGCGGCGGGGACGCAGGCGGCGCGGCGACTTCAGGGAGGATGCTGTCAGCCTCCGGATCGCGGGTGGCGGCCAGAATGGTCGCACAGCGCCATGCGCCGCGAAGCGCGTCAAGCAGACGTTCCTCGGCGGGCGAAAGTGTACGCGGCAAGTAGGCAATGACGCGGCCGAGGTCGGTGAGGGCCGTAGCGGCGCGGTCGGACTCTACAGCTTTTGCGGCGGCATCAGCGAGTGTTTCCCGGTCGTAGTATGCCGCGGCAAGGTTGCGATAGCGTGCGTACAGGCGGGCGATTTCGCTGGGAATGCCCCCGCGTCGTTCGAGCGCGTTGAGGGCCTCGGGAGCGGCGTAGAGAAGGTCGCGAAAGGTCTTGCGCAGGCTTGTGTGGAAGACATGATGGGTCCGAAAGGGCTTAAGCTCACCTGCGGCCTGGCTGGCTACGCGGCGCACGAGGGCAAATTCGATGGGGGGCTTGAGCGGCAGCCGGCCGGCCGCGGCCAGACTGGCGGCTCCGAGCAGCTCTGCGAGGCGCGGGAGCGGCATGAAGCGCACGTTGACAAGGCCGCGCCGGCCGAGGTCGCGGCGCAGGTGGAGGCCGGCATAGGGAGATGGCACGACGACGGTGACGGGCGCGAAGGGGTCTTCAGCCTTAAAGTCGCGCAGGAGGCGCTCCAGGCTCTCCTGGGCCTGTTCGATGTGTACGACATGCTGGGGGGATTGCGGCATGTGTGATGTCTCCGTTGCGGGGCGTACGGTACGCGGTCGGTCGGCTATTCAGTTGAGTATACGACAGGATCTGCGGTGGCCGCATATATTTGTATGTTGGAGAGGGAGGCGCGCCGCGAACATGCGGCGGGCGGTTGGCGGGTCAGCGCCTTTCCGCCCGAGCGGCGGCGATCTCAGCGGAAATCTCGTCATAGTCGAGGATGCCTGTACTCTGCTCGTCAAGCCGGTCCATCGCGGCAAACAGATTGTTGACGCGGCGCTGCCGCAAAGCACGTTCCAGAAGCGCGGCCAGCAGTTCAGAGTTGAGCAGGCCGGCCTGGCCGGCTTCCTCAGCCAGGGCACGCGGCAATGATAGTGTCACCGTCACCGTCTTCATGGCCTCTCTCCAGCATGGAAGTAGGGAGCAGCATTCGCGATCTCTATGCGGAGCATTTTAGCGTGAGGAGGCGGGATCACATAGAGAGAGGGGACCGGGCGCATTGTGGAATTCTGGACGGCCGGTATCTGAATCAGAATTTTCGGGAAAGGAGGATTGTCAGGATGGCAACCGCATCGGCCACGGTACCCTTGAATATGGCATGGAAGATGCGGTTGAAGTTTGTCGCCCGCAAGTGCGGAATGATAGTGTTGGAGGGGACGACGTCAGATTTCAGAGGGTGAACCGCAGGGCGCGAGCCGGGAGACGACTACCATGGCTAAGGACAGCAGGAGCGGCGGAACAGACGTCTACATAGCGCTGTTGCGCGGGATCAACGTCGGCGGCAAGAACAGGCTGCCGATGAAGGAGCTTGTCGCCCTGTTTGTGGAGGCGGGTTGCGAAGACGTTCGGACCTACATTCAGAGCGGAAACGTGGTGTATCGAGGGGGCCCGACAGGGGGAGCAGAGCTCTCCTCCGTCATCAGCGCGTCGATATTGGAGCGCTTCGGCTACCGGGTTCCGGTTATCGTACGCACGGCGCGAGCGCTGCAGGAGGTTGTGCGGGCCAATCCATTTGTGCGAGCCGGCGCGGAAACGGACAAACTGCACTTCATGTTTCTGGCGGAGCGGCCCGCCAGCGAGCTTGTCGACGCGCTTGACCCAGACCGCTCGCCGGGCGACGAATTCGCGGTGCTGGGCCGTGAGATCTATCTGCACTGCCCGAATGGCGTTGCGCGCTCCAAGCTGACGAACAGCTACTTCGATTCCAGGCTTTCGACGACGAGTACTTCACGAAACTGGAGGACGGTGGGAAAGCTGCTCGAGCTTGCCGCGGATGTTGGGTAGGGAGCTACGTCGGGGGCAGGACAGTTTCTGCAGCGTACTGTCGGTCTTGCGGGAAGCTACCGCAGCATCGCTCAACGCCTGCCGGTCGTTGGAGTTGAACAGGCTCTCTTCAATCCCTGGAGCCATTCCTTATGCGCAATCCAATGAACAGTATACAGACAAGTGACAGTGCCCGCGGGCCAGGAGCGCAAGGGCCTTCATCGCCGGTTTGGCGCATCGCAACCCTCTTTCAAAATCAAGGCGCCTGGAGCGAACAGGAGTATCTGGCGCTGAAGACCAACCGGCGCATCGAATTCGACAGTGGTTTTGTGGAGGTGCATGACGCGCCGACCGATCAGCACCAGGCGATTCTTTCGTACTTCATCGCTGTCCTCAGAACGCTTGCGAAGCAGGTCGGCGGTGTGGCGCGCCCGGTTGGTCTGCGGTTGCGGCTGTGGGAGCAGAAGTCCCGCGAACCAGATGTTGTATTTCTGCGCGACCGCGGCAGCAGCCTGCGGGGCGAAAACTACTGGGACGGAGCCGATTTGGCCATCGAAATCGTCAGCGCGAGTCTTGAAGACCGCGAGCGGGACCTGGTTGCGAAACGGATCGAGTATGCGCAGGCCGGAATCCAGGAGTACTGGATTGTTGATCCGGCCGAGGAAACGGTCACTGTTCTGTCTCTAAACGGCGACGTATACTCCGAACACGGTACCTTCGTTCGCGGCGGTGTCGTTGCATCGGTTCTTTTGCCCGAGCTGGCGTTGCCTGTCTCGGAGATTCTCGACGCGGATTAAGGGCGCAACGGTCAATTCTCAGCGTCGTCGTTTTCGCCGGCCGCATCCTCTCTGACCGGCGCTTCCTCATCCTCCAAAACCGAAAGCTGGGCGCGCAACGCGGATAGCTCCGTCTCCAGCTCCTCGATGCGGGCCGCCAGATCTTCCCGGCGGCGCTCCTTCTGTTCAGCTTCACGCGCCGCCTCTTCGGCCTCCTCGTCCACCATGCGGGTGTCGTTGCGGATGGCGAGGAGGTGGATTGCCCAGAAGGCGGCCGCGGCGGCCGCGCGCACAAGGCCGTCCAGGGTCTCGGCGCCGAAGACGTCGGCGTTGGGGTCGCCGAGCGCCCACAGGAGCAGACGGTAGACGACCTGGGCCAGCTCGAAGAGGATCAGGAGCGCGCCTATGAGGGCGATGGCGTAGAGATAGACGCGGCGGGGCCAGGATGCTCGCTCGGCGCGGCCGCTTTCATCGTCCTTCTCGGCCACGCGCTGGGCGGTGCGCCAGTGCAGCGACCAGACGGGCGCGCCGACGGCGATGAGACTCACGCCGCTGGCGAACTGGTGGGCGCGGAAGCCCTCTTCAACCGAGGTCGAGCCGATGATGGCAAGATCCAGCAGCGTTCGCACCAGGTCGACCAGCCCGATCCACAGGAGAAGCAGGCCGGTTGCAGCGACTGCGTAGTAGTAGAGCCGCCGCACGAACTCGCTTTCGCGCGAGTCTCCGTAGCGCTGGGCCTCGGCGGAGACCTGCAGCCAGTGCCAGCGCCAGGCGAGCGCGCCCACCGGCAGCAGGCCGAGGGGCGTGGTGAGATCATCGATGTCGAGGTCCCGGGCATTGTCATCGCCGAACGCGTACAGAACGGCGAGCCGCAAAAGCATCGCCAGGGGTACGAGCGTAATCGCGGCCGCGAGAACGGTCGCGCCATAGAGATAGAGCCGCCGCAGCGCCATGCGTCCTTCGGGCGGCTGCGCGGCCATCAGGCCGTTCCAGTAGAGGTTGTTCAGCCGCCAGGCCAGCCCGCCGACCAGAAAGGCGGCCAGCGAACCGGCGATGCCCCGTTGCCACCAGCCCGTGCCAACCGTCGCGAGGCTGGCGGCGCCGAATGGCTCCAGCAGGGTGCGCCAGACGAAGTTGAGCGTGTCCGCGGCGCCTGTGAGCAGCAGGCCAAGCCCAACGAGGCCGGCAACGAGCTGGAAGAGGCGCCGCCAGCTGCCGGCCCAGCCGGATTCGACGCCCAGGTCGCCGTCCCCCTGAACCAGGCGGGCGAAGAAGACAGACAGTGTCAGATGGACGCCGGCATGGAAGAAGTGGGCTACCCAACTGCCGGGTCTCGTGTCAACGGGCGCTGCGCCGAGCAGGAGTTGGAGGCTGCCCTCAATGATGTGATAGAGCGATCGGGCGCTGACGTAGGCGGTGGTGGCGAGCGCGGCGTAGATGAACAGCTTGCGGAGGGCGGCGCGCGGTTCGCCGGGTTGCGCGGCCAGACGGCGGATATAGCGCCAGTGGATGAGGAAGATCGGCGCGCTAACGATGAGGAACCCGCCGGGACGGGCGATGGCACTTTGCATGGAGTCGGAGGCGAAGCCCCCCACAACCGTTTCGCCTGTGGTCCACAACTGCACCAGAACTTCGATCAGGTTGTAGGCGGCCGACAGGCCGGCGATCAGGCTGATGAAGGCGATGAGATAGAGGTAGAGGCGGCGAATCATCGCCAGCCTGGTCGTTTCCGCCGTTGGACGCTCAGTCATCGTTCGTGCCCTCAAAGAGGAGGAGCGGCGGGAAAAGGGGCTGGCTCAGAGGCCATGCGCTTTTGCCCGCTCCCCTATACATGGCCTCAATAGAAGAGGTCGTCGGTGTCGATCTTCCAGGCGCCGTCCTCTCGTACCAGGGGAACTGTACGCCGGTAGGTGGATGTGCCGCTGTCGAACAGGCCGCCCTGGCGGAAGTTGTCGATCGCCACCGTGACATATGCCTCGTCGCCGTCTTCGCTTATGTCCACGTCCAGGATGCGCAGCCGGCGCGAGGAGCGGCCGGAGTCGTAATAGTTGAATCGCTCGCGGAAACGTACATTGTCCTCGTCTTCCAGTACATCCCTGGAGTAGTGGCTCATCGCGACGTCCGGCTCATTGCGCACGGTGGCCAGGAACGCGTCGTGGACCACTGCTTCGGGGGTATCTTCGTTGAGATATTCGGCGCTCTGTCCAGCGCGGCCGCCTGAGAACACAATCGTGATGACAGCGCCGATCACCAGCAGCAGCACGCCGAGAATAATGGCCAGTGTAAAGCGATCGATTTTCATGCCCATTGGTCCGCTTCCTTGTCACTGCTCCAACTGCTCGAAACCGGTCATTTCAAAGGTGGCCTGTGAGCGTCCGTCGATGAACTTTACGACGGGGAACGGGGCGGCCTGGGCTACCCACGCTTTGGTGGTGCGGTCGTTGGCCTTCAACTCGACGAGCCAGGTTTCAAATGCGCCGGCGGGGACCGTAACGCTTTCGCTGCGCCGCACCTGGATGGCCACCCGCTCCATTTGGCCGGCGATCGGCAGGAAGCTGTTGATGCGGGTCGCGTAGCCCTGCGCCAGCGGCAGCGCGCGCATAATCAGGAGCAGAGTGCGTTCGTCACGTATGTCGGAGGGCACCTGCACGCGCTGGTAAACCTTGGCGCCCTGACGATTTGTGAGCTCGATCTCGACCTGCGCGCCCTCGAACAGCGTCTCCACGATCTGTTTCCCGCCGCCGAATGAACGGACGAGATGACTGTAGACCGGACGAAAGCCTGCCGGCTGCATCTCGATCGTTGCCTGCTCGCTCACGCCCGCGTCGGTGATCTCTCTGAGCAACGTCCAGCCGTCTTCCTGGTCCCTTTTGTCGACCCGATAGGCAGCCGAGCCGACGATGCGGCCCTCGCGGTTGGTCACCCGGTAGGCGCTTGTTTCGCCGTCGGTCCACACCGGTTCGCCGAAGATGAGCGCCTGCGGTTTGGCGGCAGCGCAGGCGGCGAGAGAGGAAAGTGTGAAGAGGAGAGTAAACACCTGCGCGATTGCGAAAGGAGCTCTTGCATGCCCAGCTGCTGCGCTGCAAGAGTGTTTCGCATCTGACTGGCGGCGCTCGACTTTCACTTCTCACTCCTCACGGGCGGCCGTAACAGGTTACCGTTTTTCCTGCATCCACTTGACGGCGGCTGCGGCGAGCGCGGCGGCGCCGATTGGGAGGGCGTCTTCGTCCATGCGGAAGGTGGAGGTATGCACATAGTAGCGCTGCGGCCAGTCCGGGTTGTGGGTTCCCAGGCGCAGGAAGCAGCCGGGCGCGGCCTGCGCCATGTAGGCGAAATCTTCGGCGGCCATCACCATGGGCGCCTGCGGCGCGTTTTCTTCACCGAGGAACTCGGCCGCCGCGGTCAGCGCGATATGGGTGGCTTCAGGGTCCAGGACGGTGGGCGGATAGCCCTCGTGTATGGTCAGTTCGAAGCTGCCGCCCATGGCTTCGACGACGCCGCAGGCCCGCCGCAGCTCTTCTTGCAGGAGTTTACGCGCCTGCGGCGTGAAGGTGCGGATGGTCCCGTTGAGATAGACGCTGTCGGGGATGACGTTATTCACGGTTCCGCCATGGATCTGGCCGATGGTGATGACGCCCGGGTCGAGGGGATCCAGCCGGCGGCTGACGATGTGGTGGATGGCGTGAACGGCGTGGGCGGCCAGGACGATGGGATCGTTGGCGGCCTGGGGCCGCGCGGCGTGTCCGCCGGCGCCGATTACGGTAATTTCGAACTCATCGGCGGCCGCCATCAGGGGGCCGGAGCGGCTGGCGACGATGCCCAGATCCTTGGTGGGATCGACATGGACGCCAAAGACGGCGTCAACGTCTGCGAGCGCGCCCTCTTCCACCATGCGCAGCCCGCCGGACTTGCCCTCGTCGTCGGAGGCTTCTTCGCTGGGCTGGAAGAGCAGGCGCACGTTGCCGGGGAGGCGGCCCTCGTCGGCCATCTCCTTGAGCAGGGTCGCGGCGCCCATGAGCATGGCGGTGTGGGCGTCGTGGCCGCAGGCGTGCATGAGGCCGGGCCGCTCGCTGTCGAAGCCGGAGCCGTTTTCTTCCTGGATCGGAAGGGCGTCCATGTCGGCGCGCAGGCCCACCAGGGGTCCATCGCCGCCGTGGATATGGCCGACGACACCGGTCTTGGCCACTTCGGTCTGCGTTTCGATGCCCAGGTCGAGCATCGTTTTGTTGACGAATCCGGCGGTGCGATGTTCGGTGAAGGTCAGCTCCGGGTAGCGGTGAATGGCGCGGCGCCAGGCGCTGATTTTGGGCTGGATGGCCTTGGCGCGGGCGTAGAGTTCGGCGCTGGTGACTGACTTGTCGTTTGGCATAGAGGCGCTCCTGGTCGGGCAGGTGTTGGCGGCTGAGCGGTCTGGAACAGCCATCATGGCAACGGCCCAAGTCGCGGGGTCGTCGCCTTTATCCTGTCATTATACTACGACTATGCGTCTTTCGCTCCGCGTGCGGCGGGGAGAACTTCGGGGGAAGGGCGCGAGGGAGGTGTTGGCGCCTCTGGTCAGTGGGGGCTGTGCCGGCGGGACGGGTACACGTCGCGAGGGGGGTAAGGCTATCGTCGCTGGATGACCTGGTCCTGGCACTGCCCCGCCCCCTTGATCAGAGAGTTGGCGGCTGGCGGCGTCTGGTTGGATTGGGACGGAGGCGGGGCGCGAGAAGGGCGGGGCGCGGAGGGGCCGCCGACACATGGCATGGCTACCAGGTTGAAGGGCGGGGGTTGGGGGAGGCCCCGGAACTGCAGGGGGTAGGGGCGAGGGGTGAGGGAGGCGTGCTGGTGTGGCGTTGTGTTGCGCGCTGGATTTTGCGCATTTTGGGCAATGGAGGAAAATGGGGAATCTTCTTTTCGTAACCGGTCCGGCGGGCCATCAAACTTCGAGGCGACCAATGACTTCTGTTACCAGCCGTGAAATCCACTTGCGCAGCCGCCCGCACGGGTTGCCGACCGCGGACAATTTTGCTCTCGCGAGCGTCGATGTGCCGGAGCCGAGCGAGCCTGGCCAGGCCCTGGTGCGCAACCGTTATCTTTCGGTGGACCCCTATATGCGCGGGCGGATGCGGGACACGCGCAGCTATACGCCTCCGTTCGGGCTGGATGAGCCGCTCACGGGGGGCGCGGTGGGCGAGGTTGTCAGCTCGACGAGCGATCAGTTCGCGGAGGGTGATTTCGTGCTGCATATGCACGGCTGGCGGGAGTACGCGCTGGCCGAGGCGCGCCACCTGACCAAGGTGGACCCGTCGCTGGCGCCGCTGCAGAGCTACCTGGGGGTGCTGGGGATGCCGGGGATGACGGCGTATGTCGGGCTGCTGGACATCGGGGCGCCGAAGGAGGGCGAGACGGTCTTTGTTTCGGGCGCGGCGGGCGCGGTCGGTTCCGAGGTGTGCCAGATCGCGAAGATCAAGGGCTGCCGCGTGGTGGGTTCGGCCGGTTCGGAGGCCAAGACGCGCTGGCTGGAGGAGGTGGCAGGCGTGGACGCGGCGATCAATTACAAGGAGACGAGCAATCTGCGGCGGGCGCTGAAGAGGGCGTGTCCGGACGGCATCGACGTGTATTTCGAGAATGTCGGGGGCGCGCATCTGGAGGCGGCGATCCAGTATATGAATGACTTCGGCCGCATCGTTGTGTGCGGGATGATCAGCATGTACAACGCCACGGCTGCGGAGCCGGGCCCGGCCAACCTGGCGCTGATCATCGGGCGCCGGCTGAAGATGCAGGGCTTTATCGTGTCGGACCATCCGGAACGCCGCGACGACTTTGTGCGCGATGTGTCCGGCTGGATGCGGGATGGGAAGCTCAAATGGGAGGAGACGATCCACGAGGGGATCGAGAAAACGCCGGAGGCGTTTATCGGTCTGTTTCATGGCGAGAATCTGGGCAAGATGCTGGTAAAGGTGTAACGGCAGTGGTCAGTGGTCAGTGGTTAGTGATCAGAACGGCCGTGGTTGGTGGTTAGCTCTCAGTTTTTAGTGACTGCTGGTCTTACGGAATTTACGGAAGATTGGGAAGTTCTGAGTAGTGAGGCGGGGATATGGGTACGCGAGCGATGCAGCCCCCGATGGGGCTTTATTTTGAGGAGTTTGCAGAGGGGGACGGTTGCGAGAGCGTGGGCCGCACGGTGACAGAGGCGGACATCGTCAACTTTGCCGCGCTGTCGGGCGACTGGAACCGGATTCATACGGACGCGCATTACAGCGAGGCGCAGATGTTCGGCCAGCGGGTGGCGCACGGGCTGCTGGTGCTGAGTATCGCGAGCGGGCTGGCGGTGCGGATGGGCTTTATGGAGGGCACGGTTGAGGCCTTCATGAAGCTGGAGTGGCAGTTCCGCCGGCCTGTGCTGATTGGCGATACGGTGCGTTTGCGGGCGACTGTGCGCGAGAAGAAGCCGATGCGGCGGCTGGGCGGGGGCGTGGTCACCTTCAGGATGGAGGTGCTGAACCAGAAGGATGAGGTCTGCCAGCGCGGCAGTTGGGAGATTCTGTGCAAGAACCGGCCCGACGAGGCGGAGGCGTAAGGGCGCTGGTTGCCGCGCATGTTTTTCTCCCTGCCTGTCATTCTGGCGTATGCTCTATTTTTGACGCTGTTGGGCGGTCTGCTGCTGTGGCTGGGACGCCGTCAGCGGCAGAGCAGCGGCCTGCCTGCTGGTTCGGTCGTCTACCGGGATACTGAAGCGATGGAGGCGCCGGAGCGACCCCTGCGCAGCCGGCGCTACGGGTTGGTGGGGCGGCCGGATTATCTGGTGCAGACGCGCGAGCGGGGCAGGCGCTTCGTCGTTCCCGTGGAGGTGAAGAGTCGGGCAAGGCCGGCGCAGCCGTACGCCAGCCACATTCTGCAGCTGGCCGCGTACTGTCTGCTGGTTGAGGACAATTACGGGGAAGCGCCGCCATACGGTCTGCTGCGCTATGCCGACGCCACGCTGCAAATTCCGTATACAGAGGAACTGAGGTGCCGCGTGCTGGATTCGGCTGACGAGATCCGGCGGGCTCGTCGCGCGCCAGACGTGGGGCGGAGCCATGGTGAGGCGCGGCGCTGCGCGGCGTGCGGTTATCGGTCCGCGTGCGGGTCGGAGGGGCTGCGGTAAACGGAGTTCGGAACCCCTTCACAGCAGGTGCTGCGGGATGCGAAAACCGAAACGTGTTACATCTGGGTGCGGCGATTTTTCCCTTTCGTGGTCCAGTCAATTGGGCCGATTATAATTTCCCACACAGTACAGCAAGCGCAAAAGGAGTTTTGCCTCGTGAGTTTTCCAGAACACCTCCAATGGATACCTGCCGGCCCTCCTCTTGGAACTGGCGGGCAAGGAAACGTCCACCCCGTTACATCCAAGAACGACTCAACAGAAAAACTCTTCGCTCTCAAAACACTTCATAAAGACCAGGACTCGCAAGCATTAGCTAGATTTAGACAAGAAATCGAGATCATTAGCCACTTGGACCACCCATCAATCATAAAGATTCACGACTTTTCGGAGGACGATGATGATTTTCAGTTCTACGTGATGGACTACTTCGAGGGCGCAAGAACACTAGCGGAGATTATCTTCCAACCAAGTACTAACCCATTCCACGGCGACACGCTGAAATGTCTAACCTTGTTTGAAGATATCATGGAGGCAATTCAAGCATACGAGCAACACAGCACCTCCATTGTTCACCGTGACATTAGTCCCAACAACATTCTTCTTCTTCCTGATGGCAGTATCCGGCTTATTGACTTTGGAATATGCCAAATAGAGGACGGCGACACTATAACACTCACAGGCGAACACTTCGGCACTCGATATTACGCGCCACCAGAGTGTGGGCCACTAGATTCCACCCCAGTGAAGATATATACCGATATCTACTCAGCAGCAAAGGTGCTCTGGTCTGCCATAACTTCAAAGAGAGTCTTTGACCGTGAAGAGAAAGTGTTCAATGAAACATCAATGACATCCATGTTTCCAAACAAAATGGAAACTTGGCATCTCAATCGCATCTTTCAAAAGACCATCCGACAAGATCCTAACGAGCGGCACTCAAAATCAGAGGAAGTCCTTTTTCAAGTATCAGACGTGAAACGCATAGTAAGGGGAGGATATCCACCCCAAGAAGTTGCCAAATTATTCTGCCCATCTTGCGGACAAAAACAACTTGGCAGGTTTGATGATCGTTACCACATCTTCGGCAATCCAAACCGAAGTAACGCTCAACCAAGTGAGTGTAAAGCGTGTGGATATGTATCTGTTCGCAATATGGATTTGGTAGAAGAGAAATCGGAAGAAATGAAAAACCTAAGATAAGTGACCTTGGCCCCAAAAACTGGACCACAAGCTAAGGTAAAATAGAGTAAGTCACCCAGCCTGTGGAGGGTCAGACGATGGCTAAGAAACGACGGCGGCACTCGGCGGAGTTCAAGTTTCGGGTTGCGCTGGAAGCGCTTGAAGGCAGCAAGACGATAAGCCAGTTGTCCCGTGAACATGGGCTTCATCCCAACGTGATACGGTCCTGGAAACAGCAGCTGCTGGATGGCGGGCCGAGCGTTTTCGCCAGAGATGGCGAACGCAGGCGGCGGGAGCAGGAGGTCCCGGAGGCAGAGCTTCATGAACAGATCGGGCGGCTCAAGATGGAGCTTGAGTGGCTGAAAGAAAAGGTTGCCCGCTCCGGTTCCTGAGTGCAGCGCAGTTCGAAGCGTGTTCCGGACGATGAAAACTGCAGTGATCAGTAGTCAGTGGCCAGTGGTCGGTGAACTGCAGCCGGGCCGGGCGAGGCGCGGCTGCGACAGACACGAGCATACAAGGAGATCGCATACGCACCCCTTGGGGGATATGTTCATCCCAAGAACACGGCCGGTATTCCGAACAGGATGACGGTGGCAAAGCGGAGGACGAACACAATTACGCCCAGGTAGATTGCGATGACCAGAATGTTCCAGAGCCAGACCGGCAGTGGAATGGGTTTGGTCAGAAAGTCATTGACCAGGCTTCTGATCGTTGTCAGTTGACCGGCCGGTCATTCGGGGTTGTGGTTGTTGAGCTTGGGTTTGAAGAAGTAGGGGAACACGAAAGGTTCCAATGTGTAAAAGATAGCCGTTGGGGATTGGGGCGGTCTTGCATTTGTGATCTAGTAGCTGCGTTCGAACAGGAGGAGCCGCCAGCCCTTAACCAACACGAATATGATGGCCGCCAGTGTCGGGAGCGCGAGGAAAATCATCTGCGCAAATGTTTCAACGCAACGCGATTCATAGATGTAATAGCCATCGCCTCCACAGTTCAAGAAAGCGAAATCCAGGCTCACCCACAGGGCGTTCACGACAGCTGGAATCAGTAGAAGTGTTGCGAAGCCCGCAATGCGATCCCGCTTGTCGGTGAGCTTTATGTATGGAATGACCGCTGCCAGAACCGTCGCCAGGATCAGGATTGGAAGGACAAAGAAACCCATATCGCAAACGAAGAGAATCTGGCTGAAGTCCGACCTACAATCTATATTGTCCAGTCCCACGGCGCCGAATCTGAATGTCACTGTGAGAACGACGACCAGAACGACGCGCAAGAAGGTTGTCTTTCTGAGCAAGTTCATGTTTCGACCTCACTGTTCGGCCTCAGTTTTCTCGGCCATGGACACACAGGCGGCGGCCAGGACAGCGCCGCCGGCAAGCAGAAGACGCCTCAACCAGCTCTGCCGTGCGGGTTACCATTGTACAGCGCTAACGCCGGGGATGCAAACGTTGCCGACATAAGGAAAGGCGAGCGGTCAGGCTCGGTGGGTTGGGTGATTCGCCAGGACACGGGGGCGCTGGAGACACCGGAGCGACCGCCGCGCAGCCAGCCCAGCCGTACGCCAGCCATGTCTTGCATCTGGCGGCGTACTGTCTGCCGGTTCCGGACAATTATGGGGAAGCGCCGCCGCGCGGTCTTTTGCGCTACGCCGATGCCGCGCTGCAAATTCCCTACATAGAGGAGCCAAGCGCCGCGTGCTGGATTCGGCTGACGAGATCCGGCGGGTTTGGCGCGCCGCGTGCGGGTCGGAGGGGCTGGCGTGAGCTCTCCTAATCCGCGAAAGATTGTGGTGTTCCCGGGGAATCTTATTGCAAATCAGCCGTAATTTTCTGGCCCGGCTTTGAGCGATGACAACCAGATTTCAGGTGGGGACGGAAGGTGAGAGGCGTGTAGCAGGTGGACAAAATTGCGAAGAACTGCAACTTCATTCCTTATTCATAGGTTACACTTACACCGACTAAGTCTTTGGAAGGACTCTGCTCTCGATGATGTACGGCGGGTTCCAGATTCTTACCGAGGCCCCCGCTTTCAGGTAACACATTTGAAGAAGTAATGTTACTCGTCCAATCGATCACGAGTGGATCCGGAGTGAAGTCTCGATCGTACTCCAAAGATTCCAGGTCAACTCCGATAGGGCTTTTCGGCCTCAGAAGAGAATACTGTGCGCGAAAGAAATTCAAAGTAGCGTATCTCAGGGCAATGAAATCGTTATCCACGTCAAAATCTTCAATTGCAGCTTCCAGATAGGAAAGCGCTTCTTCGGGATCTCTAAGTTGCTCGATAAGCCACTCATCGTAATTTGCCGTATTCCCAATAGCGAATCCTCTATTCATGGCTGTCTGCTCCTAGTCAGATTTCCCCCTTTCTACTCCCCAGTATTAACAAATACCTGAACCAGTTTCTTTGGGCTGCAGGTCAAGTAAACGGCGCTTGGCCAGCTAGCAAGGCAGCAGACTTGACTGACTACTGGTGTCAGTCGGAGTGCGCCGGCGGCGTGGGCTGTGAGATATGGCCTTGTGTCAGGTCTCGCAGGAATTGGAGCTGTTGGCCGTTGCGTGCGACCAGTTCCTCTATGCGGTCCAGCCGCTGATTGGATTGGTGGTAGGAGCGGGTGAGCAGTTCGGCCAGGCGGTCGAGGGTGACTTCCGCTGAAGCGATGCGGTTTTTGCTTTCGGCGGCGTTGAGGGCGACGTCATTGGAGAAGTTGGCAAGCAAGCGATCGAGGTGGGCCATACGCTGATTTGATTCTTCGGCGTGGCGTTCGAGGTTGCGTTCGATGCGGTCGAGCCGGTCTTCGGATTGCTGCGACATGGGGGGAGTCTCCTTAAACTGCTTTGGCCGGTGGCCAGTGAACTGCGACATGCCAGCCCTCAAGGTTGCGACCCTATCTGACTACTGATCCCCGATCACTGACTTCTTGCCTATGGGGCCTGCGTCCTGGCTGGCGGGCTTGGGCCAGAGCAAGCCGTCGTCGCGATCAAGGGTGCGCTGGCGCGGCATGTCGTGGGAGGCAGGGCCGACCGTGACGCGCAGGGTCAGCGCGCGCATGCAGGGCTTAACAGCAGCAGCGTCCCCGCTGTTCTTGAATGGACTGAACTTTTAATCCCAAGTATATAGAAGAAGCGGTCAGGTGTCTATGGCCGGCGGCACCGGTTTTGGGCTACTCCCAGTCTGGCGTGGGCTTGGCAGGGCTTGCCCGCGTGCTGGGCGGGGCATACTGGAGGCACGTAACTGCAATAGTCAGTTGTCAGCGGGTGGCGGGGCGAGTACATGCCGCGGGGTGGATATACGGGAGATCGACGGGGAAGGCTGGCCTGCCCCCGATGTTTGTACCACCCGTTATGTTTGTCCGGCAAGCAAGGGGACAGGACCGGCAGGCAAGAGGGCCTCAGGCGCCGGCGGCCGGCAACCCAGAGAACTGCGCGGTCCGATCCGGTTGACAGTCCGTCTGTAGCGCTCCTTCAGCACACGCACCTCCAGCAACGTATAGAAGACCTCTCACATATTTTCCCCTACGGCCCAACACCAAATAAGACCTGGACCAGTTTTGGGGGGCAGGTCAAATTCTCATGGTCTCTACTGGACTCTACATTAGAGACCTTCGTATATGCGCCGGTAGTGGGCGAAGCAGATGAGGATTCCTTGAAGATAGCGGCGTGTGTCGAAGTAGGGGACCTTGTAGATGAAAAGAGCATCGTCCGATTCGGCGCCGACGAGCCAATTTCTGGCCTTGCGGGGGCCGGCGTTATAACCGGCGAGGGCGGCTATGTCGTTGCCGTTGACACGATCGCGCGCCCAGCGCAGGTAGTATGCGCCGAAACGGATGCTGACGATGGGAAGGTCGAGCAGCTCGGTGGAATAGTTGGGGTAGTTGAGACTCTGGGCGATGTCCCAGCCTGTGCCCGGAAGGATCTGCATTAGACCCCGGGCGCCGGCATAGGATCGCGCCGCAGGCTCGAAGTGGCTTTCTTGAAAGATGAGACCGTACAGCAGCTGAGGGGCGATCGCAAACTCTCTGGCCTGCTTCTCGACCAGGCGGGGGTAGTGTACGGGATAGGCGAAACGCTGGATATAGAGCGGTGTTGCGGCAATACGCTCAGCCGGGCTGAGTTGGATGAGACGATGGGCAGCGGTAATGGAGAGCCGGTTGGCGCCCAACTCATGGAAATGCAGTATGAGGGGAAAGAGCGCCGCCGGATCGTTGTGAAAACGCCAGTAAGTCTGTTCCAGCAGCTGCAATCCCTCAGCGCGGCGACCCAGCGCCAGCAGCAGTTCGCCTCTGACCAGGTCCGGGTCGTCGATCACGTTTTTGGGCAGGTTCCATGGTTCGACGCCGGCTCCGGCAGTTGCCGCTTCGGTGTTTTGAGCGCGCGGGAAGCCCTGCGGTCCACTCAGCCAGTCTTCGGCGAATGCGCGGCTGCCATCGTCGCCGGGCAGGGCAGGCACGTCCATGTCCATGCGGGCCATGCGGGGGACCAGGTTCTGCCCAGGATTCGCGGCGTCTAGGTCCAGGCCGGCGAGAAGGCCGTAGAACGTTTCGGGCGCGCGGTTGAAGAGCGCATTCCAGAGGGAGCGCGCCTCAATGATTGCGCCCTGGGCATGGCGGGCGCGGCCGAGCCAGTAGGTGGCAAAGTCCGGCTGCGTATTGGGATATTCGGAGAGGAGCCGCTCAAAAAGGTTGGCAGCGTACTCGTAACGGCCGCGTTCGAACGCGCCGATTCCGGCGATGGCCAGTCCATCGGCGGCGCGCGGGCTGCCGGGAAAGGCGTTTGCCAGCCTGAGCAGATCGGCCGCGGCTTCGTCAAAGGGATCGACCGCGACGCGGACATCCTGTGGGGCGGAGCCGGGCGGGAGGGCGCCGGCGGCGAGGGAAGACTGCGCGCTCAGCCACAGCGCTTCCGGCGCCAGGGGGTCGTCGGGATGATCGGTGGCGAAAGTGCGGAGGATATGCCGTCCCTCTGCGGGCGCGCCCTCTTCAAACGCAGTTCGCGCACGCGCCAACCAAGCATCGCCAAAACAGCCACAGTTGGGAAAGTCAGCCAGCACCCGGTCGACGGCAAGACGGGCCGCTGCCCACTCTTCCAACCCCATCCGGGCGCGGGCGATTCCCAGCCAGGCTTCGCCGGCGCGGGCGGCCTGCGGCGACGTCTCAAGAAAACGTTCAAAGGCGGAGATAGCAGGCGCGTAGGCTTCGGCGAACAGATTGATCTCCCCGCGCAGGAACGGATCGACGGGCACGTCCCTGTTCACCAGTTGAATGAGGGAGAGGTAGGCGGCATCGCTGGCCGTGTTTACAGTCAGCGCCATACGCCAGCGGTCGATAGCGGCTTCTTCATCGCCGGCCGCGGCATAGGCCATGCCGGCGCGATAGAGATAACCGGCGCGGTAGATTGGGGATTCTCTATCGCCGGGTATATTTTCAAATTCAAGTGCGGGCTGCTCCGTGCCTGTTTGTGCGTGTTCGACATCGGGGCCGCCAAGTATCTCATCGTAGATCGAGGCGGCCTCGGCCCAGCGGCCCTCGCCTTCGAGAACGGCTGCGAGCCGTTCGAGAAGGCGAACCTCCTCGTCTGCGTTTACGGCTGCGCCGGCGGCCCGGCGCAGCGCGTCAGCGGCCTGCGATCGTTCGTCTGCCGCGAGCAGTGCATCAGCGATGCGCTCCTCTACGACACCGGAGAGGAGGGGTTGCCGCTCCAGGAATGAGCGGTAGGCGGCCGCGGCTTCGGTGAAGCGGTCCACGCCGGCCAGAGCTTCGCCGCGCAGGAAGAGGCTGTTGATCAGGATCTGCGCCACAGTTTCTCCGCTCTCGGGCGGCAGACTGATCTCCCCCGCGGCCAGGGAGTCGCCCATGCGGCGGAGCTGCTCAAGCGCGTCCAACGCCTGTTCCGGATTGTCACCGGCCAGATAGGCTAGGGCGAGCCGATAGAGGATTGCGGCGCGCTCCTGCGTGCGGGAGGCGGGGGGTGTCTGCCGCCCTTGGGCAGGCTCGGTCCGGAGATCGGCCAGCAGGGTATGCAGCAAACTTTGTTCCTGGCTGTAGTCTCCGATCCGGTGCAGATAGGCGGCCTCATCGAGCAGGGATGCCGGCGTCACAGGATTGTCTGGCGGCGTCTGCAGGGGCGCGGCTGCGGTGGGGAGGGAAGCGGGCGCGGCGTCTCTGTCGCGACATCCGGACAGAAACAGAACGAGCAGGAGCAAGATCGAGCAGGAGACCGGCAGCTGAAGTCGTCCTCTGCGCCTGAAACTTAATGAGATAGGCTCGTTTATCAATTGGTTGCCCCGAATACGACGTTGTGCCCCATCCGCTCGTTTGCACGGCTCCTGCGAGGGCAACTGGTTTGGGTCTTCTGACGGGTCCGGGTTCCGCCTTTGCCGAGGCGGGGAAAGTTCAATCGTTCCGATGATTATTGCTCTATCCAAACAGTCCCGGATTGCCGATAATCACATCTTACCCTTTTTTTCCATATGTTGTACATTCGCATGGTCGAACGGGAGCAGCCCATTATTGGGGTGAGAGCGGGCAGGCACAAGGCCGGCCCCTACAGTGGTAGCGGCGGACGGCTCCTCGGCATGGCGTGGTTGAGCGACCGGTGGTATAGACAGCATGCCAGCCACACGGCGCCATCGTGGCATGCTGTATGGGGGGCGTGGCGGGGGCGGAACCCCTATACAGGGGAGGCCCGAAGGCCTGACCGCACAACTGCGAGGCGAGAGTATAGAGGGGTGAGGAGAGAGTGACACCTGCCTCGCCTGAGACAGGTGGGCATTGGCTGTCGCTTAGTCGTTGCGCTAGCCGAATGACAGGTATTCCAGCGCGTCTTCTTCGGATTCGGCGCCGGCGCGGCCTCTGACGATGAGCTCGACTACGTCGTCGAGGCCGACTTCGGAGACATTGAGGACGACCTGCGGCTCCCTCAACAGGAAGCTGCCGAGACTGTTGAGCCGGCTCCGGCCGCGCAACATGCCGGGGAGCGAAGCTCGTGCGAAAGAAGGAAAGTTCATGGTCGATGCGCTGCGATGGCCCGGCGGGCGGACGTCTCTACCTTGCCTCCTTCGCCAATTCTCGGCACATGCAGAGCATGCGACCCCTATCCGGGCGGGGAACAGTCGGCAGTTTTTCGCCGCAGTCACCTATCTGCTGGTGGCACAGATTGCAATCGTGTAAGAGTTCTTGGATTTTCGGGGGAATCCCAAGCGGTGCGCCGGGTTAGCCCGCGGGCAGTATCTGCTCCGACCATTCTGTAAGCAGAATACACTGCCATTCTTGACAGATCATAAGGTAAATATCATTACCTGTCAAGGCGGTTTTGGAGGCGGGTTCGGCCCAAAATGGGGCCGGGTCTTGGGGCGACCGTTGGGAAATTGTCCTGAGGCCTGCAGCTGGCTTCTCCTGACAACCCCAAGTCCGGACTGCGCCTGAACGGCAGCAGTCAGTAGTCAGTGGGTGGTGGGGCGAGTACATGCCGCCGGAGCGGGCGTGTAGGGGATGGACGGGGAGGGCTGCGCTTGGCCAGCTTGCAAGGTAGCGACCTCAACTGACTACTGGTGTCAGTCTGAGTGCGCCGGCGGCGTAGGCTGTGAGATATGGCCTTGAGTCAAGTCCCGCAGGAATTGGATCTGTTGGCCGTTGCGTTCAATCTGTTGGCCGTTGCGTGCGACCAGTTCCTCTATGCGGTCCAGCCGCTGATTGGATTGGTGGTAGGAGCGGGTGAGCAGTTCGGCCAGGCGGTCGAGGGTGGCTTCCGCTGAAGCGATGCGTTTTTTGCCTTCGGCGGC
>JAJEBF010000006.1 GCA_022824025.1 Caldilineaceae bacterium
GCCAGCCTCAAGATAAGTTCCCTCACAGAGAAAGTCTGGTAAGTGCGCTGGTAGACGACCAGTTAGATAGGCGGGACGTGTAAGGGCTGAGAGGCTTTAAGCGAACCCGTACTAACGCACGAGGGCTTAACCTGTGCGCAACTTGCGCCGACAGCAGTCCTTCTCTAATCCTGTTCAGTTCTTAGTGGGCCAATGCGGGCGGCCTTGTACAGTGACGTAACGGCAGAGCCAGTACGCATCACCTTGCAGGCCCTGCGCCAAAACCAGCATGCACACCAACGCATGCATACCGCATCCGCCCGCATCCGCATTCTACGTGAGCAAAGAGGAGTTGGTGGCAAGAGCGGTGGGGAAACACCCGGTCCCATCCCGAACCCGGCAGTAAAGTCCACCAGCGTCGATGGTAGTGCGGGGGCGACCCCGTGTGAGAGTAGACCGCTGCCAACCTCCTCTTCTCTTTCTCGCTCCACCTATGCAAGCGTCTCTGGACAACCTCCCGCCTTGTGGTACAATGTGCGCAGACACCAATCTGGCCCCGGTCTGCGAACGAATCCATGGATGATATCCCTCCTGACCCCGGCTCTCAACCAATTCCATCCTCATATCGTACTGCCGTTCCTCTCGCGCTTGTTAGCCTGACACTCGCAACCATCTTCATCGTCCCTTGCCGCCGGCGCTCTCTGCCCGCGCCGCTCACCCCTCCCTTCGCGTAGGAGCATTCTGCATGACTGTTGCCGCCGTCATCCTGGCCGCCGGGTACGGAACTCGAATGCAATCAAAACTGCCCAAGGCTCTCCATCCTTTGGCAGGCAGGCCTCTGATCGAATGGTCCCTTTTGGCCGTGAATGGGATTTCAGGCCGGCGACCAACTGTTGTGGTCGGTCATGCCAAAGACCAACTCCGGAATCTCCTCGGCGAGCGCGTTGAATACAGCTTGCAAAAGGAGCTGCTCGGCACCGGGCATGCGTTGATGCAGACCAGAGAACGCCTCCTCAATCGAGCCGACCGGGTACTGGTTCTCTACGCCGATATGCCGCTTCTGCGTCCTGAGACACTCAAAAAACTGACGCGTCCTCGAGACGACTGCGCATTGCAAAAGAGCCAGTCCCCCGTGCTCACTTTTCTGACCATCGAACGAGAAGATCCCCAGGGGTTCGGCAGAATCATCCGTGACGGAAACGGCGCCGTCCGCGCAATCGTCGAAGAGGTCGACTGCACGCCAGAACAGCGCGCCATTCGCGAGCTCAATCCCGGCGTCTACTGCTTCGACGCCGAATGGCTCTGGGAAAATATCTCCCTCCTCACGCCCAGCCCCAGCGGAGAATACTACCTGACCGACATGGTTGGCATCGCCGTCGAACAGGGTCAGCCGATTGCAACGATTCCAGCCCCGCCCGACGAGACACTCGGCATCAATGACCGCAGCCAGCTCGCTGTCGCCGCCCAAACGTTGCGCCAGCGGATCAATGCCCAGCATATGCTGGCCGGTGTCACCATCGTCGATCCCGCAACCACCTACATTGACGCCGATGTGACAATCGGTCAGGACTCAACAATCCTTCCGGGAACGCACCTGCAGGGGCGCACAACTGTTGGCTCCGACTGCCTCATCGGCCCAAACAGCCGGGTCGTCGATAGCGCAATCGGAGATGCATGCCGGGTCGAATACAGTGTCATCGAGCAGGCCGCGATGGAACGGGGCAGCGAAATCGGCCCCTTCGGCCACCTGCGGCCCGGCGCCCATCTCGGTGAAGAAGTCCATATGGGCAACTTCGGCGAAGTTAAAAACAGCTACCTGGGCAAAGGCGTCAAGATGGGCCACTTCAGCTACATTGGGGATGCCACCATTGGCGAAAATGTCAATATCGGCGCCGGCTCTATCACCTGTAATTTCGATGGCGTCTCAAAGAATCGTACAATACTTGGCGACGACGTATTCCTCGGAAGTGATACACTCCTGGTCGCGCCCGTTGCCCTCGGAGCCCGCGCGCGCACCGGCGCCGGCTCTGTCGTCACACGCGACGTGGAGGAGGACGCGCTTGTCTATGGCGTCCCCGCAAGGCGGCCGCCTGAAACGCAACCGGCTGATGAGGGCTAACCGGCTTCGGCTCAACGCAAAACCGCGAAGGAGAAGGAAGCCCGCACTCGCGAAATCTCTTCGAAGCCCGAATAGAAGACGCACCACGCGCGAACTGGCCAAAGGATAGAGTTGTCTAACAGAACTTCCGGTCGTTTTTTGCCGTCATACTGCCAGCGCAATGTACGGCGCAAGGCAACGTAGAAAAAGGAGTCACCTGTGGACGTGGAACCTGCTTGGCTGAGCGCGGCGCTCTTGCTGCCATTACTGACGATTGGCTTTGTCGCTGCCGCAGAGGTATCGTTGTCCGCGGCCTCAAGAAGCCGTATTCGAGATCTCCTCGCCAGCGGCAACCAGCGGGCAAAACTGATCGACCAAATGCTTTCCGACCCGGCCCGCTTTCTCTCCACCCTGTTGATCCTCAAGAGCCTGGCCTACATTGCCGGCAGCTCCATGGCCGTCTGTCTGGCAATGACCCTGCAATGGTCCGATGTGGGGGTCAGCGCCGCGGTGGGTCTGATCTGGATTCTCCTTCTCGCCCTCCAAATCGTCGGCCGCGGTTGGGCTTTGCGCCAGCCGGAAGCCGTCGCGCTTTCCATCGCCCGCGTCGTCGACCTGGTAGCGTTTATTCTCGCTCCGTTTTCATTCCTCCTGCGCCGCCTCGGCTCCTACGCGCGCGGGGACGCTGACGAAGTGACCGCCGAAAGTGTGTTCCTGAGCGAAGATGGCCTCCGCTTTCTCATTCACGTCGGCGAAGGCGAAGGCGTAATCGAAGAAGACGAAAAGCAGATGATCGCCGGCATTTTTGAATTTGGCGAGACTACAGTCCGCGAAATTATGGTGCCCCGGCTCGATATCGTTGCCGTCGAAGTGAATGCGCCGCTCAGTGAAGCGCTCGACCTCATTATCGCAAACGGCCACAGCCGCATTCCCGTCTTTGAAGACAGTATCGATCAGCTGCTCGGCGTCCTCTATGCCAAAGATCTCCTGCTCTGCCTGCGCGATGGCAGTCAGGACATTTCCATTCGCCAGCTGCTTCGCCAAGCCTACTTTGTGCCCCAGAGCAAAAAACTGGATGAACTGTTTGAAGAGATGCAGGCCCACCGCATCCATATGGCCCTGGCCGTCGATGAATACGGCGGCACGGCCGGTCTCGTCACAATCGAAGATCTGCTGGAGGAAATCGTCGGCGAAATCCAGGACGAGTACGACTCGGAAGAGCCCCAAGTGGAAAAACTCGCGCCCGAAATATATATCTTCAACGCGCGTTACGACCTCGATGAAGTATCCCGGCTCATCAGTGTCGACCTGTCCGCCGGTCCCGAAAACATCGACACGCTGGGCGGTTTCATCTATAGCCAGCTCGGACGCGTTCCCGAGCAGGGCGAAAGCATACTGTTCAGTGATTGGCGATTCACTGTCATGTCGGTCGACTCCCGCCGTATCGAACAGGTGAGAGTTGAACCGCTCCACAGCGCAGAGAACGGTGTTCACACATTAAATCAGGTCGAAGTCGAAGAAGAACCAGAGGATACGACAGAATCCGGTTATTTGCAGTCGGCAGCCTGACACCTTGACAGTTCCCCTTGCCCCCTGAGGGCGCGCCGAAAGGACTTGAGCGTGACCGCCGACGTATCCCCCCAACAACTGGTTGCAGCGGCCCAATCCGCCCGCAGCCAGGCGCACGCGCCATATAGCAACTATTTCGTCGGCGCCGCCGTGCTGACGAATGACGGCGAAATCATTCCGGGTTGTAACGTCGAAAACGCCTCCTATGGAGGGACGATCTGCGCCGAACGCGTCGCGCTCACATCCGCAATCGCCCAGGGGAAACGTCAACTGCGCGCGATTGCCGTCGTAACCGTGGACGGCGCCTCGCCCTGCGGCCTCTGCCGCCAGGTGATGATGGAGCTTGGGCCGGAAATGGACGTGTATATCGGTGATGATGCCGGAAAATTCCGCAGCACCACTGTGCGTGCGCTTCTGCCCGATGCCTTCGTCGGCTGACAACGGTCGAGACCTGCCCTCGCCGGCTTTTCCGCCGCCAAGATACGTGGCAAATGAATTCGGGGCCCCGGACAGGGCGCCGCGACTGTCCTGCTGTCGAGCAGGCGCCGGGCCCGAATTGGAATCAGGAGAGCGCGTACCTCTGTGATCATTCGGCAAAATGCCCCGACCTGACCGGGCCCCCCGCGGCCTGCAGGTTTCCAAACCCACCCTGCGAGTGATAACCTGATGAAGAACTGCTGCCTGGCGGCAATTGGACTGATGGCACTGTTGGCGGTTGCCGCCTGTGCGCCAAGCCCCGACCCTGCCAGCCCCACAATTGCCGCGGTCGCCGCTTCGCCCACTGCTTTGCCTACTGCTTTGCCTACTGTTTCGCCTACAGAGGCTGCCCTTAACGCTGTAACAAGCACGCCCACCGCTGCGCCGGGGCCTCCCGCCCCAACGCCGGCGCCGCTGCTCAACGTGGCAGCCTCAGCGGAAATCATGCCTTCTTCCGGACAGGAGACCGGGGGCCTGGCAGTCGATGACGATCTCGACACACTCTGGAATTCAGGACGCATTCCGCTGGGATGGCTTCAAATTGCGCTCGACGGCCCACACCGTGTTGAGAAAGTAGAGTTGGTCATCGCGCAGGCTCCTCCCGGCCCAACTTCACATGAAATCTGGTTCGGCGACGGCTCGGGCACACGCACGCTGTACAAACGGTTCATCAACGACCACACTGAGGATGGGCAGACGCTCGAACTAGCCATCGACCCTCCTCGCACAATTGACGAACTGTATGTGCGGACGGTTAGCAGCCCCAGTTGGGTCGCATGGCGAGAGATACGCGTGTTCGGCATCCCAACCGATACGCCTCCCCCGCCGGCTTTCAAACTCAGAAAAGTCGCCGATGGCCTGAACCTGCCGGTGCAACTGAGACACGCCGGCGATGACAGCGGCCGTCTCTTCGTGATCGAACAGGCCGGACGTATCCGCATTATGAGAAAGTCTGGAGAGGCCAGCGGCGGGGCAGTCTGGTCTGTGGACGAAACTCCCTTCCTGGATATTTCGGAGAGGGTCAGCTGTTGCGGCGAACGGGGACTCTTGGACGTAGCCTTCCCCCCGGACTATCGCGTCAAACAGCACTTCTACGTCAGTTATACCAATCAGGACGGCCAAACTGTCATCAGCCGCTACAACACAACCTCCGATCCGGAGCTGGCTGATCCAACCAGTGGCGAGGCCATTCTCAAGATCGACCAACCACACGAAACGCACAATGGCGGACGCCTTCTCTTCGGCCCCCAGGACGGCTACCTCTACATCGGCAGCGGCGATGGCGGCGCGCCCGCGTTTAACGACCCCGATAATCGTGGGCAGGACCCCACCATGCTGCTGGGCGCCCTTCTACGCATCGATGTCGAGTCGGGCGTGAAGCCTTACGCCATCCCCGACAGCAACCCGTTCACGCAAGTTGAAGGCTATCGCGGCGAAATCTGGGCCTACGGCCTGCGCAATCCCTGGGGTTTCGCGTTCGACAGGCAGACAGGCGACCTCTACATCCCCGACGTCGGCAACATCACCATCGAAGAGGTGAACTATCAGCCCGCAGCCAGCGTCGGGGGCGAAAACTACGGCTGGCGAATCACCGAAGGCAGTATCTGTTTCGAGCAGTGGGGTTGCGTCAAAGGCGAGCCCTGCGATATTGAACACTGGATATGCAGCGCGGAAGGCCAGACCTCACCCGTGGCCGAGTACAACCACGACATAGGGTGCGCAGTCGTTGGCGGAGCCGTCTACCGCGGGCCCGGCCTGCCCGACCTGCAGGGGGTTTTCCTCTTTGCCGATTTTTGCCGCGGCCAAATCTGGGGATTGAGGGGCGGTCCGCAGGATAGGTGGCACAGTCCACTGCTGATCAACGCCGCCGTTCCCGTCAGCGCTATTGGCGAAGATCAGGACGGCAATGTCTACGTTCTTGGCTATCAGGATGGCGTAATCTCTGTGATTGTCGAAGAATGAAGCAGCGCGCCGGCCCAAGCCGGTCCCTGAGCCAGCCGAATCAGGAATCCAGCGGCGCGCCCTCACTCCCGGGCGCTGTCCAGATTTTGGGGTTGTCCGGAGAAGCCGGTTCCAGGATTCAGTGGAATCTCGTTCTGGTAACGTGAACCTCGCCCCACTCCGCCCTGCTTCCTGCGTCTACCTGCCTTTCTCTCTTTGCTCACTACGCTCCCCTCTCTCCTCATATTGGGGCGGTCAGCCGCAAGCGGCTTCCCTTGTGCGGGGGGCCAGCCCCCGCAACGCCCCCCGCAAAAACGCGCCTCGCCGGCAATGTGTGTTCATTGGCGCAGGCGGTCCAGCCCAATGCGTTCCGCCAGCGCCCGAACTGCGACGCCCTACGACCGCCCTCTCCCGCTGAATCGTTGACTTTACTTTCCCGCTCTGTTATGTTCTTACCATGAACGTTCCGGCGCTGATGGCAACCTACCAGTTGCGTCAACGAGAATACCTGCTGCGTATTACGCGGGCGATGACCTCGCGGCTCGATCTGCCAAGCCTGCTGCGACTGATTCTCGAAAGCGCCGCCGAAATGCTTGCCGCCCCCGCCGGCGTGATCGTCCTCGACGATGTCACCGCGGCCGTTCCCCTGGCAGACGGCAACGGCGCCGTGGAAGATGATAAACCATTCCGTATCCGCGCATCCTATGGGATCCCACGACAACTCCTGCCCGCGTTTCGCCCTCTCCTCAAAATCGCCTCGCAAACCTGGCCGCCTTCGGACGGCTGGCTGGCAGAAGAGGTGAACCGCCGCGACGCGGCCGGTGAATGGAAGGATGGGCGCGCGATAGCGGCGGAAGTCTCACTGGCCGACCGCTATCAGCAGGACATGGAACGCCGCGTCCGCGAGGTGGAATCGGCGCTGGGCAGCAAGTTGGGACAGGTGATCGGCCTCCCGCTCCTCTTCGAAGAAGACCTGCTCGGCGTTATCTATCTGTTCCGCGGCGACTCCGCCTTCTCGCCGTTGGACTGGCAGTTTTTGCAAGGATTCGCCGATCAGGCCGCCATCGCCGTGCGCAACGCCCGTCTCTACCAGCAGCTTGCCACCGAGCGCAGCCGGCTCTCCATGATCGTCCAGAACAGTGTCAATGGCATGATGATCCTGGCGCCCAACAAACGTGTTGAAGTGATCAACCAGCCCCTTTCTCTCATGACCGGCATCGCCCTCCACGAAGCGATCGGCCAACCCTGCGAGAAGATCCTGCCTCTCCTGAATCTACAGGGGGAGGACCTCTTCAGCGCTGACTACGAATTGATGGCCTTGCCCGAGAGCGGCGCCCAATGCGAGGGCGATATTGTCCTGCCCGATGGCGGCCAGATATCGGTCTCCGTGACCTTCATTCCAGTCAAGGACGAGCGCAAAAGGCTGGTGAACATCATTGCCAATGTCCTGGACATCACGCGCTTCCGTGAAGAAGAGGAGATGAAGTCAACCTTTACCTCGATCATCAGCCATGAACTGAAGACACCTGTGGCTCTGATCAAGGGGTACGCGCAGACGCTGGCGCGCCCCGACGCCGCCTGGGATGCCGAGACCGCCCGGCAAAGCCTCGAAGTCATCGAAGAGGAAGCGGACCGACTGGAGTCACTCATCAACAGCCTGCTCGACGTCAGCCGCATCCAGGCCGGCGGTCTCCGGCTGGAGCGTTCCGATATTCAGGTGCGGCGGCTCCTCGAACGCGTCGCGCAGGACTATCGCACCCAGACAGACTCCCATGAGATCGCCCTCGACATCCCCAACGATCTGCCCGTCATCAACGGAGACGAAGAACGCCTGCGCCTGGTTTTCACCAACCTGCTCAGCAACGCCATCAAATACTCCCCCGACGGCGGCTTGATTCGTATCGGCGGTTGGCAAGAGGAACCGCAGCACAAGGCCCACCCTGGCCGGCTCGTGCTCTACGTCGCCGACGAAGGAGTCGGCATTCCTGCAAGGGAGTTGCCGAGAATTTTTGAACGCTACTACCGCGTGGATAGCAGCCTCCGCCGCGAAACGTCCGGCGTGGGCCTGGGTCTTTTTCTTAGCAAGGCAATTATCGAGGCCCATCATGGCGAAATCTGGGTGCGAAGCGACGTGAACAAGGGTACCACCGTCTTTGTGGCTTTGCCCGTTGACGAGACCGACGTCATATAGCGCCGCAGCCCAGATGCGGCCGATCCTGTCAGCATGAACGATGCCAGCGCGTGAACGGCGCCGGCGAAGAGACTCTGCCATGCAACTTATTCTTGAAAGACGCCTGTCTCGCCCCCGTCATATCGAGTTTCTCTTTCCACTGATTGCCCTCGCTCTGGCGCTTATCTTCAGCGGCATTCTGCTTTGGATATTCGGCGCAAATCCATTCGAAACCTATGCGGCAATGGCTTCCGGCGCCTTCGGTCAGCGTTACAACATCAGCGAAACCATTTTGCGCGCAATCCCGCTTATGCTTACAGGGCTGGCCGTGGGCATCGCTTTCCGTATGCTGTTCTGGAATATCGGCGCCGAAGGCCAGTTCGTGTGGGGCGTCATCGCCGCCACCTGGGTGGCCCTCTTCCTGCCGGAACAGATCGGCGGCCTGCCGCAATGGGCCTTCCTGCCGGTCATGATCCTGGCCGCCTTTGTCGCCGGGGCCATATGGGGATTGATCCCGGCCTTCCTCAAAACCGTTCTCGGGGTCAACGAGATCATCACAACCCTGATGTTCAACTATGTGGCTCTTTTGTGGATGCAATATCTCTATACCGGGGCCTGGAAGGATCCCGAAGGATTTGGCTTTCCCGGCAGCGCCCAATTTCCCAAACATGCCTGGCTGCCCCGCCTGCCGCTCGATCTCGAGCGCGTCCACTACGGCCTGGTCATGGCGGTCCTCGCCGCGCTGCTGCTCTGGCTCGTTCTGGACCGGACCAAGTGGGGGCTTGAGATCAAGGTGATTGGCAAAAACCCTCAGGCCGCCCGTTACGCCGGCATGAGTATCGCGCGCAACGTCCTCCTGGTTATGTGCGTCAGCGGAGGCATCGCGGGGCTGGCCGGTTTCAGCCAGGTCGCCGGCGTCGCCCATCGGATGCAAAACGGGATTGCAGTCGGCGATGGCTTTACCGCAATCATCGTGGCCTGGCTGGCAAAACTGAACCCGTGGGCCATTCTGCTCGTCAGCATCCTGCTCGCCGGGCTCAACACCGGCGGGGATCAGTTGCAGATTACCATGGGGCTGCCGGCAGCGGTCGCCGGCGTTCTCCAAGGCTCGATACTCTTCTTCGTGCTCGGAGCTGATGTCTTTATCAACTACCGGTTGCGCGTCATCCGTACCCAACCCCGGCGTGCGTCACCTCCGACACCCGCCGCCAGAGGACCAACACCGGCTGATTAGAAAAGCCCCGATCAACCGTCAGTCTACCCTGCAGCGCCACCCCAGGATCTGTGCGCAACCTGGCGAAAAT
The DNA here is from genome assembly GCA_022824025.1 of Caldilineaceae bacterium. Classification (GTDB taxonomy): domain Bacteria; phylum Chloroflexota; class Anaerolineae; order Caldilineales; family Caldilineaceae; genus Bin5. The sequence goes on from JAJEBF010000006.1 coordinate 9,539, forward strand.
CGACTCCCACAGGCCACCTCCAGCAAGCATGTGAAGGCGTAACAACAATGGAACTCGCCCTTCTAATCTCGATATTGACAGTGACAATCCAGGCCGGCGCCTCGCTTGTCTTTGCCGCAGTCGGTGAAATCTACACCGAAAGGGCCGGTGTTCTCAATCTCGGATTGGAAGGCATTCTCATTATGGGGGCCGTCAGCGCCTTTGCCGTCGGCTTTCACACCGATAGTCTGCTGCTGGGCACGCTGGCAGCCATCCTTGTCGGCGGTGCGCTGGCCTCCATCCATGCCTTCCTGTCTGTCACCCTGCGAGCAGATCAGGTGGTCAGCGGCCTGGCCCTGACGCTCTTTGGCATCGGCCTCAGTAGTTTCCTCGGCCAGCGCCTTGGCCCGGAAGGAGCCCCCTTGGTGGGCCTGGTCGGACCAAAATTCACCAAAGCCGCGCTTCCCGGCCTCAGCCAGATTCCCATGCTTGGCCAAGCCCTCTTCAACCAGGACCTGCTCGTCTATCTGATGTATCTGACCGTTCCCGTCTCCGCCTTCCTGCTCTATCGCACACGGCTCGGCCTTAACGTCCGCGCAGTGGGCGAAGACCCTGACACAGCCGACGCGATGGGCATTTCGGTCACCCGCACCCGCTATCTGGCCACCATCGGCGGCGGCATGTTGATGGGCCTGGGAGGCGCCCACCTCAGCCTCGCTTACACCCCCGGCTGGACTGAAAACCTCACCGGCGGACGCGGCTGGATCGCCATCGCTCTCGTCATCTTTGCTACCTGGGATCCCGCGCGGGCACTTCTTGGGGCCCTTATCTTCGGCGGCGTCAACGCTATTCAGTTTCGGTTGCAGGCGGCGGGGGGCGGCGTCATACCCGCCGCGATGCTGGCCATGATGCCCTATCTTTTGACAGTCGTAGTTCTTACCCTCATCACCGTCTATGAAAACGTCAGCCGCCGCCTCGGCGCGCCGGCCGCGCTCGGCCTGCCCTACATGCGCGGCGAACGTTAGCTTCCCAAAAAGAAAACAGATTGGAGTAGAAAGCGCCTATGAGTAGTCAGGAATTCCGTATTGAGCATGACAGCCTGGGCGAAGTAAGCGTGCCCAAAGACGCTCTCTATGCTGCCCAGACCCAGCGGGCCGTCGACAACTTCCCGATCAGTTCTCTCCGTTTCCCCCGCCAGTTCATTCGCGCAGTCGGGCTGATCAAAGGCGCGGCCGCAGCCGTCAATCTCGACCTGGATCAGCTTGATGCCGAGATGGCCGCGGCGATTCAAAGCGCCTGCGCCGAAGTCGCCCAGGGCGCCCATGACGCCCACTTTCCCCTTGACATCTTCCAAACCGGCTCCGGCACCAGCACCAACATGAACGCCAATGAAGTGATCGCCACCCTGGCATCCCGCATTCTCGGCCGCGGCGTTCACCCCAACGACCATGTTAATATGGGGCAAAGCAGCAACGATGTCATCCCCTCGGCCATCCATGTAAGCGCCTATCTTGCCGTCGCAGAGGAGCTCCTTCCCGCTCTGCGCCATCTGCAGCAAACACTCGACGCCAAGGCCGCCGAAGTAGACGGTATCGTCACAACTGGGCGCACCCACCTCATGGATGCCATGCCGATCCGCTTAAGCCAGGAGCTGGGGGGCTGGAGCAACCAGATCGACAAGGGCCAGCGGCGGCTGCGCGACGCGTTGGCGCGGCTGGCAGAACTTGCCCAGGGCGGCACCGCCGTTGGGACCGGCATCAACGCCCATCCCCAGTTCGGCGATCGTATCGCCGCCGAACTGGCCAAGATGACCGGCCAGCCTTTCAAGGCAAGCGAAAACTACTTCGAAAGTCTGAGCAGTCAGGACGCCGCAGTCGAGATGAGCGGCCAGCTCAAGACCATCGCGACCTCCCTGATGAAAATGGCAAACGATCTGCGCTGGATGAACAGCGGGCCGATTGCAGGCATCGCTGAGATCGAGTTGCCGGCCCTGCAGCCGGGCAGCAGCATCATGCCGGGCAAGATCAACCCGGTCATCCCCGAGGCGGTTGCCATGGTTGCCGCCCAGGTCACCGGAAACGACCTGACGATCACCATCGGCGGCCAGTCCGGCAGTTTCCAACTGAATGTGATGCTCCCAGTCATCGGTTACAATCTTTTGCAGAGCGTCTCGCTCCTGGCCGGCGCAAGCCGCCTGCTTGCAGACCGAGCTATTGCCGGCTTTACTGTCAACGCTGAGCGGATCAGCCAGCTCGTAGACCGCAATCCAATTCTTGTCACCGCCCTCAATCCCGTCATCGGGTATGAATTGGGCGCCCAGATTGCCAAGACGGCCTACGCGCAGGGGCGCACGCTTAAGGAAGTCGCTCTTGACATGACCGATCTCAGCGCGGACGAACTGGACGAACTTCTCGATCCCCGCAAACTTACGGAGGGTGGCATCCAGCAGCGCTGACCCCCCAACCGGACTCAGGCCCTTTGCGCCGCGAACGACTCCTTCAGGAGGATGGGCAGGATCACAGTCAGTTCATCCCCTGTCAGATCAGCCACCTGCGCGCCTGGGCACAGCCCCCAGAATAAGAAAGGTCCGTCACTAAGTGACGGACCTTTGTATCCATTCGAATCCTGTACTTGTTACGGAAGGAAGTAGATTGGATTGCGTGCGGCTCCCTGCTGCCGTATTTCGAAGTGCAGGTGCGGCCCCGTAGAACGCCCCGTATTCCCTACCGTACCCAAATGCTCGCCTTTGGCAACGTTTTCCCCTTGCCGCACATAAATCGTATTCATATGCGCATAGAGCGATACAAAGCCGTTGCCATGATCGACCATCACCATGCTGCCATAGCCGCTGTTCCAACCATGTGACGCCTTGATCACATAGCCGCTGTCGGCCGATACGATCGGTGAACCCGCGCGGGCGCCTACATCGATAGCCCGGTGGCCGTGCCAGAACTGCTGGGTTAAGTGGCCGCTGACCGGCCAAACAAAGTTCCCCGATCCTTTGACCGCAGTGACGGGCACAGGACCCCGATACATTGCCACCTGCCGGGCAACATATGGCTTAGTTCCGTTGGGAATGATCAACTGTGTGCCGCTGGCGATTGGCGTATCGGCCGAAGCCAACTTATTGAGAGGAAAGGCAACAATCTCGTCTACGGTGACTTTGAACTTCGTCGCGAGGGACGACAGCGTGTCGCCTGCTTGCACCACGTGCATCACGCCGTCAATCGGGGGAATGATCAACTGCTGGCCAGGCCACAGCAAATCCGGATTGGACTCCAGCTTTGGATTGGCCCACAAAATCGTCTCCGGCCTCAGATCATATCGTGCGGCAATCTTCTGCAAATTGTCGGCCGGTTGTACTTTATAGACCTGAATCGCATCTACGCTGGCTCGCGCGCTGACCTCGACCGGTTCGCCCTCCGCTGCCTGCGCGCCCGCAGCCACTGCAGGCTCGTCAGTGCTCTGGGTGAACGGAAGAACGGCGCGTTGCAGCGCATTGCCAACTTCTGCGATTGGATTGCGCCGCACCAGCTGCGTGTCTGCAACGGCGCTTCCCGCAAGCGGTATTTCCGTCGGCAGCGTGTTCGGCAAAAACTCCCAGTCCCGGTGATCTACCTGCCTGACCAGAATGACGATCGCCGCCACCACTAAGACCGCAAGATGGCTGGCAAGCCGGATGGGCGCAACCTGCTCACGCAAAAAGTTCCGTATGCTTGTCGAAAAGCTCCCAATCGCCGCGTCGGCCGCATTCACCAACTCGGGCGGACCCTCTTCCAACACAGCCTCGGCCGCGTTGTCCGAACTCTGGTTTAGTTGATTCTGGGTTCTGCTTGAAGAAAACTCGGAGAAATTGCTGGAAGCGGAGGGGAGAACGTCTTCCCCATCCGGTGAGGAGGCGTCACTCTGTCGACGGAAAGTATGATAGCTGAACTGGCGTTGTTCTACGTGCTCTCTGCTCTTTAGCATTCAGTCTGCCCAATATATGGATACAGGCTCAAAACTGCACCATATTGTCCAATTTACGCAAAGACTCGAAAATCGGGGGGTGGGGGAGAGACACGCTCCGAAACGAAAGACCGCTGCAGCCAAACTGGCATATTCAACCACTGTCGAACATCAAACGGCCCAAATATGTCTCAAGAACGCCATTATAGATATAAATGTGCCACTGGACAAATGAATTTCGGGTCTGAACTCGGTTTTATGCCCTCTTGAAACTGCCTGGGTGGAAAGCGTAGGCAAATCGTACGTGTAGCGTCATTTTTCTGTCATCCAGCCAGCGTCCATTGTACACATTTATTGATCCAGCGCCAATCTTCCCATTCGGTCCTCTGCCAAAGTGCCCGCGTAGAGCTTTCCTATATGAACATTTTCTGTACAGCGCTCTGCTTATTTGATAAGCGTATCCAGAAACTCCTGGTTGTCCCGTGTGCGGCTGAGACGCTCCAAAATTGGCAGAATCGCCTCGTTGCCGCCCCCCATCGCGTCACTCATCCGGCGCAGCGTGTATACCTTGGCCAGCACCTCCGGCTCCAGCATCTTCTCTTCGGCTCGCGTACTGCTTCGTTCAATATCAATCGCAGGGAAGATGCGCCGCTCCGACGTTCGCCGGTTGAGATGCAATTCCATATTGCCCGTGCCTTTGAACTCCTCGTAAATGACGTCATCCATGCGGCTGCCCGTATCGACAAGACAGGTCGCGACGATCGTCAAGCTGCCCCCCTCCTCCAAATTCCGGGCCGCCCCGAAAAATCGCTTTGGCGGATAGAGCGCCGCCGGATCGATCCCGCCCGACAATGTCCGACCGGACGGGGGCACTGTCAAATTATAGGCGCGAGTCAGCCGCGTTATGCTGTCCAGCAAGATCACAACATCCCGCTGGCTTTCCGTCAGCCGTTTGGCTCTCTCCAGCGCCATCTCCGCGACACGTACATGATTCTGGACCGGCTCGTCAAAGGTGCTGCTGATCACCTCCGCCTCCACCGAACGATCCATGTCCGTCACCTCTTCAGGACGCTCGCCGATCAGGACAACCATCAGATGCAGATTATCATAGTTGCTTGACATGCCGTTGGCGATGCGTTTCAGTATGGTCGTCTTGCCGGCCTTGGGAGGGCTGACAATCAATCCGCGCTGGCCGCGGCCGATGGGCGCCAGCAAATCGATCATGCGGGTCGCCAGTAAATTCGGCTTGGTCTCAAGATGGATCTGCTCATCCGGAAAAATCGGCGTCTGTTTTTCAAACACCGGACGCCGCTTCGCCTCCTCCGGGTCAAGCCCGTTGACCGCTTCAACCTTCAACAGCCCATAGTACTTCTCCGTGTCCTTAGGCGGGCGAACCTGCCCTACAACGAGATCCCCTGTGCGCAATCCAAAGCGCCGTATCTGACTCTGACTGACATACACATCTTCAGGCCCGGGAAGAAGATGGTCGCTGCGGAGGAAACCAATGCCGTCCTGTACGATTTCAAGCGTCCCGCCTCCAAAGATAAAGCCCTGTTTCTCGGCGTTTGCCCGCAACAACAGAATGATCAGATCGTGCTTCTTCAAGCGGGTATAGTTGCTAATCGCCATGGCGCGGGCCGCCTCTCTGAGTTCATCCAGAGTGCAATCCTCCAATTCGGTCATCGTCATACTTAGCGTTTCCATATTGCGTTCCTTGTCAGGCTCAACAAAAGTCACTCATTGCTTGCGCAATAGAACGGATTGATATGCGTACGAGAGAGAGTGCTGAAAGCGTGGGCTGTCAATAGACTGTGAAGACGAAAAGTCCACACAAACCGATCTTTGGGGATTGCCCGAATTCAGGCAGAGTTTCCTCGTGAGTTTATTTGAGCCAGGGTTGGGTAAGTGCTAAAGAGGTGCAAACGACGGACATACAGGCGCGTCTACCTCTAAATCGCGGCTGTCATCCGCTGCGCTCGGTCATCCTGAATCGATCTTCGCCAATCGCGTGTCGTGCAAGCCAGCTATATTATCACGTTCTGTTTGGTTAAACGAAGCGGACCTATGAGGCGGAGGCATACCTGCAGTATCGATTTCAAGTATAGCAGCCATTTCAAATTACGTCAACTACATAATCCGCGG
>JAJEBF010000061.1 GCA_022824025.1 Caldilineaceae bacterium
CTTCCCCATCCACAAATCCACGAATCCATAAATCCCAGTCCTCCGCGGACAAAGAGCCGTCTTCGGCTTCCCCATCCACAAATCCACGAATCCATAAATCCCAGTCCTCCGCGTCCCTCCGCCTCCTCCGCAGTTCACCAAAAACAAGAATCTGACTACTAAAAGCTGCCCTTCCGCCCTTCTGATGACGGTTCATCTCACCTTGTATGGAGTTGACAAGGGGTGCTATAATCAAACCTGTAGTGCCGTGTAGAATGTTCACAATCGCATAAACAGGATCGTATCGGATAGATCAACTGGAGAAGGGTTAAGAAGGTCTTGAAGAAGAGTTGGAAGCGATTGGCAACATCGCGATAGATGTCGGGCGCGATTTCGTTTGGTTAATATGGGGATGATGGTTGTAGTTCCTGCTGTTCTTGGTCACTTCGGATTCGCCATTGATCAACTTGCCTTTTCCAGGCAATCATGGACTGGGTAGGAGGGCGCTGTGGCAACACAATCAAATCGTCAGCAACTGATTGAGAGCAGCTTGCAGAAGATTTCAGGGACTCTCGAAGAGATTGCGGAGAACCAGTTGAAGACTGACAAGAAGCTGGCTCGATTGTCTGAAGAGGTAGAAAAAACGAACATAGCAGTCCGACAGACGAACGAAGCGGTCCGCCAGACGAATGAGACGGTCCGCCAGACGAACGAGACGCTCAATCGGACAATTGAAACAATCAGTCAGACAAACACCGCGGTCAATCTGCTTGCCAGCGCGGTAGCGGGAGGAAGGAACAGGGACAACTAGAGCATTCTCTTATGCATTCAAGTTGCCCGCCAGCGATCACGCTGACGGGATTTTTTTTGTCCACCGGCGTGGACGGCGCCGGCGGCGCGTCGCCCATGCCCGAAAATGTCCACACGGCCGACCCCGCGCCCGTGCGGGAAGGCGACTGCAAATCGGGAAGTTCACACCGGTATTCGATAGGCTGGCAGTAGGTGACCTGCCCCGATGTCTGTACCACCCGTTATGTTACTCCGGCAAGCACGCGGACACTGTCGGCAGGCACGAGTCCCTTGCCGAATACAAGCGCATCAAGGCCCTCGCGCCCAACCGCATCATCGTCCGCGCCGCCACCCCCATCCATCTCTGTAAAGGGGAGGACGGCCTCCACGTCGACCACGTCGGCCGAGTCGGCAAAAACTCGCCTCGCCCCCTGCGTCCCCGCCTTCGCCGAGCCCGCCGCCAAATACCCCGACCCCGCCGGCCCTATCCTCCCCCACCCCTAAATCATCCCCATCCACAAATCCATAAATCCCGGTCAATCATCCCCATCCACAAATCCAATAATCCCAGTAATAAATCCCGGTCAATCATCCCCATCCACAAATCCAATAATCCCAGTAATAAATCCCGGTCAATCATCCCCATCCACGAATCCAAAAATCCCGGTCAATAATCCCGGTCATAAATCCCGGTCATTGATTCCGGTCCGCTGTCCAAGCAACCTCGAGACAAAACCAACTGAAACTGGTTCCTTTCCCCCGTTTACCCGGATTTCGCCCCCGAATACGCCCACTTCTGGTCCCGTTTCAGGTTGTATCCCCTCGCGAACTGCCCTAAACACACTCGCAAACCCGCCCCCGCGCCACAATAAACCCGCGAAAACAAACATTCAACCACTTATACCTTTCACATTTCCGCAAAGTCCATGTTAGCTTGACAATTCGGGCCCTGGTCCCCCTTCAGGCTGCCTTAAATGTGTCTCCACCTTTGGGCGCCCGACCTGCGTCCGGCTGCTTGCCAACTGCCGGGACGTGATAGCCATGTCCGTCCGGTATGAGAGCATTCGCCCTCACAACTGAATTCAGGAGAACACACCGTGAAGCAGCCGCAACGTATGATCGCCTTGAGCGCCCTCTTCCTGTTCGTCATGCTGGCGGCCTTTGGCGCATTCGCCTTCGCCGCGCCAAACGCCGCCCTTGCGCAAACAAATGAACCGGCCCCGGCCCCGGCCCCGGCCGCGCCGACCATCACCGCGCAAGCACTGGGCGAGACCACCATCCACCTCTCCTGGAACGCTGTTCAAGACGCCGCCCGCTACGAACTCTGGGCCTGGGACAACGTCAACGAGTGGCAACAGCTCGGCGGCGACAACCTCACCGCCACCTCATACACCCACACCGGCCTGACCAGCGGCACGACCTACTACTACCAGGTCCGCGCCCTGAACGATGACGGCGAAGACGGCGCCTGGTCCGTTCGCGTCAACAAGATTGCTGGCGCAGCGCCCGATCGTCCCGTCCTGACTGCAACCGCCGGCAATCTTCAGAACACCATTTCCTGGCCCGCGGTCACCCGCGCAACCAGCTACGAACTCTGGGTCTGGGACGTCGCCTGGACACAGCTGCTGACCGCCGGCAGCGCCATCACTGATACCGTCTACACGCATACCGGCCTCACCGGCGGCAGAACCTACTACTACCAGGGCCGCGCCGTCAGCGCCAGCGGCGTCAAGAGCGTCTGGTCCGCTCAGGTCAGCGCCAGTGTCATGGCAACGCCCCAAGTCACTGCCACCGTCATGGCTACGCCCCAAGTCCCCGCTCCGACCAGCTTCGGCGCGTCCCGCGGCAACACTGAAATCACCCTCTCATGGGGTGTCCCCGCCACCACCCCCGGCCTCACCATCGCCAGCTACGAATACCGCCATGCCGCCGCGAACGCAACCTTGCCCGCCGCCTGGACAAACGTCGGCAACGTGCTCTCCACCACGGTGACAGGGCTCACCAACGGCACAACCTACAGTTTCGAGCTCCGCGCCCGCAGCGACACCGATGCTGCGGGGACCGCCGCCAGGGCCGCGGGCACGCCCTCTACCGTGCCCGGCGCGCCCACGCTCACAGCCACCGCCGGCTACCAGCGCATCATCCTCACCTGGACCGCGCCCGCCAGCGACGGCGGCGCCCCCGTCACCGCCTACCGCATCGAGCGCGTGAACGACAATGGCCTCTGGATCAGCCAGACTTCGTTGCCCGGCAGCGTCCTCACCTGGACCGCCACCGGCCTTGGCAACTCCGTCGAGCGCACCTACCGCATCTTCGCCGTCAACGCAGCCGGCGACAGCGACTGGACCTCGGCCTCAGCGACCACCCTGGCCAACCCGGTCCGGGCGCCATCGCCCCCAACCGGTGTCAGAGCGACCGCAGGCCATGGCAAAGCCGAACTCGTATGGGGCGACCCGTCTTTCAACGGCGGCGCCCCGGTTACCCATTTCTCCTACGCCTATAAGGAGACAAACGGCGGCGCCTACCCTGAAAGAAACCGCTGGGCCAGCGCCGGCCCCGACCATGAGGTTGAGATAACCGGCCTTACCCCCGGCGCCGACTACACCTTCGCCGTCCAGGCGCACAACTCGGCCGGCATGAGTGACTTTGCGGAATCACAAAGCGTGGAGATTCTGCCCACAGGCCCCGTCGCGGCCCCGACGCTGCGAATTCTCCTCGGCGACGACGGGGAACCCGATCCGAATCCTCAGATTACTCTTACCTGGAACGTTGTGCCGCCTGCCAGCAACGGCGGCGCGCCAATCTCCGGCTACGAGGTTGAGTACAAGACGTCAGATCAAACGAGCTGGACAACCTGGGACAATGCCGTCGCTGGCTTCGACGGCCCCACCGAAGATGGCAGCGGCCAGTCCTACTCAGCCGCGCACGGAAATCAGCAGCTTGTTCTCGCGCCGGGTACTACCTACGAGTACCGCGTCCGCGCCTTCAACGACGCCGACAGCGCAACCGATGCCAACTCCCCAGGCGAAAGCCCCGACGACGCCAACGCCGACGAAGACCAGGTGGAAGAGAACGGCCCGTGGTCAAACACCGCGGCCGTAAGGACCCACGCGGTTGCCCCGGGCGTTCCCACGCTGCATCCAATTGCAGGCCAGACCACGCCGCCGCTGGCCGCCTGGACGCTCGCTGAAACCGCCATCACCGTCCGCTGGACCGCCCCCTCGAACGGCGGCTCGCCCATCACCAGCTACCAGCTGCGCGTGACCACCAACGATGACGCCAATGCGCGCTTCGGCGCCAACGACACCGAGGACGCCGTCATCGCCAACCTGCCCGGCACGCGCGCCGAGTACACCCACACCGGGCTGAAGCCTCTGACCGGCTACTACTACAGCATCCGCGCCCTCAACGACGCCGACGGCGACGGCAGCCCCGGCGAGGATCCTGCTGACGCCAATACGCCTGATTCCAACATCCTGGAGGTAAGCGCATGGTCGGCCTCCTCTGCTGAAGCGACGACCGTCAACGCTGCGCCGGGCGCGCCTGATCGGCCCGCAACGCCTGTCATTTCAGTATCAGGCAGCACCGTTACCTTCTCGTGGTCGACCCCGCCCAATCAGGGGATTTCGCCTATTACTCGCTACGACGTTCAGTACCAGCGAGACGACGCCAACGACGACAATGACTGGAGCGATGCAACCACTGTCGTTCCCGTGCCGCCGACAAATACGAGCTATGTCCACCAGAATGTCGCAGGTGGATCGAGGTACGAATACCGGGTGCGGGCGGTGAACGCGGCCGGCGAAAGCGATTTCACCGCAGAAATCGAGGCGTCTGTCGCCGCCCGCGCGCCTGATGCGCCATCCCTCACCGCCTCCGCTGTCGGCGCCGCCGAAATCCTGCTCGAATGGAACAAGCCGGAAGGCAACGGCACAGTGTACACCGGCTACGTTATCCAGCAGTGGGATCCCGACGCAGCCCCAGCCGCATGGGATACAACCACCGATCTGCTCGAAGGCGATGCGGACATCGCCAACACAACCGCCCTCAACGTCGGCGGTCTCGATGCCGGCGCCACCTACTACTTCCGCATCCGGACCTCAGGCGGCGCCAACGATGGCGAGTGGTCGGCCGCGGCTCGCGATGATGGCGCCTCCGCCGCCACCTCGGATGACGCGGCGCCCGCCGCGCCCGGCCTGCTGGCAAAGTCCGGCCCCGATGTGGGCTCGATCACGCTGACCATCACCCCGACGATAGGTACGACCAGCCATGAACTGCAGCGCTGGTACGACGGCTCGTGGCGCGTGATCGCCGCGCCCGCCCGCGACGCCGCTTCCTACACCGACAGCGGCCTCAACGCCGGAGACAAGTACTACTACGCCCTGCGCGCGGCCAACACCCACGGCACAGGCCCGTGGTCGGCCGTCGCCGGCGCAATCGCAACCGAAGGCAACCCCGACGCGCCCTCGCTGCGAGTCACCGACACCGACGAGACCTCGGTCAGCCTCGCCTGGAACGTGCCCGCTGACAACGGCGCCGCCATCACCGGCTACGAGCTCCAGGTATGGGACCGCGCCAGCAACCAGTGGGCGGCAATCCCCGGCTTCGATGAAACAAGCGCTGTGACCCAGTACATCCACACCGGGCTTACCGCCGGCGTCACCTACGCCTACCGCATCCGCGCCCTGCCGCAGATTATCGACACTGACGATCCTGCCAACGGAACCGGTGACGAAGGCTGGTCAGCCGAAGAAGAAGCCGACGGAGCCAACCCGCCGGTGGGCTCGGTATCCGCGACCACCGTCGCCGATGTGCCCGGGGCGCCGGCGCTCCATGACATCACGACCGTCACGGCCAGCTCCATCACGATTACATGGGATCCGCTTGCCGTCGCAGATAGAGGCGGCTCAGCAATCACCAGGTACGAGGTCCACAAGTGGACCGGCGGCAGCTGGGCTCACGAAGCCGACGTAGCGGTGGTAGCGGGCAGAGAAGCGGATCCCCGTACCGATCAGTCGGATTACACCTACACGGACACCGGCCTGGACCCCGGCGCCAAGCACTCCTACATCGTGCGCGCTGTGAACAGCCAGGGCGCCGGCAAATGGTCCAACTTCGAGTCAGGCATCACGAGACCCGCCGCCCCCGACGCGCCCGCGCTGACCGCCGCCGCCAGGGACACCTCCTCCATCCAGCTCACCTGGACCGAGGCAGTCCTCAATGGGACCGGCGGCTTCGACGCAAACAGCGGCGGCTACCTGCTCCAGCGGTGGCATGGCTCCGCCTTCACAACCATCCAGGTCGATTCGGATGGCGACGGCACGCCCGACACCCCACTCACCCTCGACGCGACCACGACCCTGTACGTCGACACCGGCCTCGAAAGCGGCGCCCAGTACTGGTACCGGATCCGGGTCAACGCTGCGACAAACAGCCTCTTCTCCGGCATCGCCACTGCGACCACCATCGCTGCGCCGCCGGAAAGACCGGTCGTCTCAGCTCAGCCCGGCGACATCTCGCACAACGCCGTCAAGCTCACCTGGGACGAACCGGACGACAACGGCTCCGCTATCATCCAATACGAAGTGCAGCGTTGGGACACCAGCGGCCCCGCCAACCAGTGGACGCGGCTGGCCCTCATCTCCGCGACCCGCACCGAGTACACGCATCGCAACCTCGATCCCGAAACACGCTACGTCTACCGTGTCCGCGCGCAGAACCGGGCCCCCAACACAGACGGCTTCGGCCCCTGGTCCACAGTCATCTCAGTCACCACCACCGCAGCCCCTCATAACTAACCGCCGCCCCCTGCAATCCAACCAACGCTCCCCAGCGCCAAGCTGGGGAGCGTCCCCCTCCCCCCTCCCCCAATCCCTGCCCTAATCCCCCGAATCCCAAAAATCCCCGTTCAGACAATCCCCGGCGCTCCACCGTACCCCCACACCGCGGCGCCTCCCCGTCCCGCCACCCACTGACCACTGACCACTGACCACTGACCACTGACCACTGACCACTGACCACTGACCACCGACCACTGACCACTGACCACCGACCACTGACCACTGACCACTGACCACTGCAGTTCCGCCGTTCCCCAAATCCTGCCCCAATCCGGAGAATCCTGACTCCCCACACTGCTTGACATCCTGGCCTCGGCTCGCCATAATGGAAACATCCACCGGCGGCATGCAGCCCTTAGCGAGCGGCGTCAGTGCGAATCACGCCTGAAGCTGAACGAAATCCTCGTGTCCTTGCCGCTCTTTGCCGCATAGGGCGCCAAGCCGGCAGATGGAGCAGGTAGCGGACAGGAAACCTCGGTGCGAGCCAGTGTGTAAGACAGCATGACACACCTTCATAACAAGAGGACCATGATGCACCATATCAAGCCGCAATACCTCGTCGATGAGACGGGGCGGAAAACGGCAGCCGTTCTCTCGATGAAAGAATATCGCGCCCTGATGCAGCGGCTGCAGGATCTGGAAGACGCTTTAGAATTGGATGAGGCGGTTGAAACCGCCACAGGCTTTCGTGAGTACGTTGAAATACGAGCCGAACTTCAAACCGATGGCAAACTCTGAACGACGCGATGGCATACACCGTCCATTTGGAGCATCGTGTTGAACGGGACCTGCGGCGGTTGCCAAAAGACGTTGTCAGACGCCTTGACGCGCTGTTCCAGCAGTTGGCGGAAGATCCACGCCCGGACGGCGTCGTCAAACTTGCGGGCAGGACGAGTTCCGGGTGGCGCGTACGCGTCGGCGATTACCGCATCCTCTATCAAATAGAGGGAAGCCGCATCTACGTCTATCGCATAAAACATCGTCGAGACGCCTATCGTCCATAGCCGAGGGACGCTTGACGCCCAACTCGCGCCTCCGCCCTGCCTCCAACAATGAACATCCGCCCCATTGCGCCCCGCCCTAATCCCCCATCCCAAAAATCCCCCCAAATCCCCGTTCAGACAATCCCCGTCCCGCTTTGCCCAGATACCCCGACTCTGCTACGCTAAGGCCAGGCTACGCTGAGGACCGGGCACACCCGCAAGTCCCGCTGACAGAGCCAGGAGAGCGAAATGTCCGAGAGCGCCCTGCCGCACGCCACACCATCGCCGCCCCACCAGAAAGCAACGGCGCACCGCCCTGCCGTCGGGCAGGAGAAGGACCCGGGCAAACCGCCTGCGCATCCCCCCCTGACGGCCGCGGACAGACGCGCCATAGAACACCTTGTCACCGAAGACGATACCCCCGTGGACAACCTGTTTTCCGGCAAGCAGCGCCGCCTGCTCACAAGTCCCCTGTACAACTCGTGGGCCGGTCCCGGCGGCGACCGCCCGTTCATGGTCTGCGCCGGGGTCGGCCTCTTTCTCCATCCCCGCGAAGCGCCCCTCGTCCCTGACGTCTTTCTCAGCCTGGACGTAGAGGAGATTCAGGATCCGTGGGTCAAGGAGGGGCGCAGCTACTTCATCTGGGTGTATAAGAAACCCCCCGACGTAGCCATCGAGATCGTGTCGCACGAGAAGGCGGCAGAGATGGCGGGAAAATATGAGAGATACGCCTACTTCGGCGTTCCCTTGTACGTCGTCTTCGACCCGTTGAGGCTGGTGCAGGAGGAAGCTGTGCAGGCCTTTCAACGCACGCCCGCGGGCGCATACAGCCCGTGCCCCTATGACATTCTGGCCGACACCGGGCTGGGTCTCCGTCTGTGGACGGGGCCGTTCGAAAACCTGGATGCAACCTGGCTGCGCTGGCAGAATCCCTCGGGCCAACTCATTCCCACGGCCGCCGAACGCGCCGAGCGAGAAAAAAGGAGAGCCGAACAGGAAAGAAGCCGAGCCGACCGGGAAAAAAGCCGGGCCGACAACCTTGCGGCCCGACTCCGCGCGCACGGGATCTCCCCGGACAACGGCCTGACCGATTAGAGCGCACTGACCTCTGCCAGAACAGCGGCCTGCGCCTGCAAAATGCGGCTGACCCGCGAAGTTGAACACCTCAGCGAGAAGCGTCCTGCCGCCCCATCCCCATTCCGCGCCTCCCCGTCGCGCCACCCACTGACCACCGACCACTGCCCACTGCAATTCCCCCTCCCCCAAATCCCAAAAATCCCCCCAAATCCCCGTTCAGACAATCCCCGTCCCCGTTCACCCCGCCTTCCACTGACCACTGACCACTGACCACTGACCACTGACCACTGACCACTGACCACTGACCACTGACCACTGACCACTGACCACCGACCACTGACCACCGACCACTGACCACCGACCACCGACCACTGACCACTGACCACCGACCACTGACCACTGACCACTGACCACCGACCACCGACCACTGACCACTGACCACCGACCACCGACCACCGACCACTGACCACCGACCACCGACCACTGACCACTGACCACTGACCACTGACCACTGCCGTTTTCCCCCATCTCCGCATGACCCTTGCCAGAACTGTGGACAACCGTTACAATCTGTTCTGCAAAAGGGGCGTTCAGCAAACACATTCCGCAATCTGACATTGAACCGTCGCTCGCGGCTTTCTACTTGTCCCTTCGACGTAGACTGCGATAAGCGCCAATGAATCTGTACGGAACGGTAAACCTGGGAGGCGACCTGTGAACCAGCTAGAACACCCTGTGCCCGAGAGGGTAGAGGCTCGTTCCGGTTACACAATATTCATTGAATTTTCAGATGGAAAATCTGGCGAGGTTGATCTGTCAGATTGGTTGGACAAACCAGTATTCAGGAAGTGGCTGAATCGCGAATTCTTCACGACTGTCCATGTAGATGAAAGGAACGCCATCGCGTGGGGTGAAGATGGTGAGTTGGATGTGTGCGCCGACACGATCTACATGAAGTTGACCGGCACGAATGTTGAAGACCTCTTCCCCAGGCTGCAGGGGTTTATGGACGAGTATGCCTGGGTTGTGTCACATCGACGGAGTAACTGTCTGGATGGACTACCTGGGTCACAATCCTCCCCACCATGCCAGGTATGGGGAGCATGATATTTCAGTCGACATTCGCGATTTTCGTGTCATGGCTGGGAATCTTCCCAAATCCAAAGAGAAGGTCTTGTTCAGATGGGCCAATGAACACCGACAAGACTTGCTGGACAGTTGGGACGATGCCTCTAATGGTCGTGAAGTCAGACCGATCCCCGACTAGAAACGGGAAACCCTGAAACTCCAATCCCTGCAATACCAGGAAGGTTCGTCAGTCGTCTTCTGGCGGACCTTCGCTACTTCACTGTCAGGCGACTCCCTGTCCCTATGGGTAAAGGCGGCGAGATGGGGTCGCCAAATATGAGAGATACGCCTACTTCGGCGTTCCCTTGTACGTCGTCTTCGACCCGCGGAAGCTGGCGCAAGACCAACCGGTGCGAGCCTTTCAACTGTCCTCCGCCGGAACTTACAAGCCCTGCCCGCATATCCTCCTCCCAGGCATCGAATTGGGCCTGCAACTGTGGGACGGGCGCTTCGAAAACCTGCAAGCAACTTGGCTGCGGTGGCAGGATCCTTCGGGCCAACTCATTCCCACCGGCAAGGAACTCGCAGCCCAGGCCGCGAGGGACAGGGCCGACCAGGCCGAAAGCAACGCCGCGGCGGAAAGCGACAGAGCCGACCGGCTCGCAGCCCGCCTGCGTGCCCACGGCATCTCTCCGGACAACGAAAACTCCGACTAACCCCCGCAGTTCCCCTCCCTTCCCCGCGTTCCCCCCTTGACATCCTTCCCCAAATGCCCTATACTGGTACCCAGACTGGCCCGTAGAGCCCCAAAACGCCTCTGCCCCGGCCAGCGCAAATCGAATCCCAGGACCCCCTGCTGCCTTCCCGAGCCGGGCCCCGCCTCCACAGGCCGTCGCCCGCTTCCATAGCAGCCACAGGCGCTCCGCTTCCACGGCCCTGCCCCGCGCGAGTTTTCTCGCCCGGCGCCGCCGACAAGCGAGCGCTTTTTTGTTGCCCGCAATGGAGGAGGAATCCTATGAAATATCCCCGACCGGGCGAAGAACCAAAAGAAAAAAACGTCCCCGTTCCCGAACCTTGGGAACAGCAACCCGGCGAACCCCTCGAACACTTCAGGTGGTTACAAATCTATCTCGCCCGCCCCCTGCCCCGAAACCTGGCCGGCGTCTCCCAAACCCTGGGCCTTCCCCCAGCCGGCAGGCTTGTCGCCAGGGCCTGCAGCCGGTGGAACTGGGAAGATCGCGCCGCCGCCTGCGACAAACACGGCCCCGCCTTCTCCGCCCTGCAGAGAGACTGGCGCGCCCTGCTCCTCAATGAACTCGCCTACATCGCCCGCTTCACCAGCCTCCAGGATACAGGCCGCGCCCTGGCCGGCGCCGCCGCCGCAAACCAGGACCGCGCCGAACTTCGCAAGCATCTCGGCCCCCTCCTCCGCCGCCAGCGCGGCCTCCTTAACCTTGTCCCGCCCATCCAGGAGGCCCAGGAACCGGACTTCGACGAAAAGAAGCTGCACGGGGAGATCTTTAACAGGTCGCGGGAAATCTATGCGGAGTGGACAGACCCGCTGATTATGGCGCTATATCGTGAAGATCCCTATGATCCAGCCAAAGAGACCGAAGCCGAATACTTTCAGCGGCATGACGCGCTTGTGGAAGAGATCGAAAAGGAAAACCAGCAGGATCATCGCCTCCCCCGCGAAATCCTCCCATGGGAGCGACAGCCCGCAGAACCGGCCGCCCACTTCTACCTGTTCCGCATCTATCTCAGCCTGATGTTCCTGCAATCGACCCGCCAGGTGGCGAGAATGGCGCGCGCCGGCCGCGAAACCACGCTCGCCCGCATCGCCCGCAAATGGACCTGGAAAGAGCGCGCCGCCGCGTTCGAAGCCAGCCTCGCCGACCAACCCCTCGCCCGATTTGAACTTCAGCGCCAGCTCCTGCTGGACAAAGCCTATGAACTGCGCCTCGACGGCCTGCTCCACACCAATCGCGCCCTCGAAAAGGCCGAAATCGGCCGTCTCGACCGCGCGACGGCCAGCCAGCTTCTCCCCCTTCTGTCCGGCCATCAACGCAGCCTCCTGCAGCAAATCTCCCGAATCGACGCGGCAGCCGAGCGCAATTCCCTCGACCAGCGCCGCGACGTCCGCCTTGCCGCCCTGATCGAGGAAAAGGCCCTCCAAATGGCAACTGATTCCTTGTATGAGGCCGTGAGAATAACCGAAACTCTCTACTCCGACGCCCAAATGGACAAATACGAAAAGGACCCGGACTTTCCCAGATTTCCCCGCCGTCCAAAAAAGACAGATCAACCCGGTCCACCTCATTCGGAATCAGAATCCCGCCCGGCCGCGCCTGCGTACCCGTCCTCCCGAAACGGAAGCGCTTGATCTCGCCCGCCGTCTGTACCTTCAACCGCTTTCCCGCCTATAGAAAAAGGAAACAAAAATGAAGACAAACCAGAATCCTCCCCAGTGGGCCCGGCAGCCCAACGAATCCGCCCCCGGCTATGTCGCCTTCGCCCTCTACTGCTCCCTGGGGCCCAATCGGGACAGGATAATCGGCGCTGACTTCGGCGGCCGGCTCTGGGAACTGCTCATGGCCGCAACGGCCGGCATCCCGGAAGACACGCCCATCCATCTCGTCTGTTCCCAGCTCTCCGCCCTGCTCAAAATACTGATCAGCGAAGATCTGGGCGACCGTCTCGACCCCAACGACAATGCGGAAGCCCTCCTCATACGGTTCCACGCCCGGCTCCAGCGCGACGAGCAACTCCTCTCTGCCCTGCAACATATGCTCCACAACCTTGCAAGGCTGCAGCGCGGTCAAGCCCTCCGCCCCCTGCCCGTCCAGTCCGCCGCTGAAATCGTGAATGACGCCGAGAACTTTCTCGCCCGGCAAAGGAACAAGCTGCCATGACGCCAATCAGCCCCGAAAATAGCCGCCGCTGCAAACTTCGTTCAGTCTCTGCTGTCCCGCCGCTGGCGGATCGCACGCCTCACGCGCGACACATCCGCATCGCCTGCCGCGATGGAAAAGGAATAACAACATGAACGCAAAAGAACGCCAGACCCTCCAGGACGCCGCCAAAGCCGGCGCAACCTGGAAAGACCTCGCCGCCATCATCGGCGTCACCGACCGCACCCTCCGCCGCTGGCGCGAAGATATCGAAGAAGAAGAGGAGTACCCCGAGGACTACTTCCAAGGCATTGAGGACGAAGATCGGCGTCCCGTCCCCAAAAACGCCGCCCAAATCCTCGCCGCCATCCGCGCCGGCCGCGCCGCGGGCCGCCAGGAGCTCATCGAAACAATCCAGCGGCAGGCCGCCGAAAAACAGGACCTGCGCACGCTCCTCGCCCTCCTCAAACGCATGGACAACATGGACAAATGACCTGAAATCCCCCCACAGACTGCCGGTAAGCCCAGGAGAAGGCAGGGCAGGCCCGCCAACCGCGGCAATGAGCATCCAAGGGCCCCGCCCCAACAGTTCTCCTGGGCCCCCGTTCCTGCGGCAGAACCGCAAAGCAATGGAATGAAGGTCCCAACAGCCATGCAGTCGCAAATCGGGAAACACGGACCGAAACAAGACCGGGCAAGATGGGATCCAACCCCCAAACCGTAGCGCAAACCGGCCGGGATTGGCCAGAAAACCGTGCCCCTCCCCCCTCCCCGTCGCCCCGCCATACCCCCACCCGCCGCGCCTCCCCGTCCCGCCACCCACTGACCACTATCCACTATCCACTATCCACTGACCACTGACCACTGACCACTGCAGTTCCCCCCGCCGTTCACCAAAAACAATAAACTGACGACCAAAAACTGACCGCGAAAACTGCCCAAACCGTCCTTCCGCGGCCGCCTGCCGACCGCGCCCATACTGTGCCGCGGCAAAATCGCCCTGGCCGTCAAGAATCTGAGGATGCGAATTTGAAGAAAGCCTGTCAGGACCTGTACCGATGAGGAGATGAAATGACAGGTCCCGGCAGGTTGAGGAGGGAAACTGCGACTAAGGAAGGTTGGCGATAACTTCGTTGACGACTAGAGTGATCCCGTATACTGCCAGCATCAGCAAAACTGCGGACAACACGTTAGCGGTTCGTCTAAGCATGGCTGTAAGACCTCCCGTCCGGCTACCTGGATCGTTAAGTCAACTGCGGCCGCTTTCTGTTTTCCACACCGCTCCGGAATGTCTCTCTACCTGGGCCCCCTCCCAAAGGCCATCGGTCAGCCGCCGCCGGCAACCCCGCGTCCCGCCGCCGGCCCCTCTGATATCGCAATCCAAACCCCCGACCCGAAACCGGTCGCCGGGGAACACCGACGCCTGAGCGACTCGGGCGCCGCCTCCGGAGCGAACCTACTGTCGGCAAGCCTAGCATGAACCATTACAGGCTGTCAATCCGGTCTTTCCGTTTTCCCCCTTCCACAGGCAATATTGACACAATATTGGTACAGAAAAGACAGAACTGGCATAAATGCGACACGCCAAATGTGGTATACTATGCATGTCTGGCGAATATGATGACGCCCTTCCAGGTTTTCGTCATGCCAGGCGCAAGGGTGGCCTCACGACAACGGAGTGTGCAGGCCCCCTCTTTACTGCGGCAGTTGGGGCGGGCGTTCCAACTGGCGTCCGCAAGGTCTGGCAGCTGATTGACTCTTCTGATGCGGGAAACGTTTGAAGGACGATAGCAAGAATTCTTGCATCTGCCACCTATATGTTGAGTGGCGGGAACCGTCCTGTCCCGGCGAAACATCCTTCGCGTAGGTACCGGCTGGAAGTCCGGTTGAAATGCGCATATGTTGAGGCCCTTATGCACCGAATGCGCTCGGCCACACCCATTTCCCTTTCACCATCATCTGCAAGGAGCTGAGAATGAAGAGCATGAGGAAAATCAACAGAGCCGGCATGATTCTGTCGATGGTCATTGGCATGATCATCGCGGCCTGCATGAGCCCGGCGGCGGGACCTGAAGTCGTCGAGTCGGACGAAGCGGCCGCGCCCGCCATGCAGGAAGTGCAGTCCACATTGAGTATCGTGCAGGAACGCGGCCAGTTGGTCTGCATCGGCAACTCACAGCTGCCCGGTTTCGGCTTCCTCGATTCCGAAGGCAACTTCTCCGGTTTTGACGTCGACTACTGCCGCGCCATCGCAGCAGCCATCTTCGGCGATGCCAACGCCCTGGAAGTACGGCCTGCCACCGCCAGAGAGCGCTTCACCATCCTTTCCAGCGGTGAAGGTGACGTCATCATCCGCAACACAACCTGGACGATGTCCCGCGACACAGACTTGGGCATGAACTTCGGTCCCACAACCTTCTACGATGGCCAGGGTCTCATGGCCCGCAAGGAGGCCGGCGTCGCCACGCTTGAAGATCTGGAAGGCGCGTCCGTCTGTGTGGTCACCGGTACAACGACCGAACTCAACCTTGCCGACCAGTTCGCCGCGGCCGGAGTGAACTATGAAGCTGTCGTTTTTGAAGACTTCGACCAGTCCTTCACCGCTTACGACGAGGGCCGTTGTGACGCCGTCACGACCGACAAGTCCAGCCTCGTCTCACGCCAGACCACACTCTCGGCTCCCGCGGACCACGTGATTCTCAACGTGACGCTCTCCAAAGAGCCGCTGGGGCCGGCGGTACGCCACGGCGATGACCAGTGGTTTGATCTCGTGAACTGGGTCGTCTACGCCACGATGCTCGCCGAGGAATACGGAATTACGTCGAGCAACATTGACAGCTTTATGGGCAGCGAGGACCCCAACATCCGCAGGCTGCTGGGCCTCGAAGGTGACTTCTGCTCCAAGGTTGGCATTGCCAACGCCGGTTGCTTCATGGACGTCATCACGCAGGTCGGCAACTACGCCGAGATCTATAACCGCAACCTGGGCCCGGATACGGTTTTCAACCTGCCCCGTGGCCTGAACAGCCTCTACACCGACGGCGGAATCCTGTACGCCCCGCCCATCAGGTAGACTCGTTTGAGCAGACGGACAGAGGGACCCAATCCACCGGGTCCCCTGTCTGTCTTCCCGTCCACCGTCTTGCCCTCCAACAAGGGCGCCCATCCCCGCATCGACCGCCCGGCCAGGCAAAACATGACACGCCAGCAACATGAACCCCTTTCGCGCAGAAACCTGACTCTGATCCTCTACTATATCTCCGCGCTTGTCGGGCGCGACGGCGTCGAAAACGGGGTCATGGTGAACTTTCTCCGATCAATGGAAGGCCTGCCGCCCCTTGAAGGTGACGCGTTGACCGACGAAACCTGCAAATTCGACAGAGCCATTCAGCAACATCTAGCCATTGAGCCTGTGCCCGGCAGGCGTTCAGGAGGTCCGGGTCGCGACCGCGGCTGGCGGCGCACCACAGATGCAGGCAGCGATGAGGCGCGGCGTATGTTGGCGCAAATCCTTGCAACGGCTGCAGAGGACTGAACCTGTCAGCTGACGGCTCGTGCACGCGCAAGGATACCGAACCCGGTTATCTGCGTTTTCCGAATTCATATAATTGATATTTTGTTGCAAATAGGTGATGCTCTGTTTCTTGAGAACTTTCTTCTCGCAAACGCTTGTAAACGCTCGTAAACGCTCGTAAACGCTCATCGAACGCTCGTACGAGCGTTTACCTGTTTCCATACGAGCGCCCGACCTGTGTTCAGGCAGCGTCCAGCCCGGCACTGCGTGCAGCGACAACAAAAATGCGTCTCTTCAGCCTGCTTTGAAACACTGCCTTCCCACCGAACGCAGCCGCAAGATCTTGCATTCGAAACATGCCTTGAAAATGCCTGCAAACCGATGCGAACGAGTGCATCTTGGATGAAAGAACCGTAGCCGAAAGTCACCGCCAGCAGGCTGACGCGACGAATGAACGCCTGAATTAAACACGGGAGCCGAACATGTTTCGATTCACAACCCTGTTTCTTGCGCTTGCCTTCTTGGTTGTCGGTTGCGTTGCCATTCCAACCGAAAATGAAGAAGCCGCCTTCACAAGGTCAATCGTGCAGGATGCCATCCGCTATTATGACCGTAACGGCCAAGATGCTGCCGTCGAATACTACAGTTCGCAAGATAGCGTGCATGGCCAGTGGTACGTCTTCATCGTCGATGCCGATGGCTATACCATTGCTACGCCCAACGCCGACATGATCGGCCGTGATCCGGCTCTGCGCATCGATGCAAGCGGCTACTTCTACGGCGATGACCTGTTGAGCGCAACCGAAGCGGGCAACTGGATCAGCTACATTTTCCGTCATCCCGAAACAGGAGAAAACGCCCGCAAGCATACCTGGGTCGTGCGCCACGACGGAATGCTATTCGGTTCCGGCTTCTATGAGGAGCAAAAAACTGACGAAGCAAACTGAGATAGAACCTTAGGCTGCCCTCATTCCCAACCGACGTGTGGCCGCCCCTGTCGCTCGCCCCGCATCAACTGCCGCTGGCGTACGGCAACCCCTCCAATGAGCGGACGGGATCGCCCTCATTGCCGCCTGAGATGCGCCTGTACCCCTGCCGTCCTCCCCGCCGCCCACACTGTGCCGGCGAGAGCCGGCGCCAACCCGCCAATGTAAACGAACCGGCCAAAACCATGCAAAAAGTCGACCTGAAAGCCCTCCGCGACGCCGCCCAAGTCCTGGACGAGACCTACGCCGGCCGCGCTGCAGGACGCCAGGAACGCATCGAAACAAACCGGCAGGCCGCCGAAAACGGCCCCGTGTACCCTCCTCGCCCTCCTCTAACGTATGGACAACACGGACAAATGACCTCGAATCCCCCCACTTTCCACTCAAACCCCGCTTCCAAGCGGACATAGCGGACATTCTTCCCAGCAATTTCATGAAAATGCCCCCCAACGCCCCAAACCCAAACGGCTAGGATCGTCGATCTTGCCAGCCGAAAACGGCCAGCAGGGGAGCCCCGATTCACTCTCTAGAATCATCTCAAGTGGAACCCCTCGTACACAGCGCGCAAAGGACCCAGCCGGCAATTCTGACCCAACCGATTCTGAAGCACGAAACCAATGCCGTCACAGCGGCCGCGATAGAAGTGCATCGTGCGCTCGGCCCCGGCTTCCTCCCCAATGTATATCAGGAAGCCATGCAAATCGAGCTGAAGGCACGCAGCATTCCCTTCGATGTCGAAAAGACAGTCGACATCAAATACAAAGGGCAACGCCTTACCTGCACATACGTTGCCGACCTCATTTGCTTTGGGGAGATTATCATTGTGCTGAAAGTGCTCAATCTGCTCACCGGCAAACACGACGCCCAGCTCCTCAACTATCTTAAGGCATCCGGCCTCCAGGTCGGCCTGTTCTTCAACTTCGGCAGCCACGGCAAACTGGAACGAAAACGCCTCGTCAGGGAGCGTCCCCAATCCAGTCCGAAAAGATCACCCACGCCCCTCGACCCCCAGCCCGCCCAACGGCCTGTGCCCGCCAGTTCACCAGGAACCGCCAACCAAAGACTGACCCTCCGCCCCGGTGCAGAGGTTCCAGCCTGCTTGACAGTCCAATCTGAATGAGGTACTTTTAACCTGAAAATGATGCAAACCAGGGATAGCCAATGACACAAGTTCAGACGGAAAACGAACGTCTTTCTCGTTTGGAAGGCGCATACGAACATCTTGCTACAAAAGCGGACGTCGAAAGAGCTCGTGCCGATGTAGAACGAGTCCGTACCGACGTCGAGCGGGTTCGGACCGACGTCGAGCGGGTTCGCTCCGACGTCGAGCAAGTTCGCTCCGAATTGAAGGGGATGAAGTGGATTATCGGTGTCGGCATTGCAGCGGCCGGCGCGATCGGTCCGATAGTGACAAGAATCCTTAGCTGATCAACGAAGACCTGCAGCCCTCTGAAGGCCTCGCGATCCCATCAACGATTCCCGACTTCAGTCCGCCGAAACACGATCTGGACGCCCTCCTCGTCCTGCTCCACCACGCGGCCAACACGGACAACACGGACAACCCCCCCCGATTCCTCCCAGATCCGGCCCCAAAAAACGCAGTCAAGCGGACAAAGCGGACATTTCGATAAAAAATAGACAGAAGCCCTGCCGCCCGTGCGCAAAGGACCCAACCGGCAATAGTACGCATCCCCGGTGTGTTTCGGGCAGATCATCGTCGAGCCAGTGGCGCACAACCAACTCCGCGGCAAGAAGGTCGCCTGCCTTCTCAGCTGTTTGATAGCCGCCGCCCTCCAGATCGCCCTGAACTTTAGCTTCGCCAGCCGCGGCAAACTGGAACGCAACCGCCTCGCCAGGGATCATCCCCAATCCCACACGCAGTGATCACCGACACACTGAAGTTCTCCCTCTTTGGGACGCCCTGTACCCCTCCGCCTGAAACCCTCTTCCGATAAGCAATGCCAAAGTGCTTCACGCGTCGCTTCGTGGCCTACAAGAGCCATCCTTCGCACCCCTTCGCGTGACTTCGCAGACAGTAAGACTTCCTCCGCGCCCCTCCGTGAATGAATCAGGTTCCGCCCGCAAACACCCCGGCTCAGAAACCGCTGGTGTTTCTCACTCCTCACTTCTCATCCCTCTCCTCGCAAACACGCTTTCCGCTGCACACAATATTGGTAACATTGTAGAGTCCTGGGGTATATTGGAAGTCTGTACGACAGAGCGGCTGTCGCCGAAACGAATCCGAGGCCCAATCCCCACGGCCCCATTGCTCCGCTTCGCAAGAAATCCATCTGCCACCCTGAGAGCAGTCGGCGACCGTCAACCTTCCAGCTAAGGCAAAACCATGACCACCGTTTCTCAGCGAATCTATGCGATCCTGCTGGCTTCCCTCCTGGCTGTCACCGCCTTCCTCACCGGCCCCGGCCCGGCCCTGGCCCAGCAGGACGCAACGCTCCCCGCCCCGCAGCTGACCGCCCAGGCCTCAGACCGCACTGTCGAGCTGACCTGGACTGAAGTCGCCGGCGCCGCACGCTACGAACTCTGGTCATGGTGGGACGCCGGCGCCGGCTGGCAACAGATCGGCGGCGACAACCTCACCGGAACCGCCTACACCCATTCCAGCCTCGTCGCCGGCATCACCTACTTCTACCAGATCCGCGCCGTCGACGCCGACGACGAAGCCGGCGCCTGGTCCAACGAGATCTCCGCCGCGACGCCCCCAGCCCTCGACGCGCCAACATTGACCGCCCAGGCCGCCGCCGCCGCCGTCGAACTGACCTGGACAGCAGTGGACACCGCCGAACGCTATATTCTCTGGTCCTGGTGGGATGTCGATACCGGCTGGCAGCAGCTCGGCGGCGACAACCTCACCGCGACCAGCTACACACACGACAATCTCACAGCCGGCACGACCTACTTCTATCAGATCCGCGCCGTGAACGCGGCCGGCGAGCTCAGCCCGCTGTCACAGCAGGTCTCCGCCACCGCCGCGGAAGCGCAGCAGGCAACCTCCACCCCGACCCCATCCGCCACGCCGACCATGACCCCCGGCCTGACGGAAACGCCCACCCCCACCCCGGACCCGCTGCACACGGCCACGCCAACCTCTACCCCGGGCGCAACCCTGTCGCCAACGCCCACACCGACTGCAACGCCCTCCGCCACCACCACTGCCACCGCTACACCCACCGTCGAAGCCCAAGCGCTGACCGCGCCCACCCTCACCGCGCAGGACACCGGCGGCGCAGTCGAATTGAGCTGGACCGCAGTCGCCGGCGCCGTCCGCTATGAGCTCTTTTACTGGACCAGCGCCGAAGGCTGGCAGCAGCTCGGCGGCGACAACCTCACCGCGACTTCCTACACGCACTCCGGGCCCGAAGTCGGCACAACCTACTACTACACCGTGCGCGGCGTGAACGCGGCCGGCCAGGGCGGCCCCTGGGCAGAAAACGTGCCCGTGACCGTCTCCGCAGCCCAGGGCGCAACAGCCACCCCAACGGCCACCGCAGATACCGCCCTGACCGCGACGCCCACGCCAACCTCAACCGCAGATGCCTCCCTGACAGCAACGCCGACGCCAACCGCCACACCCATGTCTCTCTCCGCGCCGACCCTTTCCGTGAGCCTGACCGAGGACACAGTCGAGTTGAGCTGGGACGCTGTCGCCGGAGCCGTCCGTTACGTGCTCTGGACCCATACCGCCTACAGCGGCATCCAGCGGCTCGATGATGGCAACCTCACCGCCACATCCTTTACCCACGAAGGCGTGGAGGCCGGCACAACCTATCACTACACCCTGCGCGCCGTCAGCAGCACGGACAACGTCAGCCCGTGGTCGCCCTGGGTCCCTGCCACACTCCCCGGCCCGCTCACTCTGACCCCCGCCCAAATCTACGCCAAAGTTGCGCCGGCCATCGCCTACATCGAAGCCGGACCCGGCTCCGGCAGCGGCTTCCTGATTGAAGGCGGGTATCTCGTCACCGCCGCCCATGTGGTCTGGCCGGAAAATGTCGTGCGCGTCGTCTTCCCCGACGGAACAGAATTTGAAAACGTGCCCGTCCAAAGATTGGATCTGATTGCGGACGTGGCCGTGCTTGGCCCCTTCAATGTCTCCATCGAACCCGTTACAATGATCGACGGCGAGAGCATTCCCATCGGCTCTCGCGTCCACCTCATCGGCTACCCCGGCGAGTATGAGCTCTTCCCCGAACCGACCATCACAGGCGGCCTCCTTTCCCGCCTGCGCCAGTGGGAGGCCGGCCCCCTCACCTTGATTCAGACCGACTCTACAATATTTTTTGGACAGAGCGGCGGCGCGCTTGTCTCCGATACCGGTGATGTGATCGGCATCAGCAACTTCAAGGTCTATGACGAATTCGGCCTCGTCGTCTCCTCCACCGACATTATGCCCCGCATCCAGCAGCTCATTGCCGGCCAGGACCCTGCCGGCCTCGGCGACCGCCTGCCGCCCCCGCCAGGAGGCGCTCTCCGTCATAGCCTGACTCTTGACAACTTTTGGGACGACCAGGCCTATATCATCCATGCGCCGCCCCGCACCGAATTCGGGTTCAGTCTGCTCGGAACCAACGATAGCGTGGTCTCGATCTACGACTTCCTCGGAATCCATGGCGAGGTCTTTGACACCTTCGAAATCACAGGCTTTGAGTATGGCGCTTTTGTCTTCGGCAGGGGGACGCCCAATTTCCTCATCATAAGACAGAAGGCCACAACGCCCGGCAACTTCGTCATCGCCGCCAACCACAATCTCGTTCCCATCAATGACCCGGACTCAGGCAAGACCATCCAGGTGGGCCAGTCCATCCATGGAAACATGGACTATCCGTCAGACGCCGACTACTTCATCCTCAACCTGCAACGAGGACAGACGGTCGAAATTCTCGCGCAATCTCTCCTGAGAGACATGTTCCTCACCCTTAGCATCGGGGGAAGCCCCAGCCCCGCTGCCACCGTCAGTAGAGACGACGGCGCCGGCCTGCTCCTGCGCGACTCTCGGATGGTTATCCGCGCCCCCGTCACCGCCAGTTACTACCTGATCGTCCAAACCTTCGAGCCCGAACCGGCGGGCGGCTACATTCTCACCGTGAATCCTTACTCCATCGACTGACCTCCCGCGCCTCCCCGCGGACAAAAATGGCCGTTCTCCGCGCCCCTCCCCTGGGAGTCCCGACAGGTTGAAAGACCGATACGAATGCGGTACTTTTAACCTACAAAAAGTGCGAATTGGGAGAGGCCCATGACACAAGTTCAAACTGAAAGCGAACGTCTGTCCCGTTTAGAGGGCGCATATGAACATCTTGCTACGAAAGCAGACGTCGAACGCGTTCGTACCGACGTCGAGCGTGTTCGCTCTGAATTGAAAGGGATGAAATGGATTATCGGTGTCGGAATTGCAGCCGCTGGCGCAATCGGCCCGATTGTTACCAGAATTCTTAGCTAATGACCGAAAACATGCCGGCGCTTGAAGAGCTACAGACCCGCGCGCAAGAAGAACTGGCCGCCGCCGAAACCGTCGAGGCCACCGAAGCCTGGTTCCGCGACTATCTCGGGCGCAACGGCGCCATCACCAATTTCCTGCGCGGCCTGAGCGACCTGCCCCGCGAAGAACGCCCCGCCGCGTAGGCCGCCAGGATCTCATCAACACCATCCGCCACGGAGGCCGCCCCAAGACAGGCCGGCACGTCCTCTTCGCCCCGTTCAAACGCATGGGAAACATGCGCAAAAAGCCCGTATCAGCCCAATTCCGACCAAAATAACGCCTCTGGGCGGACAAAGCGGACATAAATATCAAAAGATCTCACAGCAATTCCCCCTCCCCTATCCCCTGCAGCCCTCACAGGTTGACAGACCGATCTGAATACGGTACTTTTACCGTACAAAAAGCGCGAATCGGGAGAGGCCCGTGACACAAGTTCAAATTGAAAGCGAACGTCTGTCCCGTTTAGAGGGCGCATATGAACATCTTGCTACGAAAGCAGACGTCGAGCGCGTTCGCACCGATGTCGAACGCGTCCGTACCGATGTCGAGCGTGTTCGCTCTGAATTGAAAGGAATGAAATGGATTATCGGTGTCGGCATTGCAGCCGCTGGCGCAATCGGCCCGATTGTTACCAGAATTCTTAGCTAATGACCGAAAACATGCCGGCGCTTGAAGAATTACAAACCCGCGCGCAAGAAGAACTGGACGCCGCCGAAACCGTCGAGGCCACCGAAGCCTGGTTCCGCGACTACCTCGGCCGCAACGGCGCCGTCACCGACTTCCTGCGCGGCCTGAGCGACCTGCCGCGCGCAGAACGCCCCGCCGCCGGCCGCGCCGGCAACGA
Organism: Caldilineaceae bacterium; assembly: GCA_022824025.1. GTDB lineage: Bacteria > Chloroflexota > Anaerolineae > Caldilineales > Caldilineaceae > Bin5. Next base: position 23,469 of record JAJEBF010000061.1, read on the forward strand.
ACTCAAAAAACGGCTTGAAGAGGCCCTCCACACACGCCAGGAAGCCATCCGCAACCAGGAGATGGAAGAGACCCTCGCCGCCGAAGGCGTCGACGTCACCCTGCCCGGCCGCAGACCCACCCTCGGAAAGATCCATCCCAGCAACCAGACGCTGCGCGAAATCGCCCACATCTTCGGCCAGATGGGCTTCCAGGTCTACGACTCCCCCGAAGTCGAAACCGACGACAACAACTTCGGCCTCCTCAACATCCCCGAAGGCCATCCCGCCCGCGACATGTGGGACACCTTCTACACCACAACGCCCGGCGTCATCCTCCGCACACACACCAGCCCCGGCCAGATCCACGCCATGCGCGAATACTGCCCGGAGCCCATCCGCGTCATCCTGCCCGGCAAATGCTACCGCCACGAAGACGTCAGCGCCCGCTACGACATGATGTTCCACCAGGTCGAAGGCCTCGTCGTCGGCCGCAACGTAACCTTCAGCGACCTCAAAGGAACGCTCGTCAACTTCGCCAATCAGATGTTCGGCGAAGGCCGCCCGCTCCGCTTCCGCAAAAGCTACTTCCCCTTCACCGAGCCCAGCGTCGAAGTCGACGCCGGCTGCGTCCTCTGTGGCGGCCGGGGCTGCCGCGTCTGCAAACACACCGGCTGGCTTGAAATCCTCGGCGCCGGCATGGTCCACCCCATCGTCCTCCAAAACGGCGGCTACGACCCCGCTGTCTTCAGCGGCTTCGCCTTCGGCATGGGCCCCGAACGCATCGCCATGCTCAAATACGGCATCGACGACATCCGCTACTTCTTCACCAACGACGTCCGCTTCCTCGAACGCGTAGGCTAGGTCAACACCTGTCCCCTGCCCTACTCGTCCAGGGCCTTCCGCATACTCTCGCCTTCCTTCTGCCACCATCCGTGCAGGATCGAGATATCCGTGCCGATGCAGAAATGCCGCGCGCCCATGTCCAGATAGCGCTTCGCATCGTCCGCGGTCCCAATCTCAATCCGCGGATGCACACCTGCCGTCAGACAGCCCTCGATCACCCGCTTCGACGCCGCCTGCACCTCCGGATCATTCCGTGCTCCGGGCCTGCCAATACTCATCGAAAAGTCGGACGGCCCCCACTGCAGCATCTCCACCCCGTCCACAGCCAGAATCCCATCCAGCTCATCCAGCGCCGGCTTCTTCTCCAGCATCAGCGCCACCACAATCTCGTCCAGCGCCTGCACATATGCCTCATTGCCCCCGTACCCCATGTACGAAAACCGCCGCGTCGCCACCCCGAAGGTGCCGCCCGCGTGCGGCGTATCCGCCCGTACATAGCTCACACAGTCCGCCGCGCCCGCCGCCGAACGCACGTCCGAAAACAGCACGCTGTTGAACCCGGACCCCACCGCCCGCTGCGCAACAAACTCGTTGTTCGCCCAGTCGATCTTGATCATCGAGCCCAGGCCGTGCAGTTCGGCTGCCCGGCAAATGTTGTCCAAATCGTGCAGCGTATACGTTCCATACTCCGCCACAAACTCCACATAATCGTACAGCCCCGTATGACCCAGCGCCTCCACCACGTTCGGCCACACGCTGTGTATGTGCGTTGCCAGCGTCGGTTTTCCATCATCGAGCAACTTGCGAATCGGATTCGCGCGCATCGTTTATTTCTCCGCTTGGAATGGCGTGCCGGCCTCCCGCTACCTCGAAAGCCAGCCAAAGGAATGATAGATAAAGCGCTGCCCCGCCACTCTACACCTCCCGGCGGCGGTGGAAGCGCTTCGCTAAACAATGTGTGTCTTGAAAAAGTGTGCCAACGGTAGAGCAGGCTGCCTCAACCCACTTTGGGCAGTATAGCACAGCAGCCAGGCGAGTAACAGTCCTGCAACGACGACTCAGGCAGCCATCCACTGACCACTGATCACTGACGACTGACCACTGCCGTTCAATCGTCCGGAGCCAATATATCCTCCGTCTGCCCGCTGTGAATCAAGAGTACCGTTCCCACCGATCGCAGCCAGCCATTCAACTGGTTTCCATAGCTCTCCCGGGCCTCCGCCTCCGGCCGGTTCATGCCCAGCAACGTCAGGTCCGTCTCCCTGCTCCACGTCTTCACCGTATCCGGGAACCGCTCACCACGCGGGGGCACGATCACCACCGGCTCCGCATTCACCCGCACCCTATCCAACAGCGCTCGCAGATGGGCCTCCACCTGTTCCCGCCCCTCCCCGCGCGGCAGAGTCTGCAGCAGCCGGATCGAAGCCCCGTCCCATGTCGGACTCTGCGAAATAATGTGCGCCAGCAACAGCATCAGATCACCGTTCCCGCTGCGCCCGCGCCACCACACATCGATCACCTTCTGGTTGCCGAACCCCCGCTTCTCGTCAAAATGCAGGAACAACACCGACTTGCCCAGCTCAAACAGCGTCGACAGCAGCCGCAGCGAAAGCGTGCGCCCACCCTCCGTATCGCTCCAACCCATCAGCACCGCGTTCGGCTCCAGCCCGCCCACACCATGTGACTGGCTCACCGTCACCGCGCCTGCATAGAAATTCTCCACAATGTCAGCCTCGGCAAAGGCCGTCATATTCTGTTCCTGGATGAACGAACGGATCTGCCGCCGCGCGATGCTTCGCAGCCTTCTCCTCGCCAGCTGATCGATATCCCCCACCAGCAACTGGTAGAACGAAACAATCCCATACCCACGGCTCAGCAGATTCGCTATCTCCACCAGCGGCGCCCGGTTATGCGGCTGCCCCGTGAATACCAGTATGTTCGGCCGCCAGTTCTTGGCATGAAAGACCGAACGCTCCAGATTCAGCAACGACCGCCGTGCCAGCGCAAACCAGATCCCGTTCCGAACATCGCCCCACGTGCGAATCGTCGAGCGGCGCTCCAAATAGAAATAGATCCCGTAGCTGATCAGAATGGCCACGACCGTCGCCCCGGGATTGATCACGAACATCGCTCCGTAACAACCCGCCGCGCCCAGCAACGAAAAACTGAAGTGGATCTTCGCCCGCGGACGGAAACTGGGATTCCCCACCAGCTTCTCGATCCCCGCCACCAGGTTCGTCATCCCGTACGTGTTGAGGAAGAACATCGTGATGATCGGCGCCACAACATTCAGATCACCGGCCCAAATCACCGCAAACGCGATCCCCGCCGTGATCAGGACACCCACACGCGGCTCCGTCCTGCTCCCCAGCCGCGACCCCAACACCCGCGGCACAATCCCATCCGACGCCATCGCCTGCAACGTGCGCGGCGCCGCCACAATGCTGCCCAGCGCCGATGACAGCGTCGCCGCCCAAACCCCGATCAGGATCAGCGGCGGAAACAGCGCGATATCCCGCATAATCAGTGTGTTGCTCTTCAACTCGTCCGGGCTGCCATGCAACGAAAGCCAGACGACCGACAGAAAGTAGACCGCCGCCGTAAACATCACCGAATAAAGTGTGCCCTTGTGAATGCTCCGCCCCGGGTCCTTCAGATCGCCAGACATGCTCGCGCCCACCGCAATCCCCGTCACCGCCGGGAAGAAGACCGCGAAAACACTCCAGAAGCTCATGCCCTCGCCATAGTTGGCCGTCAGCGTCGGCGCCTGTATCGAAAACCAGCCTCCCCCAAAGAAAGAAAGCAGCGCCGCCATCAACGCCGCCAAAATGAAATACTGGATCTTGATCGCAAAGTCCGCGCCGATAAACGCCACTACCGCGAAGACAATGGCGATCCCTGTCGAAAGCACCCTCGCATCGATCTGGCTGAAAAAGGCTATGCCCTCCAGCGACTCGGTGAAACCGATGATGTAGAAGGCAACCGAAATCGCCTGCGACAGATACAGCGGCACCCCAATGGCGCCGCCGATTTCACGTCCCAGCGTCCGTGAAATCAGGTAATACTTCCCCCCCGCCCGCACGTTCATCGACGTCGCGATCGCGGACAGCGACAACCCCGTCAGAAAACTGATCGAGTTGGCGATCAACACGATCAGCAGCGCGCCCAGCAAACCGGCCTGGCCCACAACCCAGCCCGCCCGCAAAAACAGAATCAACCCCAGAATTGTCAGAACGTTCGGCGTGAACACACCTCCAAACGTTCCGAACCGGGCCGACGCATTCGCCGTTTGCCCTGAAGCCGCCTGTGCAGATGCAGTCATAAGCCTTGTGTGACCTCCTTGTCCAGAGCCGTGCGCCAGACTGCAGGGATCCGGTCGCCCAGTTTGACACGCTTCGCGCCGATAAACTGGGCCAGCTCCCGAATTGAGTCTGCAACAGCAGCTCCGGTCTGCGCGTCATTGCGCTCATCCTCTTCAGGATACAGTGCATGGATATGGTAGATTCCAGTCTTGCGTTCGAGTTTCGAGTCCATTCTCCCGATGAAGCGGTCGCCATGCAGCAGCGGCATCACATAATAGCCGTACTCCCGCTTGGCTTTCGGCACATAAATCTCGATTCGGAAGTGAAAATCAAACAAACGCTCTGTCCGCTCCCGGTCACAGATCAAATTGTCGAATGGCGACAAAAACACCGTGCGCGGCGTCCATCCGCTTCCCTGAATCGACGCCAGCAACGGCAGAGAGTCCCGGTGGAGATACCACTCGCCCTCCCAGGCGCCATCCTCGCCAATAACCTGCGCCGGCAGCACAATCCCCTCCTCCATCAGCTCCGCCAGCCTGCGCTTCAGATTGGGATACCTGTTGCGCAGAAAATGCCGGCTGATCTGCCGCTGGTTGGCCACCCCCAGCGCCTTCAGCGAACGCTGGCAGGTGAGGCCCACCACCTCCTCTTCCGCCGGCCCCTCCTGCCCCGCCCAATCGGCCATCCACACGTCCCGCAGATGCCACAACCTGTGATTTCCCTCGCGGCCGACGCACATAACCACGCCCTGCCAGCACAGCAAATCCAGCATCCGGGAGGTGGCCTTGCCGCTTGCCCACCGTGAAGGGGCCACCGGGCCAGTCTCCAGGTCGGCGAAAGCAGATGCTGGCAGAGGCCCCCTCTTCTCCAGTCGCCCGAGGATCTGGTCGCGTAACGTTCCGTTTGCCCCCATCCACGCCCTCGCCCGCTCCATACCCGCGCCCTTCCGCTCAAAAAGTTTCCTGATCCAGAGGCGAAGGAATGGATAATCTTCCGTAAGAACGTACGAGGCGCGGTGCGCGTCGCCTTCAATGATTACGCGCTCCCGTTGGAGTTCATCCAGCCACGACGGGTCGAATATCCCCATCCGGCTCCACAACACCAGCAGCTGCGTCCGCTCCACCGCCCGGATCGGATCGATCTGCAGGCAGTTTATCCGCCTCAGGAGTTCGACGATGCCCGTTTTGCTTGCCTGCGCGCGCGGCCCCGCCAGCCCCTGCGCGGCAACAGCCAACCGGCGGGCCTCCTTCTGTGTTAGCGTGATCTGCTGACCCATGCTTGCCCTTGCGTTTAACCCAACACGGCTTCGCCGATCGCCCTGTATCCGCGCGCCGCGCCAATCAAGTCATCCAGCTTCAGCTTCTCGTTGATAATGTGCGCGTCGGCTTCCGTCGCCGGCCCAAACCCGATCGTCGGGATGCCTGCCCTGCCCGCGGTATACGCCGCATTCGTGCAGAAACGGTAAGCGTTCAGGCCCGCATCAATGCCCGCGCTCTGCACTGCGCCCAGAGCCATCGTCACATACGGGTCCACGTCGTCCGCCAGCCATGCCGGAAAGAACTTCTCCGTCGTAAACGTGTGTCCGGTATAGCTCGTGTACTCTCCAATGCCCACGCGGGCATCCAGCTGGATATCGGCCAGCTCCGGCCGTTGCCTGACGTCCGCCAGCACACGCTCGGCGTTCTCCCCGGGCAGCAGCCGCCGGTCATAGGTCACCTTGCAGATGCTCGGAATAACCGAATGGCCCGGGTACGGCTCGCTGATAATATCCGTCAGCGCAAAGATCGCCGGACCCATCTGCGGATGCTCGTCCAGCGCCAGGTCCTCCACCGCAGCAATCACCCGCATCATGTCCAGCACCGCGTTCCGACCCATCTGCGGCGCCGACGAGTGCGACGGACGCCCCGTCGTCGTCAAGTGTATCTCGGCCCGGCCGCGTCCCCCCCGCACGATCTGCAAATCGGACGCCTCGCCAATCACAACAAAATCGGCGCCCGTCTGCCCGATCACCTTTTCAAGCGCCACCCCCTCCAGCACCTCCTCCATCACCGAGGCGCTCACCACTGCTTTGCCTTTCAGTTCAGCCCGGTCAAGCCCGCCAATGCCATGCACCATCGCCGCTAGCGCGCCCTTCATGTCCGCCGCGCCCCGCCCGTGCAGCGCGCCATCCCGCACCTCTCCGCTGAACGGGTCCAGCTCCCACGGCACACCTGGCGAGACTCCGACCGTATCCGTATGCGCGTCAAAGACGATTGTCGGCCCGGGCTGCGCGCCCTCAAGCACGCCAACGACGTTGCCCACGCTGTCCGTCCATACCCTGTCAAACCCCAGCGCCTTCATCTCATCCTCGATCCGGCGGGAAACCTGCCCCTCCTCGCCGCTCAAGCTCTGGATGCGTACAATGTCTCTGGTAAAGGCGATCAGGCGATCTGTATCCAGCATTCCACTTTCCTCATTTGACGATTTCCAAATCCAGGCCCTCGCGGCGCCTCGCGCCTCCTGGCGCTGCCGCCCCGTCCCTTCCGCTCTACCCCCCCTCAAACCGATTTCGGTCATTTCCTCATCGACACGGAAAAGAATATAGCTGAACTATTGTGATTCGCGCAACCACTCATTCCGCGCCGCCAGCCCCGCCGCCTCCCGCCAACCTCCCGAAACCGCCAAACGAGACCCCAATTCCCCGACCCGCGGCGCGTCTTCATCCCGCCCCGCCTGCCTCCCACTGACCCCTGACCCCTGACCACTAACCACTGCAGTTCAGATGCGCCCGGCGTTTCCCATGCCTTGCCAAGCGCTTGCCTGTCAGATACACTACACCGTACTGCAGCGGTCCACTGCCGGCGGCTCATCATCGAAACCCTCGCCGGCCACTGAACCACAGCCAAAGGAGCCTCCCCCACACATGAATACAACGCGCTCGTTCCAGTCAATCGAAGAAACGAAAGACTGTCTTGGCGGGCAGCAATACATTGCCAGCGATGAAATCGCCACAACCGTCTACCTGTCGCAGCAACTGGGCAAACCGCTGCTCACCGAAGGCCCGGCCGGCGTCGGCAAGACCGAGCTCGCCAAGGCCATTGCCGGCTCGCTCGGCCGCAACCTCATCCGCCTGCAGTGCTACGAAGGCCTCGACGAGACCAAGGCCCTCTATGAATGGGAGTACGCCAAGCAGCTCCTGTATACGCAGCTGCTGCGCGACCAGCTCCAGCAGACCCTCGCCGGAGCCAGCTCGCTCGCCGAAGCCGCCGACCGCCTCACCGACGAAGAAGACGTCTTCTTCTCCATGCGTTTCCTCCTGCAGCGGCCCCTCCTGCGCGCAATTCTCAGCGACGAGCCCGTTGTCCTCCTCATCGACGAAATCGACCGCGCCGATGCCGAATTCGAGGCCTTCCTGCTCGAAGTCCTCAGCGACTTCCAGGTCAGCGTGCCGGAGCTCGGCACACTCGCCGCCAAACACATACCCATCGTCGTCCTCACCAGCAACAACACCCGCGAGCTGAGCGAGGCGCTCAAACGGCGTTGCCTCTATCTCTTCATCGGCTATCCCTCTCTCGAACAAGAGCTGGACGTTGTCCGCCTCAAAGTGCCCGACCTCGCTCCGCAGATGGCCCGCCAGGCCGTAGAGCTTGTGCAAAGCCTGCGCCAGATCGACCTCCGCAAGCTGCCCAGCATCTCCGAAACCCTGGACTGGGCGCAGGCGCTTGTCACCCTCAATTCCGAAAGCCTCGATCGCAAGACCCTGGAGACAACCCTCAGCGTCCTCCTGAAACACGAGACCGACCTGCGAAAGGTGCAGCGCCAGCTGGGGCGCATGGACGGCCAGGACGATGACGACGAAACCGACTGGGACCAGGAGCTGCCCCGCCGGCGACGCATCGACTGACCCATGCGTCACCCGACCATGCCGCCCAACCACGCCCCTGGAAACAACGTAGAGTACGCCTCCGCCCCCCGCTGCCGAGGAGAACCCAATGGAAGAGCGAATCGTTAAATTTATCTCAGCGCTGCGTTCCGGCGGCGTGCGCGTCAGCCTGGCCGAAAGCGCCGACGCCTTCACCGCCGTGGACAACCTCGGCGTCCAGGATCGAGAATCCTTCCGCCTCAGCCTGCGCGCCACACTGGTGAAGGATGTCGAAAGCTTGCCCACTTTCGAAGAGCTCTTTCCCCTCTTTTTCGGCAGCGGCGAGCCGCCTCCGCTCATGAATATGATGGAGGATCTGTCCGAGGAAGAGGCCAACATGCTGGCCCAGGCCCTCAAAGAGTTCGGCCAGCGGCTGCGAGAGATGCTCGAGCGACTCCTGCGCGGCGAACAGATGACCCCGCAAGAACTGGATGCCCTCGGCCAGATGGTGGGCCTGAACAACGCCGACGATCTCCGCTACCGTGAATGGATGGCGCGCCGTATGCAGCGCGCCCTGCAGTTCGAGCAAGTGCGCGATGCAATGCAGGAGATCATGGAGCTCATGGCCCAGATAGGCATGAACAAGGAACGCCTGGATCAGATGCGCCAGCTCATCGCCCAAAACATGGACGCCTTGCGCGAGCAGCTTCGCCAGCACGCCGGCCAGCGCATCGCCGAAAACATGGCCGAACAGCGCCCAGAAGACCAGCTCGACGGCCTCATGGATCGCCCGTTCCAGGCCCTCTCCGACACTGACATGCAGAAGCTGCGCCAGGAAGTGCGTCGACTGGCCGCCCTCCTCCGCAGCCGCATCGCCCTCCGCCAAAAACGTGCCAAAACCGGCCAGCTCGACGCAAAAGCCACCATCCGCGCCAACCTCAAACACGGCGGCGTCCCCTTCCAGATCAAACACCGCGACCGCACTCTGAAGCCCAAGCTGGTCGTGATCTGCGACATCAGCACCTCCATGCGCCACTGCACCGAACTCATGCTCTCGCTGCTCTATGAACTGCAGGACCAGGTGAGCAAGTCCCACGCCTTCGCCTTCATCGACCACCTGGAGTACATCACGCCCGACTTTCAAGGCAACCGCGCCAATGAAGCGATCCAACAGGTACTGATCAGGATGCCCCCGGGCTATTACAGCACCGACCTGGGCCACAGCCTCCAGAATTTCGCCGACAACTACCTCGACACCATCGACCACCGCACCACCTTCATCGTCGTCGGCGACGGCCGCAACAACTATAACGATCCCCGGCTCGATATATTCAGGAAAATGGCCCGCCGCAGTCGCCGCACACTGTGGCTGAATCCCGAGATGCCGATGCTCTGGGGCAGCGGCGACAGCGATATGCTTGAGTATGTGCCCCTGTGCGACAAAATCCTGCAGGTCAGTACGCTCTCCGAGTTGACGGCAGCTGTGGACCAGCTGCTCGTCGACAAGACTTGAAGACAGAGGCCATTGGCAATTCTCACCTGCTTATCGTTGGCCGCTGCTGATCTATGAGCGCAAAGAGAGCTTTCGTTCGCGTTGCAGGCGGGGCCGCGGGGATTGCACTTTTGGCCGTGCTGCTTTTCCTAACTCGGCAACAACACAATGTCGCGGCGCGCGCCAGGGATGTTCTGCTCAACGCCGCCGGCGTCGCCGTCTCCCCCCTCGAGGATCCCTGCGAACAAGACCAGTCCACCGATGACGTCGTCGCCCGCATCAACTACACAGACGCCTACGCTCTCAATACCCTTTTTGAGCGCGTCGACGTCTGGCACGTCCGCCCGCAGCAACAGTCCGCCGACGCCCTTGTGTCGCCCGAGCAACAGGAATGGCTCGCTCGCGAAGGCTACCCCTTCTCGCAGGAACCGGATCTGACCGCCGCCTTGCCCGACCCTTGCGCCCTTCAGACGCAGGCCGCCGCCGGCCGCATTCCCGGCTACGCCTGCTATCGCACAGTTGAAGCAACCCACACCGATTTGGCAGCACTGGCTGAACAACACCCCAATCTGGCCGAGCTGATCGACATCGGCAACAGCTGGTACAAGACCCGCTCCTGGGGCCTGGCAGGCTCCGACATCCAGGCGCTCGTCCTCACCAACAGCCAGGTAACCGACATCGAAAAAGGCGAGCTGGTCGTGACTGCCGCGCAACATCCCCGCGAACTGGCCACCACCGAAATCGCCACCCTCTACGCGGAAAAGCTGCTCGCAGGCTACGGCGCCGACCCGGACCTGACGTGGCTCCTCGATTACAACCGTATCCACATTATCCCCCTGGTCAATCCGGACGGACGTACATGGGTCGAAAAGGGGCACCTCTGGCGCAAAAATACCAACGCCTCCAACGGCTGTGATTTTCCCAAGCACGGTGTCGACCTCAACCGCAACGGCAGCTTCCTGTGGAATCACTGTAACGGCTGCTCGTCAGGCGATGTCTGCTCCAACTTTTACCGCGGCGACGAAGCCGCTTCCGAGCCGGAAACCCGCGCCATCGAAGACTATCTCCGTGACGTCTTCGCCGACCAGCGCGGCGAAAGCTACAACGATCCCGCTCCCGAGGATACAAACGGCGTCTTCATCTCTCTTCACTCCTACGGTCGCCTCCTCTTCTACCCTTGGGAGCACACCTCCTATCCGGCCCCCAATCACGACGAGTTGCGCCGCCTCGGCCGCAAACTGGGCTATTTCCCCGACTACAAAGTCTGCAATCCCGAACTTTGCATGTACCGCTTCGACGGCAGCGCCACCGATTTCGCCTACGGCGTCCTTGGCGTCGCCGCCTTTACCTACGAGCTCGGCACCGCCTTCTTCCAGCAATGCCCCTACTTCGAGTCCCATATTGCCGACCAGATCCTCGACTCCCTCGTCTATGCCGCCAAAACGGCCCGACGACCCTACCAGCTGCCCGCCGGACCCGACGTAACCGGCGCCAGCGCCGACCCGCCGCGCCTGCTCCCCGGCAAGGAAGTCACATTGACCGCAACCGCCGACGACACCCGCAGCGCCGGCAGCGGCTCCGACACCGAACCCGCCCAGCCCATCAGTGCAGCCCGCTTCTCCGTTGGGGCGCCATCCTGGATTGCAACCACCTTCGAAACGCTGCAGCCCCTCGACGGCGAATACGATTCCACAGTCGAGTCCTTGACCGGATCGCTCGACACCACCGGCCTTCAGCCCGGCACCCACACCATCTTCCTCGAAGCGCAAGACGCCTACGGCAATTGGGGTCCCGCCACCGCCGTATCCATAGAGGTCGTAGCCGTCCCAACCGAACGGACCTCCCCACAGTTCAAGCAGTACCTCCCCCGCGTCTGGCGTTAAACCCGCAACGGCGAACTGCCGCCCCCCACTTCCCGCCTCTCCTCCCAATGTCGCTTTACGCCCATCCCCAACCAATCGCAGCGTACACTGACCACTGACCACTGACCACTGACCACTGCAGTTCCGACCACTGCAGTTCTTCCCGCGCGGTCAATTCTTAGCCTATCGGATTCTTACACTGTATAATGCAAACAGGCTTGGCACTGCTGGAGGGCGGACCGCTCTCCCAGGCAACCACAACGAAGCCGGTTGGCCCGTCACCGCCAACCGGGCGCGCACCTGGCAAGAAGGAGTTCAGCGATGGCGAAAATGCAAGCGGATTATATCTGGATGAACGGGGAGGTCATTCCGTGGGAGCAGGCAACGGTGCATGTATTCACCCATGCGCTGCACTATGGCAGCAGCGCATTCGAGGGGATTCGCGCCTACGAAGTGAATGACGCCGCCGCCATCTTCCGAGGCCCGGAGCACTTTGAGCGGCTTCTCTACTCCTGCAAAGTAGCCCACATTCCATCGCCCTTGACGGTCGACGAATGGATGGAAGTGGCCAAAGCCGTCCTGCTCAAAAACGACCATCGCAGCGCCTATATCCGGCCGCTGGTCTTCCGCGGCTACGAAAGCCTGGGCGTCGATGGCCGCGGCTGCCCCGTAGACGCCATCCTCGCTTCCGTGCCATGGGGCCGCTATCTCGGAGCGGAAGCCATCGAAGAAGGTGTGGATGTCCAGGTAAGCAGTTGGCGGCGCATGGCTTCAAACATGCTCAGCCCAATGGCCAAGATCGGCGGCCAGTACGTCAGCAGTCAGAATATCGTCATGGAGGCCAAAGACAACGGCTTCACCGAAGGCATCGCGCTCGACACCAACGGTCAGGTGAGCGAAGGCAGCGGCGAAAATATCTTCGTCATCTACAAAGGTGTTATCTATACACCGCCACTCGGCAGCAGCATCCTTGGCGGTATCACCCGCGACGCCGCCATCACCATCGCCCGCGACCTGGGCTACGACCTGCGCGAACAGGCCATGACCCGCGAAATGCTCTACCTGGCCGACGAAATCTTCTTCACCGGCACCGCTGCCGAAATCACCCCCGTCCGCTCCGTGGACAGGCTGCCGGTCGGCGACGGCAAACGCGGCCCCATCACCCAGGCCATCCAGGGCGTCTTCTTCGGCATCCTCGAAGACAACATGCCGGACAAATGGGGCTGGCTGACCCAAGTAAAATGACCGAACAGTGAGGAGTGGTTTTCCTCCGCTCCTCACTCCTTTTCCGCAACCTGCCCAAACCAGCGTTCTTCCAGGAAGTCCAGCCGCCCTTCCTCCTCCAGCGCCGCCATCGCCTCAAAGAGCGCCCCCCGCAACACCGGCGCCTTAACAGACACCGCGATCACATAAGGATCCTCGTCGAGCACGTCGCCTACAGCCCCTATCCGCTTGCCTTCGCCCTGCGCCAGACGCAGCGTGACGCCGTCGATCAACAGGGCGTCGCTCGCGCCGCTGACCAGGGCCTGGATCGCCTTCTCCGAAGATTCGAACGGCATCCGCTCAAATTCCGCGCCCTCCCGTTGCAGGCGGCGGGCAATCGCGTCGCCCCGGCTGCCCCACTCCACCGCCACCGTACCCCCATCCAGGTCCGCGACCTCCTCGTACGGCGCGTCGGCGCGGGCAGCAAGCCAAACGCCGGCCTCGAAATAGGGCGGCAGGTAATATACGTCTTTCGTCATGCGGGCATTGAACGGAAACGCGCTGATCACTGCGTCTACGCGGCCGACCAGCAGCGCATCCAACAGACTGTCGAACCCGATCGCAACGATCTCGGCCTCCAGCCCCCACTGCGCCGCGATCTCCCGCGCCAGGTCCACGTCATAGCCGATCGGCGCGCCCTCCGCATCCAGCATCTCAAATGGCGGAAAACTCGGGTCCATGCCCACACGCCAGCTCCCCCTTTCCTGCATCATGAGCCAGGTCTCGTCCACCGCCGGCCCGCTTGTGCGCAGTAGGAGCCACCCGCCAACCGCCAGCGCCAGTATAAGGACAGCGATCCACAACCGCGGCCGCGATTCGAAACTGCGCCGCACGTCAAACCCGGTCCAGCGGTTGCCATCGCTCCCTGCAACCAGCCACTGCCGGTCGGAACCGCCCGGCGCCGCCAAGGTTTCTTTCTCCCCGTGCCTTTCCTTGTCCGTCATGGCGCCTCGAACCGCCCCGCCGCGTATCGCTGCATCTCCAGATAGATCGCCTTGGGCTCAAAGTCAGTGTCGACAAAGGTGTAGTAGTCCTGGTAACTCTTCTGATCCCAGGGGAAGCGAAACACCCACAGACAGACGCTCTCCATCCACGGCCACTCGCCCGAGGCAATCTCGTACGCCCGGGCCGAGTTGAGAATCCGCTGGGCCGGACGCACTGCTCTCGTCCAGCGAGGATGGTCGTTCCAACCGCCTTCTGTGATCATCGCCGTCTTATCGCCATCGCCGTTCCGCACCATAATCTCCCGCAGAAGTTCGGAGCGCCGAAAGTTGATGACCGATTCGCCCGCCGGCTCGTCCGCGTCGAATCCCAGGCCGTACGCGTGAATAGCCAGTATGTCGAAGTAGCCGGCCGCGCCCGCGTCGTACATCGCCTGCAGGTAGTCCAGATCGTTCATACTCCACTCGCTCCCCGGCGGGTCCAGCGTCGGCGCAAGCGCCCCCGCCAGCACCTGCACATCCGGGGCAGCCGCTTTCACCATCGGATAAACCACCTTCAACATCTTGACATAGGATGCCGGATCGACCGGACGAAAACCCCATTCCAGGCTCAGGTTCGGCTCGTTCCAAATGATCAGATATTGGACTTTTCCCTGATAGCGCCGCACGAATTCAACAGCGTAATGCCCGAACGCCTCGTAGTTTTCCTCCGCCAGGTAGAGATGATGGGAATCTTCCGGACGCGCCCACTCCGGCACGTAACCCAGGCGGGCTATCACGGTAAGCCCTTGCCGGTTGGCGTGATCGATGACCAGATCCGGGTGGCTCCATTCGTATTGGCCCCGTTTCGATTCGTAGTAGGCCCAGGGAAAGTACTCAACGATCCACGGCGCGCCCATCTCCCGCACCATTTCGAGGCTGCGCTTTATCTTGGCCGCGTCCGGCTCATCCGTCAGGCGCGTGTGGACACCCATTTTGAGGTTGATCGTTGTGACCGTTCGCTGCGGGCCCAAGGGGACCCAGTTGCGGAAGTAGGATCGATAGGTCAATCCGACCAGGCTGCACAGAAAAAGCGTCCCAATCAGCTTTCGGGCGCGAGGCGACCAATTTGCGAGCCACTGCATGAAGTTTAGTAAGTATGGTTTCCTGCGCAAATAAGAGGCGAAGCGGCCAATCATCAACAGGAAAGGGGAGTCATGCGGTTTCTATAACTTTTCCCGCAACTCATCTTCATCTTCATCATCATCGAGAGGTATTGCGGGAGAAAACGCAAGCTCCCCCTCTGTTTCTGCCGGCGCGTCCTGCTCCTGCGGCGCTTGGCTGGCTTCGATTGCCTGAATTCCATTCTCAGCCTGATGCAGCGAATTGTTCAGTTTGTCCCGCAGCCGGTATAACACATCGAGCGCATATACTTCGGCTTCATCGACAAGCCGGATCGCCTCCGCGTGTCCATGCGCGATGATTCTTTCCGCTTCCTCACGCGCGCGTTCGGTGATCTCGTCCTCGCTGACAACCTGGATCGCCTGCTGCTCCGCGTGCGCGACGATCTGCTCCGCCCGGGCCTGCGCATCACTCAATATGCGGTCGCGCTCCGTTATCATCCGCTCGCTTTCTTTGATCGCGCTCGGTATGCTGATACGCATCTGATCGATCAGCCGGAGACACTCCTCCGAATTCACGATCAAAGAGGGCGAAAATGGCACCCGCCACCCTCTATTCAGAGTCTGTTCAAGTTGATCCACCAGTTGTAGAATTTCCATGGTCAGTTTGAACTTTCGTTTGACAGCTCCCGGCAACCGCCAGAATCCTGAAACCCAATGCCTCTCCGCTCGTCCCCGCCCTCCGCAAACCGTTGCCGTAACGCCTGCTCAGCATACGGCGTCACCCAATGGGAAACATCGCCGTCCAGGCTCGCCACTTCCTTCAGAATCGTGGAACTGAGATAGATGTACTCCGTGCTGCACAGCAGATAACATGTCTCAATCTGGGGCGCCATCAGCCGGTTGGCCATGTCAATGCGGGATTCAAATGAGAGATCATCCACATTTCTGATCCCGCGTACGATCACCCGGACTCCATGTCGCAGTGCCCATTTTACCGTTAGTCCGCTATATGACACAATCGAAATATTCTTCACGTCTCCGAGGGCTTCTTCCGCCAGCTCGATGCGCTCTTCCGTAGAAAAAAGCAACCGTTTGGCCGGCGCGTCAAAGACCGTCACAAGCAACTCATCAAACAGCGCAGCCGCACGGCGGGCGATATCCAGGTGGCCGTTATGGAAAGGATCAAAACTGCCCGGGTAGATGGCGCGGGTCATGGAGCGTCTTCTTTCCCACAGATTTCCAAGCGACGACAGGCTTGACTGTGAAGCATCCGGGTTCAAGTTTCCGTTCGGTCAGCGTCAATACGATCAAAACAGGCGATCAGTTCATCCGGAGCCATGCTGGCAATCGAATCCAGAAAGAGATCCGCGCCCGAAAAGTCGGAAACGCGGGTAATCTGGTTCGGCACCGAAACGCAGCGCAGACCAGCCCGTTGCGCGCCAATCATGCCGTTGTAAGAGTCTTCGATCGCGACTGCCCGCCGGGGCGAAACCTCCAGCCTCTGCGCCGCCAGCCGGTAGAGGGCCGGGTCCGGCTTAACCCGTTCCACGTCATCCGCGGTGACAACCGCCGCAAAACGCTCGCGCAGCCCCAGTCGCTTCAAATGCGACTCAACCCATTCGCGGTCCGAGCTTGACGCCACTGCCAGCCGCAAACCTCGCCGCTCGGCTGCCGCTATCAACTCCAGCACGCCAGACATTATCGGTTGGGCCTGAATCAGAGCCATATATCGCTTCCGACGCTCCCTTCGTAACCCCTCCCGGTCGATTTCTCTGCCCAGTAAACTCTCCAGATGATCATGTGGCGCAAACTCACCCGTGCCGCCCCCGACCGCTTGCAGCCACAGCTCCAGCCGCAACTCGACCCCATATCGGCTGAAAATCTCCTGCCAAGTCTGGAAATCAGGCGTCTCAGTGTCCAGAATCGTTCCGTCAAAATCAAAAACTATCGCCTGCAGCACAGGTAGACTCCCCCTTGTTTTGGCCGCGAATTTCGCGCTGCGCTTTAACTCCTCAGACGCGGCCAACATTCGATTTGGCGTTCGTTCACCCAGAACTCAGGCGATGAACTCGCTGAAGACGCGGTCCCCCACGAGCAGCCCTCTGGAGGTCAAACGCACTCGTTTCCCATCAGATTCCAGCAAACCGCTCCCCTGCAATCGATCGAGAGCGGGCCCAAATGCAGCCCCCAAGGGCTGTCCGTGCATCGCCTCAAAACGGGAATACGGGACCCCCTCCTCCACCAGACGCAGTCCCAACATCATCGTTTCGCCCATCGACACCTCGGCCGGCAACGCCTCCTGAAAATCAACGGGACTCTCCCCCGTCTCAACGCGCCGGATGTAGCCCTGGACCCCCTTGCGATTGGCCCATCGTATGGCAGCCGCCGCCGAGTCCGCCTCCTCGCCTTCCTGGCTGCCGCCGCCGGACAGGAATGAAAGGCCCGGCATGGACTCGCCTCGCAACGAAACAGGGCAGCGCATGTGACTGTGCGCTCCTGGCCCAACGCCAATCCACTCCTGATTGCGCCAGTACAGAAGATTGTGCCGGCAGGCGTATCCCGCGCCGCGTGACCAGTTGGACACCTCGTACTGGTCGTAACCTGCCGACAGCAGACCGGCCATCGCCGTCTCGTACATTTCAGCGGCTATGTCATCGTCAGGCGCAACCGTCTTGCCGGTTGCTACCCAGTGCGCCAGGGGCGTATCCGGTTCGACGATCAGGCTGTACAGGCTGAGGTGCCGGGGAGCCAGCGCCAGGGCCTTTTCCAAGGTGTCGTTCCAGGCCTGGACCGACTGCCCGGGCAGTCCAAACATGAAATCCAGATTGATGTTGGCAAAGCCCGCCTCTGTCGCCGCGTCATAGGCGCGCAGGGCCTCGTCCGCGTCGTGGATGCGCCCCAGAAACGCCAATTCGTCCGCCTGAAAACTCTGCACGCCCATGCTCAGACGGTTCACGCCCAAACGACGCAGCAAGGAAAACTGCCCCCGATCCTCGATTCCGGGGTTGGCCTCACTGCTTATCTCAGCGTCGGCTGCCAGCGAGAAACGGTCGTGTACCAATGACAGGATCTGCGCCAACTGGCTCGATCCAAGCGCTGTTGGCGTACCCCCGCCCAGAAATACCGTATCCACCCTCCGCCCGTCGAGGCGCGTTGCCCACCAGTCCATCTCCCGGCACAAAGCTTCGGTATAGGCTTCATAGAGCGACTCCAGCCCGGCGTACGTGTTGAAGTCGCAGTAGGGACACTTCCGGGCGCAAAAGGGAATATGGATGTAGAGCCCAAGTGGTTCCGCGCCAGACGGCGGATTCGCTGTGACCGTCGACTGGCCGGCAACCTGCCCCTCTCCGCTCCAGACTATGCCGTCCTTCACGGATCCATTCGCCAAACCTGCGGCAGCCTTCCTCGTTGTCGCGCCCGGCGCGCATCCGCCGCATTCAGAACTCGCCCCCGCCCCTTCACGCGCGCGGCCCCCTCTCTCTGTCGGCGTCAATGCAGCCAAGCCACTCATCAACCCTGATGCCTCGTTCGTTGGGCGCGCAAAGAGAAGCGGGTATCGAAAAGGGAGTATGCCTCGCCTTTCACCCCCGCCCCTGCGGTCAGGGATTCTCCAACCGGAACCCGTGACCGCGCACAGTTACAATGAAGTTGGATCTCTCGTCGTGCTCGGAAAGCCGCTCCCGCAGCCGGCGCACGAGAGCGTCTATCGCTTGCTTGCTCACCCCTGCGCCGCTAGTCTCCGGCCAGACCGCCTGAACGATCTGTTCCCGAGTCATCACCCCGCCCCCCTCATGCCAAAGCGCGCTCAACAACCGGTACTGATGCAAACTCAAAGGGGGCTCCAGCAGCGAGCCGTTCAGCCACACCTGCCGAGTTTCCTCCTCAATCCGCAATCCGGTCTCAGACTGCGTATCGTTTTCAGACGAGTCCAGCGTCAAAGGCGTAGTCGCTTCATCATCGACAAAGGACAGTTTGAAACGAAGGGCAATCTGCACCTCGTCGCCGTCAGAAAGGCTATGCGACGCGTCGGCAATATCCACTCCATTGACGTGTGTTCCGTTCTTACTGCCCAGGTCCTGAATCGAATACCCATAACCGTCCCAGAAAATTCGGGCGTGGTTGCGGCTCACCTGCCGGTCTGGAAGGGTAACATGGCACTCATCGTGACGGCCTATGATCAAGGGCGTGGTACGGCTGAGGGGCCAGCCCTGACCGGTCTGATTGCCATGGCGGAGGATCAGCATTGCCGTCTCACGTTGTCTGTCGGCGGGCCGCGCGCCCCGAGAATCGATCAAACGTTGTTCAGCGTTGTTACCCTCTTGCGTCATTTCCGTCCCTCTTGCGACTACCTTGCAAGGACAACTATTTTTGTCGCTTGCACTTTTTGCCTTCTTGTATTTATAGTGTGGTTCTTAGCATCCTGGCCTTCAATATACTATGGCAACAGGAAGCCTGAAAACCTGATGTAGCGATGTCAGGGGGGAAATTCATTATAACGAACCAAGTATGATCCGTCAACAGATTTTCTGGATTGGGAGCGCAATCCGGCTCCGGCATGGCCCGAATCGTCTGGTCCCATGCTTCAAAAATCTGCCTTCCGCAGCATCTGTTTTGTGTCTGAGCTCTCTCCAATGCGCACAGAAAGCCGCTAACATTCGCTCCACATAAACGGGCCTGCTTCAACGTCTATTCCAGTCTCTCAGAGGTGTCTTTTGGCCACAGTCTTAGATTCAGATTCAATCTTGCGCGGGCGCTATGAAATCGTCCGCCTCGTCGGACAGGGCGGAATGGGCGCCGTCTACCAGGCCAACGATCTGCGCCTGGACGGGCGGGTTTGCGCTATTAAGGAAATCCTGCCAGCCCTCCTGATCGACCACCGTGGTCCCGACCTGGACCTGGGCCAGACGATCGAACAGTTCTACCAGGAGGCAAGTGTCCTGGCACGGCTCGATCATCCCAACCTCCCCAAGGTGTCCGACTACTTCTCCGTGGACGGCCGCGAGTATCTGGTCATGGACTTTATCGAAGGCCGCGACCTGCAGGAAATCGTCAACGAAGCGCTGCGACAGAACAAGCACCTGTCGGAAGCCCAAGTGCTCCTGTGGGCGGCGCAGCTACTGGATGCCCTGGAGTACCTGCACAGCCAGGACCCGCCCGTGCTCCACCGCGACATCAAACCGGGCAACATCAAAATCACGCCCGAAAACAGACTGAAACTGGTTGACTTCGGCCTGGTCAAAGTCTTGCAACCGGACGATGCACGCACGGTGACCGTCGTCCAGGGGCGGGGCACAGTTGCCTATACCCCCCTCGAGCAGTATGGCGGCGATACCGGTCACACCGATGTGCGCTCAGATATCTACAGCGTCGGAGCCACCCTCTATCACCTCCTTGCGGGGGCGCCGCCCCAGGATGCCAGGGAACGATTCCTCAAGTCCGGTCTGCTGGATCCACTGCGCCAGTTAAACCCAGCCATCTCAACGCGAACGGAACGGGCCGTCTTCCAGGCGTTGGCCATGCATCCCGACGAGCGCCCTCCCAGCATCGAAGGCTTGCGCCAGTCGCTCTTCGGCGTCGAAAACGCCAGAAAAGATCCCACCACAGATCTGCTGCCCCCTCCTACCTGGATTGAAATCCTGCACAGAAACCGTATGCTGATAGGCACAACCGTTTTCCTCTTCATCATCGCCGCTTTTATCAGCATCTATGAACTCTGACAATGTGAGGCAACCTGCCCATCCATTGGCCGCGGACCGGCAGCCTTCAACCTCGGCGTTGGCGTCTGCTCCTTGCCAGCAAGGGCGCGCCCGATTCGCGTAGCCAACCACGCCTGAGAGTCATTCTCATAATAGAAACAAATGCCAAAACAACGCTGTGAAAATTTGCGCAATCCTTCCGCGCTCACGTATACTGGAATCGACTTTTCAAGAATGATAGCGACCCCACTGCTTCGCCTCCCCTGAACAAGCTAATGCAGCGGGTAGTCGCGATCTATCGGACGGGTTGGAGGGCGACGTTCGTCCCGTCACCTGTGCAAACAACAGTGGCCTAACGCCAGAAACGGCCCTTTACAGGAGGGTAGATCTTGTTCAAGAATCTTCTCCAGGCTTTTGTCTTGAATGCACGCATTCGAAATGCGACCATCGGCGTCATCGCGCTGCTCGGCTTGAGCGTGGTGCCGTTCTTCAATGCCCCCCCTCCCCACGTCGAATTGGCCGCTGAAGCGCTGCTGGAACACGGACCAAAGTGGTTTACAAACGGCCTTCTGACAACCATCCTGGTCGACTTGATCATTATCCTGATGGCAGTCTTTGCCGTATCCAGAATGAAGGAAATCCCCGGCGCTTGGCAGAACATCGTCGAAATGCTCGTCGAAGGAATGTGGAACCTGACCCAGAGCATCGCCGGCCATGGCTCCGCCAACAGCCGCAAATTCTTCCCCTGGGTGATCACCATCTTCATCTTCGTTCTGGTCAGCAACTACATTGGCCTCCTGCCCGGCTTTGGCTCGATCGGCATCTACCATAGTGGCGCCGAAAGTCACGCACAGGGCGCGCTCGACAACCAGCTCGCGATGGCCGGCGCGGAAACCATCGCCGTCGCAGCCGCAGCCGAAGAAGGCAAGCCGGTCCTTGTCCCCCTCTTTCGCAGCCCCTCCGCCGACCTGAACATGACCCTTGCCCTGGCGCTCATCTCAGTCTTCATGACCCAATTCTTCGGCGTCCAGGCATTGGGAATCCGCTATTTCACCAAGTTCTTCAAGAACCCCTTCAAAGACGGAATGGGAGCCGTGGTCGGCTTCTTTGAACTGATTGCCGAAATCTCCAAAATAATCAGCTTCTCTTTTCGTCTCTTCGGCAATATCTTCGCCGGTGAAGTCGTCTTGCTGGTTATGGCCTTTCTCGTCACCTTTCTCCTGCCCAGTATTTTCTACGGGCTGGAATTGTTCATCGGATTCATCCAGGCGCTTGTATTCATGTTGCTGACCCTGGCATTCTTCACCATGGCCACCGTCAGCCACGACGATCACCATTAAAGCCGGTTGCCAGTGGCAGGCTGCGCCAGGCTCCACTCGGGCGCCCGAACACTGGCCGCCAAACACTAATCACCGCAGTTAAGAAAAAGGAGTTCACACTCATGGATGTTGAAGTCGCCAAGGAACTGGGTTCTGCTCTTGCTATCGGCTTGGGCGCAATTGGCCCCGGAGTGGGGATCGGTCTGATTGGCGCCAAAGCGATGGAAGCGATGGGCCGCAATCCTGAAGTGACCAACACTGTGCAGACGAACATGCTGCTCGGTTTCGCCTTCTGTGAATCGGTCGCAATCTACGCGCTCGTTATCTCGCTGTTGGTCAAGTTCGTCTAAACCTGTTCTCAGTGGCCAGAATTCAGTCGCCCGTGACCAGTGTTCACGCCCGGGGGCCAGTGCCCTGACCGTCCGCGAAACACGAGCCACTGCAGTTAATCCAGGAGGTTGGCCTTGGACGCTCTCGATAAATTAGGCATTAGTTGGCAGTTACTGCTCTCGCAAATCGTCAACTTCGGACTGTTGATGATTATTCTGCAACAGCTACTCTACAAGCCCGTTCTGAACATGCTCGAGCAGCGCAGACAGCGCATCGCCGAGGGTCTGGAGCAGGCAGATAAGGCATCGCACGCGGCCGCAGAAGCCGAAGCGGAAAAACAGGGCATCCTCGAAGAGGCCCGCCGCGAAGCCCAGGAAGTGCGCGCCCAGGCAACCCGCGACGCCGAACGGATCGCGCAAGACGTGCGCAGCCGCGCCGATCAGGAAGCCCAGGAAATCCGCATGAAGGCCCAGGCCGACGCCGAAGCGCAAACCGCCGCCGTCATGGCCGACGCCAGAAAACAGATCGCAGACCTGGCCATCGCCGCCACCGAGCAAATCCTCGGAAGAGAACTGGCGAACAGAGATGAACAGGAGCGCTTTGTCGCCGATTACCTGGCTCAGCAAAACGGGAGCGGTTCATGAGCGAGCGCGCAACGGCCGAACGATATGCCCAGGCCATTCTCGAGGCGATCGTAGAGCAGTGGCAGACGACGCTTTCCCAGGTCGCTGACGCCCTTGCGCAGGACCCCAAACTGGGCGCAAATGTCGATTCCATCCAAAACGCGATTCCCGACGACGCCCCGCCCGAACTGCAAAATTTCGTCAAAATGCTCGCGCAAGAAGGGGATGCGGCTCTTCTCCCTCGCGTCATCGCCGCTCTGGGCGCAAGCCTCCGCGGCGAAACCGGCCCGCAGGAAGCCGACATCACAAGCGCCATCGAGTTGGGGGACGACGCCCAAGAGCAGATTCGCCAGCGGCTCATCCAACAGTACGGGGAAGGTCTCGTCTTCAGCTTCGATGTAGACCCCTCCCTGATGGGCGGCCTCCGCATCCGCGTCGGAGACCAGCTAATCGACAACACCGTCGCAAATCGGCTCATGGCCCTGCGCGAAATGGTCGCAGCTTCAGTACGGTAATCTTGGATTTGGCAATCAGTTTCGGGTCCTGACTTTCTGTGACCGCGCACCGCCAGGAACCCAGAACTGGTAACCTACAATAAAGGACAGCGCATATGGCAGTTCAGACAGAAGAACTGACCCAGGAATTTACCGACCGGCTCAAACAGCAGATCCTCAGCTTCCAGCCAGCCCCCAGCCGCGTTGACGTCGGCGAAGTCGTCGAAGTCGGTGATGGCATCGCCATCATCTCCGGCCTCCAGGGTGTCATGGCAAGCGAGCTGGTTGAGTTCACCAAGACCGGCGTGCTCGGCATCGCCCAGAACCTGAACGACGATTCCGTCGGTATCATCATCATGGGCGAATACACCGATATCGAAGAGGGCGACCTGGTGAGCAGCACCGGCCGCCTGGCTTCCGTCCCCGTCGGAGACCCTCTGATCGGGCGCGTCGTCAACGCCGTCGGTCAGCCGCTGGATGGAAAGGGCCCAATCGATTCAAGCGCTACCCGCCCAGTTGAGCGTATCGCCCCTGGCGTTGTGCTTCGCAAGGGTGTCGACACACCTGTCGAGACCGGCGTTACCGTCGTTGACGCGCTCATTCCCATCGGACGCGGCCAGCGAGAATTGATCATCGGCGACCGCCAGACCGGCAAGACCGCCCTCGCCATCGACACGATCATCAACCAGAAGGGCAAAGACCTGATCTGCATCTACGTTGCAGTCGGGCAAAAGCAATCTACAGTGGCCCAAGTCGTGGGCACCTTGGAAAAATACGGCGCCATGGAACATACCATCGTCGTTACCGCCTCCGCCGCCGACCCGGCCGCCCTGCAGTTCCTGGCGCCCTACGCAGGTTGCGCAATGGGTGAAGAGTTCATGGAGCAGGGCCGCGACGCCCTCATTGTCTACGATGATCTCTCCAAACATGCCCAGGCCTACCGCCAGGTATCCCTGCTTCTGCGCCGTCCCCCCGGCCGCGAGGCCTACCCTGGCGATGTCTTCTACCTGCATAGCCGCCTCCTGGAGCGGGCCGCCCGCCTTGATGAGGAGTTCGGCGGCGGCAGCCTGACCGCGCTTCCGGTGATCGAAACCCAGGCCGGCGACGTGTCGGCTTACATTCCCACTAACGTGATTTCAATCACCGATGGTCAGATCTTTCTGGAAAGCGACCTTTTTTATGCCGGGATTCGCCCCGCCATGAACGTCGGCCTTTCCGTCAGCCGCGTAGGCAGTTCCGCCCAGACCAGAGCGATGAAGGATGTTGCCGGCCGCCTGAAACTGGAGTTCAGCCAGTTCCGCGAACTGGCCGCCTTCGCCCAGTTCGGCTCCGACCTGGACGCAGCAACCCAGCGCCAGCTCAACCGCGGCCAGCGCATTCAGGAAACGCTCAAACAACCCCAATACGAGCCCCTGCAGCTGGACAAGCAGGTCATGAGCCTTTTCGCAGTCACGAACGGCTATGTCGACGAAATCGATGTCACCGATGTGAAGCGTTGGGAACTGGAGATGCACGCCTACATGGATGCCAACCATCCCGAAATCGGCCAGACCATCCTGCGCGCGCAGGAACTGCCGGATGAGTCGCTCGATTCCCTGCGCCTGGCCCTGGAGACCTTCAATAGCAACTGGACGGGGTCTGAATAAACCGTAGATCAGTTATCAGCGACCAGCGCAGTAACCCGGCATTCGGCCACAGTTCACTGCGTCTGAGGAGGCATTGGTGGCAAGCACACGTGAAATTCGCCGTCGCATCCGCTCAGTTCGAAACATCTCTCAGGTCACGCGAGCGATGGAAGCGGTGGCTGCATCCAAAATGCGGCGCGCCCAACAGCAGGTGATGGCGACCCGGCCCTACGCCGAAAAAGCCCTCGAAGTGCTCAGCCACATCGCCCGGCTGCACGGCAGCGGCGACGCATTGGACGCGCTCATCACCGCCAGAGACGAAATAAAGCGGGTCGGGATTGTCCTGATCACCGCCGACCGCGGGCTGGCCGGCGGCTTTAATGCCAATGTGCTGCGGCAGAACGCCGCCTTCATCAAAGAGCAACGTGACCAGGGACGGGAAGTCGAAGTCGTTGCCGTCGGCAGGAAGGGCCGTGACTGGCTTCTTCGTTACGATCCGGTAATCCGGGCAGAGTTCACCAATATGCCCGATACCCTCGCCACCGCCGACATCGCCCCCATCTCCCGGACTGTGATCGACGACTTTCGCTCGGCGCGGTTCGATGAGGTCCATGTCATCTTCACCGACTTCGTCAACACGCTCATCCAGCGGCCCACCGTCCAACAGATCCTCCCCGTCCTTCCGGCAGAGGCAACCGTGGCCATGCCTCCTGATTATATCTTCGAGCCAAGCATGGAGGCCGTGTTGGAGCAGGTCCTGATCGGCTTCACCGAAGTGCAGATTCTGCAAGCACTGTACGAGAGCATTGCCAGCGAACACTCGGCGCGCATGGTTGCCATGCGCAACGCAACCGAAGCAGCCAATGACCTCGTCGACGAGTTAACTTTGACCTACAACAAAGCGCGTCAAGAAGGCATCACCCGCGAATTGATGGATATTGTCGGCGGTTCTATCGGCCTGGAGTAGGTTGGAGCAGGCTGGACTGCCCCTTACCATAGCAGAACGGAGCATACCATGTCAGAAAACGGAAGCAATGGCCGCATCAGCGGTTCCGTCTCCAGCGTTGTCGGTCCGGTCGTGGATTTCTCCTTCACGGGGGAAGTTCTGCCCGAAATCTACGATGCCGTCTACGTCGACCTCGACGACGATTCGACCCTGGTCTGTGAGGTTCAGCAGCATCTGGGTGAGGGCTCCGTCCGGGCGGTGGCCATGAGCTCCACCGACGGGATGCGCCGCGGTATGGAAGGTTACTCCTTCGGCTCCCCCATCACAGTGCCCGTCGGTCCAGGAACGTTGGGGCGCATCTTTGACGTGTCCGGCAATACGATCGACAGCGATGAAGAGGTCGATGCCGCAGACCACTATTCCATCCACCGCGAACCGCCCAGCTTCGCCGACCGCAGCACACAGGCCGAGCTGTTCGAGACCGGCGTCAAGGTCATTGACCTCATCGCTCCCTTCACCAAGGGCGGCAAGACCGGCATCTTCGGCGGCGCCGGCGTGGGCAAAACCGTCATCATTCAAGAGCTGATTAACAACGTCGCCGAGTACCACAGCGGCTACTCCGTCTTCGCAGGCGTCGGCGAACGCAGTCGCGAAGGCAATGACCTGTGGCACGAAATGCGCGACTCCGGCGTTATCGATTCCACGGTCATGGTTTTCGGGCAGATGAACGAACCCCCCGGCGCACGCCTGCGGGTCGGCCTGACCGGTGTGACCATGGCAGAGTACTTCCGCGACGAAGGTCGTGACGTCCTCCTGTTTATCGACAACATCTTCCGTTTTGTGCAGGCCGGTTCCGAAGTGTCGGCCCTTTTGGGGCGCTTGCCCAGCGCTGTAGGCTACGCCCCTACGCTGGGCACCGATATGGGTGAGCTGCAGGAGCGGATCACCTCCACCAACGTCGGCTCAATCACGTCGATGCAGGCCGTCTACGTGCCCGCCGATGACTACACCGATCCCGCGCCGGCAACCACATTCGCCCACCTGGACGCCACCATCACGCTGGAACGCGCCCTCGCCGAGCAATCGCTCTATCCGGCTATGGACCCGCTCGGCTCCACCAGCCGCATCCTCGACCCGCTCATCGTCGGCGAGGAACACTACAACGTCGCCCGCGAGGTGCAACAGACCCTCCAGCGCTACCGCGACTTGCAGGACATCATCGCCATTCTCGGTGTCGAGGAACTGAGCGAAGACGACAAGCTCATCGTCGCCCGCGCCCGCAAGATTCAGCGTTTCCTTACCCAGCCCATGCACGTGGCCGAGGTCTTCACCGGCCAGCCCGGCGAGTACGTGAGGATCGATGACACGGTTAGCGGCTTCCGCGAGATTCTCGACGGCAAGCATGATGACCTGCCCGAACAGGCCTTCTACATGGTCGGGTCCATCGAAAAAGCAGTCGAAAAGGGTGAGCAACTGAGGCAGGAAGAATGACGATTCAGGTCGAGATCGTAACGCCCAGCCGCCAGCTGTACAGCGGTGAAGTCGAGATGATCACCATGCCCGGCGTCGACGGCGAGATGGGTGTGCTGGCTGGCCATGCACCCCTGCTGACAACGCTCAACATCGGCGAAATCACGCTGCATGACGCCGGCGGCGAGCCCGAATACATCGCGGTCAGCGGCGGCGTAGTCGAAGTCCTGCCGGACAAGGTGATTGTGCTGGCCCGCTCCGCTGAGCGCGCCGAGGACATCGACATCGCCCGCGCCGAGGCCGCTTTGCAACGCGCCGAAGAGGCTCTGCGCACGCGGTCCCCCGAAGAGCGCCAGCCAGTCGAGGTCGCCTACCGCCGCAGCCAGCTGCGCCTGAAGGTCGCACGCCGCCGCCGGCGCACCCGCCCCGGTGTCTTCGTGGAGGACGAAGGATAGCGCCCTCTTTACACCAAGAAAAAAAGGCCGGGTCTTGTACAAGACCCGGCCTTTTCGTTTCAACAAGAACTGAACCTACCCCCCGTAAAACCAGTCGGTCCCGATTCGCGCCACATAGATGCCGTCTCGCTTGTGATAGCTGATCAGCGCCAACCCTTCGACGAAGGTCAGACTCGGATAGCCGTAGTCGTCATCGGGATCCGGGCCAATCGGCCTTTCGTGGATCCACGTAACGCCCTCGTCTCTTGAAACAGTAGAAACGAAAGGTGTCCGCAGCCTGTCTTTTGTGCCGGTCGAGCGCAGCAGGAGCAGATCGCCCGTATCGGGAATCCGTTTAACGTTGAGCGCCGAGGAATTGGCGGAGAGCTTCAGACCGCGCATCTCCTCGCCCGGCGACCAGGTGACCCCCTCATCGTCCGAGTAGGATCTGACCACACAGCCGCTGTACGTCCGGCACAGCATCATCACCCGGCCGTTACGCAACGGGACCACGTGGGGCTCCTGCGCCTCCACCGGCAACGTATCGACGACGTTTTCCGACTGATGCCAGGAGTAACCGTCGTCATCGGAATAGAAGACCGTGCTCACATAGCCGCGGTGGTCACCGCCTTCCTCCCTGATCTCCCTCTCGCAGGGCGCGAGAATCCGACCCGAGGGCAGTTGGACCAGCTTGTCATTGAAAACATGATTCGCGCCGGCGTGCGGCGTGACGATGAACTGGTCGCCCCATGTGGCGCCGTCGTCGGTCGACCGCCGGTAGTAGGTGTGCGCGAAACGCGGCAGAGACCCGGCAAAGTAGATGTAAGTCAACAGCAGCTGGCCGTTCGCCAGCCGCAGAAAACCGGGATGCCGGTACTCTTCATTTGCGCGAAAGGGCTGCGGGCAGGGGATCAGCTGGAAAGGCTTGCCCCAGCTCTTGCCCAGATCATGGGAGAGACGTCCTGCGATGTCGCCAACCAATGCGCCATTCCCGGAGCTCTCCCTGATACTGGAGTAAGATAGCAGAAGCCGGCCGTCATTCAGCGCCGCGATGTCGCCCACGTTGCCCCGGTAACCGAACCTCCGCCTGGGCATCGCCGCGGCATGCACATCTTCGAAGAGGGCGCTGGAGGAATCCGTCGCTCGACTTTCAAGCATTATGACTTACATCAACTCTTGGAACTGTCCACTGTCAAAGCAACAACGAACAGATGACGGCCCAGGGGCGAAAAAGGGGATCCACATAGGAAAACATGTGATATGCCCGGCTTCTTCGGGCGCGAATCACAGTTTCGAGTGGTCCCCGCATCCTGCTGAAGCTTTCTATTGGGGTCCCCGTGTCGCGAGAAGCTCCCCGGAGTGCCTTCCCAAAACTCAATCTGTCGGATCTGCCGCTTCGCTATCGGTGTCTGACGAATCCCCGGGAGGCATCCCCAACTCTTCCCGAAGCAATCGAAACAGCAGCTTGCGTTCCGAATCAGTCAGCCCTGCCAGTCTTTCCTGTAGTTCAAGCCCTGCCAGCCTCTCCTGTGGCCCAAGTCCGGCCAGCTTTTCTTCAGGGGTAGCCGTTTCGAGGACGCGTTGTCGTATCTCTTCCCCGATCTTCATGATTCTGTCTGGGGTCAATAGTTCGGCCATATCACCCTCTCCCTTCAATTCCAATGTCTGTTGCAGGCCCATCATGTAGGCGTGCAACGGGACCGACTCGGTTATGGTCGGCGAATCCAGCGCAGCATAGGCAGCCGCACGCTCCGGTCCTCGGCTGGCGAAGAGTTTCACAAATGCATTATTCGGACTGGGCGGCAAATCGTTCAAAACCAACAACCAGATTCGCCGCAGCAGTGGCAACGGGCTCCGATAGACACCATCTTGCCGTTCCCTATATCCCCACTCTGCCAGTCGTGACTTCTGCGGCGTTCTCGCGCTCAGCGCCACGGTGAGCACCTGCTCTTCGCGCAATCTCTGTGCCTGGCGGTAAAAGTAGTCGTAAGCAACCGCTTGGGCAAGCCCGTTTTCGTTTATCGACTCCGTATACTTGAATTCCAGCAGGACATGCCCCGCAGGGCTGTCGCGCACGCCATCAGGCAATCGCGCCCTTTGCGCTGCATTCCACGCATCCCCCTCCCTCCGGAGGAGCAGTACATCGGCCTTGGGAGACTCCCCAAGGAGATCCACCTCAACGTGGACCGCGATCTCCACCGGCGCCAGCGACAACTGCAAGAGTCTGCCCAGAACCTGATGAGACTGAAAGCGAACCAGCACAGAGCTAAGACCTGCAGGAATTCATGTAAGAGTCCCTACTTCGGCATATCCCGCAGCGCATTAAACACCGGCAGGTTGCTCCAATCATTTCTCACAATCCCCCACTGCGCCTTCTCCGTGCCGTCGGCAACCACGCGGAAATTCAGATTCCACAGAATCGCCGGACCCACCCAGCCCCACCGCTTCATCATTTGGAAGGCCTCAACCGTCCACGCCGCCTGCTCATTAAAGTCGTTGTCGTTCGCGTACCCATAGCGAGGGTCAAACGCGCCGCCCGCTGCCCACCCGAACTCAGTCGGCCAGATGAGCTTATTGGCCGCGTTGTACTTAACCGCAATGTTTCGATAGCCCTCCATCGTGCTGCGGAAGCTCCAGGAGTGGTGCGGGCTGTCGCACGCGCCGTTGAAGCCGCTGTTGCCGTGGATCTGAATCGCCTCGCAGCCCTGCTGCCACGTGTATTGGGGCGGTACGTTGTACCCGCTTGGATGCGCGCCGATGCCGTCCATGTAGCTGTTCAGCCCGGCCTGGAACATCTTCTCCAGATACTCGAAATCATCCATCGCCGCGATGCCGCCGCGGCTCTGCGGCGCGCCGTTGCTGGCCGCCGGGGTCAGCGCGCCGCTGATCACCAGCATCGACGGGCACGCCCGCTTGATCTCCGTATAGGCAGGTCTCAGCAGCGCCACATATTTGGCCGGATCCAAGGGCAGGTTGCCCCACTCGTAATGCAGATTCTGCTCGTTCCATACTTCAATTGCCTTCAGTGAAGTGCCGCAATACTTGCCGGCCATTGCTCCCAGGAACCTGGCGAACGTATTCGGATCCGCCGGAGGACCACCTACGTTCGGCTCGAATCCTCCTTCGCGCGCCCAGGGCGGCGCGTTGACGACGCTGAACAGCAGGCTGATGCCGGCGTTGTTGGCCGCGTCGATGATGCCTTGCATCGAGCCCCAATCATACTGCCCCTGCGTATGCTCGAAGACCTTCCATTCAATCTGCTGCTTCACCCAGCCAAAGCCCAGCTCCCGCGTCTTCTGCATTACTTGGCCGGCGTAGTTGTTGTGCACCATATGGGCCTGAACCCCGTAACCGAAACTGCCGCCCCCGCCCGGCGCCGGCGCCGCTGCAGCAGGCGCCGCCGGCGGATCCGGTATGTCGGTGATCACGCCCACTGAATTCAGCGGGCCGCTGACTGTAGCCAAATTTCCGAAGACCCAGCCCTTCTTGCCGTGGAAATCGATCTGCCACCAATCACCAGCCTGGTTTTTGCCGTAAATCAGGAAGGGTTTGCCGATATCGAGTTGGCCGATGGCTTTGTAGTTTGTACTCGGCCCCTCGCGCACGTTCACCGGTTGCGTCGTGACAAGCCTTGCGGTTTCCGGTGTCGGCGTCGGTACCGGCGTCGGCGTCGCAACCGGCGTCGGGGTCGCCAGGCTCAATGCCACCTTGTTCTGCGGGCTGGCCGCCTGCTGACTTCCCAAATTCGAGAACTGCACAACCTGCGCCTCGACATGGATATTGCCTTCGCCAACCGGAGCCATAAATGTGTGGACCGGATTCTCGATCGGAACCGTTACCTCCTCGATCAAGCCGCCGTCAGGGTGGAAAATCCTGAAGGATACCTTCAACATCGCCGGCGCCGGATTAACGCCCCCGCCCGTTTGGAATTGGCGGGCGACCTCCCACAAGTCCGGATCGACATCACCGGAATCCACATCCCGCACCATTACCTGGGTCACCCGGTGACGCTCCAGCAGGTTCAGCTTGCGGGCAAAGCTGCTGCTGTTCTCAATCGTGACCGTACGCTCCATCTGCTGGTCGTCAAGATATGCATAGACATATGCGCCTAACGCATCATCCCAGGCCAGTGGTCGCGTGATCCGCGGGTTGACTGCCGCCACCTCGACATCCGCGCCAGGCGCGATTACCCCATTCTCTCCCCCCAGGCGGACCTGCGCGACCAATGGCTGCAGCGACTGCTGGAAACCCTTCAGCCACAACTGGTTTCCGCCCCGTTCTACCGACATGCCCGGCAACTCCACTTGCACCTTGCTCCGGTCGATCTGGTCGGTGGCATAGGTCAGCAAGGATCCCATCTGCCCGCCTAACTGATATGCGGCAGGGTCGGTCGGGCCCGGAATCAGGATGCGGTCAGCCGCGCTGCCCAGGGCCTTCCAGTCATAGCCGCGTGTGTTCCACTCCACCATCGAAACCTGATTCGGCAGCTCCACCCGCACAGCCAGCCACCGGTTCATGTCCGGGGCATGCAGCCGTTCCGCCAGGCGTTCAATAAAGTATGTAAACTCTGCCCCGCCGGCCTGTGTCGCTTCAAGCCCGCGATAGTCGATGATCACGCCCGGGTAGCTGTATTGCGTCAGGAGACTGGCGATCGCGTTGAGTTGGTTCTGCATCTGCCCCGACTCCACCAACATGTTGTGGAGCAGGTCGCTGCGGGGAGCCTCGTTGCCGCGCCAGTTGCGTATCACCGGCACAATCGCATAGTTGCCCGCGGGCGCGTTGGGCCGCACGATATCCAGCGCCCCGTCGCCTCGCAGGTAATAGCCGGCCGCGGCAAGAGTTGTGATGGCAGCGTTGGACAAACTGGGCGGAACCTGTTCGCCGACGCCAATGTTGGCCCCCACCCTCGCCGGCGGCGCACTCGTCTGCATGACCACAAAATTCGTAGGCGGCGGGCCGCCAATACGCGCCTCAATCTTCTCCTCTACGGCCAAAACGGAACTGGCAACAAACTCCCAGCTATCTCCATCCCAACTATACAGTTCCAGCGTCTCATAGGGCTGGCTATCGTTCGGAATCGGGATCTGTACGATGCTCTGCTCCAAACGACCGCCGCGCACCTCCACTTCGTATATCGGGCTCTTGGCCTCAAGACCCGTGCCCGCCAGCAAATCGCGGGCGGTCATCCACGCATCACCCGCATTCCCGTTCAGGAATTCTGCTCGCGGAATGCTGTCCAGGCTGACGCGAAACGTCTCAAGTACGCTTTCAGGAGGAAATATGATCGTCGTCCCGTCCGGATCCATTAGCGAACCGCCGTTCCTGTCTATCGTTGTGTAGGACAGAAACTGAATCCGCTCAAGAAGACTGATCGGCGGCAACAGCAGCGCCACAACGATCAGTGCAGGAATCAGTACAAGCGAAAGAATGGCCGTCGCAATCCTCCGCATCCCGGAGGCCGACTTCGTCCCAGGTCGGCGCGGCTCATCATAGTCAAAAGAAGACCTTCCCATTTCCGTTTTTCCTCCATTCTGCGCCGCCCTCGGGCAGAGGCGCTATGTACCTGAATCCTGTCTGCTGGTGTATTCCTGTCTGTAACGGTCGCTTCGCGTCCACCTTTCGAATCGGCCGCCCATTCGCATAGTGGCTCCGCGCTGCCGCACGCGGCCGGGTCCGGGGAATCCTGCCGGGTCGCCCGTTCCTAAGTCCACAAGCTGCCGTTTTTCGTCACAGCGGCGGAAAACGGCAGCAAGGGTACGCGGCGCCCTGTCGGCCGCGCCAGATGCGAGAATCCTGCGACCGGGCAGGGAAAGCTTCTTCCTGCCTGCGCGCGCAGTTCTCCAACTATCTTAGCACATGCAAAAATCGGGACAAAAACGACTCCTTTTGGGCGGCCCCGCCCTTTCGCGTCCCTTGGCGGATCACCTGCCGTTCGCAGCCCACCTTCCTCCGCGCCGCATCGCATCCCCCTCCAACGGCCCCTGCCGTTCGGGCTGCATGTTTCAACGAAATCCTCCAGAAGTAGCCTAAAGCTCGTCCCCACTTTGCACCGCGCCTGACCGGGAAATGATTGCCGAATCCTCCTTCACTGCATTATACTGTTAGCGTTATTTGCGCGAGCGGGAACTGCCAATTGAGCATTCGGCAGCCTGTCAGCAACCGCCTTCTTTTCTGGCAGGATGGGAAGAATGTATCGGAAAATCGTCGTCAAGTTGGGAACAGGTGTCCTGACCAAAGGCACCCGCTTCCTCAACCAACCACAGATGGTCGAGTTGACGCGCCAAATCGCGTCGCTCCATCATCAGGACAAGCAGATCATCGTCTGCACCTCCGGCGCACAGGCCGCGGGCAGATCGCGCCTGCAGTTCCCTGAACTTCCCGATACGCTGTCCAGCCGCCAGATGCTGGCCGCAGTAGGCCAGAGCCGGCTTATGCTCATGTGGGAGAGATTTTTTGAAATCTATGGCATCCATGTCGGCCAGATCCTGCTGACCAGGGCCGACACGGAAAACCGCCAGCGATTTCTCAACGCCCGTGATACCTTCAGCGCCCTGCTCAAACACAACATCGTCCCAGTTGTCAACGAAAACGACGCTGTCGTTGTCGAGGAAATCAAGGTCGGCGACAATGACAATCTCTCGGCTCTGGTCTCAGTATTGACCAACGCTGATCTACTGCTGATGCTGACCGACCAGGCCGGCCTCTTTACCGCAGACCCGCGCATCGATCCGGACGCCGAGCTGATTCCTGAAGTCCATTCGATCGACGACTCCCTGCGAGCCCTCGCCGGCAACACACGCTCCAACCTGGGAATCGGCGGCATGAGTACCAAACTGCAGGCCGCGGACCTCGCCTGCCGGGCCGGAACCGATGTCGTGATCGCAGACGGCAGCGCGCCCGATGTCATCTCGCGCGTGGTCTCCGGTCAGCCTGTGGGAACCCGTTTCCCCGCACAGGAAACGCCCCTGGAAAACCGCAAACGCTGGATCCTGGCCGGGCCCGCGCCCTCGGGCCGTCTGCTCGTGGATGCCGGCGCGGCCAGAGCTCTGCGCCATCATGGCAATAGCCTCCTTCCCGTTGGCATCACGTCCGTGGAGGGCGAATTCGAGCGCGGCGACGCCGTCTTTGTAAATGAGAAAGGCGGCCCGGATTTGGCACGCGGCATCACCCGCTATAGCAGCGCCGACCTGAAACGCATTCGCGGCTGCCAGTCCCATGAAATCAGCCGGCGGCTGGGCTATGGCTACGGACCGGTCGCCCTCCACCGCAATGACCTGATCCTATTGGAATAGGTGTCTGGAGAAGACTTATGACCATCGCTGTGAAAAAACCTGACGCGCACGAGGAAAGTCCCCCCCGAATTGATCGGGAGACAGGACACCCAGCGCAGATTCGACCTGCCCAGGATCCAGGGCAGACAGTGGATTTGGAGGCAATGGGGAAGGCGGCTCGGCAAGCAAGCCGCAAACTGGCTGCATTGTCGTCAACGCGCAAGAATGACGCCCTCCTTGCCATTGCCGACGCCTTGGAAGACAGAAGCGCCGAGGTCCTGGCGCAGAACGAACTGGATATCGCCGATGGCCGCGCCAGTGGTCTCAGCGATGCTCTGCTGGACCGGCTGCTTCTCACCCCGGAACGAATTCGAGGGCTGGCGGACGACACGCGCAAGGTAGCTGCCCTCCCCGACCCGGTCGGCGCCGAGCTCGAAAGCCGTCTGTTGCCCAATGGGATACGTCTCAGCCGCCGCCGAATCCCGATCGGCGTCCTCGGCGTCATCTACGAGGCCCGCCCCAACATCACCATCGACATCGCTGTCCTCAGCCTGAAAACCGGCAACGCCGTCATCCTGCGCGGCGGCAAAGAGACCCTGCGCAGCAACCTGGCGCTCGTCGCCGTTTTCGCCGACGCGCTTCAGGCCCAGGGCCTGCCTCGTGAGGCCACCCAATACATCGGCAATCCGGACAGAGCGCTCGTTTCCCAGTTTCTGCGCATGGACGAATACGTTGACATGCTTATCCCCCGCGGCGGCCACTCTCTGCACAGACTCTGCCGCGACCAAAGCACCATCCCGGTTATCACCGGCGGCATCGGCATCTGCCATTTCTACGTCGACATCACCGCCGATCAGGAACGCGGCATGGACGTCATCGTAAACGCCCGTACCCAGCGCCCCTCCGTTTGCAATGCTCTCGACACGCTGCTCGTCAACCGGCAGATCGCCGCCGAGTTCCTCCCCAAGCTGGCGCGCCGTATGGCCGACTGCGGCGTCGAAATACGCGCCGCGCCCGATGCCATGCCTTATCTCAAAAACCTGGGGGCAACTGTCATCCCGGCGGGGCCGGACGATTGGGACACAGAGTGGATGACGCTGATCCTCGGCGTCAAACTGGTCGACTCGCTCGACGAGGCCATCTCCCACATCCAAGAGCACAGCCAGGACCACTCCGACGGCATCCTCACCCAGGACTGGAACAACGCCCAACGCTTTGTCGACGCCGTCAACTCCTCAGCCGTCTTCGTAAACGCCAGCACACGTTTCAACGACGGCGGCCAGTTCGGCCTCGGCGCCGAAGTCGCAATCAGCACACAGAAGCTCCACGCCCGCGGACCCATGGGCCTGGAGGAGCTCACTACCTACAAGTGGATTGTCCTGGGCGATATGCACGTGCGGGAGTAGATTCTTGCCGATCGTCCCTTAGACCGGGGCCGTGCGGCCCCGGTTTCCCTTGCTACGGTTCGACGGCGTCCGCGTAGTCCAGCAACGCAGCTGCGGCCGTCTCCAGCTCACCGAAGATACCCAGACCGACTGCCGCGGCCACTGCCGCGCCGACCGCCGCCTCTTCCGCATGGCTCGGAATCAGCAGCGTCTTGCCGAAACGACCTGCCAGGATCCGGGCAAGCAGCCGGTTCTGGCGCACGCCGTTCCCGGCGCCAACCAGCATCGGCGGCGTTCCCGCCACCGGTCTCATCTGTTCGAAAAAGGCGAAAAAGCCGTCTGCCATGCCCTCAAGCAGAGCGCGGGCGAAATGGCCAGGCGTGAAA
Organism: Caldilineaceae bacterium; assembly: GCA_022824025.1. Classification (GTDB taxonomy): domain Bacteria; phylum Chloroflexota; class Anaerolineae; order Caldilineales; family Caldilineaceae; genus Bin5. Next base: position 60,075 of record JAJEBF010000061.1, read on the forward strand.
TTGTCCGGTGAAAGTCCGCTGAACGAAGCGCGCAACCCCGGGTCGGTGCGGCTTCCAGTAAAGAACGGTTCGCAGCGCAGCCCGTCGCTGCCGGCCGGCGCCGTCGCAGCCAACTCTGTCATCCGGGTAAAGAGATCGTCTGGCAGTTCCGCCTCCAGGAGTTGGGCGCCCACCTGCTGGTAGAAGCTCTGCAGATAGGCATAGGAGCGACCCCCGAACAGCCCGCCCCCAATCAGCAGATACTTACCGCCGGGAAAGGGACGGTTTTCCAGTCCCGGTATGAAATGAAACTCATCCGTGCGCGCCGAAATCTGGCCGCCCGTTCCTACATTCAATAGCAGACTGTGACCCGGCTCCGGCGCGCTTCCGATGAAACTGGCCTGATTGTCCCCAAGCGCCACCGTCACCGGCGTGCCCTCCGCCAAGCCAACGGCCTCTGCCAGATCCCTGCGCAGGCCCCCCGCAACATCTCCGGCGTTCCCGATCGGCGGGAAAAGTCGCGCCGGCAAGGCCAGCCGCTCCAGCAGCGTCGAATCCCAGCAGTTCGCGCGAATGTCGAAGATCCCCGAGCTGGCAGCCAGCGTCGGTTCGCAAACGACCGTCGCTCCGGTGAGGAACGAGACCACCGCATCCGGGACAAAGCAGGCCGTCACGGGGGCAGCCGGCAGGGCATCCTGCAACCCGAGCCAGTAGAGGCTGGGTCCAAGAAATCCCGCCGCCGGCAGGCAACCGGTGTTGCGGAAAGCTTCCCGGCCTCCGGCAGCCGAGATAAACCGGTCCAACACCGGCCTGCCCGAACCGGGAAGCGGCTCCTGCACACGCAGATCCTGCCAGGTAATCGCAGGCCCGGCCGGCGAAGCTTCAGGGCCAATCAGGGCAACCCCGTGTTGCTGGCCCGTAACGCCGATCCCTTGGATGGCAGTCGGCGCCAAATCGGCCTGCGCCACCAGTTCGGCCAGGCACTGCGCCGTCAATTCATACAATCGCGACAGGTCCAGCTCTGCCCGCCCAGCCCCGGGAAACGAACCCGAGCGATTGGCAACCGTCCGGCGCGCCGCCTGCCTGCCGCTCTCCGGATCCAGCGCCACCGCGCTCAATGAAGTCGTGCCTATGTCGAGTCCGATCAGCATGTTTCATTCCTTCTGAATGCCCTTTGAAAACGCTCCGCAATTGTATCCCATAACACCTGCTGCCAGCATACTCGCATCGCGCTGGCAGTATGCCAAGACCCTTGTCTCTCTGTTACAATAGGGACATTCTCGTAAGGGACGCCGCGTCGCACTGCTCTGCTCTTGAACATGGCAGTGCACGACCTACCGCACCCTTGCATCTCCACTCTTGCTCGTACTTCGTGTTCCATTACGCAGGGGAGGCATCATGACGACAGCTACAATCGCCCACGACAAGAGCGCCCAGCTGATTCAGGACGGCTACTGCGTCATAGAGCAGGTGCTGTCACCGGACATGCTGGCTCGCGTGCGCGCCGCCAGCGACGGCCTCATAGCAGCCCAGTCCGCCGAGCACTTCGAGGAGCAGAAATCCACCGGCAGCATGATTAGCGTCTACGATGATCCCTTCTTCGCCGAGTTGGTGGCCTATCAACCGGCCCTGGACGCGCTGGCCTCTCTGGGCTATCCGAAGCCGCGCTGGTCATCCGGCTTCGTCATCAGCAAGCCCGGCCACTCGCCGCCCCTCTTCTGGCATCAGGACTGGTGGGGATGGAACGATCCCGTCAGCTACACCGACATTCCCATGCAGCTCTTTCTGATGTACTACCTGGTGGATACGCGCATCGAGAACGGCTGTTTACGGGTCATCGCCGGTTCCCATCGCAAGCGCCACCGCATGCACGACGCCGTGCCCACTGCCCATACCGATGAACTGCGCCGCGCCACCGACCCCGCCCATCCCGCTTATCAACCGATGCCGGAGGATAAGGCTGTGCCGGTGCGCGCCGGCGATCTGGTGATCGGTGACTCCCGGCTGCTCCATGGCTCCTACGCCAACCAGACCGATGAAAGACGCACAGTCATCACGATCTGGTACCATCCCAATTTCGACATCTCCTCGCCCCGCATCCAGTCCAATCTGAGCCGAACCCAGACACGCGTGGTCGACTGGCCGCCGCAGGCGCAAAAGCTCGTAAAAAACCTGGTTCCCACCTATGAGGGCGACGAAGAGCCGCTGGAGTGGAACCGTGTGCCGGGACCTGAACTGAAGTAACTGCTGCCAACCCGAATCTCCCAACGGTAGCTCCTACAACAACACAACCATTCTGAAGCGAATCCGACAATAAGGAGAAGAGTTCGATGAAGATGCACATTGGCGGACAGTGGGTAGACAAGTCCGAAAAGATCGAAGTGTTGCACCCGTTCGACGGCTCCGTCGTCGACACCATTCCCAGAGGCGATGCAGCCGATGTGGAGCTGGCCCTCGCAACAGCAGAACGGGGCGCCAAAGTCATGGCCAGTCTGACCGGCTACGAGCGCTACGAGATCCTGCATAGAGCCGCCCATCTGATGGAGGAACGCAACGAAGATCTGGCCCATACCATCACCATGGAAGAGGGCAAAATAATCGCCGAGGGCCGGATCGAAGCCGCACGCGCGGTTGAAATCATCGCCCTTTCCGCCGAAGAGGCCAAGCGCCTCGGCGGCGAAGTCGTCCCACTTGACGGCGCGCCCGGCGCCGCCGGCAAGTTCGGCTTCACCGTACGCGTTCCCTGCGGCGTCATCGTCGGCATCAGCCCTTTCAACTTCCCTCTCCATCTCGTCTGCCACAAGATTGGACCGGCTCTGGCCGCCGGCAACGCCATCATCCTCAAACCGGCCACTGACACGCCTCTTTCGGCGCTCAAACTCGTCGAGATCTTCCTCGAAGCCGGCACGCCCCCAGAGGCGCTCCAGTGCCTCACCGGTTCCGGCGGCGTCATCGGCGACGCCCTCTGCGCCGATCCCCGCGTCCGCAAAATCACCTTCACCGGCAGCCGCGACATCGGCGAACATATCTGCCGCACCGCCGGCCTGAAGCGCGTGACCATGGAGCTTGGCTCCAACGCGCCCCTGATCGTCATGCCCGACGCCGACCCCGAACGCGTAGCCCAGGCCGCAGCCGCCTCCGGTTACTCCAACGCCGGGCAGGTCTGCATCTCCACCCAGCGCGTCGTCACCCACGAAAAGATCTACGGCGACTTCCTCGACGCCTTCAAGGCAACCGTCGAAAACATCACCACCGGTGACCCGCTGGCCGAAGCGACAAAGATGGGCCCGATGATCCGCGAAGACGATGCCGTGCGCGTCAACCAGTGGGTAGAGGAAGCCGTCAGCGGCGGCGCCGAGCTCGTCCTCGGCGGAGAGCGCAACGGCCAGATGTACCAGCCGACCATCGTCTCCAACGTGAGCCCGGAAATGAAGATTTCCTGCGACGAGGTCTTCGGCCCGGTCGTCGGCGTTACCCCGGTCAGCGACATCGACGAGGCCATTTCGCTCGCCAACGACACCAACTACGGCCTCAGCGCGGCCATCTTTACGCAAAACATCGATTGGGCAATGAGATTTGTCCAGGAGGTGGAGTCCGGCAACCTGCACGTCAACTGGGGCACCCAGTGGCGCGCCGACCTGATGCCCTACGGTGGCGTCAAAGAAAGCGGTATGGGCAAGGAAGGGCCCAAGTACGCCATCGAAGAGATGACCGAAACCAAGATGGCCGTCTTCCACCTGAGCTGATCGCCTGGCCTCGACATTCGGCTGTCGAGAACCTCTGCTGCCGACCCCAAAAGGCATCGGCGCGGGAACATCCCCGTGTCGATGCCTTTTTTCTGTCTTCACCTCTAGCCGCCGCTTTCAAATACCGCCAGCCGGAACTCGTGGTTCATCCCTTCCTCCTGCAGGGTCAGCCATGATTCCGTTGCGATCCGCTCCGTACACGGGCCGAATGAGCAGATGGTCAGACGCCGCGCGCATGCCTCCTTCCGCAGACGGTTGAGAACCGTCCGGAGCATCTGCCCTCGGAAAGGCGAGAACATGAAGTAGACCGTGCCCCCGCAAAGGTCCGCGAAGCGGGCGTCCCCCTCTCTGAAAGTAACCCCGTCAATCCCCAGTCTTTCCGCCTCGCCGCGTGCCCCCGCCACATACGCCGGCACGACCTCCAGCCCGGTCGCGTCCACGCCTGTCAGCAGATGCACGAGCAACACAACCTGTCCCAGCCCCGAACCGACATCGACGAACCTTTCGCGGCCTGTCAGCGGCGCCCGGTCCACCAGTTCAAGCACCGCGCTTACCGGCGTCGACTCGTAGTGGATCATCTCACCATCGCTGCCCTCCCACGGTTGCGGCGGGCAGTCGCTGCGAAAAATCCCTGCCGCCAGAGTATCCGCGGCCTCCGCCCCCCAGTGCATGCACGCGCGATCGCCTTGGTGATAGCGGCTATTGCTTTCAAGCAGCCTCCGCAACTGGCGCCGAGTCACAGCCCCAGACCGAATGCCCGAACGCAATTTCCGAAAGAGGGCCTCGTTGCACCGCTCCAAGTCGTCCTGCAACGCGCGCGCCCGCCGCACTGCGGCCGCGGCAAACTGATGCTCGGCGTGAATCTGAAACGCCTCGTCCAGGAAGTCCAGCGTTCGCAGCGCGTCGAAGCGCGCTGTCAGATTGTCATCATCCAATAGTGTGGGATCCTGCTCCAGCGCGGCCAGATCCTGTTCCAACTTCAGCAGATCGGCCATATTGGTCTCCGCGCTGAGCGAGGGAAATTCTACTTGAGGTCTGCAAGCAGTTCCGCGCGGCTGGAAAAAGTCTCAGCGATCAGCGGCTCGCCGACCAGATCATATTCCAGCGCGCCGTTGATGTGCACCTGCAGGACTGTGCCTGCCGGCGCGTCGGCGATGCCCGGCACAAGCACCAGGCCGTCCACCTCCGGCGCGTCGCGGTAGCTGCGGCCCATCAGCAGCGGCGCGCCGCTCTCGGCGATTTCGCCCTGGCCCTCGACGAGGATGTCGAGTACCTTCCCAACCTGCTCCTGATTCTTGCGCAGACTGATCGGCTGCTGAATTTCCATCAGCCGGCCGTAGCGCTCCTCTTTCTCTTCCTCCGGAACCGGGTCGGGCAAAGTCGCAGCCGGTGTTCCCGGCTCCGGACTGAATGGAAATGCGCCCACCTTGTCGAATTCCATCGTCTCCGCGAACTTCAGCAGACCCTGGAACTCCTCTTCGGTCTCGCCCGGGTAGCCGACGATGAAGGTCGTGCGTAGTGCAATATCAGGCATCGCCGTGCGTAGCTTGTCCACGTGGTCGTAGACCATCTCCAGCCGTGACGGCCGCCGCATTCGCCGCAGCGTGCGCGGGTCTCCGTGCTGCAGCGGCATATCCAGATAGGGCACGACCTTTTCCTGGCTCGCCATCACTTCGATCAGGCTGTCGCTGACGTGCCCCGGGTAGGCATACATCAGCCGCACCCACTTCAGCGCATCGCTTGTCCGGTTGCAGAGCGCGCTCAACAGGCGCGGCAGGCTGTCCGGCTCACCCTGGTCCCGCCCGAAGTCGGTCGTGTCCTGCGCAACGATCACCAACTCCTTCGCGCCCGCCTCCACCAGCGTATTGGCTTCGTCTACCAGGGCCTCTACAGGCCGGCTGCGCAGCTTGCCCTTGAAACTGGGGATCGTGCAGAACGCGCATGGCGCGTTGCATCCGTCCGATATCTTGAGATAGGCGCTGCCCCCGGATACCGGCGGTCGCGGCACCGCTTGCACAAAAGTTTCGTCCGGCTCACCCAACAGACTGTACCGCTCCAGGCGGCGCTGCTCCGGCCCGCCCCGCACCTGCTTGATCAACTCCACCACATCCATCCACCGCCGCGTTCCCAGCAAACCATCCACCTGCGGTACACGCTCCAGCACCTCCTCGCCGTTGCGCTGCGCCAGGCAACCGGCCGCGATCAGCATCTGATCCCGCCGCTTTCCGTCCGCCAGCTCCTGCAAAACGCCGATCGATTCCTCTTTAGCCGCTTCCAGAAAGCCGCAGGTATTTACGATCAACACATCCGCCCGGCCCGCATCGGCGCTGACGCCAAAGTCGGCCTGGCGTAACAGCATCTCCATGCCGTCACTGTCAACCTCATTCTTCGGACATCCAAGGGTAACCAGGTGATAAGTCTGTCTCATCTCCTTCGACCAACCTCCTGTTCAAACTCACAGGCATTCATATAATACCAAGCCCTCTTGAAGAATGCGGCTCTTGGGTAGTCCGTAGCTGCTATGCATATCGATTGGGGAAGAGCTCCAATCTGGGCTGTTCTCACAGTGTTAGCTACTCCTTTATCAATCGCTTTGCAAAGCCCGGCCCCGCTCGATGCGGATATGATTCGATTCACAACAACCGAACCAAGCGTGCGAACGCCCCGACCACGACAATCGAGGACCCGCGCAACCAACCCATTTTAGCACAAATTTCCGTGAAATTAGATTCAGCCGCCGGGGGAAATCCGTCCACAGCGGTGGCACACGCGTGGGCACGTACAATCAGGGTCGAATTCGATCCAACAACGCGTCCAACTCCTGCTGGCTCGCGATCGGCCCGACAATCGTTTCGACGATTCTGCCTTCAGGGCTGATGAAAAAGGTCTCCGGCACACCCTGAATCCGATAGCGACGGGCTGCCTGACTGCGCAGGTCCGGTCCGTTGGGATACGTGATTTCAAACTCTGCCAGATAGGCGAGCGCCGACGGCTCCTGGTCCAGGTAGTCCAGCCCGAGAAAGACGATACCGTTCTCCTTTTCCCGGCGCCACGTCTGTTCCAGCAACTCAGCCTCCTCGCGGCAGGGCGTACACCAGCTTGCCCAGAAATTTATAACAACGCCCTTCCCCCGCAGTTCGTCCAGATCGACTTCCACGCCATCGAATGTCGTGAAGCGCAGTTCCGGCGCCTCACCCGCCGCCCGTTGTCCCTGCACATTCGTCTGCCACAGCCGCACGCCCAACAGAACGATAAAGGCCGCGCCCGCGCCAAGAAACAAGAAACGCCAGAGCTTCACAGAGCGGCTGGATGGCGCATTCCGCCGCTTGTCAGTCTCCAGACTTTGTGGAACAACACTGTCCTCTGGCGTTAGAACGCCGCGCTCCAATTCAGTCAGATCAGTCATAGCGGGCCAGCTCCTCTTCCAGCCGCCGTTCCCGCTCGTCAAGACCTGCGTCCTTTGCCCGCGCCGGCGCCGCAGCCGGCGGGCGGCTCATCTCCCGAAGGCGCAACCAGAGAAAAACAGCGCCGCCCGCAACCGCAACCACAGGCAATATCCACGCGAGCCAGTTGAGCCCCTGCCTCGGCGGCTCGCCCAGCACCTGCGGTCCGTACTGCTCCAGAAAATACGCCCGGATCGACTCCGTGTCCTCACCTTCCGCCAGTTTGAGGGCGATGACTTCCCTCATCTGCGAGCATGCTTTCAGTTCACAACTGTCCAGCCGCAATCTGCCGCCGCAAAGCGGGCACCACAAATGCCGCGCAACGTTGTTCACTTCGTCGGCTGTGATTTCAGTGGGATCGTCCTGAGCCAGCAGCGGCGGGCTGCCGACTATGGAAATGACCAGAAGACAAATGACTGGAAGAATGAACTGCAGAGGAAACGAAAGCGCAGCAGTTTTGCTATATTTGCACGCTTTCTGGGGAGAGGTCATGCGTGTACGATACAGAACGGCGCCCGCTCAAGCGGCTGGCTGCTCAGTCAACTTCACGAATAGACACTTCGCCAGCGAACGGCCGATAATCTTCACCAGTCCCCCCGGATCGTCCTGTGGGGAACTATCCTCGACCTGCACAATGGTCGGCCCGTCAAAGGGTTCAACATTTAAGACTCTAACCCGGTATCCCGGTATCAGGTTCATCTGAGACAGATACCGCAACATCGGCGCGTTGTGGTTGGCCACGCGCCGCAATTCACCTGACTGTCCCGGTTCAAGATCGGCCAGGCTGACTAAATTCTCGCTCAGGATCCGGCCGTCCTCGCTCGGCACAGGATCGCCATGCGGACAGTGGGTCGGGAAGTTGCACAAAACCTCCATGCGCTTCTCGAATTCCGCGCTGATGGCATGCTCCAACCGCATCGCCTCCGCCTTCACCTGATCCCAGGTGAAGCCCATCACCTCAATCAAAAACACCTCCAGCAGCCGGTGTCTTCGAAGCAACTGCAACGCAGCCTGGCGGCCCTGAGCGGTTAACTGAATGCCCGTCCGCGTCGAGCGCACGACATGGCCGGTCTCCGTCAGCCGTTTCGCCATGCTGCTCGCGGCGGCCGACGACACGTCCATCTTCTGCGCCAGCACAGAGGTGGAGATTCTGTCGTGCGTCTCGCTCAGTTCGTAAATCGCCACCAGGTAGTCGAGCATCCCATCGGTGATGATGTTGCAGAAAGTGCGCATGATCGCTATAGTTCAACCGTAGGGAGGCCTGTAGGCAGTAAATTCAATTGCTAAATTATAGTATGTTGTCCGCCCCCTGTCAATGCTGCCGCGATCTGTTTTTGGGGCCACTTTTCGAATGTCCTCGCATTCTCCGCGCAAGCGTGAATCGCGCCATGCCACGCGCCAATCTGCCTCGCCTACCTGCCCCGCCGTTTCAGGCTTCCATGGAGAGATTCTATGCAGCCCCGAATTATCGACTTGAGCTATCCTCTCGCTCCTTCGACACCACCGTTTCCCGGTGACTCTCCGGTGGCAGTCGAGGTCCAGACTTCCATCCCTGCCGGCATTCCTCCCGGAACCCCTGGATATACGAATACCAGCACCCTGCGCACTTCCCTCCATACCGGTACGCACATGGATGCCTTCTTCCACTTTTACCATGGGCGGTCAACCATCGATCAAATCCCTCTGCAACAGTGTCTGGGTCCGGCCCTGCTGCTCGACCTCTCCAAGAGACGAGCGAAAAAAGTGATCGCCGAGGAGGATCTGGCTCCCCACCGGCAGGCCATCCACCGGACCCCTAAGGTTATTCTCAACACCGGTTGGGCGCAGAATTGGGGCAATTCTCTCTATTTCACCGAATACCCGGCATTGACCGCAAACGCTGCCCGCTTCCTCGTGGAATGCGGCATAGAACTGGTCGGAGTCGATACGCCCTCGGTTGACTATGCACCCAACGACGCGCACTTCATTTTTCTGGGCAACGAAGTTCTCATCGTCGAAAACCTGACCAACCTCGACCTGATCGGCCAGCCGCTATTCGATTTCGCGGCGCTGCCTCTCAAAATCACTGGCCGGGACGGATCACCTGTGCGGGCGATCGCCATCGCCAGGGAGGCGTAGTGTGCCTGGCGCCAGGCTCCCACTCGCCGCACCGTACCCGGCAGAGCCCTACAGAAGCACAAACGATCGCCGAGACAGGCCTGGAGGCTAACAGCGTGACGCACCTGTTTCAGATCCCTCCGAAATTCCTATGACCCGCAAAACTGGACTGACCGGCAGCTGTGCTGGTAGGATGAATTCTCTTGCGCCTGGTTTCAATCTTGCCGCCGCCGCGCTGGCGCGCATTCACCGCGATCGCGATCCCACGGAGCAACAAAGCATGAAAGTCAGAGCCTACTGGAGTATCGGCGCACTGCTTGCCGCAGTCGTCTTCGCCGCGTGCGCCCCGCCCTCCTCTCCCGGTCCTCAACAGTCGGCTGCAAACGGGGCAGATGCCTCTACCCCCACCTCGGCGCCAGCCCAAACGCAGGACGAGACCCCGTCAAACGCTGCTGCAGAAACCAGCACCCCTGTGCCAGCGCCCGATTCCCAACCGGCGCCTGTTTGGCCTGAAATTGTTCTTGTCGAAACCCTTTCCGGCCTGAGAAATCCGGTTGACTTCGCCCACGCCCGCGATGGCTCCGGACGCGTCTATGTGGTTGAGCAGATTGGGTTGGTTCAGGAGTTCACCGATGGCTCCCAAGGCGAAACGCCGTTCATGGATATCCGGGACCGGGTCAACTGTTGCGGAGAAAGGGGTCTGCTTGGCATCGCTTTCCCCGCCGACTTTTCCAGCAGCCGAACCCTTTACGTCAACTACACGACCACCGATCCCGGCAGTCTGCATACCCGTGTTTCCCGCTTCCGTCTCCGACCAGACTTCCACCAGGTCGATCCCGATTCCGAAGAATTCCTCATGCAGTTCCACCAGCCTTGGCGCAATCACAATGGCGGTCAGATCGCGTTCGGGCCTGACGGCTATCTCTGGATCGGGACCGGTGACGGCGGCAGCGCAGCCGACCCTCAGGACAACGGGCAGAAGGGCCAGACGCTCCTCGGCAAACTCCTCCGCATCGACGTCTCTGCCGGCTCCAGTGCCCCTTACTCCGTCCCTGACGACAACCCTTTTGTCGGCAACGACGACTTTCTCGATGAAATCTGGGCCTACGGCCTGCGCAACCCCTGGCGCTTCTCATTCGACCGCGAGACCGGTGACCTCTACATTGCCGATGTAGGCCAGAATGCCTGGGAAGAAGTGAACTTCCAACCAGCCGATAGCCGCGGCGGCGAAAACTACGGCTGGCGCATCATGGAGGGGCTTCACTGCTTCAATCCCTCTTCCGGTTGCCCCACAGCTGGGCTAACAATGCCTGTGGCTGAGTACGACCGCGTCGCCGGTCTGTCCATTACCGGCGGGTATGTCTACAGAGGTCAGGACCACCCCTCTCTCCAGGGCATCTACTTTTTTGCCGACTATGTCACCGGCAATATCTGGGGTCTTAAGCAGGTGAACGGCCTATGGGAGTCCGAACTTCTCCTGGACAGCCCTTACAGCATCAGCAGCTTCGGTGAAGATGAGGCCGGCAATCTCTACCTCGTCGATTACAGCGGCGCTATCTTTCAAATTCATGCCGCTGACCGAAACTGAGGCAATTCCGTCACAATTTTCGTGCGCAGAAACGCCGCGCATGAGTCCCTTCCAATCTGTTTCTGGGCAACTCGGCGTCACTTGGAGAACCTCCTATGGATTATGACCTGATTGTTGTTGGCGCCGGAATCGTCGGCGCGGCCGCCGCATACCGCGCCGGGCAACTGGGCGCCCGCACTCTACTGTGCGACCGGCATGACACCGGCCGCGCCACCGACGCCGGCGCAGGCATCCTCGCCCCTGAGAGCAGCACCCGCGACGGGCGCCTCTGGTACGACTTCGCTCTCGATGCCGTCGACTACTATGCCGAACTGATCGACAGCCTTGCCGCCGACGGCGTCCCTGACGAAGAGCTCTCCCAAGCCTACAGCCGCTGCTCCAAGTTGACTGTCGCCCTCGATGACGACGAAGCCGCCGACCTGGCTGATATGGAGCTTGAGATCTACGCTCGCCAGGAGGAACGCTGCCCGCCCGCCGCGGAGCGCATCCAACGCATTTCTTCGGCTGAGGCCCGTGACGCCTACTTCCCCCTTCTGGCCGATGCCAGCGCCGTCCTGCTCCAGCCGGTCGCCCGCCGGGTCGACGGCCGCCTCATGACCACGGCCCTTGCGCGCGGCCTCCGCAGCCGCGGTGTCCAGACGGTCGACGCCGACGTATCCGCTCTGCTGCTGGAAAACAACCAGGCGCTCGGCGTCCGCACAGCTGGAGGGGATGATCTTACGGCCGGCGCCGTTCTCATTGCCGGCGGCGCCTGGTCGGATGCCTTCGGCGCCCAGCTCAATGCCCGGATTCCCGTTGCGCCCCAGCGCGGTCAGATCATCCACCTCCGTCTTCCCGGTCAGGACAGCAGTTCCTGGTCGATCCTGAGTGGATTCAGCGGCCACTATCAGGTGCCTTGGCCCGATAGTCGCGTCGTCGTCGGCGCCACCCGCGAGACCGGCAGCGGCTATGTTCCCCACGCAACTGTCGACGGAGTTCAGGAGGTCCTGCGCGAGGCTCTTCGCCTCGCCCCCGGCCTGCGCAACGCCGCCGTTCATGAAATTCGCGTCGGCCTGCGGCCTTACACCGTCGACCATCTTCCCCTTCTGGGTCCCATCCCCCGTGTGAGCGGCGTCTACCTCGCAACCGGCCACGGGCCTACCGGACTTACGCTCGGCCCATACAGCGCAAAGCTGGTGGTCGAGCAAGCCCTGGATCAACCCGTCGCCTGGGATCTGACTCCTTTTTCTACATCCCGTTTCGCCCGTTGAGTCGAAGACGGTGCCCTCTCTCGGGCGATCCCCGACCGGATACCGCCACGCTAAACCCGCGTTGCAATCCGTCCGCTGCTGACTCCGGTCTTCGCGGACACCTGTAGAAAGGCGTATTCGTGGTATACTCATGTGCATCATGGAAACGACTGAATCAATGGACGCTCAGCCGCTGACAACTGAGCAGTTGGAACAGGCCAAACGATACATCCTGAAAAGCCTGCCGCAGATTCTGGAGCAGTCGCCCGAGTTTGTTGTTTTTGTTGAAGGGGTGGTTGCCGAAAAATTCCCGCGTCGGGATGAATTTGCGCGCCTCCTGGATCAGGTAGAGGCCCATCGACGGGAAACGCAGGAATACAAGAGAGAAACTGATGAGCGCTTCGACAGGATAGACAATCGCTTCGACAAGGTCGACGAACGACTCGACAGGATGGACGATCGCTTCGACAAGATGGACGATCGCTTCGACGCCCTGGAACTGACTCTGGCGCGCCTTGGCTCACGCTGGGGAATCCACAGCGAAGACCTCTTCCGCAAGACCATGAAGTCCGTCCTTGAGGAGTCCTTCGAGGCCACAGTGGAGGAGAAGAACCTCCAAGGGGAGCAGTTCGATCTCGTCGTGATGAAGAACGGCGACCACATTCTGATCGAAATCGCTGCCAGTGTCCGGCGCAATATCCTCGAGCGATTGGAACGCAAAAAGAATATCTACACTTCTGAAGTGGGGATAGCGCCGGCGCGGATCATCCTCGCCGTCGGCACAATCAACAGCCGCAGCGCGCAGATCATTCGCGATGCTGGATTCGACGTGATTGAACCCGATGATGACTTCTATGGCGAAGAGTAAATCCTTCCGCTGCTAAGACAGACCTCGGGCCCACGGCCTCGGGCGCCAAGCCAATGCGTAACTGGACCCGTTTCCCCTGGCCTCAGTGAACCGCCCCAGCCTCCACCCTGGATTCGTTACCTGGTTTCAGAATCCATCCAAAATGGGCTATCTTTCATCCCCCAATGCAACTGAATCCATCAGACGACACTCTCCCCGTCACCGATTCTCCTCAAAAAGAAGGTCGTGACAGGGAACGCCCCGCCTCGCCCACTCGTACCGATTACACAATAAAAGAGATGCCCGAAGACCTGCGCCCCAGAGAAAGACTGGAGTATGTCGGCGCCGGCGCACTGAGCGTCTCCGAACTCCTCGCAATTGTGCTCCGTACAGGGGGAAAAGGCGAAAACGTCATCCGTCAGTCCGAGCGTCTGCTGACCGAGTTCAACGGGCTGCCCGGCCTTGCGCACGCCAGTTTCGAAGAGTTGACCAGGGCCCACGGCGTAGGCAAAGCCAAGGTCACGCAGATCAAAGCCGCCCTTGAATTGGGACGTCGGCTTCTGCTTGCTGCGCCCCAGGAGCGCGACAAGATCCGGAGCCCCTCCGATGTGGCAAATCTTCTGATGTTGGAAATGGGTTTGCTGGAGAGAGAACAGGTGCGTGTCGTTCTGCTGGACACAAAAAACAACGTACAACGCACCCCGGTTGTCTATTCTGGCAGCCTCAACGCCGCCGTCATTCGTGTGGGAGAGATCTTTACCGAGGCCGTTCGAGCCAACAGCGCATCCCTCATCGTCGTCCATAACCATCCCAGCGGCGACCCTACGCCCAGCCCGGAAGACGTACAGGTAACAAAACAGATCGTCGCCGCGGGAAAGCTCCTACAGATCGACGTCCTGGACCATCTGATCATTACACGCGACAAATATGTCAGTCTGAAAGAAAGGAGATTGGGGTTCGATTGAGGGATTGCAGCGCTTAGGCCAGCGCGCTGACACTGAGAAGATACTCTGTCAAAGCCCGCACGTCGCCGGCATTCAGTTGCTGGTCGCGTTTCGTGCGCACGTACCTCTTCAACTGATCGACTCGCAACACCGGCATCGAGGGATTCTCAAGCTCCAGTTGCATGGCCGGATTGATAAAGACCGCTGCGCTCTCGATCGGAATATCGGCAGCGTTTACCGCCAATTGACCGCTCGACTCTCCCGCCTGTAGCAGCTCCCGAATCTTCCGTTCCGTCTCCTCGATCTCACGTACGGGGTTGCCCAGACCCTCACGGTTGAGAAAGGTGAGCAATCGGCCCAAGCTGAACCGCTCCCGCCATCGCTCCCCGTATACGCGCACCGTCCCCTTGTCACTGCGTACAAGAAATACCCGAACGCCGGACGGCCCAACCAGAATGTACGGCGCCTCATCCAGACCCCACAGGAAGAGCGCGTACTTGTCGTCAAACCCTTTCAGCCCATTCTCCACAACCTCATCCGGCCTCGCCACTCGCTTGCTGCCCGGCCAACGGCGCGGAGCAAAACGGTTTATGTAGTAGCTGCCTACATTGGAAGCGATAAAACCCACCGCCAAAGCGCCAAAGCTGACCACCGTCCAATACCGTTGAATGAAGCCAACCAGAGCATTGGCAGCCGGTTCGTCTGGGGGGAACCAATTGGGCGTGAAACTGGCAAGCAGGCCGAGAAACAGGATTACCAAACCGCCCAAGGCGATTCGCCGCCCCCTCTGTTCTCTTGACTTGATCGCCGGCAAATTACGGTACACTTTCATGGCAACAGATTTCTGAGGGCCCGACGGTTATCGCTGGATGGGGACCAACTCATCCGGCTTGTCAATTACCTCATTGACTCCTGATTGAATCTCTCCGATCAACCGCGAATCAATCAACTGTTTCGCGTTTCGAATCGTGTGGCGGATCGCGTTTGCATTGCTCCTGCCGTGGCCGACAACCATCAAATTTGACACGCCCAGCAGCACCGCGCCCCCAAACTCACTGTCATCAAGTCGCCGCGCCATCCTGCGCAGCGCAGACCGCACCAACAGGCCGCCAATACTGCTGATAGGGCCAGCCGTAATCTCGTCCAAAAGCACGCCTTGCAAAAGCTTTACAATGCCCTCAGCGCCTTTCATAAAGACGTTACCCGTGAAGCCGTCGGTGACCACCACATCGGCGATCCCATTGGTCACGTCGCGCGCCTCAATGTTGCCCATGAACCGGATTCCCGGCGTCTTCTCCAGCAGCGCCGTCGCCTCCAGCACAAGCTGATTTCCTTTGCCTTCCTCTTCACCATTGCTCAGAATGCGTACACTCGGATTTCGCACACCCATGATCCGCCGCGAGTAGACGCTGCCCATCACCCCAAACTGCTGCAGTTGTTCCGGCTTGACGTCCGTATTGGCCCCAACATCCAATATCAGGCAGAATCCCCGCAATGTGGGAAAAGGAACGATCAACGCGGGACGCAGTATGCTCTGCATCCGACCAAAGTGCAGAATGCCGGCCGCCAGCGCCCCGCCCGTGTTGCCGGCGGTCACCACCGCGTCCGCCTTTCCCTCTTTCACCAACTGGCACGCCACCACCATCGAGCTGTTCTTCTTGGTGCGTACCGCCTTGGCCGGCTTGTCCGACATTTCAATCACTTCATATGCCGGCACAATCGGCAAATCCAACCTGTGAGTCAGATGCCTTGCCAGCTCGCGCTCGATGACATCCGGCCGCCCTACAAGCGAAACCGTCACATCATATTGGCGAGCGGCCAAAATCGCGCCGGCCACGATTTCGCGCGGTGCATTGTCTCCGCCCATGACATCCAGGGCAATATTCATGCAGACTTTCCTCCAAACGACGGTGTGATCAATGCTATACTACTATAGATTCGGGGCATTAGAGAAATCGCCCGAAAGGAATAGCCGCAAATTCGAGCACGATTTTCAGGAGGGGTTGCCAATGTGCCGCCGTTGCTTGCCATGAGCGAAAGAACAAATTCCCGGACTGACGAGATGTACCGCAGAGTGCAGGATGACGGCATCATCGCCATCGTGCGGGGAGACTTTCCCGAACACAGAGTGATCGAAATAGCTGACGCGCTTCTTGCTGCGCCAGTCCTCGTTATGGAAGTGACGATGAACACGCCCGGCGCTCTCGAACTCATCCGGATGCTGCGCGCACGCTTCGGCCAGAACATGAATATCGGAGCCGGGACCGTGCGAACCGTAGAACAGTTCGACGCAGCCGTCGATGCCGGCGCACAGTTCACCGTCGCGCCGGGACTGAATCCCGCAGTGGCCGCCCTGGCCCGCAATGCTGACATTCTGCATATCCCCGGCGTCTTCACCGCAACAGAAGCCGAAGCCGCCCACGCGGGCGGCTCCCGTCTGCTGAAACTCTTTCCCGCCGATCTCGGCGGCCCCGCCTACCTCAAAGCCCTGCGGGCGCCCCTGGACGACATCAAGTTCGTGCCGACCGGCGGCATCGGCCCCCAGAACGCCTCCGCCTGGGCCGACGCCGGAGCCGCCGCCCTCGGTGTCGGCAGTTCGCTCGTCACCGGCCCGGACCAGTCCATGGCTGACCTGATCACAAGGGCGCGCGCCCTACGTCAGGCGTGGCAACCCACAACAGGCTCCCCTTGAAACGCCGCGGGACAAGAGTAGCGCCGCCGCCTTCCACTGCCATGCGCTCTAATCCACTCCGATTCAGTCCCGCAGTTCATTCAACGCTTCCGGCAGCAACGGCAGCAAATCAGAAGCGATCGCGCCCGCGCTTCCAATTTTCTGTTCACACAACGCACCCGCCCGCCCGTGCAACCAGGCCCCCAGACATGCAGCCTGGAAAGGCGAAAGCCCCTGGGCCAGCAGACCTGTGATCGCGCCCGCCAAAATGTCTCCCGTGCCCGCCGTGGCCAGGGCCGCCGTCGCAACCGGTAGAACCGCCAGCTCACCTTCCGGTGTCGCGATCACCGTATAGGGTCCTTTCAGCAGGATGACCGCCTGCCACGCGGCAGCCCGTTCTCGCGCCAAATCCCAACGGTTGTCCACCACCTCCTGGGCCGACGCAAACCCGCACAACCGGGCCATCTCCGCCGGGTGCGGAGTCAGAACGCAGTCAGCCGGCAGCAGCGACGGCCAGTCCTCCAACTGCGCCAGCTGGTTGAGACCGTCTGCGTCAATCACTGTTGGCGGCAGAGGGGGCGCCTCCGCCGGCAACTGATCCCGCCGGCGGATCGAACCGAATGGACTGTCTCCTTGCCAATTCGGATCCGATGCCGGTTGCTCTTCTTCAGCGGTCAGTCCGCCTGATGGCGCAAACGCTCCCGGCAATGCCGATGTGCGCTGTCTGTGATTCCGTCTCAGCAGCCGCTCCATAAAACCGCGCGTGGCACTTTCCTGTCCCAGCCCGCAGCCGACCAGGAGAGCGTCGTATTCACCCAACTTTGAGATGACGTTCGCGGCCGCTGCCTCGTTTACTACGCCCAAGTCATGGCTGAGCAGTATCCACGTCGGTTCGGCCAGCCCCGACGACACCGGCACCCACACCGGCTGGGGAATCGCCCCCGTTACCAGCCCCGCCCCCACCCGTCCCATCGCCGCACAGCTCAGAAACGCCGCGCCAGGGTAGTTGACACTGCCCACCACCGCCATCCCTTTGCCAAATACACCCTTATGGCTGTTGCGGCTTCGGGTCGGCAAAAAACCGGACACGTGCTCCGGCGTCAGGAAGAATGTTCGCATATCAGCCGTCAGGTTCGTCGGGATGCCAATGTCCGCAACCACCAGCTCGCCCAACGCAGCGGCGCCGGGGAACTTGAACTGTCCAACCTTGGCGCAACCGAAAGTCACCGTCATATCCGCGGCCACCGTAGCCGGATCGATGGCGCCGCTGTCCGCGTTCAGGCCGCTGGGAACATCGACAGCGACGACCACAGGGAGCCTGTTGGCGCCAATCCCATTCGTCTCGGACGATGCCGCTGAGCTAATTCCCGAGTTATCCTCTCTGCCAATGCTTCGCGCCGATGACAGGCGACGCCTGAATACCCCGGCCACCTGCTGCAGGATGTCGGCCAGCGTGCCCTCAATGGGGCGGTTCGCCCCTGTCCCCAGCAGGGCATCCACCACGATGTCGGCATCGTCCAGCCAAGCTCGCAGCTGTACCGCATCTTCGTCCTCCTCCGCGCTATGGATTGGCACGTCGCGCGCGAGCAGCTTGCCCAGATGGCCCTCATCGTCCTCTTTTTGCGACTCCTCCTCTTCTTCTTCCTGAAGGCCGCCCCTCTTCCAAAGATAGACCCGCACGCGATGGCCCGCATCGTTGAGGCGACGCGCACAGACCAGGCCATCGCCGCCATTATTGCCCGGGCCCGCCAGCACCAACACCGAGCGCGCGCTGCTTTCCGCGTAGCTCCCTTGAATCGCCTCGGCAAGAGCAGCTCCCGCCTGCTCCATCATTGCCGCATAGCTATGGCCCCCGGCGTCTGTCTGCTGCTCCAGCCATTGCATCTCGGCGACTGATACGATTCTGGTGTGGTCGGCGATCTCTTTCATCAGTTATCTCTCGTAGGGGGGAAAAGTTGCTTTCAGGCTACACGGATCGGATGTGGAGCCGGTTGGTTGAAAAGGTACCCCTTCTCGTTAAAGGGTATCTCGTCAGGTTGTGTATTGCCCGCGGCGTCCGTAGCCCGCGTCATAATCGTGTACTCGCCTGGCCGCGCATCCCACCTGAAGCTGAAACGCGTCCAGGAATATCTGAATGCGTCGTCACCAAGCGCCTCGGCCAAGCGCTCGAACTCGGGTTGAATTCGCTGTTCCTCTAAGGTTGAATCGTTCCAGGTTGCCCCGGAATCGAGACTCCACTCCACTTTCACTACCGGTCCCGCCGGCGACTGCGCGTAGCCGTGGATACTGTGCTCACCTGCCGCCAGATCTGCCGGCCACGGCAGCGCCAGCGCGCTCTTGATCGTCTGCGAAGTCACCGGCTTGCCCGGGGCGTCACCTTCTTGCCCATAGGCATCGCCCACTAGCGTGTAAGAGGTCGTGTTGTTTCGAGTCCATATCTGTTCAGACGACACCACGATGCGGCCCAGCCACTTGATACTTGCCGCCCCCACCCAACCCGGCGCCAGCGCCCGCAATGGAAAGCCATGATCTTTGGGCAAGGGATCGCCATTCAACCCGTAGGCAAGCAGCGTATCCTCATCCATCGCCTTCTCCACCGGCATGGCCCGCCGGAACCCCCCCTCCGGCGCCCCTGTGTCCAGCCCAATCAGAAGCACGCTGACCGCCTCACTGGTGATGCCCGCCCGGACCAACACGTCTCGCAGCGCCGCGCCGGTCCAAATGCCGTTGCTGACCGCCCCCGTTTTCCACTGCGTTCCCTTCGCCGGCTTTCCCTTCACCAGGTCGAACATGGCCCGGTGGTTGCCGGCGCACTCCAGGTACGAGATGAACGTCCGGCTGGGCATGTCCAGAATGTCGTCGTAGGTCAGTTCCAACGGGTTGGCGACCGCGTCGCCTTCAATCGAGAGGCGCCAGTCTGCCGCATCCGCGTCCAGACCCTCTGAATTATTGCGTACAAAGAATAACCGGCTGGGCGTGACCAGCCCCTCCATATTCTCCAGACGCGCCTCCAGATTTCCCGCGCCGTGATCGATGAACGGCGTCGGGTCCTTGAAGTAAAGAGGTAGTTCAGACCTTTCTTCCTCGACCGAAGGAGGCGCCGCAAGCGGAGCCAGGCCAGCGCACGACGCCAGCACAGCTGCCGCCCCTCCGGCTGACAGCAACTTCAAAAAGTGACGGCGGGTCATTCCCGTCTCGCGCGCAAGCTGCCAGAGCCGTGTTCTTTCTTCTGTGTTCTTCTCCGGCGTCAATCCCCTCGTTGCCATCTCCGCTGCCTCCTCTCCGCGCCTACCTGCAGCCTATGCAAAGAATCGGCTGTGCGGCGTTCTCTGCCAGTTCCCGCCAACAGCTATCCGCTCAACTCGGCCTGCCAAAGCGCAGGAGATAACCATTGCAGTCGCGTATCGCGAACTCCCTCATTCCCCAGGGCTCGTCCGTCGGCTCCCGCTCGATATGCACGCCCGCCTCCTGGTACGCCTTGAAGAGGCCGTCGACATCCTCGCCCATGAATACATAGAATCCAACCGGCGGTTTCGGCGGCAAAGGTTGGTCTGTCAGAGTGAACTGGAAATGCGCGCCCTCGGACGTCCATTCGCCCCGGTGGATGCCGGCGTGCGTGGGCGGATCGCCGTACAGGAACCCGATCGTAAAGCCCAGCTTGTCGCAGTAATACTCAGTCGCGGCCAGCACATCCGGTACCGCCAGAATCGGCGCCAAACTGTATGCCGCCTGCGTGTTGCCTGCCAGTTGGCCCGTGCGCCACTGCTCTGCCGTAATACCGTACACGATCTTGTCATGCCCCGTCGCGTCCTGGTGATATTTCTGCCGCAAACGGCCCCGGCGCCTGAATCCCACCCGCTCCGCCAGACGAATTGAAGCTCTGTTCTCTTCGACGATCCACAGCTCCGCTCGGTCCAGGCCCATCTCGTCAAAGCCATAATTCAGCGCAGCCCGCACAGCCTCGCTCATATAGCCCTTTCCCCACTGGTCCGGATGCAACATGTAGCCCATCCCTGGCACGCCCGAGTTGCCGATGTAATCCACAAACCCCAGGGCCGGGCCGTCGGCAGCCGTGCGGAGAATCCAAACAGTGCTCGGGCTGTCAAGCCAACCCTCCACCATCTTCTTCGTCTCCTCTGCTGAAGTGTGTGGCGGGCTGTCCATGAAGCGCATCGCATCCGACCGGCTGTACATGTCAAACAGGTCGTCCACATCCCCAATCTCAAGCGGCCGCAAAACCAGCCGCTCTGTCGTAAGAGTCGTCGCCATCAAATCCTCTCCGAAAGTGCTTTTCTGCCAGCTCGATTGCGTTTATCCTCATTCCATTCCTGCTAAGCCATCACCAGTTCACCGCCTGGTCTGACTCCAGCGAAAGCCTATAACACCACTTCCTCGCTATCCACGAAACCCCATTTCCAGCCCCTGCTGCCCCTCACCTATCCACCCTCATAGAGCGTACGAACCGCTGTCCGCAACTCCGCCGCCTCCAGAAGATCCGTGCTGTCGCTGAACTGATCGATGCTCCCGATCGGCCGCCGTTGCGCGAGTTTCGTCACTTCCGCGTCATTGGTCGTGTCCAGCAGCGCGTCGGCAAAGCCATGCAAGGCAATTACCTGAAATGGCCGGCCAAAAAAGCTCGTCGCCTTTTCCGGCATTGGCTCCGTCAACCCTAGCCGGTTGTGCCGGACGGCCACGGCGCCATAGGCTTCACCCAGCCACCGGTCACGTTCCTCCCACGTCTCCGCACGCTGCACAGCCGCAAAGATCTCCGCCAATTCCTTCGCGCTGTCCAGCTGACCAAATGCCGTGCCGAACCACTTGGCATACGGCGCATACCGTCGTTCCATCAGAAAACACAGCCGCATCAGGTCGCGCACTAAACGCGAGGCGATCAGAGCCGAGCCCAACTCGTCTCCCACCAGACCAGCCCGCCCCATCAGATGCTCTTCCTGGCCGACACGGGCCCAGCCCGCAGCCAGCAGATAGCGCCATACATCCGGAGGGTACCAGTCGAACCGTGCCCGCGCGTCGCCCAATCCGATTTCGTCGTGAAAAATCTTTCCCGCCGTAATCGTAAGCAGCTTCTGCTGCGGAAATGTCAGCCAGTCGGCAGTCCTGATCGGTCTGCCGATATCGAAATTGAGGTAGCTCCGCCAAAATCCGCCAATCGTCAACGTCTCCACCCTGTGATTTACCGGCCCGCTCTCGGTCGCCTTCAGGAGTTGGACCCCATTGTCTTCCGGGTCCGGCTCACTGAAATTCGTCGGGTAGCCCAGGAAGCGGTGGGGAAGTCCGTGACGCAGCGCTTCGTCAACATCCTCGGCGTGAGCCTCCCAATCGTCCGGGCGCAGAAAGAGTTGCAGCCGCGGCCCCCAGCCATGATCCGTCGACATCTCATCGTCAAACCCCAGCGTCTCCGAGCCGAAGCCGAGCAACGCCGCGCTGTGCGCCAGCCCGGCCAACGACCTGTCCAGCACCGGCCGCACAGCTTCCCAATAGAATCGCCTGCTCAACTCCATCCCAGGGATGAATGTCATTTTCTACGTCGCCAAATCGAAGGGAAGGTCACTGATGTCGCGCAGCCGTTTACCCTCAAGCATGATCTTGAGCATATCCATCTGGTCTTCGTTATCAATCTCTTCTATGGCAGCGCGCAACTCATGCAGTGCAAAGTGGTAAACACAGTCCACGTCTCCGGTGCCGAGAGCGATAGCAGCCAGGCGCGTGGGGAGAGGTTCAGCAGTGACAACCGCGATGTGAGGGAGGCGTCCTAAGGCGTCGCGGACTATGTTCATGGCTTCAGAGCGAGAACCTTGAAAGTGTTTACCCTGGATGGTCCAATTGCAGGAGACGCTAGCATGAAGGAGCGGACGCGCTCCAACTGCATCGGATTCTTTCAAAGTCGTCTTACCGGCACTCCTAACATCGTGTTCTAGAATCTCCCTGAAACTACCAGTCTCTCCTTCATCTACGGGCATTCTTCCAATTATTATGTCCGGCCAAAGGATATATCCGTCGCCGAGAACAGACTGCAGCCGAGGATCGAGGGACATCTTCTCAAATCGTTCCAAATCTTGAAGGTGTGAATATTGCCCAAACTGTGGGATTGAGGAGCCTGTCGAATAAACCCATTTTACATGCCGCTCACGTCGCACTAGTTGAATTCCGCCTTCAATGAATGAAGCAGTCAGTTTTCTGAATTCAGTTCCAACTGACCGATCCAAGAGTGGGATTGAGGCATCAAAGGACTCTAGTCTCCTTACGATGCCGCCAGCAATGTCACTTCTCGTACGGTTCGTCCCCGCAGTAAAACCGGGGGAATTTGAACTGCGCTGACAGTTCAGGGAAGTGCTAAACACTTGCTCATAGAGCTGCCTATGATAATCTTGACGCAGTTTACCAAGACTCATAGCTGCATTCTCCTGTTATGCTAGCCTGCCTCACTCAGTCTGATTTCTTGACTGTCTTCTTCTAAGCGGTAACTGATTAACTGTACGGCTCTTGCTTCGACACTGTTTCGAGTCTTCACGAATTCCAATATCTCGGAGGAAAAACTGTGAGCGACCAAGACACTTTGAATCATATCAACGTCTCCTCCCGCCAATCGCCGCGTCAACCATTTTTCATATCGCAATAGTTGTGCCAAATCATTGATTTTGGCTCTGTCGGTCTTCAGTTCGATGCATGTATATTTGTACAGTACGTCAATGGAGTCGATCGTAGTGACGTGAGTGAGGAATAAATCCATCACTTTGTTGAAGGTAGTTGGGACAAGGTTGAGGAATTCGTTGTAGCTTCCAAAAAACTCAGTAAGCTCTCCCTGAGAGAATGATCGTATGAACCAAGCATTGAGCCAACCTTCGTAGCGGACCTTAGAACCAGAACTACTGGAGAAATCAACTTCAGGCTCTCGCGAACGGGCAGGCCGCGTATAAGGATATGATGCAATGCTGATCTCTTCACGGATCAAGTTGTTCCGCAACAGCAAACGAAGCAGCTCGTGAGCTTCACCTAACGTTATCTTGTACTGGTTTTTCTGCTGTACTGGATTTAAGTCAAAGGTCCAAATTTTCCCTCTATCGCGCAGATCGAACACATCACTAAGGTCGACCGGTTTCTGAAACTGATTCACCGTTGGCTCGAAGCAAAATCGGTATGGATAGGTTTGGTTCTCACTATCCCAAATGGGAGTCTCATCAAAGAATGGCAACCCAACCACTTTCCATAGACCATAGATTCCACGATTCTTGACATAAAAGAACACTAAGTCTCCAGGCTGAATGGAGAGAATGCCAGCTATCACTTCGGCTTGATTCCATTCTCTTGATGGCATGACACAGCCATAGATTCCGCGTTCTATACACTTTTCAAAATTATCAGCGCCAACCAAAAATATATGAGCTCCCACTATGTCTACTCCAAGAGAACAGGTAAATGGTACTGTGCCAACTTACAAAGCCCTCAACTAGCATCTGCCAAGCAAAAACACTTTGGAATACTCTAGCTGCCATACAGGGAGGGAGCAAATAGTCCATTCTTACTCGAAATTATCCCCCCACACAAACGCGCCCCCAAATACCGTAGCCTCCACGTCCGTCTCCAAAATCGCCGTCGGATGGACCGTGAAAATATCCTGCGACAACACCACCAGATCAGCGAACTTCCCCGGCGTAATGCTGCCCTGGCTGTCCTCCGTTCCGCCCGCGTACGCCGCGCCCACCGTATAGGCCCACACTGCCTCCTCTACCGTCAGGCGTTCTTCAGGATACCAGCCGTCTCCGCCCGGGCTGCCGTCCGCCCGCATGCGCGTAACCGCCGCATGGATCCCCTGAATCACGTCCGGTGTCTCCACCGGCGCATCTGAACCAAAGGCCAGCCTTGCCCCGCTATCCCACAAGCTCCGAAACGCGTAGGCGTAGCGGCCGCGTTCGCCCCAATATCTGTCCGCAAGGCGCATATCCTGCGTGGCGTGTATCGGCTGCACCGACGCAATGACATTCAACTCCGCAAAGCGGGCAATGTCATCCGGATGCAGCACCTGCGCGTGCTCGATTCGGTGTCGCAGATCCAGCCCGCGACCGGCCCGCCGGCTTTCCTCCAACGCATCCAGCACCATGCGGTTGGCCCTGTCGCCGATCGCATGCGTCACCACTGCCAGCCCCGCATCCGTAGCACGCGCGATGATATCCGCCATCTCCTCCGCCCCCGTAACCGCGATGCCCAAATTGTCAGGTTCGCCGTCATAGGGCGCCAGCATCCAAGCCGTTCGCGGCCCCAGCGCGCCGTCGCTGAAGACCTTTACGCCTCCAATACGCAGATATTCGTCCCCAAGCCCTGTGCGCAGCCCAAGGCGAATCGCGCTGTCCAGCTCTGCCACGGGGATCTGCGCCACCGTGCGCAACGTCAGTTCATCCTCTGCGCGCAGCTGTTGAAAAGCGCGCAAAGAGGCCGCCGCCTCCTTCGTGTGTACCCCCACGATCCCCATGCGATTGGCGACCTTCTGCGCTTCGCGCACCGCCGCCAGGGCCTCCTCCGCCGCCGGCTCAGCCATGCATGGGAAGGCCAGCTCCATTGCTCTTTCAAGCAGAATGCCGGTCGGCCTGCCCTCCTCATCTCGTACTATCTCGCCGCCGTCCGGATCCTCCGTCTGCGCCGTGATCCCCACCATCTCCAGAGCCTGGCTGTTCACCCACGCCGCGTGGCCGCACTTGCGCGCCAAATAGACAGGATGCGCCGCCGCGACCGCATCCAGGTGCAAGGCCGATGGAAACGCCCCGCCCTCCCAGATCGACTGGTCCCAACCTCGGCCCGTCAACCACTGCCCGCCAGGCGTACTTGCTGCCCTCGCCTTCACTCGCTCCAAGGCCGAAGACAACGTCGGAGCGTCGCTCAGATCAATCTCCCGCAGACTCAGCCCATAGGAAAGAAAGTGAATATGAGCGTCAATGAAGCCGGGGACCACCGTCGCGCCCCGCAGGTCTATCTCCCGTCCGCCGGCGCCAAGCAGCGGCCTAACCTCCGCATCGCTGCCCGCAGCCGCAAAACGGTCGCCCGCGATTGCCACCGCCGTAACTCGGGGATGCCCCGCATCCATCGTGTGGATGTTGCCGTTGAAAAGCGTTAAGTCAACTTGCACAAGTCACCCCAATATCTGAACAGATCCTGAAGACCGCTCTCCTTTTGCGTTCGAGCCATCAGTTCCTTTTATTCGCTCCTCTTCTGTTATACCATACAGCCGCCGGACGCCCACTGCAAAGAGTCGCCGCCGTTTCCAATTCTGGTGAAACCAATTTGGCGCCGGGCGTTTAGCAGCATTTCGTAGCTACACTGCAACCTTCCGCAATCTCTCTAACCTGGAACCTCCCGAGTCGCCGCATGAACACACCCACTGCGCTCCTCTCTGTGAGCGTGGGCCTTCTCATCCTTCTGCTATTGGCAGGCGCATTTGCCTGGATGACATACAGGCGCAACGATCGGCGCTGGGATCTTCTATGCGTGACTCTGCTGGCCGCAATGTTCGCGGCCTTTTCCTGGCGCACCATCATCGGCGCCGCCTACCAGCCGGCCGACGGCGGCGACCTGGTCAGCTTCCTCTTTCCCATCTACCGATTCGCAGCCAGGACCCTCAGCCAGGGCAGCCTGCCGCTCTGGAATCCGCACCTGTACGGCGGCGCGCCCTTTATCGGCGACATCCAGGCCGGATTTCTCTATCCGCCCAATCTCATTCTCTTTCTTCTGAATCCCCACTTTGACTATCGATGGATGCAAATGCTCAGCCTCGGCCATCTCTGGTGGGCCGGTGTGGGTATCTACGTCCTGGTTCGAACCCTGGGCTTTACCCGCCCCGCCGCGCTGCTGGCCGGCCTCGCCTTCGGTCTCTGCGACATCCTTTTCATTCACATAGGCAATCTCAATCTCAACGCCGTACTCTCCTGGAGTGGTTGGATCCTCGCCGCCTGCCATCGCGCGCAGTCGCGCCGCCGCCTCACCTGGGCCGGAGCCGCGGCCGCCCTCTTCGCCCTCGCCAACTACGCTGGCCATGCCCAAAGCAGCTACTTCCTCGCGATGGCCGTCGCAATCTACTCCGGAGCCTTCCTGTCAATCCAATACTGGGAACGCCTCAACACAACGTCACACAAGGCCGCCCTGCTCCAAACATTGGCCGGCCTGCGATTTCCGCTTGCTCTCTTCATCCTGACTGCGCTCCTCTCGGCGCCCATTCTCCTCCCCTCCATTGAAATGCTCCCCTTCACCCAACGGGGAGCATTTGACTACCAGGACACCGTCTCCTACTCTCTGGAGCCAGGTCCCGGCCTGATCGGCCTCATCACGCCGGGCTTCTTCGGCCGCGGGCCGTGGAACTACTGGGGGGCATGGGATCGAGTCGAACTGCCCTACGCCGGCCTTGTAACGCTCCTCCTCGCCTTCGGCGCCTTCCTGCTGCCCCTACCGCGGAAGTGGCGCAGGCTGCTCCCCTGGCTTGCATTGGGCCTGTTCGGTTTCATCATCGCCCTCGGCGGCAATACACCCCTCCACGGCTGGCTAACTCGCGTCCTGCCTCTCTATGGTAGTTTCCGCGCCCCTGCCAGGGGAATTGTCCTCTGGGCCCTGGCGCTCTCCGTTATGGCGGCGTTAGGACTGGATGCCCTCCTGGGCAGCCGCACGAAAGGACGAATAACTCTCCCCGTTTCCCAGTCCACGGTCTATCTTTCTGTCGTACGTTTCAGCGGCCCCGCGTTCCTCCTCCTGCTGACCCCGGCCCTGTTCCTCACGACGCGCGTCTTCGATGGCGATCCGGTTGCCATGCAACGGGCCACAATGGCCGGCCAGGCGCTCCTTTTGGCGACTGCCGTTTGGCTGGCCGCCTCGATCCTGCTGACCCTCTACCAGCGTCAACGACTCGCCGGAGGCGTCTTCGCTGCGTTGCTCCTCCTCCTCTCCCTGCTGGAATTGACCGCCGCCGCCGACAATATCGACGTCAGCGAAAACGACCCGTCGCGCAGCTTCTCCCATCCGGAGGTCATGGCCTTTCTGCGCGAGCAGGCCGGTGAAGATGCACACTGCGCCCCCGCTGAAGGGGTGCCCTGTCCGCAAACTGCCGCCGCGCGACGCCTCTTCCGCATCGACGTCCGCACCGGCATCTACGATTTGTGGCAACCGAACACCGCAGCCTTCGCCGGCCTCTACGATGTGGGCGGAATATATAACCCCCTCGAACTGGTGCACTGGCAGACCCTCTGGGGAAACAATGGCGGACGCCACACCAGGAACTATGACCTGCTCAACGTATTCTACGTTATCGTGCGCGACGGCACGCCCTTGCCGGAACAATACACCTTGGCTTACGACGCCCCCGGCCCACTCGCCGTCTACCGGAATCCCGATCCCCTGCCCCGTGCATGGCTTGTGCCCTCAGCCAAGATCCGCCCCGACCAGGAAGCCGTCCTGGCCGAGGTAACCCAGACGTCGTTTGAGCCCCTACACACTGTCGTGCTCGCCCAACACGACGCCGACCTCGTACTCCTCGCGTCCACCGACCAGCCGCCACCATCGAGCATGGAAGGCCCCGTTTCGATCCTCGCATACTCCGAAAACGAAATCGAAATCGAAGCCAGTGCCGAAAGGGCAGGCTATCTGGTTCTCAGCGAAGTTTGGTATCCCGGTTGGCGCGCAACCGTAAACGGGGCGCCTGTTCCCGTTGTGCGCGCAAACTACGCATTCCGAGCCCTGCCCGTGCCTGCAGGTGACCTGGACGTCCGTATCTGGTACGCGCCCGATAGCTGGCGTCGCGGGCTGACCCTCTTTGGCGCCGGTATTCTATTGTTGGCGGGTATGGTTCTGCGGCGGCTCTTCCCCTCAAATCGAGCGAAAAAACCATGAGGCCGCTAAGCAAACGAAACTGAGTTGACGCAACGAAACGAATGTCAACATGTGAATCCATAGGCAGCGACACAAACGATTTTCACTTGCCGCGAACGGCCGCCACTGCAGTTCGTGCGGTCAGCCGCAACCAGGCCCTCTCGTGACGGGACATCCCCGGCAACGGCCGCTGGGCACTTGGAGAAATACGCCTGCAGCGCCCCGCCGTTACGGCAGTACCGACTTTGGCATCTTGCAGATCATCGTGTATGCCGGATCATAGATGTTGCCAAGATCGTACTCCACTGTCTGCCCCATCAGGATGTGCGCCCCTACCGGGTCAATCCCCAGATCCGTTTCCAGCCAGCGGATCATCTCAGTAGTGGCATGCTGCGTGGCCTGATCCAGCGGGCGGGCATTGCCCGCAGTAAAGATGTACCCCTCGTTCTCTCCCCTCGGCCAAAAGATACGCCGCCCTTTCTGCACATCCACCGTGAAGCCCACGTCAAATGAGATCTCCACGCCGGTCCCCACGATCTCGCCATCCCCCTGCACTGCGTGCCCGTCGCCTATGTGAAAGAGCGCCCCGGGTACAAAGACAGGAAGATAGACTGTCACCCCTTCCACAAAACCTCGATAGTCCATGTTGCCGCCGTGAGGCCCGGATGTGGCCGTTGAAATCGCTTCTCCCCGGTCCGGCGCAACCCCAAAGCAGCCCGGCATCGGCGCCAGCGGCAAAGTCAGCGCCCCCAGGCTCGTCTGTGGCTCCACCAAGGTCACTGTGCCCGCCTCGTTGTCCACCCGCCAGTTGGCCAGCTCCTGACCCTCTGCCGGCCAAGGCATATTGGGCACCTGCTCCGGGTCGACGACATTGGGGGCCACCATCGTACGCGTCCATCCGTATGGGCGGTTGCAGAGCAGCTTATCCAAATGCACCACCAGCGTGTCCCCCGGTTCCGCCCCGTCCACATAGAACGGCCCCGTCATCGGGTTGCCCGGCGGCGTTACCTCCTGCCCGCTGCTGTCCTGTCCTCTGGCATCGACGGTCGTTGTCTCAACACTGTCTCCGGGCTGCACATGCAACACCGGCGCGTGCGACCCGATCGTCCCAAAATAATGGTCCGGCTGGAAATGATGAGTAGCCATGCACCTTTCCTTTCGCGGCTGTCTCTTAAGACGGCTGTGATTTTTATGTTCTAGGGATTGATCTACAGTGAGTGCCCTGCGGGGATTCAGCCCGCCCGTCGGGCGCATTCAGCCGCCTTGCATCGGGAGGCGCCCGCGCCATGCCTCTGCCCAAGCCTGCGCCGCGACGGCCCTGAAAACTGCCGCGGCGCCCGTGCAGCGCTCAATTGGCGAACAACTGCCCGGTCGGGCCAAGGGTCATCGCCGGCAGCGCCTCTTGACTGCTGATCATATGATCCAGCAGCTGAAGTTCGCGCCCCAGGTAGTAGTTGCCCAGTTCCAAAAGCCGCGGCACACCCGGCGTTGCCAGCATGCGGTGCTTGTCTTCCGGCCTCACCTGCAAAGTGATAGCGGTTAGAAAGGCCAGGCTCGTCGCGTCCTCCGGCAGACGATCCAGTTTCAACTGGATGCCCGTCGCCTTCGTCAACAGCTCGACATATCGTGTAATCTTGGGACGTACCTTGTGCGCACGGTCGACCGCCTGCTTTGTATCCCCATCAGTAACCGGAAAATGCCGCACTCGCCCGCTCAGATAAGGCAGGTCGCGGTTCAACTCTTCAATCCGAAATCGACGCGTGCCCACTACCTGGATATTCATCCTGCCATCCTGCTGGCGGTCCACTTTCACGATGCGGGCCGCCGTCCCTACCCTGTGCGGCGCCGCTTCGCCCCCTACCTCCCGGCCTTCTTTAATCAACACAACTCCGAAGGCCAGGTCCTCATCCAGACAGCGGTTTATCATCTCCCGATAACGGGGTTCAAAGATATGCAGAGGTAACGCCATACCCGGGAACAACACAACGTTGAGAGGGAAGAGCGGCATTTCCATGGTGGCACTCCGTTGCCTAGGGGAGAATCCGTAATCGCTTTCGGGTCTTCTGTCAAGCGTCATTCAATTCTTGCCGTCTACCTCTGACTCGCCTCTATCAACTGCCGCTTGTGCCAACAAATCATCAGAAACTTTCATGAATTCGCGCAGCACAGTTGTGGCAAATGCCCCTTTCGGTAACGAAAACTCCACAACGATTCCATTTTCGTTCTGGGTAACCGACAGATCATCCAGCAATACCCGACCCAGCCGCCGTGTGCCCTTCATTTTTGCCCTGGCAAACGCGGCCGCGTCGAGGCCGCTCCCTTCCAGGACCTCCTGCTCCAACTCTCCCGCCTCTGCCTCCGCATCCCACATCTTCGGGCCATAGATGGGCGCAGTGAAACTGATCTCCTTCTCGTCGTAACGGCTCTGCTCCTTCGCCCCATCAGAGACGATGAACAGTCCCCCGGTGTCGTGCTTCTTGGCAATGTCCCCTGTTAGCATTCTGCTGAAACGACCCTGCTCCTGCCGCAATGCCAAGTATCGGTTGCACAGATAGCTCTGTACGCTGGCGAGCAAAAGGCTGCGCAACCAGCGGTTCGACATCCGTTTCCCGCCCTGCAGCAACTCCCATCCCCGCCGCACATTCGCGCCGTTCTGCCCCAGGCGTTGCGGGCCGTAGAAATTAGGGAGCCCGCAGCCGCGCAACTGGCCCGCAATCGCATCCGCCCGCGTCTTCGCCTGCCCTGCCTCGACCGAAAGGTCCGTAACCGTTATCGTGAAGCGGTTGCCCAGGAGGTGGCCCTTCTTGAGCTTGTTGCGGTGAAGCCGCGCCCAATTCACCTCCACCGCCGACTTCTCACTGATGCGCGATGGCGCCTCTCGCACAAACGCCTCGTCTACGTGGCCGACCAGTAAGCTGAACGTCTGCGTCGTCCGCGCAAACTTGTCCTTCATGCCGGCAAATCCAACGGCGCCGTAGGGCAGGTGGAACGTCTCGGCCAGGCCCCGCGCGACTTCACGAGTGGTCAGCTTCTCTTTCGTAATGTTGACATAAAGATGCTGACCGGCGCCGCTCGCCTCGTATAGAGGAATCTCCTCGACGATAAAGGCGTCCGGCGCAGCCCGCAACTGTCCGCCGAGCCCCGGCAGCCCATCTGTACTGTACGGCAGCTTCAAATTCAATTCCACGTAAATTTCAGGCCTTCCAGCCTGTCCACATCATCTGGCATCCATTATAGCGGACCGGCGCGCTCTGCTCAGGAAGAAACGTTCCAATGACAAAGGCCCCCGCCTACCCGTCAGTGAAATAGAGCAGGCTGTAACAAAACGGAGTGCCCCGCCGTCCCCCGTAGCGAAATCCCGCCTCCTCCAACCAGTGTCGAACCGTTCGCTGCCTTGCATATCCAGTATGGGGCAACTCCTCGCTGACCGCCACACGCCCACCCGGCCTGAGAACGCGACGCAACTCCTCCATCGCAAAGAGAGGTTGCGGCATCTCGGATAGGGTCGCGATTGCCACTGCCGCGTCCACACTGGCGTTCTCCAGCGGCAGTTTGTAAGCGCCGCAATGGTGGAAACTGACGCGCGACGCAAAACCGGCGCTCTCAACCCTGGCGCGGGCCGCCTCCACCATCGACGCCTGAATATCCACCGCGTGAACACGCCCCCTGCTTCCTACCTGGCGGGCCATTTCCACCGTGAACACACCCGTGCCGCAACCCAAATCCAGTACCGTCTCGCCAGGTCCGATCCCGAACGGACCCAGCGTGGCAACTGGATCCCGGTAGCGCATGCGCGCCGGATGATCGAGGAGATTGCGCAACGGCGCAGGATACGGCCGCGGCCGGTTTCGATGAGCGATCCGCCCACCTATCTGCGCGCCCACGGCGAAGCCCAGGCATCGTATCAGAAGATTTCCCAAACCCATTTGACAAGAGTCCCTGGCTGGCGCGCGGCCGCCACTGCGTGCGCCAGACCGCCGCTCACTGGCTTCTGCATGGGAAACGGATGCTCAGCATTCCCCCGGCAAAGACCGCTCCGCTGGCCTCCCGTTGCGCCAGAACCGTCGGGAGCAGGTATTCACGCTTGAAGTTTCCAATCGAAATGAACAGCTCATCGCCCCGCTTCGTCAGTCGGATCTTGTCCAGCTCTATGTGCGGTAAAGGCAATTTGAGAACGAAATCGTCGCCCTCCTCCGCAACCTCCTGCGCTCGGCCCACAAACATCACGTCACCCGGGTCCCGTTCACCGTACAACTCATCCGCTAACGACTGCAAGGGCGCAATGCCAACCATCTCCTCGCTGCGCCAGCCGCTGTACAGAAGCGGCAGCGGATAGAAATCCCGCTCGATTTCGGCCAGATACCGGGCCTGCTGCGTCTGAAGCTGGCGCAAATACGGGTCGCTGCTTGGCGCCGAAACCGCTGCCCCCTGCTGTCCCGTTCCCTCGCCTTCCCCTCTGTCGACGCTTCCCGCCGCGCGCACACCAGGCAGAATTCGGTTGACCACCACCCCATCCACCGGACATCCGTATAACGACAAGTACGTTACAGCCCGGGCTCCCTCCTTGATCACCATTTTCTCCGGATTGACGACAACACGGTAGCTGGTGGTCTTGGGATCGCTCAAAACCTCCTGCAACGCCTTTACATCATCCACCAGCTTGGGCAGACCAGCCAGCGCGTCCTGCTCCGGCATCAGCCGACCCAACAGGCCCCCGGTCAGACGCATCGCCGTATCTCCCCAACCAAAGAAGCGCTCGACATACCACTGAAAGCTCTGCGGCATCGCCAGCAACCGCATCGACTCGCCCGTCGGCGCCGCATCTACAATGACCCGGTCAAATTCATCCGTCGTCGCATAGCGGTAAATATGCAGCAGGCTGAAAATCTCTTCCATGCCCGGAAGGATCGCCATCTCCTCCGCAACCGTCCTGCTCATACCCTGCTTTTGCAGAATCTTGCCCATGTAGTTCTGCAACGCGCCCCAATTCTTTCGAACTTCATCAACAACGTTAATCTCTTGCGCAAACAGGTTGGACGTCACCTCGGTTGGTTCGCTCTGCAGCGGCCTGTCCAGGCTGTCTGCCAGGCTGTGGGCGATATCTGTGCTGACCACGAGCGTCTGGGACCCCATCTGCGCGCAGCGCAGCGCCGTCGCCGCCGCTGTCGTGGTCTTGCCAACCCCTCCCTTACCCAAAAAAAGAAGTATGCGCACAGTCTCCACCCCAATTCAACACGGAAGGCGCAGGGAGTCCAGCTACGCGCCGCGTTCCCCTAATTGCCACTCCCTTCCGTTCTCCCGCCGCTCCTGCCCCTTCGCACCAGCGCCGCCCCTGCCAGCGCCGCCAGCAGCGCGCCCGCCGCCACATAGAGGGCAGCCGCACGGCTCAAACCGAACCAACCCCGAATCCGCCACCAATAGAAGGGCAGTTGGGCCCAATAGCCCCACCTCAGATGCCAACGATGTCCAATTGACATCACATACTTGCCCATCTGATTGTCCCGACTCCAGACCACAAGATAGCAACGCCCACCGACCAGAGTGCGGGTGTCGATCGTCGGACCAGGGAAGTACCTGGCACGGGTCAGAACATCCTTTACCGGCTGCAGAAGCTCGGTCGGCGGCGGCGCGACGATCGCGCTGTAGCCCCGCGGCAGCTCCAATGGCACTTCATGCATGTCCGCGCTGTACGGCAGGCTCCGCGCCACAACCGCAAACGCCGGCGCCGCCGCAAGGCCCTGAGAAAGGACCGGCACAAACATCTGCGCCCGCAGACGGTCGCCGGCCCTACAGTCAACCCGGTACACATGCGTCTCGCCAAACCGCCCGAACGCGCCAAATAGCAGCCTCTTCCGGCTGAAATCAGTGAACGACTCACCGTCCACCAACTGGTTGCCCGGTCGGCTGCCGAATACAGGAACGCTTCCCGCAAGGTCGACACCTGGCGCCGGACGGTCGTCAGCTTTAGCGCCTGCCTCGGTCACAATCCCTCCTGTAAGAGAATACGTTTAGGCATCGCCGCGCGTTGCAGTTCGGTATCACGGGCAAGAGTCTATCACCCGCGCCCGCGCTACGTCAACCGAAACCCGTCCTGGCCGCGCCCATATCAACCCCGCCAAGCCCTTTTTGGGTCCTGCCAACAATGGTCAGAATCTTGGAATTCCCAAGAAATTTATGGTACGCTTCAAACATGAATCTCCGCGTTCTTGTCCAACTTGCCCTCGTACACGTTGGGATCTCCATAACCGTTGTTCCAGTCACCAGCACACTGAATCGCGTGATGATCGCCGACATGCAGATGCCGGTAACGCTGGTTGCCGTCCTCGTAGCCTTACCCTACCTGCTCTCTCCTCTTCAGATATTTTTGGGCAACTGGTCGGATCGCCATCCGGCCGCCGACTACCACCGCACTCCCTGGATCCTCCTCGGCGGATTTCTCGCGGCAACCGGCAGTTACTTCACGGTCCACGTGGCCTATCTGCTAGACCAAAACTTCCTTATGGGTCTTGGGGCCGCAGCCATCGTCTTTTGCCTGTGGGGAGCTGGGATCAACGCCGCCTCGGTCAGCTATCTCTCGCTCGTGACCGAGCTTGCCGACGAGAATGGCCGCAGTCGAGCCGTAAGCATTATGTGGACCGCAATGATCGCGTCGACGATCGCGACCAGTCTGGGTCTCTCCCGTATGTTGGCAACGCCTGCCCCCCTTTCGAAGGAAACGCTTCTCACCGCCTTCGGTGTGATCTGCCTGGTTTCCGTCATATTTGTCCTTGTCGGCAGTTACCGAATCGAGCCGCGCGCATCATCCAGAACTGATCAGCCCGCCAACAGCGCCGACGACCCAATGCTGGTGTTGCGCTTGCTGGCCGTGAACCCCCAGGCCCGCCGATTCTTTATCTATCTGATGATCGTGCTGATCAGCATCCACGCACAGGACGTTCTGCTTGAACCGTTCGGCGCAGAAGCTTTGGGCATGTCGGTCGCAGTCACTTCACGACTGACTTCGATCTGGGGAACGGGCATCTTCGTCACCCTCCTGGCCGGAATCCTGTTCGTTAGGCGCTATGGAAAAAAGACGGGCGCGAATGCCGGCGCATACGTGACTGCCGCGGCCTTCGCCTCCATTGTCGTGTCCGGGCTTCTTGGCAATTCAAACCTGTTTGTCGGCTCCGTATTTCTGTTGGGGCTGGGCGGCGGCCTCATGACCGTCAGCAATCTCAGTTTCATGCTGGACATGACAGTGCCTCAAGCCGCCGGCCTCTACATTGGCGCATGGAGCGTCGCCAATTTCGCCGGTCAGGCCATCGGCAATATCATCAGCGGCGTCCTGTGGGATCTCTTCTACTGGTTGACGGGCAACCCGCTCATGGGCTATGCCGCCGTCTTTTCTCTGGAAATCGCCGGCCTGCTTCTGGCGGTCTGGCTCTTCCGCTCCATAGACGTGGAAAAGTTCCGCCGACAGGCCGAAGTGCGGCTGCCAAACGTTCTCTCTCTCGTCACTGAGTAACTCGCCGCCTGCATCAAAACCCCGGCGCGGGCACTGGCCATTCATGTCCCGAGCCTTCCCCAGCTATGCGCTGTGCCGTTCGTCTGTGCTATACTGAAACCATGGCACTGGCAAACCAGACCGATTTGGGTGCCGCCTACAACGGACCTTCCGACATCCGGCATCAGAATATGTGCCCCAGGACTATCTCTCAGCCCTTGAGGACGGTAGCATGGTCAAAGTCTTACTGAGTTACGATATGCGGGAAGGGCACGAAGAAGACTGTCAGCGGTATGTCGTTCAGACCCTGGCCCCTGGTCTGGCGCAGTTGGGCCTGCGCATTACCGATGCCTGGTACACTCTCTGGGGAGAAGCCCCCCAAATCCTTGGCGGAGGCGTCCTTGAAGATAAGGAAGATGCCGCCCGGATTTTGCGCTCTGATGAATGGCAGGAACTGATCGCCGGTCTGGAACCGTTCGTAGAAAACTTCAAGGTCCGCGTCGTCGACGCCAACGGCCGCTTCCAATTCTGAACCGCCAGCGATCCCGACGCGTCTCTTCGCAATTCCTATGGCTTTTGCCCCGTCGCTCAAAAACTCCGTCGCCGCCACACACCGGCAGAACGCATCACAACCTTCCGCACAACTGCTCCACAATGCCGCTTCTGCCGTGGGCAGACCATTGGCGCTTGTCGTCTTCCTTGAAAATGTCGGCCACATCCACGGTGTCAATCTGCCCCGCTGGGCCATGGCGGCAATCGACTGGCTGACTGAAGAGTACGCCAAATGCCAGCTCCGCCTGCTCGGCGCCTACCGCCGCTACAACCGCATCCTGATCCTTGAAGATGACGATGCCACCGCCGCCAATCTGACCAGCGCCCTGATCGAGCTCAGCGTCAACCATTCCGTCGATCAGCTTCTGCTCGTGCATGGTCAGATTCGCTGCCTGATCGGGTACAAGGGGCAGGAGCTTGTCGACGCAGCCGCGTTCGACCAACTGCTCGCCCGCTATGCGGCGGACAGCTCCCTGCTCGACCTGCGCATCGTGTACGGGGTCAACTGCTACGGCGCCAGCCTGGCTCCCACATGGCTGGCCCTGGGCGCGCAGGCGGTCAACGGCGCGCAAGCCGTCAACTGGCTTCCAGAGCCAAGCCTCAGCCTCTTTCTGTCCAAGTGGTTGAATGGCGCCCCCTTTAGCGAAGCTGTCGTTTCCAGCGCCAGCCGCGCTCGCGCGATCGGTAAAATCCTTTGGCCCGATCAGGTCGACGGCAGTGAACACCCACACATGGCCGGAAGCCGCCAGATCGTCTACGGCCGGCGGGACGTGACAATCGCCTCGCCAACGGGCAGAATTCGAACCGCCCAATTGACAACAGCCCACAAGGTCGAAGCCGCCGAACATCCCCGACACGCGGCAAACGGCCATACCCTTACTGCAGACTAAAGGAGCCGCTATGCCCCTGCCCAACCGGAATGAAGCGCTGCAACTATTGCATGAATGGGTCGAAACCGAAGGCCTGCGACGCCATATGCTGGCTGTAGAAGCCGCTATGCGCGTCTACGCCCGTCACTATGGCGAAGATGAGGACCTCTGGGGCATGACCGGCCTGCTCCACGATCTGGACTACGACCGATTTCCCGACATGGACGACCAGGAAAACGGCCATCCCCGCACCGCCCTGCGTCTCTTCCGAAAGCAGGACTATCCACCGGAATTCATCCACGCCATCGAGGCCCACGCAACCTTCCTCGGCGTCCCCCGCCAGTCGAAACTCGATCAGGCGTTGCTTGCCTGTGACGAGTTGACCGGCCTCATCCTCGCCTGCGCCTACGTGCGTCCCGACAAAGACCTGCGCAGCGTGAAGCTCAGTTCAGTCAAAAAGAAGTGGAAGGACAAGCGCTTCACCGCCGCCATCGACCGCGCCGAAAACCTTCACTTCATCGAAGAGCTCGGCGAACCCTTCGATGAGCATGTGCAACGCGTCCTCGACGCCATGAAAGAGGTCGCAGCGCAGCTGGGCGTCTCGGGCGAAGAGAGCTAGCCCGCACACAATAGGCCTACAGTCCAACATCGCATCCTCTACCGCAGTCGCGCCGCCGTCATCTGCCGCCCTCCGCGGCGACGCGGCAGCGTTGCCAGGATCATAACCGTCACCGCGGCGGCTGCCGCAAGCGCCGACCAGGCCACCACAGGATAAGACCGCTGCCCCACGAAGATAGCCACAAACGCCCAGACAAAAACTCCTCGGTACACATTGTCATGGTTCACGCGGCGGCCCACCTCCCACGCCACCAGCGCGCCGGCCGCCAACATAATCACCGTCCACGCTTCCGGGCTTACGCCCCATCCATCCCACCCCAACACATTGAGCGCCGCCGCGCTGTTCGCGATGACCGCCACCGATAGCCAGCCGAGATAGATGCGCAGCGCAACATGCAACCACCTCTCGACCGCGGGCAAGCCGGGGTCGCCTACCCGCAACCTGAAAAAGGCGGCCCAGCCTGTCACTGTCATGAATATGGCAATGGGGAGGGTGTATGGGACCGTCGCAATCCAGCTTGCGGCAACGATCCACATCAGATTTCCCAGCGCCGTGGCCGAGAGCCACGGCGCAGCCCGGCGTGCGGGCCCACGCTTCGCCTGCCCCGGCAGCCCCTGCCAGATGCCCAGCCCAAACAGGCCAAGGTAGATGACCGCCCAGATCGCGAAGGCATATCCTGCCGGCAAAAACAGTTCGGTCGTCTCCTGGCCTGCAATGTCTCCGTTGTTAAAAGGCCCGAAGATCCCGATCATGTACGTCAAAACAACCGACCCGGCTATGATAAGCGCATGGACCCATTGAACCGCCGTTGTTCCCATCGTCACGTCCCTGATTCCCTAAGCCAGCGCCTCCAGAACGCGCGCCGGTGTCATCGGCAGCGTGCGGATGCGCCTGCCCGTCGCCGCCGTAAACGCGTTCGCTACCGCCGCGCCCACCGGCCCGATAGGCGGCTCGCCCATGCCATACGGCGTCTTGATCCCCGTGTCCACCAGTACCGATCGGACATTTGGCGCCTCCCGCATCGTCAGAAGCGGGTAGCTCTCGAAGTTGTTCAACTCCAGGCGGCCGTCCTTCACATACGCCTGCTCGATCAGCGTCGACCCCACCCCCCACATCACGTTCCCCTCTATCTGCGCCTTCGCCCCATCCGGGTTGACGACCAGTCCACAATCGACCGCGCAGGCCAATTCATGCACGCTGATCTCACCCGTTGTCTCGTCCACCGATATCTCCGCGACCTCCGCCACCATCGTGTTCGACATGTGGCAGGCAATCCCTCGCGCCCGGCCAGCAGCCGGCGGCCTCCCCCAGTCGCTCAACTCGGCTACTGCCTCCAGCACGGCGCGCATGCGCGCGCCCGCACGACTCTCCGGCAGATGATCGAGCCGGAACTGCAGCGGGTCCGCGCCGGCCGCCGCGGCCAGCTCATCGATAAAACTCTCCACCGCAAACGTGTTCGGGAACAGTCCCAAACCGCGCCACCAGCCTGTCCAGACCGGGAGTGTTCTGCGCCATGCCGTTACGGTGCGATTGGGGACATCATACTCGACTCGCGCCGCAATGGTCGCGCCGAAGTCCGCGCCCATGACCAATGACAGAAAACCCGGAAGGAAACTGAAAGCAACGTCGCTGCTGCCCTGCAGGTGCTCCACCGCGATGATCCGCCCGCTCTCGTCCAGCGCGCCGGAGAGAACATTCTTCGTCGGCGGCCGCAGGTAACCGTTATGCATCGCCTCGACCCGGTCCCATCCAACATGGACCGGAGCGCCGGCCGCTTTGGAAAGTCGCGCCGCCTCGATCGCGACCCGCGTATCCAGCTTGCTGCCAAATCCGCCGCCAAGATAGGTGGGAACGACCTGTACCGTCTCGGTCTCAACACCGAGGGCCTCGGCGATCTGGCCCTTGGCCCGCTCCTGAAACTGCGTTGATACCCACACGCGCACCTGCCCGTCCTGAAAATCCGCCAGCGCCGCCGGCGCCTCCAGGGGGGCCTGCACGGCGAATGGAGTATAGTATGTGGCCAATACCGTTGTCCCTTTCCCGAGCGCCGCCTCGGCATTGCCCTCACGCTGGATCGTGACACCGCCCTCCCCTGCCGGTTCAATCAGCGCATCGATCTCCTCCTGCTGCCACAGATGCCCTTCATCCCACTCCGTCTCCATCGAGTTTACCGCCGCCCAGGCAGCGCTGCGCGATCGCGCCGCCACACCCGCAAAACCGTTTTCCACGTCGATTACGAACGCCTCGACACCTTCTATTGCCTCCGCCTCGCCCGGTGATGCGTTCAGCAGCGTCGCCTCCAGCGTCGGCGGCCGCGCGACCGCGCCGTAAAGCATCTCCGGCATCCGCATGTCGTAACCGTAGACGGCCTGGCCTGTCACCTTGTCGGGAACATCTACGCGCGCAACCGGCTGACCTATGACCGTAAATTCATCCGCCGGCTTAAGTGCCAACTGCTCCTCTTCCGGAAAGTCCCAACTCGAAAGAGCCGCCGCCAAACTGTAGAAGTCAGCGCGCGCTGCAGGACCGTCCGCAACAACAAAACCCCGCCCTTCAACCCGCAGCGCAGCCTCCGAAACGCCCAACTCGGCCGCCGCCTCTCGTTGCAGCAGGCTCCGAAGCCCCGCCGCCGCTTTGCGCAGCGGATCATAGCTTGCGGCAACCGACAAGCTGCCGCCCGTGCCGAACCCGTCCACCAACCCTGAAGTGGTATCGGCCTGCGCCACAACCAGGTCGGCCCAACTGATTCCCAGCTCCTCAACCGCTATCTGCGCTATCGACGTGTGTACGCCCTGCCCCATCTCAACCTTGACCACCGACAGCCGGATGCGGCTGTCCTCCAACACCTCCAACCACAGAGGCGGGTCACTGTCCAACTGCATGAAACTGCTGCCAGCCGGTTCACTGGCGGCCAGGTTTTCCGCCATATACAGGTGGAGAGCCGGCCTGCCGAAATACGCGCCCACGGCCAGGCTGGCCCCCGCCGCGCCCATGCCGATCAGAAAACCCCGCCGTGACAGGCGCCAGCGGCGCTTCCCCAATGGGGCGGATTCTGCCCCTTCCGCTCCCTCTTCCCCGTTGTTTGCGCCTGTAGAGTCGGCCTGCGCCTCGACCGCTTGGTTACGACTTTGTTCTTGTGTCATGTCGCAGCCTCCTCGCCAGCTGCCCTCCCGGCCGCCTGTTGGACCGCCTGCAGGATGCGCACATAGCAACCGCAACGGCAGTAGTTCCCGCTCATCGCCCGCACGGTCTCCTCCTCAGACGGCAGCGGATTCCGTTCCAGAAACGAAACCGCCTGCATGATCTGGCCGCTCATGCACCAGCCGCACTGCGGAACCTGGTGATCGATGAACGCCTGCTGGACAGGATGCAGCGTGAGCTCTCCGCCCCCATCCCTTTCCGCCAGCCCTTCGATCGTTCGAATTTCTGCCCCCGAAACCGCGGCCAGCGGCATCAGACAGGATCGAACTGCAGCCCCATTGATATGAACGGTACACGCGCCGCAGATTCCAACGCCGCAACCGTACTTGGTGCCAGTCAGACCCAGCCAGTCCCGCAGCACCCACAACAGTCTTTCTTCCGCGGGGACATCCAGCGTATAGCTTCTTCCATTGACATTCAGTTCCATTCCAATCCCCTCCTCATCTTCCCTGCGCTACAACACAATCTCCCGACCCGGCTTCGCGTCAAGCGAGCCCCCTAAATCCACAAGCGCCCCAGCGACCTCCCGCAAACAACCGGCCAGGTCGGTTGCCACCCGGCTCTCGGGGATACGCAGAATTGTCCACCTGTCCAGCGGCCCGGACGCCTCACGCATATCGCTGGATTCATCCAGCCGGATGCCCAAATATCCGTTGCGCACGCGCAAAGCGATGTCCACCGGCCACTCTCCCGCCAATCGATTGGGAAGCGGCCTTAGCCGGTTGGCGCGCAACGCATTCCAGAGCGCTTGAAACGGCTCTCCCTCCAGCTTCAGCTCCGTAACATCCTGCGCGCGTAACAGACGCTCCAGCGTTGTGTGCATAAAAGTCAGGCGTCGAAACGTCGCTGCCGCAACCGGCTGCGCCAACCGCAAGAGCGGCCCAATCTCGATCCGAAAATAATACTCATCCGCCCGCGCATGGTCCGCCTCCTCCGGGAGAAGCTCGGCGCGCGACAGCAACTGATAGCGGCGAATCGCCGCATAATAACTGATCGTGCGAGCTTCCGACCTGCTCCCGAAAGCCCCTGTCTGGTAGAACGCCAGATAGTCTGCCCCTACTCGCCGCGGCGCCCGCCGCTGCGGAATGCGATACCAGCCCTCCGAGGCCGCCCTCCGCAGATCGGCCTCGTTGTTGACAACCGCCACAAGCACCGTCCGTCGCAATTCGTAAGGGTCTGTATATTCCTGAGACAATTCCCCACCCTCTTCCCTAAACTACATGCCCCAACAACTGCGGCGCATACTTGCCGATCTGCTCCCGCAGGCGCAAGAGGGCAACATCCTTCGCCTTGGCCTCCAGCATGACATCGAATGACCGCAACCGCGCTGAAACCGCCGCCTGCAGCAGTTCGATGACCTCGAACGGGTGCAGAAAGTCACTGTGCTGATGCGGCAGGGGCATCTGCATGCGGGCCTTGCCGTCCCGAAAGAGAGTTCGCACCGCTGTGCGCGGGCTGCTGACGTGGATCTTTGGGCGTACATCCCCAGGCCACGTCGCCAAAGCAATTTTCAGCGCATCCAGCTGCGGGATCGCATCCGGGTTGTGGCAGCGGTGGTGGAGCGTATCCAGAACAACCGGTATCCCTGTCCGCCTGTGTGCCCACAGTACATCTCGAAGACCGAACTGTCGGTCCCCGTTCTCCAGGACCAGACGCTTTCGCACATGTTCCGGCAGCAGATTGGCCGTGCGCGCGAATCGGTCCAATGCCGCCGGCGCTTCCTCGCCGCCCCCGCCCACATGAATCACAACCACGCTCGACGCATCCAGGCCCATCCCATCCAGCAGAGAGGCCGCAGCAGCCAGCTCCAGACTCGAACGCGAGACCAGAGCAGGATCCGGGTGGCTCAACCGCACGTAGAAGCCCGGATGCAACGTCAAGCGCACGCGCTGCTGCCGCGCCATGTCCCCTATGGCCGCCAGTTCCGTCGAGCATTCCTCAATCTGATTGTGAAACGAAGGCAGGTCCGGGTGGGTCAGATAGGGCGCAAGCTGGCCGGCCATCCGATAGAACCGGATCTCCCTCCGCGCCAGGTAGAGAAATATGTCGCGCAGATAGACCAGACTGACGCTCAAGTGAGGCTTGTTTTGCCAGCGCCGGCTGTCATGCGACCGCAGCCCCGATACGCCCAGCACCTTGACGGGAAACCCCAACCGCAACCGCGTCCCGTTCGCCATGAGGTGGTCGGACATCTAACTTTTTTTGGGAAACGTAGAGCCGCGATAAGAGGTGTTGTTTCTTTTGCGCACGTCGTCCAACTTGAATTCGCTCGGAGGGCAACTGGGTCTGACAGTCTCTCCACTTTCCCATCGCCCAACACAATTCACGCCTGTCAGCCCTGCAACAGACTAACATAGCAATGACCTGCCTCCCAATTACCCGAACAGGTGTACGGGCGCTAGTTCAGTCCCGTTTCAGGGCCATTCCCGCGCCAGCGGTCCGGGGCACGCGATCCTCGCCAATCCCCATTCCCCTCCGGACCGGAAACAGGCTCGAGCCCTGAATCCCCGGCGCTTCTGGTGATTGCTGCGCGAAGTTGACGTCGGCGTCGGTTGTTATGTACTCTATATCTGCAATCGACTCGCCTGCCTTGCGGAGAACGCCGGCCCCATCATGGTTCTCCGCGCGGTCGCACGGCATCGCTGTCTCGGGGTCGGCCCACCTGGCCTCGCCAGAAGATTCGTAACGCCGGAGAGAGAATCGGATTGAACTTCGATTTCCTCGCTGCCCAAACTTGCGGATGCTTGGGCACAGTTTCCTTCGTCACCTGTTTCCCCAACCAGTCCTGACAGAACCGGGACACCCGTTCCCAGCGTCCAAGGAACTACGAATATGTACAGTTCACGCCTCCTGGCCCTCACGACGGCGCTACTCATCTCACTGACCGCGTCGGCAGGACATCTGTCGGCGCAGGAACTGTCTCCCGCGACCCAGACCGAGCCCCCGGTTGCCTCTCCCGGCCAACCGGCTTGGCTGACGGGTGCCCCG
Source organism: Caldilineaceae bacterium (assembly GCA_022824025.1). GTDB lineage: Bacteria > Chloroflexota > Anaerolineae > Caldilineales > Caldilineaceae > Bin5. Next base: position 104,190 of record JAJEBF010000061.1, read on the forward strand.
GCGTCTGCGGCGAATCACTCAGTTGCGCCGGAACCCGCCTCCGTCTCCGCCGCCGAGATTCCGCCTGGGTGGAAAGAGTATGTCGACCACTCCCTGGGCTACTCCCTTGCCCTTCCCGCCAACTGGCTGACTTTCGACCTGCAGGCCGGAGATCTGGACAGAATTGCCGGCCTGCTTGGCGGTCGCGCCGCGTCCGAGCCGTTGCGCAAATACATGGCCGCGCCCGCCGGCCAAAACCTCGGGCTCTTAGCCGTCGACTCCGACCCTAGCGAGTTGTTCGCTCTCCCGCCTTTCCCAACCTTCCTCAACGTCTCAGTCGCCAGCTTCCCAGACGGTCTGTCCGACGAACAATGGGTTGCCCTCGTTGAAGAGTCTATCGCAGCGATGGGTGAAGTCCGGATCGAAAGTGTCAGGCTCGGCACGCTCAACGACCTGCCCGTGGTCAGAGCCGCCGCCGTCTACCAATTGGGAGGCCAGGGCGCTGGCCTGACCGCCCAGCTTGACGTCACCATCGTCCGTGTTGACCAGGCGGCATATACGCTGACAATCGCAACCCGGCTCAGCAATGCCTTAGCCAAACGAATTGTGATTCACCAGATCGTCCAAACCTTCCGGCCTGTCCTGCCCGAACATGTGGAAGACCGAGAGCCCGCTCAAACCGCGACGGCGAATGAAGCCGGTGAACTGCCTGGTCTTTCGGCGCCAGCTCCTGCCGCCGCGCTTCCCAGATTCTGGATACCCATCGTTGACGGGCGCCTGGGGTACTCTCTTGCCGTGCCAATCAACTGGCTAACTTTCGACCTGCAGGAGGGAGATCTGGACCGTGTGACAGGCCTCCACCGCGGCCAACTGGCAATGCGGCAACTGCAGGCCTTTCTGGACTCGCCGGCAGGAGAAACTCTAGGGGTCTTTGCCGTGGAAGCGGAACCGGACAGCATGTACACCGTCCCGATCTTCCCGACCTTCCTGATCGTGTCCACCGCGCCGCTGCTGGAAAACGTTTCCGACGAAGAGTGGCTCGCCCTCGCGGCCCAATCCATCTCAGCTTGGGGCGATACGCAGTTGATAGCAGCCGAATTGGGCGCAAGCAACGCGCTTCCGGCCATCAGAGCAACGGCTGCCATGCAGTTGGGCGAGCCAACGCATCAATTGACCGCTCATCTTGACATGACCATCCTGCGAGCCAACCAGACCGTCTATCTTCTTATCATCGCCTCCCGCCAGGACGCAGCCGCCGCCAACCAACCGGTGATCGAGCAGATAGTCGATTCCTTCCGAATCGAATGATGCCCGGATGCCAGTTGGCCTTCGACCCTTCATACTGCGCCAGATTGGCTGCAAACACATCGGCTGCAAACACATCGGCTGGAAACCGTTCACTGCCCGACGAGGATCCTCAACCATGAACCTGAGACGATTCATCGCTCCATTTTTGTGCCGCGGCGCCCTGCTGCGCATCATCCTTTTGCTCACGCTCACCCAATCTGTGGCAGTAACAACCGCCTTGGCCCAAAACGATGACCTGCCCGATAGGGATCCCGACCGCGAGGCCCTGACCGCGCTCTTCCACGCCACCGACGGCGAAAACTGGGTGAACAATCAAGACTGGCTGACCGATAAACCGCTCAGTGCCTGGTATGGCGTCACCACAAATGACAGCGGGCGCGTCACCCGGCTAAGCCTTCGCGGAAATCGACTGAACGGTTCGATCCCGCCCCAGCTTGGCGCTCTCACACAGTTGGAACAACTGGTGGTCGACGACAACCTCCTCAGTGGAGAGATTCCCCCCGAACTGGGTAATCTGTCCTATTTGCAGTGGCTGGACCTCGACAGAAACCAGCTCACCGGGTCGATTCCTCCCGAACTGGGCAACCTTAAACTGTTGGAACGGCTGGACCTCTCGGGCAATCAACTGAGCGGGGCCATCCCTCCTGAGATCGGCGGGCTCAGAGAGCTGCGGACGCTCTACTTCGATGAAAACCAGCTGATCGGCGCAATCCCGCCCCAGTTGGGTTTCCTCGCGAATCTACAGACAATGTTCATTGAAGAAAATCAATTGAGTGGCGAAATCCCGCCCGAATTGGGCAATCTCACCCACCTGCGGGCCCTGTCCTTGGAAGAGAATAACCTCAGCGGACCGATTCCAGCCGAATTGGGCAACCTCACGCAACTGCGCTCGCTTGATCTCGACGAAAATAATCTGAGCGGTCCCATCCCCCCCGAACTGGGCAACCTTACCGAGCTGCGCTCGCTCTACCTGGACGATTGCGGCCTGAGCGGCCCGATCCCGCCGCAACTGGGCAACCTCACCCAGCTGCGGACGCTGCTGCTCAATGACAATGCGTTAAGCGGCCCGATCCCCCCCGAACTGGGCAACCTGGCGCGCCTGCAGTCGCTCCAGCTGGCAGGAAATACCCTGAGCGGCGAAATCCCGCCGGAGTTGGGCGGCATCCTCCAGTTGCACGAGTGGAATATCGGAGGAAATCAACTGACCGGCTGCATTCCCGATAGCTGGCGCAGCGCCGCGTCGATCGATCGCGAACCGTTGGACCTGTCCTTCTGCCCTGCGCCCGCGGAGCCGGAGCCTGAAACACAGACCCTATTTGGATTGGACGGCGATCTGCTCTTCGCGCTGTACCGCGTCTCCCTGAGGACCCTTACGCATCAGTCGCTGCAGGGCCTCGACCGCGCAGCCCTCACCTCCCTCTACATTGCCTTGGGCGGAAACGACTGGGTGAACAGTGAGAACTGGCTCAGCGACGAGCCGCTCAGCGCTTGGTACGGCGTAACCACCGACCTCAACGGCCGCGTAACCAGCCTGGATCTGCGCGGAAATCAGTTGAGCGGTTCGCTCCCCGCCGTAATCGGGCGCCTTTCCCATCTGAAACGACTGGTGATCGATGACAATCAACTCACCGGACCGATCCCGCCCGAAATCGGTTACCTGACCCACCTCACCACCCTGGACCTCGACCGAAACCGGCTGACGGGCCCGATCCCTCCGGATCTGGGTAACCTGGCCCATCTGGAACGACTGGACCTTACCGGCAACCAGCTCAACGGGTCCATCCCTGCCCAACTTGGAAATCTCACCGCATTGCGGACCCTCTTCCTTGATGAGAATCGGCTCACCGGCGCAATACCTCCGCAGCTTGGAAACCTGATCGAGCTGCGCACGCTCTACCTCGAAGAGAACCGCCTGACCGGCCCCATTCCGCCTGAGTTGGGCAATCTGGTAAACGTGAGTCTCTTCTCCCTTGAGGAAAACAGTCTTAGCGGCCCGATTCCACCAGAGTTGGGCAACCTCGCAGAGGTCCGCACCCTCTATCTCGACGAGAACGGTTTGAGCGGTCCGATCCCGCCCGAACTCGGCAATCTGGTCCAGCTGCGAGTCCTCGACCTGGACGAAAACGACCTCAGCGGCCCAATCCCGCCCGAACTCGGCCGTCTGACCCAGTTGCGAATCCTGTTCCTGCGCGAAAATGAACTGAGCGGCCCGATACCCCCTGAACTGGGGAACCTTCCTCACTTGACCTGGCTCTACCTGCAAGACAACCAGTTGAGCGGGGAAGTGCCAGCGGCGCTGGGCAACCTCGCGCGCCTGCAAGGGTTCGGTCTCGGCGCAAACCAGCTCAGCGGCTGCATGCCCGTAAGCCTGAGCCGCGTGCTCCACAACGACCTCGACGACGTAAATCTGCCTTTCTGCGTCGAATAGCCAGCAGAAAAACGAGGGGAGAGTAGACGTTTGCCACTCTCCCCTCGTTTCCCTCACCCCAATTTCGGAGTTGTCAACCCTCGCTCAGTTCGCGTCCCGCTCCCGCATTCCCTACCAACCGCGGTAAAACACGTCCCTGCGGCCCCTCCGACCGGAAACCCTTGCCACAGCCATCTCCTGCCGCAATGGCGAAACAACCTGACTCAAGCTGACGGCCGCGATGCTTCCATAACTGCGCAGAATCGGCGCAACCTCCGTCTGATAGGCAATATAGGCGTCGGGCCAGGACACTGGAAGTCTCCACCCAACGCCCTGCCGGCTTCGAACGGGCCTTCCCCCCGGTCCTCCTGCCTTCATGCGGCGTGCCGCCATCAGCACCATCACGGCCAGCGCTGCGCCGCCCGCCAGCGGCAGGTAGTGCAGACCCAACTCCACCCGGCGTACCACCTCCGTCGTCTGATAGCCAACGACTGCCAGCGCCGGGACCCACAGCAACTCACCCAGCAGAACGATCGAAAACCAGCGCCGGAAAGGCACGCGCGTCATTCCTGCCGCAACCAGCGCCGGAATTACAAGCACCGAGAACGCCTTGGCAAAGAACAGAAGTCTGGGCCCGTGCTCCTGCATCTCCCCCTGCAGCCGCTCCAGATGATGACGCCGCAGACCCAGCCATCTGCCATAGCGCAGCACAGGCTCCTTTCCGTACTTGTAGCCGAGCAAGTACCAGAGGCCGTCAGCAACGATGCCGCCAACGATGGCGCTGATCATAACCAGCGGCAGTTGCATATACCCCAACGAGGCCGCCACCGCAGCCAGCAGCGTCACCATCCGCCCTTCCAGGATCACCAGACCAATCAGCAGCGGATAGCTCCAGAAGCCCCATTCCTGAAGGGCCTCACCGCGTAGCAGATTCAAAACCGCGTCAAATATCTCGGCAACTGCGTTCATTCAATGACTTCCTCTATCTGCCATGTCAGCACATCCAGCTTCCTGGCAAAATGCAGAAGCGGCTCCGTATCCGGAAGAAATATCCCGTGCCCCTGCGCCACCCAATTGCGCTCGAACGCCGCCTCTGCCGGTTGCAGCGGCCAGGGAGCATGGTGAATCTCCCCACGATACACGCGCCCCTTTCTGTCAACACTGTAAAGGCAGTATCTCTCCATCAGCCACCGCTCCAATGAATCGGGAGCCGCCTGATGGACCGGCCCTGTCGGGCGGTAGAAAGCCCGGAACTCCGCCTCCGGCGCGCCCCTGTGCGTGCGCCGGCTGCTATAGCGAATGCCGTCATCTTCCTTTCTGCAACGCATCTTCGCCCGAAAATAAGGCAAATGATAGGTCCTCCGCGCCATCGAGACCGCCAGTGGGTTGCCCGCGTCCAGGCTGAAAAAGAACACGCCCGGCCTTGGCTCCTTCGCACTGCTACTCTTTACGTAGGTGCGCACATTTAGTTCCGGAAAAGCCGAAATCCACGGCGCCGCCGGCGTAAAACGCTGCCGTATGCCCGACATATGAAAAGGGACTACCGTCACCCACGCCTCGCCCGCGTACGTGTCAAGCATCAGGCCCGGCGGCGTCAACTTTGCGATCCGGGATGCGGGCACGGGCCAGTGGGCAAACAGAAGGTCCTGCCACGACTGAAACATGTGCCACGGGCGATCAGGCGGGGGCCAGGGGCGGTGCGCCTGTTGGACCAGAATGTCAGCGGCAATCTCCTGTCCGCTCCGGCCCAGCCAGGCAAGGGGAGTTTTTCTCATCTACTGTTTCTTCACTCTCCGTAAATCCAGAGAGCGATCAGATCATCAATCGGTGTACTGCTGTGCAGCCGCAAAGCGTCCAGAAGATCATCCGCATAGGCGATGCCGTAACGATTCCGCTGCGCATAGTCCAAAAGAGCCGCAAAAAATGCTGTGTCACCCATGCGCTCCCGCACAGCGTGCAGGAAGAGAGGGCCTTTGCTGTATATAATGTTGATATAATTACTCTGATCAAACCCCATAACCGGGCCGCTGACCGGCCTGTCTATACCCAGATTCCGCGCCGCATTGTAGCGATAGCGAAACACATTCTCCATCATGGCCGCCTGCATCTCCGGCCAGTTCACCGCCTCATAGTAAAGATAGACAGCATAGTTGGCCAGCGACTCGTCCAGCCACGGCTCTTCCGGCTGGTCGTTGCCGATCAGATTGAAGAACCACTGGTGCGCAACCTCGTGCGGCATCGCAATGCCAAAGCCTCCCCCGGCCTCCCCATAAAAGTTGGCCGCCAGTCCAAGGATCCCCGCATACTCCATCCCAAAGCCCGTCGTCGGCAACGGTACGACATCCAGCTCGCGATACGGATAGGGCCCAAACATTCGGTTAAAGACTCGCAAGCTCGCCGTTGTCAGGTTCATTGCCGTCTGCGCCGACGCCAGTCCCCCCACCGGATAATACGAGTTGACCTGAACCCCATCAACCTCGCCGCTGATCGCCTCCCACCGGTCGGTCAGCGTTGCATAGAATGAGCGTACCGGCCCCGCCGCCATCCGCCATGTCGTCGTGCCGTCATCGTTCGTCTCCCGCGCCAGGGTCGAGCCGCTCGCCGCCACCGACAACCCTTGCGGCGCCGTCAGCTCTACCTGGTAGAAACCAATATCCGCAAAGAAGGAATCACCGAAACTTGCGCCGGCGTCCAGATCCCAACCCCTATGATCGAAAACCGCCAGTGTCGGGTAAAAGCCCGCCAGGTCATAGACACCATCCACAAACCCGTAAAGCCCCGCTCCCGCCGTGCCGGCTGCCACCTGCGTCGGCAGCGTCGCGTTGAACCAGAGCGTCACGTCCGTTGTCGCCCCGGCGGCCAGCCCTTCGGCAAGCGGTATGCGCGCCGCCGACCCATCGGGAATATGCCCGATACGCGCCAGCTGGCCGTCCACCAGCGCCTGGCTGATCTCCGCTGTGCCCCCGTAGGCAGGCAAATTGGGATACAGCCTGAAATACAGTTCGTTCAGGCTGGTCTGTTCCTGATTGGTGATCCGCACCCGCTGCACGCCCTCCAGTCTCGGGGCTTCGCCTGGCAAAAGGCGGACTTGGATGAAATAATGGGGCGCGCCCGGCAGCCGGTCCGCATCCTCCGCGAATGCTTCCAGCAACGTCTCGCGATAAACTGTGTAGTCGGTCAGGTCGATCTCCGGGGTCGGAAAGAGGGGCGGTTCCTGTACTGGCTGTGGCGTTTGGGTCGGAGTCGGCGGCGGGGCAGTGGGGGGGCGTGTACGGGTCGGGAGTTCGGCCACCGGCGAAGGCGAGGGCGCAACGATGACCTCGTCCTGTTCTTCGGCCGTCGCTGCCGCCCCTCTTCCGCAAGCGGTCAGAACAGCCGCTATCGCCAGGCCAACCACACACGATATGGCGAATCCGCGTTTCTGTCGCCCGCCGCGCCGTTGCTTTGCCGCAACGCCCACAAAACGCTTGTCAAAGGCCGATCTCTGCCTTGCATGGGTTGCCGGTCCCATCAACCTCGTCCCCATATGCCCGCCGCTGGTGCAAGTATTCGGCGCGCAACTGTCGTCCTCTCCCGCACGGCGCCTACGGGGCTGCCCCATGTCTAGGCGACGAGAATGTCCGCCTCGCGCAGAACCGGCAACGCGCCGAACCTGACGCTGCCATGCCTCCATACCCGTCAGTGGAAACCTCTATTCTTCACCTCTACCACCTACATTCAGGACCGTGGCGCCGCCGCGCAGCAAGTTTCGGGCACTGCTTTCGATTCGAATACGGCCCCTACATCGGCGAACCGATATCCGGCGATTCCCTCTTCAGGTTCTCCACGAGCCGTTTCGCTTCCACACTGAGTGGCACAGGCAGCTCGACGACCACCTCGACCAGCAAGTCTCCTCGAATCTTGCTGTCTCTCACATCAGGCATGCCCTGGCCCTTGAGCCGGAAAACCTTTCCGTTCTGCGTGTCCGCCGGGATCGTCAGCGCCACCGCGCCCTGCAATGTCGGCACGCGCGCCTCGCCCCCCAGGAGCGCCACAAAAAGATCCACAGGAACCTTCGTGCGCAAATCCCGCCCCTCTACCTCGAAATCTTTGTGCGGCTGGACGGACACCGTCATCATCAGGTCGCCGGCCCGAACCTTCGAGCCGGTTCTGACGCCCGGCGGTATCGTCACCTCGAAACGGGACTCCCCCTGCTGCACGGTCCGCTTTGTCCCGCAAAACGCCTCTTCCAGCGCAATCTCCACCGGAACCGTCTGGTCGCTGTTGGGGCGTCCGAAACTCTGCTGAGGCCCTTGCCGGAATCCTCTGCGCGGCTGCGACGCGCCCCCGCCAAAAAGCTGCTGAAAGAAATCAGAAAATGTGCCGCCCCCACCGGCCATGCCGCCGAACATCTGCTCAAACTCTTCAGGACTGACCGCCCGTCCCTGCTGCCGCTCCGCGCCGCCGGCATTGTACCACTGAGACCAATCGAAACTCTGCCCGCTCTGTTCGTACTGCTTCCACTGGGCCCCAAACTTATCGTACGTCCGCCGCTTCGATTCGTCCGACAGAACCGCGTAAGCCTCATTAATCTCCTTGAACCGCTGCTCCGCGGCCGCATCGCCGTTGTTAACATCAGGATGGCACTCCCGGGCCAGCTTGCGGTATGCCTTCTTGATCTCAGAGGCGCTCGCCTTGCGGCGCAACCCCAGAACCGCGTAATAGTCCTTATAGTCCACTGATTCGCTCTCCACTCACTTGGCCTTCGCCGCACGCCCCCTCCGCGCCGCGTGCGGCAAACGCTGTCACTTGGAAATCGAGACCAATACCAATGACGGGAAACCGGGCACAGGGCGCCCGGTTTCTCTCCATCTTATCGTTCCTGCTCCCAGGCTGGCAACCCTGGTACCAACCGCAGCCTACACCTGACGGAACTCGCCTTCCACCACATCGTCCTCGTCAGCGGCGCCCGTCCCGTCTGACTCGCCCGCCGCGCCCGGCCCGGCTCCATTCTCTTCAGCCTGCTGCTGGTATACCTGCTGGGCCAGGGCAGAGCTCGCCTGCTGCAGCTGCTCTGTCAGGCTGGTGATTCGCTCATGGTCTTCACCCTCCATCGCCGCCCGCAGCTCCACGATCGTCTGTTCAATCCGCTCCCGATCAGATAGCGGCACCTTGTCGCCCAACTCGCTCATCGACTTCTCAGTGGCGTAGATCAGGCTGTCCGCGGCGTTGCGGCTCTCCACCAACTGCCGCTGCTGCAGGTCTACAGTCTCATTCTCTTTGGCTTCCCGGACCAAACGATCCACCTCATCGTCGCTCAGATTGGTGGAGGCCGTGATCTGGATGCTCTGCTCCTTGCTCGTCGCCTTGTCCTTCGCCACCACATTCATGATGCCGTTGGCGTCAATATCAAAGGTCACCTCGACCTGCGGCACGCCTCGCATCGCCGGTGGAATCCCGTCCAGCCGGAAATTGCCGAGCGTCTTGTTGTCGCGCGCCATCGGGCGCTCGCCCTGCAAAATGTGAATGTCCACAGCGGTCTGGTTGTCTTCCGCCGTGCTGTACGTCTCCGTCTTCTTCGTCGGAATCGTCGTATTGCGGGGGATCAAGGTTGTCATGACACCGCCCAACGTCTCCAACCCAAGGCTCAGCGGCGTCACGTCCAGCAGCAGCAGGTCCTTTACCTCGCCGCCGAGCACACCGGCCTGCAGCGCGGCGCCCACCGCAACCACCTCATCCGGGTTGACGCCCTTGTGCGGCTCTTTGCCCGTCAGCGTGCTGACCAGCTCCTGGATCATCGGCATCCGCGTCGACCCACCAACCAGAACCACCTCATTCAGTTCGCCGGGGGTCAGACTCGCGTCCTTCAGCGCCGCATGGAACGGTTTCTTCAACCGTTCAACCAGAACCGACGTCAACTGCTCGAACTGGCTGCGCGTCAGCGTAAGTTGCAGATGCTTCGGCCCCGTGCTGTCCGCCGTGATAAAGGGCAGATTGATCTCCGTCTGCGGCGTGCTCGAAAGCTCAATCTTCGCCTTCTCCGCCGCTTCCCGCAGTCTCTGAAGCGCCTGCCGGTCCTGGCCAAGATCGATCATCTGCTCCCGCTTGAACTCGTCAATCAGCCACCGCACGATCGCCTCGTCCCAGTCGTCGCCGCCCAGATGCGTGTCGCCGTTGGTCGCCTTTACCTCGATCACACCGTCGCCAACCTCCAGCACCGAAACGTCAAACGTGCCGCCGCCCAAGTCAAAAACCAGAATCGTCTCGTCCTCATTCTTGTCCAGACCGTAGGCCAGCGCCGCAGCCGTCGGCTCGTTGATGATGCGCAGCACCTCCAACCCGGCAATCTGTCCGGCGTCCTTGGTCGCCTGCCGCTGGCTGTCGTTGAAATAGGCCGGCACCGTGATCACTGCCTGCTTCACATCCTCGCCCAAATAGGACTCCGCATCCCGCTTGAGCTTGCTCAGAATCATCGCGCTGATTTCCTGCGGCGTATACACCTTGTCCTTAATCGGAACCCGCACCCGCGCGTCGTGATTCGGCCCCTCGACACTGGCGTAGGATACCATCGCCTGCGTCCGCTTCGTTTCCGGATCGTCAATGTGACGGCCCATCAATCGCTTGACCGAGTAAATCGTGTTCTCCGGGTTGACAACCGCCTGCCGCTTCGCGGTCACGCCCACCAGCCGCTCGCCGCTCTTCGAAAAAGCAACCACCGACGGCGTCGTCCGGTTCCCCTCCGCATTCGCGATCACGGCAGGGTTGCCCGCCTCCATCACAGCAATCACGCTGTTGGTTGTGCCCAGATCAATACCGATGATTTTTGCCATCTGTCGTTGGCCTCCTGTACGAAATGACGCCGGGCGCCCCGTCCGCTCCGCGCTTCAGCCGCCCAGCCCATAACTCCTGTATGAACTGTTTTTCACCCTTCAGCTTTAATTCTCACCTATCATTATAAAAAACTTGTGTATGTATGGTATTGGGCGAGTATTAGCAATTCGTTTGAATTTGCCCACGATGATCCTACGCATCCCGTCCAATACGAAACCCACCACGCCCGCGCCCCCCTCCACGCCGCTCCTGCCCACCAACCACGAGCCACTGCAGTACCGACCACTGCAGTTCGACGCCCTCCGCATTCATCTCCCCGCCCGGGCCCTGCACGCTGCTCAGCCATTGACCAGGGATCAAGCTCGAACAGCTCCTCCGGTTCAAGGGCATATTCAATCGAATCTCTTTGCTTGCAATTCGCGCCCGACTCTTCATTTTACCGCAACGACCCCACCAGAATGACCCACCCGGAACCATGCCAGAGTCCTCTCTGAACAAAAAAACACCCGCATACCCGCGGGTGTGACGACACGGCCTGAGTTCGAAGCGTTGACAGTTCGTTGTCAGCCGTCCGGGACGCTGCGCTTCGTTTCCCTAAGCATAAACCCAATCCAAACCTGCGCGCCGCCTAGCACGAGAGACAAAAAACCGGCGATCACCGCAAAGATAACCTGAGTCGTCTGTGCCGCCGCATGAACTTCCGATCGTAAGGCGACCAGCTCGGTTCGCACGCCCTCCACATCGGCCTTGGTAGCCAAATGCTCGTATGCGCCCTCTCGTCGCGCAATGCGTTCCCCGTCTTCTAACCCCTCCTGCGCAAAGACAGGTGTGCAAAACACGGCAACCAGCAGGATCCCCATCACGACATGATGCAACTTCATCTGCATTCTCGATCCCGTGTTCCTGTTCCGCTTCTCTGCGCGTTCCTCATCAAAACTCGTTGTAGCGCCGCAAATGCATCACAAATGCAGTACAAATGTATCACGCGGTCCCGACGCTGTCAATGGCTCTTTCAGGACAAAAGTGACCGAAATCGGGCTTAATCAGAACAATGGACTGCGCCATCTGGTTCTCACCTCTCATGACTGCCGGCAGGGACACCCCCTGCCCTCCTTTACCACAACCCACTGCAGTCACTGTCCACTGACCACTGACCACTGATCACTGACCACTGCCTACCGACCACTGCCGTTCACGCCCCGTCCAACACACGCACGCACCGCTCGATCTCATCAACCGTGTTGTAATGCGCCAGGCCCAGACGCAGCCAGCCGCCGTTGCCCTCGACACCCATCCGCTCGCTCATCGACAGCGCGTAGAAGTTGCCATCCCACGCGAAAATGTTCTCCTCCGCAAGCGCCCGCGCCAGCTGCGCCGGCGTCGTCCCCCGCTTCCGCATCGCGACCGTCGCCACCCTTCTCCCCATATCAATCCGCTCTGTCAGACCATAAATGCGGATCCCCGGCACGCTCAACAGACCCTCGATCAACCGCTCGGTCAGCATCCTCTCATACGCGCCGATCACCTTCCAGGCCGCCTCCAACTTGCGCCTCCGGCTTTCAGCCGGCCCTGCCTCGCCGTACTCGACCCCAAGACCGGCCAGATAGTCGATAGCCGCCGTCACTCCAGCCATCCCTTCATGATTCTGCGTGCCCGTCTCCCACTTGTCCGGCGGTCTGTCCCCGGCCGGACGCACCCGGTATGCCTCCAGCCGCTCCAACAGTTCCCGCTTACCGTACAGCTGTCCGCTGTGCGGGCCGAAAAACTTGTACGACGAACACGCCAGGAAATCGCACCCCAGGGCCTTCACATCGATCAACCCGTGCGGCGCATATTGGACCGCGTCCACAAACGTAAGGGCCCCCGCCTCCCCGGCCCAGCCCATGATCGTGCCCACGTCGTTGATCGACCCCGTCGCGTTGCTGGCATACCCCACCGCCACCAACCTGGTCTGCTCCGTGATCTGCCTCCGTACATCCTCCATGTCCAGCGTCCCGCTCTCCACGTCCACATCCGCCCACCGGACGCGCGCCCCCCGCTCCTCCGCCGCCAGCGCCCACGGCATCACGTTGGCGTCATGATCCAGTCGCGTAACCAACACCTCGTCGCCAGGCCCCAGCTCTCGCGCCAAGGACCGGCTGACATGAAATGCGAGGCTCGTCATGTTGTTGCCAAAGATAACCTCATCCGCCTCGCAGCCCAGCAGATCAGCGGCCGCCCCATGCGCCCCCTCGATCACCGCGTCCGTGCGCCGGCTGGTCTCAAACTGGCCGTGCGTATTCGAATTGCGGCGCGTCAAATAGTCAACCATCGCCTCTATGACGCTCTCATGCGCCTGCGTGCCGCCGGGGTTGTCAAAAAACACGGCCGGACGGCCGTCAAACTGCTCACTCAACGCCGGGAACTGCCTCCGGACCCCTTCTACATCGAACATGTCTCTCTCCCCGAATCATTACCTGCGCTTCGGCAGTCCATCGGCCAGTAACCACACCCGCTCCCGCCCCAGCACGGTGGCAACATCTCCCTGCAGGAGCGCCAGAACAATCTCGGTCAGTTCACCAAGTCCGCCCCCGCCCGTCAACCGGTCAAGACTGCCTTCCGCGATCGGAGGACGCGGCCGGTTCATATCCGTCTTTACCTGCACGACCGGAACCGTCCCGTCCGTCGGCAAACCCGCAATTTCGCATAGCCCATCAATCGCCGCTGATAAGTCTCCGATCTCATCCACCAACCCATGCTGCAGCGCCTGCCTCCCCGTCCATACGCGCCCGCCGCATAACTCTTCAACCGAGTCCGGCTCCAGCTGCCGCGCCGCCGCGACCAGGCGCTTGAAATTCTGATACGTATGCCCGATCTGCTCCTCAATCTTCTCCCGCTGCGCCTCCCGCCACGGACCGTCGCCGGCATAGATGCCGGCATTCCGCCCCCGCTGCACCGGCACGCGGTTCGCGCCGATCTTGCCTTCAGCCCCGCTGGTGATCAGCTTTGCCATGATCACACCGATGCTCCCCGTCAGCGTCGCCGCCTGGCAAACGATCTTCCGCGCCGGCAATGCCACGTAATAGCCTCCGCTGGCCGCCACATCACCCATATACGCCACCACCGGCTTCTTCCTGTTCAGCAGGGTCAGCTCCCGCCAGATCAGGTCGCTCGCCAGCGCCGAACCGCCCCGGGAATCGACATGCAGCAAGACCCCCGCCATGCGCTCATCTTCCAGCGCCGCCCGCGCCAACTGTTGGATCGTAGCGCTGCCGGCAGTGCTGCCGCCCACAATCGGCACCCCGCTTGGCAGCCGGCGGCTCTTGCCTGAAGTGATCATGCCGCTCAACGAAATCACCCCGATCCTCTTTCTATGCCGCATAAGGGGGCGGCGGTAGAGCAGACGGCTTACCCGGTCAAATGGCGCAATCCGCGCCCCATCCTTCCCGCCACCAAGTTCGTCCGCCAACTGGTCCTCATAGACGCTCCCGTCCACCAGCCCCATCGCCGCGGCGTCATCGGCGGTCAACGGCGCCCTGTCAATCGCGGCGCGGACCTCCTCCTCGCCAAGGTTGCGGCCGCCGCTGATTGCCGCGACCATATCCCCATACCAGCTCCCCAGCAGCCTTTCCAGCTGTTCCCGGTGCGCGTCACTCATCTCCGATTGGGCGAAACTGTCTGCCGCAGTCTTCCAGGGAGCCACCCTGACCACATCCGCCTCAACCCCAATTCTGCGCAGCGTCTCGGCCAGAAAGACCGGCTCTGCCCGCAGACCCAGCACAGACCACTCGGTCAGCGGCGAAACATATATGCGGTCGGCGGCCGCAGCCATCACATACTCGGCATTGCCGCACGACTCCAGATAGACAACCACCTTCTTCGCGTCGCCGTCCGGATACAGTTCTCGATTCCACGCCCGAAAGCGGTCGAAAAGATCCGCAAGCGTCTGCGCCTGCGCGAGGCTGAGCTGCGCGCCCTTGACCAGTATCAACGCGCCCTTCACATCCGGGTCGCCCGCGACCTGCCGCAAGGCATCGTGCAGATCCTCAACTGTGAGGCCCGGCTTGCCAGTGGAAAGGCGCGAGAGAAACCGGTGCCGCTCCGGCCTCCGTTCCAGCAGCTGGCCCGAAAGCTCAAACAGCGCATAGTCCGCCCAGCTCTTCCTGGAGAGACGCCGCACGAGATTGGCAAGCCCGCATACGCAAACCTGCCACAGCAAAGTTACGCCCCGGAAAAGCCGCCCCAAACCCCTGCCTATGAGACTCATTTCAATCCCTCCACCCATCTGCGCGCCACTGCTGCCCGTACAGTTTCCCCAAAACGCGCCCTAAGCCTGTGGGTTCAAACCCCAAAAACCATACTATACCCGCACGATCCTCCGGAGAAAAATAGTCCCGCTGCCTGGGTGCCGTCCAAAATGGGGGTGAACTTTCGTCCACCTCTGGTAACGACTAAACAAAAGCCAATTCGCGCCCCCAAGCAGCGCGAGCGCCGTCCCCTCTGACCACTGACTACTGATCCCTGACCACTGCAGTTCTGGGCGGTCAGCCGCAAGCGGCTTCCCTTGTGCGGGGGGACACCCCCCGCAACGCCCCCCGCAAAAACGTGCCCCGCCGCCAATGGTTGTACATTGGCCAAGGCTGCCCAACCCAATGCGTTCCGCCAATCCCCGAACTGCGACGCCCTGCGACCGCCCTTTGCCACCTACCTCCCACTGCAGTCTTCGGTATAAACTCCCAGTAGCAGCCCAAGACGGGCCTCCATATTAGACCGCACTCCGCCCGCGAGATTGCTTTGATCGTTCCTCCTGTTCCGAGTTATGATGAACGCAGCCGCAGACACCTCGCGGAGACGCTTGGACCTTGCCCAAGCCGGCGCATATGTCCTTCTCCTCACCCGGACCGAGCAGTAACGTGGCCGCAGCGGTAGAAGTGCGAAATCTGAACAAGCGATATCGGAATGGAATCTGGGCGAACCGGGATATCAGCCTGACCGTCCGGCGCGGTGAGCTGCTCGCGATTCTGGGTCCAAACGGCGCCGGCAAAACCACCCTTGTCCGCCAGATCACCACCGAGCTTGTCCCCTCTTCCGGCGAAGTCCGTGTTTTCGGCATTGACGCCGTCACGCGCCCCAACGAAGCCAAGGCCCGCATGGGCGTAATCCCCCAGGAGACCAACTTCTACTGGGGTCTCTCCGTTCGCCACCACCTGCGTATCCTGGGCAAACTGCGCGGTCTGCCTGCCCAAACCGCATCCCGCCGCGCCGCAGAACTGATCACAGACCTTGGCCTCGAAGAACACAAGAGCAAACCCGCCGAGCAACTTTCCGGCGGTCTTCGCCGCCGCCTCCTCGTCGGCATCGCCGTGCTCGCCGATCCCGCACTGCTGGTCCTCGATGAGCCCAGCGTCGGTCTCGACCCCGAGTCCCGCCGCGACCTGTGGGATCTCCTCCGCAACTATCGAAGCAGAGGCGCTACCATCCTCCTGACGACCCACTCCATGGAAGAAGCCGATGCCCTCTCGGACAGGATCGGCATCATCCATCAAGGGGCGTTGCTTGCTCTCGACACCGTCGCCAGCCTCCGCGCCGCCCACGGCTTCGACTACAAAATCACCTTTCTGGAGAAAGGCCGTACCCAAGTCCTCTTCGGCGCCAGTGACGCCGAACTCCTCCAGCAGGTCCAGGCCCTGGGCATTAGCGAATACGCAGTTTCGCGGACAACCCTCGAAGATGTCTATCTCGGCCTCACCGGCGGGAAAGGACGCCTCATTGACGAGCCATCTAGCAATGCCTGAAGCGAACGAATCCGTCCCGAACCTTCCCGTTCTCCCTTACGCGACCGGCGGCATACGCAAATTCATTGCCGACACGCTCGCCGTCTTCGAGCTCAACTTCCTGCCCGCGCTCAAGCACTGGTACGTAACCGTCCTCCTGGCCGCCGCCTTCCCGCTGCCCTGGTTCTACGTCACCAGGGCCATCGCCCCCGACGACCCGCAAGTACTCCGCCGCCTCATGGCCGGCACCCTGGTCTTCGGCGTCGCCTTCTCGATCGGCATGCTCGTCGGCCAGAACTTCGTCGGCCAGCGCTTTATGGGCACACTCCGCCTGCTCATCACCATGCCGGTCTCCAAGGCCGCCTACGTCCTCGGTTCGCTCGCCCACGCTTCAATCTCCGGCGCGTTCACCGTGGTCATCCTCCTCGGTTTCGCCTTCGCGGCCGGCGTTGAGGTCAGACTCGGCTGGGCGCTCGTGCCCTCACTCATCCTCACCGTCCTCGCCGTCAGCGGCCTGACCCTCTTCTTCGTCAGCTTCGCCCCCACTCCGCAGACCGGCAACCTCGCCACCGGCATGCTTTCCCTCATCCTCGCCGCCCTCTCACCCGTCTACTTCACCATGGACCAGGCCCCCCTCCTGATGAAGTTGATTGGCTATGTTTCGCCTCTGCGCTATACTGCGGACGCAATTGAAAAGTCCCTGTCAGGCCAGACAGACGTCTGGGTAGAATTGGGAGTCTTATCAGTCATTGCAATAGGTTCCCTTTCACTCGGGCTGTGGAGAATGCCTTGGCGCGAGAGGTAACACTTGAGTACCTGCCTCTTAACTGGGGTTCTATCCGTCGCCTATGCAATTCGTAGCGTTGATTGGCCCTCGTTTCCAAGCGTATACCGTTCTAGCCAGAATTTTGGACCTGGGTAAGGAGCGAGAGAGATGTCCCACCAGTACACAGCCGCTGTTATCGGCGCAGGCCTGGGAGGCAGAGCCAGCATGGCCGGACTCTCCGCCTCGCCGCGCTTCAACCTCGTTGCCGTCGCAGATATCCAGGCCGAAGCGCGAGCCGCCGTCCAGGAACTGTACCCCGGCGTCCGCACTTTTCCTGACCATGCCGAACTATTCGCCGCCTGCCCCACAGACATTGTCTGCGTATCCACGTGGCCGCCCTCCCACCTGGAAGTGACCCAGGCTGCCCTGCAACTTCCCCTGCGAGGCATCCTCGTCGAAAAACCGCTGGCCGACAGTTTTTCAGCTGGGCGTCAGATCCTGGAGCTAATACGCGCCAAAAATCTCCCAATAGCCGTACCCCATGGCCTCCTCGTAGCAGACCACAGCACGCAGGTCCTCCAACGCGTTCACGGCGGCGAGATCGGCGAGCTGAAACTGGTCGAAATCCAATGCGCCGGCTGGGACATCATCAATGCCGGCATCCACTGGCTCAACTTCTTCGTCGAACTGACTGAACGCGAACCCGTCGAGTATGTTTTGGCCGCCTGCGATGCCAGCACCCGCACCTATCGCGACAACATGCAGGTCGAGACGCTCGCCGTCACCTACGCCCAGACCGTTTCCGGCACCCGTGTCGTCATGAATACTGGCGACTATATCACCTTTTCCGAACCGATTGACGACACCCTTTTCCGCCTTATCGGAAGCCGCGGCACAATCGACTTCTACGGCTGGGAGCCGCGGTACCGGCTTCTCAACGCCAGCTATCCACAGGGTCAGATGTTTGAATTCGAGCGCGGCCCATTTGTCCTTCATCAACGCCACCTCGAAAACCTCGCCGCGCAGATGGACCGCGCCCAGCCCGACTACGCCATCGCCGAAGGTTCATTAGCCGCCCTCGAGCTCTGCGAAGCCGCCTACGTCTCCATTCGCAACGGCAGCGTGCCCGTTCCGCTTCCGCTCGACGACTTTTCGCCGCCCCCTGCCGTCGATTGGCAGCCCGGCCTCCCCTACGGCGGCCAGGGCGGCGGTCGTAACGGACGCCGTCTACCGCCTCGTCCGCAACAAAACGACAGGCCTGTTCGGACCGCAGAGTCGGAGGAAGCATGATGGCCCGTTTTGGCATTGTCGGCGCCGGATGGCGCGTAAACTGGTTTCTGCGCGCCGCCCATGCCCTCCCGGAGAAGCTGCAGGTCGCCGGTCTGGCCGCTCGCCGTCCGCAAATGGCCGTCGAGCTGGCCGCTGCCTACGGTGTCAACATCTATCGCTCGCCTTCCGAAATGATCGCCGCCGAAGCGCCCGACTTTGTCGTGACCAGCGTCTCTTGGTCCGCAAATCCGCACATCATACGCCAGCTGGCGGAACAGGACATGCCCGTCCTTTCTGAAACACCCCCCGCCACCACCGTCGCAGAGATGACGGCGCTGTGGGCTCTGCAACAGCAGGGCGCACGTATCCAGGTCGCCGAGCAGTACCACCGCCAGCCCCACCACGCCGCCCGCCTTGCCTTCGCCCACAGCGGTCGCCTCGGCCGCATCAGTCAGGTACAGCTCTCTGCCGCGCACGGCTATCACGGCATCAGCCTCATCCGCCGCTTCCTCGGCATCGGCGCCGAGCCGGTAACTGTCACCGCCCGCCGCTTCACCTCTCCTATCGTGCAAAGCCCCACCCGTGAAGGTCCCCCCCTCGAAGAGACAGTCACAAAGTCAGAGCAACTCATTGCCGCCTTCGACTTCGGCGACCGCCTCGGAATCCTCGACTTTACACCCGATCAGTACTTTTCCTGGGTACGCGGCCAGCGCCTGCTCGTGCGGGGCGAGCGCGGCGAAATTATTGACGAAAGAGCCACCTACCTACAGAACTTCCGTACACCCATCCAGGTCACCTTCACCCGCCACAGCGCCGGCCTCGACGGCAATCTCGAAGGCAACTACCTCAAGGGCATCCAGGCCGGCGAACAATGGTGGTATCGCAACCCCACCATTCCCGCCGAGCTCACCGATGACGAAATCGCCGTCGCCGATCTCCTCCTCCGCATGGCCGACTACGTCCGCGGCGGCGATCAACCTTACTCCCTCGCCGAAGCCTGCCAGGACCGTTACCTCGACATCCTCGCCGCCCAGGCCGCCGAAACCGGCCAACCCGTCCGCTCCCAGCCCCAGCCCTGGGGCAACGCTCTGTCTGCACAAAATTGAGTCGGAGACGGCTTCTTCAGCGCGTGGCTTTTCTTATTCCCTATCTCCTGGGCTTATCTTAGTAGAAGCCAACCCGTCGCGACTCCCCCTATCCCAGCTCCCACCCCTCTACCTCAACTAATATCGTTTCCAAGCGGTCTACTTTTTCATCAGTCGCAAGCTGACTGAGTCCGCTAACGGTATCTGCGACCGAATCCTTCGCACGCGTAGAGACGTTGCGAAGCCGTGGCCTCTCTGCCGGCATGTTAAGGACCCTAAGCATTGTGGTACCAATCAAAAGTTCACAGTTTCTTCTGACGCCAAGGTCCGAATGCAGAGGTGTCCAATGTCGTTATAGAAGTGCTTTCGTCCGGACGTAAGCCGTTTCTGCTGAAAGCGAGACACGGGTCGACAATAACCCCAGATAACACGCACTCTGTTTGCAGAGTGGTGGCGCCAACATGGGAGCAAGAACGTTCGGATGTGCGTCCCAGATTCACTTGGGGGGCTGCGTGATGAAGGTCAGAAGGTCCTGGTCTGCGCCGAGTCTGTTTGGAGGGAAAGGAAGGCTGCAACGTAGTTGACAATCTGTCTGTGGCGGTCCGGATGAACGTACTTCCGATGGTGACTGAACCAGCGATGGGATGTAGATGATTCACGAGATGTACACAGCCCCTATGGCGCAATGCATGGTGGATTTTTCGTGTTTGTTCCCTCATAAATTTCTATTTATAATGAGGCTGGCGCAAGGCATTGAAATATTGTATAAAAGAATGTCAACGGAGAAGCAGGATTTGCAGAATCCTCAAGAGCGTCTCGTATCTACCTTGTCCAAATATGGAAGCCGAGAAATGCTGATACGATGCCATCCCCAATTCAAACAGTTCAGCAGGTCTCTACGGCTCTCTGTCTACTTGCGAAGTCTTCACTTGACCTATTGAGGAAAAGTCGTACGCTCGCATCAGTCCCCTTGAAAGCACTTGAGAATTGGTCGTTGACCCACGTTATCAAAACGCCTGTGTCCCCTTCGAGCGGGGACGCAACTGACACGGGGATCAATCTTCTACGGTCTAAGGAGGACCACCATGAATGCGACACGCTTGAATCGACGTGCCTTTTTGAAGACGACGGGAGTTGTGACGGGGGCATCTCTGCTGGCGGCTTGCGTTGCTCCTGCCGCGCCGGCACAAGAAGAGATGGCCTCGGAAGAGTCCGAAGCGCCGATGGCGGAGGAAGGCTCCGTTGCAATGTGGAGTATGAGTTTCCCGCCTCACGAGTGGATGATGGGAGCAGCGATTGAAGTGTTCCAGGAGGCAGGGGAACGCGGGTTCACATTGGACTACCAGCCGCAGCCCGGCCAATATGGCGCGAAGCTGCGCGCCGCCATGTCGGCCGATGAAGCTCCCGACATATTCGTCATGCACGGGACCGCTTTGCTGGAGCTGGCACTGGCCGGACACATCGCGCCGGTTACGCCGGACATCGTGACATTGGAGCAGGCCAAAAGGGAATTCATGCCCGAAACCTACCTCCAGTCGCTGTACGATGGCAATCTCTATGCCATCGGTGTGCCCGACCCACCCGGCGACGCGGGTATGGTCGCCAACCTTGATCACCTTGAGGAGGCTGGGCTGGAGCATCTCACCGTCTTCGAAAGTATCGACCAGATGCTTGACTATGGTGAGCAGCTGGTCATCAGGGAGGGGGATGAGGTGCTGCGCTCCGGCTTGATGTTTACCGGGGATTCAAACAACCCGATCTACTGGCTGAGCGCGATTATTGACCTGGGTGGCATCTGGTTCGACAATGACAACCAAGTCTTCACTCTACAGACCGATGAATCTGCGGAGGCGATGCAGTTCTTCTATGATGTGGTGTGGGACAAACGTCTTGACGACCCCGCCCTAGGCAACAACAGTTCTGATGCACTGGCGCAGGGATTGGCTAGCCTGGCCTTCAAGTGGCCGGAGTTCGTGCCCTATTCCGGCACCGCCTTCCCCGGTTTGAGACTGGGGTTTATTGTCAAGCCGGGATTTACGGAAGGCAAGCCAGCAATCTTCAACCACTCCGACACATGGAACCTGGCAGTCTGGTCGGGCACCCAGAATAAAGACAGCGTTACGGAGTTTATGGCCTACTGCGCCCAGCGGGAAGTGCAGCGCGCCATGTTGGAACAGAATCCTGGCATCTCCCCCTTAAAGGAGATCAACTTCGGAGACGACTTCTTTGTTACGGGGAAGGGTGCCTATCTGGCCCCCGTGTTGGATGCCATTACGAAGGGACAATACCGTTACTACGGGCCCTTCGGTAACATGGATACGCTGGAATACGATATCATGTGGCCTGTGATGAACAGGATGCTCCAGCAGGAACTGACAGTTGAAGAGACCCTAGTCGAGATGGAAAGTGCCCTGAATGATGAAATGTCGCAATACCAGGACAAGTACCCAGGTCTGGACCCGGTTCAAATCCAGTGGGATGGGCTGCCTGATGAGTTGATGGAAGGGATTCCCATGTCGTAGAGCGGATGGCATGCTCCAGGGAGTTTCCCTTCTGGACAAACAGGGGATTGGGGGCGACGAAAAATAAGAACCACGTTTGACTTCCCAATCCCCTGTCTCAGTTTCGCCTCCAGTCACTACAATACAGGGAGGTCTGTGGTTGGCAATGATAGAAGATTCGTACGGCACTCAGACACGCAGTCGGTTTGGTAATGGACTGTTAAGTCGCCTGCGGATACCCCGCAACGCCTTTCCTTGGTTGGTGCTGACCCCCGTTCTCACTTACTATTTTGTCTTTCTGATCTATCCGATTCTCTATGCCATTTGGGTCAGCCTCCACCTATGGATCATTGAAGACCCCAGTGCCAGCCAATTCGTCCTATTCAGGAATTATCGTGATCTCCTGCTGCCGACTTCGCGCTTCCTGGACGCATTCAGGAACACTTTGGTCTATGTAATTGTCCGTACGGTCGCACTGGTGCCTTTAGGCCTTCTTACGGCCCTGCTTCTGTACCAGTTTCGCCGTACGCAGCGCTTCTATCTCTTCTGCGTTTTTGCCCCTATTGTCTGTCCAAGTGCTGCCATCGCCGTTCTTTGGAAGTGGCTCTACCATCCGCGCTTTGGGCCGATCAACGCCCAGTTTGCTGAACTCGGTGTGCCGCGCCAAGGGTTCATCACCGTGGCCGACCAGGCTCTCTATTCGGTGGTGGCCGTCGACATTTGGCAACATATAGGTTTCGGGGCTGTCATCTTTCTGGCTGGTCTGATGAGCATCCCTGAACAGCTGTTGGAGGCAGCCCGAATCGATGGAGCCAACCGCTGGCAGCTATTCTGGAGGATTACCCTGCCTCTCCTCTCCCATACGACGCTCTTCGTGACGGTTATTACCCTTATTGGCTCTTTTCAGGTTTTCGATCTGATCCTGGTCATGACGTCAGGAGGGCCGGGGTATGCAACCTATGTACTCTCCTATCTGATCTACAACGAGGGCATCCTGCGGACCGATATGGGCGCGGCATCGGCGATTTCTCTGGTTATGTTTGTAATAATCATGATATTTACTGTGATCCAGTTTCGGCTCTTGCGGCCAAGATGGGAGTATTGAGCCCTCCAGTGGACTGGTCCCCTCAAAAACCGTCCATGTAGGCAACGCCGAGCCACTGTTGTCACTCTGGAGAACTGAAACAGTATGCTGTAATAGGAAACCAAGAGTTGCAAGCTAAACGAGCAATTACCAATGTTTGAGAATAGCAGTGCACCCGTGACCATGGGCAAGGGAAATCTATCGTTTGAGCGAGTTGTCCTCACACTCGTCATGCTGGCCCTAGCGGCAGGGATGTTTGTACCTTTCATTTGGATGGTGCTGTCATCGTTTAAGCCTTACCAGGAAATTCTATCGCTCAAACCAACACTATGGCCCAAAGGGTTCACGGTAAGCAACTATACGACGTTGACATCAGAATTGCCATTCTTGCGCTACTTTCTGAACAGCGCCGGAGTTTCCTCAGTTGTAACACTGGTAATTCTCTTTACAAGCTCCTTATGTGGATATGTTTTCGCCAAGTTTGACTTCGCATACAAGGAAATGTTCTTTATGACCATCATCAGCAGTATGATGGTCCCCTTTGCAGTTGTCGTCCTGCCTCTCTACTTTCTTATCGCCCGATTGGGAATGCTGGACTCCTATCTTGGTCTGGTAATTCCATTCATGGTCAACGCGTTTGGCATTTTCCTAATGCGTCAGTTCATGGAGGGCGTCCCCGGCGACTTGGTTGATGCCGGGCGCGTAGACGGGGCAGGTGAAATGTGGATCTATTGGAGAATAATGCTCCCCCTTTCTCTTAACGCGCTTTCCGCACTGGGCGTTTTTGTCTTTCTGTGGTCATGGAACTCTTTGTGGTGGCCGTTCATGATCATATCGAAGAGCGAACTGAGGACGCTGCCGCTAGGTATTGCCACCCTAGCCTGGGAATATGCCACGCGGGTTGATCTGGTGATTACCGGTGCAACAATCGGAGTCGTGCCGATTTTGATCCTTTTTGCGCTGATGACGCGCACAATAGTGCGCGGGGTGGCCTTGACCGGCATGAAATAGAAGCAAATGGGGGTCTATACCGAGAAAATCGATTGGTCTGGAACGACCCCGTATCCGTCCGCAAACTCCCCGAGATTCACCCCTTCTCTGAAAGCGGTTTCTACGCTTGCACACCGACCGAGCAGATGCGCATCCGTCAGGGTCCATCCTAGCCTGCTTCTTTGGTCAGGCAAGACCAAGGGGTTCCAGTAAATCGTAGTAGGGCTGGCCAAACAGATTCGTGCGCACCGCGAGCAGTGATTGGGCGCCTCACTCGGCTAGCGCATCCCAACTGCTTGAAGCCCTGCTGCTGGACGACGTGTATGCAGCCCTATCCCAGGCCGCCGAAACCGGCCAACCCGTCCACGCCCAGCCCCAACCCTGGGCCGAAAGCCTCACAGCCACCCACTGACCATCAACCCCTCACCACTGCAGTTCCCCCGCCCTTAGGCGCCTGCAGCCCCTCAGTGTATAATCACACTTGGTTCTAAGTGGACGGCCAGACGCCGAAACTGTCCACTGCAGACGGCGATGCAAACCATGGCAAAAATCCTTCTCTGTCACCCACTCTTCCTCAGCCTCAATCCGGAAGAACAGGCCCTCCAAAGTCCCTATTTCCCGCTCGGCCTGCTCTACCTCGCCAGCTACGTGCGCGCCCAGGGCCACGAAGTCGCCGTCTTTGACGGCACCTTTGAAGAGGATGTCAGCGCCTTTTCCACTCGGCTGGCCGCCGAAAAGCCCGACCTTGTCGGAATCTCCGCCGTCCTGCCTCTGCGCGACATGGCACTCGCCCTGGCCGCCGATGCCAAAACCGCAGGCGTTCTCACCATCCTCGGCGGCCCCGACCCGACCAAAGATCCCGCCTCCTATCTCCAGTTTCCCCAGGTCGATATGGTCGTCCACCATGAGGGCGAACAGACTCTCGACGCGCTGCTGCGGCTCATCGACGCCGGCGCCCTCACACCCGAAATGCTGGCGCGGGAACCGGGCATCGCCTACCGCGACGCCTCCGGCAGACCGGTCGTGAACCAGCCGCGCCCCCCCGTCGAAAACCTGGACGAGCTTCCCCTGCCCGCCCGCGACCTCATCGACATGGATCGCTACCTCGACACCTGGCGTGAGGAAAACGGCTACTCCTCCCTGACCATCGCCACCTCCCGCGGCTGCCCCTACGGCTGCGACTGGTGCCGGGATTCGGTTCACGGCCAGGATTTTCGCCAAAGGTCACCGGAGAGCGTCGCCGCCGAAATGAAGCAACTCAAAGAGACCTACGACATCGACCGCCTGCGCGTCGTTGACGACGTCGACGGCATCGAGCGTGACTGGGTCGAAGGCTGGGCCGAAGCTGCCAACGCAGCCGACGCCGCCATCCCCTTCGAAGCGCTATACGACCTGGAACGCCAGGACCTGCCCATGCTCGATGTGCGCGATACCTTGTGACAAAAGCGCAATCAGTATCTCCCCACCGTGAGTGGGGCCTTGCACGCACCACCGGATGACTCGGCTGCCGGAAACTGAACCTTGAAGGATTTTTTCTCCCGCGGCTCCCCCTTTCTCCGCCATCCTCTATTGACGGAAGAACGAACCCGTCAGGAAATCGACTTCCTGGTTGACGCGTTGCCGCTCCCCCCCGGCGCACGCGTCCTCGACGTCGGCTGCGGATTCGGCCGCCACAGCATAGAGCTCGCTCGGCGCGGCCACCATGTCCTCGGCATCGACCCTGCGGCAGCCATGACAGAAGCCGCCGAACAGCGGGCCAGCGAAGCCGGCTTGCAGACCGAGTTCCAACAGGTCGCCGCCGAAGATTTCACCGCGCCCCATCCCTTTGACGCCGCCATTTGCCTCTTTACAACCCTCGGACAGGTCGCGCCCTCGTCGAGTGACGACAATCGCGGCCTGCTTGACACCGTCGCCGCGTCGCTGAAAGAGGGCGGCCGCTTCGCCCTTGAACTCCCGCAAAAACAACCCGCTCTCGACGCGCTCAAACCCTCCGACCGGTTCGGCAGCGACACAAGCTACGCGCAGGTGGATCGCAGCTACGACGCCCACACCGGCATCGTCACCGAACAGTTCCTCATCGTCTCCCCCCAGGAATCCAGTACATACAACCTCCGCTACCGACTCTTCACCCTACAAGATGTCGAGCGTCTTGTTGCCGCCGCCGGCCTGCAGATCCTGAAGCGCTTTGACGGCTACTCCCGCGCACACCTGACCGGCGATAGCCCATTTATGCTCCTCATTTGCGCCAAATGACTCCCAACTGGTTCACGCCCGACCTCTTCAATCTGCTCCTGCAAGGCCTTCTCCTCACCGTCGCGCTCACCGCCGTCACCGCAGCGCTCGCGCTCCTTCTCGGCGTCGCCGCCGGGACAATGCGCATCTCCGGAAACCGCTTCGCTGCCGGGCTCGCCGTCCTCCATGTCGAGACGCACCGCAATCTGCCCGCCCTCGTGCTCATGATCATCTGGGCCTTTGCCCTGCCCAATCTCTTCCCATCCGAGCTCCGCCGCTCTCTCTTTTTCGATAACGCCGTTCTCAACTGGATCAGCAGCTGGAGCGGGCTCTCCCTGCCATACTATACCCTCGCCGCCGGCGTGGCCCTGATCCTCAATACCAGCGCCTACCTCGCCGAGCTTTTTCGCGCCGGCGTCGGCGCCATCCCCCAACAGCACGTCGACGCCGCCCGCACGCTCGGCGCCTCGCGCCTGAAACTCTTCTGGCGCGTTCTGCTGCCCCAGGGCCTCCGCACTGCTTTCCCAGCCATTTCCACCCGCTTGATCCACCACCTGAAAAACACCGCCCTGGCCGCATTCGTCGCCACCCCTGAATTTTTTCACAGCGCACAGACCGCAATCACCCGCACCTTCCTGGCGCTCGAATTCCTGATGCTCGCCGCCATCGTCTATCTTCTGCTTGCCTTCGCATTCTCCGGCCTGCTGCGCTGGGTTGAGAAGCAATGGCTCGTCGCTTGAGGGTGACAGCGCCTGCTCACCGTCCCCGCCCTTGGATCCTGATCGCTGATGAGTGACCACCTTTCCTTCCTGATCGAAAAACTGCCTGCCCTTCTGTTCGGTTTCTCAGGGCAACGGCCCGGCGGGCTTTTTCTCAGCCTTATCCTCGCCGTTCTCGCCGTGGCCGCCGGCTTCTGTCTCGCCGTGCCCGTCAGCAGCGCCGAACGCTCCCGCTGGCGCCCACTGCGCTGGTGCGCCGTCGCCTACGTCGAGTTCTTCCGCGGCATACCGCTGATCCTTCTGCTGGTGCTTGTGCATCAGGGCGTCGGCGGCGTCCGCTTCGGGCTCAACTGGAGCCCCCGAACCTCGGCCCTGGTCGCGCTGGCGCTCTATTCCAGCGCCTATCAGGCCGAAATCCTGCGTGCCGGCCTGGCCGCCGTGCCCCTGGAGCTGGTGGAGTCCGCCCGCCTGATGGGCAGCCGTCCCCGCCAGGTCTACGTCCTGGTCAAGCTGCGCTACGCCCTTCGCGTCATGCTGCCCGCCTTCACCGGCCAGGCCATCAGCCTCTTCAAGGACACCTCCGTCGTCGTCGTTATCGGCGTCGCCGAAGTCATGACCGTCGCCCGTATGGCCCTCGGCGCCGACGTCACCAACGCGCCCTATTGGGTCACCATGTACAGCTTTGTAGGCGTCCTGTATTTCGTGCTCGCCTTCACTCTCTCTCGCCTCTCACAGCGTTGGGAGAGGCGCAGCCGACCAGCGGATCTTGTCCATTCCATATTCAGCTACTAATGGAGACTCGCATCCGCACCGTGCGCAGCCGCCGACCCTTGAACGAACCCTGCGAAAACGGTTTTCCAAAGCGGCACAGCAACCAAAATGCGTACCCGTGCTTACATTCCTGATGCTCGCAAATGTGCTACGCTTTAAGAAATACACGGCCGGAGCCACTCGTCTTCGTTGGCACAACCGTAACACCGCGAAGACAGGTAGCCCGCGCAGTGTTGTTTTCCATTTTCACCCGTTTTACCCAACCAGAGTTCCATCGGGTACACTACAGACAAGGAGTTACATTCAATGAAGAGTGCGCCCCAACTATCCCTCGCTGTCCTTCTCGTCGCCGTTCTGCTGGCCGCCTGCCAGGCCATCCCTGCTATGCCCGCCGGCGAATCTGCCTCTTTGGCCGATGAAATCGCCGAACGTGGAACCGTCCGCATCGGTGTGCGCAATGACAATCCCCCACTGAGCTTTGTCACGGAAGACGGTGACTGGGTCGGCTTCGATGTCGACCTCGCCCACGCAATGGCCGCGCAGTTGGGTCTGGAGCCGGAGCTGATCGTCGTTGACGGCACCACCCGTATCAGCTTCCTCCAGGAAGGGCGCGTCGACATCTCAATCGCCAGCATGAACCACACTCGCAAACGCGACGATGCCATCGACTTCAGCATCACCTACTTCTGGGACAATCAGTCCTTTCTCATCCGGGCCGGTGAATATACCTCTATCGATGAGCTGATGGGGGCAAAGGTCGCCGCCAACGCCGGCAGTTCCGCCATCCCCTCCTGGATCGCTTACAGCGAGGCCCACGGCGGCCCGGCCCCCGAGATCGTCGAATTCAGCGACAAGCTGGCCGCCATGCAGGCCCTGCGCGACGGAGCCGTCGAAGGCTACACCGAAGACAACATCACCATGTTGGCCCTCGCAGCCGGCGACCCAGCCCTGGAACTTTTGCCCGGCGGACACAATCCCGTCCAATTCGGCATCGGCGTCCCCAACAACCAGTCCGCTTGGCGCGATCAGGTCAACTACGCCCTCCAGGAACTCTGGAAGTCCGGCGTCTATCACGAGATCTACGCGCGCTGGTTCGAAGGACCCGATGCGCAAATCCAGCTGCCGCTCGGCGGGCAAATGGAAATCTGGCCGGAATAAAACGGCGCCTTCTCTCCTGGCCTTTCGCTTCCTGCTTCCCGCCCCACAGGGCGCAGACAAACGAAAGGCCAGGAACTGCATTCCTGTTTCGTTCGTAAGAACAATGACTTCAGTTTCGCTGCAAAACCTTTCCGTAACCTACGCCTCCAGTATCCCTGTTCTGCAGGACGTCTCGCTGACCGTAGGACAGGGCGAGCTAATGGTCCTGTTGGGTCCATCCGGCAGTGGAAAGACCACCATCCTGCGGGCCATTGCCGGTCTGCTGCAACCAAACGAAGGCGATATCCACTTCGACCAGCGCTCTATCCTCAACGTGCCCCCGGAAAGACGCGGCGCTGTCATGGTCTTTCAGGAACACGCTCTCTTCCCCTTCATGGATGTCGGCGCAAATGTTGCCTTCGGTCTCAAGATGCGGCGGATGGATGCCGGAACAATTCGCGCCAAGGTGGCCCAGGCCCTGGCTGCCGTCCAACTGGCCGGCTATGAGTCGCGCCGGCCAGACGAGCTTTCAGGCGGCCAGCGCCAGCGCGTTGCTCTCGCTCGCGCCCTCGTGATCGAACCCCGGGTTCTCCTGTTGGATGAACCGCTCAGCAGTCTGGAACCCGCCCTGCGCGAAGATCTGCGCGCCACCATCCGAACCCTCCAGCAGCAGGCCGGCATCACAATGATCTTCGTCACCCACGATCAGACCGACGCCGTGGCCGTCGCAGACCGCATCTGCCTCCTCATGCACGGCGCCGTGCGGCAGACCGGCGCACCGCGCAGCTTCTTCGAACGCCCCGTTGACAGCGAAGTGGCCCGCTTCTTCGGCGGCATCAACTTTCTGCCCGGCATCAAACGCGGCCGCATCGTCGAAACCGATCTCGGTCCGCTCGAAGTGGATGACTCCGAAAGGCCCGACGGCGACGTCCTCGTCACCATTCGCCCCGAAGCAGTCGAGGTCGGCAAAAATGGCCACAACAACCTGGTCGGAATGGTCGAGTCCTACAGCTTTCAGGGGCTGGTCGCCCGCTGCGGCGCCGGCATCAGCGACACCCAACTGCAGCTGACCGTGACACCCTACCAGCGCTTCAGTCGCGGCGAAGAAATCCTCCTCCATCTGCCTCGCGAACGCATCCATCTCCTGCCCATAGAGACAGGCCAGTGAACATAAGAGCGCCCCTGTGGCCCATCGCCGCTGCCCGCGCCATCATCGGCGTGCTATGGCTATTCTCTCTGCGCTGGAAGCTGCCGCCTGATTTCATGCCCGCAGAGGGCCGCGGCCTGATGGACTGGCTGGAGTTGGAAGTGGCCCATGCCGCCTTCCCCCTCTACGGCCTTTTCGTCGAGCAAGTCGTACTGCCCAACTTTACACTTTTCGCCTGGCTGATCTTCCTCACAGAGCTGGCCGTTGGCCTCAGCCTGCTTACCGGCGCATTCACCCGCTTCGGCGCGCTGCTCGGCTTGGGCCTCTCCCTGAACCTTGGCATCGGCCTCCTGGAGGTGCCCGGCGAATGGCCATGGAGTTACGCCATGCTTGCCATGTGGCACGGCGTATTCCTCGTCACCGGCCCCGGTCGCGTCTGGGGTCTGGATGGGCTGGGGAGGCAAAACTGATGGCCATTGCCATTCAATTCAAACGCCGCCCTCTTCCTGCCCGAAGAGAACGATGCGCTACAGGATTTCAGTTGGCCGGCAACAGCAACCGGCCGCAAACTGAAAACCGCACTCGGATTGCAGTCGTATGACCATCCTGCTGGCTCTTGCCGCCGGTCTGGGGCTCGGTTATCTCCTCGAAAGAGGCGATTTCTGCTTCCATAGCGCCTTGCGCGGCCTCTTCCGACGCCCAAGTCAACTGAACTTGACGCGCGCCTATCTGTTGTCCATGCTGATCGCCGTGCCCCTCGTCCAGGGCATGATCGCCCTCGGCTGGATCACGCCTTGGGTTGCGCCATGGGCCTGGCAGGCAAATCTCGTCGGCGGCCTCATCTTCGGCGCCGGCATGGTCGTCGCCTCTACCTGCGTTACCGGCATCTTCTATAAGCTCGGCCACGGCATGTTTGGCGTGCTCGTCGCGCTGGCAACTTGGGCCATCGGCGATCTGCTCGCCTGGCTCGGGCCGCTCAGCCCGCTGCGCTCCGCATTGAACAGCACCCCCGTCGCGGCAAATGGCGAGCCAGCTACGCTACTCAATCTGTTTGGCTCCCCTTTGGGGATCGGAATCCTGATCCTGCTGCTCGCCGCTGCCGCCGCCTTTCTCTGGCGCAGTCCCCGTCCCAGCCAGGGCGATTACTGGTCATGGCTGCCGCTCGGCATTTCCGTCGGTCTGTTCACCAGCCTGGCCTGGCTGCTCGCCCGCGCCGCCGGCGCAAACTATACCTTCGGCACATCACGCGTTCCCGCCGCGCTGTATGAGTCCCTGCTCCATGGCGCCGCAACCGGAAACCTGTGGATCCCTGTCGCGCTGATCGCTCTGCTGCCCGGCGCCTTCATCGCCGCCCGCCGCGCCGGCACTTTCTGGGCCAGGGGCGAAACGCCCGCCCGCTACACCCAACTGGCCGCCGGCGGTCTGCTCATGGGCATCGGCGCCGGCGTCTCCGGCGGCTGCAACCTGGGCCACTCACTCGTGGGCGTCCCTCTCCTCAGCCTCGGCAGCATCACCACCACCCTGGCCATGCTGATCGGGGTCTTCCTCGCCGACCGCGCTGTGGGTCTCTTGCGCCCCCGGCAGCACCAACTGAATCGAACATCCGCTGGCGTTGTTTCGCCAAGCTGATTAACGTTGATCAGCTTAAGAATTTGAACAGGAGAAATGATATGGGTCAAATGGATAGTGGCAACGAACGGAATAACGAGATTAGAGAGGAAAACGAGAACCTCAAAGCGCAACTCATCGACATGGGCCAGCGAGAAAGCAGAATGCAACAGGCAGGCGCCATTCTGCGCATTACGCTAGGCGTCATACTTGTCGTCACCTGGTACAAAAACCTGCAAGATGGAATCTACACGGCCGATGGCATCGTCGGCCTCTTTAACTATCTCTTCAACGACAACGGCGGCGGCCCCGCTTTCTACCAGGCGATCATCAGCGCCACAATCCTCCAGGCGCCCGGACTGTTCGCCGTCTTCCAACTGGTCGGCGAACTCTTGATGGGGCTCGGGCTGCTGGTCGGCCTCTTCACCCCTCTGGCCGCCGTCGGCGCCGCCCTCTTCTTCTTCAACCTGTTCCTGGCTTACCTCGGCGGCAACGAGTGGATCTGGACCTACGTCCTGCTCACCGTCTCTGCCCTGGTTGCAGGACTCGCCCAGTCCGGCCGCGCCTGGGGTTTGGATAGCCTGCTCCTGCGCCGGTTGGGAGAACCGCCCGGCGGCCCCATCTGGTAATGACATCATGGTTTTCCGCCCGGACCCCCAATGTTTCTCCCATCTTCCGGAGGGGCGCCAGCGGCGACTGGCAACGCGAGTTGCGGGCGCGAACCGCTTGACCATTTGAACTCAACTGATCCCGGCTCTCACGGACTGCCCCCCAGGAGAGTTGCCCTGGCAACCTGAGACCGGATACTGAGAGCTGAGATCTCCGCATGACGGTTCTGAAACTAATCTACATCATCGGCGCTTCGCTGCTGGCCGTCTACGGCCTGCAAGCGCTCCTTCTGACCCTGATCGCCCGGCGAACGCTATTCGACGAGTCCCCAACATCGCCCCAAGCCCCCAATGCGTTTCCTTCCGTTACCGTCCAGCTCCCCGTCTTCAATGAACGCCACGTCGTGCGCCGCCTCATCGACGCCGTCGCCGCCTTTGACTGGCCTGCGGACCGGCTCCAGATCCAGGTCCTGGACGACTCCACCGACGACACCAGCCAGATTATCACAAATAGCGTCGCCTCCCACCGCCGCAATGGCGCCGACATCACGCAGTGCCGCCGCACCGTCCGCACAGGCTATAAAGCCGGCGCCCTCCGCGAAGGGCTTGACGAAGCCCGCGGCGAATTCATCGCCATCTTTGACGCTGATTTCGTGCCCCCTCCAGACTTCCTCCAGCGCACCATCCACGCCTTCGACGACCCTTCGGTCGGTTGCGTCCAGGCCCGCTGGGGTCACCTGAACGCCAACGTTTCCCGCCTGACACTCGCCCAGTCCCTCGGCATCGACGGCCACTTCATCGTCGAACAGAAGGCCCGCAACGATCTCGGCGCCCTCCTCAACTTTAACGGCACCGCCGGACTCTGGCGGCGCTCCTGTATGGACGAGGCCGGCGGCTGGCAGGAGGACACCCTCACCGAAGACCTTGACCTAAGCTACAGGGCCCAGCTGCGCGGCTGGCGCGTCGCCTATCTGCCCGACGTGACCGTGCCCGCAGAGATCCCCGTCTCCGTCGACGCCTTCAAACGACAACAGTTCCGCTGGGCCAAGGGCAGTATGCAAACCGCCAAAAAACTGTTCATGGCCGTCCTCGGCTCCTCCCATCCTCTCTGGCGCAAGGCCCTCGGCATCGCCCATCTGACAGGCTACGCCGTCCACCCGCTGATGCTGATCAACCTGCTCTTCCTGTTGCCCGTGATGTCCTCCTTCAGCCCTGCGCTTCAATTCGCTTCCCTCCTTTCTCTCTCAGCCATCGGCCCGCCTCTGATGTACTGGACCGCCATGCAGAGCCAGAACATTCCCGTCCGGATCCGCATTCGGCGCCTCATCGTGCTGCTCGGCCTGGGAACCGGCCTCTCCGTCAACAACAGCCGCGCCGTTTTCGAGGCCATTCTCGGCGTTCGCAGCGCCTTCAAACGCACGCCCAAATTCGCCGTCACCCGCGCCGGCAAAGACTGGCACACCAGCGCATACGCACTGCCCAGCGACCCCACCGTCTGGGTCGAAATGATTCTCGCCATCTACGCCAACGCGCTCCTGGTGTACAGCCTCTTCAATGGCTTCTGGTGGCTTTTCCCCTGGCTCTCCCTCTACGCCTGCGGCTATACCTATATCTCCTACCTTTCCATCCGCCAGGCCTGGGAAAGACGCGGCGCGCTGCGCCACGGTCTGCCCGCGGTGCAGGAGGTGGGAGATTGACCGCCCAAAACGAAGAGACAGCCCAAAGCAGCAGAGGCGGGCTGCCCTTGCCCGATGACACCTCCCTGCCCGGGAACAGCCCCCTCCTTCCACCCTCCGTCCCATCTCCGGAAGAACATTCTTCCCGCCGCGCTCTCCTTGTCATGGCCAAACAACCCATCGCCGGCAATGCCAAGACCCGCCTCGTCCCGCCCCTCACCAGCGCCGCCGCCGCCTCCCTCTACCACTGCTTTTTGCAGGATATCCTCGCAACCGTGCGCGCCGCCGCCCGCGACGTACCCTTCACCCCGGTCATCGCCTACACGCCGGCCGCAGCGCAAGATTTCTTTCGCCGGCTCGCCCCCGATTTCTGGCTGATCAACCAGCAGAGCCCCGCTCGAGCAACCGCCCCCGATCCGCCTGCAGCCGGTCCGCCGCCAGCGCCGAACCCGCGACCCGCACCGGCCGCGCCGCAGCCTGATCTGCAACCTGAGCCGCCCGCTCAACAGCCGGAACGGTTGGCCGAACGCCTCCAATTCGTCCTCTCCGCTGCCCTGGATCACGGCTTTCGCCAGGTCGCTGCCATCAACAGCGACAGCCCCACCTTGCCGCCCCGCCTGTTCAGCTCCGCCTTTCAAAGTCTGGACGACCCCCAGATGGATGCCGTCTTTGGGCCCTGCGCCGACGGCGGCTACTACCTCATCGGCGTCAAAATGCCCCCCGGACGCCTCGTTACAGACGTACAAATGTCCACCCCAACCGTCCTGCGCGATACACTTGCCATCGCCGCCGAAGAAGGCATCCGCGTCGACCTCCTGCCCGAGTGGTACGATGTCGACAGCGCCCAAGATCTCGACCGCCTGACAGCCGAACTGGCCTCACATCCGGAACGCGCCCCCGCCACGAGTGGATTTCTTGCAACAGCATGGACGTCGATGTCATCATCCCAGCCCTGAACGAGGCCGGCAACATCGCCCAGCTCGTGCGCGAAGCCGCCGCGCAGCCGGTTGCCCGCGTCATCGTCACCGATAACGGCTCCACCGACGGCACCGGAACGCTCGCCGCCGACGCCGGCGCGCACGTGGTCGTCGAGCCCCGCCCCGGCTACGGGTACGCCTGCGCCGCCGGCGCCGCCGCCGCAACCGCCGACGTCCTCCTCTTCCTCGACGGCGACTTCAGCTCCCTTCCAGCCGAAATGCCCCGCCTCATCGCCCCGCTTCAACAAGGGCGGGCCGACCTGGTTCTCGGCTCGCGGGTGCTCGGCGAAATCCTGCCCGGCGCAATGCCGCCCCACCAGCGCTTCGGAAACTGGCTCACCTCCGCTCTCATGCGCTCTCTCTACCGCGTCCCCGTCACCGACCTCGGCCCCTACCGCGCCATCCGCCGCGACCTCCTGCTGAAACTGCGCATGCAGGAAATGACCTTCGGCTGGCCAACCGAAATGATGGTAAAATGCGCCAGGTTGGGCGTGCCCATTCTCGAAGTGCCCGTCAGCTTCGCGCCCCGCCGCGCCGGCCAGTCCAAAGTCAGCGGCACCCTCCGCGGCTCCTTCCTGGCCGCCTACTACATTCTCGGCGTCACCCTGCGCTACGCCTTCACCAACCGGTAAGCGCTTGCCCATAGAAGAACCGTTTCTCACACCCCACCGGCCACTGGCGCTAACTAATCACTGACCACTGACCCCTGCCCACTGCCTCTATGTCCCACCGCAAGGCGATCTACTACCAGGCCCTCGCTGCCATACTCTTCAGTACAAGCGGCCTGCTGATCAAAGTGATCTCCGTCGAGCCGCTGCCCCTGCTGGGCGTGCGCGGCGCCATCGCCGCGCTGGCCATCGCCCTCTACATGACGCGTCCTTTCCTGCAAACCGCGCGCCGAAACCCATCTGACGGCACACACACCAGGCATCCGGAGCCCAGTCTGAAATTCCGCTTGACACTCCCCATGCTCGGCGGGGCCATATCCCTCGTCGGCGCCCAGGCCTTCTTCATCATCGCAGTCCGCGAGACCACCGCCGCCAATGCCATCTTTCTCCAGTACACCGCGCCGATCTTCGTCGCCTTCTTCGGCATTCACTATCTCCGCGAATCCGTCGGCAAACCGGACTGGCTTGCCCTTGCCGCCGTCGGCGCGGGTCTCCTCTGCTTCTACGGCGACGGCCTGACCGCCGGCGGCGCCTTCGGAAACCTCTTCGGCCTGCTGGCCGGCCTGGCATTCGCCTGGTTTCTCCTCTTCATGCGCAAACAGAAGGATACATCAACCATCGAAACCGTTCTGCTCGGCAACCTCCTCTCCGCGCTGCTGGGGCTCCCCTTTCTGCTCGGCGCCGGGCCAACCATTTCCGACTGGATGGGAATGCTCTTTCTCGGCCTCTTCCAGATCGGTCTCCCCTCCATCCTCATCGCCGTCGCAATCAAAAAACTGACCGCAGTCGAAGCCATCCTCATCCAGACCCTGGAGCCGGTCCTCAACCCCGTCTGGGTCCTTCTCTTTATCGGCGAAATGCCCACGACTCTCGCGCTGCTGGGTGGAGCAGTCGTTGTCGGCGCGGTCACATTCCGCTCCATCCTCTCCACCCGCACACAGCCTGCGCAGCCGGCCTCCCAGCCTACCGCATGACTTCGCGACCAGGACCACAGTGAGCCGCCTGAACGCCCCCTTCGAAGCCCGCAACGCGATCGCCTACGCACGCCTGGCTTCGGTCCGGCAGCGCATCCAGGCCTCCTCCCTGCCCGAACGACTCGTCATTCTCCTGGCAGCCCTGCCCCGCCTCTGGCGCCTGGAATACCACAGCGTCTGGTTCGACGAAGCCATCTCCCTCGACTGGGCCAGGCTCGGACCAGCCCCCATCTGGGCGGACACCTTCCAGCTGATCAGAGACAAACATCCCCCCGCCTACTATCTTGCGCTCCACTACTGGCAAACCTCTCTCGGCTGGTTCGGCGCAGACCAGAGCGACGCCGCCCTCCGCGTCTTCGGCGTCCTCTTGGGGATTCTCATGGTCTGGGGAGTCCTTCGTCTTGTGACCCGTCTGAGCGGCCGCGTAGAGGGCCTGTTCGCCGGAGCCTTCACCGCGCTCGCGCCCCTGCTTGTCTGGTACAGCCAGGAGCTGCGCATGTTCCAGCCCGCCGCGACCGCCATCGTCTGGGCCGCCTTCTTCCTCACTGCCGCCCGCGACCACGCCTCTCCTCACGCCGAGTCACAGGGCAGAAGCCCCGTTCGGGCTCGCATTCTCTGCTGGGTCGGCCTCATAACGGCGCTCACTTTCGCCCTCTACAGTTATCTCTACGCAGCCTTCTTCCTGCCCGGCCTTGGCCTGGCCGTGTTTCTGCAAGCCCGCCGCAATGGCTCGCTGGACAGACGCTACATTCTCGAGGCCGTCGCAGCCTTCGCGGCCGTCGCCCTCCTCTTCCTGCCTCTTGCCCGCAGCGCCTGGGCCGTCAACAGCGCATCCAGCGCGCCCGGCGTCCCCTTTGCCGACTTCCTGCCCAACCTCTGGCGCCAGCTGCGTCTCTTCACAGTCTGGCATACCGGCTGGCCCGACGCTGTCCGCTCCGCCGCCGTCCTCTTCTTCGCCCTGCTCGTTCTCGCCGGTCTCCTCCTCCCTCGCCGCGTCCGCCGTGATGCACGTCCATACCTGTGGCTCTGGATCAGCGCGCCGCTCCTGATCGGCAGCGCGCTGCTCGCCACCAACGGGGCCATCTTCCGCGAGGACCGCTACTTCCTCTTTGTCGCCCCCTTCGTCCTCTGGGCCGCGGCCCGCGGCGCATGCGCGCTCGCCAGATGGAGCCCGTCTACAGGCGCTCTTGCCGGCCTCGCCGCGCTCGTCCTCCTCGCCGCTTCACTGCCCGTCCTCTGGACGCCGCCGCTCTTCCGCGAAAACTGGCGCGCCGCCGCCGACTATATCCACGCCTACCAGCAGCGCAGCCCCCACTCCGCCTCAGCCGCGCTCGTCCACCCCTACTTCCTCCTGCCCGCCCTCAACTGGTACCTGCGCCAGCAGCCCGCCGCGGCAGAAATGCCCGTCTACGGCAACTTCAACGCCCCGCTGACCTCCGAGCAGGCCGAAACCCTCATCGCCGGCCATCTGCACGACCTGGCCGCGGCCAGCGGCGTCGATACGCTCTGGCTGCTGCAAAGCCACCTCGCCGGCGTCGATGATCACCGCCTGGTTCAGTCCTGGTTGGATGGAAAATACCCTCTCGTCACCGAGCAATACCCGGCCGGCGTGGAAATGCGCGGATATGCGATCCGCTACAGATTCCCCGCTCTGCCCGCGCTCTCAGGGGCCGCCCTCTACCCGGACGCGCCCCTGTTCCCCGGCGTCAATCTCGCCGCCTGCGAGATCGTCACCCCCGTCGTCGCCGCGCGCGATATCCTCTATCACCCGCCCAGCGGTTGGGTCCATTTGCGGCTATGGTTAAGCAAAAATGAAGAAGTGAACCAGGCGCCCGCGCTCTTCGCCCTGGTCCAGGCCGAGGATGGCCAGATCTGGGGACGTTCCCTCCAACGCGCCGGCGACGTTCTTTCCGTCTACCCGCCCACAATCTGGCAGCGAAACGAATTCGTCCGCGTCGAACTTGACGTGAACCTCAATCCCCTGGCGGCTGCCGGCGCCTACAATGTCAAAGTCGAAGCCGAAGGCGAGCCCGGCGTCCCCTGCGGAACCGTCCAACTCGAATAAAACTTCCCGCCCAGCCTCTCACTGACCACTGACCACTGACCACCGACCACTGACTACTGCATTTCCAGTTCCAGCGCCCCTACCTGCGCGCGCTGAAAAAATCGCCTGTACGCGCGTGCCTCCGCCAGCAGTTCCTTCAACTCCTCGAGCAAGAGCGCCCGCGCGGCGCCGTCTCTTTCCCTCCCTGCGCCCGGCCTGACGCGCGCCACATCGCCCTCATTCCATCCCTGCAACTGCAGCAGACCCTTCTGTTCCAGCCACAGTAGACTGCAGCGTATGATCTCCTCCGTTACGCCGATGCGGGCCGCCAACCTGTCAATGGGAAGAAGACCCTCCCGGCCTTCTTCGCTCCCATCACCTTCCGAATCAGCCTGCAGGGACCACTTCGCCATCCCCGCCACCTGCCTCAACACGGCGTCCGCATCTGCCTCGGCCGTGTCGCGGCCGACCAGGTACAGCGCCGAAGGGGCCAGCTCTTCCACCAGCCAGTGGAGCAGATCCGGTGACGGCGGGCTGCTCCACAGCACCAGGGGCCGCCCAGTCCCGGCCTGAACCGCGTCCAGGCGCGATTGAAACGGAACATCGCCCAACTGCGTCCCCTCCGCAAACCAGACCGCGCCGTCGATAGTTTGCAGATCCCTCGCGGAAATCAGCTCGCGTCGCAGATCATGGATAGCGACTTTCACCGCCTGCCCGCCAACGACGCCGGTCGCGGCGTCCTGTCCCGCCCTTCCTTCCGCCGGCCGCACTGCCTCCAGCGTCAGCTGCCCCGTCCGCTCCCCGCGAAATTCGTTAATGCCCAGCGTATACGCAATGTCAACCTGCCCGCCCGGCAGATCCACATCCGCGCTGCGCCACCAGACCGCAGTCTGCCTCCTCTCATCCTGATCCTGCAGCAGCAAACGCCGGTGCGCGCCGTCCCGCCCGATCCGCCTGTCCTGAACAACAGTCAGCCCGCGGCTCACAAACGTGGGCAGCGGGTTGCCGTTGCCAAAGGGGGCCAGCCGCTCGATCTCTTCCG
The DNA here is from genome assembly GCA_022824025.1 of Caldilineaceae bacterium. Lineage (GTDB taxonomy): Bacteria > Chloroflexota > Anaerolineae > Caldilineales > Caldilineaceae > Bin5. Next base: position 143,745 of record JAJEBF010000061.1, read on the forward strand.
CCAACGTCAGGCTGAGCTCTCCAAAAGGCAGCTCCGCGTCAATGCGCAGACCTTCCGGCCCGGCGTCGATTCGGTGCAGATCGACCTGCCTGCTCAGCTCCCGCCGAAAACGGTCAATGTTGGCCGCCTCCAACGTCACGCCCGCCGCGCCCGGGTGTCCGCCGTGGTGTATCAGCAGCCCCCCGCACCCCGCGATCGCCCCCCCGATATCCACGCCTGCCGTGCTGCGCGCGCTGCCCCGCGCCGGCTCGTCCGGCGGGCTGCACAGCAGAACCGTCGGCTTGTGGTACGCCTCCACCAGCCGCGCCGCGACGATGCCGATTATCCCCGCATGCCAGTTGGGATTCGCCAGAACGATCGCATTGAAGTCCAGCAGAACCGGCTCCCGCTCCAGCATGTCAAACGCCGTCTGCGTGATCTGGCTGGTCAGCAGCCGCCTTTCGTTGTTCAGCCTCTCCATCTGCGCGGCAAGCTGCCCCGCACGCACCGCGTCATCCGTCGTCAGCAGCTCCACCGCCGCCGTCGCATCATCCAGCCGGCCCAGCGCGTTCATACGCGGCCCGATCTGAAATCCGATCGATTGAGCGTCAACGCTTTCCAGCGACAGGCTGGCGCTCTCCATCAGTGCCTTCAGCCCGACCCGTTCTGTCCGCCGCAACCTGTCCAACCCCACTTGAAGCAGGTAACGCGTGTCATGCGTCTGTTCAGCCACGTCGGCAACAATCCCCAGCGCCACCAGGTCCAAAAACTGCGACGCCCCCTCGGCGTCGCCCGCCAAACTGTACAGCTCCTGCGCCAGCTTGTAGGCCACACCCACCCCGGGCAGCGTACGCAGCGGATCGCCCTCAGCCAAAAACTTGGGGTTCACGATCGCGTCGGCCCGCCGTACGCTCTGCGCGCCGGCAACCTCCGCCCCCTCGCCGCAAGGCGGCTCCCTTCCCGGTTCCGCGTCCGCGAATTCAGCCGGCAGGTCATGGTGGTCGGTAACCACCACCGTCAGCCCGGCATCCTTCGCCATCCCGATCCCTTCCCCGTCGCTGATGCCCGTGTCGCACGTCACCAGCGCCTGCGGCCTGAAACTCGCATCGTTCAGCAACGCCTGCAGCTTCGCGGGGCGGATGCCGTGCCCTTCGCTGAAACGATTCGGCACGTGAAACCGCACGCGCGCCGGCCCGGCCAGCTCGCGCAGCGCCGCCGTCAGCAACGTTGTGCTCGTCTGTCCATCTACGTCGAAGTCCCCCCACACGAGAAGATTCTTCCCCTGTCCAATCGCCTCGAACAGCGTATGCGCCGCCCGCTCCAGGCCCGCCAGCGCCCGCGGCGGCGCAGGCGCATACGACGCGCTGTCCAGAAATGGAAGCGCCTTCTCCGGCGTGTCAAACGCCCGCTGCGCCAGCAGCCGCGCCACCAGCGGATGCCCGCCCACCGCATCCAGCAGCGCCGCCGAAGGCTCAGCTTGTGTTCTCAAAATCCAGGGTTGGGGAGGCATTGTATACACTATCAGCTGAGGAGTTCGACGGACGAGGTCAGTTGGCCCAGTTGTTTCCTTGAATCGCGTTGCTGACCTCTTCTTCCAACGCAGTAAACGCACTGAGCTGTCGCAAGGGCGAAAAATCCTCAACGAACTCAGTGACGAGCCGAGCGCGTCTCGCTACAGGGAAACTCCTTTGGCGACGTCTACTGAGGTCGCTGGCTTGAATGAGTAACCTGTATAAGAGATCCTTCGGATCTGAAAGCAATTCCAAATTTCTTGCAGTAGGGAGCTCTAGCTCGCCAGCGTATCGTCTGTTTCCCGCGGCGGTCTTAATGGCAGTTTCATCAATCAAGAGCCACGTTTCCTGCATCCGAACGGGAATGACGCAGACAAACACTGGTGACAAGGCCTCGGGCAAATCAGCTATTGCTTGACTGATCTCTTGGACTCGACTTTCCCGGGTCGCCCTTTCGGCGTCTCGATGCACGAAGAGGAGGTCGCAGGGGTAGTAAACAAGGCTGCTTCGGATTCTGTCCGGCAGTCTTCGCCTGTCTTGTGTGCGTAGCGCTGCAAGATCTGCCCAAGTTGGTTGAATGGGACAGCGTATGCCATTCTCAGTTAGGATCCAATTCAAAATTGGAATTAGTGCTGTGTCGCTGCTGCCGTCGGTAACCAACGTATATCTAAGTTCATCCATTCTTTAGTGCAAATCCGGGTTTTCCATGGGTAGGCCGAGTTGGCTGTCTCTGTCTGGATTGGGACTTAAATAGGCCAGGAGGCGTCCCATGATCACCGGTTTTTCTGCAGGAGAAGCTGCGCTTCGCCATGTATTCGGGCGCCATCTGAAAGCGGCCTTCTGAAAGCGTTTGTCACGATGTATAGCTTGTTCTGTTTCTGCGATGAGTAAACTATCCGGCGGTACCAGATTCACGACCCCAGGGGAGTGTGTATTGACAATGACCTGGCGCAGCGGATTCGTCCTGTCGACAGGTCTGGTGACATCAACCGCTATCTCCTGGAGCAGCGCCAACATGGCTGCGATTCGGCCAGGGTGAATCCCGTTTTCCGGCTCCTCCAGGCAGATGACGCCCTGTACAGAGGGGTCAAGCGCCAGCACCGCCAGTGCCAGGAAGCGTAAGGTTCCGTCAGACAATGAACGCGCTGGAAAAGTCGTTCCGTTCCTGTCCTGCACTTGTAAAGTCAGCAGCTGCCGTTTCTCATCCCTGTCTACGTTTACCTCAAAGACTTCATCGATCAAGTCGGTTAGCCTCAAAGCGACCTGCTCATAGACCCAGCTGTCATCGTCGTCCTTATTCGCCTCGTTCACAGAGTGCGCCAGCGAATAGAGCGTGGCCGGCAGGCGCGAACCATCCGGACGCATCCCCGGCATTGTCATGAACTCGTCAGGTTTGCGCAACGACGACGGTTCCAATTGGAGCAGACGCCAGGACTGCATCTCCCGTCGGGCAAGCAAAACCGTAGGACTTTCGAGAGCGTTAGCGGTTGACAACACAGTGCGAGGAAGATTGATGGCCGAGAAAGACTGGGGCCGTCCACTGCCGCCGCCGTCCTGGTGCAAGCGGACAACTCTCTGCCCCTCCTGCTCAACGGTAGAAATGAATGGAGCGGCCCTACGACCCTTCACAACCGAATTCCGCCAATCCTTGGCCTTATGTTGAAACCTGAGGTGTCTCGACGCTTCACCCAGCTTTATATGTTCCAAGCTTTCTCGCATCAGCTCAAAGGAACCGGATAGCGGGAGACTCCCGTCAACTCGATAAGCAAGTTCCAAGGAATAACGTAGAAAAGTAAACGTAGCCTTTGCTTCCTGACCTAAATCGTCTACGCCCTTGTCCGGGATAATCATCTCCGCAGAAAACGAAATGGTATCCGCGTACTCGCTTCCAATTCGATGGAACAGGCTCTGAACCGATGACGCCTTGTCCTCTTCAGCTCGAATCGACGCCGCGGCATCCACAAAGGTGTCGCTGGCAAGCCTGCCCAGAAACTGTATCGCATCAAACAGGTTGGACTTGCCCGTCCCATTCGCGCCGGCGATGCAGGTGAAAGGGCCGAAGCGGACATCGACGTCGACCAGGTTTTTGAAGCCGGATACGTGTAGTCTCGTTAACATTAGGCCCCCATGCCGCCCCTGAAGCAACTCCCCCCGTCACTTTGGTCTCCGCTCAAAACGAATCTTGAGACATCGACACGTTCTCCAGCATGCTCGATCGTGACGCTGACGACCTTTCCGTCGGCGTCCAGTTCAATCAGAAAATTCTCATTTACATCACGGGTCTCGACGATCCCCCCGTCCGAAAAACTGACCAGCAGCCTATCAGTATCCTGAAAATATTTGATGTCCATTTCGCCAATGTCCTTGACATTCAGCCATTCCACTCAAAACGCCAACTCCTGCACCTCCTCTAGCGTGAACTCCAGCGCACTCTCCAAATCCTCCTCCGCAAACGCTTCCTCGTCATACTCCTCCAACTCACCGGCCTCAATGCCTCGGTTGCATCGCGAACGGTAAATGCAGTAACTGCAGAATCGTCTTCTGTTCTCCTCCGAATCGGGCACTTTAGCGAAATCGCTCTCCCGTTCCCTGCTCAGTATCTCAGTCAAAATCTGCTCGAACCGGGCGCGGTTCTCCGCGTGCAGCGCACTGCTATAGCGGAAAGCAACCGGTTCGGCCGGCGCGGCAGTGAACCAGTAGCGCATCTCCACCTGCTCCGGCGCCAGCGGACCCCACGGCATGCCCGCGCTCGCCTCCACCAGCACGTACGGATACACCCGCGTCTGCATGCGCAGCTGCAGACTCGAGCGCCGCGTCACCCGTTTGTTCGTCTTCCAATCCACGATCACCGCCCGCCGCCCCTCGCCCTGCCCGCCAACCGCGATCAGGTCGTATCGGGCTGCCAGCCGGTACCGCCCGGCCCCCGCGGCCAGCGGCGCGCTCAGCACGCGCTCAACTTCCACGCTTTCCCCTGGTAAATCCGCTGGCCGGTGGCGCAAATAGCTCTCGAACCATTCATCCAACGGGTACGCCAGGTCAACAGCCAGCAGGTCGGTTGGCACGCCAACCTCCGCCCGTTCCACCAACTGATGAAACTGCCCGCCCAGCCGCATCAGCCGCTCCTGCTCATCGTAGGGCCCAGCCTCCATCGCCGGCCACGAAAGCCGTTCCACATAGGCCAGCCAAAAACGTCGCGGGCAGTTCTCGTAGGATTGTAGGCTCGCCTGGCTGAAGGCGAAAGTCGAGGGAAGTTTCAAAGACACGGCATCCCGTTCTCTCTGTCTGTCCAAATTTCCGAATGTCCATTCCCAACTTCCGCCATTGTAGCACACGGGTTCGCCCGCCTCAATCGAAACGGCGCTTGCATCCCCCTTCCCGCCACCCCACAATCCACAATCCACTATCCACTGCCGTCCGAATCCCCGTCCCGGACAACAGACGCCACCCCGCTTGAGGGTCCGCCCTAAAGTACGATAGCATTACACGAGATGCTTCACCGCCCGCTTTCCCTATCCCTACATGCCACATGCCAAGGATTCACATCATGTCCGGAAAGCCCGCAAAGCCCCGCAAGCCAGCGCAGGCCTCCACAGTAGCCAGTTCCGAAACCGCCGGCCAGAAGCCAAAACTCCTTTCAGGCGGCAATCCTCAGATTCCCAAAGGTGACGGCGACGCCCCCGTGCAGGCTTATATCTCCGCCATGCCCGGCTGGAAGTCCGAAGTCGGACGCCGCCTCGACGACCTCATCGTCCGCAATGTGCCTGGCGTCCGCAAAGCCGTGCGCTGGAACTCACCCTTCTACGGCCTTGAAGGCCAAGGCTGGTTCGTCAGCTACCATGTTCTCACCCGCTACGTCAGAGTTACCTTCCTCAACGGTTCCTCGCTCTCTCCCATCCCGTCAGGCGCCGGCAAAGACGAGGACTCGCGCTGGCACGACGTCTATGAAGGCGAACTCGACGAAGAGCGGATGGAAGCGTGGATCCGGCAGTCGGCCGCCCTCCCCGGCTGGCGCGGCTTCGACACGCTGTGATATCCGCCCGAAAGCAGCTCCCAAGACCGCCGCAAGACCTGCCTCTGCCTCTCGAACGGCTTCAGCGTGCTGAAACGGTCTGCCTCCCTGCTCGCGAGCCGCACACTTGGCCCCCGACCTGGCCGAAACCTTCTGAATGCCCTGACGTCGCCACTTCAGGTCTTCCGCTCCATTTACCCCTTCACAATAAGCCCCTCCGTTTGCGGGAATCGACCTGATCGCATACCATCAGAAAACCGTCGCGACCCAATAAACCGGGGCGCGCGCAACCTTACCATCCGACTCCAAATTCTGAGGAATCCGCTCAATGAGCAGACCCACCCACGACTACGCGGCCATCGAAGTCCCCTCCGCCGGGGTGCCCTTGCCCATCGACGGCGGCCCCGTCACCCGTCCCCAACCCGACCAGATCGAGCAGCTGCGCCGAGTGAGCACCGCCACCGCCAGCGCCGTCATGCACCGCTTCGGCATTCGCCACACCTTTATCCAGGGACCGCTGCCCCGCACGCCCGGCGCAAAAATCGTGGGGCCGGCCGTCACATTGGCCTTCATGCCCCAGCGCGAAGATGTATTTTCCGGCGCCGCGCAGGAGGGCGCCGAGAAGCGCGGCGCCCTCTGGGCCGTCTTCGAGACCGTCGAAAACGGTGACGTGCTCGTCATCCAGGCCTTTGCCAGCCGCTACACAGGCTGCGTCGGCGAAATGCTTGCCACCTACTTCAAGGGCCGCGGAGGCGCCGGCATCGTCGTCGACGGCTGCGTGCGCGACTGGCCCAACATCCAGCAAGTCGGTGTGCCCCTCTGGACCGTTGGCTTTACCCCCAACTACGCGTCCCAGGCCGAACTCTTCCCCTGGGGCCTAAACGTGCCCGTCAACATCAGCAATGTCCTCGTCCTGCCCGGAGACGCCATTATCGCCGACGACGACGGCGCCGTGGTCGTGCCCCGCCAGATGATTCCCCTCGTGCTCGAACATACACTCGAACACGAAGAGTGGGAGGTCTTCAGCCGCATCAAACTGGCCGAAGGCGGCGCCCTCAGCAAATACTATCCGCTCAACGACGAGGGTTGGGCCGAGTACCAGGAATGGAAGAAGCAGAACGGATAAAACCGGTAATCGCAACCTGCCTGCCAGAGAAGGAGCAAGCGCCCATGTATCTCACTCGACACAGTACACCCACCGGGCCGCGCTGGGCGGTCGATGGTAAACTGCTTCCCGCCGGCGTGACACTCAGCGCACTGCTGGCTCTCCCACAAAGCCAGTTGACGCCCCTTCTGACTGAATGGGCGAACGGCGAAGAGGCAAGCGGAGACTTGCTCGCGCCCCTCGATGACCACCAGGAAGTCTGGGGCAGCGGCGTCACCTACCTCCGCAGCCGTGACGCCCGCAAAGCCGAATCCGAGACCGCAGCCGACGTCTATCAGCAAGTATACGACGCCGACCGCCCGGAAATCTTCTTCAAGCAGGTCGGCTGGCGCACCGTCGGCCACGGTCAAATTGTCCGCATCCGCGCCGACACCACCTGGAACGTGCCTGAGCCGGAGCTCTGCCTCGTCATAAACGCCGCCGCCCAGATCGTCGGCTACACCGTCGGCAACGACATGTCCAGCCGTGACATCGAAGGCGAAAACCCCCTTTACCTGCCTCAGGCCAAAACGTACGACGGCTCCGCCGCGGTCGGCCCCGGTATCCGCCTCGCCGCCGCCGTCGACCAGACAGACTTGGCTATCAGCCTCGAAATCGAACGGGACGGAGCCGCCGCCTTCGCCGGTGAGACCTCCACCGGCCAGATGAAACGCACCTTCCCCGACCTCGCCGAATACCTGATGCGCGAAATGACCTTCCCATACGGCGCTCTGCTGATGACCGGTACAGGCATCGTCCCCCCCGACGAGTTCAGCCTGCAAAGCGGCGACATCACCAGGATCACGATCGACGGTCTGACATTGGAGAACACGGTTGCGTAAGACCAGCGGACGAAAGAAAGTTGCGTCGCTGGGCGTACCAGGTTCTTAGCCACTACGACTGAACGTGTATTCTGTACGGTCTGAGGAAGGGCTTTTCGAGAGGCCGTTCAATGGTGACTTCGATAGCACGAAACAAGGTTGAGCTGTCACAGGTAGTTTCCCGGAATCCCGAAGTCCACAGCGGCGATTTAGTCTTCTCCGGCACGCGGGTCCCCGTTGAGACATTGGTGGCCTATCTGATAAGCGGTTCATCGATCGAAGAGTTTCTGGAGTCATTCCCAACGGTCGAACGCTGGCAGGTCGAGTCGTACCTCGCACTATCCCTCGAAGCCACCGACAATCTACTGTTGAAGAGGTTGAGAGTTGCTTGACGAAATCCTTAAGGCCCACTCACCATCCGCCCAACCAGCCTGACAGCGAAGCCTCGGTATCGCAAACGCCGCGATTGAGACCCCGCCACGTCACGCAAGCCAGACAGGAACACGCAAATGAGTCGCCCCAACATCCTCCTCTTCCTAACCGACGATCACGGCCAGTGGGCCAATGGATGCTACGGCAACCGCGAGCTGCAAACACCCAATCTGGACCGGCTCGCAAATGAGGGGGCCCGCTTCGCCGACGCCTTCACCCCCTGTCCCGTCTGCTCCCCCGCCCGCGCCTGCCTCATGACCGGACGCACGCCCTCTCAGGTTGGCATCCACGACTGGCTCCAGGAGGCCGAACCCGTCATCGGCGACCATGACTGGCTTGCAGGCGAAGAGACGCTCCCCCAACTCCTTTCCGACGCCGGCTACCACTGCGGCCTTTCAGGCAAATGGCACATGGGCCGCTCGCACCGCACGCCCCCCGGCTTCGACTGGGCCTTCGGCCTCCCCCGCTGGCAAGGCGTTCACAACGGCGCCTATACCTATCACCTCAACGGCCAGCCCATCGAGCTGACCGGAAACAAGAGCACGCTCATCACCGATCACGCCCTCCAATTCCTCGACAACGCGCCCTCGGATCAACCATTCTTCCTCAAGGTAGGCTACATCGCCACCCACTCCCCCTACCAGGCTGAAACCCATGACCCGGAGGTGACCGCCCGTTTCAAAGACGCTGCCTTCACCGACATCCCTCCCTACCACCCCCATCCCTGGCAGCGCAACGAGGGCCTGGCCGGCGGCTTCCAACCAACCGAACAGCAGATCCGCACCCGCTACGTTGGCTACTACGCCGCTGTGGCCGAGATCGACCGCGAGGTAGGCCGCCTCCTGGACCGGCTGGAGCAGGATGGCAGCCTCGACAATACCGTCGTCATTTACACGTCGGACCACGGCTGCTCAATAGGGCAGAATGGCTTTTGGGGCAAAGGCAACAGCACGCGGCCGCTCAACATGTACGAGATCTCAACCCGTGTCCCGCTGATGGTCCGCGCCCCGGGCCGCGTGCAGCCAGGCCAGGTCAGCCAGCGCTGTGTCGATCACTATGACACATTCAGCGCCATCTGCGACTGGGCCGGAATCGAGCTCGACCAGAGCCGCAACTATGCCGGCGCCAGCTACGCCCACCTGCTCGACGGCAGCGGCCGCGCAGCTTGGGATGATACCCGCTTCGGCGAGTACGGCGACCTGCGCATGATTCGCACGCGCGAGCACAAACTCGTCAAACGCTATCCGGACGGCCCCCACGATCTCTTCGAACTGGATTCAGATCCCGGAGAACAGCTCAATCGCGCTGGCTGGGACGAATTCGCCGCGCTCCAGGACGAGCTGGAGCAGCGCTTGGAGGAGTGGTATAGCCGCCGTCAGGATACCGCCAGCACCGGCCTGCGCATCAAGTTTCAACGCACTCACAACCGCAACGAAGCCTGGCGCGACGGCATTCGCGAACGCCGCGGGCTGCAAGTCTACGGGAAGTGGCAGGACGCCTGAGATTGGATAGGGCGGGGGATCGAGAACAGAGAGCGCTTCGCCCCTCTCCTCGTGTGGAATTGCTTTAAGACCGGCGCTACCGCAAGCCGTGCCAGTTCCCTCCTTTGAACCAGCTCAGGAAAACTTCCCGGTCCTCCTCGTCGGCAATCGAGTCGCCTGCAGCCTGCGCCTGCCTTCTTGCCTCGTTCGCCGCATTCATGTCCCCTCCCGCCGCGTACGCCCTCGCCAGCGCGTCAAACGCGAAAGCCCTGTCCCAATCTTCCACCGCTTCGGGGTGGGCCTCGACCAGTTCCAGGCAGCGCCGGGCGTGACGCAGCGCGGCTTCGCCCAGCCCCGCAGCCGCATATACGCTCGCAACCGCAAACTCCCCCCGCGCATGATTGGCCGCCGTTCCCACCTGCATCCAGTGATAACAGCTGGCGTGGACCGCATGAATGTACGGTTCGCACGATTCCGGCGTAATCAGTCCGGCATCCAGAGCGTCCATCGTGCCGTTGTTCAGATCGATGCCAAACCAGCGGTGGGCTCTGTCAACTTCAAACGGCGCTTCAGCCATCGTTCTTCCTTTCCCGTGCAAACTCCTGTCCTTCCGGCCGCAATGCGTATCCCGGAGGCAGCGAATACCACTCGATAAGCGCAGACCCCATGCGGACGATGCCGCAGCCATCTCGCCATCGCTCCCTATGCAGCCGGACTCAGACCCTGCCCAGCATGCAGGCGTAGTTCTGAGACGCCGTCGCCGCCTCTATCTCCTCTTCCCAAAGATGCAGACACCGTCTGTCAGTGAAGCCCGCCTCCAGCAGCAGCTCCAGATGGCGGGCAATCGGGAACCGGCCCGCTTCAAACGGCAGCCTTGTCCCGTCCGGCTTGATAAAATCACCGTTGAGCAGAACGCCGCCCTCCGGCAACGCCGCTGCGCAAGCCCGATAGACATGCAACGTTTGCGCCTCGCCCCCCAGATCGTGCAGCGCCCACGTCGACACGATCGCTGACGGCGTACGCGCCAGGTCGCCGCCCCAGCTGTCGCCCAGCAGGTCAGCCTGTTGAAACTGGACCCGCCCGCCGAACCCGGCCAGGCGGGTTGCCGCCTGCGTCAGCATCGGCTGCGAAAAGTCGACCCCTTCATACGTGATGCGCGGCATCCGCTCCAAAAGATACGCCGCCAGATAGGCAGGCCCTATTCCCAGTTCAACAACATGCCCGTCTGCGGGAACAGTCTCCTGCAGCTGCTGCCAGATCGTTTCGAACAGGTGCAGCCTCTCCGGCGTCGGCTCAAACCGCCGCGCCCAATCCTCAGCGTACTCAACATCGTGGAACGCATGCGTCGCCCCGACAACTTCGCTCATCGTACTTCCTTTCCGACTGTAATGCTCCCGAGTAACCACCGTCCACCGCGAAATCCCGCTGCGGCGAATCCCTGAACCTTCCTCAAATGATCACACATATCACAGCGCAAACCAATTCCGCGCCCCCCCATCCCCGTCCAAACAACAACCCATCCCCCAAATCCCAAAAATCCCCCCAAAGCCCCGCCCAGACAATACCCGTCCCCCCATAGCGAGGACCCGGGCGTCATCGACCCGGCTCCCAAACTACTATATTGGAGG
>JAJEBF010000060.1 GCA_022824025.1 Caldilineaceae bacterium
CCGCGCCGCCAAAGTGATGGGCCAGGAACTCTTCAACCCGCCCACCGTGGAGGGCTGGCACACCGGCCAGGAGTGGATCGACGGCGGCATGCTCACCGAACGCATCAACTTCGCCGTCGACGAAGTGGGCGACGCCAGCAAACCAGGTATCCAGGCGGTCATCAAACGGCTGCGCGCCGGCGGCGACAGCCTCACCCCCGAGCAGTTCGTCGACACCTGTCTCGACCTCGTCGGCCCCCTGACCCTCGAGGAAAAGACCCGCGCCGACCTTATACGCTTCGCCCAAAGCGGCGGCGACCTCGTATTCTCCAGCAACGGCAGCGCCAACGGCGAAACCGACGAAAACACCGACCGCATCGTGCTCATGCTGCAACTCATCGTCGCCTCCCGCGAATACCAGTTCGCCTGACCTGCAGTTTTTAGCAACGCCCTCTCGCCTCACCTGCAAGATGGTGTTCACTAAAAACTAATAACCGAGAACTGAAAACTGCAGTCCAGAAAGGAAGAAAAGATGGTTGACCACAAGAAAGATCCCGTACTCGTTGTTGTGCAGCTCAGCGGCGGCAACGACTTCATGAACACCGTCGTCCCCTACACCGCCGGCATCTACTACGACTCCAGGCCGGTGGTCGGTCTCAAGGAGGACGAAGTCCTGCCCATCCACGATACCCTGGCCTGGAACCCGAACTGCGCGCCCTTGCAGTCGATGTACGAGGCCGGCGACGTGGCCGTAATCCAGGGCATCGGCTACCCCAACTCGAACCGCTCCCACTTCCGCGCCATGGACATCTGGCACACCTGCGAACCGATCGAGATCGGTACCGAAGGCTGGGTCGGGCGCATGATCCGCGAGCTGGACCCCGGCGGCCACAACGTCCTCACCGGCGTCAACGTCGGCCAGGGCCTGCCCCGCGCCATGGCCGTGCCCGGCGTGCCCGTCACCTCCTTCGCCGACCTCGACACCTACGGCCTGCTCACCGGCATCGACGAACCCCGCCGCCGCACCCAAGCCCTCGAAGTCTTCAAAGGCATGTACGGCCACGAGGTCGGCGCCGGCTACGTGATGGACTACCTCTCACAGACCGGCCTCAACGTCATCCAGGGCACCGACGAGCTGAAGAAGGCGAAAGACGGTTACAGTTCGACCGTGGAGTACGGCGACAGCGCCATCGCCAACAGTTTGCGCGATGTCGCCCGCGTCCATCTGGCCGGCCTCGGCACCCGCGTCTTCTACACCGCGCAAGGCGGCTACGACAACCACGCCAACGAGGTGCCCGACCATCCCAAGCTGCTCGCCGACCTCAGCAGCGCCATCACCGCCTTCTTCGCGGACCTGCGCGCCCACAACGCCTCATCCGAGGTCACAATGCTCGTCTTCACCGAGTTCGGCCGCCGCATCCGCGACAACGCCAGCGGCACCGACCACGGCTCCGGCGGCGGGGCATTCATCATCGGCGACCACGTCCAGGGCGGCCTCTACGCCCAATACCCCTCGCTCGACCCCGCCCGCTGGGTCCACGGCGAGGACATGGAACACACCATCGACTTCCGCGGCATCTACGGCACAGTACTCGAACAGTGGATGGGCCTCGATCCCACCGAAATCGTCGGCGGCCACTTTGAACAGATAAATCCGTACAGCCAATAGCCCTGCGTTCCCAGCAACAACAGCACGCACAGGGGTTAACTAAAAACTGGAAACTCAAAACTTAAAACTAACAAAGGAGTTCCACCGTGGGCAGACCATACGGTCTCTTGCGCGCCGGATTTCCCTTCCACAAGACGTTGGGAATGCGGCGGCTGACAAACTATCCCATCGATCTGGCGTTCGGCCAGGAGGATCGCCTCTACATCCTCTGCCGCAGCGAGGGCACCGCGCTCATCCGCAAATACAGCACCGAGGACAGTGACCTCGGCTCCATCGGCATCTACGGCGACGAGCCGGGCAAAGTCACCTGGCCGGTCACCATCCTCGCCGACGCCGAAGAGAACCTCTACCTCACCGATGAAACGCTGCACCGCGTCACCATCATCGACAACGAGGGCGAGCTCATCGACAGCTGGGGCGAAGAGGGCAGCGAGCCCGGCCAGCTCAACGGCCCGTCCGGCATGGACTTCGACGCCGAGGGCAACCTATACGTCGTCGATACCCACAACCACCGCGTCCAGAAGTTCACCCGCGAGGGCGGCTTCCTCGGCGGCTGGGGCAGCCACGGCTGCGGCGAAGGCGAATTCAACATGCCCTGGGGCATTGCCGTCGACGAACTCGGCGACGTGTACGTCGCCGACTGGCGCAACGATCGCGTCCAGAAATTCAGCGCCGACGGCGAGTTCCTCATGGCCTTTGGGACCTCCGGTTGCGGCGACGGCCAGTTCAACCGCCCTAGCGGCGTCGACGTCGACCTCCATGGCGACATCTACGTCGTCGACCGCGGCAACAACCGCGTCCAGCTCTTCAACGAAGAGGGCCGCTACGTGCAGCAGTTCGTCGGCGACGCCACCCTCTCCAAGGTGGCCATCTCCTACATGATGACCAACGCCTACCCCAACCGCCTGCGCGACATGGCCAAACTCGAAATCCAGAAACTCCTGCGCTGGCCGCAGTCCGTCGTCGTCAGCCCGGACGGCCTCATGTACGTGCCCGACACCGGCTCCTACCGCGTCCAGGTCTACCGAAAGGAGGCCGTCGAGCTCAACGAGCTCCAATTCGCGCCGCCCCGCCGCGCGCCGGCCCTGAACATCTAGCGCCCAGCGGACCTCGCAGCCACACCCAAACCGCGGCCGCGCCGCATCTCCGCGCCAACTGACGACTGCAGTCCTCCTCAGCCGCCAGTTGGCTGCGCAACCCCGCCCCTGCCTCGTAGCGGCGCCCCTCTTCGGCGCTCTAGCGTGCCATGCCTCGCGCCAAATGCCCACAGATCGCGCCGCCCACTACGCAATTGTCTTCGCGCCCCTTCGCGGATCAACCGCCGCTCCCCAAACGCGAAAGGACGCGAGAGTTCTCTTCCGCGCCCCTTTACATCCTTTCCGGACCTCCCGTTGCTGTTACTAAATGCGTTACTACTAAGCCTATCTATTCGCTGAAAGGCAGGGCCGGAATTCTGTTGGTTGTGATAGAGTGAATGGCTTGGCAGTTACCTCTTTTTTTCTTTCTGACGCAGATTAGAGCCGAAAGCACCCCGGTTGGACTTGCCTCGAATGGTCCTCATATCGTGAGTCTTAGGTGACGCCTCGAAATGCCACTCTTTTTGGTGGCAATCTAAACGCGAGGCAGGCAAAAATATCTTGTTTGCCTGACGATCTCGGACCGAGTATACTTTATATAGATTTGGATACATTTTTGCCAAACTGGTTCTCCGTTGATTCCCCTTGCCAAGCGTAACGCGCAACCATAGCCAACTTCATCAAAAGGAGAGACCCATGAAGAAGCATGTGATTTCTCGACGCCAGTTTATCCGCGTTTCCAGCATGACCGCCCTTGGCAGCGTGCTGGTCGCCTGTGGAGCGCCCGCAGCGCCTGCCGAGGAAGTAGCGGAAGCGCCGGCAGACACCGGGGCTGAAGCGGAACTGCCGGCCGCTACTTCAGGTCAGTACACGGAGAGCCCAACCAGCGCCGAGCTTGTCAGTGCCGGTGAACTACCTCCCGTGGAGGAACGGTTGCCCAAGAATCCGCTTGTCTGGGCGGACTACGATGTTGTCGCAATGGAGAAGGAGCAGGGCAAGTACGGTGGCACCGTGCGTATCGGCAATGCAGGCGGCATCAACGGCCTCGCCACCTTTGGCCTGGCACGCTACACGGCAGACGACACGCGCACTTTCGTTGCCGACATGGCGGAAAGCTGGGAAGTCTCCGACGACGCCACCAGATTCACATTCCATCTGCGCGAAGGCCACAAGTGGTCGGATGGCACGCCATTCACCGCCCATGACATGCAGTGGTACTACGACAACGTCATCCACTCGGATTATCTGGATGCGCCGATGGGTTGGGCAGGCATGGAGACGACGACCGACAGGATTGTGGCCGTCGACGACTTCACCGTCCGTTTTGAGTTTGCCAATCCAAACTCGCTCTTCCTCGAACTGAGCCGCGGTGTTGCCGGCGGCGAAGCCGGGCTGTGGAGCCAGTCAGCGCCCCACTACGTGCAGAAGTACCATCCTGACTACAACCGTATGGACAGTTACGACGATCCCAAAGAGCAGTTTCAGAAGGAAGTGCAGGACCGACTTCCCTTCCAGATGACGATTCAGGACCCCGAGCGCCCCGTACTCTGGGGCTGGAAGCCGTCCGAATACGCGGAGGGGCAGATCGCGCGCCTCGTTCGCAACCACTATTTCCACTGCGTCGACCGTTGGGGTCAGCAGATGCCGTATATCGAAGTCATGGAGAATCTCCTGCTCGGCTCGCGTGACAAGGATGTCATCTTGCTGAAACTGGTCGCCGGAGAGACCCATTGGGAGCGTCGTCTCGGTTCCGTTACCGACGTGCCATTCCTCAACGAGCAGGCCGGCGACACGCTCGACTTCATCTACACAATCAAGCCTGAGGGCGCGCAGCAGGGCATCTATTTCAGCGCACACGCTGACGATGCCAACATGGATGCCCTCCTCAAGCAGGCCGACTTCCGGCGTGCGCTTTCCATCGCTATCGATCGCGCCACCATCAACGAGACGGCCTACTTCGGCCTTGGCAAGATCGGGCACGGCTTCAGCCTGCCAGGCGTATTTGATCCCGAAATCGACGGCAAGTGGGTGGAATACAATCCCGATGCCGCGTCTCAGATGCTCGACGATCTGGGCCTCACGGAGAGAGACGACGAAGGCTTTCGCACCTATGAGAACGGCGAAACCATGACCTTCATTCTCGGCTCCGCGCCCGGCTGGCATCCCGGCGCACAGGAATCGGCGGAGATAGCGGCGGAGGGCTGGAACGCAATTGGACTGCGTACCGTCGTCACCGTCGCGTCGCCCGGCGACATGATCGCCGAATGGAGGGAGGGCATTTCCCACGCTTATGTTCGCTCCAGCATCGGCGGCGACGTCATGTTCGACCTCAAGCACAGCACAGGCCTGCGCTGGGGGGCGCCCTCCTACCGCTGGTGGGTGACAAAGGATTTACCTGCCGACGAGGTCCAAGGTGTTGAGCCGCCCGACGATCTGAAGTACTTCCTCGAACTGGGAGACAAGATTCTCAGTGTCATCAGCGAAGAAGAACGCGAAGAGCTGATCCATGAGCGCCGCGTCTGGATGGCCGATACCTGCTGGTTCATCGGCATGGTCCAGACAGTGCCCCACGTCCTCGTCGCCAATAAGAATCTCCGCGGCATCTGGGGCAGGGAAGAGGAGATTCCCTGGAAACTCGGCGCGGGGGACGAGGAGTTCTGGCCGCGTTCATGGTTCTGGACTGAATAACGTCTGCCGTTCGCTGGCGGGCAGCTGGTTGGACGCTTGACGTTTGCATTGCGCCATGTAGAATTCGGAGCCTTTCACAGATCTTCGCTTGTTGCCTGAGCCCGGCGATCTGTGAAAGGCACTTTCTTGCTCGCCCGCACTGCTTCGCTGTCCTGACTTCGCGGGTACTGGCCGGCTGGAATCGACCTCAGCTGGGGCCGGAAAACGTGTTTGGACGGCCAGCAAGCGTAGGTTATCTTGATTCACGCCACCGCCTGCCACAAGCGTTTCTCCTTTGACATTCCATGAGAACCTACATCTTGCAGCGTTTCATCCAGATGATCATCGTCATGGTCGTGGTCATGCTGGTCAGCTTTATCATTGTCGAACTCCCCCCCGGCGACTTTCTCACCACGCTGCGCGAGCAACTGTCTGAGCAGAACGTCGACCCCAAAGTCATCGACTCGACCGTAGAAATGTATCGGGCACGCTACGGCCTCGGCGAAAACTGGTTCTTCCGCTTCGGCAAATGGGCCTGGTCCCTGATGAAGGGCGACATGGGCTACTCCATGCAGCACAACCGCCCAGCCAGCGAGCTCATGGGAGAGCGCCTCAGCCTGACAATCTGGATCAGCATTGCTACCCTTGCCTTCATGTTCGTCGTCGCGGTCCCGATAGGCATGCTCTCCGCCATCAAACAGTACTCCGCCTGGGACCACTCCTTCACTTTTCTCGCTCTATTGGGCGTTTCCGTGCCCAGTTTCATTACGGCGCTCGTTTTTCTTCTGCTGTCGGTCACACTGCTGGGCGCGACGACCGTTGCCGGCCTGTTTTCCCCCGAATATGTCACGGCCGAATGGTCGTGGGCCAAGTTCCTTGACATGCTCAAGCACGTCTGGATCATCCTGTTCATCGTCGGGCTTGGCGACACGGCCAGCACCATTCGCGTTATGCGCGCCCGCATGCTGGACACGCTGGGCGAGCCGTATATCGACACGGCCCGCATGAAGGGGCTGTCCGGAGCAAAGATCTATTTTCGCCACGCGCTGCGCGTTGCGATCAATCCGATCATTTCCAGCATCGGCCTGCGGTTCCCGCAGATCATCAGCGGGTCAACAATCGTCGCCATCGTCCTGACGCTGCCCCTAATCGGCCCCCTATTGCTCGATGCCCTGCTCGGCGAAGATGTCTATCTCGCTTGCAGCATTCTCGTCGTCCTGACGCTGGCCCTCGTCGTCGGCAATTTCCTCGCGGACCTCGCGCTGGCCTGGCTTGACCCGCGTATACGATTCGAAAGCTAGAAGGAGCCTCGAGTGGAGCAGAACGCTGCGGCAAACGGCCAACCCCCATTGAACGAAACAGGGGTGGAGGAGCGCTTCGACGTAACCAAACAGGTCTCCTATGGCCGCCTCATCTACCTGCGCTTTCTAAGAAACCATGCTGCCGTCGTCGCGGCCTTCGCTCTCGTTCTAATCTATCTCATAACCCTGGTCTGCCCTTTCTTCGCCCCCTACGATCCCAACACGCGCTTTATCGAGAAGGTCGCGCATCCCCCGCTTCTGCCCACATTCATCGACGCCGACGGAAAGTTCCATTTACGGCCTTTCGTCTTCGGCACGGTGCAGTCACGCGACCCCAAGACGATGGAACGCGTGTACACGGAGGATACGACGCAGCGCTTTCCTCTGCAGTTGTTCGTGCGCGGAGACGAGTATACTTTCCTCTTTTGGGACAGCGACCTGCATCTCTTCGGCGCGCAGGATTCGCCGGTCTTCATTCTGGGCACGGACACACAGGGCCGCGATCTTTTCTCCCGAATCCTGTTCGGCGGCCGCATCTCGACCACGGTCGGCCTGATCGGTGTTGCCATCAGCCTCCTTCTCGGCATTGTCGTCGGCATGGCGTCCGGCTACCTCGGCGGCGCGGTCGACTCTATCATCCAGCGCGGTATCGAAGTGCTGCTCTCCTTTCCGAGCCTGCCATTGTGGATGGCGCTTTCGCTCTCTTTGCCGCGGCATTGGAGTTCGATTCGCATCTTCCTGCTCATTACTATCCTGCTTTCGATCGTTGGCTGGGGCGGCTTGGCGCGCGTCGTGCGCGGCATGACCCTTGCCGTCAAATCGGAGGAGTTCGTGCTTGCATCGCGCATGGGCGGGGGCGGCACCTGGTGGATTCTGATTCGCCACATCCTGCCCACCAACCTGAGCTATGTAATCGTGGCGGCGACTCTGGCAGTGCCCGGCATTATTCTCGGTGAGACCGCGTTGAGCTTTCTGGGCCTCGGCATTCAGCCGCCGATGATCAGTTGGGGCGTGCTGCTCCAGGACGCGCAGAAGGTCTCGTTTCTCTCGCAGATGCCATGGCTGATCGCGCCGGCATTCTTTATCATGGCGACCGTCCTCGCCTTTAACTTCATCGGCGACGGGCTGCGGGACGCCCTAGACCCGTATTCCAACTTCTGATTCATTGTTATTCTCGACTGCACATCCCGACCGCCTCCAGACTTATGAACTCCCCACCAGATTCCGACAAAGTTCTGGATATCCGTAATCTACGAGTCAGTTTCAGCTCCATTGCCGGCGCCACGCGGGCGGTCAACGGGGTCAGCCTCAACGTGCGCAGCGGTGAGATCGTCGGACTGGTCGGTGAAAGCGGCTGTGGCAAGAGCGTCACCATCCGCAGCATTGTCGGACTGGTTCCTTCACCGCCGGCTCTGTTCGAAGACGGCGAGATCTGGCTCCGCACGCGCCGCGGCATGACCGAGACGCTTTCCCTGTACAAGAACATGAAGGCGCTGCGTCAGATCCGCGGGCGCGATGTCTCAATGATCTTCCAGGAACCGATGCGCTCCGTTCACCCAATGATGACCATAGGACAGCAGATCACAGAGGGAATTCTCGAGCACGAGGTTGTTGACCCTGCCGAAGCCTATGACCGCACCGTCGAAATGCTAGACCTTGTCGGCCTGCCCAATCCTCCCGCCCAGATGAATCGCTACGCCCATGAGCTTTCCGGCGGCATGCGCCAGCGCGCCTTGATCGCCCTCGCCCTGGTTTGCCACCCGCAACTCCTGCTCGCCGACGAGCCGACAACGGCGCTTGACGTAACCATTCAGGCCCAGATCCTCGAGTTGATCAGGGACCTGCGCGAGCGCATGAGTATGTCGGTCCTCCTCATCACCCACAACATGGGCGTGGTTGCCAACCTCGCCGACCGAATCTCGGTAATGTACCTCGGCCGGATCATGGAGACCGGCACAGTTGAGGAAATTTTCAAGGAGCCGGCCCACCCCTACACGCAGGGCCTTCTCGCTTCGATGCCAAGTCTTTTCAGCCAGCCCAAGACGCACTTGCAGTCCTTGCGCGGCGTCGTCCCTGAACTTGCCATGGCGCCCAAAGGCTGCGTCTTCGCCGACCGCTGCCCGCATGTCATGCCCATATGCGACGAAACGCCGCCCGTGGTCGAACTTCGCGCCGACCATAGCGCCGCCTGCTGGCTCTATGATGATGTCGAAGCGTCGCAGGGCCCCGACGCCGTGACAGCCCGGCCGCCCCATGGCAGCGACAGTACGTTAGGGGATTCATCGCAAAGGGTGGAGGTGATCCCCCTGACCAAGACTGAACCGACGGCGGACGCTGATCAAAAGAAACTCGCTGACAGCGACACCGACCTGTTGCAGATTGAGAACGTCGCGCTCCACTATCCAATACTCAGGGGTCTATTGCGGCGTCAGGTCGGCACGGTCCGCGCCGTAGACGGGGTCGATCTGTCGATCCGGCGTGGCGAGACACTCGGCCTTGTTGGCGAGTCCGGCTGCGGCAAGACATCGGTGGGCCGCCTGGTTACCCGTCTGGTGGAGCCGTCAGCCGGTCGGATCCACTTTGGCGCGGACGGCCGCCTCGAAGAGATCACACACATCCCGCAGAAGGAGATGAAAGGCGTCCGCCGTTCGATGGGCATGGTCTTTCAAGATCCCCTATCTTCTCTGAACGCGCGCATGAACATCCGCAACATCGTCGGTGAGCCTCTCATGCTTCATGGGATGGCCAGAGGGAGTGCTGTCGATGAGCGCGTAGGGGAACTGCTGGAGATGGTCGGGCTGAGAGCTGCACACCAGAGCCGCTTCCCCCATGCTTTCAGCGGCGGGCAACGTCAGCGCATCGCCATTGCCCGCGCCCTGGCCACCGAGCCCAGCTTTCTGGTCGCGGACGAGCCTGTCTCCGCGCTCGATGTTTCCGTTCAGGCCCAGATACTCAATCTGTTGCTTACCCTCCAGCAGCAGCTCAACCTCTCGATGCTCTTCATAGCCCACGACATCGCGGTCGTCCGCCATGTTAGCGACCGCATTGCGGTGATGTACCTTGGCAAGATCGTCGAACTGGGCAACGCCCGCGATATCTGCGTCCGGCCCGTGCATCCATACACGGAAGCGCTCCTGGCCTCGATCCCACTGCCGATTCCCGGGCTGGCAACGCTGCAGGAAATGCCCAAGGGCGATCTTCCCGACCCGGCCAACCCGCCCACCGGCTGCCGCTTCCACACCCGTTGTCCCTACAGCCAGCCGATCTGCGAGCAGGAGGAACCGCCTTTGGTACCCTTTGCCGATGCCGTGGACCACTTCGGCGCCTGCCATTTCCAGGATGAACTACACCTTCAGGGCGTTGAAGAGATTGGCGAGATTCACGGACCCGCGGCGGCGGCCGGCGGGGAAGAGTGATCAACGAGGAGGCCAGTCAGGGGCGATTCCCGGTTCAAATTGATTGCACTATTCAGCATTTCGTCGTGTCCTCATCCATGCTGCCAAGGAGTTGCCATGACTGTCCAGATGGCCCAGTACGGCACAAAACACTCACACGCTGCAGGCAAAGTAATCGCCATGCAGAACAACCCTGATGTTGAACTGGTTGGTGTGTATGAACCTGATGCGGAGTTCCGCGCGCAGATCGCAGATTCCGAATCCTCCTTTGCGGACGTTCGCTGGTTCGAGTCAGCGCAGGAGATGATGGCCGACCCTGCAATCGTCGCGGTAGCGTCTGAAGGGCTGAACATCGAGAGCCTCGATCAGACCGAGGAAATCGTGGCGGCGGGCAAGCACGTTTGGCAGGACAAGGCTCCCGGAGACAACTGGGCGCAGTGGCAGCGCGTGGTTGCTGCCGCCCGCGAGCGGAAGCTGCTCATTCAGATGGGTTATATGCTGCGCTACCACGACGGTTTCCACCGGATCGCGGAATGGGCCAAAAGCGGCCTCCTCGGCCATGTCTTCGCGATTCGAGCCCACATGTCCACCAACATTCCTGCAGACCGTCGCACGCAGATCAACGCCCATCGGGGCGGCATCTTCTATGAACTTGCCGGACACATGCTTGATCAGATCATCTGGATCCTTGGCCGACCTGCCAAGTCCGCCTGTTTTCTGCGCACAGATGATTACGGTACGAGCGAGCGCGTTGAAGGATTCGCCGACAACACATTGGGGGTTTTCGAGTTTGATGGAGCCATGGCAATGGTGGACATCGCGGCGATGGAAACGCAGCCGATGGCCCGCCGGTACGAGGTATACGGCACTGCGGGCAGCGCCGTCATCGTCGAGCCTTTCGAACCAGGTTCGATGATCCGCTTCTGTCTGGATAAGGCCACCGAAGAATACACCGCCGGAGAGCAGATGATCCCGTTTGTGAGCCGCTCACGACAGGAACTCTACGACCAGGAACTTGCGGCCTTCCTCCGCACCATCGGTGGGCAGCAGGAGCCGGACAGGATGCCTGAACATGATCTTCTCGTACAGGAGACGCTTCTGCGCGCGGTTGGACACACGGTCGACTGACAGTAGATAACTGAATTGAATTGGGAGCGAACAATGAAGAGTATTGGAATTGAGTTCCCGAAACTGGGCGTAGCCAGAAAGTTCGACCTGCCCGATCCCCCTAAACCCGGCCCCACTGAGATTGTGACGCGGACCCTTTTCTCCGGCGTCACCAACGGGACCGAACGCCACTCATTGATGGCAGATTTCGGCAGCCGCTTCCCGGCCCGCGCGGGCTACCAGCATGTAAGTGTTATCGAAGAAGTGGGGCGTCGCGTTGACCAATTCTCAGCAGGGGAAGTATTGTTTTTGGGAAATCATGGCGGTCACCGGGGCTGGCACCTGGTCGATCTGGCCGCCGACAACGAGCGCGAACGGCTCTGCATTCAACTGCCGCCTGGAATTGAGCACGAGTATTGCGCGCTCTTCGGCATCGCAGGCGTAGGCTTCCGGCACTCGCGGCGTATCCGCGTTGCCGCGCCGATGCGCGTGTGGGTCGCCGGCCTGGGGCTGATCGGGCAGTCGGTGGCGCAGGCCGCGCGGGCGCTCGGGGCTCACGTTACGGTCACAGACTTTGACCCGCGCCGCCTTGAAGTTGCCGCCCGACTCGGCGCCCATCGAGTCATCGACTTCAACGACGATAATGCCATCGAGTCGCTCACAGAGGGCGGGCCCTATGACCGTATCGTTGACGCCTGCGGGGCGCCGGACCTCTTCGACTTCATCTACGAGCACAAGCTGCTCGCACTATACGGGGTGATCGGCGCGCTCGCCGGCCGCCAACCGACCGTCTTTCACCAGACGATGCTGCACGCATTGCGCGCGTCGATCGAGTCATCGTCCCACTTTACGCTGGAAGATCTGGGGATCCTGCGCCACTTCTACCAGTTGGGGACAGTACGCATCAAGCCAATGGTGACACACCGCGTTCCGGTAGACGAGGCCCCCGCCATCTACGCTACCATGCGAGACGATCCGGCAGAGCTTCTTGGGGTTATCTTCGACTGGCGAGCTTAGGTAAAGCCGGCTGCGCCGTTGCGCCCCCGTTGTTCACAGCTCGCGCTCGGGCTGCCGGCCGTTCGCCGAAATCGTACTGAAACAACAGCTTCAGTGGAATGACCTTCAACTTTGGCGATGGAAACGTCGGAGTGGTATCGCAGCGCGCGGTCCAACGCAATTGGCTTCCCGGTTCGGCTCAATTTTCATACCGTCGGTGGGGTTCCTGGTTGAGCCGGTGTTCTCAGTCCGGGTACTCGATCTGAATGGTATCGAACTCGACGACGCCTTCAGGCAGGTAGGTATAGTCTGGCTCGTAGTCGCGATGTGTGCGGAGGCGGTCTTTCTCTTCCCGGGGGATGCCAATCGGAACGACGTTCAAAGGAAACATCACCAGAATCAGGTCGCAGTTCACGTCCTGGAGCGCATCGCGAATGTCACCGTAGCCGTAGAGTTCCTGCAGATCATGACGGCCGCCAACGCAAGTCCATTGGTCAGGATCTTCTGACAGCAAGAGAGTTTGCTCACTCCAGCCTTTGCTGACGGTGAGAGACTGGCCGGTAAGGGCGAAATTGGGGCGCGTATTGCCCACATCCGCCTGTACCCACAGAGTCAGATTCGCCCCTTTAAGGTTTACATCGCCCCGCAGACGAACGGTCATGCGCGCGTTCGTCAGATTGCGGTCCTTACCCTCCGCCAGGAAACGATTGACGCCGACTTCGGCTGCGATCTCGTCGGTATAGTAGTCAGCGTGCGTGTAGAGGTAGGCAAGCAGATGCAGATAGCCGGCGCCGGGGGCGCTGTGATTGGGGTCAACGCGCCAGGGGCTGCGAGTGACAAAGGCGCCGTTTTTCAGTTCGGGCTGATGCGACCCGGTCCCCCATGCGCACCAACCGCCGGGGCCGTTGTCGAACGTTTCGATGTAGGGTGTGCGGTCCACTGGATGGCTCCTATGGGAGATTCTGTTGGGCACAGCCTTGCCGAAATTCGATCCCTCTTTCTTCTGCTTGATTTTGGAGTTCTTCGAACAATCTGTCACTGGGACGGATAGAAAGCGTCTGCGGGAGAGCCGGCGGCACGCTCACTGCGTCCGCCGAAACTTTCCTGAATTCCTCAGGATAGTCCAGAAAGTCATCTTTTCAGACCATTGCGCAATCTCCTGCCGGTTCTGGAACTCCGGAATCCTCTGCTCTACTATACTGTCAGTCATTGGAGTCACTTCTCTGGTTATAGCTTCTTCTCTGTTCTCGCGACGGTGGGTGAGCAGTTACCCAAAAAACTAGAAACTCCCCGGCGGTTCCACCACATTATAGAACCCCATATAGTCCTCACCCTTCACCATCAGCACATCGATCTCCTCGCGCCGCCCCACATCCACAAACGGCACCGTCAACCGCGGCGTAATTCCAAACCGCCGCGTCTCCGACCTGTTCGGCGGCGAATAGTGAAGCGTACTCTCATTGAAGAAGATAAACTCCCCTGGCTTCAGTTCCAGATCCACCGCCTCGCTCGCATCGAACGTCGTCGGGTCCACCTCTCTGCTGAACATCTCCGCATCCGGGTCTTCGACATGGGGATATAGCCGTTTATGGCTCCCCGGCAGCACCTGCATACACCCGTTCGCCTTCGTCGTCTCGTCCACCGCGATCCACGCCGAAAGAATCACGTTCGGCGACGGCTGATAATACGCGCAGTCCTGGTGCCACGGCACCTCCGTATCCCACTCCTCCTGCTCGCTCAGCGGCGCCTTAATCTGAAAATTCGTCCGCCACAGCACCAGATGCGGCCCCAGCAGGCTCGCCGCCCGCTCCACCAGATTCGGATGACTCAGCAGCTCATACACGCAGCGGTTGTCCAGGTGCCGATTATGAAAATAGTCCCTCTCCGCCAGCCCCTGCGCCTTCCCCACCTCCAGAATCTCCTCATCAATCCGCCCCCGCGCCACCGCCATCTCCTCCTCCGAGAGCAGCGTATACGGCCCCAGCCACCCCTGCTCATGGTAGAGGCGGACCTCGTCTTTGGTGAGCGCGAGTTGACCTGTCGTCATGGTGTTTCGCTCCTTCACGGTTTCAAAAGAAGGAAAGGCGTCCTAATTCTTTAAGGCAGCGCGCCATACTCAAAGACCGGAGTCTGAACCGTACGAACCGGCCGGCACTCCCCCCAAACCGCCTTCTGCAAGCGCTCAACCGTCTCCGGCGCAAAGTACCGCTCACCCGTCTCGACATTGACCCTCGCCGGCACGTTTTCGACAAGCAGCAGTTGCCCGTCGATCTCGATATGGTAGGTCACAGTCTGCTCGACTAGCGGTTCGTTCCAGACTGTGTGGTTAGGCATTATCTCCTCTCCTTACCTTGAAGTCCATCCACTTTTGTGGATTCGGTTCATACAGGGTGATGATCTTAAGCAACGGTCTCGAAGGATAGCTGCATTGAATGTGCAGCGGCCTACGCGACGACGTGAATCCTAGGAGGAGGCAACTAGGGCCGTACTTGTCATCAGGATAATCTTCAATGACTTCGCTCTGTGAAACGGCTTCTCGAAACTCCAGAAGGCTGATACGCCTGGTGATGCTTTGCTCGGTGGCGTGTTGCGAAAACTCGAATTGTCCTTTCTCAATCTTTGTAAGTATGGCATCTACGAATTCCATTATACAAGATAGTGTTATTGCCTTAAGTCAAGAGTGCCCTGCGAAATGATCGACAAGGTTCTCAACTCACGTGTCAACCTCACCAATCCCCACCCCGATTTTCGAAAATGTGGTCTTGATACTGCTGATATTATGCCCGGGCGCTGTCTGAAGAAGGGCCGCAGTGAAACGGCGGGTGACAGGCCGATGCTTCAGTCTGTAAGATGTATTGTAACACAGGGCATTGGGGCATGAGGACGGGGCGAGATGTTGTGAATTTTGCTCTCTATTTTTTCTTGCTTACCTCAGTATCTTTTGACTTGTGCAGCAAATCCGCAAGTGCACAAAGTTGAGGTTCTCGCCGTGTTGACCTGCCCTCCAAAAACTGGTCCAGTTATAATGTTTGTATTGGGCCGCAGAAAGGGGGGAAGATGGCGAAGAAGAGCCATACGCCGGAGCAGGTGATTAAAAGGCTGAGAGAGGCTGAGGTGGCGATAGCCGAGGGCAGCACAGTGGCTGAGGCTGCCCGTCGGACCGGCGTGACCGAGCAGACCTTCTAACGCTGACGGAGCACTACAGGCGGACTTACAGCCGGATCAGACCGCACAACTCGCTGGGCTACATGCCGCCGGCGACTGAGGCCCTCTTGCCTGCCGACCCTGTCCCCGTGCTTGCCGGACTAACATAACGGGTGGTACAAACGTCGGGGGCAGGTTATTGCGAAGATATTGTCTTTTGAAAATGAGCCAATGGCGACTGCTACTATGCCCACGTCAATGGCTCGACGCGTAACCGGCCACGACATTTCCCAAGCGAGAACAGTGCCGCCAACCGTCTGACAGGCTTAACCCTGATAGCGTAATTGACTGCTATACCCTCACCACAGCCGCAGATGACTCCGGTTCGGGAATCGGAAGCCCGTCCTCCTTCAACCCCTCCAGATGGAAGACGATGGCTTCTGAAATCTGTCGAAAGGTTTCCTCGCGGGTCTTACCCGTAGCAACACAGCCAGGCAGGTCAGGCACATAGGCACAGTAGTTGTCAGTTGCTTTTTCAATCACGACCGCATACTCGAGTCCCATCATCTGTTCCCTCCCTCTCTGAGTCCGGCCTGTTTCAAAATACTGTTCCATGTTTTTGGTTTTAGGTCATCTCGGCCATGTCCCGCAATCGTGACTCGGCCTAGCTTCGAAGGATGCTTAAATTGCCGGTGGCTCCCTCTTGTCCTGGCCAACTCCCAGCCGTCCTCTTCTATAATCTTTATAGCATCACGTACTTTGAGTGCCATTCCACCATCCAATACCTGTCAGCCAGTATACTCTATACGGTATTTTCAGTCCAGCGATACACATAATCATCCTTCCCCCCACCTAAGTCAAAGCGCCCACCCCTGGCACAAGCTCGGCGATGGAAATCTGACCGGCAGCGCTCCTGATGTTAGCTGCGCCTCTGCGCATCCAGCAGCCGCGATCAACCGCTCTGGGAATACCCTGCCCAATCACCCTCCCAAAAAAAGGAGATAAACAGTTCACGCAATTCCAATTACAATTTTGAAAGACGGGCACCGAGAAAGTGAACCTAAGGTTGAAAAAAATTTCCGAAATCAGAACTATAAGGAGTAATCCCCCACCGCACGAAAACCAAACATCACCCCAAATGCACACTCTCTCAACTCCCACCCCCCTGACTCTCGGCAAACTACTGGGCCGGGCAATTGCCCTCTACCCCACCCACAGCGGAATCCTCCTGCGTACCGCCGCCATCTTCTACCTCCCGGTCGCGGCGCTCTCTTTCCTTGTCGTAGAGAGCCTCGCAACCAACCTCCTATTCACCCTGGTAGCCTGGCCCGTCGACGCGATAGTCAGCCTGTCCCTCATTACCCATTGCATTGATGCGCTGCACGGACATCCCCTTGCCATCAGAACAGCCATCATGCGTGCCCTACGCCGCCTGCCTACCTACCTCGGCATATCGCTGGCAATGATAGTTGTGTCCGGCGCCGTCGTTCTTGTGCTGGCGGCACCGCTCTGGGTCGGACTCCTTACTTCTGACATTTCTCTAAGTGAGATCATTGACGCGTTTTCCGTTCCGGCCAATCCTGACCAACTGGAGGTGGTAGTCAAAGTGCTGAGCAGTGCTCTATGGGGCGGCGCCGGCGTCTGTCTTTCTGGAGCCCTGATTCCAATAGTTCTGTTCTACCTGTTGGTTCGCTGGCGGGTTGCCGAAATCGCGTAAGTGGCGGAGAGGACGGGACCGCTGCAATCCCTGCGCCGCAGCTGGAACCTAAGCCGGGGCTTTGTTCTGCGAACCTTTGGCTATCTCTTGCTCATAGCCATCGCAATGGGCCTGGTCGGCGGAGTACTCGGAATGGCAGTGAACTCTGCTGTGAATGCCATGGCGCCCTCTGCTGATCAGTCCAGGATGTTCGGCTTCAATTTTGCCTTCTCGAAGCTCATGTTCATCATCGCCATGCCGTTTTACGTCACCGCGATCGTTCTGTACTACTTCGACCTACGCGTGCGAAAAGAGAGGTATGAATTTGAAGTCGAGCAGGGTTGATTCGGAAGGTACGATCAGGAGGTGTTGGAAGAAGTGAAAAGTCCCGCTACCGACCGGGCCGGACGATAGCCGCACCGGTCTGTGAAGACACAGTATGTCAACGACAAACCGGTTTGACCGAACCAAACTCTAGACTATCGCCCACCGCCTAAAGCGCATTTCATGCAGCGAATGCAGTTGGCCGTCCTTCCCTCACCACCAGAAACCGTACTGGACCTCATTATCGACGATAACCGGCCTGAACTCCTCTATGGCGAGTTCTGACAAGTAACCAGAACAATTAACCTCTCCCTCCGGCAACGTCTGCCATAACGTATGAACGACCGCCATCCGGTAATTCAAAATGTCATTCGACCTCACCTGCCGAAGGTTGGCGGCATGCGTCTCGATCAGGCCTGCCAATTCAACCCTTCCTTCAGCGCATCTGCGTTCAGACGCCACAAAGCCATTGGCATACATCCACCTGGCCTGTTCCAACCATTCACCGAACCATCCACTGTGCGACTCTACGTTATCCCGCGTTACGGACTCCTTTGCCCAACTGTACAACCACGCATCTGCTAACATCTCACTGGGAGTGACGACAGAAATCTCCAAGGAGGAGCGCCTGTCGAAGAGTCCATAACTCCTACCCGAATAATCATCTGTCAGCCGATCTGCGGGCTCTTCCGAATTCGGAATCAGAAGCGGAAACGATTCGGCTGTGCATGCCGTCACCAGCACAACTGCGAAACTGAGAGTCAACCACATCCTTCTCATGTCTGTCTCCTTCACTGCCAGTTGGTCAACGTGACCTGTTATTCCATCTTCTATCAATCCTACGCATGACCTTGTTGAAGAGCGAGTGTATCGGGCCCCCCAATATTATCACTAAGGCTCCTAATACAAACCAGACGAGAAACCCTATTATCAGGCCCTCTTTGCTGTCCCCTGAATTCAAGGAAAGTGGACTGTATAGATCGATCAGCCAGGTGATGCCTACGCCTAACGCGCCGACCATGACCCAAATCAGAATGCTCAGGATTTCACGCCAATTGTGTCCCACAGTTCCTCCCATGGTGGGTCCCGATCATCGGACCACGAAACGGGAAAACAGGGTGCATTCGAACCCTTGTGGCTGGCCGCCCTATGCCAACTCCGTTCCTTGATCACGGAACCGCCCCTCCCCCCACCTGGTGATCTGCCCCATTATATCTTAGCTCATGGTCTAGCTTCTTGGGGCCTCCTCAAGCCCCGACATCGGTCCCTCTTGCATAGTGTGTATTATCGTCGCCGGTCAATAAACGCGCTATACCTGAAACGCAATAAGCAGTAAACTAAGAACATCAAGCCCGACCTGCCAATATCCCCTACCCCAACGGAGGCCACCCCATGAACCTCAACCTCCCGCCCACCGCCATTCCCGACCGCGTCTCCATCACCGGCCCCCTGCCCGCCAACCAGCGCACCACCTACGCCCAGCTCGACGGCCCCGGCTGCATCCAGCACATATGGGTCGTCCTTTCCCGCCCTGAAAACCTGCCCCACGCCAGCCGCAAGGCCATCATACGCATCTACTTCGACGACGAACCCGTCCCCTACGTCGAGGCGCCCGTCGGCGACTTCTTCGGCGTCATGCACGGCCTCGGCTGGTACCCGATCGACACCCACTACCTCTCCGCAAAGGCCTGGATCGGCTACAATTGCTACTTCCCCATGCCCTTCGCCCGCTCCGCCCGCATCGAATTCGAAGCCGGCCCCGAAGACAACCGCGCCTACCTCCAGGTCGACTGGCACCGCTATCCCGGCCAGACCCTCCACGAACCCCGCCGCTTCTGCGCCCGCTGGCGCCGCGAAATGCCCACCCAAAGCTACGGCGAAGAATACCTCATGCTCGACGCCGACGGACCCGGCCAGCTCCTCGGCTTCGTCTACGGTGTCCGCCTCCTTGACGACACCGACCGCTGGAGCCACGGCGGCGCCGAGAACATCTACATCGACGGCGAAGGCGAGCATCCCGCTTTCCTGCGCGGCATCGGCGGCGAAGACACCTTCGGCGCCGGCTATGGCGGCGCCCTCCACCCGCCCGAAACGCACCACTACGCCGCTATGCCCTACTACGTGCACGACGACGTCGGCGAAGCCCGCCCCGCCCAGCGCCTCGTCGGCTACCGCTTCTTCGAAAAGGACACCCTCCCCTTCCAGCGCTCCATCCACATGCGCTTCGGCTGCATGGCCAACGACATCTGCTCCACCACATACTGGTACCAGGAAAGCCCTGTCCGCCCCTTCTTCACCATGCCCGACTGGCCCCAGCTTCTCCCCGGCGTCGAACTCCCTCGCGACACCCACGACCTCGACTTGCCCGCCAGCGGCGAGTGGTGGCTCTGCGGACCCTTCGCCAATCATGACGGCCAGGCCATGGCAACCACCCTCCCGCCGGAGACCGCCTTCGAACCCGACGCAACCTACGACGGCCTCCACGGAGAGGAGTCCGCCTGGCTGACCGAAGGCTCGCGTCAGCAGGGCAGGGACAGAGCCCGCTGGCATCGCCGCGCTGCCCACCACGGCTTCATCGACTTCAACCACCTCTTCCGCCCCTGGGGCCGCGGCGTGGGCAAAACCGACGTCGGCGTCGCCCTCGCACGCTGCACCGTTCACGCCCCATCCGATACCACCGCAACCCTCCACCTCGCCTGGGACGACGCCCTCGCGCTGCGCGTAAACGACGATCTTATCGACCTCGGCCACAACTACGCCTTCCGCGCCCGCAGCCTCCCCGTGCAGCTGCGCGCCGGCGTCAACACGGTTGTCCTCAAACTCAGCAACGAAACCGGCTCCAACCACGGCGGCTGGGCCTTCGCCTTCCGCGCCGAGACCGCCGACGGCACAACCCTCACTCCCAGCACCGGCGACAAAGGATAGGATCTACGTTAAAATAGCAGCAGCTGATGGCTGACCTGCGTTGAAGTGAAACGTCTACGAGAGGAAGGAAGTATGACTGTCGCCGAAATGACAATCGACGAACAGGCGCGAACCCGCTTCGCAGAAGACGGATACTGGCTCGGCCCCCAAATATTCGACGCCAGCCAGCAAGAAGAACTGGCCTACGCCGTCGACGAAGTCAACGCCGGCCGCTACGAGACCGGCCGCGAACCGCTCGCCCGCTTCTGGCACCCCGGCGACGACCCCTATGCCCTCCACAAAGTCGACAACTCACACTGGTGCAACCCCGTCCTCGCCGAAGCCGTCATCAACCCGCGTATCGGCCAGCTCGCCGCCCAGCTCCTCGACACGCCCGCCGTGCGCCTCTGGCACGAGCAGATCCTCACGAAACCGGCCGGCGGCCACGAGACCGCCAACGTCGCCTGGCACCAGGACTACAACTACTGGCGCAGCAGCGACCGGTCCCAGATGCTCACCGCCTGGATTCCGCTCCAGGAAGTCAACCCCGAGATCGGCACAATGCACTTTGTCAAGGGAAGCCACAAATGGGGCTGGCACGCCGAGTACAGCCACTTCGGCCGCTACGACATGGCCGAACAGGAGCGCGTGATCCGCCAGTACATGCCCGACGGCGCCGAGTACGAGACCGCCCCGCTCAACATGCAGGCCGGACGCGTCAACTTCCACCACTGCCTTACCCTGCACGGCTCCGGCCCCAACCTCGCCCACCGCCAGCACCGCCGCGCCATCGCCATCCACATCCAGGCCGACGAATGCCTCTTCCGCAGAACCGGCGACCACGCCGACAACCACCAATGCGCCCAGGAAATGCACCGCCTCGGAAAGTCCTACGGCGATAAATTCATTGGCGACTACTGGCCCGAACTCTTCAGCTACTAAAGCTCAATTTCCCGCCGCCATCCACGAACCATAACCCGCCATGCACTTCAAAGAACATCAGCAAATCGTGCTCACCGCCCCCGTCATCGGCGACGAGCAAGAAGAACTGAAACCGGGCGATGTGGGCACCATCATCCACATCCACCGCAATCAGGAAGCCTTCGTCGCGGAGTTCTTCTCACTCGACGGCGAAACGATCGCCATCGCCACCGTCCTTCCGTCACAAGCCCGCCCGGTAACCGGCTCCGACCTCACCCACGCCCGAACCGTCCCCGCAACCGCCTGATCGGAATTAACACGCGCCCCGCCCGACAGACGCAACTAAAAACTGGAAACTGACTACGAAAAACTGCCTCTAAGGCTTATAGGTCCTCTCCGGCTCACGCGGCAACACCAGCGCCTCCGTCGAAATCAGCATCGCCGCGCCGCTGGCCGCCTGCTCCAGCGCCGCCTTCACCACCAGCGTCGGATCAACGATCCTCGCCGCCATCATATCGCGCACACACCCCTGGCCCACCTCATACGCGAACCCCGGCCCCCGCTCGCGACACGCATTCACAACCAGCGGACCGTACGCATCCGAATTGGCCGCAATCGTACGCGCCGGCTCCTCCAACGCCCGCGCCAGCGCCCGCATCGCCATCGCCTCCTCACTGTGTCCCGTCGCGGCCGCCTCCACAGCAGGGGCCGCGTCCAGATAGGCCGCGCCCCCGCCCGGCACAACGCCGCCCTCCAGGCCCACCTGCACGACCTTCACCGCGTGCGCCGCCCTCTCCACCAGCGCATTGCGCTCGCTCTCCGTATACGCGCCCACGCGCAGCTCACCGATCCCGCCCTGCACACGCCCGATCCGCTCGCGCAGCTGCTCTCTTTCCTCACGCTCTTCGATCAACGCCAGCCGGCTCTGCAGCATATCAATATGCGCATCCACCGCCTGCACATCTCCAGCGCCCCCAACCACCGACACATACTCGTCCGTCGCCACCAGCCGCTCCGCCCGCCCCAGATCGTCGACCGTCAGATCATGCGGGCCCATGCCGGCCACGTCCGTGATAAAACTGGCGCCCGTCAGCAGCGCAAAATCGCGCATCATATCCCGCCGCAAATCCTCCACCGGCTTGATCCGCGCTGCGTACGTCGTCACCGGCCCGCGCCCGTTCGCCGCAACCAGCGAACTGATCGCCCTCTCCCACATATTCTTGCAGATGATGAACAGCTTGTCCCCGCCCGCCTCCTTCACCAGCTCCAGCAGATGCAGCACATGCCCGGGCTCCTCAAAATGGAAATCGGCCACCACCACATGCGGCTCGTCCAGCGCCGCCACATACCTGAACTTGTCGCTTACCAGATAGCGCGAAATATACTCGCCCGGAAAGCGCGACCCCTCACGGAACCCGTATGTGTGCCCAAGCCCGTACCCCGGCTGAATCAGGATGTTCCCGTACGGCCCCAGCACGTCGATCATCTCAGCCAGCAGCTGCGCCAGGCGCGGGTCATCGACCACCGCCCTCGCCACGCCCGCCACATGCGCCGGCTCCGTCAACGGGATCGACATCGTCTCCAGCGCGTCGACCGCCGCCTGCACGCCCTTCTCCAGCCCCCGCTGCAGCAGCACCGGGTCGGCCCCGCCCACCAGCAGCCGGTGCAGCTCGCGCGCAATGCCCCGCGCCAGCACCGCCGCCGTCACACTGCCGTCGCCGAACCGCTCGCGCATATGCCACACAATGTGCCGCATCATCATCGCGCCCGCGTTCTCCACCCGGTCGGGCAGGTCCGTGAACCGCCGCGCGATCGTCGCGCCGTCCTCCAGCGGCTCAAAACCGGTCGCATTCACCCGCTGGCTCACGATATGCCCGCCCCGCGGACCCAGCGTCAACGACAGCAGCCGCGCCAGCGTGTCGAACCCGCGCCGCATCGGCTCGCGGCTCTCAGCCCCGAACACAACCGACGGCACGCGCAGCGAACGCGCGCCAGAGCCGCCCGCAGAGGCCCGCGCTCGTTTCGGCATGGCTCAACCCTTCAGGGCGCCGAGCGTGATGCCGCTGACAAAATAGCGTTGCAGAAAGGGGTAGACAACCAGAATGGGGACGACCGTCACCAGCGTCTGCGCCGCGCGCAGCGAACGGTCCGAGAACATGTCGAAATCCTCGGGATTGCGCATGAACTCGTTCATGTCCATCTTCACGACCACCGTGCGCAAAAAGGTCTGCAAGGGGATCAGATCCCGGTCCGCGATCAGAATCATGCCGTCGAACCAGGCGTTCCAATGGCCGACCGCGCCGAAAAGCGTCAGCGTCGCCAGCGCCGGCACCGAGATCGGCAGGTACACGTGCAGCAGGATCTGCCAGTACGTGGCGCCGTCGATGATCGAGGCCTCCTCCAGCTCCTTGGGCACGCGGCGGAAGAAGTTCATCATCAGGATCACGTTCCACAGCGGCAGCGCCTGCGGAATGATCAGCGCCCAAATCGTGTTCAGCATACCCAGCTTGCGGATGACCAGAAACCACGGGATCAGCCCGCCGTTGAACAGATACGCGAACACGACCGAGCCCATGATGATGTTGCGGAACGGCATCTCCTCCTTGCTCTTCGACAGCGGGAAAGAGATCAGGATGATCAGCAGCATCTGCAGCGTCGTCCCGATGACCGTCCGAATCACCGAAATCCAGAACGCGTTCAGAAAGACGCCCGCCTCCAGCACCTTTTCATACGTGATCGCGGTCGGGCGCACCGGCCACAGCGTCACCAACCCGCCCGTCGCCGCCGCCCGGTCGCTGAAGGAAAGCGCCAGCAGATGGATCAAGGGAATCACACAAGACAGCCCCAGCGCCAGCAGGAACGTATGATTGAATATATCAAAAACACGCGACCCAAACCCCCGCCGCTCCGCCCTATTCATCAATTCTCCCTAACGAACCACTGCAGTTCTGACCACTGACCACGATAAGAGCGATCTCAGCCGGCGAAGGGAACGAACACGCCACCGGCTGGGCGATCGCCCAGCCGGTGGCCAAGGATTGAGCCGGTGTCATCGTGACCGAAATCGCAGTGCAACTCTCTGCCGGCGCCGACTGGGCGGCGCCGGGTCCCGTGCGCAGTTGGATCACTCGTCGTCTCTGGGGATATAGATGCCGGAGCCGATGACCAGCTTCTCGTCGGAGGCGCCCAGTTGGAGGCTGACGGTGTAGCCGAGCTTGGGGGAACCGGTATCTTCGTCTCCTTCGATGGTCGGGTCATCGTAGTGATACTCCAGAAAACTCTTACCCTCGCGCCGTGCGCCTCCTATCAGCAACTCGGCGAACGGCACGCCGTTGGCGTCGGTCCTGGTCATGTCGGTAGGATGGCCTTCCCGAAACGGCTCGGTCCCGTGAAAGAGGGTGACGCCCCCGCCGCTCACGACATAGAGGTAGATGGAGCCTGACTTCCAGTCCCCTCCCTCGACCCGGAAGGCGTTCTTGATTTCAACGAGGGGGATACCGTTTTCGAACCTGAGGGCCTCCTGGTAGATCCTGGCCGCCTCTTCGACAAAGGTGATCAGTGTCTCGCGGTCCACCACTTCCGACGCGGTGACCGCGGGTGTGGGGAGATCGGCGATGCGGACCTGGACATTGGAGACGTCCTGCGAGTAGCCGCCGACGAGCACGAACTGCCGCCTGAATGGGACGGCGTATGCGGTCTTCGGCCCGTCGTCGTAGTATTCGACGAAGCCACCGCCTTGGGCAGCGGCCGCCAGGAGTTCCTGGACGACCTTGGTTCCGCGTTCGTCCTCGATGTCGATCAGGCTTCTGTCTTCGGCGGCACGGTCGTTCCCGTGAGCCCAGACGTTTCCGTTCGCGGCGAAGATGATGAGGAAGGTCGAACCGGAATTCCAGTCTCCCTCCGTTTTGACCCACTGCTTGAGCTTCGCCGCGTCGTCCAGGGTTGTGGTGATCCTTTGGATTTCGGCGTGGGCTGCGAGGACGAAGGCCTTAAGGCTTTCGGCGTCTGTCACCTGGGCCGCGGTTATCTGGCCCATGGCGGGTTCAGCCTCGTCCATGGGGGGTATTGGCTGGCAGGCCGCCAGGACCATCATAAACAACGCGACCATTGCGATCTTAACGAATGATCGTCGGGAAACTGTATGGTTTGTCACTGTTCCTTTCCTTTCTGCAAACTGGTGAACAGGCGTTCCGGTGTGCGCCGGTGTGCGCCGGTGTGAATTCCGTCAGCAACTCCGCTGTCAACGGCGAGGCCCGCAGCCAAAACTGTTATCGGACCATGGCAATTCAGAGGAGCTGCCGGCGTTCTGCTGGAACTGATTGCCCTTTACGAATCGTGTCTTACCCTACTTTGCGACTGAATCCAACTGCGTTCACACGCCCGCAGGCCGTCGTGTACGCACATGCAACAAGCCAAAGGCGCATACCCTCTGCATTGACCCCAACCGCCCGCAAGGTGTCCTTACTCCCTATCAATCAAGCAAATGGCCCTTCTCAACCAGCAAGAGGCCCCCACGAACCCCTGCAGTTCTGACCACTGCAGTTAATACACTTGATAATCCGTAAACCGCGAAATCAACCGCAAACTCGCCACAATCAAAATCAGCCCCAGCACCGAACGCACCAAACCCACCGCCGTCGCCAGACTGAACCGCGCCCCCAGCAGACCCTCGCGATAGATCCACGTGTCCAGAATGTCGCCCGTCGAATAGACCGCCGGATTGTACAGATTCAGCACCTGGTCGAAACCGGCCGCATTAAACAACAACCCGAAGTCCAGGCACAGCACCAGCAGCAGCGTCGGCAGAACGCCCGGCAGAATGATATACAGCACGCGCTGAAAACGGCCCGCCCCGTCGATCGCCGCCGCCTCCAGCAACTGCGGATCGATACTCGTCAGCGCCGCCAGGTACAGGATCGTCGCCCAGCCCACCTGCTGCCACAGATGGCTGGCGACCAGCGTCGGCACAAAAGTCCGGTTGTTGCCCAAAAAGATGATCGGCTGCTCCACCCCCCACCGCTGCAACAGCTGGTTGACCACGCCGGCCGAGCCCAGCATCTCCAGCATGATCCCGCCCAGCACAATCCACGACAGAAAGTAGGGCAGGTAGACCAGGCTTTGCACGCTCCGCTTGTAGAACAGTTTCCGCACCTCGTTCAGCAGCAGCGCCAGAATCACCGCGCAGAACTGCAGCGTGACAATTTTCGACGTCGCGATCACGATCGTATTGCGGAAAATCTGCCAGAAGGAGGGGTTGTCCAGCATCAGCTGAAACTGCTTCAGCCCTACCCACTGAGATTTGGCAAAGCCCAGCGCCGGCTTGTACTCCTGAAACGCGATCCGGATCCCGTACATCGGGTAATAGCTGAGCAGCGCCAGGTGAATCAGCGCCGGGATCACCATCACGTACAGCGGCCACAGCCGCGGCAAATAGCGAACAAACCTTGAGGCCTGCTCCTTCAGATC
The DNA here is from genome assembly GCA_022824025.1 of Caldilineaceae bacterium. Classification (GTDB taxonomy): domain Bacteria; phylum Chloroflexota; class Anaerolineae; order Caldilineales; family Caldilineaceae; genus Bin5. The sequence continues at coordinate 26,646 of JAJEBF010000060.1, forward strand.
ATCTACAACCGGAGACAATGCTTGCATAATAAAAAGCAGCGGATAGCGGGCGCCCCCACTATCCACTCTCTAACCACGAATCACTGCGGTTCTGACCACTGACCACTACTTTGCGGCCCACCACTCGTTAATTTCCGCCAGGATCTCCTCGCCGCCCTGCGCCAGCCACGTCGTCACATACTCGTCAAACGCGTCCACGGGCACCTGGCCGGTGATGATCGCGAAGTAGGTTTCGTCCGTCAGCGTCTGCAGCTGCGTCCACTTCTCCTTCTGCAGCTCCGTCGGCGCCGCGTTCCACTCGTTGCGGATCGTGTCCTCCAGCGAGTGCTCAGCCAGGAACAGCCAGCCTTCGTCCTGCATCGTCTGCAGGCCGGTCGGGTCATCCAGCAGCAGCTCCATCATCGCGTCCCACTCGCCGCGCGGCACAGTCTCCTTGTAGTTCAGCTTCCACTGGATAGTGTTCATGTTCGAGGTCGGGCTGATGTTGGCGCCGCCGCGCGTGTTGATGACACCGTACCCGTGCGTGCCGCCGGACAGAGGCACAACCCTGTCCTCGCCCTCGACCCACTCATAGTTGTGGCCTTCGAAACCGTGATAGCGCCGCTGCGGGCTCAGCACGATTTCCGCCTCGAAGTTCGCCTGTTTCAGAATCTTGTCAATGTGTTCCGAACCCTTGCGGAACGGGAACACGCCTGTGCGCAGCGGGCTGAAGTAGTTCTTGCCCTTGCGCACCGGGCCTGCCGGCACGTCGAACCAGTCCCAGGTAGCCTCAGGGTCGTTCGCCATGCTGCCGATCGCCCCGGCCACCACACCGCCCCAGGGGTGCGTGTAGTTCATGCCCACGCGGTTCCCCTCGACCTCGGTGCGGTTCTCCTGGTAGCCCTTCGTGAAAAAGTCGGGGCTCAGGATCTTTTTCTCGTACCAGCGCCGCACCAGGGTCAGGGCATCCTTCATCGCCGGGTCGATGCCGTCGAACTTCAGGCCGCCCTGCCCGTCCTTGGTGAAGGTGCTCACGCTCGTATACCACGACGGCAGCACGCCAAACCCGCCAAAGACCGGCCCCAGGCCGCCGTACCAGCTCTGCAGGTCACGCGACGCCATCACGCCGACCGTCGTGCCAGGGGGGCCTGCGCCCAGGTCGTTCGTGACGAAAGCCTCGGCAACCGCCTCCATCTCCTCCAGCGTCGTCGGCGCATCCATGCCCACCTTGTCCAGCCAGTCCGTGCGGATGAACAGAATCTGCTCATCCTGGCCTGCTTGGGCAATGCTCGGGAACGCCATCTTGCGGCCGTCAATCTCCGCGTAGGCCCACAGCTGGTGATCGCCCCACTCCTGCGACTCCTTGACCCACTTCGGGTGCGCGGTCGCCTCATAGACATCGGTGATGTCCGCCACCAGGTCGCCCGCGACCATGTCCTGGAACATCCCCAGCGCGATGCCCGGCATCAGGTCCGGAATATCGCCGGCCGCCATTGCCAGGTTCATCTTCTGGTCGCGCTCCTCGCCCTGCACATACGTCCAGGGGATATCGTACTCGATGCCGAACAGCGCCTTGATGTAGCGCAGGCTGATATTGTCGTAAATGTCGTCATCGCCCTGGAAGCGCGTATCCGCGTCGGTGCGCGTGAACGAAGTGATCGTCACCCCCGGATTCAGCGGCATTCCCTCCGGCACGTCCGGCAGCTCCGTCGTCCAGCCCTTCGCATGGTCCGGCGAGCCCGGCATCAGCCCCAGCGGTGTCAGGATCTCCTCCGCCGTCATCGCCGTCATCGGCGCCGATTCGGAAACTGTCTCCTCCACCGGCGCGGGCTCGGACGCACAGGCGGCCAGCAGCACACCGCCGCCGGCAACAGCCGCCCCCTTCATAAAGTCGCGACGTGAAACTGAAGATTTCGCCATGTTGGGTTCCTCCCTCGGCGCAAAGCCGCTATGTCTTCTATATTTGGCTGTACTCTACTGATCGAGCGCGCTGGTCGAATCCGGTGGACAATACCGTGAGGCAACTACCGCGCGACTATAGCACGCCTCCCCCCCACTGTCAAACACGCTTCGCTCAAAGGGTCTATCCCGGCCCACCGGCCGGCGAATCTCGGAACATCACTTCAGGAACCGACACATCACACGACAATTCGAGGCCCGTCTCAACCGCCGCCACAGAAGCTACTTGCATAATAAAAAGTGGATTGTGGGCAACTATCCACTAACCAGGGGTCGTTGACATTTTCAAGGTGTGTCGAGAAGGCAAGTTCTTCCGGCTGCGTTCGGTGAAAAGGCGGGGTTTCAAAGCAGGCTGACGAGACACAGTTTCAGGGTAACTGCAGGAAAGGCCGGGCTGGGCACTCCCTGAACACAGGTCATGCACTCGTACGAGAACTCGTAGGGAACAGGTAAACGCTCGTACGAGCGTTTACGAGCGTTTGCGAGAAAAAATTTTCAAGAGCCAGAACCGCGCCCACCCGCAATGAAATAACAATTATTTGATAATCAGGGATTCAGGTGCGTTCGACTTGAAACCAAGAGTTTTCGCATGGGCTGCCGCCTGACCTCGCAGGCGTCTCGCTCGCTGTCCCTCAATCTGCAAGCTCTTGGTCAACTTTGGGATCTACATTCGAAACGATAGGGCGCTGGGCCCCTGGCGCACGGTCAGATATCGTCTGCTCCCCCACTTTCCCGCTTTCGATTGCGCGGATTTTGTCTGCTTCATTGAAATGTCAACGATTCCTAGATCGGGGCCAACCATCATGGATCACTTGCCAGCCCTTATCTAACTCCGAAATCAGGTTACTTAGGTAACCTGATTTCGGAGTAATTGAGCACCTTACCAAGCTGGTAGAATTGAAGGTCTGCAACCAAAATTCTCCAGCAAAGAAAGGTACTCAGGGATGAGTATACTCAAACTGTTCTGTCATGTCGACAGTTTCTGTCAGTGGTTGTCCACATGGGAGCAAGCCAAGCTGTTGGGCGTGGCTCGCAAGCGAGGGCCGGCGCCGTGTTTAAGCATGAGTGAAGTAATGACGATTCTGATATGTCTTCATCGGTCGCATTACCGCGATTTCAAAGCCTACTATACGCAGCACGTCAGTAAGCACATGCGCAGTGAATTCCCTGCTCTGGTCAGTTACACGCGCTTTGTGGAGTTAATTCCATCCTCCCTGCCGACCATGTATCTCTATCTGCATGTGCGCTTTGGTCAGGGGACTGGGGTGGCATTCATTGATTCGACGCCGTTGGCTGTCTGCCATAATCGGCGCATCGGTCGCCACCGAGTCTTTGCTGGGATAGCCACGCGCGGCAAGAGCAGCATGGGGTGGTTCTATGGCTTCAAACTCCATCTGATTGTCAATGACCAGGGTGACTTGCTGGCGGTTCACCTCACACCCGCCAACACCGATGACCGTAAACCGGTCCCACAGATGACCAAAGAACTGTGGGGGAAGCTGGTCGGCGACCGCGGCTATCTCTCCAAAACGCTCTTTGAACAACTCTTCGCACGGGGACTGCAGTTGATCACGCCGATTCGCAAAAACATGAAAAATCAACTGGTCGTTCTCGAAGACAAGTTGCTGACGCGTAAACGTTTCATCATTGAGACCATCGTTGACCAACTCAAGAATATCTCCCAGATTCAACACACACGCCACCGCAGCCCGACCAACTATCTCGTCAATCTCATCGCCGGTCTGATTGCTTACACTTGGCAACCCAAAAAGCCATCGCTCAATCTCTCTGAAGAAGATATGGCTCTATTGCCAACCACCATTTAACTCCGAATTCAGGTTAGGTAAGTAAGCCCCAAACTCAAGTTATCGAAAACCCATCATCATCTTCAAACCGAAACACAATGATCTGTTCATCCCCATCCGCCAGCACAACCCCTTCATCGTGTACTAAAAACCTCCCGCCACGTGGATACTTACCCTTCATCCGAGTTATCCAAACTACCCTCTGCACGATCTGATCCAAAAGGGGGAATGCCCCCTCCAAATAGACCCTCTCAGACTCCGGTGTGAGACTCCAGGTTGTGAATGGCCAGACCCTTCCCGACTCATTACAACTGAACCGCGCTGGCCAACCCCACCTAGGCTTAATCTGAACCTCACGCAAATCTTCCAGCTCTTCTGATGACACAGGCAGAATCTCCACGACAAAGTTCTCCCCTAATCTTCTTAATCGTTACGATAACCCGGATCCCGTTGACAGTGGTTCCGCCCAAACCACAGTCTGCGCTCCCACGAAGTCCGGCCCTTGCACTTCCAGCACTGCGACCCTGTGACATCGACATTAGGCTGCCTAGCCGACGGAGATCCCAATCATTTAGATTTCTAAAGAAGGACGATTCCCCATAGCTACTTTCCTTATATGACTTTATGCTTGTTAGGTCTGGCCAATGGTCGACCTCTCGCCTAGATAGGTCCTTTGTTGGTGCCCTACGGCGCACGAAGGGCTAGCCAAATCTCCTCTGGTCGTTACCCTTTCCCCTTTGATGTAAGATCAGGGTGGCACGGTGCCAGATGGAAAAGTTGAACAATTACCTTCAGGGCTATACGCGCTTTGCGCCTCCTTGTTGGCTACTATATCGGTTTATGGTGCTACAACCGCACTCGTGTTGGCCGAAGACCGAAAGAGCAAGAAGAGGCGCAGAAGTGACTGCATTTAAGCCGTTCAAACAGTCCCATGGTTGTTCCAAATGCGCTTTCGCACCCTCATTTTCTCCGGAAAAACTGCAATTTAGTGAATTGCGGCTGTAGTATTAGTACTACAACCGCACTCCTGCTTGCCGAAGACCGAAAGAGAAAAAAGAGGCGCGGTAGTGACTGCATTTGAGCCGTTCATACAGGTCCGTGGTTGTTCCAAATGCGCCTTCGCACCATCATTTTTTCCAGAAGAACCGCTCATTCGTGAATTGCGGTTGTAGTATTAGGTAGTTAGTGTAATGTACTGACAATTTCCCGCTGGCTCGTATTTGTTTGGTGATAATGAACGTGGGCATAAATGTGGTCTGGATCAGTAGATCTTTATGCGTGCAAGACAGAAAGCAATTCAACCCACAACAGATACTTCGTCTCCTTCGTCGATCGATTAAGCTGACGTGCTGTAAACAGGGACTACTTGACTCCGTCAAGTGCGCCGTTCCTCCGCGCTAGACTCAAGCCTCTGGGCGAATTGGCACATCTCAGAGAGAGGGCATTCCAAGCATTTTGGGGTGTTTTGAAGACATGTTGTGGCTGCCAAATCCATGACAGCCCAATTGACACCAACAGGGTCATCAACGTTTACAGCGGACCGAGCAGTTTTCTGAAGAAGGGGGTCGTACCGAATGTCAGCCAATTTGCGTGGGCCGTAAACTCTTTCGAGAATTCGAGCCATATTTACGTCCAAGAGCGGTTCCTTGCGCCCGTGGCACAATAAGAGAATTGCACTTGCCATGTACTGGCTGATTCCAGGAAGTCTTTCTAATGCCTCTCTGGTGGACGGCAGCCTGAATTCCATTTCGCTTAGAGCGCGTGACAGGCTGAGAAGCATGCGGGCTCTCTGACGCCAAAGTCCAATGGGTTTCAGGAGCTCGCGTAATCTACTTTCCTTCGCCACAGACAGAGATTCCCAAGACGGAAACTCTTGTAGGAAAGTGTAATAGAAGTTAGAAATGGTGACGGCTTGGGTTCTTTGAAGCAACAGCTCGGCAATTATTTTTTCATAGCACGACGAAGCACTCCTCCACGGGAAATCTCTGCGGTGAAGTTCATACCACGTTAAGAGTTTGCTGCTAAGCTCTGATGTAGAGGGCGACTCTTCATCTGGCACTTGCCGCACCTTGACGACCTTTGTCAAGACTCTCTCCTTTTCGACCAACGTGAACAGGGTGTGCGCTAACACTTACCTAGACTACATGGGTAACACTGTCTGGCGGCTCTATCTAACCGGTTCCTGTGTCTCTCAAGTCGACGAGGTATTGACGCCCAGCTGAGGTGATTTCCCGTCCTTGCCTTGTCCTCCGCACAAGCTTCATGCGGGCTACAAGAAGTGGTTCCACTTCTTCCAAGAACCGGTCCTTGTCAATGTTACCTAACATATTCAGTATGTTTCGCTCTCCCAAGGGTTTGCCTTCCCGTTCAAGAAGCTCCAAGTAATCAATGTCGATGCGCCCAAGCCCGTTTTCGTCTACGAGACGAGTACGGCGTACTTCGTCAAGATGCTCATCAAGGTCACGCTCCTGGAATTCACTAACCAAGACCTCATCCGCAAGCTCTCTGGCAAGCTCCAGAGCGATGCGTGGAACAAGCCGACCGTATTGGGCAATTTTGAGCCTCAACTGCTCGGGCCACTCTGGGTATTCTAGCCCCACTATCTCGGCTACCTCTTGCTTCGTGTAATCTTGTAAAAAAATTTCGGTACAACGGGTCTTAAATGCCGTGTCCAAGTCAGACGGGCGAGTTGTTGCAAACAGGAATGTAATCTGGGGCAGTCTAGCCACTCTGTCCTTCAAGAGTACCGATCTGTCTTTTGGCTCAAGTGCTGTGAGTAAGCTCTCTTGTACTGACCTCGGAACAAGGTGAACCTCGTCGACGAACACTATTAACGGAGGATACTCAAGAACTGGGAGTTGATACTGGGTACCAACTCGTGTGGCCTTTTGACCATAGTCTTGCAGCCTGTCATCAATAAGACTGAACAGTCGCTCTCGGCTACTCAAACCTCTGCCATCGAGAGACACGAAAGGCAAGTCCAAAGAAATTGCCACTCGTCGTGCCAACTCGGTCTTGCCCGTGCTAGGGTTTCCGGTGAACAAATAGCTTGCCGGTAGTTGCGGTGGGTTACGAAGCTGAGCCTTTAGGACGCCACGCTTTAATGTGTCTATTGCCGCCCGGTTTCCGACAAAACCAGAAAAGGCCCCCGCAACTTGCTCCCTAACTTCGGGGGGCACGATTGTTGATTTCTCCCTTGATTCTTGATTGGGGCGAGCATCACCTCCTACCCGCGACAAGCTAAGAGTAGATTCTTGAGGAGTTTCTCTCTGTGGCCCGGGGGCCTCTCTTGAACTAACTGTAGCGATTCCCCCAGACTCCATACTATCGGAGTCAAATAGATGTGCGACTTGATCGACGCATCCGGTCAAGTGTAGTCCATCTTCTAAGATAATGCGGGCATCTTCTCGAGAAACTACAAGTGTCTCGTCAAAACCATCCCCGTCTAGATCGTCTAGATTTGAGTACCGTGAACCATCGAAGACAATCAGGCGACCCTTTTCCGCTACTGAAACCGCCGCCTTTCCACTTAAGATGTCAGCGATACATGCCTGATGGAGGGCCACCCACTGCTCGCGAGTCTTGCCATGTACAGATGGATCACCGTAGACACGAAATCCATGGTCCAAGACTTCGGACAGAAAACCTCGCCCGCACAACTTCCAAAGTTCATTCAAGGGTCTGGCACTGAGCATATAGTGAAGCACCTCGCCAAGACTCTTAGCTTGAGCCAGCGAAGCTTTCTTGCTCTGTGAAGTCATCTTGCCCTCTCTGAACTTAACCTCCAACGGCACCAGCTGGATCCGCGTTTGCTCTTCACTGTCGATCTTCATACTCGCCACAAGCAGATCTGGCCTTGTGGCTCCCTGCAATGCGGGATTCGCTTTGAGGAGACCTTGACGAAGTCTTCCTAGGGGAGAGACATATGGATCTACTGGCAAAACCATTCGAATATTGCCGTCCTCACATACTGGCAAGCGGACATTCCTTCCTGCCCCCCGGAACGAATCTTGCAGTAGTCGTACAGCGAGAAGCATTCCAATTTCGCCGCGGGCTAGGCTTCCCCCCGCGGCGAGCCGTTTTAATATAGGGATGCCACGCCTGGATGTTTCAAAAAGCAGTGCGTCAATATCGATGTCAGTTTGCGAAACGATTTCTGTTGCCCGAAGAACTGCCCGCTTTAGTGACTCAGGAGGACGCGCCAGCAAGTAGAATCCACTTCGCTGTTCTCCCGGCCCTACCGCTTGAGGCAATTCGTAGTCCCACAAGAACCCACCTACCTGAGGCGTACTTCGTGAGAAGCAAGCTGGATCCAATTCCGATGAAGAAATGGCAAGAAGACGGGTAGACTGCAACTCTTGATTAACGATCTGTCTGTTTGGCGCGAATTCAATATGGCTACAGCCACCTTTTTTCTCAGCAAACCCCTCAACTTGCCCAACGGCTAGACTGAGCTCATCTAGTAGAACATCTTCGCTTCGAACTACGTTGCCAGCACGTGACTCAATGATCAATTCAGCGTCGTTCCTATCGAGTCGAATACGAGATCGAAATAGGCTTCCCGCTGTGGAAGGCGACTTCCACTCTTCGACCTCACCAACCGGACTAGCCAAACCAAGATGGTCAACTATCGTCAAATCCTTTTCCGGTGTCATCTCTGTAGACGAAAACCAACGAACACGATTTCCGGTATCATCAGCCAGACTCGATGTCTCTTCGTTAGAAGGCTGTAATTCAAGTTCTCGAGAGTCGTATACATCGATCGAGCGGGGTCCGACCAATGAGTCGCTTTCCTTACTATATGTTTCACGGGACCAAGTGAATATGCCTTCCGTACAGGACGTACCTCCCTGATTGGAGCCAACTATCCCAATGCGCAGGATGGCGCGAGTAGGTAAGACATGGCAAACTTCATCCAACGTCTTCTCAGCCTGAGAGGCTGTGAAGCCCGATTGGACGCCTCTCGGAACGACGCCAGCTACCACAAGCTCTCTAACTGCCTTGTGATTCGGCATATCCCTGAGCCTCACAGAACTCCAATATAGTCCCCACATAACATCCCTGCATGAAATGGCAACGTAAGACGTCCACCTTGGTTCGCCTCCGCTTCGGGCGAGAGCGAGTGACTGAACTTCGGGGCACCTATGGGGATCTAGCAGACCAGCAAGCGGACACGGCGCGTTGAGCCCTGACTTCAGGACTCGTTGGGCCGCCACATGCCAACCGAAGCGTACCGGGTGAAGGGGAGAAACCAGAACAGCAACTGGTTCAGAGGCCGCGAGTACCTGACCGCCGTACTGTACAGACTCTGGCTCCATGATTGATATGGTGTCTACCCAGCTTGCTTCTGCGGGGGCGCATTCTCCCCACTTACGGTAGGCATGGAGATAACCAGTGGCTATCTGATGGGCCTCCTCATTGGCTAGATCTGCCTCCGGTAAAGAGACTTGCAACGAGCATAGCCATTCAACAACCTGCTCCCTTGCCTTAAGGAAACTTGAAGGGGGATTCACAAGGGGGCGCGGGTCAAACTGCAACTGCGATTTACCAAGCAAGCGCGATTCATTGAGACGAGGCCTCGAATCGGCCCATCTAGGTGTGGCTAAGATGGGACGCCATGAAGATTCTCTGTTCAGGATTTCATTCTCCGCCCCTCGAAGCCAGGATTCCATAGGCCGAGCCGGGGATACTGAGCTGTTGATACTGTGATGGGCGCGCATCAGGGCATGGAATCGAGAAGGTAGTATTTCGCCTTGCTCTTCTTCTATTGAGATAGAGAGGGCAAAAGAAGAAATCAAATGACCGTCTGAGTCCATGAGATCCAGTACGAGTTCAACATCGTCATCGAGATCTATCTGCAGGTCTGCCACACCCTCATTTGCCTCACATTCCACATGATACTCCGAGGGTTCGGTGATTTTCACGGTGCTCACTTTTGGTCCGCAGAAGACCTTAAGTGTGTGGAGGCCACCACTCCGAAGAAAAAACTCCTGTTTCCACTGTTCTTGCCCCACTGTCTTTCGTGGCCCTGTGACCTTTGAGGTAGATGACCCAGGGCATGTAACAAACGCCCCCGGGCCATATTCGGCCAAGCTTATGACCCGAACCGAGGCGGGTGTCGCACCATATGCATCAGCACTATACGTCACAGGTGCATTGTGGACTGGGACCGCAGCGTCTTCGTAGGTGAAAGGGCTCTCGCATTCATCTGAAGACGTCAACTCTTTTGGAACCTGACGTCCTAACCTGCGCGAGATTCGTAAAGACTTGAAATCCCCTTCAGGATGCTTGACTTCAAGGATTACTTTCTCTTCAAACAGATATGGCTCGCCAGCAGATGGCAATTGGTTCAACGGTTCAATGCAGGCGAGTGTAATCTTGTCCGGTTCTGCGCTGTGGCCCACCTCGGCCAGCATCTCATCAATCACTTCAACAGTAAGAGCGTCTCGCCAGCTCGCATTTTGACTTCCTCTAGAAAGGTAGTAGGAGGGAGCTCGAACAATAGCGGAGGCAGACCCTGCTGAACGACGTAATTGGGTCAAAAGGGCATCCAACTCTATCTCTAGTTCGTCCCCCTTTGACGTCAACTTGAGTTCCTCTATACCTTCCTCGATCCCAGAATCCTCAAGGAATTCAGCTAGCCGCTTCAGTGTCGCCCTACTGCGACCAAAATTATATGCGTCACCATCGAAGGGCAATAAACCACAAACTCTCGCCAATTCGCTGGGCGTCGTGATATGAGCAAGGCTAGAAAGACTAGATATCTCTTCCACAATTTGCCAAGGCAGCAAATGTTGTTGCGTGGAATCCAAAGATGGCAGATCCCTGAGAGCTTCTCTTATGGCTTCTTCAACTATCGATGACTCAATTCCTATTCTTCTGGCGGCCATCTCTACAATTTTGGCGTAAAACTCGCTCCATTTACGTAGGGGGGGTACATTTCGTCGAATTGGAGGGAGTGGTAAGCCGACTGTATCAGTCGCATTGATAATCGAATACGTCCGGTCGTCCCACACCATCGGGTCCACTAGGAGCAGAAAGCTGGGATATGTATTGCGTATTGCAAGGGCATAGTCCCAGTTACAAATTCGACTCGCGCCTGCCCCGTCCGCTATAGGATTACGAGTGACTAGAAAGACAGGAATCTGTATACCTTCTTTGGGTTCCCACGGAAACCCGCTGTCCTGAGTCAAGACGAGAAATAAATCCTTTAACACTTCTTTAGGGAGACCACCAAGTACTAGACGACTGTACTTCGATTGGGAAGTTTGGAGTGTGAATTGCTGCAGGAAGTCTTTTAGCAGTTCCGTGAGGGCGCTCATTGCAATTGTTTACTTCCTTCAAATGGATTTAGCACTAGCCTACCGCCGCCCGCGTCAGGACTATCAACGAGAACTCCTAGTGCCTCAAGGTCACTGGCAATTTCGCCTTCTTGGAGGTCTCCAGTAGAAAGCCGTACGCCATAAAAGGAAAAACGACTAGCCAAGTGCTGCAAGGTGACAGGCGCTTCGCGCATTGCACTGCATGTGGAATAACACATCGCTAGCAAAAGGACCGGGCCAGGTCGAACCACCCAGGGAGCGTTGCGCGGCCCTGGCAGTTTGGCTAGCAGGTAACCTTGGTCGTGTTCGTTCAATAGAGGATCCTTGGACGGTCTTCTACGTAGAGTGTGAACCAGGAATTCGTATAGATTCTTTGGTGAGCCAGAGCGACCTGACACTTTTGAGGCCTGCTCATCAAGGATTTTCCCAAGTTGTGTCATCGCCCAGCTTTTCGGAGCAGAGGAGAGGTGAATCCTAGAGTCAAAAAGATGACAGAGTAATTGTTTGATTTGCTCTACTGCCGTAAGCCCGTTCCCATCTTGGAGAGACAGAATCCAGCCAGAATTGGCATCTTGCAATGCATGCAGGAGGAGGTTCAGCCCTAGACGGGCAGTTGCGTAAGATTCAACCTGCCTCCTGAAATAAGAGTCCGAACTCTGTCCTCCATCCAAGAACGCGCCGTATCCAAGATGTCCCGACCACAACTTGCTCTTTACTTCATCTTCGCTGGGGGGATCGTGGCCATCCAAGACTTTCAAGGCCCATAGCCACACCTCGAAGTTGAGTCTACAAACCCACAGAACATGTGTTGAGAGACCGAGCCTCAGAATGCTCTCGACCAATGCACACCATTGTCTGCGCGTTAACATTGGTTTCAGCTTAATTATTTCCTTAAGGTCTTGGGCGAAAGCCTCAGCGGGCGAATATGGGGCGGCTGGATTCTTTCGATAGGGCACATGGGACCATGTTAGGTCAGGTACCTGCCAGCTCTCGTCAACAGACCTTCTCTGGTCTCCAAGCAATGAAGAAGTACCCTGTTCAAGAAATATTGCAAACTGATCATCCTCTCCATCAATGACTTCGATCGCTTTTGCCAGACTTCTTGCGGTCTCAGGGAATCCGATCGGGCCAACACCGCAGGCCAGAGCATACATAGCAAGCCGCCCAGGATTCCATCTAGATCGAGGACGGCCAAGCACACCGGAGAACTTTGCGAGCGAAGGGACTAGAGGTACGAGTTGAGGTAGTGGCCTAGATGATGTTTCTCCAGGCCGCACCGGGCTACGGAGAGCCTGCTCAAAGATAAACCGCCATGCCTCAATCTGGACACTATCTGAACCAAGTTGCTCCGGCAGTTGATTTACATCCTCAAGGTCGATTATGCTCTCTTGAACCATCACCAATTGAAGCTCTCGATAACATGAGCCCAATAGCACATCACCCGTGGCGTATTCAGGTTGAACACCAATGTTCAGACATGATCTGTCGTACTCACGATGGTTATGACGAAAGGGACGCTCTCGAAATTGAGCTAGTGTCACAGTCACTTTTCTCGCCTTGCAAACTCGACGGTGCCATCTGTAGAAGGGGAAAGGGAGCCAAGCGCTCCAACACAGATCGACACACCTCCCCCCAACATGCTCTCCTTGTCTCGTGCCAAGCCCCCGGCTATGGCGTTCTTCACTTTGTCAATTGCAGCTCGTGTGTGGGGCGCGAAGCTGGCGGCTCGTGCACCTGTTGAATACGCTTGAAGCGTCGCAAATAGGTCAAAAGTGAGTGGAATGCGATGCCCTTCCACTTCAATCCACGGGATATCGTGCCCTGGGATCTCTTCAGTTGACTCTGACGCGATCCGTGGAATTACATTGCCGAGGGAATGCGTCACAAAAATATCTCTGGTGGGATCAGGCGACGGTTGCCCAAAGACTCGAACAAGCGAGCCACCAAAAACACCTCCAGGGGCCAGAATCTCTCGCAGGGGTTGAACGACCTTCGTCAACTCCTTACGCTCCCTTAAGATCTTTTCGTACTCAGTCAGGTACTCGAAGTCAAGGTACTCACCTTCACGTACGCCCCAAAAACGTTTGACTAGTATCGAACAAAGGATTCGTAGCGACTCCTGGATCGCCCTGACCCTGCTCGATTCCCTTACAGTGTCACTCCAGAAATCCTCTGCCTCTGACATCAGCTCCAACAGCCGGTTTACTATCGGAGTGAGCTTCTGCTCAAAAGCTTCTGAACCCTGTCTTACCGACTGCCCAAACTCGTCTTCTATCATTCTTAGGACACTTCCAAGACCCGAAGGAGTGGCAAGGGCCGGGTCGAGCTTCCGAGAAAAAGTACCAGCTAACATTTGCCTAATATGTGCGCCCTGAGCTCTCTTCCGCTGGCTGAACACCGTTATGGCCGACAATGTCACATCCGATCTTTTGACGGTACCTGTATGTAGCTCTTCAGAGGGACTCAACCAATTCGGGAATAGGGCTTGAGAATATAGATGAAAGACCAATTCCCATGCTGCCGAGAGACTCCTTGCAGGTTGCGTGTCTATGGAGATTTCATCTACTCGTTCGTGGACCCACGAGCAGGGAGAAAGTGCTAGATCGTCAGAACGAAAATCGTCACGTTGCCCTACAATGAGTTCGGCACACAAGGAAAAGGAGTCTCGAAAATTCCAACGTTGGCCAGTAGCAATCTCACTATGGCGTAGTAGTCTAAGCAGGTTCCGACGGCACTCATCATTTCTAAGCATTTGGGCATTGACGTAAAACGGGCAGAATTTTTTAGATGTACAGTCACCGCAATTTTCATCGCCCTCCCATTTTCGTATATTTGACGCTGTGGAAACCATTTGTTCGAAAGGCGATTCCCCAGTGACACTTGTGATGATTGAATCTAAGTCAAGGGGCCAAGCTGCAAATCTCGGGTCGTCTTCAAGGGGCCAACAATTCGGTCTGACGGTCGCGAGTGCGGCCTGTCCTACTCCTGTAGCGGTAAGTAGTCGTGTCAATAGCATTGTAACTTCGGGATCATTGAGCCATTCAAGCGATTTCTTGGTTTCAATGGCTGAGCGCGCGCGAGCGACTAACCCGCGGTTGGCGCAACAAATGAATACTGGCTCTTGTCCTTCCGGGGAGGTGAATAAGTCAGCGAGATCTTCAATCAGGGGATCTTCCGCAACCTGATCAGGTCCATCAACAGCGGACGCGTCTTGTATTATTGTCAGACTCCGAAGTCTCTCGCCTAGTACTGACCCCTCAAATTCCTTGGCAGTGACACTAACACGTCTAGGAGCAACCGGTCCAGGTTCGAATTTGCTTGAAACAAGGTTTATCAATTCCCCTTGAGAGTTACTTTGAATGTCTAATTCCTGAACAAATGCCTCCACAGCTTCTGACTTTCCGTTGCCAGGACCACCGATTAAGAAAATCCAGCGCGGCGTTCCAGGAGTGCCATCAACCAGATTACGCGCTAAGTCCCTGATCTTCTTGATTAGAGGTGTTTCGACGGTTTTCCTAAGGGGTTTTCCCATTGCCGCGTGGAACGGCACTCGCACTCCACCACGATCATGGCCATGCCAAGAGAGTAATTCGGACACCCAGAGGTTTTCGTTTCGAGGCATAGACTAAATCGCTCTCACTGTAATGTCTTTCAACAGGGTTCTCGCCGAAGAAGGTGGTAGTGCACATTTTGATGACGCAAGGTACTGATTATGCAAGTTCGTGAAGAACGTTCCAATTGCCTCACCCACAAATGGTGGGACGGCGTTGCCCGCCTGCGTGTACCGAGGGCATTCACGAACCCTACGTGCCCCACCAGTCGTGTATGCGCCTCGGAACTGGAACCAATCGGGGATGGACTGTAAGCGGGCGTACTCCCGTACAGTTAGAATACGCGCCTCCGAATAGTGAATAATGTCATCCGGCAGGGTTGTCAGTGTATGGGAGGGTTGGTCCGGGTTAAGGGGAACTGTGCAGTGTTTCTTCAGGCCGAATCGCTCTCGGTCAATTCGGCTAAGTTGAACACCTCTGCGACAAGTCGCCAAGATTTCGCCGAAGCGTGCAACCGTCTCCGGCCGGTGATTTGCTAGTCTATGGCTATCAGGTATGCTGGCTTCGAGATTGGCTCGCATCAGGTGTTGGTAACGTGTAGTAGGCGAAGCGTAGGTGCCCTGCATGAATCTAGGTGAGTCCACACACTGTTGAGTCCCATTCACCACTTCGAGGTCTGACAGAGCTTCCTTTACCGATACTGGACGATCTGCGGGGAGTCCTTTGGAGCGGAGGAATCCTGGTCGGAGGACGTCCAAGCTTTTGAACGGGTCATTATCGTTAAGCGATGGTGATATACCTCTCCTTGCAGCAAACAGAAAGTATCTCGGACGGAGCTGTGGGACACCATAGTCGACTGCCTTCAACAGATCCGCTTTAACTTCGTAACCAGCTTTGTCAAGGGCGCGTGCGATCCGCTGGGAATAAGGTTCAGGAGGCCTTCCAACCTTCGCCTTCTCCCGGGTCTTTTTGTCGAATTCCATCGTAATCCCGTGTACATTCTCAAGCAAAATGAAGAGTGGCTGAACCGCCTCGACTATACGCATATAGGTTCGAAATAGTAAATTCCTGGCGTCCTCCTTGTTTCTTTTGCCAGCTAAAGAAAATCCCTGGCAAGGAGGTCCTCCTACAATCATTGTGACCTTTCCACGTAGGCGTAGCAATTGCTGACTATATGTGCCTGCTACTCCTCCGACCGTACAAGGTTCCTTAGGAAACCACTCAGGCCACTCATACGTAGGTCCCCTCGTTCCTTCGATCAAGTTGTGGCGTAGAGTTTCAAAGGCCATAGCATTCTTTTCGACGGCAAGGATGCCGCGCCAGCCACTAAACATGAGGCCAAGGGACAAGCAACCTGCCCCTGCGAACAAGTCGATGAAAGTCCGCTCAGAATACGGTTTGTCGGCTGCGTCGCCCGGAGGGATCACCAAGGATCCATTAAGGTACTTCCGCCCTGCTGCGGTACCAGCTTTTTCAATGGTAGTGTCATTACGCCAAGAGCGACTCATATACGCCCTCCACTTCGCACTAAGTCT
Organism: Caldilineaceae bacterium; assembly: GCA_022824025.1. Taxonomy (GTDB): domain Bacteria; phylum Chloroflexota; class Anaerolineae; order Caldilineales; family Caldilineaceae; genus Bin5. Next base: position 42,797 of record JAJEBF010000060.1, read on the forward strand.
ATTTTTTCAGAAAAAAGGCATCAACGGAGCAGCCAAATACCTTGTCGCCTTTGCATGTCGTACTCATTCTTGGGTTGCTAAACCTTCTCTCCTCGCGCAAACGCACCCGATATTCAGGAGAACGTAACAGTCTTTGGCGCTTCTCCATTCATTACAGGAGCTGTATCAGGTCAAGTATAAGGGTGCTAGCAATGGGTGTGGATGAGTGTCTGGGTATCAATCGCTTAATGTTACTTGACATCTGTGTAGTAGGCCCCAGAAACTGGGCCACGAGCTAAGGGTTAAAGTGGATCAGTCCCCCATTTGCACCCAAGCGCCTAAACCGCCGGTAATTCTGAGCTGCTCACATTCACCTTTCCCGATACTCACCCTGAAAGACCTCCCTGACATGCCACCGAGTAAAGTCCTCGCTGGGATAGTACGTCTGCCGCTGCGGAAAGTTGAGCTTCCCACCATGGAAGCGCATCAGCCACTCTTCAAATCCCGCGGTACCGTGAGCGTCGTCGGATACGAAAATCTCCAGCTCATTCGACAATGTAAAGGCACCGCGGTCGAAAAGCTTGTGGTGGAGCGTACAGAGTGCCAGTCCGTTTACCTCTAAGTCAGGCCCTCCTGCCTGTCGCCACTTGATGTGGGCGGCTTCTAAGGCAACGGGCTGGAGCCCAAGTCTTACATCAAAGCCGCAGACGGCGCATCGATACTCATAGGCTTTCAGGATATTCACCCGGAAGTTTGGATCGCGCTTCTGTCGACCAGCACCCTTGAAAGTCAGGTCGATCCCTGCTGCCTGTAAAATGTCCTCATGAATCGAGTAAGGGAAATGAGCGTCCAGCAAGTTCTGTACAATGCCCAGAACCATACTGGAATCGTCCTGTAGCTGCCGGGCTATATCCTCGGTAAACCCCCCGGCAACCTCGAAGCGAAAAAGGTCGCCTCGCCTCACATCCCCATTAGTTGACTCTTCCAAGCTGTCCGCGCCGGGTATTTCCCATACACCATCATTCTGAAGCCGCCAAAATGGGAATTCTGGGTGGTACTGCTTCCGCTTCGGCCCGAATTCCCGCAAAAGTCTTCCAAGCTGTTCATCAACCTCAGAATAGGGGAGAAGCCGACCCTTGCCTTGAAGCAACGTGCCAATCGCATACAGGACCAATAAGGGCTTGTGAGGAGCTCTCTCGTCTCCCCTCTGCCACACCCTCAATGTCTCAAACTTTCGAGCAATCTCTTCCCTGTCCATCTATTGTGGTGAGGACTGTTGAGGAGGCGAAGGTTTGGCAAGGACTGAGTGAGTGGGGACTGAGTGAAGCTATTTGGGGATCGATTATACCTCATTCGTTTTTTCCAGTCCAATATTTCTTTTCAAGGGGTGCAGTCCAAATTTGGGGCGGAGTTGGTCAGATGGGTATTTCATGCCAACGGTCGCTGAGTAGGCGAGCGCGGAGAGCGAGCATGGCCTGAGCACCGTCACGGGACCAGCGCATGCCACTTTGTTTCATACGCTGTTGGACAAGCGTTTTGGCTGCGGATTCGACGGTTCCGCTGCTGATAGGGAGGCCTGCCTTTCGATAGGCAGCGTAACGCATGCGGCGCCGGTTTTTCAACAGGTAAGCGAAGGCCTGTTTGACTTCAGGAGGCGCATCGCCAGGCTTGGGGTAGAGACGCAAAATGTGACTGAAGAAGAGGCCCAGTTGACCGCGAGCCAGCGCGGCTTTTTGGGCATTTACCCAGGCAGAGGCTTCGGCAGATGCTGGCTCCATTGCCTGATTGGCAATCTGCCAGACGTACTGCAGCATGTGCCACCAGTCGAGAATTTCGATGCGGCGGGAGAAACAGACAAAGACGATCGCCCAGATCCAGCTGGCGCCGTCGTTGACGCAGACGATCCGTTTGGCTTTTTCCACGCCCCGCCGGCAACTCTCGGCCCAGTAGTGGTTGGTGAAGCGCTTGGTATCCCACAGACCGGCCCGATAGGAGTGCTTGGTTAAACGCAATTCCTCCCCTGTTTTCGCCCCCGCCTCTCGTACAGGCACAGCCGAAACAGCTGCGACTTTGGCCTCCTTCCAGCCTTCCTCCCGCAGGTGTACCATCACCCCATCTGCCGAGACCGCCATCACTTCACTGTCCGGTTCCGGGATGCGCCGATAGCTGACCTCTTCCTCCTCTTTGGGCACGCGCACCATCGCCTCTGCTTCCCGCTCATCGGCCTCCACAACCTCGCTCCCATAGCTCCTCACCAACCGCTTCATCGTACTGGCGGACATCGGCACGCGCATCAACTCGCTGTAACTCTTTGCTGCGCGTGCATAGGAGGGAATCTCGACCGCAAGCATTAACGCCAGCCGCAGCAGTTCCGGACTCCAACCCGACCTATTCAGCCCCATCCTCCGATCCAGGGGGAAAAAACCCTTGCTTACATGAAGGGCAATAGTAATATTCTCGTTTGACCTCCACCGTCCCTTCTCGGTGTTGGACCGTCTTCGCCTTCTTCCCCTTGTTCTCGACACATCCCCCACACTCGGGACAGTTCACTTCCAACTCCCCTTCCCCTGCTTCCGCCAACAGTTCCTCCACGAACGGTCGCATCATCGCCTCCCGCTCTTGACGCACCCGTTCCATGATCTCATCAAAACTGGCCTCCGGCCTCTCCCTCCGCCACGACCACAACCGTAAGTGCATCTCCCCCGCTGACTCTTCCAACTCCCCTTGGCTCCGCTTCTGGCTCCGCTTCCGTTCCATCTCACTCTCCCCTTCCTCTTCAACTAATCTTCTCATCCCTCCTATCAGTATATCTCACCCCCAATTTGGACTGCACCCTTTTCAACAGGGCAATCGCATCTTATTGGGAGAGAACTTTCAGCAGATAGTCAGTTTTCCAACCAGCTCGTTTCCGTTTGGCGGCAATACCGACTTTGGCGCTTTTTTCTTTGCGTAGGAGGTTCAGGGCCATTTTGCGTAAGGTGGCCAGGTTTCGCTGTGCATGGCCCTGACGGATGCGACTGTCGTCCTCGCGAAAGGCGACATCCAGGACCCAGTGGACTGAATTCTCGATGCTCCAGTGGCTG
>JAJEBF010000005.1 GCA_022824025.1 Caldilineaceae bacterium
CAGGGCGCCCAAACCTTCTGTGCCATCCGTTCCTATCTCTCTACCGCTCGCAAACACGGCCTCAATGCCATTGATGTCATCTACAATGCTTTTCTAGGCCATCCCTTCAGCCCTCCTCTACCTTCAGGCTGAGTAGTTACCCTCTTTCTTAGTCCTAATCCGAAGAAACCAGGGCCACAGGCTTATCGCTATCTGACACCGTGCGGTATACAGTGAAGGTGTGTTTCTCGCCAGCCGACGGATTATGAACGGTCTTGGCAACTATCTCGTTTGTTCTCAGATCGAATTCGTACCCAACCAAGAGCTGTCTGGCCTCCACTCGGACTAGATTCCCCACGGCTTTCAGGCCTCCTGGAGCCTCCCAGGACGACGGCGCTACAAGTGTACGAGTGCCGGTGAAACCATGAGCAATCGCAAAAGGAGTTGGCGCGACGTACATCTTGCGGTCCCGAATCAATAGGTCTCCGTAGCTGCCGAAACCCTTCACACTCTTGTTCTGATGAATGTACTCATGATCTGCATTCAGGAAGTCGCCATGACAAAGTACAAGGTCGATTACAGGGTACTCTTGGCCTTGCTCCTCGGACTTGGGGTATCGACCGAATACATAGAAGACCTCGCGCCCGTTATGATAGCCCGTAGGAACCTTACTGTTCGCATCGTAACTGGCCTCTCGGCCTGGCCAGGCAAGCCCCTTAACCTCATATCCTTCCGCGACATTCACGAGGGTGAAGTCGGGATATGAATTCCTGCCACTCTTGTCGAAGAGGATCCCTGCGCCACGCAGCCGATTCTCAAACCAATTCTGAAAGTGAAACTCCTTGTCAGAGCGGCTCACGCGCGCAATCAGTTCCCCTTGTATGATCGCCTCAACGCAGGCGCCAAAAACCTCGAATACGCTCGTCTCCTTCACCCTTTGGCCTTCCTCCACTGCCCGTTCAGGATCTGCTCTCTTACTCACAGATCAGCCCAACCGCGACGCCCACCCAAGCCCTGCTCACCCTCTCAGTACCATCCACTCGGTAGGTACTCCTGGAGACCATTACGAACCACGTAACGTCTCGCATTCTACCCGCGGCATCCACGCGCCACTGACCACTGACCACTATCCACTATCCACTGACCACTGCTTTCCGCCGCCAACGCCCCTCACTCCTCAAACAGACTCCGCTGCCCCGGAGACTCCGGATAGGCCGCGCCAATGTGTTCGTATGCCGCCTTCGTGGCCACGCGGCCCCGCGGCGTACGGTCCAGAAACCCCAACTGAAGAAGATAGGGCTCCACCACATCCATGATCGTGTCATCCTCTTCACTGATGCTCGCCGCCAGCGTCCCCAGCCCCACGGGCCCTCCGCTGAACTTGCTCACGATCGCATCCACCACCCGCCGGTCCAGATCGTCCAGACCCAAATGATCGATCTCATGCACGGCCAGCGCTTCCTGGGCCAGGGCCAGTGTGATCGCCCCATCCCCCCGCACCTGGGCGTAGTCGCGCACCCGCCGCAGCAACCGTAACGCCACCCGCGGCGTGCCCCGAGAGCGTCGCGCAATCTCGGTCGCGCCCGCGCCGTCAATCGGCGTCTCCAGCATCGTCGCCCCGCGCATAATGATCGTCTCCAAGGATTCCCTGCTGTAAAAATCAAAACGCTCCACCACACCGAACCGGGCGCGCAGCGGAGCCGTCATCAGCGCCAATCGCGTCGTCGCGCCGATGACCGTAAACCGCGGCAATTTCAACCGAATGCTGCGCGCGCTCGGCCCGCTCCCCACCGTGATGTCCAGCACAAAATCCTCCATCGCCGGATACAGGATCTCCTCGACCACACGGCCCAATCGGTGGATCTCATCGACAAAGAGGATATCCCCGCTTCGCAGATTCGTCAGAATCGCCGCCAGATCCCCCGCCTTCTCGATCGCCGGCCCTGAAGTCGGCTTGAGATTGCCCTGCATCTCGTGCGCAAGAATGTGGCTCAGCGTTGTCTTCCCCAGCCCCGGCGGGCCGTACAGGAGAACGTGATCAAGCGCCTCGCCGCGCTGACGCGCCGCCTGCACCAGAATGCGCATCTTCTCACGCATCCTCTCCTGCCCGACCATCTCGTCCAGGCTTTTCGGCCGCAGGGCATAGTCGACCCCGCCATCCTCCGCCTGCCTCTCGCCCGAAATCTCCCGCCTCTTCAGACCCGAATCAGGTCGTCCGTCGCCTCGCGTCACGCTGCGTTCATCAGCCATGCTCGTTTCCAGTCACTACCAAAGAACGATTGTGCTACGAATAGTATACCAGAGCGCAAATGGGAGCAAACACGCCCAAAAACAACCCCGTGCCTTCTGTGCTCAACCTCTTGACGTAACATGCAAAAACTGCTATAACATTTCCCACATTTTCTACTCTGTCTGTTTCTACCTTTTCTGCGAATGATGAGGAACCGTCATGGCCAAGAAGTCAACCAAAGATCGCAAAAGATTACTGACCAACCTGGATCAGGTGAACGCGGAACTCGAACACCTGCGCACGATGATGCAAGGTGAAGTGGATGTTGAGCTGGACGAAGGCGATACCGAAATCGTCGAACGTGAAAAAACCGCAGCCCTGATCGTCGTGCTCGAACGTCGCCAGCGTGACATTGAACACGCCCTGCGCGTGATCGACTTGGGCCAATACGGCGTCTGCGAACGGTGCGGCGCTCAGATCCCCCCGGCCCGCCTTGAGGTTAAACCGGACGCAACATTGTGCTTGGACTGCCAGAGAGAAATTGAAGCGATTAACCGCCGCGGCCGCATCACCCGCGCCGCCTCCTCCCGGTGGTAGCAACAGGCCGCCGGGAGAACGACCGAGTTAAAACGACCGAGCAAGGAACCTGAATGACGGACAACCTGGTTGTATCCGGCCACCCACTGGTGGAACACAAAATAACGCAGCTTCGCGACACAACGACAGACTTTCGCCAGTTTCGGTCTATCGTCGCCGAACTGTCCATGATCCTGGCCTATGAAGCCACCGCCGACCTGGACACAAAATCCGTCGAAGTGCAGACACCGCTCACCACGACCTCCGGCAGCAAATTCGACGAACGCGTCGGCCTGGTCCCAATCTTACGCGCCGGCCTCGGCATGGTAGACGGTATGCTCAGCCTCATTCCGCAGGCCGAAGTCTGGCACCTGGGCTTCTATCGCGATGAGGAAACGCTGCAACCGGTAATTTACTACAATAAACTCCCCGAAGATCTCTCCACCCACACCTGTTTCATACTCGACCCCATGCTCGCCACCGGAGGCTCTGCCCTCGCGGCCGTCGACATCCTAAAGCAACGCGGCGTCACCCGCGTAAAGTTTGTCGGCCTCCTCGCCGCGCCCGAAGGAATCGCCGCCCTGCAGGGCGCCCACAACGATATTTCCATCCACGTGGCAGCCGTCGATGAACGCCTGACCAATGCCGCCGATGCCCCCGCCGGGTTCCCCCCCGGCTTCATCTGGCCCGGCTTGGGCGACGCTGGTGACAGGCAGTTCGGAACCAGATAGGCCGTCCGCGAATCCAACAGATTGACCGTCGCCCAGGCCGCAGCGCGCCCGGCTAACGCAGCGCAATCACCGTAACCGCCTCATCGCGCGCGCCGGCCGGGCCGCTGATGACGACCTCATCCCCGCTGCCGTCAATAGCCAGCGCCTCGCCGCCCGCCAGCAGCCGCGCAGACTGCGCCTGCACCCCTTCTACCCGTATCCGTCCGTCGGCAGGCCATTCGTAAATGTGGAGGTAGACCACCCCATCCTTGCTCGTCGACCGCAGGTCCTCCCGTCCTTGGATCGGACCCGGCGCCGTGCCGTAAATCGCCTCGCCGTTCGCCTCCAGCCAGCGTCCCACCGCCTCCAGCCGCTCTACACTCGGCTGCGGAATCACCCCCGCGCCGGTCGGGCCTACATTCAGAAGGTAGTTGCCCCCCTTGCTGACAATGTCCACCAGCTTCCGAATCAGGTCGCCGCTCGACTTCCAATTGTGATCGTTTAGCTTGTACGACCAGCTGTCGTTGATCGTAGCCGGCGTCTCCCAGTCCAGGTCCAGAACCTCCTCCGGTATTCGGTTGTCTCCCGCCGTGGCATAGTCCCCAAGAGCATTGCCCAACCGGCCGCACACAAGGCAGTCCGGCTGCAACTCGTTGCACAGCGCCAGCAGCGAACGGCTCTGCCGCTCCGAAATTCCCTTCGGCGTATCAAACCAGATAATGCCGATCGGCCCGTAGTTGGTCAGAAGCTCCCGCACGTGCGGCTTCACATACTCCTCGATATACCCGTCAAAATCCTTCTCCGCAGGGTCAAAATCCCAATCGTTGCCGTCGCCGTCCGGGTGATGCCAGTCCTGCGTCTGAGAGTAATAGAATCCCAACTTGATATCCTGCGCCGCGCACGCCTCCGCAAGCTCTTTCAGAACATCCCGCTTGAACGGCGTCGCATCCACCATGTCGTAGTCCGTAACCGCAGAGTCGAACAGACAGAAGCCGTCATGGTGTTTCGACGTGATCACCAGGTACTTCTGCCCGGCCCGCTTCGCCAGCGCAACCCACGCCTCCGCGTCAAATTCGACAGGATTGAACTGCCCCGCCAGCTGCTCATATTCCCCAACCGGAATCTCCGCCCGGTACATAAGCCACTCGGCGATGCCCGGCCACTCGCGCCCCTTCCACACGCCGGCCGGAATCGAGTAAAGCCCCCAATGGATAAAAAGCCCGAACTTCGCCTCGCGCCACCAATCCAGGCGCGGATCGCTGCGCGCGCCGGGCCGCTGGCTCCTGTCCGGCTCCACATCCGGACGCGTGACCTCAAAATCATAGCCCCGCCGCAGAAGCAGCAGAGCCATGTCCTCCATCGACTCATTCTCCTCCGCGGCCACCCGCTCTATCCGTTCCGCAAACGTCGAGGGGATGTCTATTTTAATCTCTGGCACAGCTCTCCTCCTGAAAATGGCATCCAACATCTACCAGCGCGCGGCCTCGTCATCCAACATGCGGCAGCCGGCCCCCTACCCCCTGTCCACCGCCCTCACGTCTTGATTCCCGACAAGATCACCCCGCGAATCATCAACTTCTGCGCAAAAGAGAAAACGAAAATCATCGGAATCACCATCAAGAATGACATCGCCATCATGTAGGGAATCTGCGTATTGTAGAGCCTTTTGAAAAACTGGCGCATCAGGAAAATGTTGAAAGCGCCGCCGCTTTGAGCAACCCGCGCCGACTGATCTCTTTCTCACCCTGCAGTTCTTCAAAGAACATCCGTCCCTCCTTAGTGTGTGTCACCCTGCAAAATACGGCTATATGAAAAATGTGTGGAACCAAACCAAATTTTGGGATTCTTCAGAAATGATGGTATGCCATTATGGCAAACTCAACTCTCTGCACCAAATCTGGACAGTTGCCGGGCGGATATCCCACCGCCGACCCCGCTACTCCGCCCGAATCAAATACCGGCCCAGGACCCGACCGGGGGCTGACCCGCCCCCAGTCTGCCCGCATAACCGGAAACATGCTTTCGCAATCTGCCATCCGCGAGGCACCCATCATCCATACCGAAAGGACCTGCAATGAGCACTCTGAAAGTTGGCCTCGTCGGCGTCGGCGGCATCTCCCGCACCCACATGCCCGGCTGGGCCGCCTCCGATGAAGCCGAAGTCGTCGCCGGCAGCGACATCAGCCCCGAAGCGCTTGAAGAATGGGGCGCGCTCCACAATATCTCAAAGCTGACAACCAACGCCGACGAACTCTTCTCCGACCCCGACATCGATATCATCGATCTCTGCGTGCCCAACATGTACCACGCGCCTCTGGCCATCGCCGCCCTCGAAGCCGGTAAACACGTGATCTGCGAAAAGCCGCTCGCGCCCACCCCCCAGGACATCAAAGAAATGATCGAGGCACGCGACAAATCCGGCAAACTGCTCATGACCGCGCAACACTTTCGCTTCGCCGGCGTTTCGCAAGCCATGAAAGCCGAAATCGAGACCGGCGCCCTCGGCGAAGTCTACCATGCCCGCGGCTGGATGCTGCGCCGCAACGGCCTCATCCCCACCCCTACCTTCATCGAGAAAAAACACAGCGGCGGCGGACCCTGCATCGACATCGGTGTCCACATCCTCGACCTGACTCTCTGGCTGATGGGCAATCCCCGTCCCGTCACAGTCTCCGGCGTCGCCGACGCACGCCTCGCCCACCTTCCCGGCGCATTCGCCACCTGGCAGGAGGCTCTGATCCCCAACTCGTTCGACGTCGAGGACTACGCCGTCGCCTTCGTGCGCTTCGACACCGGAGCCACACTCGTGCTGGAGGTCAGCTGGCTCCTCCACCATGACATCCGCGGCGAGGACATGCAATCCTGGATCTACGGCGAGGACGGCGGCTGCCACTGGCCCTCCGCCCAGTTCCTCGACACGAACTACACCACCCGCCAGTTCAACAACCGCACCCTCCAACTCATCCAGGACAAGATGGAACCCCACGCGCTCGAATGCGTCGAGTTCGCCAAGGCCGTCGCCGCCGGCGCGCCCTCCCCTGTGCCCGCAGAGCAGTCCCTGCAGGTGCTCGCCATTCTCGACGGCATCTACCGCAGCCAGGCCGAAGGCCGCGAAGTGTCCATCGAACTCTGAGAAACCTGTGCCTCAGCGAAGGCCGCCCCCTGCCCTCCGCCTGAGTCGCCAATCCCAAGGCTGGGCCGGGCGCCGAACTCCGCCTTCCGGCATCCGAAGGAGAAACGCATGATCATCGAACAAATCGCCGACTACGCCTGCGAAACCGGTGAAGGCCCGCTCTGGCATCCGGACGAAGAGCGCCTCTACTGGCTTGACATCCCGCCAGGCAAACTCTATCGCTACGACCCGTCCACCGGCGCGCACGGCCTCGTTCTCGACGCCGGCGAAGCCATCGGCGGCTTCACCATCCAGGAAGACGGCGCCCTGCTCCTCTTCATGGCCCGCGGCCGCATCGCCCTCTGGCGCGAAGGCCAGCCCCTCACAAACCTTGTCGACGAGATCCCCGCCGAACGCGAAGGACGCTTCAACGACGTGATCGCCGACCCCGCCGGGCGCGTCTTCTGCGGCACAATGCCCCGCGGCGCCAGCAGCGGCGTCCTCTACCGCCTGGATACCGACGGCAGCATGGTCATCGTCATCGAAGACGCCGGGACCTCCAACGGCATGGGCTTTACGCAGGACCTCAAAACCTTCTACCACACCAATACCAGGCAGGGGATCTCCCGCTACGACTACGACGTCGACACCGGGCAGATAAGCAACCCGGAGTTCGTCGTCCGTGAAGGCGCCGCCTCCAACGGCCGTCCCGACGGCATGACCATGGACGCGGCCAACTGCTTCTGGTCCGCCCGCTGGGACGGCTACGCCCTCGTCCACCACATGCCCAACGGCCGCGAAATCCAGCGCATCAACTTCCCCGTGCCCAAAGTGTCCAGCGCCACCTTCGGCGGCCAGGACTATACCGACCTCTACGTCACAACCGCCGGCGGCCACATCAAGGAGACCGACGGCCCGCAGGCCGGCACGCTGTACCGCCTCCGCTTGGGCGTACAGGGCAAGCCGCCCTTCCGCTCCAATATAAACATCTGAACGCGGGGTTTCACTCCCATTCGTCCTGATTCGGCGTCCGGCGCGGCAGACTTGCTTCTTGGATTCCGCCCCGGTCGCTCTCCGGAAACAACCAAAGACTGCTCCCTTGAAAGGAACTGCAATGACTTCCAAATCGAACTACCGCGTCGGCATCATCGGCTGTGGACGCCCATGGCGCACGGAAGAGGCCACCGGTTTCGGCATGGCCCACCGCCATGCCATGGGCTATGCTGCCACAGGGCAAACCCAGCTGATTGCCCTATCCGACATCAGCCGCGAAAACGCGCTGGCGTTCCAGGAAACACACGGCGGGGACACCATCTTCGAGGACTACCGCCAGATGCTCGCCGAAGCCGACCTCGACATCGTCTCCGTCTGTGTCTGGCCCCATCTGCACGGAGAGATGGTCATCGCCGCCGCCGAGGCCGGCGCAAAGGCCGTCCACTGCGAAAAGCCCATGGCGCCCACCTACGGCGAGGCCAAACGCATGGTCGAAGTCTGTGAACAAAACGGCGTCCAACTCACCTTCAACCACCAGCGCCGCTTTGCGCCGCCAATCTGCGCCGCGCGCAATCTGGCGCAAGAAGGCGCCATCGGCGCATTGCAGCGCGTGGAATGCTACTGCCCCAACATGAATGACTGGGGCACGCACTGGTTCGACATCATGCACTTCTGCAACCAGGAATCGCCTGCAGAATGGGTGCTGGGTCAAATCGACTTCACTGAGACCATTGACGTATACGGGGTCGCCCACGAGAACCAGGGCATCAGCCAGGTACACTTCCAAAATGGTGTCGAAGGGCTGCTGATGACCACCCAGGATATCTTCAAAACACCCTTCGGCATTCGTCTGCTGGGCAGCGAGGGCATCATCGAGCTGAGCATGCGCCCCGACGAAGGACTGCGCCTCTTTAGCCCCCAAACCTCCGGCTGGGAGCACCGTAAAGAGGCCGGCTCCATCCACGATATGGACGCTGTCGGCAGGGGCATCGCCGACCTGATCGACGCCCTGCGCGACGGACGCGAGCCGGAAATGTCCGCCCGCCGCGCACTGCGCAACGCAGAACTCACTTTCGCGACCTACGAATCCAGCCGAATTCGCGGCCGCGTTGACCTGCCCCTGGAAATTGACGACTCGCCTCTCTTGAGTATGCTGGCCGGAGCCGAAGCGTGAGCGCCGCACTTCGAATCGCGTCAAAGCCAAAATTTGACAGTTCGGGCATTGACGGCTATCGTTAGCGCCCGGTCGGGTTGCCCCGGTCCCCCCCAGCAGCCCGCACGCTCACAGAGTATCCCTTCTCTCTTTGCAAATTTGCAACCCTTGCTTCGTGTATCTGAAGTGCCTGTCTTTCCTTACATTTCGATCTTTCCTAAAGGAGGAAAAGTAATGACCCAAGCGAATGCAACCCTCTCCCGCCGCGACTTCGTGCGCTGGAGTGGCATGGCTGCCGGCGCCGCCGCTGTCGCCGCCTGCGCCGCCCCCGCCGCCCCGGCAGGTAGCGACGCCGCCGGTGAAGCCGCCCCTGCCGAAGACATGGAAGTGATCGTCGAAGCCTGGGCGCACTGGGAACAGGGCCTCGGCTGGATTCAGAACTCCATGGACAACTACGGCTTCTCTGAAGAAAATCCCCACATCACCTGGAACCCGGTCGTGGCCCCCTTCGCCGAGATCCACGACAAAATGCTGGCCGCCTGCGCCTCCGGCGTTGGCGTCCCCGACGTCATGCGCGTCGAGCAGGGCCGCATGGCCGCCTTCTTTAAGGGCGAAGAAATCTGCTTCATCGATCTGACCGACCGCATCGGCGACCGCATGGACGACCTCGTCCTCGGCTCCGCTGTCGACTACTGGTCCTGGAAGGGCAGCGTCTATGGCATCGGCAACGAAGTCAACGCCTGCTCCCTCGCCTACCGCAAGGGCGTCTTCGATGAAATCGGCATCGAAACCCCGTTCGAAACCTGGGACGACCTCATGGAAGCCGGCGTCGTCCTCAAAGAAGCCAAAGACATGGCCGTCATCTCCTGGCACGACCTGCACGACGGCGACTTCCAGATCATGCTCTTCGCTGCCGGCGGCGAAATGTTCGACGAAAACGGGGACTTCGGCGGCATCAACGACCTCGGCAAACAGATCCTCGAGTTCCAGCGCATGACCATCCACGACCTCGGCATCGCCATTTCCGCGCCCGTTACCGGCGACTCGACCTGGTCGCCCCCCATCTACTGGGAAGCCTTCCGCCAGGACCAGATCGCCTGTACCCTCGGCGCGCCCTGGCACAACGGCAAACTGGGCCGCGAAGACAAAATCGGCCCCGGCCAGGAGAACGAATGGCGCCTGCAGCGGATCCCCGCCGGCTTCGGCGCCAACCTGCCCACGGCCACCCATGGCGGCACCAGTGTCAGCATCCCCAAGCAGGCCGAGCATCCCGAAGAAGCCTGGCAGATCATCGAACACACACACCTCACCGAGGCTGTCCTCCAGGACTCCATCGAACGCGGCATCTGGCCCTCTTACATCCCCGTGCTGGACGATCCCATCCTGAATGAGCCGTACGACTACTATGAAGGCCAGGTCATTGGAGAGTTGTATAAGGACCTCGCCCTGCAGATGCCTCGCATCTTCCAGTCGCCGTGGGCGCCGGAATTCCACACGGCCATCCAGAATTTCGTGATCACGCCGGTCCTGCAAGATCAGGCCGACATCGACGCAGCCTTCTCTGAACTGGAACCCGAGCTGGAACGCATCAAGTCGCTCTAGCCCAACCGGATTGTGAACCCTCCGGTGCCTCTTGCGCCGGAGGGCATCGAGAGTAGGGACCTTTGTAACACCTTCGCCGGCAAAAGAGGGAGGGGCAGGCGCCTCTCCCTTGCTTGCCTGCTCCATCCAACGCAAGGATGAGATCGGAAATCTTCACGAAAAGCATCTGCGCCGCCTGAATCTGAAAGATGAGAAGCAAGTAACGGAGATCGACATGGCAATGTCAAGCGATGTTTCCCCAACCGGACGCCGATACGCTCCTGGGACGCCCACCGGCCTCCGACTGTGGTGGCACCGTCATCGCCTGACGGTTATCCCCTATCTCTACATCGCCCCATTCTTCATCCTCTTTGCAATCTTCCTGGCATGGCCCGTCGTTCGCAGCTTTTACCTCAGCTTCCATAAACAACAGGGGATCAGCACGCCGACATTCATCGGCCTCGACAACTATGTCAATCTCGTCGCCGACCCCCGCTTCAAACAGTCTCTGCTCAATACCACAGTCTACGCCCTTGGAAGCCTCCTTCTGCAGATTCCGCTCGCCTTTATTCTGGCCGTCGTGGTCAACTCCAAACTCGTGCCCTGGGCGAACGCGAAAAGCTTCTATCGCCTCTCCTACTTCGTTCCGCTTCTCACCTCCGCCGTCATCGCCAGCCTTATGTTCAGCATCCTCTACGACTATAATTCCGGTCTGATAAACAGTTATCTGATGCGGGCATTCGGGGAAGAGGCAAAGGTGGGCTGGGTCCGCAATGCCAGCGTCGTGAAATTCTCCATCATCCTGTTGCTGATCTGGCGCTTTACCGGCATCAACTCGCTCTACTTCGTCGCCGGCCTCCAAAATATCCCCAAAGAGCTGGAAGAGGCCGCCGCCATTGACGGCGCAAACTGGTGGCAGGTCCTGTTTGGCATCACCATTCCCCTGATGCGGCCGGTGATCCTGTTCGTAACCGTAACCGCCATCAACGGCTCCTACCAGATATTCGCCGAACCCTACCTCCTTACCGGCGGCGGCCCGCGCGACCAGTCTCTCAGCATCGTCCAATATCTCTACAATACCGGCTTCTCCTACTTCAATCTCGGTTACGCATCCGCAATCGGATATACGCTGGTCACAATCATCGTGATTCTGGCCATTCTCAACCTGCGATTCTTCGGCGCTTTCCGAGAGGATCAGTAGATCCCCTCTCGAGCCGGCTTCGCCTCCAGGGCATCCTTACACCAGGCGCCGCGCCTGCCTGAACACGTTACGACGCAACGGAACCGAGGTCTCCCATGACAACGAGCGTACAAGCCACAACTGCTTCTGCCCCCAGATTCTCCGCAATACGCATTCGCAACGGAGCCCTTGTCAGCATTGCCAATGTCTTTCTCCTGATCGGCGTCCTGCTCGCCGCTATTCCTTTTATCTACATGATCTCCGCCTCTTTCAAACCGCAAAACGAAATCTTTACCTTCCCTGTCCAGGTCATTCCCAAAAATCCCTACCTGGACAACTACACAACACTCTTCGGGGAAACGCTCTACCTGCGCTGGTTCCTGAATACCGCCATTGTCGCCGTTGGCCGCACTGCGCTTTCCCTGTTCCTCTGCATGTTGGCCGGCTTTGCCTTCGCCAAATATGACTTTCCCTTCAGGCGCGTCCTTTTCGTGATGGTGCTCGCCAGCTTTACGCTTCCCTTTGAAGTGGTCCTAATCCCTCTCTATACAATGATGGTGCGGCTGGGCTGGCTCAACACCTACTGGGTCCTCATCGTTCCCTTCGCCGCCAGCGCCTTCGGCATCTTCCTGGCCCGGCAGTATGCGCTGGCATTGCCCACAGAGCTGATGGAAGCCGCCCGCATCGACGGCTCCAGCGAGCTCGGCATCTTCTTCCGTATCGCCCTGCCCAACCTGCGGCCCGCCCTCGCCGTCATGGGCATCATCTTCTTCCAGGCCTCCTGGAACGACTTCCTCTGGCCCCTCATCGTCCTCAACGATTCGGCCATGTACGTCATCAACCTGGCCCTGCCCACCTTGCGCGGCCCCTACGGAGACCAGTACGGCCTCGTCCTCGGCGGAGCCGTCATCGCCGTCATTCCCATAATCATCATCTTCTTCGCCATGCAGCGCTACTTTATCGAAGGCATTATGGCCGGCGCGCTCAAAGGCTGATCCCAACCATCTCTCGCCGGCACGGGAGCCTGTCCATGCACCCAATCGACGTCCCCGCGATCCAATCCGCCGTCCAAAAGCATAGCGACGACATCATCGCCTTCCTCCGCCAGATCTGCGCCATCCCCTCGATCGACTCGCAGATCGGCCCCGTGGGCGAACGCGTCCAGGCCGAACTGCGCAAACTGGGCTTCGACGAAGTCTGGTTCGATTCCATGGGCAACACCGTCGGCAAAATCGGCAACGGCGACCGCATACTCGTCTACGACAGCCACATCGATACCGTTGGCATCGGCGCTGAAGACGAATGGGATTGGGACCCGTTCGAAGGCAAAGTCGAAGACGGCATCTTCTACGCCCGCGGCGCATGTGACGAAAAGGGCAGCACGCCCCCCATGATCTACGGCCTCGCCATCGCCCGCAGCCTCGGCCTCCTCGATGGCTGGACAGCCTACTACTTCGGCAATATGGAAGAATGGTGCGACGGCATCGCCCCCCACGCCTTCGTCGAACACGAAGGCATCCGCCCTGACTTTGTCGTCATCGGCGAACCAACCAAAATGCAGATCTACCGCGGCCACAAAGGACGCGTCGAACTGAAAGCGGTCGCCAAAGGCAAAAGCGCCCACGCCGCCAGCAACCATCTCGGCGACAACGCCATCTACAAAGCCCTCCCGCTTATCGAAGGCATCAGCCGCCTCGAACCCCAGCTGGGCGACCACCCCTTCCTCGGCCACGGCAAAATAACCGCCACCGACATCGAAGTCGAAACCCCCAGCATCAATGCCGTCCCCAACCAGTGTACCGTCTACATTGACCGCCGCGTCACCTTCGGCGAAGACCTCGAAGCCGTGATCGACCAGGTTCGCGCCCTTATCCCCCACGCCCACCTGCAGGCCGGCGACGTAACCCTCGAAATGCTCTACTACGACGAACCAAGCTATACCGGCTTCGTCTTCCCCGTCGAAAAATACTTTCCCGCATGGGCGCTTGAAGAGGATGAGCCGCTCGTCCAGGCCGGCCAGGAGACCCGCAAACGCATCGGCCTCCCCGACGCGCCCACCGGCAAATGGGATTTCAGCACCAACGGCATCTACTGGCGCGGCAAAGCCGGCATCCCCAGTATCGGCTTCGCCCCCGGAGACGAAGTGACCGCGCACACCGTCCTCGACAGCGTCCCCCTTGCCGATGTCGTCAAATCCACCGAGTTCTACGCGCTCCTCCCTGCCATCATCAAGTAGCCCCTCCCTCCCCGCCGCCCTCCGAGCCCCGTTCAGCGTAGTTCAACTGACGCCGATAATTCAGATTGGACGAATTCTGAACAATTGGAGAAAATAGGGATAGGTCAGCGCCCTCCCCGCGGGAAGGCGCGGATACTGGTATCCTGTAGCAATTTGAGGCATGCGGCCTATCAGCCGGTTCGCCGCTTGCGGGGATCAAATATGACGATCGCGGAAAACCTGCGCCAGGTCAAAGCGCGCATGGCGCAGGCTGCCCAGCGCGCCCAACGCGCCCCCGATGAGATCACCCTGGTGGCCGTAAGCAAGACGAAACCGCTTTCGCTCATCGCGGAGACCGCCGCAGCCGGCCAGGTCGACTTTGGCGAAAATCGCCTGGAAGAACTGTGCCAAAAAGCCGATGCCGCCGCCCAATCCGGCTTGAACGGCATCCGCTGGCACGCCATCGGCACAATCCAGAGCCGCAAAGCCAAACTGGCCCTCCGCGCCGCCGCACAGCCGGACAGCGGCCAGCTCTGCCTCATCCACGCCGTCGACAGGCCGAAAATTGCCCAGCGCCTGAGCCGGCTGGCCGCCCAAAACAACCTTTCCCTGGATGTCCTGCTTGAAGTCAACGTCAGCGGCGAACTGTCCAAACACGGCTTCTCCCCCGCCAGCCTCCTCACCGCCCTGCCATCCCTGCTCGACCTGCCGGCCCTGCGCTACCGCGGGCTCATGACCATGGCCCCCTTCGTGCCGGACGCTGAGCAGGTGCGGCCCTGTTTCCGCCAGCTGCGGCGCCTTCTCAACGACCTGCGCCACAATTTCCCGCCCGACCAGAATCCTCAGGCCACCTGGCAGCACCTGTCCATGGGCATGACCAACGATTTCGAAGTCGCCATCGAAGAGGGCGCCACAATCGTGCGCGTCGGGACCGCAATCTTCGGCCACAGGGAGTACGAATGACCCAACTACACGGCAAAACGACCTTTATCGGCGGCGGCGCAATGGGCGAAGCCATTATCAGCTCACTGATCGGCAACCAGCTCCTTGACCCAGCCCAACTCTGTGTATCCGAGCCCGTCGCCCCCCGCCGCGAATTCCTGACCAGCGCATATGGCGTAACCGCGGAAACCGACAACGCCCGGGCCGCGGACGGCGCCTCAGTCGTCGTCCTGGCCGTCAAACCCCAGGTCCTCGGCCTGGTGATGGCAGACCTGGCCGGAAACCTCTCCCCGGATGCCCTCGTAGTCAGTATCATGGCCGGAGTGCGGCTCGACACGCTCCAATCCGGGCTCGGCCACGACAAAATCGTCCGGTCCATGCCCAACACGCCCGCGCAGGTAGGCAAAGGCATGACCGTCTGGACCGATACCGCCGCCGTAACCGAATCCGACCGCGCCGCGGCCCAGGCCATCCTTGAAGCCATGGGCGAGGCCATCTACGTGGCCGAGGAACACTACCTTGATATGGCCACCGGCCTGAGCGGCTCCGGCCCCGGTTTCGTCTACCTCCTGCTGGAGGCCCTTATCGATGCCGGTGTGCATATCGGTTTCAGCCGCGACCAGGCCCAGCAGATGGTGTTACAAACCGTAGAGGGCAGCGTGGAACTGATGCGCCACAGCGGCCTCCATCCGGCCGATCTGCGCAATCGCGTCACCAGCCCCGCGGGCACGACCGCAGCCGGTTCCCTTGTCCTGGAGCGAGCCGGCGTGCGTTCTGCCCTCATCGACGCAGTCGATACCGCCTACCGCCGCAGCATGGAGCTGGGCGGCGGCAACTGACCATTTTATGTGAGAGTGTGAGGAGTCATCGTGCTGACTGATTGGCTAGCTGTAGCTCTTGAAATCTACACATTTGTTCTTTTGGCTCGTATCCTGATCACTTGGATCCCGAACCTTGACCCATACCATCCGGCTGTGCAGATGCTCCTGCAAATCACTGAACCAATTCTGGAGCCTGCCCGAAAGCTAATTCCGCCTATTGGCATGATCGATGTATCTCCAATCGTGGTCTTCTTCGCGATCCGTATCCTGATCGGGCTACTTCATGATCTACCGTTCTAAGGTTATCGGAAGCCCAGTTGCCAACCTTGTTGGAAAGATTTAGGAAGGCTCCATATGGAAGAGTTGCCAAGGTTCCAACCCTGCCAGAAGGTCGATACCATGGGGAAGAACTGTGTCACATAGTTTAGATGAATCAGTAGACTGTCGTCCACAGCCGCTTGCCCCGGCTGCAATCAGGGCTGCCGTTGCCCTCCTCCTCGCCGCCCTGTCGCTGAGCGCCTGCAACATGCCCTGGCCCTTCGGACCAGGAGCGGAGCCGGCCCCGGCGCCGCTCGCCGATGAAACGCTGTCCCGCCTGGTCGAGCGCGCCAAAGAGGACCTGGTCCAGTCCGCCAACGTCGCTTCCGACGGCGTCACCCTCGTCAGCGCCGAGGAAGTGGAATGGGGCGACACCGGCCTCGGCTGCCCCCATCCGGATGAAATGTACGCGCAGATGATCACGCCCGGCTACCTGATCGTCCTCGAATCCGGCGGCAACACCTACGACTACCACGCCGGCGCCGACCCCGAAGGGCCGCTCGTCCAGTGTGCCGAAGACGGAACCCCCGCAGGTGCGGCTGCGGCACCCGCCCCCACACAGGAGCCGCAGGAAGAAGCCCAAATCGGCGCCGCCGACGCCCTGCCCCGCCTGATCGAACGCGCCGCTGAGGACCTCGTCCACGCCGCCGGCGCCGACGCCGACGCCATCACCGTCGTCAGCGCCGAAGAAGAGGAGTGGAGCGACGCCAGCCTCGGCTGCCCGGAGCCGAACAAGATCTACGCGCAGATGAACACGCCCGGCTACAAGATCTAACTCGAATCCGACGGCAACACCCATATCTACCACACCGGCGCCGACCCCGAAGGGCCGCTCGTGCGCTGCGCCGAAGACGGGACGCCAGCAAGCACGGCGCTCGCCCTCCCAACCGAACCGGTAGGAACAATGATCATGGCCGACACCGCGCTGACCCGCCTGATCGAACGGGCCAAAGAAGACCTGGCGCACGCATCCGGAGCCGATTCCGACGCCGTCACCGTTGTCAGCGCCGAAGAGATGGAGTGGAGCGACGCCAGCCTCGGCTGCCCGGACCCCGACGCAATGTACGCCCAGGTGATCACGCCCGGCTACCTCATCGTCC
The DNA here is from genome assembly GCA_022824025.1 of Caldilineaceae bacterium. Taxonomy (GTDB): domain Bacteria; phylum Chloroflexota; class Anaerolineae; order Caldilineales; family Caldilineaceae; genus Bin5. The sequence goes on from JAJEBF010000005.1 coordinate 16,911, forward strand.
TGGAATCCGACGGCGGCACAGTAAACTTCCACACCGGCATCGACCCCGAAGGACCACTGGTGCAGTGCGGCGATGACGGCACGCCCGCCGCTCCGTCGCAAGTCGAAGCCGCCCCCCAAATGGTCGTTGAAAATCCCCTGTCACGCCTGATCCAGCGTGCCGTTGAGGACCTTGCCCAGACCGCCAGCGTCGCCTCCGATGGCATCACCGTTGTCAGCGCCGAAGAGATGGAATGGAGCGACACCAGCCTCGGCTGCCCGGAGCCCGGCGGAATGTACGCCCAGGTAATCACGCCCGGCTACCAGATCGTCGTCGAATCCGGCGGCAACGCCTATCACTACCACGCCGCGGCCGACCCCGAGGGCCCGCTCGTCCAATGCAACCCTGAAGAAGAGAGCGACGAATAACCCGTCCACCCAGCCTTATGAATCTCAACCGGAATCCGGACCAGTTCGATGAACTCGTCCTCAACGCAATCGAAGATCTGCCCGAGCTCTTCCTGGACTGCCTGGAAAATGTTGCCATCGTCGTCGAGGAATGGCCCGATCGCGCAGCCCTCCAATCCGTAGGCTTGAGCCAGCGCAGCCACCTCCTCGGCCTGTACCACGGCATCCCTCAGACCGAGCGCACCCAGGGCTACAACCTCGTCATGCCCGACAAAATCAGCATCTACCGCCGCCCCATCCTCATGCGCTGCCGCACCGACCAGGAAATCCGCGAACTCGTCCAAAGAGTCGTCCGCCACGAAATCGCCCACCACTTCGGCATCGACGACGACCGCCTGACCGAAATCGGAGCCTATTGACACAGGAACCTCCTGAATTCAGCGCCTGCTGACACCACCTCCAATCCCCGACCCCCAATCCTGATTCCTTTATGGACGATTGGCAACCCTGTCCGACTGTGCTAGGATAACCCCTCATAGAGTCCCGGTCCTCGCCCGCGTCCCTTACCTGCGCCGGCATAAGACCAAACCAGTCACAGTTCCTCCACAACTGCATTAGGCGTCTCTGCAGCGCTCTGACAAACCGCCAAACGCGTTAAACAGACGTCCGCTTCGGACGGTCAGCGATCCAGGAGCATGTCGATCTTGCATCTTCCCGGCGCCGCGCAAGCAACGGTCTTGGGCGTCGGCAGCGCACAGGCCAACCCCACCTCTGTCTGGGTAATTCATGGTCGCTTCCCGTAGTTTTCGGTTCCGTCTCGAATCCATCCTGATCTACCTGGGCCTCGGTATCTTCGCGTTTATCGCCGTCACGCCCTTCCTCCATACCATCGCCCGCTCCTTCAGCGCCGAAGCCCCCATCCTCCGCGGCGAAGTAAACATCTGGCCGGTCGGCTTCTCCTTCGATGCCTACGAACGCCTGATCATCGGCGGCACATTCTGGCTGGCCTACCGTAACTCCTTCATGATCACCGTGTCCGCGACCCTGGTGCAGATGATCATGACCATTCTCTGCGCCTATCCTCTGTCGCGCACCTATCTGCCGGGCCGCAATATCCTCATGACCCTGATCGTCTTCCAGATGATCTTTCCCCCAAGCCTGATCCCCTTCTATCTGACCGTTCGCGAGGTCGGCCTTATCGACAGCTGGGGCTCGCTCATCTGGCCCTACGCCATCAACACCTTCAACATGATCGTGCTCAAAAGCTACTTTCAGGCGCTGCCCAGAGAGCTCGAAGAGTCGGCCATCATCGACGGCGCCAACGACTTCAGAGTTCTCATCCACATCATGCTGCCGCTTTCCGTTCCAGTGCTCCTGACTCTGACCCTGTTCTATGTGGTCGCCAACTGGAACCTCTTCCTGCCGGCCATCTTCTTCATCAATGACGGCAACAAGCAACCCCTCCAGGTGATCCTGCGCGACATGATCTGGTCCATGCAGCTCGCCACCCAGACCGCAAGCGCCGACGATTTCGAAAGACTGGCCGGTATGGAAGCCCTGAAGGCCTCCAGCGTCATAATCGCCGCCATTCCAATGTTGGTCGCCTATCCATTCTTCCAACGTTTCTTCATTAAAGGCATCCTTCTCGGCGCCATAAAAGGGTAGATGACGCCCGGAACTGAATTACGACTACCCTTGCCACCACCGTGATTCCAGGTTGCATCGCTTGCAGTGAACGTGTATCAGTTCGCATCGCCAGACCGACGCAATGTCCAGAGACCACAGGAGGAACGCTTGTATGTCTTCTCAACCCAAGTTCACCCGCCGCCAGGCCCTCAAGTTGATGGGGATCACTTCCGTCAGCGCATACCTGGCCGCCTGTGCCCCCCCAACCGAAATGGCCGACTCCGGCGACTCTGAAATGCCCGCCGGAGAAAAGAAAAAGATCTCCATCTCCCACATCGGTGGCGGCAGTGTCGAAGCGTCAGAGAAATCCCACCGCATGATGCTGCTGCGCTCCAGCTTCCCCGACATCGAATTCGAAAACCGCTGGGTCTCCTACGCTGCCTACCTGGACAAAATTCCCGTCCAGATCGCCAGCGGCGACCTCGCCGACCTCCAGTTCTGCAACGCCTTCAATGACATTCCGTTGATGATGGAAAACGAGGTCATCATCGAAACCGGGCCCCTGCTGGAACAGTTCGGCCAGAACATTCTCGCCGTTACGCCCGAGGCAGCCTGGGCCTCCACCGTCTACGACGGCCGCCAGGTCGCCGTCACCCACAATATCTACGACCTCAATATCTGGTGCAGCCAGTACCGCGGCGACTGGCTCGAAGCCCTCGGCATGGGCATCCCCGAAACGATCGATGAGTACGGCGAAGTGCTGCGCGCCTTCTCCAACAGCGACCCCGATGGCAACGGCGAGGACGACACCTACGGCCGCCTGCTCTACAACTCCGTCCGCTTCGACGACGACTTCTTCCATGCCTTTGGCGTCGCCGTCGGTCACCACCTCAACGGCTTCTGGCGCCAGCGCGACGGCCGTCTGGAGTTGGACTGGGTGCAGCCGGGAATGAAGGACGCGCTTGCCTGGATGAGCTCCGTCTGGGCGGACGGCGGCTTCCATCCCGATTCAATCAGTATTCCTCTCGGCCAGAAGGACAACGCCTTCCGCGCCGGAATCGCCGGCAACGTCTATACCGCCTGGAGCGCCGTCGATTTCGCCCAGAATCAGATCAGAACTGTCGCCCCCGAAGCCACCGTCGTGGCCGGCCCGGCGCCCGAAGGCCCAGGCGGCCGCGGCTATACTGGCGAAGGTTGGCCCTGGTGCTTCGTTATTCCCATCACTGCCGAGCATCCCGAAGACTGTGTGCGCGTCATCGACTGGTTCTTCACCCCTGACATCGCCGCCCAAATCCTCTGCGAAGGTGTCCTCGGAGTAACCAACAAAGGCCTGAACGAAAACGGCTGGTGTGTCGAATTCACCCCCGAGGAGAAAGCGGCCATGGGTGACGAATGGACCCAGAAGCAGAATGAGGTCCAGGACATCAACGTCTTCTGGGGCCTCTGGCTGACAATTGGAACGTTGGGCGGCGTGCAGCCCTTCCCCACCTTCCCGCCCGATATGAAGGCGCACTTCGATGGCATGCTCGAAGCCAAGTATTCCGAAGAATCGCTTGCCGCCCAGGTAATCTCGCAGGAATACCTCAGACTTACCGAGAAGCCCCGCCCCGTCCAGGCCGATAAAGAGTACTGGCCCGGCCTCCAAACCCGCTTCGGCGAGTTCATCTCGCAGGCGGTGGCCGGCACCATCGACATCGACCAGGGCTGGTCAGAGTGGCTCGACTTCTTCGAAAAGAACGGCGGTCCTCTGCTGACCGAGCAGGTCAACGAGATCTAAAAGTCAGAATTCCATGGTCGGAGGCCGGGACGGAATCTGGCCTCCGACCATAGCCAGGTGAGGTTGACAAAGTGGCAACATCAGCCGTATCCAAGTCCACGGCAATATCGGGCCGCCGCAGGTCCTTCTGGGCGCAGTTTGTCTTCAACCTCTGGACCTACCGCTATCTCTACCTGATGCTTGTCCTTCCCTTCGTCTTCTTCATCATCTTCCGCTTCTACCCCATGTGGGGCAACATCATCGCCTTCAAGAAGTACCAGCTGATGCGCGGCATCTGGGGCAGCCAGTGGGTCGGTTTCCAGCACTTCAACACTCTCTTCGACGACCCCGCCTTCCTGCGCGTTCTCCGCAACACCGTCTCAATCGCCTTCTTCAAACTGGTCTTCACCTTCCCCGCCCCGATCATTCTGGCGCTTTTCATCAACGAAATCCGCCACATGGCCTATAAGCGTTTCGTCCAAACCGTTGTCTACGTGCCCCACTTCCTTTCCTGGGTCATCTATGGCGCAATCCTCTACATCGTCCTGTCCCCCGCAAACGGCATCGTTAACAACATCGCCGCCTCGCTCGGCATGGAAAAAGTCGCCTTCTTCCAAAAGCCAGGCTACTTCCAACCCATCGTTATCATCTCCTCACTGCTCAAGGAAACCGGCTGGGCCGCCATCATCTATCTGGCCACCATCTCCACCATCGACCTCACACTCTACGAAGCCGCCATCATCGACGGAGCCAATCGCTGGCAGCTCATGCGCTACGTAACGCTGCCCGGCCTGGCCATGACCATCGTCACCCTCTTCATCCTCCAGATCGGTTTCTTCCTCAACGTCGGCTTCGAACAGATCTTCATCCTGCAAAACAACATGGTCCTCATGACCGCCGACGTAATCGAAACCTTCATCTACCGAGTCGGCATCCGCCAGGCCCGCTTCGACTTCACCACCGCCGCCGGCCTCTTCAACGGGCTCGTAGGCATGGTCCTCGTCCTCCTCGCCGACCGCCTCGCCAAACGCCTCGACCTCCCCGGCATCTTCTAACCCCCCACCACCCGCCCCCGTTCACCCCGCCTTCCACTGCCCACTCACCACTCACCACTCACCACTCACCTCTGCAGTTCTGGGCCTCCCCCAACTGTCCACTGCTTTTTGGGCGGTCAGCCGCAAGCGGCTTCCCTTGTGCGGGGGGACACCCCCCGCAACGCCCCCCACATAAACGTGCCCCGCCGGCAATCTGTGGTCACCGGTCAAGGCTGTCCGGCCCCCCCTCGTTCCAACAATCCCCGAATCGCGATGCCCCGCCGCCTCCTCACATGTACACCGCGCTTCGTTTGCGCGTCCCGGCTTCCCTTGTAGTCGCCCCCCTGAAGTCGCCCCCCTGAAGTCGCCGCCTTGTAGTCGCCCTCCCCGCCGGTCCCCCGTATGCTCCCCCGCGTAACCTCCCCGTCCCGCCACCCACTAACCACTAACCACTGACCACCGACCACTGCAGTTTCCCATCCCCCTAATCCCCTTAATCCCCCCAAATCCCCGTTCAGACAAATCCCCGTCCAGTTGCCAAGCCGTGACGACTGCTGTAAACTGAAGATTCCTAGCGGAAGGATCGAAAATGCGGCTGAACGAAAAAGTCGCCATCGTTACCGGTGCCGGCCGCGGGCTCGGTCGTACGATCGCAAGACGTTTTGTTGAAGAAGGGGCGGCAGTCGTAATCGCCGAACAGGACACGATTTCCGGGCAACGCGTCCTGGCCGAGCTTCAAGGACTCGGCGGGGTCGCGATCTTTGTCAAAACGGATGTCTCCAGCCGTCCGGACGTGGAACTGCTGGTAAAAGAAGCGGTGCGGCGTTTTGGCCGCATCGACATCCTAGTCAACAATGCCGCCGTCCTCGGCGAAAACGGCCATTTCCTCGAGATATCCCAGGCCGTATGGGATCACGTAGTCAGCGTCAATCAGACGGCGGTCTTTGTCTGTTCACAACTGGTGGGCCGTGTCATGGCCAAGGCCGGCAGGGGAAATATCATCAACATTTCCTCCATAAATGGCACAGTCCCTCTGCCCCGCTGTGCCGCCTATGTCACGGCCAAGAGCGCGGTCGAGTCTCTGACTCGCATAGCAGCCACCGATCTGGCTCCTTACAATATCCGCGTCAACACGATCGCTCCAGGTCCTATCGAAAACCGCCCGCCGCATTTGGACGCACCCCGTCCGACCGAAGATACCTTGCTTGGTCGCAACGGCCTGCCTCACGAAATCGCGGCAGCGGCCGTCTTTTTGGCGTCGGAGGAATCCAGTTTCATCACCGGTGAACGCATCGCAGTCGATGGCGGCATGTTGGTCAACGGCTATCGAATTTACGGCGTCGAACGCCCTGCTTAACGCACCTGGTCTGCGACAAAAGTAAAGAAGCCGCGAAGCCATGATGCCGATGACCAACGACGCTTTGAGAGTCGAAGGAAAGTCCAAACTGTCATGCCAAGGTGGTTGCCTGTGAAACTGTGTGGTCTGGTCTCTTCCCTGCTGATCGCGCTCACGCTCCTGTCCGCCTGCTTTGGCCCCGACCTGCCCGGCGCGCCCCAGATGCCCCAGCTGCCCTCGCCGCGTAACCTCCCCGGCGTCGAAGAACTGCTCGATCAGCTGCCCGGCTTCGACCTCGACCTCCTGGGAGAACTGGAACTCCCCGACCTCAGCGGCATCGCCGACCTGCCTCAGCTGGTCGAACTTCCCAGCCTGGACGTTGACGGTGACGCCATCGCATTCGCCGGTCCCACCGAAATGCGCATAGAAGTCGGCGAGTACATCCGCGGCACCGACATCCAGCTGACTGGCATCGTCGATGGCCGCGCCCAATTCCTCTTCTCCGGACTGCGCGCCGAACGCATCGCCGGCGATTCCCTCGACTTCGACGGCCCCTGGCCAAACATCGCCGGCGTAGACTACCTGCTCCGACTGCGCGTCTATCGAGTCAACGAAGAGTACGTCCGCGCCGCCGGCGTCCATCGTCTCTTAATCGAGGGCATCCAGCCCATTCATCAGCCTGCGATGACCATCCAGGGAGCGCCCCTCAAACTTACCTACACCGGGTCGGCCAGCCCAGGATCCCAGTTCAATGGAACCACTTTCGGTTACATCGGACAGGCAGAACAGGGCGCCGAAATCAGTGGAATCCCTTCCGGCGATTTTCCCTTTCGCAAAACCGGTGATAGTCTGCGGTGGCAGGGTATGCTGCGGCCCGATCTGCCCAGCCTGTTCGAGTTGCGCATCGTCAATTACGCCGAGAGTTCAGTCCAGGTCGCAGGGATCGTCTCCCTGCAACTTCCTGACTGACGCTTGCATTTCGTCAACGAACTGACCGCGCCGCAAACATCACATCGTGAGACCCCATGCCCGACAGGAGCCGCTGGCCGACAGCTCCGCAATGAAGCAGAGAACGACCGTTGGAATTCGTAGCATTGTACGGAAGCGCTGGAGAAACAAGCGATGGTTGAGGCTGTGAGAAACCCCGGTACGTTGAGTGTGATCCGAAGGTTCAGACCACACGCCGACCTCCAGGGAATCCGCGCCGACTATTACAATCTTACCGACCTCCAGGGCCAGCCCCTCGCCGGGCTGCTTGTCCTGATGGACCGGCGCGGACGGCCTGTGCGCGCCGAAATCCATATGAACAACAACATCGCCGACTCCCTTTACGAGATTGCCCTGCGCCAGAGCCTCCGCCTCATCGAAGACCGCTACAAAAGTGACCGCCCTGTCCGTCTCTACCCGCTCCGTATGCAACTGAACAGCGACCCGCTTTCGGTCCAGCCCCGGGGCAGCGCCCCAAGCCCCGGCATCGCCCCTGCCCCGGCATCGGGCAGCCCCCTCCTGCTGGTCGGCGCCATGCTCCTCCTGATCTCTGCCCTGTTCAGCGGGTGGTTCCTCAACGATTGGCTCTCCGGCGATCTGGCGCAATCAAACGCGCCGGCCAATATCGCCCTGGGATCCGCCTCAGGAAACGCCAACACCTTTGTCCTCATCGCCGAAACCAACGGCCTGCCGCCCAGCCGCAACGCAATCCCCATGAACGTCGGCGACCGCATCCGCCTGCTGCCCGAATACAAAATCTCCCTCCGCTCTGAAGCCGGCGCGCAGGCCGGCGCCATCGTCTCCAACCTGCAAGACGCCAACCACATGACCATCCTCAACGGCCCAATCTGGCTGGAAGGAAACAGCGATACCATCGTCTGGTGGTATGTGCGCGTCGATAACGGCGCCGAAGGCTGGGTCCCCGCCAATACCAGCGATCTCACGCTTCTCGAACCGCTCACCCGATAAAGGCGCCCACCCAGGCAACTTCACCCATGACCCAATCACACCAAACGCAACTGAACGTCATCGTCGTCGTCGCGGATACCTTGCGCACCGCCTTTCTCGGCTGCTATGGCAACGACTGGATCCACACACCCTCTATCGACCGCTTCGCCCGCCAAAGCGTGCGCTTCACCCGCGCCCATCCCGAATGCCTGCCCACCATTCCCACCAGGCGCACCCTCCACAGCGGTCGGCGCGCCTTCCCCTTCAACGACTACCAGCCCGTCCCCTGGGACAACGTCTACCTGCCCGGCTGGCAGCCCATGTCCGCCGAGGAAAGCACCATCGCCGAAACGCTGCAACAGGCCGGTTACCACACCGGCTTCTTCGCCGACGTGCCCCACTATTTCGTGCCCGGCATGAACTTTACCCGCGGCTTCCGCCAGTGGGAGTTCATCCGCGGACAGGCCGAAGACCGCTGGAACGCCGTCGCAAACGCAGACCCCGCCCTCTTCGACCGCTATCGCGCCGGCTCCCAGGAACGGGTCGCCGCGCATCTTGTCAACGTCCGCCCCCAACGACCCGAGGAGGACTGGCCGACCGCCCGTACCTTCCAGGGCGCAATCGACTTCCTGCGCGACAACCGCCCGCCCGGTCGCAACCACGCCTCCTCTCCCTTCTATCTCTACGTTGACAGCTTCAGCCCCCACGAAACCTGGGAAGCCCCCCTCCACTACTATGACCTCTACGGCAGCCGCGCCGAACGCGAACCCGTCTGCCTCACCGCCGCCTACGGGCCCTTCGCCGACCGCTACGACGACCGCATCCCCAGCATCCGCGCCAACTACGCCGGCCTCGTCACCATGGTCGACGCGTGGTTCGGCCGCCTTCTGGATACTGTCGACCAGTTGGGATTGCAAGACAATACACTCATATTCTTCTTCAGCGATCACGGCACCAACTTCGGCGAAAACCCGGACAAAATAATCGGAAAGCCCGCCGACTACATGTACCCCGGCACCATGAACATCCCTTTGTTGATGCGCCATCCCGCCGGCCTCGGCGCCGGCCAGGTCCGCAACGAACTCGTCTACACCCTGGACGTGCCCGCCACCATCCTTGCCGTAACGGGGCAACAGTCAGCTGACCCAATCGAAGGCCAAAACCTCCTGCCGCTGCTCGAACAAAACAACGCCTTCCGCGCGCGCGACTACCTCACCTGCCGCTACGGCAACTCCGTCTGGTACCGCGATGACCGCAACTGGTTCTTCAGCACGCTCGACTGGCAGTCAACAGACCCATCCTCCCGCCCCGGGCAGCCTCCAATTGCCCGCCTCTTCGATCTCGAAACCGACCCCGACTGCCAGGACGACATCGCCGCGCGCAGCCCGGAGCGGGTCGCCGTCGCCCGTGAACGAATCCTCAACGATGCCGGCGGCCATCTCAACTACTACGAGCGCCGCGATTCCACCGACGCTCTCGGCAGACCCCAGTTCTCCAGCAGGTAGCCGCCAGTCCACCCGCCGCCCGCAAGACCAGCCGCACGGTCTGCCGGCCACAGGCATCCGGAGTTCGTCCCATGCCAATGATTCCAGCCGACCGACTCGAACGAATCGCAGGACGGCTTCTCGTCGCAGCCGGCGCCTCGACCGCCGAAGCCGCGACCGTCTCGCGCCACCTCATCGCTGCCAACCTCGCCGGCCACGACTCGCACGGCATCATCCACATCCCTGGCTACATCGCATCAATCCAGAGGGGCCACATCCACCCCGGCGCCCCCTTCACCATCATAAAGGAAAGCCGTGCCACAACCGTCGTGGACGGCAACTGGGGCTTCGGATTCACCGTCTCCGAACGGGCCATGCAACTGACAATCGACAAGGCCCGCCAGGAAAACGTCGCCGCCGCCACCGTCGTCCGCCAGGGCCACGTCGGGCGACTCACCGACTATCCCCTCATGGCTGCAGAAGCCGGCATGATCGGGCTCATGACAGCCGACTCAGGCCGCGGCCCCAAGAGCGTGGCCCCCTTTGGCGGGCGCGAGCCGAGACTCGGCACAAACCCAATCTGCATCGCCGTCCCCTCCCATCTCGACGGACCCTTCTACATCGATATTGCCACCTCTGCCGTCGCCGGCGGCAAACTGGGCGTCGCCATCGAGCGCGGCCAGTCCATCCCCGCCGGCTGGGTGATCGACAGCGAAGGCCGCGCCGCCACAGACCCCACTGCCGCCCGCAAAGGCGGAGCCATTCTGCCCCTCGGCGGCTCAGAAGGACACAAAGGCTACGGACTCTCCGCCATGGTCGAGATTCTCTCCGGCCTGCTCACCGGCCTGGGATTCGGGATCGAGCCCACCGGCCGCCACAACGACGGCTGCTTCATGGCCGTCTTCCAGGTCGACGCCTTTCGCCCCCTCGAAGAGTTCAAACAGGAAGTAACCGAATTCGCCCAATACCTTACCGCAACACCGCCTGCCGAGCATGTCGAACGCGTCTACTACCCCGGCGAACTGGAATACCTGCGAACCCAAAAAGGCCGCGTCGAAGGCATCTACGTCGAAGACGCCACCTGGCAAAAACTTGCCGCCCTCGCCAACGAACTCGCCGTCAACGAAGACTTCTCCCCACCATAAGCCCCAACCCACCCACACCTCCCTTTCCTGCCACCCACTAACCACTTACCACTGACCACTGCAGTTCCAGCGTTGAAAAATGCCGCGCTTCAAGCTACAATAGACATGGTGCCGCATTTCATTGCCTACAATGAGCCATGCAAAGCCTCGTAAACCAACCGGGCAGCGCCATTACCCAGAGCCTGCGTGGCATGGCGCTCTGTCACCCGGACACAATCAAAGTTCATTTCGACCCGGACTACGTCGAGCGAACCGCGCCTTGCCCTTCCGGAAAAGTCGCTGTCATCAGCGGGAGCGGCAGCGGCCACGAACCCCTGCCCATCGGCTACGTCGGCCTTGGCATGCTCGATGCCGCCTGCCCCGGCCCCATCTTCACCAGCCCCTCCCCTGTCCAACTGATGGCCGCCGTCCATTCCGCGGACCACGGCAGCGGCGTGCTCTTCATTGTCAAGAACTATGCCGGCGGCGTGCTCAATACTGAACTCACCATCGAAATGGCCCTCCAGGAGGGTATCGACGCCCGCTACGTCCTTGTCAACGATGACGTCGCCATCCCCGAAGTCGCCAACCGACGCGGGCTCGGCGCCGCAACGCTTGCCTGCAAAATCGCCGGCGCCGCCGCCGAATCCGGATACTCTCTCGACGCAACCGTCAACGTAACGCAGCGCGCCGTCGCCGCCTCCCGCAGCATGGGAGTCGGCACCAACGTAAACACCCTGCCGCGCAACGGCCTCGGCGTCAATCTGGCAGACGATTCCATCGAGCTGGGCGTCGGTATCCACGGCGAACCCGGCGAAGTGCGCTCTGTCAAACAAGGCATGCCCGAAATCGTCGACCTCATTCTGCCGCCAATTCTTGACGACCTGCCCTTCGCGCCCAGGGATCGCGTCCTCCTCCTAATCAGCGGGATGGGAGGGACGCCGCCTCTTGAACTGTATCTCTTCTCCGAAGCGATTCACGAACGGATGGCCGCGCATCAGCTTCGGGTCGAGCGCCAACTGATCGGAAACTACCTGACCAGCCTCGGGCGCGGCGGGTACACAATGACCCTGATGAAACTGGACGACGAACTGCTGGGCCTCTGGGACGCTCCCGTGCATACCCCAGCCCTGCACTGGTAACCCAGTGGCCATCCAAATACGGACGAACAATATGGGCCAGGAGATCACAACTTCACAACTGCGCAAATGGCTTTTGGCGTATGCCGCTCGCATCATCGAGAACGAAGCGCACCTGACCAAACTCGATACAGCCATCGGCGACGCCGACCACGGCGTGAACATGCGCCGCGGCATGAGCAAACTGAAGGAGCGCCTCAAGGAAGAAAAACAGTCCGAAGATGTCAGCTCCTTCCTGCGCTCCGTCGCCATGACCCTCATCAGCGGAATCGGCGGGGCCGCCGGACCGCTGTACGGAACCTTCTTCCTGCGCGCCGCCACCAGCCCCACCAACGGTAGCTCCATCGACCTGGTGCAGCTGACCCAGATGTTCCGCTACGGCCTCGATGGCCTCCAGCAGCGGGGCAAAGCCCAGGCCGACGACAAGACCATGATCGATACCATGCAGCCGGCCGTGGAGGCGATGGAGGCCGCCTTGGCCGCCCATCAAAGCCCCGCCGTCATCCTGGCTGCCGCCCGGCAAGCTGCCCATCTGGGCATGAAGCATACGATTGAAATTGAGGCCCGAAAAGGACGCGCCAGTTACCTTGGCCCACACTCCATCGGTCATCAGGACCCAGGCGCAACCAGCGCCTACTTCCTCTTCGAGACCGCCGCCGAGGTCTTCACAAAAACTGGTGCAGGCTGATGCCTCAACTGATCGGCGCAATCGACTCAGGCACCACCAGCACCCGTTTCATGCTCTTCGACCAGACGGGCGCCATCGTCGGGTTCGAACAGCAGGAACACAAACAGATCTTTCCCCGCAGCGGCTGGGTCGAACACGATCCCCTCGAAATCTGGCAACGTACCCAAAATGTGATCCGCGCCACCCTCGCCAAATGCGGCGTCCATCCCGATCAGATCGCCGCCATTGGCATCACAAATCAGCGTGAGACCGCCGTCATCTGGGATCGCAACACAGGGCTGCCTGTCTGCAATGCCATCGTCTGGCAGGACACGCGCACCGACCGCATCTGTCGCCGCCTGGAGGAGGCCGGCCACGCGCCCACGTTTCATCAAAAAGCCGGCTTGCCCCTGGCTACCTACTTCTCCGGCCCCAAATTCCGCTGGATCCTTGAAAACGTCGCGGGCGCGCAGGCTGAAGCCGATGCCGGCAACCTGCTCTGCGGCACCGTTGACACATGGCTGATCTGGAATCTCACCGGCGCCGCCGCCGTCCACGTTACCGACCCCACAAACGCCAGCCGTACAATGCTGATGGACCTGGAATCGCTCGCCTGGGACGCCGAACTGATGGACATCCTCGCGATTCCGCGCTCAATGTTGCCGGAAATCCGCCCCAGCAGCGAACCCGCCTTCTACGGCATGACCGCGACCGATGGCCCCCTCGGCGCCGCCATCCCCATCTGCGGCAATCTCGGCGACCAGCAGGCCGCGACCGTCGGCCAGACCTGCTTCAGCCCCGGCGAGGCCAAAAACACCTACGGGACCGGCTGCTTCATGATTCTGAACACCGGCGAGGAAACTGTTCACAGCCGCAACGGCCTCCTGACGACCGTCTGTTATCAAATGGGCCAGTCCCCGCCCGTCTACGCGCTCGAAGGCTCAATCGCCATGGCCGGCGCCACCGTCCAGTGGCTGCGGGACGAGCTTCAACTCATCAACTCGGCCGCCGAAACCGAAGAAATCGCCCAAAGCGTTGCCGACTCCGGCGGCTGCTTCCTCGTCCCAGCCTTCAGCGGGCTCTTCGCCCCCCATTGGCGCAGCGACGCCCGCGGCGTAATCGTCGGGCTCACCCGCTACGTGACCCGGGCCCACATCGTCCGCGCTGCCCTCGAATCCATCTGCTACCAGACTCGCGAAGTGCTCGAGGCCATGAACGCCGACAGCGGCGTGCCGCTGCGCCAGCTTAAAGTCGACGGCGGCGCAACCGTTAACAACCTGCTGATGCAAATGCAGGCCGATATCCTCGGCGCAACCGTCATCCGCCCACAGATCGCCGAAACAACCAGCCTGGGAGCCGCCTATGCCGCCGGCCTGGCCGTCGGCTTCTGGCCCGACCTCGACACCCTCCGCTCACAGTGGCGCGAGGACAAAGTCTGGCGCCCCCAAATCGACGAATCCATACGCGCGCAAGGCTACGCCGGCTGGCATAAGGCCGTCCAACGCACACTCGATTGGGCGCCATGAGTCCGCCAATGCCGAGCCATCTGCGCGCGCCTGCTCTGGAGTTCGCTTCGTGATCGGTCTGGTGATCGTCTCCCATAGCGCCAAACTTGCCGAGGGCGTGCGCGAACTGGCCGTCCAGATGGCCGGGGACGAGGTCGGCATAAGCCAGGCCGGCGGCCTCCCGGATGACGCCCAGGCCCTCGGAACCGACGCCTTCAAAATTCTCTCCGCGATTGAAGAGGTCTGGTGTGAAGACGGAGTGCTTCTGTTGATGGACGTTGGAAGCTCCGTCATGTCAGCCGAAATCGCACTTGAAATGCTGCCGGAACAGCAGCGAAGGAAATGTCTGCTCAGCAACGCGCCCCTTGTGGAGGGCGCGATCGTGGCGGCGCTGCACGCCGGTCTCGGCGAGCCCCTGCAAACGGTCAACGCGGTCGCCGAAGCAGCGCTGTCCACACCGAAACTCGCCAACACCGGCTGAACGAATCGCATGATCGCACGCTTGGAACTCTGAGATGGAAAACTGCCCGTCACATACTTTCCCCCAAAAGGAAAGTCTCGAGGAACATGAGCGGCGCTCGCAGAGCGGCCCCGGCGGCAACGCCCGCCCCCTCCACCCCGACTCTCAACCCGCGCCTGCGAATAACTCGCATCAGCCTTCCCAAAGTGTCGTGGTCACCATCACTGATCCCCGCGGCCTCCATCTCCGGTCCGGCAGAGATGTGGTCCGTACTGCCAGTCAGTTTCAGGCCCGGATCACCGCCGCCAATCTAAGCCGTAATAGCAGCGCTGTTGACCTCAAAAGCATCCTTCAACTGGTCCAGCTTCAGGCCCGGCAAGGACATGAACTGCAACTGGCCGCATCGGGCCCGGACGCCGAGGCGGCCATCGAAGCCCTCCGCTCACTTTTCTGAACACCAGCGAGTTTTGCCCTGTGCAGCAACTCTTTCACGGCCTCTCAGCAGCGCCCGGGGTCGGTATCGGCAACATTTACAAGTACGCCCCTGTCGTCGCCGACGACGCCGGCAGAACGCCCGCGCCCCCAGCCGGCGACCCCGAAGAAGAGTGGGAACGTTTCCTGGCGGCGCGCCTCCTCGTGGATGAGGAACTGGCACGCCTGGCCCAGATCGGCCAGGCCAACACAGCAGAGATCTTTCTCGTTCACCGCGAAATCCTCCACGATAGCACGCTGACCGACGCCGTCCGCGCCGCCATCGACGCCGGCTCAGATGCAACAAGCGCCACCCGCCAGGCCACCGGTGAACTCGTCCGTCTCTTCCGCGATCTCAGCGACCAGTACTTCGCCAGCCGCGCCACCGACATTCGCGATGTCGGTCAACGTCTCGTCTTCCGCCTCGGAGGGATCACGCCGGCCCGCCAGCTCAACCCGCTGCCCAACGACACAATCCTCCTCGCCGAAGACCTGACCCCATTCGATACCACGCACCTGGACCAGGCCCACGTCGTTGGCATTGCCCTGGCCGCCAGCACGCCAACCGCGCACACCGCTATCCTGGCCCGCAGTCTGGGCATCCCTCTCGTCTGCAGCGCCGGATCCGAAATCCTCCAACTCCAAAGCGGCATGTTCGCCGTCGTTGACGGAATCCGCGGCCGCCTCCTCGTCGACCCAGATGAAGAGGCCCTCGAACAATATCAACTGACCCGCTCGCGGCTGCGGCGCTTCCAGGCAGAGGCGCTCTCGCATTCCCACGAACCCGCCCTCACCCCCGACGGCGAACGCATCCCCGTTCGCGTCAACGTCAACAGCCGTGAAGACCTCCTCCACATCCACTCCAACGGAGCCGAAGGCATCGGTCTTCTCCGCACTGAAAACCTGTTTCAACACCGGACCAGCCCACCCACCGTTGCCGAACAACTCACTGCCTACCAGGATGTGCACTCATACACCAACAGCCATTCGCTCACCGTCCGCCTGCTTGACATCGGCGGCGACAAGCCCGTTCCCTATCTCCAGCCTCCCGCCGAAGCCAACCCCTTCCTCGGCGTGCGCGGCATCCGCCTGTTGCTCCGCCATCCCCAAATGCTCATCGACCAGGCACAGGCCCTCGTGGAACTGGCGCGCGACGTCGCCCCCGTGTCCCGCATTCGAATTCTTATCCCCATGATTTCGAAAGTGAGTGAAGTCCATCAGACCCTTGAACTGCTCGAGGACGTGCCCGGCTACAAGCGCTGCCGCCAGCTCGGCACGCTCGAAGTAGGCGTCCTCATCGAAGTGCCGTCCGCCGCTCTCCTCGCGCGCCACTTCGCGCCGCAGGTCGACTTCCTCAGCATCGGCACCAACGACCTGGCCCAATACACGCTCGCCGCCGACCGCGTAAACAGCGCCGTCGCCACCCTGGCAACCCCCCTCGACCCCTCCGTCCTCCGCCTCATCGCCCTCACCTGCGATGCCGGCCGCGCCGCCGGCATCCCCGTCGCCATCTGCGGCGAGGTCGCCGGCGACCCTTCCGTCCAGCCCCTCCTGCTCGGCCTCGGCCTCAATGAAATCAGCGTGGCCGGACCGGCCGTACCGATGGTCAAGTCCGCGATTCGCCGCGTCGACATGGACGCCGCCAGAACGCTCGCAGCCAAAGCCCTGCAGTGCAGCCGCGCCCAGGAGATCCATCAGCTTCTCCATGACTTTGGCTAGCCCCCGATGAAACGGATTCAGACCGAAATCCTCGTGATCGGCGGCG
Organism: Caldilineaceae bacterium; assembly: GCA_022824025.1. Taxonomy (GTDB): domain Bacteria; phylum Chloroflexota; class Anaerolineae; order Caldilineales; family Caldilineaceae; genus Bin5. The sequence goes on from JAJEBF010000005.1 coordinate 33,599, forward strand.
GCGCAACCGGTACAGGCGTTGCCTGGGACGCCGCCCTCCGTGGCTTCCAAACTGTCCTCGTCGAAAAACGCGACCTCACCCACGGCACCACCGGACGCTACCACGGACTCTTGCACAGCGGCGCAAGGTACGTGCTGAAGGACGCCGACAGCGCCGTCGAGTGCATTCGCGAAAATCGTATCCTGCGCCGCACCCACACCCACTGTATCGAAGACACAGGTGGATTATTCATCGTCACGCCCGAAGACGAAGACGACTATCCCGACCGCTTCGCCGCCGCCTGTCGACGCCTTGACATCCCCTGCGACGAGATCCCCGCGTCAACTGCCCTCCTCCGCGAACCCCTTCTGAATCCACGCATCAGCCGCGTCTTCGAACTGCCCGACGCCGCCGCCGACAGCTTCCTCGCCGCCCATGCCACCGCCCAGGCCGCCCGCCAGGCCGGCGCCCTCCTCCTCCCCTACCACGAGCTGACCGGCCTCCACCTCTCCGGAGGGGACGGCAACCGCGCTGTGTCCGCCGCCGCCGTTCTCGACACCGTCTCAGGCGAAGAGCTGCGCATTGACGCCGACCTCGTCATAAACGCCGCCGGCGCATGGTGCGGCCAGGTCGCGGCCCTCGCAGGTGTTGAAGTAAACATGATTCTCGGCAAAGGCGTGATGCTCGCAACCAACGCCCGCTTGACCAATACCGTCATCAACCGCTGCAAAATGCCCGGCGACGGCGATATCCTGGTGCCCATTCACACCGTCAGCGTCATCGGCACAACCGACCAGCAGGTGTCCGACCCCGAAAACCTCTCCATTGAACAGTGGGAAATCGACCTGATGCTGACCGAAGGCGACAAACTGGTGCCCGGCCTCAGCCGCAGCCGGATCCTGCGCGCCTGGGCCGGCGTTCGACCCCTCTACCACGAGCCGCCTTCCTCCCATGAACCGGGACACCGGCCAGCTCCGCATCCGGACGGGCGCGCCTCCCAACCGGAAGCGAAGCCAGCATCGCCCGCCAGCCGCGACGCCACTCGTGCCCTCGCCCTGCTGGACCACGAGCAGCGGGACGGCCTCAGCGGCTTTATCACCATCACCGGCGGAAAATGGACGACCTTCCGCCTGATGGCCGAATCCGCCGTCGACGCAGCTTGCGCCCAGCTCGGTGCCGCCCGCCCCTGCCGCACCGCCGAAACGCCCGTCCCCGGCGTCGAACAGGGACACTACTGGCTCGGTCACCGCCTCGACGAAGTCGAATCCGCAAACCAGCAGTCGGAGCTGATCTGCGAGTGTGAACTGGTCACCCGGTCTATGTTGGAAGGCGCGGCGCAGCGCAACCCGACCGTTACCCTGGACGACCTGCGCCGCGATGTTCGCCTCGGCATGGGCCCTTGTCAGGGCGGCTTCTGCACCTACCGCGCGGTCGGTGTCCTCCACCAGCTGCGCAGCGATGAAACCGCGACCGATGCCGCTGACTGGAAGGTAGCCCATATTCAGTCGCCCGCCCACCATCACCTCGATGGCCCCCCGGCAGATGGCGACCCCGCAGAACCCGCGCCGGCCGCCCAGCCCGACTCCCGCCGCCCCTCACCCGCCATAGACCCCGCCGCAGCCGTCTCCCAGCCCAACCTGCTCCTGCGAGACTTTCTCCAGGAACGCTGGAAGGGCGTTGTGCCCATCCTCTGGGGCGACCAACTGCGCCAGGAAAGGCTGGATGAACTGATCTATCTGAGCATCCTCAATGCCGACCATCTGCCGGCCGATGAAGGGCAGAGCCCCCTCTCAGAGTTCTATCGCACCGGCTTCTCCTACCAGGATCCCGCCTGACATGAACGCCCCCATGCCTTTGGCGGCCGCTGGCCAGGCGGCCCGTGCCGCGAGCCCCCGTTTCCGGCGAGCCCAAACCTTGAATGCGAAGCCGGGCTTACATGACTGATCTCCTCATCATCGGCGCCGGCCTGACCGGCCTTTTCGCCGCCTGCACAGCCGCCCGCGCGGGCCTCAACGTGCGGGTGATCGCCCAGGGCGCCGGAACGACCCACTGGCATGCCGGCACGATCGATCTCCTCGGTTACTTGCCGGATGGGCGGCAGCCTGTCGCGAACTGGATGCAGGCGCTGGGGCGCCTGCCCCCCGCGCACCCCTATCGGCTCCTCGGCGCGGCGTCAATCGCAAACGCCCTCGACGCCTTTCAGCAGCTCGCCGCCGCGGCCGGCCTGCCCTACGAACGCGCCGCCGCCAGTATCGATTCCCCCGGCCCCAGCGCGCCCTCGCAACCGATTGACCGCGAAGATGACCCCAGCGGCCACTTCACAGACATCGCGCCTGGGCGGAACGGCCAGCTCATTTCTCCCGTCGGCGCCGCCCGCCCCGTCTTCCTGGCCCCCCACGCCCAACTGGCAGCCTCCCTGGAGGATGAGCGGCCCCTCCTCATCATTGGGTTCAACGGCATGACAGACTTCTACCCGGCCCTGATCGCAGAAAACCTGCGGCGCCAGGGCCGCCCTGCGCGCAGCGCTTTGCTTCCTCTCAGTCGCCTCACCAATCGGCGTGACCACAACACAATCCAGTTGGCCCGGCTGTTGGATCAACCCGCCGCCCAGGAAATGCTCATCGAAATGGTTTCGGACGCAGCCGCAACCGGCGAGCGGATCGGCCTGCCAGCCGTCCTCGGCCTGAAAACGCACACGCGTCTCCTTGCCAAGCTGCACCAGGCCGGTTCGGCCCCAGACCGCCGCAAAACGCCTCCCGGCTCCCCGCTGCAGCCACCGTTTTCACTCTTCGAAATCCCAACCCTTCCCCCCAGCGTGCCCGGCATGCGCCTGGACGCATCCCTGCGCGCCCAGCTTACCCGCCTCCGCGTGCGCGTTGAAATCGGCATGAAGGTCTGCGGCGTGCGCACGGCCGGTCGCCGCATCGAGTGGATAGAGACCGAATCCGGCAGCCGCCCTCTGCGCCACACCGCACGCAACTACCTGCTCGCCACCGGCGGCATCCTCGGCGGCGGCATCCGCGGTGACCGCTGCGGCCGCGTCAGGGAAACTGTTTTCGACCTGCCCCTGACCGCCCCCCAGACGCGGTCCCAGTGGCTGCGCCCGATCTTTCTCGATAAACGGGGCCACCCCGTCTTCCAGGGCGGCGTCCCTGTCGACACTCGCTTCCGCCCCTTGGACCGCGACGGCGCGCCGGTATACGATAACCTGTGGGCTGCCGGCTCCGTCCTTGCCCATACCGATCCCATTCGCGAGCGCAGCCGCGAAGGGATCGCCATCGCGACCGGCTTTGCCGCCGCGCATTCGGTGGCAAACGGTCAATGAACCAGGATTCTCCACCCGTCGCCGCCATGCAATCCATTCAGCCGAACTCTGTCGGCATAAGCCTGAACGCATGCATCAAGTGCAACATCTGTGTCAGCTACTGCCCTGTCTCCGAAGTAACCGACAGCTTTCCAGGTCCCAAGTACGCCGCGCCCCAGTCCGAACGTTTTCGCGAAATCGGATACCCCTATTTCCAGGACGCCGCCGGCGACAATCCTTCGCCGCCTGGCCGCGGACGAGTCCCCGACGCATCCGTCGACTACTGCTCCGGCTGCCGCGTCTGCAATGAAGTCTGTCCAACCGGTGTCCGTATCGCTGAAATCAACGCCCGCGCCCGCGCCCGCATCGTGGCGGCGGAAGGGCTCTCCCTGCGGAACCGCCTTCTCGGACGCAGCGACCTGTTGGGCCGGGTCGGCAGCGTCGCGCCCGCCCTGGCCAATGCCCTCCTGCACCACCCTCTCAGCCGTCGTTTGGCCGCCGTCCTCTTCGGTGTGGCCGAAAGAGCCCCCTTGCCCCGCTGGCACAATAGAACCTTCAGCCGCTGGCTGAAAAGAACCCGCTCCCGGCGGCTTCGCAGCGAACGAAAAGTCGTCTACTTCCACGGCTGCGCGACCCAGCATTACGAACCGTTCGTCGGCATGGCCGCTGTCCTCGTGCTGGAGCACCTCGGGTACGAAGTCGTCGTGCCCCCGCAGAGCTGCTGCGGACTGCCCCTGCTCTCCAATGGCGAATTCAGCGCCGCCGAAACCTACCATCGCCGCAATGTGGCACAGTTCGCTGACTACATCCAGGCCGGCTACCCGATCCTCGGCGCCAGCACCAGCTGCACCCTCACCCTCAAAGAAGAGGCGCCGGAGCTTCTCGACCTGGAGGGAGACGAAGGCACGCAAGCCCTCAAGCGCAACACCTGGGATATCTTCGAGTGGCTGCGCGAACGCGAAAATCAAGGCCAGCTGCCCGCCGGTCTGGGGCCCCTCAACAACGGCCAGGAGCCCTTCATCCTGCCCTACCACGCCCCCTGCCAGCTGCGGGCGCATCGCATCGGCAAACCCGCGCTGGACCTGTTGGCGCTCATTCCCGGCATCGATCTGCGCGAATCGCACGCCCGCTGCTGCGGCATCGCAGGAACCTACGGCCTCAAATCCGAAAAGTACCAGATCGCCATGGACGTGGGTGCGGAACTGTTCGACTTCGTCGCCGCCCAGGGCAATACGTCCGACCCTGCCGTCCAGGGGGCGGTCTCCTTTACAGCCTGCGACTCCGAGACCTGCCGCTGGCAGCTGGAACACGGCGCCGGCCTGCCCTCCCGTCATCCCATCGAGCTGCTTGCCGCTTCATATGGCCTCTACGACCTGCAGGCGCGTCAGCCGCTGAACGAAAACTGAACAATGGATCCTCTTCGCATTCTCATCATCGGCGCCGGCGCCATTGGATGTTTTGTCGGCGGCAAGCTGGCCGCCGCCGGCCACGCCGTGACACTGGTCGGGCGCCCTCGCACAACCGCGGCCATCCAGGCCCGCGGCCTGGCGTTGCGCGCGACTGGCGGGGCGACACAGACAATTCCCTCAATCAGCGCGGTCTCGTCAGTGCGGGATGCCTTGCCAGAACCGTTTCATCTCGTCATTCTCGCGGTCAAGAGCTATGACACCGCCGCCGCCCTGGACGAGCTGGCATCCGCCGGATCCGCGCCGCCGGCAATTCTCAGCCTGCAGAACGGCGTCGGCAACGAGGAGGCGATAGCCGACCGCTTTGGCGCGCAGCGAGCCCTCGCCGGCACGATCACCGCGCCCGTCGAGGCGCCGGAGCCAGGTCTCGTCCAGGTCACGAAGCCCGATTTTGCCATCGGTTTGGCGGACTACGGCGGCGAAAGCGGGGCCGCGAGACACAGCGATCACTCATCCTTTCTCGCGGCCCTAGCCTCCCACTTCTCCGCGGCCGGCCTCCCCGCGCAAGTTCACCAAAGCGCGCGCGACATGAAATGGACCAAGCTCCTCATGAACATGATCGGCAACGCCTCCAGCGCCATACTTGCCCAACCGCCCGGTGTCACCTTCGCCGATCCCCGAATCGCCAATCTGGAGATTGACGCCTTGCGCGAGGCCCTCCGCGTCATGAAAGCCTCCGATATCCGCCCTCTCAACCTGGAGAAGTACCCGCTTGGTACCCTTGCCCCGCTCTTGCGCTTCGGCCCCCGCGCCCTCCTGCGCCCCGCCCTCCACAAAGTCGTCGGAGGAGCCAGGGGCGGCAAAATGCCCAGCCTCTTCCTCGACTTGGACGCGGGCAAAAGGGGCAGCGAAGTGGGTTGGTACAACGGCGCAGTCGTCCGCAGAAGCGGCGAAATCGGCCTGGACGCGCCTGTCAACCGTCTGCTCACCGTTACCGTTCAGCAGCTGGCGGCCGATCACGGGTCGCGAGCGGGCTGGCGCGGAAACTACGCTAGATTGGCGGCAACGGCCAGCGAAATGTCCGGCTCTTGAATTGTGGAGAACTGAATCTGCGCGCGGCCGCGCAAAGAGGAGAGAAAGAGGAAAGGAGTATCAGAGTCCTGGCCCAATCAGCACGATCAGCGCCAACGCCAGAATCGCAAACGCGGAATATTCCAACACAAGCTTACGGCTGAGGTGGCCCTCATGCAAAGCGTGGCGGGCCAGCCCCACGAACAAGTAGAATATCAGCAGCAGGACAAGCCCGCCGCTCGCCCCGGTAAGAGGCCAGTAGTTTAACGCCCACGCGGCCTGGCCCAGCACAACCGCAACCAGCGCCGCATAGCGCAACACGACATTCACCCGGGGCGTTACATCCCGTAGCAACTCTACCGCCAGCAGCGCGGCCGTCGCAGCAATCAACGACCCGGAGAGAAGGCTGCGCGTTCTCGTCTGATACACCAACAGGAACAGCGCCAGCGCAGCCGTGTACGACAGCACATTAAGCAGGATGCGAGCCTGACGGTACCCCGCCGACTCCCGGTCCACTGTTGCATAAAGATTGAACAGAATGATGGCGATCAGCCCTCCGCTGAGAAGAGCCGCGCCAGCCTGAAAGAGCGGCGTTGTCACCTCCGGCGCCAGCAACACCGCCAAAATCGATACCGCCGCGGGCAGCCCCCAGAACAGCCAGGTGTGCCCCCCGCTTTCCGGCTCGCCGCCAAACGGGTCCCCTACATAGAGAGGGTGCGTCCGTATCGCGCGCTCCGTGCCGCTGGCCGTGAGCAGCGCAATAAAGACAGCGATGACCGTCGTCTCGCTGATCCGAATCGACATTGGCGAGCCCAGCGCGTTCAACGTCAGCACCACCGTCGGCAACCGCAGAAACAGACTGATCGCAACTGTGGCTGCAACCGTCCACGCCAGCACGCTCACCCGCTGTACGAAACGGCGGTTCTGACCGTATACAGTGCCCGACTCTCTCGGCTGTCCCATCCCCGCCATCGCCGGTCGACCGCCAACAGGCTGCTCCGTATTCTGTTGCCCTCCGGCGGCAAATGGCGAATGCCAGTTCCCTGTCTCCAATTTTCTGCTTCCAGTTCCCTGTTGTGAAGGATGATGATACTATAAAACAAAAAACAGCAACTGGAAACCGCAGTTGAGCGAATATACCAATTTCGACATTACAATTAGCGGGGATAGAATCCCCTTCCCTGTTTTGGCTTCATACCGCGGGCTGAGCGCCGCCTCTGCCCTCGGGCAGGATGCTCTCAATCCTGTCTGGCTGGAATATCTGGCCCGCCTGAGCGACCCGTTTCAGCCGCAAGGAGAGGAGTTTCTCGCCGAAATCGGCAGCAGGCTCTTTTCCGAACTCATCCGCGAACAGGTCCGAGACCTCTGGGCCCATGCCCGCGCCGACCTTGACGACGGCGAGAGACTGCGCCTCAGGCTCATCCTGCATCCGCCCGCCGTCGCAGCCCTTCCCTGGGAAACACTCCACGATCCCCTCCGCAATCAGTCCTTCGCCGCCGACCCCAATATCTCCCTGGTCCGTACACAGAATCTCGTGAGCTATGTTGCGCGTCCCAGGCCGCTGGAGGCGGCGCTGCCCCTCAAAGTCCTGCTGGTGACCGTCGATTCCGGGGCCGCCGACACATCGGTTTCTCTTCTGACCGGCCAAGACACGCAGGGCAATCTGCTGAATTCCAGCGAGGAAGCCGCTTCGGTCCGCGCCGCGCTCGCAGAACTGGAACCGGGCCGCATCAATCTCGATCAGCTGGAAGGCCGCGTCACAATTCAGGAGATTCGGGAACGTCTCGTAACGATCTGGCCCGACATCCTCCACTTCGTCGGCCACGGCAACGAGGACGGCCTCCAACTGTGGGCCGACGGCGCGCCGGCTTTCGTCTCCGCCGCCTCGCTGCGCACGGTCCTGCAACAGGTCGAGTCGGTCAAACTGGTTTTTGTCAACGCCTGCCTTGCCGGACAGGTCGACAGCGCCCGCCCCTTCGCCAGCCTCGCCCACCAGCTGCTTCAGAGCGGGCTGCCGGCAGTGATCGCCATGCGCTACGAGATCATCGACCGCTCTGCCGCCAACTTCGCCGCCGGATTCTACCAGGCGCTCGTGTCAGGCCGGGCCCCCGGCTGCATTGATGCTGCCGCCAGCGCGGCCCGCAACCACATGTATATCAACAACCCCGACCGAGTCGACTACGCAACCCCAATCCTCTGGCTCAATGCGCAAAGCGGCCGCCTCCTTCCCTTCGATGACCCGCCCCGGTCCGCAGCCTCCCAATCCTCCGCATCGAGCTTCCCGCATTCAGCACCGGGAATGCCCTCCCTCCCCCTCGACTTCAAACTGGCGGAAAAGGAGGCATGGTACCGCTCCCTGCCCGAGACAATCTCCGATCCCCACCTCCCCTTCGAATACCAGCGCCGCCGCCGCATCGTCCGCCTCCTGCTGCGGATACTTCAGCAGGCCGCTGAAGAGCGAGAACACGGACGAGCCATCGACGTCAGGGCCGCGCAAAAACGCCTGTCAACATTCGAGGAGGAAAGGCGCCACATCCAGAACATCCTCGACCACTGCCAGGATTATTCCTGAACTCCGATGCCGTGGCGCTGACCAGCATTCGACTGATCCAATTCGCCTGCCTCTATACCATCCTCTGCTACTTGGGTGTAGAAGCTGCTCTATCGCTGCGACAACTCCGCCAGACGCCCCCCGCCAGACTGCAGGCGCCGGTCGATTCCCAAACGCAGTCCTCCCCATCCGGCCAGATACCCTTTCTCGGCGTTACCGTCTCGCTCGAACAATACGACGACCCGCTCCCCCGGCGGCAAGCCCTGCACCGCCTACAAAACGCCGGTTTCGGTTGGGCGCGCCTCCGCATCGACTGGTCCCGCATCGAACCTCAACCGGGCCAGTTCCAATGGGCGTGGACCGACCAGGTCCTGTCCGAAATCGCCGCCGCTGGGCTGGCGCCGGTCGTCGTCCTGGACGGAAGCCCCCCCTGGGCCAGGGATAGCAGAGACGTCCCCCCTCAAGCCGCCTCCGCAAACGACTGGCCCTGGCGGCTGGCGCCCCCCGCCCAACCCGAAACCTATGCCCGATTCGCCGCCGCCTTTGCCCGCCGCTACCAAAAAACAGTCCGTTACTATCAGATTTGGGATGAGCCCAACATTGCCCCTCACTGGGGAAACCGCCTGATCGATCCCGTTGCCTATGCCCGGCTCCTGCAAGAGGCCGCCCGCGCCGTTCGGGCCGCCGATCCCGACGCCGTCATCCTCGCTGCCGCGCTCGCCCCCACCCAGGACCGGGGCCACACCGCCATCGATGAGGGCTTCTTCCTCCAGCGCCTCTACGCCGCCGGCGCCGCCCCTTACTTCGATGCCGTTCTCATCCAACCTTTCGGATTCGGAACCGGGCCCCAGGACACTCGTAGCCGCGTCGACGCGCTCAACTTCCGCCGCGCAGCTTGGATTCGGAAGGTCATGGTCGCCGCCGGGGATAGCCAAACACCCGTCTGGGCCGTCCGCTTCGGATGGAATCGGCAACCGCAAGTTCATTGGAAAACCGTCTCAGAAGCCAGTCAGCGCCTCTTCACCGCAGAAGCTATCCGCTACGCAAGAACCAGCTGGCCCTGGCTGGCCGCGCTGGGCTGGCCCATAGACCGACCGGACGCGCCTGTTTCCGATCCAATGTGGGGCTTCTCACTCATCACCGTCGATAACGAAGAGCATCCCCTCCTTTCCGTTTTCTCTGACGCCTCCCAGGCAACACCCGAGCCCCTGCCATCGCAAAACGACATGAACAGGTACGCACGCTTCGTGTTGCAGCTATTGGCTGTCGGGCTGCTTCTCTGGTGGGCCGCCAGCGTCCTCCGCAGCCTGCCCCTGCGCCGCTGGCAGGCCGCTTACCTGACTTGGCCGCCGGCCGGCAAGCTCGCAGTCTGGGCCATTCTACTCACAACCTACTACCTGGCCGTCTGGCCGCCACTCGTCATCCTCTGCTGGCTCGCCGCCGCCTTTCTCATCGCCGCCCAGCCCATCGCGGGACTGATGCTCGCTGCCGCCGCCCTGCCCTTCCACTTCCAACACAAAGAGTTGCAGCTTGTCGACGCAGTCTGGACTGTGCCGCCGGCTCAGGCCGCGCTGCTGGCCACCCTGACGGCCATAATGCCCTCTCAGTTGCCCCGCCTGGCCCTCACGCTGCCCCGGCGACTTAAGCCTGCTCTCAAATCCCTCTCCCCCCTTTCGCCCGGCTTCCCCGCAATCAACACGCTGAAATTCGCCGATCTGCTCGTCCCTGCCTGGGTCATCGTCAGCCTCCTTACCGCCCGCAACGTCTGGCACTGGCCCGGATATCGCGAAGGGCTGTGGGAACTCGTCGCCGTACCCGTCCTTCTGTACGCCGCCATCCGCCTCATTGCCCGCCAGCCGCGCCGCCAGCAGGCCGTCCTGGCCGCGCTCTTCGCTGGAGGCGTCCTCGCCGCCGCCGTCGGCATCACTGACTGGCTGACAGGCGGCGGCGTCTCGGTTGACGGCGTCCGGCGCCTGATGGGAGCCTCCTATTCTCCCAATCAGACCGCCCTCTATCTCCTGCGCACGCTCTTCGTCGGCATTGGTATCCTGGCCGCCCGCCGGCGCTGGCGCCTCGCCGTCGCAGCCTGCTGCCTGCTGGCGGCAACCGCCTCACTCCTCACGGCGAGCCGCGGCGCGCTCCTGCTCGGCCTGCCAGCCGGCGCTTTCCTCATCGCTGTGGCATGGCGCCGGCATAACGCCCTCTCCTTCAAACTGCGTTCCGCCGCTCTGCTGACGCTGCTTGTCGGCCTGGCCCTGCTCCTGCTCTACGGTGAGCGGCTGCTGAATCTCGAAACCTTACGCGCCCGACTCGTCATCTGGCAGGGCGCCCTGGCCCTCTGGCGGCATTTTCCCCTGCTCGGCGTGGGTCCGGGCGGCTTCTACTGGAGCTATCCCGCCTTCCTGCAGCCCTCCCCAACCGCCAATCCCAACCTGCTGCACGCGCACTCCCTCTGGCTGGAGTACGCAACCGGGTGGGGGCTGCTTGGGCTGGCCTGGCTCGCCGCGCTACTGGCCTGGCTCGCCTCCCTGTGGCGTCGTTCGTCGCGCCATCCGGCTGCCACGTTCCGGCTCGGCCTGCTCGCAGCCCTCGGCGCAGGCCTGGCCCACGCCCAGGTCGACGCCTTCGCCGCCCTGCCCGAGTTGGCCGCATGGAACTTCGCAGCCCTCGCCCTGTTGGCGATTCCCGACGACAAAAATTCGTGACTTGCTCTCTTGGCGAGACCGTAGCACAATCGAGGAAAGCGACCCTACATCACAGGAGAACCTGCCATGGGAACAACGCGACTCACACCGCAGCAGATGGCATTCTTCGATACCTTCGGCTTCCTCTACTTCCCTGGGCTTCTGGCCGATTGTGTCGACAAAATCATCGACGAATTCGAGGCGATCTGGGCCGCCCATGGCGGCGGTCACCACGGCAGCGAACACGACGGCGTGCAGCGTTCCTGCATCCTTCCCTTCCCCGACCAGAGCGAGTTTCTCAGTTCCCTTCTGGACGATCCCCGCATCCACGACATCGCCGCCAGCATCTGCGGCGACGACTTCAACTACACCAGCGGCGACGGCAACTACTACGCCGGCGACACCCGCTGGCATTCCGACGGCTTCAGTTCCGATCGCATTCTCAGCATCAAGATCGCCTTCTACCTCGACCCGCTCACGCGCGACAGCGGCGCGCTGCGCGTCATCCCGGGCAGCCACCGCGCCGGTGATGGTTTCGCTGATGCTTTGGAAAAGGATATTCGGGAGAGCGGAAAGATCTGGGGGCTGGAGGGCCCTGACGTGCCTGCCCTGATTCTGGAGACCACGCCCGGCGACATCGTCGTGTTCAACCACAACCTCAAACACGCCGCGTTCGGAGGCTCAGTGCGCCGGCGCATGTACACCATGAACTTTTCGCGCCGCTACCCTGAGCACCGGCTCGAAGAGTTGCGCGAAGTTCTCGGCCGCGAAGCCCGCTTCTGGATCGACCGCATTCACGGCGAGGCCATGGTCGCGACCGCCGGGCCGGAACGCATGGTCCATCTCGAGCAGGTCAGAGCCAACGACACCCACCTGGCAGAACTGACGCGCGAATTGAAGAAGACAATGAAAGAGCCGGCGCGCGGCTGACCGCGCAGGCGCTGCCCGCTCAACCCTGCTGGCCTGCCCCGCCCCCTACGGGGCTACCTGGACCTTTTCCCCCGTCTCCGCGCTCAAATAGATCGCGTCCAGCAGCTTCATGAAAGCCAGCGCATCTGCCGGCGATACATCGGGCGGCTGCTCGCCGCGAATCGCGGCAGCAAAGTCACGGATCTCAGCTTCAAAGTCCCCGCTGCCGTGCTCGGCATACTCGTCGACGAAACTGTCCCCCTCAGTGTAGATCGAGCCCAGCAGCCTGCGAGTGCCCGCCCGTCGCCCGCCTCCCGGAATCGACACGGACTCGAGTTCGATCGTCCCTCCGGTGCCCAAAATGCGTAACTGCAGATCCCACCGTCGATCTTCCCAGGTGGCGATGACGGCCGACGTGTCCATCTGGATCGTGATGCCGCCGGCGCAACCCACCAGGAGGCTCATATAGTCTTCGGAGTGTCGCTCGACTTCGAGACTCGTCGGAAACGCGCTGTGGCTGACAGCGAAAGCCCAAAGCGGCCGCGGGCAGCCCAACAAAAACCAGGCCTGGTCGAGGAAGTGCGAACCGTGCTGCCCCAGCGCGCCGCCTTTCAGGCCCCAGCGGTATAACCATTCTCGGCCCGGGGGCGGCGCATAGCCGACACCCCTTTCCAGGAAATGGTAGTGGACGCGCGCATGGTAGGGACGCCCAATCCCGCCGTCCGCGATCAACTGGCGGCTCCTCCTGTTCTCCTCCTCGTGGCGCATGAAGTAGGAGTAAACCAGCCTCTTCCCGCTCCTCGCGGCGGCCGCATTGATCTCCTCGACATCCCTCGCGTTGAGCCCGTGCGGCTTCTGTGCAAGCACGTGCTTGCCAGCTTCGAGCGCGTCTATCACCATCGGCTTGCGCACGTCCGGCGAGGTAGCCACGCCAACCGCGTCGACCTCACGATCGGCCAGCAACTCTCGATAGTCGCCGTAGACCCTGGCGACGCCGTACTCTTCCGCCACCTGTCGCGCCAAATCCTGCTGCAGATCGGCTACCGCCCACGCAACCGTGTCCTCGCCCGCCTGCGCTCCCGCGACCCAGGCTCCTCCGACCCGGCAACCGACAACGCCAATTCTGATCCTGTCCGCCATCTCCCTACCCCCGGGCCGGCTCCGCCATCTCCGCCCGCGCCTTGGCAGACAGCGCCGGCAGGTGGCCTTCATGGGCCATCACCTGTTCCAGATGCCGCATCCGTGAAGGAGACGCCGTACTGCGCATAATCTCCGAATGCATCTGGTCTTTCCAGAATCGGGCGCCGCCCGCCACGAACTTCTCCAGCTCCTCAATCTCCTCCGACGTTTCGCAGTAAGCGCAGCAGTTGATCGTGAACATGCGCCTTGCCGTGTCACCGCCGAACGAAGCGTGCATCAGATTGTGATTGAAGGCCACCACGTCGCCCGGTTGTGTCTCCAGGGCCACGTGCGGCACCTGAAGTTGCGAGATTCCCCACAGATCCGGGGCCTCGCGTGCTTGCCGCGCCTGCCACTCTTCCAGGTCCTCCCGGTGAGAGCCTGGAATCACCCGCAGACAGCCTGTATCGGATGTCAGTGAATCAAGATAGAAGGCCACCTTCAGGTACTTTCCGATTGTATGGAAGCCGTCACTGTGCCAGCGGGTATCACCAGTGTAAAAGTTGCCGTCTCCGCCGAGATAGTTGAAATCGTCCCCCAATATGCTGCTGATCAAGCCGTCGATGCTGGGATGATCCAACAGCGTGCACAGGCGTTCCCGCTGATCGATAAAGGGCACAATGCAGGATCGCTGCGTCCCGTCATGCACCTGCCCGCTTGTCGCAAAAATCGATTCGAAATCCTCGGTTATCCAGCCGATCTCCTCCTTCACCAGCCCGGGAAAGTGAAGATACCCGAAAGTCTCAAAGAACTGAAGCTGTTGCTGACTGAGTTTCATCGATTCGCCTCCTGAATTTTGTGGCTCTATCCTCTGGTGTGCCGTTCACGCCAACGCTTTATTCAACGCCGGCATCAGCTCGGTTGCAAACAGTTCAATATTTCGCAGCCAGCTCGCCCTGTCGTCCCAGTCAAACCCCATCAGCACCAAAGTGCCAAACGGGCCGCACTCCTCCATCAGCGCCAGCAACCGCTCAAGCACGTGGTCCACGTCGCCCGCGAGGATCTGCTCAGACATCCAGTAATCCATGTTGCAGTCCGCGTTCGACATCTCCAGATCCCGCTTGAGAACGTCCCGTCCCCGGCTTCTATCCATGAGGTAGGCGAGGTACTCGAAGTTCTGCCCGACCGAGTTCGTCCGCGCCCGCGCGACTGCCTCTTCCGTCGTATCGGCCAGGAATATGGCCCGCGCCACCCGCCAGTCGGCTCTGTCTGTCTGGTGACCCGCCTCAACCGCGCTCTTCTCGTAAGTTTCCCAGTTGTTCGCCAGTACGTTCCCCGCCGCCAGGGCAGCCGAAAACGGCGCGAAGCCATACTGTCCAGCAAGTTTCAGGCTGTATGAATCGCGGGTTATGCCCGGCATGAGAATTGGGGGGTGGGGCTGCTGCAACGGCTTGTGGATATACCCGATCTGGCTCACGTCGTCGACATTATCCTTGAGCGAGAACTGCCAGAACTGGCCCTCGTGCTCGTAAGGCGGCTCCGATTCCCACAGCTTCAACATGACGTCAATCGCCTCAACAGTCATCCTGCCGCCGTCTTTCGGGTGCTGGCCGTAGAGTTCATTGTCCGTGCTCGTGCCGCTAGGACCCAAACAAAGATTGAGGCGCCCATGGGCCAAGTGATCCAGAAAAGCTATCCGGTTGGCCAGATATGCCGGATGATGCAGATTGACGCAGATCGGAGCCGGCCCAAAGCGAATACGCTTCGTCACGCCCAGCGCGCGTCCAATAAAGACCTCCGGCACCACCACCGTCTCGTACCGCATCGTGTGGTGCTCGCCAATCCAGAACTCATCAAACCCCAACTCATCCGCCAGAACCGCAAACTCAATATCCTCGTCATAACCCTGCGCCAGCGGCTTCTCCGGCGGATGGAACGGCATAATGAAAATCCCCGACCTGATCGGCTGTCCGTTTGTCGTCATGGCCCGCCCCCTATTTCCGTTTAGGAGTAGCTAAAGTTTAGTCGCTAAAGCGTCTCTCGACTGCCTTATGTTGGCCTTCTCAACGATGCAACCGCGTTTGCAAAGATGAGAGTAAAGATGTTTTCAGATTGCCACTCTTGGTTGTTTCCGTTGGGCTTCGCCCCTAAGTTCCTCAATACTGCGTCCAATCAGTTTGACTCGCTGAAGAATCTGATCGAGTGGCTTTGAAAGGTCGAGTGCGGCAACTACAAGTCGTTTGTCAACGTGCCAGACTTCATATTTGTAGATTCTAGCTCCGCCTTGTGCATAAATGAGTAGTCCACCTGGCAGATCCAGGGCAGTGGCATAGGCCAGCAACTGAAATAGGTCCGCATTGCGTGCACGCCTATCAGTCAGGTCCTTATATTTGGCATCCCCAACAAAAGTGGGCTTGCCACCTTCCCACAATGAAAGGTCTGGTTCAATCTTTACCTTTCCATGCCTGGCAAGCGTTATCCTGTCGATGTTTTTGTCGTCACGTAGTATATTGTTTGAAACTCCAAGTGACTCGCGCAGCGCCTGAGTGACAAATTCTTGAAAGAGTTTGTTCATGTCTATGAGAAAGCCGGAGCCGCGAACGTAACCCCTATTAGACTCAAATCCACTATACTTGAGGATAATCCTTGCTAGCCCCACGACGTGCCGATAATGTTCGTTCAACCGGTCGAAGTTGACCTCCGGAACACACTTTGGTGGGAACTCTAGCAGTGACACTTTCTCGAGGATGGAAAAGATCCAGCCTAACCCACGACGCGCTTCGGTTGAGACCAGTTTCATGCGGCTCAGCCGGGCGACCGACGCTTTCACCAGTCTGTTCACCAGGATATCCTCGGTATATACATCGAAGCGCAACTCGATTGGCAGCGGGATGCCGTACCGTCGACGAATCTGTTCGTCGAACCTGATACGCCCTCGTACAGTTTGGAGCGCCTCCTCTTCGGTCTGGTATCCGCGCAGCAGACCAAGTGCGAAGGCGTTACGGGCGGCTTGGTTCAGGGCAAGTGCAAGTAGGTCAGGCAGCGGCTCATGTTCATCGAAATCGAACACGTCCTCCCTTAATTCGAGATTTCCCATGGCGTAAAGTGCCAACGTAAAAAGCCGTTTTATTTCGACTTTGGGTTTGATGAGTATTGAGACATCAGCAATTTCGAGGGCTCCCACCATCGAGCCAGGTGTTAGACTATATTTGTCTTTTGTGCCGTGGACCGGCTCGACAGTGAGATGGAGCGCCCTCGACACTCGCAACAACGCATCAAGTTGGTCGGACGTTAGAATGTAATTGCTGGTGACATATTCCCGCAGATCAATTTGCATCAAAAATCACTCCATTAACGTCGTCCGTTTTGGAATCCCTCTGCCCCTCGTCATCGTCCCAATTGAAAGGATTTGCGATGTCTTGGCTCAGATTCTTGAGACTGAAGTTTCTGATGCGGTCGTCGTCTCCAAAGAGACGTTCCTCAACATAGGGAAGTACGCTGTGCTTCCAGATACGCTTCACCATTTTCATGTCAAGATTCTTTTTCATGAAGTAGCTAGGTCCAATGGCGGCGTGTCTGTCGTTCTCTAGCAGAGCGTTTGCTTTGTCAACGACATCGGCAATCCCTTCTAAGTCACCCAAATTGTTGTTTCTCAGCCACTTGCGTAGGACACCCTTTACTGGCGTTACGTCAGGGTGAAATTCAACGAAGCAAAAACGACGTCGCAGCGCTAAGTCCACGAGAGCGATAGAACGGTCGGCAGTGTTCATCGTGCCAATGATGTAAAGGTTTCTGGGAAGCGAGAAGTCTTCCTCACTTTCCCGCTGATACTGCATGCGTATGCTTCTGTCGCGATATTCTAGCAGGAAGTAGAGTTCCCCGAAGATCTTGGCGATATTTCCGCGGTTGATTTCGTCAACTATGAGAAAGTGCTTGGCAATTTTGTCTTTAGATGCCTTTTTCGCTGCACAAATAAGCGGTCCGTCCTTCAATTCGAAACCGGCCTCTCTTTTTTTCGTGACTGTTGGACGGAATCCTCGCACGAAATCTTCGTAAGCATAGGAAGGGTGGAATTGAACGAGCGTGACTCTTTCCTCGCATTCGCCTGCGAGGCAATGGGCAAGTTCCTGCGCGAAGTAGGTCTTCCCAGTGCCTGGAGGGCCTTGAAAGATGATCTGAGGCTTGTCTTCAAGCAAATCTTCTATTTCTTCTAAGAATTCCAAGTCGAACTGCAATTTCTTGGCAAGATTGTTTAGTTCGTACTTTGGCGAAGGGGGGCCTAGTTTGGGCAGGTAATCCTTGAGCTGCCAAACTACAGATTGTGCATCTAGTCTGTGACGCAAATGTACACCATGTTTCCGCGCTTCTGAGATCAGTTGATCAAGAAACGCAAGAGCGTGTTCATACAACACGGCCTCGTCGTTGGAAGTATCCGGCTGAGGATATCCAGTTCGGTCGTATGCCTCCTCAAAAAGAGTGATCCTAAACGCTGGAAATCGTTCAACATCCAGCGCCATTAGCAGAGCGGAAATAACTGTTGTTCGAGATCCTCGGCTCCCTTTACCGCTTACGACCTCATGAGGAAAATTTTTGCTGAAGGCCCTGATCCGGTCACAATCGGACAGGCCCCTGTCTTCCCAGATCTTCAAGAGCGCCCTTCTTGCATCTGTGGGATTTTCACGGCACCACTGATTGAAGTCGTCCAAGTTACGAAAGTCGATAGGATACATTGGCATTAGAGCCTTTTGGAGTAATTCGGGCCAATCCGCAATCCCGAATACTACTGCTTCACGTGCTGCCGCCACCTTATACACCGTCTCCAACTTGATTAGAACCTCACTTCTTACCATTTCTCCAGACTCTATGAACTTGCTCGCCTTTTCGACGAATTTAGTCCATGAAGGATGATTTACGTGTTTTTCCAACATAGTTCCTTCTTCGTCTATGGCTCAGTCACCTGAGAATTTGGTCAAGCTAAGATACTAACGAATAGAGGACCAAACCTACTGTTATTCGAGAGAGACTAGATAGCTTGATGGCAGACATAGCAAGCATGAATGCCACGCAACTGCCCCCGACTCCATTATGCATTTCTTGCTCTGCCGGAATCGAAGAAATGTACGGTAGTGGCACCTGTTATTCCACCACCTCAACGTTTTGACATTACTCCAATGTGGGTTACTAGACTCCTACCCCTTCAAATTAAGCGCAATAATCGCCCGCACACCCGCCCCCTCCGGCAACGTCCCAGCCACACGCAGCCAGTTCCCAAAATGCCTCACCCTGCAGAAACTCACCTCCACCCCGCTCAGAACCAGACTCGTCCCCTCATCACACCAGCGAATCCCGTCCGGCGAAATCTGAACATACAGCTTTACTCCCTCAATCTCCCCCACCCGCTCCAGTATCCGAACAAAGAAGATCGCCTCCCCAGCCCAGCCGCACTCGTAAGGCTCAGTCGCAAAACTGCCCCGTAGCTCCTCACTGCGCTCTACAATGGCCGTGTAATTCTCCCGCAGCATCACTACCAATCTCCCGACAAAAGAACCGAGTCGACGTACAAGAAAGCCCTCTTGTCCACATCCGTTTCGACCCAGAACGCGACGTTCAACATGCAATCAAGGTTGGGCATCGCCAGGATCATCATCGGCCCCA
The DNA here is from genome assembly GCA_022824025.1 of Caldilineaceae bacterium. Taxonomy (GTDB): domain Bacteria; phylum Chloroflexota; class Anaerolineae; order Caldilineales; family Caldilineaceae; genus Bin5. The sequence goes on from JAJEBF010000005.1 coordinate 52,277, forward strand.
CACCGGTCAGATCGTGGATGCGGTCGTTGCACTGCAGGTGCGTGATTTGCCGGCTGGCCAGGTCCACGTCCATGCGAAGATAATACCAGTTGAATTTGGTGGCGACCTCATTGAAGCAAAGAATCTGGCCTGATTCAGGCACGTCTTCCCAGCCAGTCGGCGCCAGATGAAAGTGCGAGACCGTCTCGGCTCTATCGCCAATGTCATGAAACGGTTCCCGCTCCCGCTTGAACTGCCAGCTCCGCACGGGCTCGCCCTCCAGAGCATTCAAATAGCGCCAGTGCGGCATCCATCTGTACTCCTCATCCTGGAGATCAAACAGCACGCCCACCGCCCGCACATCGTTTACCGAAAGCTGCAGTTCGCTCGCCTCCGGTTTGAAAGTGAAGTACGCTTCCAGCCGGATCGGCCCCCTGTGCCGCCATGTTACCCGCTTGATCGAAACGCTGATGTCGCCGGCGCGGGCACGCGTAGCCAGCTTCATCGAATACGTGCCCTGCATCGCCCCGTGCGTCCCCGTATCCCAGTGCGTCCCGCTACTCAGCATCGGCGGCCGCATATCCGCGAACTGGGGCAGCATACTGTCCAGGCTGTGCTCATAGTTCCCGATTAACTCCACCCAGCCGCGCAGCCCCCTGTTGAAGTCGTCGTGATAGATAAGACGCGGCAGCGGATCAAACCGGCTGAACCTGGGATCCGCGTTCAGAATCGCTCTTGCTTGTTCCCGCATCAACGCCGTCCCCTATGTTGCCTATGCCTTCCGACAGGCGCCCCAGCAAGTCTGCAAGAAGAGACGATGGCGCGTCCAGCCCGACAGGTCAATCCTGGACAATGCATGTTTCCTTATTCTACTACGCTCTTTTTTAGAAGGGTGACTGCGATTCCCAACAAGTTGTCTGTACGCTCCATCCATGATGAGAAGAGTTCCGCGCCCGTCTTTTGGAGGCGAAAGTCCCTATTGCCATAGAGAACTTTCAACGCCAACCGCTCCTGCCAAGAGGCCGCCCGCGCTTTTGCATCGCCCCTGAATCGGTCCCGGTGATCACGCCCTCATCCCTTAATCGCCCCCATCGTCAGCCCGCCGGCCAGGAAGCGCTGCACAACAAGGGCCAGCAGCAGAACCGGCAGAGTAACGACCGTTGCCGCCGCGCACAAAGCCCCCCAATTCACCTGGCCGTACGTCAGGAAGTTATATACGGCCGGCGGCAGCGTCATGGTCGTCGAGCCGCCCAGAATCAGCACAAAGATGAAACTATTCAATCATGAAATGAAGCCCAGGCTCTCAACCGCCTTGATGCCGAGCAGGCTGAGCAGGATCATGACGCGGATCACCGTGCCCATCTGCGAAAAGCCGTCGATCAGCGCCGCGTCGAGTAGCTCACCCGGCTGCAAACCAGCGCAAGCAGAGCCATTGGCCAAGGCTATCGCTCGAAAACCTGCTCGCCCTCTTCCAATCCGGCCAGCACTTCTGTGCGTTCTCCATCGGTTACACCCAGGGTAATGTCAACCTCGAGCGTGCTTTCGCCCTCCTTGACCAGGGCGTAGCGCCGGTTGAAATAACTGTGGATCGCCGCATTGGGGATGGTAAGTATTCCCTCCTTGCGCTCCACGACAATGCGCAGGTCGGCCAGAGCTCCAATTTCCAACTCCAGGTCGGGCGCTGAGAACTCGACTCGCACTGGCAGACCTTCATCGGCGCCGGTTGGTGTCGAAACCTGGATGAGCCGGCCCATCACCTCACGCTCCGGCTCGTCGCGAAAACGGATCGTCACAGCCTGCCCTACCCGCAACTTCGGCAACGCCTCGTCGCTGGGGGATGAACTCCTGATTTCGAGCGCTTCGGGAGCCGCCAGCCCCATCACCGGCGTGTATTCAGCGACCAGCTGCCCTGCCTCTCCCTCCGTGTAGCGCACGATTCCATCGAACGGGGCCAGCAACTGCGCCTGCCTGATGCGGTCCTGAAGCATCTCCACGTCGATCGCCTTGAGTTCCGTCTCCGCATGATAAAGCGCGATCTCGCGATCATGTTGGTCCGCCAGCAGCGCTAACCTCGTCTCACCGGCCGCGACCGCCAACGCCAGGCGCGCGGCATCAGCATCCTCAGTGCCGCTGCCCGCCTGCTCCAGCGCCAGCCTGTCCAATTCCAGCGCCGCCTCCGCCTCGGCCAGCGACAGTGCCTTGGTGCCTTGCGCCGCTTCCAATCGCAACAGGGCGATCTCCAGCTGCTTCTCTGCCTTGGCAAGCTCATGCGGCAGAAATCCAACGTCCAGCTCGGCCAGCAGCTGTCCTGCCTCGACGATGTCACCCGGCTCAACATGAAATCCGTTCAGACGGCCGCCGATGCGAAAGGAAAGGTTCACTCGTCGCAATGAATCCACCATGCCCAGCAGCGTTACGCTGTCGACGATGTCGCCGCGTTCGATTCGATGGACCGCTTTGGGTACCGGTACCGGCGTAGGGATAGGAGTCGGCGTGACCAATACGTCGCCGGGCAACTGTTCGCAGCTGGCCAGCAGCGCGGCCAGCAGAACACTGGCAGACAGTAATATTGCGCATCGTGTCGCGTAGCCAAAATCCTTCCGCATCATCGTCGGTCCTGCTCACCTCCCAGCCGTACTCTCGCCGACCGCCCTCCACTGCCCTTACTCCGTCTCCTCAGGCCGGACCTCCCTCCCCTCTTTCGCCGACAGTTGCGCCGCGCGACAGAATTGGAGGACCGCCCTGCCCTCCTCCCCGCTCAGCTCCGGCTGCCGCCCTTCCGCAACCGCATCGACGAAATCATGTAGGCCCGCTTTGAAACTTGCGCCCCAGTCCGTGTCCACTTCTGGAAACGAAGTTGTCTCGCCGTCCCGGTACATCTCCACTGCTGGCCTGTCCAGCAACATCGACGTGCAACGGTTCACCCAGATAAATCCCCGCGAGCCCGTCAACTCGACCCACTCGTCCTCTGGCCTCCCGTATTTCGTCCGAACCAGCATATCATCAGAAGTCACCGCCTCATAGGAGCCGTACTTTTCAGCGTCTTTGTACTTCCAGATCACGACGGCCGGGCTGTCAAGCATCCAGCCATGCTGGATCGGGCGGTGCGTGATCCATGCAAAGACCTTTTCCGGCGCGCCCATGAACCACCGCGCGAGCGAGAACAGATGGTACCCATAGTCGAGGATGACCCGGCCTCCGCCGCTCTGGGCCGGGTCGAACCGCCAAACCCAGCGCCGGAAGGGAATCTCCCAGTCCTTCCCCGAGGTTCCCTGCACACACTTGATCCGTATCGACAGCGGCTCTCCGATCGCGCCCGCGTCGAGCAGCTGCTTGGCTTTGACCAGCGGAGGGTAGTAGCGGAAGTTCTCGAACACGCGCATCAGCCTGCCCGCACGCTCCGCCGCCTTGAGCAGCGCATCGCACTCCGCAACGCTGATCGCCATCGGCTTCTGAATCGAGACGTGCTTGCCCGCCTCCAGCGCGGCGACGCCCATCTCTGCATGAAGATGATGGGGCGTAATCACCTCAACCGCATCCACCTCCGGGTCGGCCAGCAGCTGCCGGTAGTCAGTGTAGGTCTTCGCCACCTGCCACTCTGCGGCGCGGCGCGCCAGCAGGGCCTCGTCGACGTCGCAGATCGCATGAAGTTCAGCTTTGGGGTACTCTTGGTAACCGAGGTAATGCAGGTCTGTGATGGCGCCGGCGCCGATAAAACCGACGCGCAGCTTTCCCCTGCCGCCGCTCACTGTTCCGCCTCAAACATGCGCGCCGACGGTTCCATGATCGGCCACGGCAGCCTTCCAGGCAGCTCAATCAACGCGCTCCTGTCCGCTTCGATGGCCTTCGCTACCGCAGGGCCTAGCTGCTCAATCGAAGCTACCCGGCAGCCGTCCACGCCGAACGCCTCCGCCAGACCCATGAAGTCCGGGTTCACCACGTCCACCGCGTGCGCGACGCCGTAGCGGGCCTCCTGCTGCGGCCTCAGGACCCCGTATGCCTCGTCGTTGAAGACCAGTGTGATGATCGGCACGTCGAATTGCACCGCGGCCGCCAACTCCTGGCAATTGAACATGAAACCGCCGTCGCCGCACAGCGCAACCACCGGCCGGTCCGGCCTGGCCACCTTGGCCCCAATCGCCGCCGGCAGCCCAAATCCCAGTGTGCAAAACCCCCACGGGTAAATGTTCGTGCGCGGTTCATAGATGTCCAGCAAACGACGGCACCAGTACGCCGCAACCGTCAGGTCGCTCACGATGATCGTCTCTCGCGGCAACGCCTTGCGTAGCGTCTGCACAAGCTCCACGCCTTCGGGCGCCCGCTCCTGGCAGTAGCGCCAGACCTTATGGCGCAAAGCGGCGACCTCGGCGGCAATGGTTTTGTCCTCACGGCGCAGTTCCTGCAGCCCATCGTTGATTAGTTGCAGCGCCGCCCGTGCATCGCCTACAACGCCCAATGTGGCCGCATAGTTGCGGTCGATCTCTTCAGGATCTATCTCGACATGAATCAACGTGTCCGGCAGCCGCAACCCCCAACGGTCCGACTCCTCCTCGGTAAAGCGCGTCCCGACCGCCAGCATGACGTCACATTCGGCGACAAAATCGCGCCCCGCCGGATGCAGAATCGTCGCGCCCGCGGCCAGCGGGTGGTCGTCCGAAACCGCTCCCTTGCCCAGAACCGTCGTAAAAACCGGCGCCTGAAGCCGTTCAGCCAGCTGCTGCAGTTCTGCACCCGCTCCACTGCCAATCACGCCCCCGCCCGCCCAGATGACCGGCCGCCGCGCTGCCTGGAGCAATGCCGCCGCCCGTTCGACCTGTCCCGGTTCCGGCGCCGGCCGAGAGATTCCCGCCGCGGCCAGTATCGACACGTCTTCACTTTCGTCCAGCGTATCGCAGGGAATTTCCACCGCGACCGGCCGCGGCCGTCCGCTTTGCATTGCCGCGAACGCCTCCCGCATCACCCCGGGAATCGACTCCACCGTGTCCGCAAGCGCCCGCCACTTTGTCACCGGAGCAAAGCTCCCCAACTGGTCTTCGCACTCATGCAGATAGCCTTTGCCCAACCCAATTCCCTCTGCCGGAATCTGGCTGGCAATGCAAAGCACCGGCGAAGAGTCGCTGTATGCCGTGCCCAGCGACGCCAGCGTATTGAGTGCCGCCGGTCCTGTGGTGCTCAGGCAGACCCCGACCTTACCGCTGGCGCGCGCATAACCGTCTGCCATGAACGCCGCGCCCTGCTCGTGCCGGGCCAGAATGTGCCGGATACTGCCCATCTCCCGCAGCGCGTCGTAGATGGCCAGATTATGCGTCCCCGGTATGCCGAACACCGTGTCGACACCATGCGCCTTGAGGGAACGAACGACGGCCTCACCACCGGTCATGCGCATAGAACAGATACCCCGTTAAATTGTGGAAGTTGGAGAAAAATGCATGAGCAGTCAATCAATAGCGAGCAGGGTCGTAACAATCGGTCGCCAATTGCAGTCACTGACTACTGACCACTGACCACTGACCACTGCAGTTCGTTACCCCTTCATCCCGGTCATGGCAACGCCGCGGATGAAGTAGCGCGAGGCAAAACTGTAGATAACCATCACAGGGACAACTGTCAGCATGGAGCCAGCCGCCCACATCTCGTAACGCGTCCACCACAGGTTGCGCAGCCCGGCCAGCACCTTGCGACCTCGCTTCTCGGGGGTGGCTGCCTCAGTATGATCTCCCTTCTACCTAGATCTGACTGTGGGTGGACAAAAGTGAGTTGACGCCCCTGGCTCCCTACCATACAATATATCTTGGTTGTGAACAACTGACAGGAATGCTCAACATGCAGCTTATTAGACACAAAAAGGGCAGCGCCCCTCGCTCTACACCGTCGCCAGAAACGCCGCTTCCGTAGGGTTCAACCCGGGTGCCGCCAGGGCCCTTGCGCCTGCCCTCATGCACCGCAATCCACCCTCAACTTCGCCACGCGTGTTTGGCCAGACGGCTTTGTCTGAACATCAATCTGAGGCTGACACGCAACTCGCCAAGGAGGAACCTCATGGTTCGGAGAACAAATTGGAATTGGATGGTCCTGGTTCTTGTGTCCGCGTTGGTGCTGGCCGGCTGTCAGCCGGTGCAACCGGCCGCCAACGGCGATGATGCCGCTATGGCCGGCGAAGAGCTGGTCATCGCCGTTGGCATCGAGCCGGTCAGCTTGGACGCCTGGCGCTCCTTCGCCGGCACAGGGGGACCCGGCTTCCGCAATGCCATCGAACAGCTGATCAACCGCGATTTCACCACCGGCGAGTTCGTTCCAATCCTCGCCACCTCCTGGGAGCGGCTGAACGACACCACGATTCGCTTCCAACTACGCGAGGGCGTGACCTTCCACGACGGTTCCCCCTTCAACGCTGAAGCCGCCGCCGTCAGCATCAACCACACCTTCGATGAAGACAACGCATTCGACCTGCTCGATTTCCTCGGGACCATGAGCGCACAAGCCGTTGACGAATACACCCTCGATATCTCTACCCCGGAACCCGACCCGATCCTGCTCGGCAAGGTCGAATGGGTTGGCATCTCCTCGGCCAGACAGCTGGCGGAAGATCCCGACTCTTACCATACCGAAATCGTCGGCACCGGACCCTACCAATTTGTCGAGTGGCGCAAAGGGGAATCGATTACCTACGAAGCCAACCCCGACTGGTGGGGCCTGTCCAACCCTGACCACGCACGCGGCGCGCAGACCTTCGAAAACGTGACCGTCCGATTCCTGCAGGAAGACCAGGTGCGGGTCTCCGCCGTACAGGCCGGTGAAGTCGACCTGGCCCAGTTCATCACGCCCGAACAGTGCCAGCTGCTCGACGAAGACGCGGATGCAAGCTGTCTTTCAGCCCCCAGCGTCGAGACGATCTTCATCCGCATGGATACGAATAGCCCTCTGTTGTCCGACCGCCGCGTTCGCCTGGCATTCCAGCTGGCGATCGACAAGGAGGCCATCGTCGAAACCATCCTCGGCGGCGCTGCCACAGTTGCCGGCCAGATCGTCAACTCATCCGCAACCGGCCACGACCCCAGCTTGGCCCCCTACCCCTATGACCCGGACCAGGCGCGCGAACTCCTCGCCGCCGCCGCCGCAGACGGCGTTCCCGTCGATATGGAAATCACGCTCGGCGCCCGCCATGCCGTATTTCCCAGAATTGACGAGGTCATCCAGGCCGTTGCCTCCATGCTTACCGACGTCGGTTTCAGCGTAACCACCACCTTCTACGATCCTGAAGGCTTCGGCCAGGTAATGCTGCTCAACATCAAGGACGTTCCCGTAGACCGGAACTTCGTCGCCATCCATCTGCATGGCAACGAGATCATGGACTTCGCCTCCTCCTACCGCTTCTACTACTCCTGCGAGGGAATCCTCTCCGTCTACTGCAACGAGGAAGCCGATGCCGTCTGGACAAAGGCATTGCCGCTCACCGGGGAGGAACGCGAAATGACGCTCCAGGAGCTCAACCGCATCTTGCATGAGGACGTTCCCATCGGCTACATCGGCCACCTGGATCTCTCCTACGGGATCAGCAGCCGAATCTCTTGGACGCCTCAACTCGACCACCGCATCCTTGTCAAGGAGATAACTCTCAAGTAAGACGCCCCGGATACTCGGTCGTCCTGAACATGTGACAAGAGCGGCTTCTGCCGCTACAATGGTCGCACAATTCGACCGCGGCGCTGCCGCCAGCGCCGCGGTTAATTTTCGCAACCGCCAGAATCGCGACCGGCGCATCTGAATGCCAGTACGCGATTCATCAGGGCGCCTACCTGTTACCTTCGAAAAGCCAGAAAGAGTGGAGACAAACGATGAAGGAAAGCAGCAGGACCGCCGTCATCCTTGCAGGTGTGATCGCAGGCGCGATCCTGGGAGGCGTGTTTGCCTGGCTGTCCAGCGCCCGCGATGGGGACGACGAGGAGACAGCCCTCGAAGCCATCGGACCCTCCGAATACTTCCAACTCGGAATCGGCGTTCTTACGCTGGCACGACAATTTCAGTCCTTGCTACAGCGAAAATTGTGATTTTCGCTCCTGTATTGTAGTCTGTACGCATTAAAATCAGACAAAGGATCTTCGCGTTGACTCTTTCAGGAAAGCTCGGCAGCAGCAGCAGACCAGTCCGCATCGCGATCATCGGCGCCGGCCCATCCGGCTTCTACGCCGCCGGAGCCCTGCTGCAACAGAAGGATGCTCACGTTTCTATCGATCTCTTCGACAGGCTCCCCACACCCTACGGGCTTGTCCGCTACGGCGTCGCCCCCGACCACCAGAAAATCAAGTCTGTTACCCGCATCTACGAACGCACCATGAAAGACAGCCGGGTCCGCTATTTCGGCAACGTCGATCTTGGTACCGACATCACCCACGCCGACCTCAAGTCCTGCTACGACCAGATCGTCTACGCCGTCGGAGCCCAATCCGACAAAAGACTCGGCATCCCAGGCGAAGACCTGAAGGGCAGCTTTTCCGCCACCGAGTTTGTTGCCTGGTATAACGGCCATCCCGACTTCTGCCACTTTCAGTTCGACCTGAGCGTCGAAAGTGTCGCTGTAATCGGCGTCGGCAATGTCGCCATGGATGTAACCCGCATCCTGGCCAAGTCAGTGGCAGAACTGAAAACAACGGACATCACCGATTACGCCCTGGAAGAGTTACAGGAAAGCAAAGTAAAGCGCATCCACATCTTCGCTCGCCGGGGGCCGGTGCAGGCCAAGTTCACCAATCCGGAGATCAGAGAGTTGGGCGAGTTGGAAATCGCCGATGTGATCGTCAATCCGGCCGATCTTGTTCTCGACGCAGCCAGCCAGGCCGAGATGGAAGGCGATCGCACCGCCCGCCGAAACATCGAGACGCTGCAGATGTTGGCGGAGCGCGGCCCCACCGGCAAACCCAAGCAGATCATCTTCCACTTCCTGCGCTCACCAACCGAAATCTCCGGTGAGGCCGGCGCGGTCAGCGCCATCACCACCGAGAAAAACGCCTTGCAGGAAACCGAGACAGGCTATATCGCCTGCCGCGGCATCGGCTCCTTCACTGAGTACGACGTTGGGCTGGTGTTCCGCTCAATCGGTTACCGCGGCGTCCCGATTCCAGGCGTTCCGTTCTATGATCGTTGGGGCATCATTCCCAATGAGAAGGGGCGCGTGACGACCGACCACGGCGGCGCGGTCGTCCCCGGTGAATACACGGTCGGCTGGGCCAAACGCGGCCCCACCGGCGTCATCGGCACGAACAAGCCCGACGCTGTCGAAACTGTGAAATTGATGATGGAAGATGTGCAAAACGCCGCCGCGTCACTTCCCGGCGACCCTGCCGCCGCCAACCGTTCCGGCCCGCACATTGACGGGCACGGCCGGCCAGGTGACATCATTTCCCTCTTGAAGAAAAAGGGCGTGAATTTCGTTTCCTTCGCAGACTGGCAGGTTTTGGAGCAGATTGAGAACGAACGAGGCGAACTTCGCGGGCAACCGCGTGTCAAGATCACCGACGTCGACGAGATGCTGCGCCTGATTCAGTCAGCCAGGGAAGAGCCGGTCCTCCCTTAGCCCCGGCCCTCCCAAGGACTTCTGCACCCAGCCCTGTCCCGCCACGGTTCGACAACCCAATGGCAGCGACGCGAAATCTCAACCAGTCCGTTCGCGCTCGTCTCCGGCCCGTGGTTCGAGAAGAGCATCCATCTCCTGCGTCTCGTCTTCCCCTTTCTCGCCTTCCCCTGCCTGTCCGCCAGTAGCGCTCTCGGAATCTGCGCCTTCCGCGTCCATCCCAGCTGCAGCGCCCGCCTCCGCAATCGCAAGCGTCGGTGATTCAAATGACTCAAGTGAATCATCGTATTCCCAATTGTCTGAATCGGACGTCAAACTGACCGGAACGTGTGCCGGCAACGAGGCTTTTACCTCCGTGTCAGACGCATCTCCCCAGTAGGAAGTTACCGATGCCAGCACCGGCAAATCATCCAGGCTGAGAATGGAATTTGTTCGTTTTGGCATCGTCACCCTCTCTCCCAATGCCTCCGGGGCATCCTTGATCTCCTGTTCCTGCCGTTCAGGCGCTGCCAGGAGCGCTTTCGACCCCTCGGGCAACTGGTTCATCTTCCTGTAAAGCTGCGCCAAAGCAGGACCGACTGCGTCCAGTGGCAGCTGGCTCCGCACTGGCGTGTCCGACGTCTCCCACAACTCCGCCAGCGCCTCAAACTCCCATACGGCTGTGAGCACGCTTTCACTCCGAAAGTTCGACGACTCCACCAGGATACCGCTTGCGCGCGGCGTAAGCTCCTGCGGCGCGAGCACCGACGACCGCCCTACGAATGGATCCCGCTGCCGGCGGCTGAACTCGTTGTGGCCCACCAGAAAGCTGATCGCCGCGAACAGCTGGTTGTCCTGCATCCGCGCCAGCATGCCTGCCCTCAGCTTCTCATACAACACGCGCTCTGTGGCCGCCCCCTGGGCGATCAAGAGTTCCGCTCCCTGGTAGGCTAGTAAACGCCCCACCTCCGGGTAGAGCAGGTCGCCTCCCAGCATCAGCCCAATCCGACCGACCGGCGTCTGGATTACGTTCCACTCGTGACCCGGCTGCGCCAAATCCTCGTCCTCAGGATGAAGCACCCGCTTCGCCTGGTAGCCCAGTCTCTCGCCTCCGGGTCCGTATATGACCGCCAAATTGCGCAGCACGCCATCCAAAGGGTCCGGTAAATAGGCGCTTGGCGCCGCCAGCGTCACGTCAAACTCCTGCGCCAGCCCGCCGAAAACACCGTCGTAGGCCTCCCATACCGCGTCCGGCTCGGTCGTCAGAAGCGCACCCGCCATCTGCCGGAAATCCGCCCCAAGCCAGCCGGCCAGCGCGCCCGACACGCCGCCGCTTACCTTCTGCCAAAGGCTCGACTGACGCCTGCGCGACAAATCCGCCCGCTTCAGCAAGTTCGCCTGGAATCCCCCCAGCAACGGAGGAATCACCATCACCCCCGCCAGTTCGGGAAAAACAACCAACCGCGCCCGTTTGTTCTCTGCTGCCCGCAGGAATCTGCGAAGGTCTTCCCGGTACTCCTCCAGCGTCTGGGGCAGCCGCATCTTCTGTTGGATGCACGCGACGATCAGTTTTTTCATCGGCGCTGGTCTGTCCGTTCCCTTTCTGCGCAATGCGTTGAGGACATCGCCTCACGATCCACTATATGCCTTGATGATGTCGATGATCAACCCAACATCCTTGCGCGCATGCGCCAGCGACGTGCGCGACGCCTCTCCGTTGACGATACAACCATGGAAGTGCCGCAGCTCACGCACGAACGCGCTGTCCCAGTCAATATATGGCTCGGTCCGGTATGTCGTTCCCTCGCTGTCAATGCCCTGGACCGATACCGTGGACAGAATGCCCCTCGAAAAACCGGTCGGGTAGTTGACGATCACCCGCTTGTCGTCGCCGTATATCTCCAGCGTCTCTTTGAAATCCCACAGGTCCGGCAAATCGATCCAGGTACCCACACACCGGGCCCCGTTTTCATAGACCAGAGTGAAACTGACTGCCCGCCCTTCCTGCCAGATCTCAGTGTGGGCTATCTCTACCGGCAGGCCCATGATCTCCCGCAAGCCGTACAGATCGTGAATCATGCTCCCCGATAGCAGATGGAAGGCCCGCTCTACGTGGGGAGCCGCGTCGCCGATCGCCTGTTGCCGCGCCGCCTGCCTCCCCTCTATCGCGCTTTCCATCGCCCCCGCCGGCAAATCACCGAAGCTGCGCACGTCGAACTGCGCCAGATGCAGTGCATTGTTCGGGTGCAGATGGTTGATCTGCACAAACCGCACGTCCATCGCCTCCGCTTCCTGCTTGGCCCGCTCAAACGCCGGGTCATAGACCTTCATATAGCCCGCCTGCCCCACCGTCCCGGCACGCTTGCACGCCTCGATCATCTCATCGCATTCCTGCAATGAGAAACAGACCGGTTTCTCCACAAAGGCGTGTTTGCCTGCGTCAAAAGCGTCTACCGCCACAGACTTCTTCGGGTCCGTCTGGCACAGGATCACAGCCTCCACGTCAGATGCCAGCAGATCTCGGTAGTCGGTAAAATGCCGGGGCACGTGGAAACGGTTGGCCACGTATTGGGCCGCCCCGACCGAAACGTCGCAGACAGCCGTCACCTCAAACTCATCCTGCAACTCCTTCAAATTGGGCATGTGATGGACTTGGGCGATCGCCCCGCATCCGATGACGCCGATCTTGACTCGTCTCACTTTCATTTCTCCGGTCGGTTGTCAATGGCAATTGGTGGGTTGGCCGATACAGGCAAATTACGGACCGGTATATTCCGTGTCCACGGTGCGCGATGTAAAGCTGTTCCAGATATCCGCCAGGGCGAAGGCGTTTCGGAAAGCCGGGTAGAGAGACGCCCACATCGCATCGCGGGCCGCCAGGGCCGCCTCTTCATCCCCTGCCTCCCGCGCCGCCCTAAAGGCTGCGATCTGCTCCCTCTGTGTCTGTGTATTCGTCTCCACCGCCTCCAACCACCCTTCTGCCGCAGCCAGCTGTTGATCGAGCATCTCGTCGGTGGTTGTTTCGCGGTCTGGCTCCACGTCATAGGCGGTATTCAGCGCAAACCGCGGCGGCTTCTTCGTGCCGTCCTCATTCCACATTGTATGGGTGGGCTGGATATGAGGTGTAACCGACAGGTACATGATGACCGGCTCGTCCCCCACATTACGCACTTGGTGCATCTCATCGGTCAGCGCAATACACATCTGGCCCGGGCCCAGCACTTCGGCATGTCCCTCAATCGTGAACTCCGCCTGCCCCTGCAAAATCAGGAAGATCTCATGGCCCAGATCGTGCGTATGGCTCTGCGCCGTGTGGCCCACGTCCACCTGCAGGAAACGGGCGCGGATCTCCGGCGTGGTCAACACATTGCGAATGTCTTTACGGAAGTCCAGAACCTGGAAAGGCACGGCTCTCTCCTTATTCGTTTTTTACTGTCTGGAGGGATACACCAAGTGGAAGGTCGACGCTCGTGAGAAGACGATACGAGAAACACCACTGTAGACTCAGTCGATTCGACGCCGCAGCTTCGGGTCGAGAAAATCCCTGAACGCATCGCCAAAAAGGTTGGCAGCCATGATCGCAATCGTAATCGCTACGCCTGGAAAGATCACCAGCCACCAGGGCGGGCGAAATGCAGCTGCCAGCACGCCGCCCAGCATATTGCCCCAACTCGGCGCCGGCGGCGGAATCCCCATTCCCAGGAAACTCAGCGCCGACTCCGCAAAGATCGCGCCGCCCAAATGCAGCGTCGCCACCACCAGAATCGGCGCAACCGCCTGCGGCGCAACATGGCGCACCATGATTCGGACATTTGACGCGCCGACCATCTTCGCCGCCTCCACGTACGAAGTTTCCTTGATCGAAAGCACCACCGCACGCGTAATGCGCGTGGCCGAGGGAATCCGTGTCACCGAAATGGCCACAATCACGGTCACCAGCCCGGCGCCAAGAACCACCAGCAGGAGCAGCGCCAGAATCAAGCCTGGGAATGACATCAGGACATCCACAACCCGCTGACTGATCAGATCGAACCTCTGACCCAGGTAGCCGCTCGCAATGCCCCATACGAATCCAATCATATCCCCGATGAATACCGCCGTGATACTTACTATCAGCGTGATGCGCGAGCCATATATGATTCGGCTCAGCAGATCCCGCCCCAACTGATCGGTGCCCAGAAAATGCTCAGCGGTCGGCGCGGCGCGAATCGCGCTGTAGTCGGCCTCCAACGGATCATACGGCGCCAGCAGCGGCGCAAAAACAGCCATGACGAACATCAGCAGCCAGATGCCCACCGCCGCCATTCCGATCGGCGAGGACTGCGCAAAACGCCCCACCGAACTGCTGAACCGCAGCAGGACATGGGGCCGCTTGCCCTCTATATCGAGAACAATGCCTTCGGAATCGGCAGGTGGAGCGCTTGGAAAAGCCATATCGGCTCCCTCAAAAGATAGGTATTTGCCGGCTTTCAGATGGCCGCGGCCTCTCTTAACGATACCGCGGCCGCGCCTCTCATCCTCTATTCGTAGCGAATGCGAGGATCGAGAAACGCGTAACTCAAATCGACGAGAAGATTGATTATGACGTAAATCAAGCCATACAAAAGAACCAGATTCTGAATCATCATCCAGTCCCGCTCGGTCATGCCCTGCACCAGCAGCTTGCCAAGGCCTGGCACAGCAAACGCCGTCTCGACCGAAACCGCGCCGCCCAGCAGACCGCCCAGCGCCAAGCCAGTCGTGGTGATCACCGGTAGCAGGGCGTTCTTGAACACATGACGCCAGACGACCAGTGCCTCCTTCAATCCCTTGGCCCGCGCCGTGCGGATATAATCCTCAAACAGCACTTCAAGCGCGGCCGAGCGCGCCATGCGCGCCGTCGCCGCCGACAGACCCAGTCCCAGCGCCAAAGCCGGCAGCACGGTCATCGAAAGGTTGCCCAGCGGATCCTCCCACAGCTGGATGATCGTGATCGGCGGGCGCCACGTAAAAACCAGTACAGAAAATAGTATGATCAGCAGTCCCAGCCAGTAGCTCGGCACCGCAATGAACACCGTGATGCCGACGCGCGAAAGATGGTCCATCATTGAATTCCGCCACATCGCGCTGAGCATCCCGATCGGCACGCCGATCAGCCATGAAAGCAGCACCGCCATTATCGCGATCTGCGCCGAAATCGGGCCGCGCCGCAGGATCATGCCGCTAATTGGCTCCTTGTTCCAGAACGACGAGCCCATGTCGCCGCTGATCACCTGGGCAATCCACTCCACGTACTGAATATGATAGGGCTGGTCCAGCCCCAGGCTGGCGCGCAACGCCTGCAACTCCTCTTCACTCAATACATAGATCCCGTCCGACTCCGACACAATCAACTGCAAAGGATCGCCGGGAATCACCCGCATCGCCAAAAATATCAGTACGGTGACCCCGAATATGGTCGGGATTGCGATGAGAATGCGGTTAAGAATGTACTTTGACATGAGCTATCCGCGAAGTCCCTGCCACTATATCGAATGGGCGGCGCAACAGCCCGGCGACCGGGCATCGTCGCGCCGCCCAATTCCTTTTCATCTGTCTGTCGACCGCGCAATACGCGGGTAAACGTCCGGATACCGCGACTCGTCAGACATTCGCCATCCGGTCGCGGCCAGCCCCTTTCTACTAGGCGTCAGGATCGATCCAGACCGTCTCCATGCGGCCCCACTCGGCGAACGCGCGCTGATCCAGGGCCAGGCCCTGGACCCGGTTATTCCACATCGGAAGGTGGAAGGTGTAGCCCACCAGGTACTCCGGCGGGTTCTCGTCCAGCAGACTCTGGGCATCGTCGATTTGGCCCTGGCGTGTGTCAGCGTCCAACTCCACGTCAATCGTGGCCAGCAACGTGTCAAAGTCCGGGTTGCTGTAACCACCGAAATTCTGTGAACCGCCGGTGGCCCACCACAGGTTGCCGCGCGGCGAAATGTCAGAAACGGCATGACCGCGCGTATGTACCATCAGCTGGTAGTTTCCCGCCTGCTGTTCAGAACCAAGCAGCGCACGCTCAACAATCCGAATATCCGTTTCGATGTTCAGCTGGCGCTTGAGCATGTCCTGGAAGGCCGGCGCAAGCAGCTCGCCCTGCGGACCCGCTGCCGCGAGCAATTCGACACCCGTGATCCCGTCTCCATAACCCGCGTCGGCCAGCAACTGCTGCGCCGCCGCAACGTCCTCTTCCTTCTCGGCCCGGTATCCCGGCATCGTCGACAGCGCCTCAGGCGTCGTCGCGTAAGGATCACCCTGCGGCACCCAGCGAGTGATGTTGATCAACTCCTGCGTGCCGAACGCCGCCGCCAGGTTCTGCTTGCTGACAGCCAGATGGATCGCCTTGCGAACACGCGGATCGTCAAACGGCGCCTCTCGATTGTTGATGAATACCCAGTACGCGCCGAAGTTGGCCAGCTTGTTGGCCTGTACCGATTCGGGGCGGTTCATGCCCTCGTCCCACGTCTCCTTGGCGACATTCCACGACATGTCAGCCTGGTCCGTGAGAACCGCCGTACCGCGGTCAGACCACGCCGGCACATGCAGCATCTCCAGCCCGTCCACGTAGGGAAGCTCAGGATCCCAGTAGTCCGGATTGGCTTCCATGATCCACTTCTCCGCCGGCAGATGGTCGACAAAACGGAACGCGCCCGTCCCCGGGGCGATCACCTCGCGCAGGTCGTAGTTGTTCTCCTCAAGCGACTTCTTTGAATAGATCAGCGCATTGGTGGGCGTCAGAAGGTTGAGGAAGAATGGGCGCGGCGAACTCAGGTTGAACCGCACCGTCATGTCGTCCACCTGCTCGACTGAGTCGACAAAGGTGAAGTTGGCCTTCAATGGACTGACAATGCCTTCCGGCGGATCAAGAATTCGGTTGAAGGTCGCGACCACGTCCTGTGCGGAGAACGGCTCCCCGTCATGGTACGTCACACCCTCGCGCAGGGCAAAGGTGTACGACAAACCACCCTCGCCTACCTCCCAGCTCACAGCCAGGTCGGGGATGATCGTGCGCAGTCCGTCCACCAGATTGTTGCGCACCAGGTTGTTGTACATGTGCGAAAGCACGTGCGTGCCGCCGCCCTGGTGGGCGTCAAAGTGCGTCATCGTTACACCAAAAGCTGTCCGCAACGTGCCGCCGCGTTGCGGATTGCCACCGGGTCGCATCATGCCTGCGCCGGTTGCCATCGCCTCGGGAGTCGGCACTGCCGTCGGCGCTGCAGCGGGAGCGGCCTGCTCGCCCGTCGTAGGCGCCGCGCACGCGGCCAGCGCGGTCGCAGCAGCGCCCGCCGCCATCATCTTCAGAAAGGTTCGGCGGCCAACATTGCCAGCTTCGTTGTCCGCCTGCGGGGGCGTGTTCAACTTACTTGTCATTGGTTTGGCTCCTGTTCTCGTGAAGTTTTACCCATTGATCTGAACCGAAGAGACATACTGCCGGAAGCCTGACCTTCCCGTA
This sequence comes from Caldilineaceae bacterium, assembly GCA_022824025.1. GTDB lineage: Bacteria > Chloroflexota > Anaerolineae > Caldilineales > Caldilineaceae > Bin5. The sequence goes on from JAJEBF010000005.1 coordinate 69,277, forward strand.
CGACGACCTCCTCGCAAGGGGGGCTGCCAGCGAAACTCGGGAGGACGCCTTTCCAAAAATGCAGATTTCCAACGGGATTCACATTGGCTCAGAGATCGTGGTACATTATAGGGGAAGAAGGGAGCACCGTCAAAGCGGCATATGATGCAGGCCCTGCCCCTCTGTCTGAATTGCAATCCCTTTCGATCCGAACGGGCCGCCAGCGCAACAGAGTCCCCCGCTTCATCAGGTTCCACTTGGGCCAAATCGTCTTCCGCCGCCAGGCTTCCCGGCTCCCACCGCCCCCGTATCACTTCGAAAACCAATTCACTACGGAGCGCCAGAACCATGTTTGCAGACATCTCAGCCATCACCCCCTCGCGTACCGGCCGCATCTCCTCATGGGATACCACCGGCCGCAACCAGGATCGTTGGACCATCCCGGCAGGCGAGTCCCGCGTCCTCGCCGACATCCGCGGCCCCGGCCTCATCACACATATCTGGATGACGCAGCGAAACCACTACCGCGACTGCCTGCTCAAAATCACCTGGGACAATGCCGGCCATCCCAGCGTCCTGGCTCCCCTCGGCGACTTCTTCGGCCTGGGACACGGAATCGTGAACTCCTACCAATCGCATCTCTTCACCGCCTCTACAAACTGGAACAACCAGTTCGAAGCCGGCTGCGCCCTAAACTGCTACGCGCCTATGCCCTTCCGCGAACGCGCACTCATCGAGCTGATCAACGAGAGCGCTGAAGACCACATTCAGTACTTCTACTTCGATTACGAACAGGTCGAAGACATCTCCCCCGATCGGGGCTATTTCCATGCCGAATTCCGCCGCGAAAACCCCTTCGGCGGCTGGGGACACGAGATCATCGTGAATACGCCGGAATCAAATATCGTCAACAAGGAGAGGCAGGCTTGGGAGGACAACTACGTCATTCTACAGACCCAAGGGCGCGGCCACTACATCGGCTGCAACCTGTCTGTCACCAACTTCCAGGGAACTTGGTGGGGCGAAGGAGACGACATGATCTGGGTGGACGGGTACAAATGGCCGCCTGACATCCATGGCACCGGCAGCGAGGACTATCTGAACCAGGCCTGGGGGATGCAGGGCAACGCCTTCCTGCGCAACGGCTCTTCAATCTACGAAGTGGATACCAACGGGTACCAGACCTCTTACGTCCTCCACCTGGAGAACCCCGTCCGCTTTCAAAATGAGGTCAAAGTCACCATCGAGCACGGGCACGGGAACCATCTCGCCAACGAAATGTCTTCGGTCGCCTACTGGTACGCGACCTCCCCCGCAAAAACCGTCGCCCCGCCCCCTGTGGCGCAGCGGCAACCGGTCCTGCGCGACAACCTCGGCAACTGGCTCTATGATCGCGGCAACCAAACGCCGGGCCGGGTTGTCCCCGTCAACGAGGAAATGCAAGCCATGAAAGACCGCTGGGCCAAAGCGAATAACACCGGCTGACTTGCCCTAACTTTCTTCCGACGGGGCCATTTGCCGGTACTTTCCGCCGTAGAACAGCACCGGCTCGCCCTCATCATGCGCCAGGTATTCAACCTGCCCAATGTAAAGCGTATGGTCGCCGGCGGTGTGGGCATCCACGACCTTGCATACAAAATAGGCCAGGGCATTGGGCAGGACCGGGTAATCGTTGCGGCGCTCAAACTGGACGTCCAGACCATCCACCGGCCAGCCGGCAAAATGGCTGCTATAATCCTCCTGATCGTGGCGTAAGACGCTGACCGCATAGCGGCCTGTCTGCCGCAACAAATCATGCAGCCGCGCCTTGTGCCCCACAGAGACAACCAGCAGAGGCGGCTCCAGTGAAACCGACATGAACGCATTTGCGGTCATCCCGTGCACGTCGCCATCCAGTTCGGTTGTGACGACGGTGATCCCGGTGGCAAAGAGCCCGCAGGCATTCCGCAGCGCGCGCGGATCAATTGAATCAGAACTGTTCTCAGTCATGTCTTGGTCCGTAACGTGTATCGCGGGAAATATGCGCAACGTAACGCCAAACTCCTCCGGCGACCCTGCGCGCCAGTTCCGCAAATCTTAATCGCTATCTGCCACAAACTCAAATCCACCGGGCGCAGTCCAAATCTGGGGTCGTCAGGAGAAGCAGTTTCCGTGTTTCAGTCAAAGATGCCAACGATTGCCCGATCCTCGTCCCAATCTGCCCTGCTCACCCATACGCCTTCCTCATCGACCCCCTCAAACGCTCGCCCCGCGGCGTATCTCCGCCCCTCACTGACCACTGCCGTTCCGACCACTGCAGTTCCACCTTCAGAATTGACAAATCAACGGTCAGTGGTAGGATACCACGAATGTCACCTTACTGTGCACACAGGGCAATTCAAGCCCCTCAAATACCGCGAGACATCACCCAACCGAAGAGCGTGACTGATGCCTGAAGAAAGATTCTTTGTAACCGGCGCACTCGGCTGCCTGGGAGCTTGGGTCGTGCGCAACCTGATCCGCGATGACCACCACGTAACCGTCTACGACCTGGGATCCAGCATGCACCGCCTCGACCTGGTGATGGAGCCGGATGAAATTGCGCGCATCAATTTTGTTCAAGACGACATCACCGACACCGAGGCCGTCTCCCGCGCCGTTCAATCAAGCGGAGCCAACCGAATCATCCATCTGGCTGCGCTTCAAGTTCCCTTTTGCAAAGCCAACCCCCCGCTCGGCGCCGCTGTAAACGTTGTCGGCACTGTCAACGTCTTTGAGGCCGCCAAACAGGCCGCAATCTCACCCGTTGTCTACGCAAGCAGCATGGCCGTTTACGGCGGCGCGGACCTCTATGGCCCGGAAGTGAAGGACGGCGACCCGTTCCATCCGCTCAACCTCTACGGCGTCTACAAAGAGGCCAATGAAGGCACCGCCCGCATCTACTGGCAGGACGACGGCATCGCCAGCTTGGCTCTCCGCCCCTATACCGTGTACGGCCCAGGCCGCGATCAGGGCATGACCTCCACGCCCACCCAGGCCATGCTCGCCGCTGCCAGAGACGAAGCCTTCCACATCTCCTTCGGTGGAACCTGCGGCTACCAGTACGCCGATGATGTCGCCCGAACCTTCATCGCCTTCTCTCGCCTTTCCCACGAAGGCGCCTCCGTCTTTAACGTCCGGGGCAGCGTTGCCCATATGTCGGAGATCGTGGACGCTATCGTTGACGCCGAACCCTCTGCAGCCGGGCGCATCACCTACGAAGACACTCCCCTTCCTTTCGCCGAGGCCCAGGATGAACAACCCTTGCAGGGCCTGCTCAACGAGGTTCCGCACACCCCTTTGAAGGTGGGCGTTGCCGACACCATCGCCCTGTTTAAACGGGCATTGGCCAGGGGAAAAATCTGATAATCGCACGCCCTGCCGGGCCGCGCATCCAGTCCATTCCTGTACGGAGGCCTGGCGCCTGTCAAAACACACTCCCATATGAATCCGCCGAGGAGCAGAAAAGATGAGATGGTTGCGCTTTGAACACAACGGAAACACAGTCTACGGCGTCGCCAGCGGCGACACCATCGAGGTCACCGACGCCACCTGGCGCGACATCCTCGCCGGCAAGACCGGTTCCGTCACCGACTCCGTAGACCGGGGCAGCGTAGACCTGCTCTGTCCTATGGACCGGCCCGGAAAGGTCGTGGCCATCGGTCTGAACTACCTGGACCACTGCCGCGAAACCAATACCCCGCCTCCAGACAAACCCGTCATCTTCACTAAGTTCACGACCAGCATCGTAGGGCCCGGCGACGAAATCGTCTGGAGCCCCCAACTGACCGCAGAAGTCGACTTCGAAGCCGAGCTGTGCGCTGTCATCGGCAAGACCGCCCGCCATGTCAGCCGCGACGAAGCGCTCGACTATGTCGCCGGCTACACCTGCTCCAACGACGTCAGCGCCCGCGACCTCCAGCTGGGCGACCCCCAATGGATTCGCGGCAAGAGCCTCGACACCTTTTGCCCCATCGGTCCCGCCTTCGTCACCGCCGACGAGGTCCCCGATCCGCAAGATCTCAGCATACGCTGCCTCCTCAACGGCGAAGTCATGCAGGAGAGCAACACCCGCGAGATGATCTTCGGTGTTGCCGAACTGATCGAGTTCAGCTCCAATGCCTTTACCCTGGAGCCTGGCGACGTCATCCTCACCGGCACGCCCCACGGCGTCGGCATGGGCCGCGACCCCCAGGTGTGGATGAAGGACGGCGATACCGTCGTCATCGAAATTGAAAAACTGGGCCGCCTTGAAAACACCTGCCGCATGGTCTGATCAGGCCGCGCCCTCGAACCCTCGGTTCCAACAAAGCCCTGGCCGCCGCCAGGGCTTTGTCAATCCCCCCCCAATTAGAGCAGTCGCTGACCACGGTCCACTGTCCTCAGACCACTGCCCACAGTATCGCTGCCCACAGTATCGCTGCGCCCCGCTCCGGTTACCCCACTGTCGTGCCCACATGGAGCTGAATAGGCCAGCGACCAGTGGCCAATCCCCCGCGCCGCTTCAAATGGAGGGTCTCAGGACGAAGTTTTTGTCGTTGGGCCTCTGGGGCGCGATAATCTGACAGATGTAGGTGTCAACCATCCACATCTCTTCGTGCTGGGCCCCCGCCAAACACTGCAGATTGGCGCACAGGTGCGGCGCTGGTCCATCAACGCCAAGGTCCTGCTCTACGATACAGAACCCATTCTATCGTTCCCATGGACATGGATATGCTGAAACAACGACGTTTTTGGGCATCTGCCCCTGCCGTCAGAACGCTCTTCGTCACCTTCCTGACAACCATATTCCTTACTTCCGCTTGCTCCGCGCCCCGCCTTCCCTTCTTCAACGATCGAAATGCCCAGCAGGAAAGCGCCGCCGAAACCCCCACAGAGCCCCAGGCGCCAGTCGTCGAGACCGTCCTGACCGGGCTGTCCAATCCCCGCGGCGTCGCCGCTCTGCCGGACGGTTCACTCATGGTGGCCGAGGGCGGCACAGGGTACAATGCCGTCGACCCACAGGAATGGACCGGCAGACTCACACACTTCCAGGACACCAACCAGGATGGCGACTTCGAAGATGAAGGCGAACGCACAATCTGGTTGCCCCATCTGCCCACCTATAACACCCTCCAGGAATACGAAACCTGGCGGGATGAAGTCGGCGGACCGGGCGACCTGCTGCGCCACGCCGATGGCCGCCTCTACCTCACCGTTGACGGCGGCCACGGCCGCATCGGACTCTATGAAATCAGCCCCTACAAGCGCATGGGACGCAATCTCTCCGCGCGCGGCAATATGAACGGACTCGCCTTCTCACGCGATCACGAACAGATCTTTATCGCCGAGAGCACGACCAATACGCTCTCCGTCGTCACCATCGCCGACGCCGCCTACCGCAAGGTTACACAGTTCGGCGCGCTCGCCAGCGGCCAACAATCCGTGCCCGCCGGCGTCGCCGTTGACCCCCGTAACGGCGACCTCCTGGTTGCTTTCTTCTCCGGCGCTCTCGTGATCGAAGGGGAAAAACGTCCCATCATCCCCGGTGACAGCGCCGTTGTACGCGTAGACCCGGAAAACGGCGCGATTAGAGACGCCGTACTTGGTCTGACAACCGCCATCGACGTGGCTGTCGATGGCGACGGCAACCTCTATGTCGTCGAGATGTGTAGTGGTTACGCCGACCTGATCGAACCCTCCCACGACCTATTTGACCCGGACCAGCCGCCCGTCCACGGCGGCTACCTGCGCTACACCGGTCGCGTCACCCTCTATCCGCCCCCTGCAGACGACGAGGCGCCGCCATACCAGGCAGCCGTCGATGCGACAGTTTTGGCCGACGGCCTGGACATGCCAACCAACATTACCCTCGCGCCCGACGGGTCACTCTACGTCTCCACCGGCCAGGGCACGCCCAACCGCCCCATCCCAGGTCCCGACGGGCCAACACGCATCGCCGGCGAAGTCCTTCGCATCACTTTGCCCGACGCAGATTCTCGCTGAGGAGTCAGCCCCTACGCCACCGGATGCGCGTGCAGCGTCTCTTCCACAATGTCGACGCCCCAGCCCGGACCGGAAGGCGTGGTCATCTGCCCGTCAATGATCTCCGGAACGTTCGTTACCATCTCATCCTTCCAGGGCACGTCGTCGATGTCGATCTCCATGATCTTTACGTTCGGCAACACCGCGCACAGGCTCGCGCTGATAAACGACGACAGATGGCTGTAGTAGTTGTGCGGCGCGATATTCATCTGGAAAGTCTGCGCCAGCTCTCCCACCCGCTTCGACGGCGCGAAACCGTTCCACGGCACATCGATCATCAAGTAATCTGATGCCCTCGCCTGCAGATAGGGCAGGAACTGGCGCTCGTAGTAAAGGGTCTCGCCCGTGCAGATGCGCGTGCTCGTCTTGCGCCGCACCTCTGCCAGCGCCTCCGGCTCATACAGATCGATCTCCAGCCACATCAGGTGCAGCGGCTCCAGCGCCCGCGCGATCTCCAAACAGCTTTCCGGCTTGAAATTGAAGTTTAGGTCCAACAACAGGTCGAACTGCGGCCCCACCGCGTCGCGAAACGTGCCCATCTGCGTAACGATGTGGTCGATTAGCTCGTTTGACGCCACCTGGTCCGTTGCCCCGCCCGGATACCGTCCCGGAAAATAGACCGAGCCGGGATTGCCTGGAAACAGTATATTCGTCTTCAGCGCCGTAAAGCCCTTGGACACCACCTCCCTTCCCAGCTCAGCCACGTCCTCCATTGAGCGCAGCGCCGGCGTCCCCATCAGTTCATGTACCCGGATCCGGCTCGTCCCGCAATGTGACCAGTAAACCCGCACGCTCTCCCGCGTCGGCCCGCCGAAAAGCTCCACCACCGAGCAACCCCGCGCCCGCGCCGCGATTTCCACCAGCCCAAGCTCAATGCCCGCAATCGCCTTCGCGCCGATCCCGCCCGGGCTCGACTGAAACGCCCGGTACATATCCCACCAGCGCTGCTCAAACGCCCTCGGGTCGCGGCCCAATACCAGCGGCGTCAAGTCCCGGATCGCGCCCGTCACCCCATGCACGGCCTGGTCGCTGCACTCCCCCCAGCCGGTGACACCCTCGTCAGTCTCCACCTTCACCAGAATCCAATTGCGCCAGCCCGCGTCCACGACAAAAGGCGTAACTCCTGTAATCTGCATCGAAAATCTCTCCTCTGGAATGCGCTCTGCCCCAAATTCCCTTGCTATCAGCTATCTTCTCCGCTGACTTAACACCTGTTCATCAAAAATAGCAAGAATGGGATAGTTTGCCCCAAGCCACTCTGCTATACTGGCCGCATGACGATCAGACAGGCAGTGCAGACCCGTGAGGAGACTCTCCTCCACCATCGTGAACGACTTAACGCCGTCCTCCTTCACATCCAGGAGAATCTGGACGCGCCCCTCACCGTCGAGGCCCTGGCCGCCGTCGCCGGCTTCTCGCCTTACTATTTCCACCGTATTTTCGCCGCCTACCTCCACGAGACATCCAGCGACTTCGTGCGCCGCATTCGCCTCGAATGGGCTGCCCGCCGCCTCGTCCTCAGCCGCGAGCCGGTGACGCAACTCGCGCTCGCCGCCGGCTACGAAACGCCGGCCGCATTCAGCCGCGCCTTCAAGAAACACTTCCGGATCAGTCCCCGCGCATTCCGCAGGCTGCGCCGCCCCACTCTGTACCCCGCCAATTGGGAGCCCCTCCTCCTGCAGCCTGAATTCCGTCAGCGGCCCGGCCATGTGCTGGTCTACATACCTTGCGGCGGCGAAGCCGGGAATGAAGCCGTCTGGACAACCTTGCAACAACACGCACGAATAATCGAAGAACGCCGTCCGTCCCTTCTCGGCCCGCCGGCTCCGCCCTCCTACGTGCAAGTTCGCCGCGCCGGCTCTGAATACAACCAAACACGCAACGAAAACGTGCGGGTCGATGCCGGCATTCTTCTCGACAAGAATGCTGCCACCCAACCCCGCAAACCGGTCGGCGTTGAGCATCTGCCGGGCGGTGTCTATGCCGTCTTTCATCACCACGGTCGTCGCCTCGACGACATGTGGCAGGCCGTCTACAAATGCTGGCTTCCGCAGAGCCGCGTCCAGCTGCGCGACGCGCCCCCCTACGCCGCCAGCGCCGCCCCGCCTCGCCATCACCAACGCGACGATCAGACAGTCGCTCTCTGCATCCCCATCAAAGGCTCGCTATACGAGCTGCACAAAAAGGAGACTCAAATGTCCCCCACTGTCATGACGACAGAACTGCCGGACCGGCACATGCTCAGCATTACACGCCATGTCGACATCAGCGAACTGCACGTTCATCTGAGCGAGTCCTATGAGCAAATCGCGGCGCTGATCGCTGAGTCCGGCGTCGAACAGGACGGAAAGCCGGTCGCCATCTACCACGGCGAAGTCAACGCACAAAAAAACGGGCCGGTCGAAGTCGGCATCCCTGTCAAGACCGTTCCCGCCGTCAGCGGCGACATCCAGAGCGGCACGCTGCCCGGCGGCCCAATCGCCTACACGTCCCTAACCCTGAGGCAGGCCCACTTCCCGGAGATCCTGGGCTACTACGACGCCGTCTACAATTGGATCGAAGAGAACGGCCGCCAAATCACCGACTCCCCGCGGGAAGTCTACGAAACCAGGCCCATGGACAAAGAGGCAGGCATGGATCAGCCCTTCCTCGAAATCGCCTGGCCCTACAAGTAGCAGCGACCTCCCGGCATAGTAAGAGCGGCAATCCCCTGTCAGAGAAGGTACGAAAAGAGGGACTCTTCGCCACACAGGCGGCGAAGAGTCCCTCCAAGCTTCGTTCACGTCCTCGCAGTTCAGCAGCGCATTGAAGCGCGTGTCAGTCAAGCAGTCTTCCGTTTGGACAAGTCCAACTCTGCGGCATCGCGCGCAGGCGCCAGTTCGAACCCAGGCCTGGAAGGTTCCATAAACGTAATGGCTTCGTAAAAGTCATCCAGGGCGACAAATGCCCCATTGTCTTCAGCCCATTCGCGCATCCTCTGGATACATGAATGCGCCCAGGACAGGATTTCCACGCGCCAGCCGCGTTTGTGCATGCGCTCTAACGTGCTGTGAAAGCCTGCCCCTTCGAGATATCCCGCGCCATCACCCGTTAACATCACCATGATGCCTGGATCGCCGTTGTAGTCCAGCGCGTCCTCCAGCATCCGTAACTGTAGAACTCGGTCAGGCATCTCCTGTTCCCCTCGCTCTGGCGAACCGCGGTCGAACAGGTGAACCTCAACTCCTCTGCTTTCCATTCGATTCCACAGTTGACGCATTTCCGGAGGGACCGATCCGGCGGCCAGGGCCTTCTTCAAGGGTCGGTCGGCATGCGCCAGGCGCAGCATATGGTCGAAGTGAACGCGCACACGGTAACGGGCATTGGGGCCTTCCCCCCTTTCTTCTGCCAGGCGTTGCGCCTCGTGGAAGATATTCGAGTTATCCCAATAAATGAATACGCTGTCCATGTAGATATGCCTCTTGACGTCTGTCCTGCCCTCAAAGGCCTCCGGTCACCAAATCCAGCCATTGACTCACTAACGCGACACACTATAACAGGAGCCTGATATGCCTGTAAGCTCTATGGCGTTGGCCGTGCCTGCCTGTGCTGGCAGGATTAATAAAACAGTGCCATTCGGCGATCAAGTCAAACGATGGAAAGGCGACCAAAACCTTACCATCGCCTGCTGAATCCTAACCGCAGACTTACTCCGCCTCCGCCGGGCTGTGCTCCTTCAGCCACATACGCAGCGGCACGTCCTCGTCCGTCGGCGAAAAGCGGCCATTCGCGTTTACGCTCCAGCCCAGAAGCTGCCGGCGAATCGGGCTGCTGCTATCCCACAGCCCCTCTACCGTCATGTCATCCTTCGTGCGCAGCCAGCGATACCCGTATCCATAAAACAGGACGCGCCGCGTGATGTCAGACCAGTTGGGGCTGGCCGTATGCCACAGGCGCCGGTCAAAAAAGACCGCATCTCCCGGCTTGGCCAGCACCGGCGTCGCGCCTTCCGGCTGGCCGATACCACTCTCCGGCCTGTCGATCGTATCCCGTACATGGCTCCGAGGGACTACCCAGAAGTTCCCCCGCCCCGGCTCGCTCGTATCCGACAGAAAATATGCCACCTTCAACGAAAGCCGCGGCCGCGGATGACTCTCCATCTCCACGTTGACGCGGCCGCTGTCCTGGTGCCAGCTGAACGTCCTGTCGTTCGGCTCCTCCCCGTTCGGCGGCGTTACAATCAGATGCGCGTGATAGAGAAAAATGTTCCAGCCCAGAATCCCCCACACCTTCGGCAGGACCTTTTCATAGTCGACCAGATTGGCAAAATACGGATCATCCGGAATGAAATTGGGGTAGAACAACGCCTTGCGGGGATCGTGCCCCTCCGCCACCTTCGCCTTGTGGATCCGCTCCGTTAGCTCGACACCTCGTTCCACCTGTTCCGGCGAAAGAGCATTCCTCACGTAGATCAGTCCGGTCTCGTTAAATTCCCGCCGTTCTTCCTCCGTCAAACCGTGCTGAAGGCAGGCAGCGCTCATATCAGCCATTTGTCTTCTCCCTCCTTGAAATCTTGCCCGTTCCCCTTAGTGTAGCACGAAAGCGCCTCTCTGCGCTCGTGCCCAAACCTGGCGATATCGGCACGCAAACAGTACGGCGCACACTTTCTGTTGGGCAAGCCGAAAGACGGTGTTCCCGTAATGGCGCTCTCCTACTATGAGCAGCGCTACTTTAACGAAGGCTTCATCCTCATTTTGAATCAAGTGTTAGTCTCCCCATCCGCGAAATTGCCTAAGCAAACCCTTCGGTTTACACTCCTGTGTACGCTGCGGGAAAATCGTTTTAATTGCCATCGGAATCCAATTTCATGTCTCTTTTCACTTCAAGTCGGGAGCGCCGCCTCTGGCTCTGGACGCTCGCAATTGTAACTGCAATCTATTCGACACTTGGACTGGCGCGGACTCTCGCCGGGCACCTGCGTACACACGGGCTTCTCGAAACCCTTTTCTTGATCAGTTTTATCTTGGTTGGGGCTGTCATCCTGGCCTACGGGCTGAAGGTGCGCCCAGGCGGCCTGGAAATCGGGGTCGCGCTCGGCGTGGCCGCCGTCTACATCCTCATTTTCGTGCGCATGGGCACGCCGGAGGAGCGCACACACCTCATTGAATACGGCGTTCTGTCAGTCTTCATCTACGAAGCGCTCAAAGAACGCGCCAGCCACGGCCGCCGCGTCCCCATTCCCGCCTTGCTCGCTATCATCGCCGCATCCCTAATCGGCCTCTTCGATGAATTCATCCAGGCCTTTCTACCCAATCGCGCCTACGACCCGCGCGATATCCTCTTCAACGTACTCGCCGCCCTCATGGCCGTCGCCGCCAGCATGGCCCTCTCTTATGCCCGCCGCTGGCGCTTCCGAAATCAGCCGGACTGACGGGTACATCCAACAAACACACCCTCTCTGCTGCCTCTCCCGCCCGCCGCTGCGCAGTCCCAAATAGTGGCTGAAGTCTCGTTTCAAGTTGGACACAGTCCATCCGGAGCTTGCTCGCGATTCAATTCCGTGACAACAGGCGGCAACCCGCAGACCTCTCCCCTCTACATCCTCTCCTTGGATCCGGACGGTCCACTGCATGTGGGCCTCCCCACTTCCTGCTCAAATGATCCCTGGAGACGACAAGAATTGCACTGGCGGGCCCTGCGCCCGCCCAGTGCCTCCTCAACAAGCGACCGCCTGCTACTCCAGTCACACATAAATGCATCGAGACCACGATATGGATGCCGCTACCCTCAGCCCTCGCCGTAGTCAAGCACTATCTGCAGGATATCCTCAGGGCACTTATCGATCAACTCGTAAGCAGCCGCCGCTCCCTCAAAGTCGACCACATCCGTAATCAACCCCTCCAAATTCAGCTTGGGCATCAGTGAAAGCACCGCCTCCATCCGCCGCGCGGCCGACCACCGGTGCGACAGCTCAGGGCTGATGCCGGCTATCTGCGACGAGATCAGCTGAATCCGATTGTGGTGAAACTCCGCGCCAGGGTAGACATTTGCCAGCGCGCCCGCATACCACGACATCACGATCACTTTGCCGTTGTAGCAAACTGTGCGGATCGCCTCGTTCAGGGCGCGATCACTGGCCGAAAACTCGAACACCACGTCCGCCCCCCGATTGTCGGTCAATTCCCGCACCGCCATCGCGATGTCCCTGACCTCGCCCGCGTTGAAGACAAGGTCCGCGCCGCTCACCCTCTTTGAAATCTCCAGCCGCTTCTCGAGCAGGTCCACCGCGATCACCGGCGACGCGCCCGATAGCTTGGCCCACTGCACCGTCAGCTGCCCCAGCACACCCTGGCCAAAGACCACCACACACTCTCCCAAATGTAGATCCGCGTCCAAGATGCCGTTGAAAGTAGTGTTCAGGACCGCCGTGAGCACACCTGCCCTCGGATCGATCCCCTCCGGCAGCTTGAACACCGCATTCGCTGGCAGTACGTGCGCCGACTGGTGCGGGGCAAAGCTGAAGACAACATCGCCCTCATCAAACTCCTGCACATTGCCCCCCACCTCCGTGATCACGCCCACGCACGCGTAACCATAGCGCAGAGGGTAGTCCCACTCGGCCTCTTCACTCTCTACAAACAGCCGCGTGCGACGGTCCTGTTTCAGCCGCCACATCGGCGCGTCGCCGCGATAGACATTCATCTCCGTCCCATGACTGATGCCCGAATATAGCGAGCGTATCGCCACTTCCCCTGCGCCTGGCCCCGCAATCTCATCCTCGACCAAACTTACCTCTCGCGGCCCGGTGACTTCTGCAGCTCTAATCTTGATCAATGTCTTGCCTGCCTCTCTCTCACTGCGCCATATCGGTCACAATTTTATATCCCAACAACTGCCCATGATCCTCAATCTCGTCCACCCAGTCCCCGTAAGACAGGATTCTGTGCCCGCCCGGCGTCAGCGGTCGCTCCGCCTTCAAACAGTTCCGCAACATCGCCGTGCCTCTTTTCAATAAGCCAAGTCGTATCGACGCACTTTCCCTCGCGATGGAAAGTTGCTTCGTTGCTTTGCGGCCTTCTTGTTGCTTGCCGCTACTCTCATCTGGCTCAATTAGAATGTCGGTGAGCTTTCCTCCCCTGACTGTCTCATGCCACTGACCACTGCAGTTCCTCCCCGTTTGTGTTTCGCAGCGCGCTGGTGTCTAATGATTTCATCCCATCGAGGCAGACGATTGAGGAGGGGAAAATGAAGCTGACCTATGCGCAAAAGCTGGAATTCTACAAAAAGGGATTCGTGAGGGTGCCCGGCGTCGTCCCGCGCGTGATGGTCGACGCCGCCGTCAAAGCGATCAACCACTCCTTTGGTAACGGCATCGATCCCTCACAGATGACGACCTATAACGCACAGTCATTCTGCCCGGAACTGCGGCAAGCGCCCGAAACAACCGACCTGTACAACCGGTCGCCCGTAAAACTTCTGGCCGAATCCATGATTGGCGCAGGAAAGGTCAACCCGGTCCAGCGCGGACAGATCGCAGTCCGATTTCCGCTGCTGGATGACCCGCCGCCCGCGCTGCGGCCCCATCTGGACGGCCGCCACTCGCCCCATAACGGCGTCCCGGCCGGCGAGTTGCGCAGGTTCACGATGCTTGTCGGCATCGCCCTCAGCGACGTGAATACAGAATACGCCGGCAATCTGGCCGTCTGGCCCGGCACCCACCGCCTCTACGAACAGTACTTCCGCGAAAACGGTCACGACATCCTCATGCGCGGCGGCGCCGAAGGCATGCCGCCCATCGATATGCCCCAACCGAAGATGATCACTGCCGGGGCCGGCGACGCCATCCTTGTCCACTACCAGATTGCCCATTGCGCCTCGCCCAACGTCTCGCCACATCCTCGCTACGCCATCTATTTCCGCCTGCAACATGTCGACTACAAGCAGCAGCTGCACGAAGCCCTCACCGACATCTGGCTGGAGTGGGACGGCATGCGCGAAATCGTCGCCCAACACAAAAATGGTCAATCAACTGGCTTAGCCAAATAGATTCCATCCTAAGACCAGGACGCCCGAATGACTTGCATCCAGGAAATGTCTTCAGAACGACAGAGGCCGCAAGCCACTGACCACTGACCACTGACCACTGATCACCGACCACTCTCAAGCTGCCCGGCCCTCTCCATCGCCGCCCAGTAGGCGTGGTCAGCGCTGTTCACAAGCGTGTTCTCGAGGCTGCGTTTGATCAACTCGCCCTCGGCCGAATGCGCGCCCGCCGTATGCGCCACCGCCTCCGGCAGCCCGACCGTCAGCGCCACGTGCACGCCGTACACCGAATGCCGGATCGACGGAAAGCCCACCGCGCCCACATCCGCCTTCCAGCGCGCCTGATTCTTCAGGCTGAACTCAAACGGCTTGCCCACGTCGTGGCACAGCGCGCACGCCCACAGCAGGTCCCTGTCGATACCGATATCCCCGTGCACTTCTTCCAGGCCGTTGGCAAGCCCGTGCGCCATGCGCGCCACGCCGCGCAGATGCTCTGCCTGCGTACCGTCCTTCAGAGCCGGCGAGTCCGGCACACCCGATCCCCGAATCTGGTCGATGCTCGTAAACTCCGACTGCGACAGCGCAAAAGCCCACGCCTCGATCACCAGCCCGCGCAGCGCTTCATCCTTGATCTCATTGACCTCCGGCAGGCTCTCAACTACACCCTGGCGCAGTTCCTCCATCGAAGCCATTCGTGTCCCTCCTCTGATTTTCGCAAGGCCGTGCGTCTCCTGCCCGTTCCTTCTCGCGAGGCTACGCGCCTACTGCAACTGCCTCTTCCCTTTTCAGAATCTGGATAGACGTATTGGGAAAGACGGCAACGGTTGCATCCGCCGGCAGTTTGGCAGCCAGCTGGTCGATCACAGTCTGCCAGTCGCGGTAAAGAAGGTCGCCGCCATGCTTGGCAGCAAACTCCGCCGCCTGAAAATGCTCGGAAACG
>JAJEBF010000008.1 GCA_022824025.1 Caldilineaceae bacterium
ATCCGCGGCGCTACCATATCACCGCGCCTCTCTTACCGACGCAGGCATTCTGCGCCCAGCACAGCAACACAAACTGCATTCTTGTCAACTATACTTGAATCCGCGACGTACAAAACCAGAACCCGGCGGCAAACTATCCTACGCTCTGACGATAACCTCCAGCCCCTTCAGAGGAACCTGCAAGATGCACGGCAGGTTCAAGCCGTCTACCACCGTCACGTATGCTGGCTGACGCCGATCATTCGCCCGGAAATCAGCGTCAGCCAGTTCCACCCTGGCGCCGAACACCTTTTCTACCACTCCCAGATGCCGGCGATCTCCTTCAACTTCTCAACGTCACGAACTCCGATGCGGCGGTAGCCCAGCTCCACCAAGCCCTGCCGTTTGAAATCCCGCAAAATGGCGCTCACCGTCTCCCGGTAGGTCCCGAGCCGGTCGGCCAGCACCTGGTGGCTGACCCCCTGAATTACCTCGTCCACATCGTTGCACAACTCAACCAGAAGCGCCGCCAATCGTTCCGGCAGCTTCTTGTAGGCGACATCTTCCAACCTGTCCTCTACTTGAAGCAGCCGCCTGCCATATGTCTGCAGCATCCCCCATCCCAATATGGGGTACTGGAGCGTCATGTTGCGCGCTTCAGCAGCCGGAATGGACCAAACCGCAACTTCATCCTCCGCTTCAGCGAAAACATTCGCCTCCTGCGGCCTGTTTAAAGCGCCTTCCCCAAATATGGCGGCTGGCCCTAGCGAACCAATGACGAGCCGCCGCCCTTCATGATTTGGACAGACCAGGTTGATCTTGCCTTGCATGAGCACGAACATCTCTCTCTTCAGCGCAGCTGCATCGGCAACCACCTCATTTGGTCTGAACGAACGCATGCGCACATGTTTCCCGAACGAGGGATCGTCGTTGTGAAGATCCATCAGTGTCTGCAGAAGTTCGGGGCTGCGACCCAAGTTTTCGTTGGCAACAGTGGGTTGATACGAATTATCGAACATGTATCACATCCTTCCTGGTGGCTCCACTGAATTTGACCCATTTGCGTGGCGCCAGCTAAGGCGGGACCGATACCTCCGCCGGCTAATTGGCACGACTCATTCTGAAAGTGAACAAAGCCTGCGGCGCAAAATGCGCATATCCAGGCAAAGTTCCTGATCGCCTTGTCCGAAATTTAAGGAACTGTCTTCTGTCTCAAGTATAGCAGGCTTGGTCAACGATTCTTTCCCTTTTGTCCTTACAGGATCCTTACCAAACGTAAGCAAAACCTGTGCTGCTCAATCAGTATAGCTCTTTCAAGTTACGTTTCTGTTGCGATTAAATTAGCATTCCATATAAATGTATGAAGTTGCCCGGCAGGCCCTAACCGAGAGAGAGCCGCCTCCGAACACAATCAGTGCCTTCCCGGAAATCAATAAACACCTGCGTATCCGTGCAAAGATCTCGCGCGTCTCTACCCAAAAAGCCGTGTTCGGGTCCTTGCCAATAAAGCCAATTGTGGACTATTTCGTGTTATGCTAAACTAAAATTCGGCAAAAAGTCGCCAGACAAAGAACATCGGCAGCCCGATTTATCTTCACAAAAGACCAAAAGCTAAAGTGCTGACGCTTTTCGAAAACAATATGCCCTCTTACCTGGAGCCGTGCAGGCAGGATCCGCAATGGCCGGGTCGAGGTACGCTCTTTTCCCTTCATTCCATTCTAATCACGTGATGAGAAAAGCGTAATGGCAGGAATTGTGAAGAGAATCGCCGCGGTTCTCGTAAGTATTGTCTGGCTCAGTCTCATTCTAGGACTGCTGGCCGGTTTTTTCGTGCCCGATCTGCACGCGCAGCTGCCTACACCGGTGAAGGAGCTCACTGACCCGATAGCGCTGCGTGAACGGTGGGAATCCTTCACCGATTCACTGATGTCAGGCATCGGCTTTCAGCCGCCTGCTGAACCCGATGCCACCGCAACGCCCACACCGGATTCTGCGCTGTCTATCCAGCCGACCGCCACCCCCGTTCCCGGAACGCCGACAACCGCGCCGCCGACGGCAGAACCCGCTACACCCACAACCGCGCCGGCTGTGAGTTCCGGCGACGGTGACACGCCGCCCGCCGCCGAAACATCCGTTTCGGTCTCAGTGTCTGAGGATGGTCAGGCCGACCTGCGCTCCGCACCCAGCGAAGATGCAGACGTTATTGGGCTCGTTGCCGCAGGTGGAAGGGTCAACCTCTCCGGCCGCGATGCCGCGGGCAGCTGGTATCGCCTGGATGACGGGCCATGGATTCACGCCGATGATCTCGTTGATCCCCCCTTGGATCAGATCCCAATCGTGACGGCGGAAACACAGCCCACCGCAGAAGAACCCGAAGAGCCGGCCGCCGATACGTCCGATACCGGGCCTCAATTACAGCCCGCTGCCGTCGCAGCCCTCGTCAATGCCGACTCCAATCTGCGCGCCGGCCCCGGCGTCGAATATGACCGCGTCGGCGGCATCAATTTCGGCGAGGAAGCGTCCATTGTCGGAATCTCGGAAGACGGCGAATGGTACTTGCTCGAAAGCGGCGCCTGGATCTTTGCAGCTCTCGTCACTGAAGCCGTAGACGTTCCGGTCGTCACCGAAGATGCCATGGCGGAACAGATGACAGCGACCGAACCCGAGCCGGTGGAGGACGGGCAAACTGGCACAGTAGAAGAACTGACAACGACAGACACCGAACAGGCCGAAACCGAACAGCCTGAAGCGGAACTGACTGAATCAGAACTAACTGAAGCCGAGCTGACAGACGCCGATGATGAACAGGCGCAACCGGTCGTCATCGCCCCGCTCGGCGCCAATCTGCGCGCCGGGCCAGGAGTCGAATTTGAACGCGTCGACGGCGTCGAACAGGGCCAGCTTCTGACAATTGTGGCGCAGGATGAGACCGGTGAGTGGTTGAAACTCGAAGATGCGTCCTGGATCTTCGCCGATCTGGTTGACAATACCCCCGCCGATCTCCCCTTGGAGTCGGCCGAAGTCGTGGAAACGGAAATCGATGATGCCGACGATGGCGAAGAGATTTCTGACGAGACGACCGCGCCGCCTGAAGATGCTGAGCAGGAAGAGACCGATGGTGAAGACGTTCAGCTTACCGACTCGACTGATGACGAACAGGATGAGCAGACAGACGGAGAGGATTCCCGGGAAGAGTCCAATCAGGTTGTCATCGCAACCATAAATACGGACGCAAATCTGCGTAACGGGCCCGGCCTTGAGGCTACAATCGTCGATTCGGCCCCAGCCGGCGCCCAGGTGACCATCATCGACCGCTCCGACGATGAACAATGGCTGCAGCTCGAAAATGGTTTCTGGATTTTCGCTGCCCTCGTCGACATCCTTCCTGCAGACGGGGTAGAGAATACCGATGGCGAAGCCGGGATTGAGGACAGCGAAAATCACGCCAGCAATGAAGATGTCGGCGAGGCACAGGCAGAACGGCCGCCGGCCTTTCAGGCGCTTCGCTTGCCTCTATGAAAAAGTTGACTGAGGCTATCTGAATCACAATTGCGACAACCCATCTGACAGTGCCGCAGCGCCGTACCGGCCAAGGGTTCCGAAACTTTCGAGAACCATTCCGGCCGTGCGGCGTATTTATTTGTAAGCGCTCCATAAGCATTGGCGCGCACCCAACCGAATGAAGCCATGGAGATATCTTGATGCGAATTTTGCTCTACACAGGGAAAGGCGGTGTCGGCAAGACCAGTGTCAGCGCCGCCTGCGCACTGCGCTGCGCCGAGTTGGGCTATCGGACCGTCGTCCTCAGCACCGATTCCGCCCACAGTCTCGGCGACAGTTTCAACACCAGCATCGGCAATGAACTGGTGGAACTGGCGCCCAACCTGTGGGGACAGGAGATCGACCTGCTTCACCAGATGGACAAATACTGGGGACGCGTGCAGGAGTATCTGAACGTACTCTTCTCCTGGCGCGGAATGGATTCGCTGGTCGCTGAAGAAACGTCGGTCCTGCCGGGTATGGAAGAGCTCGCCAGCCTAATGCACATTACACATCTGGCCGACAGCGGCGCCTATGACGTGATCGTCATTGACGCAGCGCCGACCGGATCCACGCTGCAACTGCTCAGTTTCCCCGATATCGCCCGCTGGTACATCGAGAAGATTATGCCCTTCGAGCGCCGCACACTCCAGATCGCGCGTCCCATCATGTCCCGCATGAGCGATATCCCTCTGCCGGACGACGACCTCTTCGAGAGCGTCGAAGAGCTGGTGAATGTTCTCGAACGCACCAGCCTCCTGCTCAGCGACAGCAGCGTCAGCAGTATGCGGCTGGTGATAAACCCCGAAAAAATGGTCATAAAGGAGGCGCAGCGCGCCTACGCCTACCTCAATCTCTACGGCTATGCTGTCGACTCAGTCGTCTGCAATCGCATCTTTCCGCAAGAATTGCAGGATGCCTATTTCAGGGGCTGGATCGAGGCGCAACGGCGCAATCTGGCCTTCGTCGAAGAGGCATTCCAACCGCTTCCCATCACCCGAATCCCCTTCTTCGATGAGGAAGTTCTCGGCCAGAAGATGCTGCAGCGCATGGCCGCGACACTCTTCGGGGAGAACTTGGCGCGCGGCGGCGAAGGCGACCCCACTCGTCTGAACGATTTCGGGGAACCACAACAGATCTTCTCCCGTAACGGCCACTACGTTCTCAGCATCGCCCTGCCGCTCGTCGAAAAGGAAGAGGTGAACCTGCATCGCAGTGTCGTGGACGAGCTGATCGTCCGCATTGGCAACTGGAAACGCAATATCGCTCTCCCCATCGGCCTGGCGCGGCTGAAAATCGACGGCGCCAAATTCGAAGGCGACCGCCTCAATATCCTGTTCTGCAAGGAAGAAGGTGATGCCGGCGGCAACGCCGAGGAGGCAATCGAGTCGTTGCAGCGCAGCCCCTGGTCACAGTTGAAGGCGCGGCTGCAAGGGCAGATTCCCTGAATGGCCGCAACCGCCCAGCCTGAATCTGTTGCCGCCCCCAAACAGGGCAAATGAAGGAGTTTCTCCCGGCGCTTTGCGTCGTCCGCGATCCACAGCAAGCCCGGTTTACGCCTGCAGCCGCTTTAGCGCGGCGCGGGCAGCGTGGAAGCCGCACATGCCGTGAACACCGCCGCCGGGCGGCGTCGAGGAGGAACACAGATACAGGCCGGGCGCCGGCGTGCTGTAGGGTGGAAACCGCAGGAGGGGCCGCGTCCAGAGCTGCCTCAGGTCCTGAACGCCGCTATTGATGTCCCCGCCGACAAAGTTCGGGTTGTAGCGTTCGTAATCGGCGTTGTTCATCACCGACCGTTCCAGAATCGTGTCCCGGAATCCGGGGGCGAACCGTTCGATCTGCCCTTCGATCGCTGCCGTCATATCAACCCTCGAGGCGTGGGGCGTGTGGCAGTAAGCCCACAGCGTATGCCTGCCCGCCGGCGCCCGCGTCGCGTCGAACAGGCTGTGCTGCGCCGCCAGAACATAGGGCCGTTCTGGAATGCGCCCGCGGTTTGTCGCCTCTTCCGAGGCCGCGATCTCCGCCAGCGTTCCCCCCAAATGCATTGTGCCGGCGCGCCGGCATATCTCCGCCCGCCACGGCACAGGCTCGCTCAGCGCATAGTCCACCTTAAACACGCCCGGGCCGTATCGAAACCCCTCCAGTCTGCGTCGATAGGCTGCCGGCAACCGACCCCCCGCCAGCCGCAAAACCTGCCGCGGCGTCACATCCAACAGCACGGCCCGGCTCGCAGGCAGCTCATCCAGCGACTGAACCTGCCAGCCAGCCACAATATCGCCGCCCAGGGCGCGCAAATACGCGCCCATCGCATCCGTAATCGCCTGCGCCCCGCCGCGCGCAAACGGCCACCCCACCGCGTGGGCCAGGATCCCCAACAACATTCCGAATGCCGATGTAAATGGCTGCCGAAAGCTGAGGAACGAGTGGGCTACCAACCCTGCGAACAGAGCCCTCGCCCGCTCTTCACGAAAATACAAGCGCGACAACAGATGGGCCGGCATCGACGCAGCAAGACCGAAACGCACCAGCGTCGGCAGATGGACGCCCACTGGATACGGACCCAGCGCCATCGGCGCCAGCTTCACCCAGTCAGCCGCAGACGGGCCAATGAGACGGGTCCATCTCTCGCCGTCCAAACCAATCGAAGCCGCCGTATCCGCCAGTGAACGATAGAGCCCCACCGCCGTGCCGTCATCCAACGGATGCGCCGCCGCAATCTCCGGCTGAACCCACTCGACCCCGTAGCGCTCCAGCGGCAAACTGCGCAGAAAAGGCGAGCCGGGCACGAGCGGATGGACAGCCGCGCACACATCGTGCCGGAAACCGGGCAGCGTGAGCTCGGCAGTGCGGTTTCCCCCTCCGATCGTCTCCCTGCCTTCGATCACCAGCACCGAGCGCCCGGCCCGCGCCAAAGTAATCGCCGCCGCCAGCCCATTGGGCCCAGCCCCAACAACGACGGCATCATAGCTTGGCATCTGTCAGCCTAAACGCCGGTGAGGTAAAGATAGCCTGAAGAACCGAATATGGTGTCCGGAGACGATCAAGGCATCGGGAAACACCGCGGTAGGATATCAGTCCAACTGAGGTGGATGCCATCCTGCCAGTATCCAGTGCCGTCTGGCGGGAAGAACATACTCGTTTTTCATGTGAAGTGCCTCGACGGTTACTTTTCCAATAGCCGTGATTCCCGAAATTCGTAGGCCGGCCTCACGCCATGCAAAGTGACTACTCCACACTTCCGTGCGTGGATTGAAGATTCGAACTTCCTCTTCAGTTTCAGGATCTAGGGCGTGGGTTTGTGTGGCTTTGTAGCTATTGCACCAAGCGCAAGCGTAGCAAAGATTGTCAAGAGTTAAAGAGCCGCCTTTGCTACGCGGCCAGATGTGTTCGATATGCATCTGCGCTCCGCTGATTCTCTGCGATGTCCGGCAGTATTCACAGCAAAAATGAGCACGCCGAGCAACCTGAATTCGTAACGATGCAGAGACAGACGCCATCTCTACTGGCTAGTCAGTCGCTTCAAGAACGGCTAGTAGCGGCTGACCGCTGCGCAAACTCAATAACGCATAGGCGCGTGCCTTACGAAGCATGGCTTTGCCGTAACTCTCCCTTAGCTCCTGCAAGCGTACATGCTCTTGTAGAACAAGTGGGCGCTGCTCCACGTCAAGAAGCGCTTGAAGTTCACTCTGTTCCGCCGATGTCATTTCACCCTTCGCTATCTGCCAAAGGGACTCTTCATCGAAGAAGGTCATCTCTAGCAGTTCACTACGCATCGATGCAGGGACATCATGTATATCGGGTAGGCTGACCGATAATGCCCCTACCAAAATGTCCTCTACAGGGCGGTCCAGCGCTTGGGCTGCTTCGTGAGCCCGCTTCAGGAGAGAATCAGAAATTTCGAAAGTTAGAGTCGCCATCTATGCCTGCCCTTAACTCAGACGTGTAGCTCCTACTGTGAGATTCTAACACCGGTTACTTCGCTCATCAATTCGCGATGCGATCGTCTACTCAACCAGCCGCAAGCGCTGCGGACTGCGGCCATCCACCCTCTCCAACACGCCCCGCGCCTCCAGATCGAGTTTGACCGAAACCACATACCAACCGACCGAGCCGTCAAAAACGTCTCCAATCTTCCGGCCTACCTCATCCGTCAGCTCGCTGAACGTAGTCCCCGGCTGTGCCCGCAGCGTCTCCTCAATCGCCTCCCGCACCGTGTCATACTTGCCTTTATCGATATTGACGCCCTGCTTTCCAGCCGGGTGAAGCGTCATGATCCTCTCTGTCACGTATTCCTCCCAAACGGCGGCGGCACGCAACCCGCGTCGTCCACCCTGGACTAAAGAGAGAGAGGCGAACCGCCTCTCTCTTCTCAACGCTCTCATCGTACTGCAGTGGCTGCTATTCTCCTTCGAACAGCTTCTCATTGCGGTGCAGCCGGCGGGCGATGCCGAAGGTCTGGCCCTGCGCGCGCATCGTTGGCGCGTGCGCAGCCAGGTAGCGGGCCGCGGCCACCAGCACAAGCGTCGCCTCCTCCTGGGAATCCTCCTCCGCCGAAAGCAGGTCGTGTTGCCTGAAAGCCGCCTCCACACACTGAATCGTATGGAAGTTGCGATCCTCCCGCAGCAGCAGCGCGCCAAGCTCTGCCCGCAGCGCCTCCGCCCCGCCGCCTTCAAAGAGATATTTGCCCACCGCGTTGCCGGCTTCGTTCACCTGCTGCTGCTGGTCCAGCAGATCCGCCAGCGGGGGAACCGCCGGCGCCGTGCCGTTGGAGCCATTGGCAGCCGGCAGCCTCGCCGCGGGGATGTTCAGGAATCGGTCGAGATAGATGCTCATCGCCGCGTCGAAAACACCGCGCAGCAGCAGCTGATACTCATCCGGCGACTCGTACCCCGCCAAACGGCGCAGACCTTGATGGACCGCGTTGGCGAAAGTAAAGGTGTGCATAGCCGTATCCCAGTCGCCAAACTCGTTGCTCGTGTGGAAGCGCGCAATGCGCAGCGCCGCCGCATAGGTGACCGCGCCCGCCAACTCGACCTCGCTGGCGCCGCTCCGCAGCGCGTCCAACAGCGCCTTGGCGATGGCGTGCGGATCATCGGTCAGCAATATCTGCACCAGCTCGCCGCGTCCCGTCCAGCCACCGCGCTGCGCCTGACCCGCGGCCAGAGCAGCCGGAATCCGCTCCCGCGCATCGCCAAGCAAATCGATCAGATCGATCGGATTGCGCCACGCGTTCGACTCCTCCATCCGTTGCGCCGAAGCATAGCCGGGCACCAGGCTGGTCAAAACCCGTTCGGCCTTGTCCCAACCGACAATATCCAGCGCTTCAAACGCCTTGTTCGTAAAGTCCAGCGGATGTCCGACATCGATATAGCGGAAGTCAGTCGCCGCGCTGAACAGAATGTCGGCCATCTCCTCCGGACCGGCGCCCGCCTGCAGCGCTGTGATGATGCACCGTTCCGCGCCCTCCGCATCGCGCACCAGAATAAAGCGGCGGAACCACTGCTTCAGCGTCGGCAGGTCCGGGCTGCCGTCCGGCAGCGGCGTAACAGGAAATCGCGGCGAGCTGCCGGCCGAATCCGCCGCAACCGCAGCCAGGCCGTGCGCCAGCGCCCTCGCCCGGTCCTCGCGTCCCAGGCTGGGCAGAAGATTCTGGAAGCACGTGAGCATCGTCAGCCCCTGCCCCCAACCCGCCATGCGGTAACGAACCCCGAAATCCAGGCCCGCGGCAAAAGGCGACAGTGTGTCCCCGGCTTCGTCTACCATCGTGATCGCGGCCTTGGCCACGACCAGAGAAAGGTTGCGCTCCAGCCCGACGCCCAGCCGCTTGCGCTGGTGTTCCACCGGATCGTGCCGGGGGGTGACATCGACAAATACATCACCGTTCCGCACCTCCACCGGGAAGTTTGGCGTGTCGTCCGCCCACAGATCGAATGAACCCCCCGTGCAAAGATCAAAACGGGCGTGATGCCAGTGGCACGTCAGGATCCCATCATGCACGCTGCCCCTGTCCAGGGGAAAGCCCATATGCGGGCAGCGGTTGTCCAGCGCATAGATTTCGTCCTCATGGTGTACCAGCACGATCACGTGCCCGTTCAGTTGGGCAGTATGCAGACCGTTTTCCTTGACTTCATCGACACTCGCAATGCGCTGGAAAGCGCCAGCAGAAACTGTAGTTGACATTCGTGGCCTCCCTGTCTCCTATTTCCAATCCTTCCACAATGCATCAGTTTGCACAGCCTACCATCAAGCGCTATCACGAAAAAGCGCCTGTTCAGCCAGCCTCAAGGCGCCGCTCTCCACGCCGCACCAATTCTCCGAGAATCGCCGCTCTCACTTTCCATTAGCCGCCAACCACTGCCCTCTCCCGCTCCTCCCGAACTGCAGTCAGCGCGGCAAAACCCATCAGCGCCAGCGCAGTCCAGAACAGAAAAGGCGCGCCGGCGCCCATCGATTCCAGCCCGTTGCCAATCGGCGGGGCCACCACGGATCCAATGCGAGAGATGGCCATGATCAGGCCGGTGGCCGTCCCGGCAAGAGCCGGGCCAATCCCGCGCAGCTCGATGATCAGCGTCATCATCGTCGCCATGTAGCCGTCCCGCATGATGCCCGCAAAAATGACGGCTATCCAGATCAGGATACCTTGCACGAATGAAAGTAGCCCGAAGCCAACAATCAACATGAGTGTCGCTGTCAGCAGCAGCGGACGGCGCACACCCATCCGATCGGACAGCAGCGTAACCGGAACGGTAAAGAGCAGACTCGCGAAATGGAAGCTGGCCAGCGCGCTGTCCGCCGCGCCCGGCTCCCATCCCTGCCCCCGTAGATACAGCGGCAAGTAGCCGAGCGCCCCCTGAATTGCGCCCCCGATGCCAAACATCGCCGCCGCAAGCAGCCACACGTTGCGCAAACGGCCGACCCGCAGCAATGAATCGCGTAAAGAAGGCCGTTCCACCGGCGCCGAGGCCGGCCCGGCGCCTGCCGGTTCAGGTTTCGTCAACGCCCACAACACACTGACGATGACCGCCAGCGCCCCGTAGAAGAGCAGCACGTTGCGCCATCCGCCCAGCAGCGGCGAAAGAAATGTCGCGCTGACCAGCGAACCGAGCAGGAAGCCTAACGCCATGCCGGCCGACACCACCCCGTTCGCCATGCCCAGATGCTTCCCCGAAAACCACACGCCGCACGTCTTGTGCACGTTCATCGGCGCAGCCATCGGGAATAGACCGGCCACCAGCACAGTGACCGTCAGGCTGGCGTAGTCGTTAGCCAGCGCACGCGTCGCACCCGTCACCCCGGTCAGGAGGCAGGCGAACACCAACATCTGCCGCGCGCCGACACGATCCCCAACCACACCCCCCATCAGGCTCATCCCGATGCCCAACAGCGAGGATGCCCCCCACACATAACCGATCTGCACCAGGCTCAGAGAAAGATCAGTGCCGATCTCATCGAACAGGACAGGCAGCGACATCATCGGCATGCCCACCACCAACGTGTGGGTCAGCGCCGCGAGCACAAGAATGTACCACCGGTACGCGCCGCCCTCGGCAGGTGCGGTTGCCGCCGTCGCCGGCGCCGAATCACGGCGGGGATCAGACACTGGCGGTCGTCCCGCCATCGATGAGAATCTCTGATCCCGTGATGCTGGCCGCCCGGTCCGAAACCAGAAACAGCGCCATGTCCGCGATCTCGTCCGCTTTCGCCATGCGGCCCAATGGAACCGAAGCAACGCGGCGCGCGGTTGCTTCCTCCACCGATATGCCCTGCGCCGCCGCCTCCTGGCGGGCCAGGCTGCGCGCCCGCTCCGTATCCACAGGGCCGGGCGAAATGGCGTTGATTCGCACGCCATACGGAGCAAGGTCCTGGGAAATCCCCTTGGTAAAATTGATGATGGCCGCGTTGGCTGTGCCGCCCGCAAGAAATGTCGGCGTGGGGTTGTGGGCCGCCGCGCCCACGATGTTGACGATGCGCCCCTCCCGCCGCGCCTTCATCTGCGGCGCCAGCGCCCGCACCATCCGCATATATCCGAGCAGCTTCAGGTCCCATGCGCCATGGTAGGCATCGTCGCTCAGGCTGTAAAAGTCACCGCTCGGCGCGGAGCCGGCATTGTTGATGAGGATGTCCACCTGGCTCCACGTTCTGAGAGCAAGCTCGCACGTCCTCTCAACACCTGCGGCTGTGCTGACGTCCGCGCTGACCGACATCGCTTGCGCGCCGCTCTGCTCCGTATGCGCTTCGATCGCCGTCAGCGCCCGCGCCAGCCGTTCCTCGTCGCGCGCCGCGATCAACACGCTGACGCCTTCAGCGTAGAGCGCTTGCGCGCAAGCCAGTCCGATGCCCGCGCTGCCTCCGGTGATAATGGCGGTCTTGCCCGCAAGATTGAGTTGCAAAGTATGCCTTCTCCGTAAAGAGTGTGGCCCTGTAAGGCCTGCGCCCGCAAACTTCGGGCGACGGCGGCGCCGACCTTACCTGGCGATTTCGTCACTGTCTCCGTAAACCTCGCAACCCGGAAAAGTAAGCGAGAATCCGTACCAGCGGGCAAAGAGGTGCAGGGGCTGTTCAGTCGGCAACTCCTCCCCCGAGGGATCGTAATATCTGCCGTTGCGTACGGTCGCGCCGTCGGCCATGCGAAGGTCGCTGCCATCCCATTCGGCATCCTGCCCATCAACGAAGAGCGGCGTCGGCGTGCCGGATGCCGGGTCAAGGTAGACCAGCATGTTCCGGTTGTCGAGGACGTCGAACACCATACCGTCCCCCGCCTTGAGAATGTCGAGCGGATAGTAACGGCTTACCCTCTCCGTCCAGACGCCCAGCCCCATCTCCAAGCGCGGCCGCCGCGGGTCTTCCGCGCCCATCGAGCCCGCGAACCCCGGCGGCAAAAAGCGCCCCCTGGTCAATCGCACTAGGATCTTCATCAGGCCTACCGCCAGCCCGAAGGGCAGCGGCAGCCGCGACCGCGCGATTCGGGCGTCCGGGTACTGCGCCAAGGCCTGATCCGCACGCATATGCCGCAGCGGCTCCAATGCAAGACGGTGTCCCTTGAGCGGGCCGTACAGACATTCGCCCGTGACATGGTCCCAATAGGAGCCGGTCTGGCGGTCCCCCATCAACGACAGGCCGTTATACAGGCCGCGCGTCGCAAAGGTGTACGTCTCCCCGTCAATGACCGGCGTCAGACCGACGCCGCTGTTGCAAGGGGCTCAGAAAGTGGCCAGAAACGGAGTCCCGCTCCACTCGCCCTGCGCCACGTGATGGAAGATCATCTGGCTGGTAAGCAGAGCCAGCGCCGCGCCGCCCCGCTCCAGCACCAGCAGCGGCGTTTCCCTCCGCACGACACGTCCGCTCAGCGCGTCGTCCAGCCGTTCTGTGTGCTGGACGGCCAGCGGCCGGAACATATCTCGCCGGTGCAGGATTGCCCGTTTTGCGTCAAATGTCGCTGCGCCTGTCAGTTGGGTTGTGGTCGCGTCCATTTTCAGCCCTTTTTGCCAGTGCAGTACGGGAATTGTACTCTGGCCTCTGACCTTGGGACGCCTCGCCCCAGAGCCGCGTCTACGGTTCGGTCGAAAAGCGGAAAACGGTCGTCTGCGTATACTCTTCGCCGGGCCGCAGCACAATCGACGGAAAGTCCGGCTGGTTGGGCGCGTCGGGAAAGTGCTGTGTTTCAAGACAGAACCCGCCGCGGTGCGGATAGACCTGACCGCCCTTGCCCGCGTTCGCCGCTTCCATCTGGTTGCCTGTATAGAACTGCACACCCGGCTCGGTCGTCAGCACCTCCAACACCCGCCCGCTGCCCGGCTCGGACACGCGTGCCGCCAGCCGCAGCGTGCCGGGCTCTCCGTTGAGAACGAAGTTATGATCGTAGCCGCCGCCTGCTCGGATCTGCTCATCGTCGGCGTTGATGCGTGCGCCGATGGCAGTGGGCTGCCGAAAGTCGAAGGGTGTGCCGGTCACGTCCCGCACCTCACCAGTCACGATCAGCGAACTGTCCATCGGGGTGAACGCGTCGGCATCGATCATCGCGACGTGGTCGTGGATATTGCCCTCGCCTGCCAGATTGAAGTAGCTGTGATTGGTCAGGTTGACGATCGTCGGCGCGTCGCAGGTCGCATGGTAATCAAGACGCACCTCGTTGTCATCGTTCAGGCTGAGCCTCACCGTCGTTTCCAGCGCGCCAGGATAATGATCTTCACCGTCCGGGCTGTCGTATGAGAGCAGCAGCCCGACCTCCCGTTCGTTCTGGAAAGGTTGCGCCTGCCATACGACCTTGTCGAAGCCGCCTTCTCCGCCGTGAAGATGGTCGTCGTTGACGTTGCGCGCAAGCTGGTAACGCACGCCGTCCAGCTCGAAGCGCCCGCCGCGTATGCGGTTTGCGCAACGGCCGACCAGCACGCCGTAGTAAGGATGCCCGGCCAGATATTCGTCAAGCGTGTCGAAGCCCAGCACCACATCCCCCGCCTCGCCGTTGCGGTCCGGCGTCGATAGCGTACGGATCAGGCCGCCGTAGTCGAGTACGTCGATCTCTACGCCCATATTGTTGGCCAGCGAATACTGCCTGACCCCTTGCCCGCTCCTCGTTCTGCCGAATGCCTGGCTGTGCAGTTTCATTTCTCATTTGCTCACTAGGTCTAGTTTCCTCGATCTCCCACAATAGGAACTGGTGCAAGACTTCGGCGTGATTATTGTAACGAACTTTCGGAACGGTCTGGGAATCCGACTGCAAGAGCTATGACTTAAAGCAGTTTTGTCAACAGTCCGAGACAAGATACCAAGGGGCCATTGTGAAATTCAAAATAAGGCGCTGACCACTACAACTGGCACATGCCTGTCTTCAACCAGATTACGTTATCGGTTGAGGTCAAGGACTTAAAGGGGTAGTCCCATTCTATGTTCTATCAGTTGCTATCTCGATCCTGGGTCTGATTCTTTCTCTAACCAACTCATAAAGGTTGATTTCTTCTTCCTCCGCAACTTCAAGAGTAACTGCTAGGCCATATGGGATCTCCTCGTCGAGGGTCCCAGCGTCGGCGGTGCATTCGACAAAGAGTTCCACTGCGTCGCCTGGTAATTTGCTTTTTCTCAATTCGAATATTTCGTGCTGAACAGTTCCTTTACGAACTTGCTGCCAATCACAGTTCTGTCTCTTGTGACCTTTGTCACTCTTTAGGCCATCCCCTGAAAGAAGCAACTTTGCTCGGCGAATCCCAACGTGAAATGGGTTGATTGGAGTAAACCATGTAAGAGTTATTGTCAATCTTAGAAAGTCACGCACATTGGTACCTTCGGGTAATGGGAAGGTGAAACGATGCCTCTGTCCTTCTTCTATATCTCCGAAACCGATCGCGGTTGCCCTCGTTTTGGTGCATTCCTGTACCCTATCAGCCTGTAGATTCCCGAAGCCAAGATATCTTGCAAGATATTTCGAAAACCTCTTTTCGTTTGTTGAATTCTTCAGATGGTCATACGCGACGGCATTCTGTTGCCACGACGTGCCGTGAACGAGTAAAGTTTTTGTCAGCACGGCATCGTGACTCGATGGAATGCTAGGATTCTCCGCTCGAATTTCCTCTAACGTTTCAATAATGTGCCCAGCATAATGAGTTACAATGGCTGTTGAATGGCTAGACCCTGCTTGGTAGGAAGTATTTGTAAGAATTTCAGGTCTAGATCCTGGGTATGCCACTCGAACTCCAGGAGGCCCATTGGAAGCCGTTACGGGTACAAGAACACTTTCGTCTCTTGGATCTCGGTCATAGAGGAGCCTGCCACCCCCGACAAATATGTCTGGTTTCACTGAGCCGCGATAACCAGGTCCTACACGACTGTAAGGAGAAGGCATAGCATAATCTTCTATCGGGTCAAAGCCTCGAACAGATGAAGGCAAGCTACCGGATGAATCTTGTTGTAGGGCACCCACCGTGAGCGCGTTTAGGGATTCGGCCGGCGAAAGTAGACGGTGGTTTCGTTGATTCCTGTCTATCTGATTCAGGATTTCACTTCGGCAAGAAGTAACGGGTTCTGACGTATCTTCTCTATCGCTGAGCCGAATACTGCTCTCAAAATTTCCGGCACTAACAATGAACAAGACTTTGTACTTAAATGAAAGCCAGTCCAGCAGACGGGCCCAAGGGGAAATCTCATGAATGAACTGCTGATAGGTATTTCCCAGAGAAAGATTGATCACCTTCACGTTTTGAGCAGATGGGGAATCACCCTCAAACATTTCTCTGATCACTATTTCTATAATGTCTTCTTGAAAAGCGGTAGAAGGCATTCCCTCTCTACCAGAGTGAAGAAAGGGGTGGGGAATCAAGACCGGGCGAGAATATATTTGACGATCAAGCGATTGGATTTCAGTTTGACCCCTTCCTAGATCGCCGTGACAGATTAGCGAAGCCATGGCAGTACCGTGCTTCTGCTGTGAAGGTTCATAATTCTCTAGAAAGTTGTCAGGATCATCGAAGTCAATTCGGTCCTCAAGAAATTGATGATCTTGAAATGGGGCGCCATCCAGAAGTGCCAATACTGGAGGCTTATCTGAATCGAGTGGAGTCAAGCGAACTTCCAGCGGGTCTTCGTATATCTCTCCTACGCGGTCGATATGCTGTCCAATAGGTCTGAAATACTTGACTGATTCGCTACGAAAAACCGGAGGAAGTTGACTAGCCGGTTCTCCTATATCCCAGTCATGATTCACTAATCTATCAACGCTGTCAATGGGCAACGTAGCTTTCAGGGCATGAAAGGCGATTTCTTCCATGCTAATACGCTGCCCTACGTTTCCGCCCGCGCCTTCGATACTTTGTACGACTTCCTGGAAACTACCTTCGCGCCTAGCTTCACTTGTCCAGTAATGCAATTCAATTTCAAAATCGATTTCAGACTGTGTTCCCCACTTTGCCTGGTATTCCTCTTTCCATAGATCTAAGATGCCTGTGTCTCTGAGTCTGTCACTAACGCTCCAACGCCGCAAAGTGAGAAGAAACACAAATAGGTCCTTGAACTTCCCTAACCCATACTGAAGTTTCTCTCCCGCCTGATGCTTGTTCCAGAGTCTCAAAAGTTCATCTGTAGCAGATTTGTTGCTGGATAGGACATAGAATCGACCTCCCTTCACTTTTTTTCCTGTTTCAGTATCGTAAAGGTCGTGCAGTTCAATATCTTCTACGTCGATCTCGGCCAGCCATTCCAACCCTTGGATACGTCTCACAGCGTTCTGCAGGCCATCTATCTGACTGGAGGTCTCCATGACCAACACTCGCTCTATGTCGCCCGGCTCGTCCGATACGAACGCTGACAATACGTTAGCGAACATTTCTTCAATCCGCCTTGCCTGCCCCTTCTTGTCCGTCGGCGCAGGTGAATTGGGTGGAAAGCCCTGACCCCGCGGCCTAACTACGGATTCTGGACTTGGTAACAGCAGAAGCGGTCTTTCAGGCATTATTGGTTGGACTTTCCTTGAGTGTGAGTGCTATCTGTGAGCGCCACTGGCGGATTTTCTTCTCGGTAATTTTTTTTGCGTTGTCTTGCTGTCTGGTAAGCACAGCTCTCCGATATACATCGCGACAGAAATCCTCTGCCGCAGAAAAAGAGTCAAAATCAACTTTCTCAGTGATGGCCTCCGCTGGCATCCCGAAGATGAGAGCTGTCTGACTCTGATAGTCCTGAATGAAATGAATAAGTTGCTCACGCGTAGGTCTAGGCATCTCAATTCGGACTTGAAATCGACGCCATACCGCCGAATCCAGCAACTGTGCATGATTGCTCGCGACAACTACTATCGCGTAACTAGGTAACGCGTCAATTTGAAGCAACAAGGAGCTTACGACTCTCTTTATTTCTCCGGTTTCGTGAGTGTCTCCTCGTTCTTTCCCTACCACGTCGAATTCGTCGAAAAAGAGTAGACATTTTCGTTGACGAACATAATCAAACACCTTTTGCAATCGCGAGGCTGTTTCCCCTAAAAAGCTACCGACCAAGCCCTCATAGCGGACGACAAACAGTGGGACCATCAGTTCATACGCCAGAGCCTCGGCAAGAGTGGTTTTTCCGTTTCCCGGTGGCCCTATGAACATGATCCGGTTTCGGGGTGTCAGGCCATAGGTCCTCAAGAGATCCGATCTGTGATGTTCTTCGGCGATCTCAGAAATCACTTCACGATTATGGTCACTTAGGACGAGCTCCGACAATCGTCGTTCTGGCATACGGTCATGAAGCAACGTCGCGACGCCTCTGTCGAGAACTGAACCTCCATTGGTAACCACGTGACCGTTCTCGCGTAAGGCGGCGACTAGTCGGTCAGCAAGAATGTGATGCCGTTTTTCTCTTTCTTCTGCGATAATGCCTTCCACGATTCGGCGGAATTTCGTGTGATCTCCCTTACTACCGGATTTCACCAGGTTTACTAGCAAATCGGCCCTAGCCATGGTTGCACCTCCACTCGTACCGCCCTGCCCCTCTCTGGCCTTCTCCAAGCGGCCTTCTGCGGGCAATTGTCGGTACCAGAACAAATCTAACTCTGCTTTTGATCGCCAAATCCCTTATAGGATTTCCCAAATTCTGATGGTGGGAGGGTAGGTGGACAGGCGTTCAGGCACTTGAGTTCTCCTCTCGCGGAGAAAAGCCCGTATGACTAATTGTTCACCTTTGTCTAGTTGGCCTCCTATCATCTGCAGCTTCCTTGCCGGTACTCCGCCAGCATCTGGTCCATCACCCACGATGTGCGCGCGCCGCTCACGCCTGTGCTGGGGCACTGCCCGCGGCCATTCAGTTCGTCGACGATCGTCTGAATCAGCGGCTGATGCACGTGGTCCGGCTGCGTAACCGGGATCTCTTCGGTCCCCGCGCTCGTTGTCAGCGCGATCGGGCTGGCGTCGAAACAGACGTAGCCGATACGCCCCTTCGTGCCTTCGATCTCCGTCCAGTCAAGGTTTTCAAAGCCGCTGAACATCCACGTCCCCGTCCCCTGCACGCCCGATTCAAAGGTGAAGCTGCCGCACACAACATCCTCGGCGTCGTACAGCCCGGCCTGGTTTGCCGCGAACCCCTGCACGCGGCTGATCGGGCCCAGCAGATAGTCAAGAATGTCCAGCATGTGAGAGCCCAAATCCAGAAAGAGGCCGGCGCCCGCAACCTCCGGATCAACCCGCCAACCTCTCTGGTCCGGAAACGCGTCACTCGGCCTCGGCCGCTGATAAAAGCGCGCATGGACCGAGCGCACATCCCCGATCACCCCCTGCGCGATCAAATCCTCTATCTTCAGAAATTTCGGCAGCCGCCGCCGGTAATAGCCCACCCACAGGGGCACGCCCGCGTCATCACAGGCGTCAATCATCGTCTGGCACTCGTCGTATGTGCGCGCCATCGGCTTTTCCACGTAGACCGGCTTGCCCGCCTCAGCCGCCTTGCACGTGTACGTCATGTGCGTGTCCGGCGGCGTGGCCACGTAGACCGCGTCCACCTCCGGGTCGTTGATCAGCCTGTCCCCGTCATCATACCAGCGCGCTACGCCGTGCCGCCGGGCGAAGTCTTCCGCCAGCGCCCCATTGCGCCGCATCACCGCCGTCAGCGCCGAGTTATCCGCCTTGTACAGCCCCGGCCCGCTCTTGACCTCGCACACGTCCCCGCAACCGACGATTCCCCAGCGAATTTCTGGCATAGTTCGGTCCTCACCTGGTTCGAATTGCGCTCTCTCTCTCCGCCAACCGCATTGTACCACGAGTGTCACCGGCGTTCATCAGCCCTGGCAGGCCCCCGGCGCCGAACCGCCGCCCCCTATTTCTTCAGGATAATCTCCTCAACTGACCTGCGCAGCTCCGCTCGCAGTTCGTCAGCATGGGTCAGCCAGATCGAGTGGGCCGCGCCGGGGATCTCGACGTAACGTCCGTTGGGCATCAACGTTGCCAGCTGCTGCGTCGGCCAGTTTGGGCGGATATCCTTGCCGCCGTTGATGAAGACGGCTGGCGCCTGCAGATCCGCGATCTCGCGGAAGAGGGCGGGGCGCTTGATGTACTCTTTCCAACTGCTGTTGCATTGCGGATTGACATCCGGGTCGGCGCTGAACACAGTTCCCCCAGTCTCCTCCCCAACTTCCTCCGATCCCCGCCGATAGGCTTCATGCCACGTCCTGTCATTCACTACCCGGCCGCCTGCAATCCCGATCAATCCCATCACCCGCGAAGGGTACCGCAACGCGTAGGCGAGGGCCGCGCACGGCCCGAAGCTGTGTCCTGCCGCAACGCACCGCTCAACTCCATACGCCCGGCGGACCGCCTCGGCGTCGGTCAGCAGCGTGTCGACATCATAGCGTCCATCCCAGTCCGAGCGCCCGCAGCCGCGAGGTTCAAATCGGATTACCTGGCACAGGTCGTCGATCATCTCCGCGACCGGCTCCAGATAGTCATCGCACCCCGGGCCGCCGTTGAACATCAGCAGCGGCGTGCCCTGACCGCTTGAAGTCGTCCAGAGTCGGGCACAGCCTGATTTCACATAGCGCTCGTCCAACGCCGAATCCTTCTTCCTGCCGAGTCTTCCGCGGTTCTACGCCCCGTCATCGTGCCCGTGCGCCGGCGTGTGCTTGTGGTAAACGCCGTGCGCATGCATGCGCTGGTGCAGCCGGTTGTGCGCCGCTTCCAGCACCGCCCGCATCTCGCGAAAACGCTGCGCGTTCGGGCGGGGCGCGATCGTGTCAACATAGGCCAGGGCGCCCTCAATCTGCTCCAACACCGCCGACGCGTCCGGCTCACTGAAGAGAGGGCTATCCGCCACCAGGGTCTGCACCGCGCTCGTATGCGCCGCGATCTCGCCCTCCGCGCCGGTATAGCTCCCCCGCACCCGCAGCGCAATCCACGAAGAACCCGTTACCGCAACCTGCACGCTGCCAGCCGCGCTGTACTCTCCCTTTACGTCAATCTGGTCGACCACCAGCCCGCCCTGGACCACCTCCACCTGTTCGATCGGTATCAGCACCGACTCGACCCGCCAGTCG
The DNA here is from genome assembly GCA_022824025.1 of Caldilineaceae bacterium. Classification (GTDB taxonomy): domain Bacteria; phylum Chloroflexota; class Anaerolineae; order Caldilineales; family Caldilineaceae; genus Bin5. Next base: position 20,504 of record JAJEBF010000008.1, read on the forward strand.
ACGCCCACGCTCCCGCCGCCCGCCGGCAGCTGAACCTGGCCGCCCGGCGCTACGCCCTCAACCGTCAACTCCGCCAGCGGGCCGATCGTCATGAACGTGTTGCCCGCCTGCACGGCCGCCATCCAGTTCTCGTAGGTAAACGCCCGCTCACCCAGATGCGCGTAGGTGCGCACGCCGCCCAGCTGCGACGAGGCTGCCATCTTGTCCGAGCCGCCTACGATCGGCAGCTGGTAGCCCAGATTGAGGTAGCGGTACCAGTCGGCGATTCCATAGGGGTTGAGCTCCCGTTCGCAGGGGTTGAATGTCATCATTTCAATGGCATGGATCAGGCCGAGCACAATATCCGCGGCCCGCTCCAGCTGCGGATTCGGCGCGTGCGGCATCACCACCAGGCCACCCTGGTCGATGCACTTCTGCGCCCATTCGGCCATCACCACCTCCTGCGGATCGCCCAGGGCCGACTCAGACGGGCCGCCGCTGCATAACGGGTGGATCATCTTGCCGTTGTAGCCCAGCAGCGAGATGTGCCCGAGGATCTGCATGCGGTTTTCGGTCCCCACCCGCACCAGAAACTCGCCGTCGCCGCCGAACTCGCGCGCGCCCAAGGTTGTCCTGCCGTCAAAGTCGCTGACATTGCTGAACATTTCGCCCCACTGGCTGGCAAGCAGATTGACGACATGCACGTCCTCGGCCTGGCCTTCAAGCAGCGCCGTCGATGGGCTCAGAAAATGGACATGCGTATCCGCGGTCACCCAGCCCTTTTCCCGCCACGGAAGAACGCGTTCCAACTCGAACACCAGCTCATCGGTATCCTCAGCGATCGTGACCCGTTTGCGGACCGGCGCCGTTTCATAGCCCTTGGTGATCTCCACGAACACCTCGCCCAGCGGCATATCCACCTCGCAGTGACCGTCAATGTAGCAGTACTGGTTGCGGCCGTTGACGAACTCGCCGTAGTTGTCCTCAAACCAATGCGGATTCACCTTGCGATGGCGGCCGCGCGGCGGCAGATACTCGCCGTGCTCACCGTGGAAATGAATGCGCACCGGCGTCAGATTGTTGGTCCCCTTCTCCACAACCCGCACATTGACCAGCCTGTGGGCCGGCGCCACGCCGACTATGGCGTCAGATGGTTGACCGCCTTCAAGCTGCGACAGGTCGTAGACGATCGGCTCGTCACCGTCCACGCCGACGTGCAGCCAGGCCTGCGGATGCGCGCTGTACTCGACAATCAAATCCCTCTGCGATAACGCGGGCTGGACGTTTGCCTCATCACCCAGCCAGCGGTCGCCGTCATAATCAAACGCGGCCCGCGCCGACATCACATAGCCCAGATCGATAGCCAGGTCTTCGTATTCGTCGATCGCGTTGAACTCGACGCCCTCCGGCAAAGTCAGCCGCAGTTTGCGCCGCACGCCCGGACGCAGAGGATGCTCGCTCAAATTCGTCAGACTGATCGCGTAGACGGTCGATCCCTCATTGCGCGGCTGTAAAACAAGGCGGCGGATTGGCTTGTCCGGATGCGGATTCTCCAGGGCGTAGAGCCACATTTTCTCTTCCATCTGGTCGCGCCCCGAACTGGTGCGCGTTTCGCCGCGACCGTACTCCGTGCTTGGGACCCGTCCCAACTGGATCTCCTCCGTAGCCGAGTTGAAGACCGTAGCCTTCGCCGCCGGGACCGTCTCGAAGGGACTGCCTCCCCACACAACGCGGCTCTGCTGAATGCCAAAACGGCGCCGGATCGCCGTTTCCTGTCGGCTCCCGTCCTCGTACTCAAAAACATAGGAGGAGACGTGCCCGCCCAGTTCGTTTCCATCCTGCGCGAAATCGGCAAAGCCATCCAGATAGTTGGTGACGCGGTCCGCCACCGCGTGCAGGAAAACCGCATAGGTGGCGCACGCCCCATCCAGTTCAACGGTCACCGCATCCCCCTCCAGCAGGATAGCGGCGGGGCCTTCAAATCCTCCTAGCAGAAATGGGATTCCGTTGAAGGCGGTCGTCCCTGCCTTGTCTTTAAGCAAAGAGGGCACGCGCAATGTCTCCGGAAGGTCGGCGCGTCCGGCATTGAACGACTTCGACAGATCAACGGGCGTGAAATGTGGGGAGACTGGATTCATGGTATTCTCCATTTCTGGCGCGCCTTATGGCGGGTGATGCAACTAAATCGTTTGCCTGCTTATTCTAGTCCACTTACCGTCAGGATTCTGCCAGCCAGCGGTCGAACCAGTCGAACGCCTCCCCCTGCATCGCAATGTCGAACTTGTGCTCGCCGGCATGGAATGTACAGCGGTAGTTTTCGGCCGCGCCGGCCTTTTCATACACCTGCCGCAGCATCACGTCGGCCCGCCTCATCTCATCAAGGGAAAACAGAGGGTCTTCCGTATTGTTCTGCACCAGGGTCGGCAGCGGCGTCCGCATCCCCAAAATGTCCGGGTAGTCCATCTCCGTCGGCAAATGCGGCACGTAGATCATCCAGGTATGCGTATGGCTCTTGTTGAGCAGAAAGTCCCGCCACGTCGTCATCATGCCGACACAGGCCGCGCAGCGCACGCGATCATCCAGGCCTGCCAGGTAGACTGTGCGCAGCCCGCCCCCCGACAACCCGCCGATTCCGACCCGCTGCCCGTCCACATCGTCACGCCCGCACAGCACCTCCAGCGCGTACAGATCTTCGGCCAGCCACACCCCCGCCCACGTCGTCCCCGCGCTAAGCAACGACTTCGCCAGGGTCGATTCGTGGCCGCCCGCCCAGCGGTTATAAGCGGCAATGTACGCCGGGTCTTCCGACTCAATCTCCTCCATGCCATCGCGTATCGCCGCCGGCACATCCGCGATGCGGACCCGGCGGCTGCCAAACGCGAAGGCGTCATGCGCCAGGACAGCATACCCGCGCCGGGCCAGGCGATTGGCCCACCCCGCGCTGCCGTACGCCCGCTGCTGGTGATCAATGTTGACCGCGTTCTGTTCATCGTCCGTACGCGTAATCTTCTGCCAGCCGTGGAACTTGTGCCCGCCGTGATCGTGCAAAGCCAGCACGCCGGGCAACGGGCCCCGGGCGCCCGCCGGTTTCAACAGAACCGCCTCTGTGCGCGGGCCGTACGGCAGCTGCCACGAGAGCTCCTCCACCTGCAATCCATCATACTCGTACTGCCGGCCTGTCCGGACATCCCCCGCGCCGTCCGTGTTCGGCATCGCCACCCGCTCGCGAAACCGCTGGCGCGCGGCTGGCCGCCAGGCCGCCGGGTCGGTCCAATGCGTATGCCGAAAAGAGAGAAAATTGGGGCCTTCATCGGCCAGGGAACTGGCCCACGAGCCGTAGGCGCCGAGCATCGAGAGAGAAGACATTCCTTTGATTTCCTGGTGCAAAGATTCGAATGGGTGAAAAGTGTGGTCGCACGCCCGCGTAACGCGGTCCGCGCCGTTCGGGATACTATAGCAGGGTTTTGAAAGAGGGGGAAAGCGGCGCGCCGAGCGCGCGCTGCCGAAAACACAGAAAGGGGGGCCGCGATAGCAGCGCGATCCCCCCTCCCGTTACCAAAATCATGGCTTCGATAGAGCCTGCTCGGTCAGAACCTTCCCCTCACGGCAGGACACAACCTAGTGCCCCGGCGGCGGGTCAACCGGGCCGTCAAACTGCATCGACGTGAAGACCCCGCCCTGCGGATCCCCGATTACGGCAAACCGTCCAACAGTGCCCGTATGGGTCGGCGGAACATGAATCGCGCCGCCCAACTCCTTTGCCTTCGCCGCGGTTGCCTCGATATCGGCTGACATGAAATAAGGCGTCCAACGGGGCGGCATCTCACCCCAATCATCGTCCATCTTCAACATGCCGGCCTGCATGCGCTCGCCCAACTTGAAGAGATGGTAACCGTTAGGATCCGAGTCATGGCCCCAGCCAAATACTTTCCCGTAGAAACTGCGCGCGGTGTCGACATCCCTCGTCTGCAGTTCATTCCACACCAGCGCGTTGGGCATGTTCACCAGCTGCGCGCCGATATGCTCTTTTGGCTGCCACAAACCCACCATCGCCCCCGTCGGGTCCTGGATGACGATCATGCGTCCCGAATCCAGGACATCCATCGCCGGCATGGCCACCGTTCCCCCGGCCTCAACCGCCTTGGCGGCCACGGCATCGACGTCGTCGTGCTTGATGTAGGATGACCAGACCGGTGGAATGCCCTGGTCCATCATCTCCTGCGGCAAACTGCTCAGGCCCGCGACGTTATAGCCGTCAATCTGGCACAATGAGTAGTGGTAGCCAAACTCCGTCGGAATATCAAAATACGCCCAACCGAACAGGCCGCTGTAAAACTCCTTGGCCGCCGCCGGGTCGGTTGTTGCCAGGTCCACCCAGCAGAACATGTTGTCCGGATAAGCCTTTACTACCTGCATGAAACTGTCTCCTTCGTGACTTTTTTTGGAAAGCGTTACGTCTGCAAGATGCAGACCCTTACCAGCATAGCACTCTTAGATCATGCGTGCTAAATTGGCATCGGTCGCGATCACACTTTAGGACGATGTCCCACCAAGACAGGTTCCATGCTGACGCCATAGAATACGAAAAAAGCCGACCGGCTTCCCGGTCGGCTCTGAAAAACACTGCGAATTGAAATCAGGCCCACTTGCACGTGTACCTACGCCCCTTTGCGTATGATCTCAATGCACATGTTGCTGGCGGTTCAGTCAGCAGCTTTGGCCAGCGACGCTTCCGGCTTTGCCAGTTCCGTATATGCTTCTGCGCTGGTCTTCGCAATCAGTTCAGCCAGAGACAGATCCGCGAGGGCGGCAACTTGATCAGAGAGATGGTTGAGGTCCAGCTTCCCGGCCACGCCGCAAGCATAGTCCGGGTCGGCCTTATAGAAATGAACGAGCTGCCGCGTTTGGATTCGTTCGGGCACGCCATCCATCGCTTCGGCGATGTTGCTGAACAACTGCTCTTTCTGGTCGCCGCTCATCAGGCGGAAAAGGTTGCCAGGCTGCGTATAGTCGTCATTGCCGACGCGATGGTCGTAACGATCAGCATCACCGGATATCTTGAGCGGCGGCTCAAGGCTGCCCGAGTCTTCGACCGGCCCTCCCATGCTATTCGGCTCATAGTTGACCGCACCGCCGGAGTTGCCGTCAAAACGCAGGTTGCCATCGCGGTGATAAGTGTGAACCGGGCACTGAGGCTGATTGGCTGGAAGGGCGGCATAGTTGACACCGATGCGGTAGCGGTGGGCATCGGCGTAGGACATAATCCGCGCCTGGAGCATTTTGTCTGGCGAGAAACTGATGCCGGGAACGATGTTGGAGGGTTCAAACGCGGCCTGCTCGATGTCGGCAAAATAGTTTTCCGGGTTGCGATTGAGCTCCATGATGCCGATCTCGATCAACGGGTAATCGCCATGGGGCCAGACTTTGGTCAAATCGAAAGGGTTAAGGTGGTAAGTTTCGGCATCCTCTTCAGGCATCACCTGGACGCAGACGCGCCATTTCGGAAAATCCCCTTGTTCGATGGCTTCGAAGAGGTCTCGCTGCGAGCTTTCGCGATCCTGCCCGACGATCTCGGCCGCCTGGGCATTGGTCCATGTCTTGATGCCCTGCATCGTCTTGAAGTGGAACTTGATCCAGAAGCGTTCGTTCTCTGCATTGATAAAGCTGTATGTATGGCTGCTGTAGCCGTTGACAAAGCGATACCCCTGGGGCAGACCGCGATCACTCATCAGGATGGTGACCTGGTGCAGGCTTTCGGGGGAGAGTGACCAGAAGTCCCACATGGCTGTGCTGGAGCGCATGTTTGTCTTAGGGTCGCGCTTCTGGGTATGGATGAAGTCACCGAATTTGTAGGGATCGCGAACGAAGAAGACCGGGGTGTTGTTGCCGACCATATCCCAGTTTCCGTCTTCCGTGTAGAATTTGACGGCGAATCCGCGTACGTCGCGCTCAGCGTCTGCGGCGCCGCGTTCCCCTGCGACGGTCGAGAAGCGGAGCAGGCAGTCGGTCTGCTTGCCTACTTCAGAGAAGATCCTGGCCTTGGTGTAGCGGGTGACATCATTCGTAACCGTGAAGTTCCCGTAGGCTCCCGAACCTTTGGCATGCACAACCCGCTCCGGGACGCGCTCGCGGTTAAAGGTGGCCATCTTCTCCAGGAGTTGATAATCCTGCATCAGAAGAGGACCGCGCGGGCCGGCGGTCAATGAGTTTTGATTGTCTCCAATTGGCGCCCCGTGGGCGGTTGTCAGCTTTTTGCGTTCAGTCATCGTTGTCGCCTTTCATGTGTATGAAGAGCCTCGTCCTGACTCTAAAAATATACCGGGATTGAACTTTCTTGTCCAAAAAAAGTATGATGGGGAGTCCCTGAAAGGGGACGATTACCACAGCGTAATCACTCGCTCCTCGCCATCTTTGAGCGCCTGGCGATTGCGCCTGAGAGAGAAGGTTACGGCCAGGTAGGCAATGACGCCAAAAAGGACATAAGGCCAGGGCTCCAAACCGGCGACCGCAAAAACGGCCGCGCACACCAGCGAAGTCACGCTGACGCTGTAGGTGCCGATCGATGCCATACGGCTCCACCAGATCAGCAGGAGTCCGATCAGGCACACGATCGCGCCGATCAGAGGCGAAATCGCCAGAATGGTGGCCGCGGTCGTGATGCCGCCTGCCCCGCCCTTGAAACCCATGTACAGCGACCAATTGTGACCAACCACCGCGGCTGCGCCCGCCAAAGCAGCGGCCGCAGCCACCGCTGTCGCGTCCATTTCGGGCAAAAACGCCCCCGCCAGGTAGCGTATGAGCAGCACAGCCGCCGCCCCTTTGAGCGCATCGCCCAAAAGCGTAGGGATGGCCGCCTTCAGGCCGGCCGCCCGCCACGCGTTCGTAGCGCCGGTGCGCCCGCTCCCTACTGTGCGGATATCCACTCCGTATAGGCCGGTCGCCAGCAGACCGACCGGCGTTGACCCGAGCAGGTAGCCGAGCAGCGGTCCGGCGGCAATCAAAATAAAGTCCATAGCAGATCTTCACGCTTCTCCGCGCCACGGCAGACGCGGGTCTGGCCACTCCAGTGGCCTCTTTGTCCCCGCCGACCATTTGGCGCGGCCTTAACTTCTGCATCCTGATAGACTGAGCGACGATGGGGGTTCAGGCCCCGACCCGTCCAATACTTAGGCGTATGACGACCTTCGCCGGAGTTCGCTAACTGAATTCCGGCTCCTGCTCCGACGGTGAGTCCATCAGGTCGTCCGGCGTCCCCATATCCGCAGGAAGGTCCAGCGACTCTTCCGGGTTGCTCTCGCCCCGCATGTGCAGCTCCCCTTCAAGCGTGGCCCCTTCATCCAGCAAAAAGCTGTTTACATGCAGCGCGCCGCGCACGTAACAACCGGCCAGCAACTCGACGCGGTCGGCGCGTATGATACCGTCAAAATAACCCCTGATACTCACATTGCGGGCGCGTATCTCGCAATTCACGCGCGCGCCCTCCGTCAAGATGACATTCGCCAGCGTTTCCAACAGGCCGCTTTCAACCACACCGTCGATCCGAATGCTGCTGTCGCTGCGCAACGAGCCGCTATACGTAGCCCTTGGACCGATAATCACCTCGATCGCGTCCGGCTGCGGTCGCTCATTTCGTCGAAACACCTGTGTTCCCCTTTTCCATTCGCTCAGGGGTCCCGACAACCCCAGCCTGCTGCTGCCAGCCCAACTGGCAGATTCCCTCTCCTCAGCCCTGGGTAACGCAAAAGAGCCTCCATCTCCTGTCAGACAGAGGAACCGATTGCGGTGGGATGAGGAACGATCTCTGTCGCGCGCAGTCTAGCACATGCACTGGATCTGGGCAACCCCGTCCGCCTCATTCACTGCCGCGCGCCAAACAGGGAGCGGCCGTCCAGAGTGCTGAAGGCTCGTGGTGGACGCCGGGCCGTGCAAGGGCGCGCCGCGGACAGCGCGGGAACCGGAATCGACTCTGCGCGGTTCCTTTCAGTATCGGGCGTGTATGCGATTTCAGCAGGATCGAAACAGGAGGAAAGGCAAGAAATGAAGCGCATTCTGGTACTGTTTTTTTGGATCGCCGGCATCCTTTTTCCAATGGGCTGGTTCATTCAGGTCTCACCGGTGGGCTACAGGCTTTTCAACAATCTGTTCAGCCCCCAGTGGATGCATGTTGCCATGCACACCTTTCTCTTCGCTGTCCTGGCCGCCCTTCTGATGCTGAATCTGTACGGCAGGCTGGCGGGGATGCGCGCCGTCTGGGTCGTGCTTGCCCTTGTCTTCACCGCCGCCCTCCTTCAGGAAGGCATCCAACTGCTCAGCGAGCAGCGCGTGTTGCACGGAGACACCTTCTTTGACATCGGCGTCGACATGGTGGGCGGCCTGCTCACTGTCCTCGGCTTCAGTAAGGTATCGGGAAGGCGCAACAGCCGGCAAACCCATCCCGCGACGAAATAGAGTCGGCCACTGAGACCGGGAGCAATGGCGCTCTTCCAACGCGCCGGTTTACAAGTCTCAATAGCCGTGGTCAACTACCAGGTAAGTGAAAGACTGTCTCAGACATGGTGGCGCTGCCACTGGAAATAGCCGGGCCTGTCTGATTCCGCATAATGCGTTTTGGCTAAAACGGCTACTGTCGATCCTGCATCGATGGATGAGGCCATCATGACCAACCTGCCATATACACCCAAACCATGTACAATGAATCAGCCAGCGAACAACCCGTACGCCACCGGCACGCCGCCGTGCCCCCCAACTCGCGGAACCCTGCCTATGACCCTGCGACTGCGTTCTCTACTCTTCATGCCGGCCGACTCGCCCCGTAAAATCGTCAAGGGCGCCGGACTTCCCGCCGACGCGATCATCGCCGACCTCGAAGACGCGGTCGCGCCCAGCCGCAAACATGAGGCCCGTTCGCTCCTCGTCGAGGCGTTTCACGGCCTGCCGCAGGAGGGCCCTCTGCGCTGCATCCGCATCAACCCCGTCAACAGCCCGTACTGGCCCGATGATCTGCTCGAGACCTTCACCGCTAGACCCCAGGCCTACGTGATCCCGAAAGTCGAGTCCGCGGCCGACCTGCAACTCGTGAACGGGGAGCTGAACCGACTGGAGGACAAAGCTGGGGTACCCAACGGGACTGTGCGGCTGTTGGCAATCGTGGAAAGCGCCGCAGGGGTGATCAATCTGCGCGACATCGCCGGCGCCGACCGCAGGCTCGCGGCGCTGGCCTTCGGCGCCGAAGACTTCGCCGGCAGTATCGGCGCCCGGCGCTCACGCGAGGGATGGGAAGTCTATTACGCCCGCAGCGCCGTCGTGACCGCCGCGGCCGCCTTCGGTCTCCAGGCGATCGACACGGTCTATACCGACCTGAATGACAAGACCGGTCTCGCTCAAGAGTGTCAGGATGTGAAGGATTTGGGTTTCCGAGGCAAACTGGCCGTCCATCCCGTGCAGGTGGACGTCATTAACCGTGCCTTTACCCCGGACCTCTCAGAGGTGGCTGCCGCAAGGCGGCTGATCGCGGTATTCGAGGCACACCAGCGCGCAGGCCAAGGCGTATGCGTCCTCGACGGCAGAATGGTGGATATGCCCATGTTCCGCGCCGCTAAGGACCTGCTAGCCAGGGCAGACTATGCGCCCGAGCAGGGCCGCAAGAAAACGTAAAAGGAGAGTAGGAATCCGGTCCCCTCTCTACTTCCGAACCGGCCGCAAACCCAGATACACTTCCCGCCCGCCAAGCGTCTGTAGAATCGTGCGCGCCGGCTTCCACGGAATGAGTTGATTCAGCTCAGACGGGCTCAACGGCGTATTGTTGTTGGCCAGAAATACGCGAAAACATGCCGCGATGAGCGAAAGATGTTCGTTGATGTAATCGGGATCCTTCGTGCAACGGCTGCGCAAACACTCCCACAGAGCATCTGTGCGGTGAACCTCTCCTGTCTCCGGGTCGATCCAGTCCACATCTTCCGTGTTTCTGTGATCCTGAAACCTGTCCCTGCATTCCGTGCACAGCTGATCGCGCAGGTACAGTCGGAAATTGAGCCCGCTCTGCTCCCACCACGTATAGTCGATGTGAAACTTCGTGTTCACATCCGGTCGAAACCACGTCAGTTTCTGCCTAACCGCTGCCGCTGTCATCGTCTATCTGTCCCTCCTCTTTTATCAAGTACCGGTGAAGAGCCCAAACCAGTGGCGTCACTTCCTCACCTTACCTTGAAGAAGCCGTCTCCCGCATCTTCGAAGCGCGGGTTGCTGATCAATGTGTAAAAGATGGGGCCCGGAGGACAGCGCCAGAACATGTTTACCGCACTGTAGATCGTCTTAACATGCGCGGTGCCCTGGGGATTCAGTTTCGTGATCTCCGGCACAATCATCTCTACGATCTGCTCCAGCGCAGCGTCGTTCCCCTCAAAGCCAGCGTTAAACGCTTCCAGCCCCTCCCGGTCTTCAGATGTGACAATGACATGCTCATCGTACTCACAGGAGATCTGCACCTTGTTCATCTCAAAACCGAAAAGCCGCTGGTCGGCGTCCACTTTCGCAATGCGGCTCCACTCCCTCCTCATCCTGCGCGGGCGGAAGTCGATGACGACCTCATCCTGCTCTCCCGTGCGCTCCAGTGTGATCAACGCGCTTACCGGCAGGTTGTGCGCCGCCATCCAATCCTTCAGCCCGCAAACGTAGCGCCCGTTGCGCACTACCCAGGCCGTGTAACGGTTCCCCCAACGGCCGTCGACCACGGTCACCATCGAACGCTCCTGCGCGCTTTGGGGGAATATCCCGCTCGTACGGCTGCTGAGCGGCAACGTGCCGTACAGCCAGTGGGGGAATGTCAGCGTGAAACTGACGTTGGGGACGACCGACGAAACCGGCGCGCTCGCAGCGCTCTCACCCCATTCGTCATCCAGCTCCCATTCCATTTGCAACAGTTCCACACTCAGAAGAGACCGGCTATAGCGGCTCAGGTTGGGCTGCAGAAGCGGCGGCGGCGTCAGCGCCTCCGGCGGTTCCAACCGCCCCAAAAACCAGAGCGGTCCGCGGCCGCTCCCTACCTGGTCGAAGCGGTCGTCGCCGCTCAGCGCATGATCCAAGCTGATCACCTGCATCGCCTCCGACACATCCTCCGCCTGCAAATCGAGTTCCGGCAGAAGCTCCTCCGTCGCCATTGGCCGGTTCTGCATCTCAAGCAACGCCTCGGCAATGTTCAAATGTCCTACATGAACCTCGGCAAGCATGTCGGCAAGCAGCCAGTATTCGTCAATTTGCACGAAATCTTCGTTTCGATCACCGTCTTCCAGAGTAAAGAGCAGACTTTCTTCAATTTCATCCCGGTACAGTGAATGGATCTCTTCCGCCGACAGAAGAGCTTCCTCATCGCCTGCCGAGTGGCCGTTCGTGCCATTGAGCCTGTGCCCTGTCTGCAGGTTCGCGGCAAATTCACGCGTCTCGTCCGTATCCGCAAAGCCGACACTGATGACATCGAACGCGCCATGCTCCGGGTTCTGGCCGGCGCGAGTCTCCAATACCTCGCCTACCACAAAGTCCATGGCGGGAAATATGAGCGTCTCCCCGACTTCATAGGGGTTCTTGGGCTGATAGACTTCGCCCTTCTTCAGCTCCGATTCCATCCGCGCCGTCTCGCGACGCTGGTATTCCTGGATCAGGCGCAGAGCGAGTTGACCGGTCGTCATCGGAGACTCTGCATCCAGGATCAATTCATGGATAAAGTCCAGGTCTTCGCTGGTAACGCGGAACTGATCACGCCAAAATGAAGCAGTTTGGGTCCTTCGCAACAGCACGTCTTCCTCCTCCTGAAAAAGCAGGCCCCGCGCCTGCGCCGTTCTCCTGTGCGGCTTCTTCCCATTCGGGGCAAAAAGCGCTGACAAAGTCTTCTCGCGCTCCCGGCGCACTCGGGCAGAGCCGGTCTGCCGGGTCAATCAATCGTCGCAAACAGTCGGGCCGCAGAGCAGGTTCTATCCATCCCGTCCTACGCTCCTCGCCGCCGCGGCAACGACTGCGCAGCCCAAAAATAAAGTATAGCGGTTCAGGCCCTAAAATTCAAGAACGCGCCAAACTGAATCGTGACTCGCCTCTGCTCAACCGCCGGCTACCAGCATCAGACGCGCCAGTTCGACCTCCGGCTCCCATACACCCAGCTCGACCGTCGGGCGCAGCGTCGCCGAGTCGTACACGACCAACCGCAACGTATATTCGCCCGCCCCGAGTTCAGCCGGGATGGCAACGTAGAAGACGGTGTCTACCGGCTCCTCCGCGGCCCAGCGGCCTGTGCGCCGGTGGCGCGAATCCAGTAGCAAGGCATCTTTCTGATAGACGCGCCCGCCCGCGGGATCATGCAGTCGCAAGGAGATCGAATAGTCGGTTTCCAACCCTGGCGCCGTCTGCCATCGCAACGCCACCCATAAGGCGCGTGCCTCTCCCAGGTTGAGCGTCTCTTCGGTTGGCAGCTGCGCTTGGCCTTCCCCAGCCGCCAGCCCGTGCAGCGATATGCCGCCGTCATAATCAACTGTCCGCGGCTCCACATACTCGAAAAAGGTCCACGGACGATCCAACGCCATCTCGCCAAAGGTGTGAATCTGATAGCTGCCATACGCCTCAGTGCCCACATACTTTCCATACTTGCCAAGCAGTGCGACCGCATGTTGCTCGGCAAGTATGTCTCCGCTGATGGCATCGCGGTTCCAGTCTACAAGCTTCACCGTCGCTGGATTCTCCATCGCTCCCAGCGCCGATTCCAGTTCCTGCGCAAGGTAGGGCGCGCTCGCCGGAATCACATCGGCAGGCGCCGCGCCCTCGTACAGGTATTGGAAACTGAAGTGCTCGCTGATTGTATAGGGAACCAGGTAGACCGTGTCCTGCTCTGCCGGCCCGTCGTTCAGATCCCGCGCCAACTCCGCCCACTCCGTCTCGTTCGCCTCATAGACCTCCGGCAGATTCGCCCACGTTCTGAAATAGGTGTGATACGTAAATGCGCCCTGCGCCAGAATCCACCCGGCCGCCGCAAGCCCCAGCGCGACGGCAACCCTGTTCTCATACTGTCCCAAGGCTGGCGCGCCTGCCCAGCGCACCCGGCTGCGTCGCGCCCACAAGAACTGCAACGCCTCCCATGCGCCTACCGCCGCGAGCAGGTAGATGACCGGCGTCGCGCCCATCATGCGCAGGAAGTGCGGCAAGATATCGTCTCTCGAAAGCGCTGCCGGCAGCAGCAGAACAACCAGCCAGAGCAGCAGCAGCCGGTTAGCGGGCCGCTTCCAACGCCACAACGCCATTCCCGCGCCCAGCCAGAAAAGAAGCGCCTCCCAAGGCCTCAGCATCGACAGGCCGGCAAAGTTGTGCCGCCAGTTCGGGTCCCCGCGAATGCCGAAAACCAACAGATACTCCCACACGTTGCCCAGAAAGGAGCCCAACGCGTTGCCCTGCTCCTCGCGCAGTAGCCAGACCTCTCTGCTGCGCATGAGAAAGTGCTCCGGATGCAGCGCAAAATGGACTAAAATCGGCGCGGCAACCAGCCCGGCAACGCCAACAAACACCGCCGCCCACGGCAGTTCGCGCCGTACCCTTGTCCTGGAAATAGTGCCCAGAGGAACGAGAAAGCTCAGACCAAAGAACAGAAACAGGAACGGGGTGAAACGCGCCGGAATATACGTGTACGGCAACAGTCCCGTGCAAATCCCTGCCAGCGCAATCCGCTGCCAGCTCCGCGCCCGCCACCCCTGCCACAGCAGCGCAAAGGCCAGGACAAGCAGCAAGGGCATATGGGTAACTTTGTTGTACGACGTGCGTCCAATAATCGTCTGGCTGACCGAGACCGCCATCAGCCCCGCCGTAATGCCGCCGATCGCCAGACCGCGCCACCGTGTCGCCCGCTCCTCTTCATCCTCGCCGAATAGCACGGCCCCCAGCCACAAGACAGCAAACACCAGGCCCGCGCTGCCCAAAGCAGTGGGCAGATGCATCGCCAGCAACGTCCGCCCGAACAGGATCGTCGACAGGGCCAGCGCATAGATCGCCGACGGCTCCCGGCCCTGGTCCACGGGAAAGAAGATTGCGTGCTCACCGCGCAAAACCTGAAGCGCCAGCGCGCCGTCTATCCCCTCATCCCGATTGAGGCCCATCGGCAGCTCTGCCAACCCCGCAAAACGCAGCGCAACGACCACGATCGCCAGAACCAGCAGGGTCGCCCCGGTCGCCAACCTGAAGTGCCTGAGCCCGGCATCCGTCAACCCGGCCGCGCCTGTTCGATGTCTCCCTGATGATGAACTCTCAGCCACGCTGGTCATTCCTTGCTCCTGCCCGGTCCTCGTCGCAACGTTTTCGCGCCGCGCCGCCTATTTCGGTCCCATCCGCGCCCTGAGCCGTCTGCAAGCGCCGAAGGGCGTCTTCCCGTTTGCGCTTCACGGGCTGGCATCCAATTGCAGCCGCGCCAGCAGCAGCTCCGGCTCCCACACACCGATTTCGACAGTCGGCGTGCTGGTCTCAGTGCTGTAAACGATCAGGCGCAGCTCGTATTCTCCCGGCTGAAGATCTGCCGGAAATTCAAGGTAATGCAGGGTTTCCACCGGTTCACCTGCAGGCCAGAGACTCGTGCGTGCATGGCTCGCGTTCCCCAGGACATCGTCCATCTGGTAGGACATCCCCCCTTCACGATCGTACAGGCGCAGCGAGACCGCAAAGTCGGTTTCCGTGTCGGGGTTCGTCTCCCACGACAGGACCAGCCACAGAGCGCGGTCCCGTTCCGGACTGAAGAGCTGCCGCGCTGGCAGCTGTGCCTCGCCTTGACCCAAAGCAATCCCTGTCAGATCGATGTCACCGTCGTATTGGACCGTCAGCGGCTCCAGCTGATCGTAGAGCGGCGGGATGCGCTGGTGAACCAGACGTTGAAGGCCGCCGGACAGAGAATCCAGAAAACGCTCAACTGGGTTGGACGAAGCGTCCCTTCCCGCATACAGGGGAATGGCCCCCTCCCAGCTCCCGCCCAGGAGGGCATCGAACTCAGCATCGTTCAGGTTCCTCTGTTTGACGAAGATCGATACGCGCGGGTGGTCGTACAAGCTCCAGCTTTCGTCGGCGCCCTGATCGGGGAAGGACCGACCCAACAACCGCGGCGGAGACGTAAAGTCGGCCGCATGGACGAAGCCAAGCGCCTCACCGAACATCAACTCGTAGTAACGGATTGTCATCGGGTAGCGTTCAGGCAGCTGGTCAACACTATCGTAGATGCGTTTGGAGCTGTAGATAACGTAGTCCGCCTCCTGCAGCTTTCTGCGGAGGATGTCGTACTTTTCCTCTGCGTCTTCGTCATACGGCAACCAGTCGATGTGACGTAGACCGTGGCTTTCCATGTTCATGTCCGGTTCGCCGGGGATGCTCTTGGGCAAGGGGTCGTCCCAGCCCTCCCACAGGATGACTGAGCCGGACGGCGCGTTGGCATAGACCCATCGGCTGGCGGTGATCCAGGTATGCTCGCGGGCATAGACGCCGTTGACATAGGCCAGCGACCAGAAGATGCCCCCTCCGACCGCGACAACGTACAGCAGCGCGGCCGGCGCACGCGCCGCCAGGCGCAGTCTGCCGCTGGCGCCCAGTCGCCACAGCCAAACGATCAGGCCGGCCGCGAATAGCAGAACAAAGGGCAGGACGGGACTCATATAGCGGTTGAACTTGGCCAGAAAGCCGCCCGTAATGCCAAAGTAGGGGGCCAGCCACACCCATACGATCAACTCGCCCGGCTTGGCCCGCAGCAGAACGGCCTTCCCCAGCGCCCAGACGCTGCCCGCCGCCGCGCCCAACCCCAGCGGCCAACCCATCCCCCATCTCAACTGCTGTTCAATGAAATAGATGTAAGGAGCCGTGTTGCGGTACTGGCGCGTGAAAGGAAGATCAGCGGTGCCCCGAACCATGCGGCCCTGTACCACGAGTGTGGACTGGATGAAATTCACCCAGTCCAGCACCGCGTAGGGGCTGGTGACCAGAAAGGCGCCAAAGGCAATCAGCAGCGCAGCTGGCGCGCCGATCAGCATGCGTCCGGCGGCGCTGCTTCCTCGCCCGTCTCGGCCCGCATGTCGGGGACGGTATCGGGTCCGCCAGAGAACAACCAGAGCCGCCGCGATCGGTACGGCCAGGATCGGCAGCATACTGAACTTGGTCGAGACTGCCAGCCCGGCGCCGACCCCTGCGCAGAGCACGCCCCGCCAGCTGTGATCCTGCACCATCAACACCCCGCCGTAGATTGCCAGCGCAACAAAGGTCGTGCCGGCGGGGTCTATGGCGAAGAAATGGCTCAACTGAACTGCTTGGGCCGTGAAAGCGTATAATGATGCGGCCAGCAGTCCTCCGGCCGCGCCGTAGAGCCTGCGCCCCACCAGGAAAAGCAGAAAGATCGTCAGCGTATCCAGCAATGCCATCAGCAGCCGACCGGCAAAGGCTGTGCCTGCGCAGGTTGTATTAGCCTGCTCCATTAACGCAATGTTCCTGTCCGGGAAGGGCAGCATTCTCGCTGGCGCCGCCAGATAGTTCAGCAACTCGCCGGTGAGAATGCCCAGGTAAAGGGGAAAATGGCCGTAGGGAAAGAGGCGGCGTTTGGCGTTCTCCCGGTCCCACATGGGATTGAGTGGACTGCGCCGGGGACTGCGAAACTCGTCGATTGAAGAAGGCCAGCCTATGGCGGGCGCGTAGATGCAGGCCGTTTCCTTTTCGTCCGGGTGGGCATGTATCCCCCCGTCCCAGTTGACATTCCACGTGCGCAGCCCCAACCCGGACAGAATCACGATGCCGAGAAGAGCATATATGGCTGTCGAGCGCATTCTGTTCTCCCGCAATGCTCTTCAAGTTCCCTGCGCTGGGGCATGTTCGGGGCGCCGGCCCGTTTTCGCTGTCGCCCGGGTCGGTTCCCTGGAAACGGATGACTGTTCTGGCATTTGAAACAGTGCCGGAGCCGCCTCCGGGCCCGGTGGTTCAGCTGCCATGGGGGTTGCATTTTGCGCCCTCAGCGAAAATGCCGCCCCTTCCTGCCGGTCTGGAATCAACTGTTTGCGCCGCCGCCTCCTTCCTGTCACGGGCCCTCTCCCAGGCGCAGGCGCGCCAGCAGCAGTTCCGGCTCCCACACCCCGATCTCGACAGTTGGAATCTGTGTTTCGGTGCTGTAAACGACCAGCCGCAGCTCATACTCGCCGCGAGCGAGATCGGTCGGGAATCCAAATTGGACCATGGTATCGAACAGTTCGGAGGCCCCTCCGCTCCCGGTGAGCGTGTGATCCGGCTTCCACAGGACAATATCCCTCTGGTAAGACCTTTCGCCCTCGGTATTGTAGAGGCGCAACGATATCGCATAGTCGACATCTAACCCGGATTCCGTTCGCCACTGCAGGGCCATCCACAAAGTTCGATCCCGGCCCAGATCGAGATGCTGCTGCGAGGACCACTGCTCGACGCCTTGGCCCAGGGCGATCCCCTCGAGAGCGATGCCGCCATCGAAGTAGACTGCCAGCGGCTCCAGATGGTCATAAAATGTCCAGGGCTGATCCAGTGCAATATCGGTGTAGTTGTGGATCCGAAAGCTGCCGTATGCGTCACTACCCAGATAACGTCCATATTTGCCGAAAAGGACAGCAAACCGGTCGCTTTCATCGCCCGTCCAGGCAGCCCTGGAGTCCCAGTCCACAACTTTCACAGTGGATATGCTCTTCATGGCCGCCAGCGTAGATTCAATCTTCTGCGCCAGGTCGGGCATGGCGGTATGGAAAAGAAGGACTTGCGCCGCGCCTTGATACAAGTATTCGAAAGTTGGACTGCGAAATCCCTCCTCCAGCGCTTTATGGCGCTGTCCGTCGGGGATCAGATAGACAGATGTCTCATCGGGCGGCTGCAGGCTCAACAACTGGATCAGATCAACCCACCCCACCGCGTATTCATGGTAGACTTCAGACCGGTACGCCCACTCCTCGAAATAAGTGCGATAGGTGCGAACGCCCTGAGCCAGGACTGCGCCGCTAACCACAAACGCCAGTGCGATGGCGGCAATGCCTTTGCTGTCCCCAAAAAACCGCTCCCGCAGGAAACTGTACGCCTCCCACGCTCCGACAGCCGTTAGCAGATAGACTGCCGGCGCCGCGCCGATCATGCGCAGCGTGTTGGGATGGAGAACATCCCTGGCCAGCATCGCCGGCAGCAGCAGGACCGCCAGCCAGATCAGAAGCAGGCGGTAGGCGGGCCGCTGCCAGCGCCCCGCGGCCAGCCCCGCGCCTAGCCAGAAGAAGAACGTTTCCCATGGTCTCAGCATCGGCTGAGCGGCGAAGCTGTGCCGCCAGTTCGGATCGCCGCGAAAGCCAAACGCCAACAAATGGGCCCACACATTGCCCAGCAAGGCTCGCAGCGGTTCCCCCTGACTCCGATCAGGCTGGAGAATCAGTAACTGGTTGCTGCGGATCACAAAATGCTCAGGGTGTAGGGCGAAATGTATGAGAATCGGCGCCGCGACCAGCCCGGCAACACCCAGAAAGATGCCTGCCCAAGGCAGCGCAGCCCGCAGGCGAGCCTTGCCTTTGGCCCAGGGCAGAAGAAAGCTCAATCCAAAAAAAAGAAACAGGAATGGCGTGAAACGCGCTGCAAGATAGGTGTATGGCAGCAGCCCGGCGCACGCCCCCGCCAGCGCGACCCGCCACCAGCTCCTTCCCTCCCACCCGCGCCAGAGAAAAAATAGGCACAGGCCCAGCAAGAGCGGCAGAAAGTTGGCCCTGAGCGCCGCGCGTCCAATGATTGTTTGGCCCAATGACACCGCCAGAAGACCGGCGCCGATTCCGCCGACCAGCAGTCCGCGCCACGGTGTCGGCCGCCCGTCCTCTCTGCCAAAGAGCAGCCGCCCCAGCCAGAAAACGACAAAGACTGTGCCGGAGCTGGCCAGCGCAGTGGGCAGACGAAGAGCAAGCATCGTGCGCCCCAGAAAGGAGACGGCCAGCGCTATCGTATAGACGATCAGCCCCTCGCGCCCGTTGTTTGCAGGGAAGAAAACAGCGTGCTCTCCCTGCAATACCCGGAGGGCATCCATGCCATGCGCCCCTTCATCATGATGGAGCCCAATCGGGAGTTCATCCAGGCGCTGAATTCGCAGCAACAAGACGGCAAATGCCAGGACGAACAGGATGCCCCCGGCGACAAGCGCGAGGCGGAACCGTTCGGTTTCTTCTGAGTCGGCTGCGCCGGCTGGACGTTCCCCTGATTTTGACGTTTCGGTCATTCCTTTTCGTTTTGGGGTCTCCAGCCGGTTCGATGCCTTCCATTAGGGGACGCGTTTCCAATGAACCAGACTGCGCTGGTTACGACCAACTGACCGCTTATCTGGCCGGAGCGGGATCACCGCAAAATATATGAACTCGCTCAAACCACAGACTGCCAACAGTCCAGTCCGGCTGTCTTCGAACAGGGACCCATTCCTGGAAACTCAAACGTCAAGTATAGAGAGACCGGCAAGAAATCCCAAGTACGGGACTGCCTGAATGGCGCCAGGTGTCCTTGCCCTGCTGCCGCGGCCCCCTAAACCAGAAGCGTCTGCCCACGGCCGCGCCCGCGGCGAAAGCACACTTCACCCAGTCCTTCTGTTGGCCATTCACACGCTTTCAGATATGATAGACCCAAATCCGGGATCGCATCATCGCTTCGCCGCGCAGGCGCCGCTTGGAAGATCTCCCATGAGAACTGTTGCTATGATTCTGGCTGGCGGAGAGGGCACCCGCCTGACCGTCCTTTCCGAAAAACGGGCCAAACCCGCAGTCCCCTTCGCCGGCAAATTTCGCATCATCGACTTCACAATCAGCAACTGCGTAAATAGCGGCATCTTTACCGTCGGCGTCCTCACGCAATATCGTCCCCACAGTCTCAACGAACACATCGGCATCGGCAAACCTTGGGATCTCGACCGTCAGCACGGCGGCATTCGCCTGTTGCAGCCCTACCAGGGCAGGGGCGAACACGATTGGTATGCCGGCACCGCCGACGCAATTTTGCAGAATCTGAACTTCCTCTCCGAATACAATGCCGACGCCGCGCTGATCCTCTCCGGCGACCACATCTATAAGATGGACTACGGCCCAATGTTGGACTTCCACCAGCGCAAAAACGCTGACCTGACCATCGCCGTAATGCCCGTGCCGATCGAAGAGGCCCACCGATTCGGCATCATGGAAACGAACTCCGCCGACGAAATCGTTCAGTTCTACGAAAAACCGGAACAGCCCGCCAGCAACCTCGCTTCAATGGGCATCTATGTCTTCAACAGTCGCGTCCTGGCCCAGCGCCTGCAGGAAAAAGGGGCCGACGGACCGCGCAGCGATTTCGGCAAACATGTCGTCCCTGCCATGCTGGCCTCCGGAGACCGCGTCTTCTCCTACCCCTTCACCGGCTATTGGGTCGATGTCGGCACCGTCGACGCCTACTGGAAAACAAGCCTCGAGCTGCTCCAGCCGGATCCGGCCCTGGACCTGTATACCGATAGCTGGCCCATCTCCACCCGCTCCGAAGAACGACCGCCCGCCAAGTTCGGCCCCCAATCCCAAGTCGTGCAGAGCATGGTGTCCAACGGCTGCGAAGTGCACGGACTGGTCAAAAACAGTATCTTCAGCCCCGGCGTCTACGTCAGCCCCGGCGCGGTCGTGCAGGATAGCATCCTCATGAACGATACCTGGATCGGACCCGGCGCCCGCGTCGAGCGCGCCATCATCGACAAGCAGGTAATCGTCGGGTTCGGCGCCAGCGTGGGCAGCGCAAGCTCCGACTCGCCCCCGCCAAACGTCATGTTTCCCGATAAGCTCGACAGCGGTCATACCGTCGTCGGGAAAGGCGCATTCATCCCCGATGGCGCCAAAATCGGCGCCAATGTGATCGTCAACAGCGACAGGGGCGAGGAGCATTTCCCTCCGGACTTCGTCGTTGAGGACGGGCAGACCGTGTAACCTTCCCGCTGCCCGCGTTTCAGTAAGAGCCCAAGGACTCTTCCCCATGGCCTGTGCATTCGCTATGATCATGGCCGGCGCAGATAACGCCGACCTCGGTGTCCTCACCGAGATCCGCTCCGAACCGGCCGTCCCCTTCGCCGGCAAGTTCCGCCTGATCGACTTTTCTCTCAGCAACTGTGTCAACAGCGGCATCCACAATGTCGCCGTGCTCACCCAATACCGCCCGCGCAGCCTCAACGATCACATCGGCATCGGCAAACCCTGGGATCTGGACCGCTCCAGCGGCGGCGTGCGCCTCCTGCAGCCCTACCGGGGCGGCCCCTACGGCGACTGGCAGCGCGGCTCCGCCGACGCCATTCGACGAAACCTGGACTACCTGCTCCAGCAGAAGGAAGAGTGC
Source organism: Caldilineaceae bacterium (assembly GCA_022824025.1). Taxonomy (GTDB): domain Bacteria; phylum Chloroflexota; class Anaerolineae; order Caldilineales; family Caldilineaceae; genus Bin5. Next base: position 41,837 of record JAJEBF010000008.1, read on the forward strand.
GTCCTGATCCTCTCCGGCAAACATATCTATCTGATGGACTACAGGCCCTTTCTTGCCCACCACCAGCGCACCGGAGCGCCCGTCACCATCGCCGTCCGCCGCGTCAGCCGCCACGAGACCCACCGTTTCGGCATCATCTCCTTGGACGCCGACGACCGCGTCGTCGAGTTCCAGGAAAAGCCGCGCCGCACACAGCAGAATCTGGCCAGCATGGGTGTCTATGTCTTTCAACGTGAATTCCTGGCCGAGGTCCTGAGTAACGCCGCCGGTGATGACATCGGCAGAGACATCCTGCCCGCGCTGGTCGCCCAGGGGCATGTCGCCAGCTACACCTACCCCGGCTACTGGGCCGATGCCAGCACCGTGCAAGCCTACTGGGACGCCAATATGAGCCTGCTGGCCGAGGAGCCGGCGCTTAATCTTTACGCGCCCGAATGGATCGTGCATACCCGCAGCCAGGAGCGGGCGCCCGTCAAACTGGGGCCGGCCGCAGACGTTGATGGAACGCTGCTCTCCAATGGCTGCCAGATCGAAGGCGCGGTCGAACGCAGCGTACTTTCCCCTGGGGTACAGGTTGGAGAGGGGGCCCTCGTCCGCGATAGCGTTATCCTCAACGACACCATCATCGAACCGGGCGCAGTCGTCGAGCGCTGTGTCGTCGACAAGGATGCCCGCATCTGCCGCGAAGCGCTTGTTGGCCACTCCGACAATAACACGCCCAATCCGGAGCTGCCGGTCCGACTCAACACCGGCCTCACCCTCGTCGGCAAGGGCAGCCTCGTCCCCGCCGGCATGCGCCTGGGACGCAATGTCGTGATCCATCCCTTCAGCGGCGCCGACGCCTTCGGCAATGGCAAGAGCGTGGAAAGCGGGGCGAGCGTCGGCCGCAATCTGCGGTAACCCAGCCTGCCGCAAACTCGCCCGCCAGAGCCGCTTGCCTACTGAAGCTGTAGCGATCCCCGCGCTAACCTTGCCTCGCCCTGTATCCCAGTTCGTTCAGAAGCGCAACCAACCGCTCCCTCTGATCACCCTGGATTTCGAGGTCCGCGCCTTTCACCGCGCCGCCGCATCCCAACTTGCCTTTCAGGTGTTTCAGGAGACCGCGTTTGCCCGCTTCCGGGCTCTTGACGCCCGTAATGATCGAAACCGTCTTCCCTTTCCGCCCCTTCCGTTCCAGCCGGACGCGCACCGGTTGGGCGCCCTGGACGGCAAACGGCGCGGCTGGGTTTCGGGGAAGCTCCCGCGGAGGCTTTGCAGGTTCCGGTTCCGGATCCGTCGAGTAAACGAGCCGCGAACCTGCCCCCCGGGATGGACTCCGATCCGATTTCCTTGCCTTGCGCTTGGACATAATCTGTCTTTCTCTGTTGGCCGAACTGCAGATAGGAGTTGCTCCATGCAGTATATCATCAGCCAACGATTCGCCTCGTCTTCAGCGTGCCCTGGCTGCCGCAGGCTCCTCTTCGGGGGCGATGGCCGTTCGTGACCAATATGGGCGGGCGCGTGCCGCTCCAGGCCCGTAACTGAAACGCGGGCGCCGCCTCAACCGGCCGAGCAACGCCTCCCAACCCCGCTCCTCCCGCGGCCGGCTCTGTCCCGACTGTCCTCAGAGGCGGAACAAGCCCTTCCCGCAGCAAAAACCATGATTTGGCATCTGCCCGCACTTCGACCACAATGGTCTGCGAAGCCCAGTATGTGGACATGCCGCTACCCCGATCCCATCTCAAGGAAGTCCGCCATGGACGCAGACAAACTGTCCCTCAGACGCGCCGTCTCCGGTGAGACCCGATTGCCCGACCCCGTAGACGATGCCATCCTGACGCTCGCGGTGCGCATGCGAGATCCTCTCTCCTACAAGGAGATCGCCGCGTCTTTCGGCATCGCCCGCGACCGCGTGCGCGAGCTCTGCCAGCCATACAGAGAATTTCTGCGCACGTCGGAGGAAGAAGAGCCAGCCCTTGCCTACACGCGGCGGCCGTCACGCAAGGCGGTCCGCCCGCGCGCCATGTGGGAAAATGCGATGTTCGGAAACAGTGGGCGGGAGTCTTTTCAGAAGCAGCAGATCGTCAATGGCGTCGACCGCCTCTCCGATCCCGTTGACGATGCCATCCTGACGCTGGGAGTGCGTCTGCCCAATCCGCTTACCTACGAGGAAATTGCGTCTTTAATTCAAATCTCGCGCGACGACGCAAGCAAAATCTGTGAGCCCTACAAGGAGTTCATCCGCAAAACAGGGGCATACGGCATCCGAGGGCTGACGAACACCGGTTAGCGCGCCGGGCGCACACCCGCTCCTCGCCGAAAACCTGCCATCATATCGCTCCGTCAGGCTGCCGCCCCTCCTCAACGCGCCGGCGCCGCGCTGAATATCTGACGCAAAAGGTCAGCGCGTTCAACGTCTGTCGTCCAGCGGGGTTGGGCATAGTCCTCGAGGACCGCAGTCAGGATCTCCGTGCTGATCACCTTGCCGTCATGGATCGTATGGCGCGCAATCAGCGAAGTGCGCGTCTGCCAGCTCCACATCTGATCGAAGAAAAGATTCCCCAAACCGTATACGATGATCCCCGGCTTTTCGTCTCCATATCCATAGGGCTCCATCGCCTGCGGCACGTGGCTCTGCACTCCGGTTACAATATCGACGCCAGCCGCGCGCAGTTCACGAAAATCCTGCACCTGCCGGGATATCGGCGCCGGGTTGTAGATCTCCTCATGCTGCAGCTCAACCGCGATCACATCCACTTCGCTGCGCAGCGCCGCAATCCTGGCAAATAGGCGCTCTTTGTTTCCCCAGTAATGACAGACGCCCGGCTCCTCCTCGGTCGCCCAGGCAAAGCTGGGATAGTGCGCCAGCGCCGCAAAAAAGGCAAATCGGTTGCCGTTGTGATTGAACAGCAGCGGCTCGCACGCCTCCGCCTCATTCAAACCGCTCCCATAGATGGGAATCCCGTTCGCCCGGTACCAGCCAATCGATTCGCGCGCGCCGTCCCGTCCGAAATCGTTGACATGGTTTCCGCTCAACCCCACGATATCTGTGCCCACCGCCTCGAGCGTCGCCCAATAGGCCGGGTCGCTGCACAGGATCATGTTGTTCAACGATGGGTCAACATCACAGCCTGCAAGGAAGGGCACCTCATTGCTGATATGGGTGATGTCGGCCGCGCGCAGCGTCGGCGCAATCACCTGGGCGGGGTAATCATACCCGTTGGCCTCCATCCGGGCGGCCGTAACGCGCGCCATCGCCGTGACGCCCGTCATGATCAATGTCGTCACCTTGCCCGCTATGCGGTTCGTCGGCTGCGCAATGCGCGGCCGTAGAGCCGCGGCCACCTCTTCGCTCTCTGCGCCAAACACCGACACCACCGCGGTCAGCGGATATGTGGACGCGTCGAACGTGTTGCTCAGTATGTTCATGCCGTCCAGGCGCAATGCCTTCAGAACCGGCGTCAGGCCTTCGAAAGGCACGAGCCCCACAGAACCCGGGGTCACCTCCAGCACAGCCGGCAGAGCGCTGCCGCTGGCCGTCTGCACGGAATTGGCCGCCTCGACACCGAAAACCGCTTCCAGTTCAGACACGTATTCGGCGTCAACGACCAGCGGGCCGCCGCCTCTGCCCTGCCAGCGCAGAGTCAACTCAGCCATTGAAATCTCGTCCGGCACCGTGGCGAAGGCCGCCACCGGCGCCAGATAGCGCGTGTATAGAACACTGCCCGACGCCTCGGATCCAGCCGCCAATCTTATCTGCGCATCGGCGTTGCGGGGCTGATCGAGCAGAAAAACCGTCTTGCGCGTCCCGTTGGCCTCGATCTCTTCCAGCTCGAAGGCCGCCGTGAGCAGATGACTGTAATACCGTTCCGGCAACGACGTGTCGAGCGCAATCGTCAACCAACCGTTGCGGCTGTCTGCCTGTCGCGCCGCCGGCTGCAGTTGCGCCTCCGCGACGGTCCCGATTCCACCGGAGCCGTCCGTCCCGCCGGCAAACGACGCAATCGCCGCCGCCGCCGCCAACCCTACCGTTCCCAGCAGCACTGTGACCACCAGCCGGCTGGATGACTGCAAACGCATTACGCCCTTCCTCAAAGGCGCCATCCGGTCAACCGCAAACATGCCTCTCACGCCCGACCAGACGTCGAGCAGTCCAATGCGCAACTGCTGCCTATTCCGTTTGAAGATGGAGCCAAGTCGCTTCAACATCGCGGTTCCACTACCTGTTTTATTTGGAAAGCTGAACCGTGAAAGTTCCCCGGCGCAGCGTCCAATCCAACACAACCCATGTCAACAGGGTCCAATTCAGAAGTATATGGAGAACGTCAGCATTGGTCAACATCTCCTTCGGGCCGCCTTCCGCTTCGGCGAGAGCCGCCAAAAGCAGCAGCCTCTCCGTTACGCAACCCCCAGTCTGGAAGGCCCCGACCAGAGTAGCCGCTCCCAATTCCCCCGCCGGCTCCTTCCCGAATCAACAACCAGTTGTAGACCGGACGTTGACAAACGGGACGCACTTCGGTACATTTCCGTCTGATTCAAACAATTCAACCATGCAGTTTCAACGAGTTGTATGCGCACAGAGGCCCGCCGCAACGCCTTCGCCCACGGGGATAAAGAAGCGCATGCAGCGATCTAAGGAGTCAAATTGGCTACGGGAACCGTTGCTGACGTCGTCAAACTGTGCGGAAAACTGGGAATAATCGGATTCGGCGGGCCTGCCGCCCACATCGCGATGCTCGAAGATGAGGCCGTCAACCGCCGCAAATGGCTGAGCCGCGAACACTTTCTGGACCTGGTCGGCGCAACCAACCTGATCCCCGGCCCGAATTCGACCGAAATGATGATCCATATCGGCTACCAGCGCGCCGGTTGGCCCGGCCTGCTCGCGGCCGGCATTTCCTTCGTGCTGCCAGCCGTGCTCCTGTCCACGCTCATCGCCTGGATCTACGTGAAATTCGGCGCGTTGCCAGCCGTGCAGCCCTTCCTCGCCGGCGTAAAGCCTGCCGTGCTCGCTGTCATCCTCGGCGCCCTCTGGCGGCTCGGCAAAACAGCTTCAAAGCCCGCTGCGGCTGCGCAAACGCGCATCGCCCTCGGCATCATCGGCATCGCGGTCGCGGTCGCCGTCTACCTGGGAGTCCCCGTAATCTGGTCGCTGATCGTCGGCGGCCTGCTGGGCATGCTTGCCCTGCGCGCCATCTCCGGCTGGGGCGCAGCGCCCGCGCTGCTCGCCCTGCCGGAGGGCCGGCCTGAACTCCCCTGGGCAGACCTTCTGCCTGCCCCGTCGCTCAAGTGGGCGGCCCTGATTCTTGCCGCCGCGGCGCCCGCCCTGACTCTCGGCGCGCTCGGTCTTTTCTTCCTCAAGGTCGGCAGCGTCCTCTACGGCAGCGGCTACGTCCTCGTCGCCTTTCTCGAAGGCGACCTGGTCCATGAATATGGCTGGCTCACACAACAGCAACTGCTCGACGCCATCGCCATCGGCCAGTTCACGCCCGGCCCCGTCCTCTCCACCGCCGCCTTCATCGGCTACGTGCTGGCCGGCGTCCCCGGCGCAGCCGTCAGCGCCGCCGCCATCTTCGCGCCCTCATTTGTCTTCGTCGCCATCCTCAACCCAATCGTGCCCCGCCTGCGCAGCTCCACCTGGATGGCCGCCTTTCTCGACGCCGTAAACGTCAGCGCCGTCGGCCTCATGGCTGCCGTTCTCGTGCGCCTCACCGGCGACATTGTCACCGCCTGGCCCGCCGCCGTGATCGCGCTCCTCGCTGCCGCCGCCGTGCTCCGCTGGCGCGTCACCTCCGCCTGGGTCGTCATCGGCGGCGCCCTGCTCGGCTGGCCGCTCTCACTGCTGGCTTAAGGAGCCTTGACCATCCCGATCTATCTTTCGGGACAATCCCTGTCGCTGCCCTTTTTCGCCTGAGCGCTAAACTTTACCTCCAAGTTCCCCCGCCTGGCAAGGCCGACCTTCTCAGGCCTCGCGCCGACTATTCCTCGTCCCCTTTCTCCTCCTCCGCCGCGTTCAAAATATCTTCGAGATCGCGGTCGAGCTGGTCGGCGTTTTTCAACTTCTCGAAATAGACCCCAAGTGCCCTTTTGGCAATCATATTGGCGGCCAGGGCAGCTACCTTAGGACGGTGGCCCACTAGGATAAGGCGCTCGCGGACAACGTCCTCGGCTTTGTCGAGCTTAGTATGGGTGGAGTGAAATTCACGCAACAGACCTTCATCGTCGGACTGCCACAGCGTATGAATGTGCCAGTATACCGGATGGGTCGCGTCGCCGGCACTGCCGACAATGTCGTAGGTCTTTCTGATATCGTCCATTTTTTTGGCCCCTGCTGAGCCGCCGACACAGTCCGACAGCGAATTGTGGAAAGGGATACGCGCCCGAACCTGGGTCCCGCTTGCCTAACCTTCTGAACGCAGGCACACCCATGCCCAAGTGCGCCCTCGACCTGCTCCAGGACCTGGCTTGCCTCGCAGCAGATGATACGGCCAGACCGCGACGCAAGGAGCGTGTTTCCCAATGGAATTCAGACTTGATTGAACAACCGAAAGGATTGATTCCAACCACACCGAGAGGGGCTCGGTTCCTACCGAGATTCGCGCGCCGGCCTACTTGGTTCTCCGCAGTCCTTGACACGCAAAAATGAGAGGCGCCGGGCCTCAAACGCCGCGATACTGAAATGGTTGTCTGACCGCCCGAATCAGAGGAATCAAAGGGACGCCGTTCACATCCAGCCATCTTCCCCAGCACGAACTGTCAACAACGCCTTCACTGTGGCTCGTCACGACCCGCTCCCAGTGCTCCGCGGAGTGAAAAAGATCCCCTCCTTTGGCGATATCCGTGGCATAGAGGAATCCCAGATAGACCAGAACGACCGGCATCCCCAGCGTAGCCAGCTTCCACGACCACGCAAAACGGTTCGACATCTGGTAATGACGGTCCCTCCCGATACGCCAGGCGCCGCCGCTCGCTGACTGCAGCCCCGCGGCCGCCTCCTCGATTGCATGCCCAATCCGTTCATGATTTTTGATAGAGCTATCCGACGCCGGCGCTCTCAACTTTTTTCCTGCTGACGCTCCCTTCACCTCATTCCAGTGCGCCTTCGCCTCGACCAGCAAGAGCCCCTTCTTGCCGCGGATCGTGCATGTGCTCGCAATGTCCCAGTTCGGCGTCCTCGGACCGTGATCCGCGGCTGCCATCCACCAGCTCGTTAAGTGGGCGCGCAAGGGCCCCGGCACAAGATCCGTCGCCTTGTCCAACTCCGCCTCAACAGCAGGCGCCGCGTCCCAGGAGCCGTCTTTCCGCTCCAAAGGCTTGCCATAGGGCATCCACAGATCGCCGCTTGAAACCTCTACCTCGTCAACGCCCACCAACCGGGTCAGCCGCGCAGCAACTTCCTCTTTTTCGCCGTCCACAAGCAACACACAGCGCGGCCGGCTGCCGCGGCTATCTTTCCCCAGGCTCTTCGACCAACTCATATCTTTCCTTTCTCAAAATCAGGCAACCGCGTACCGAGCTACCTCCGCCTGCGGCTGCCGCGACCGCGGCCCTTGCCGCTTTTCTCCTTCTCCGCCAGCATCGTCAATGCCTGCTCCAACGTGATCCCCTGCGGGTCCGCCTCCTTCGGCAACTTCGCGTTCGTACGCTGGTGATTCACATACGGCCCGTAACGTCCGTCCAACACCCGCACAGGCTCCCCGTCTCCAGGATGCGCACCCAGCTCCTTCAGGACCGTGCGCGCGCTGCCGCCCCGGCGCCTGTCCGGCGCCTCCTTGATCAACGCCAGCGCCCGCGGCAGATCTACCTCCAGCACATGATCCGGCGTCTTCAGGCTCACAAACTTCCGGTTATGCACGACATACGGCCCGTACCGCCCCACGCCGGCCAGCACCTCTTCGCCGTCTTCCGGGTGTGTGCCCAGCAGCCGCGGCAGGCTCAGCAGTTGCAGCGCAGTCTCCAGGTCCAACTCCTCTTTGGCCATCCCTTTAAGCAGGCTGACCCGTTTCGGTTTCCCATTCGACCTGGCTGCCGCCTTCTCTGAACGCGCCTCCGCCTGCTTCCTGGGCTTGCCAGTACCCGCCACAACCAGCGGCTTGAGCGTCTCAATGGCCTTGGCGCCCAAACGGGGCACCCGCTTCAACTCTGCCGCCGATGCAAACGGCCGTCCCGCGATAATCCCTTTCGCCAAACCGGGACCGATGCCCGGCAGCGCGGTCAACTCCCGCGCCGAGGCCGCGTTGATATCGACCGGGCCCGCAGGCGCTTTGGCCTTCCTCGATGTCCTCTCTTCTCTCGCCGCATCTTCGCCCAGCTGCACGTACGCGCCGTACCGCCCGTCCTTCACCAGAACCGGCATTCCGCTCTCCGGATCCTTCCCCAGAACAACGGGCCCCTCCCGCTTAGCGCTTACCAGCGCTTCCACTGCTGCCGCATCCAAATCCCCCGGCGGCAAATCATCCGGCAGGCTGACCGTATGCCTGTCACCGTTGACCTCCCGCGCCAAGAAAGGGCCAAACTGACCGATTCGCACCTCGGCCGGCAGATCGGGAAAATCGACCTGGCCCGCTTTGCGCGGATCGATGGCGCTCTCCTTCTCCCGGACCTGGTTCTCCAGCCCCTGTTCGCTCAGATAGAACCGGTTGAGATATTCGAGCCAGTCAACCTCTCCCTCGGCGATGTCGTCCAGCGTCTGCTCCATCTCCGCCGTGAACTTCAGGTCCACCAGATCTTCGAAGTTGCTCTCCAATAGCTGGACAACCGCAAAGGCCACGAAAGTAGGCACCAGCTCCCGCCGCTGCTTGAAAACGTAGCCCCGGTTCTGAATCGTATCGATTATGGTAGCATAGGTGCTCGGCCGGCCGATACCCTCTGTCTCCAGCGCCTTCACCAGGCTGGCCTCGGTGTAGCGGGCCGGCGGCTTGGTCGCGTGGCCAACCGCGTCCAGCTCCCGGCAGTCCACAGCCTCATCCTTTGCCAGCCGCGGCAACGGCGACTCCTGGCTCTCAATCGCCGCGTCAGGATCATCGGAGCCTTCAACATAGGCGCGGAAGAACCCCGGAAACAGGATCTCCCTGCCCGATGCCCGGAAAAGCGCCTCCTCGACAGGCCCCCCTGCCGGCTGGCTCGCAGCCCGGATCATCACCGTCGTGGCGCGCAAACGCGCGTTCGCCATCTGCGTCGCCACCGTCCGCTTCCAGATCATGTCATACAGCGTCGCCTCATCGCCTGAAAGCGGCAACGTTTCCAGCGGCCGCATCGCGTTGCCCGCAGGCCGGATCGCCTCATGCGCCTCCTGCGCGCCTTTCGAGCTGGTCCGGTATCGTCGCGGCTTCCCGGTCAGAAACTGTTCGCCGTAGCGTTCCCGGACTCTCCGGCGCGCCGCATTGACGGCCTCGTCGCTCAGATGCACCGAATCGGTGCGCATATAGGTGATATACCCGTTCTCGTATAGAGATTGGGCCACCCGCATCGTCCGCCGGGCCCCCCACCCTCCCTTGCGGTTCGCCTCCTGCTGCAGCGTACTGGTCGTGAACGGCGGCGATGGTGAACGCGACTGCTCCTTGCTTTCAACCGAGTGGACCGCCCAGACGCCGTCCAGCAGGCGCTGTTGCAGGGCCCTCGCCTGCTCCTCATCCAGCAGCAGAACATCCCCGCCTTTCTCATTGGGGTGCGTGATCACCCGCTTGCCTGCCGCGATCCGTCCCGTTGATTCATCGAAATCTCGCCCGCTCGCCACCCGCGTCCCGTTGACCGAAATCAGCGTTCCTTCAAAGCGGTGGGCCGTCCCGTCCGGGCGCTTATTCAACTGCGCCTTCAGATCCCAATAAGATCCGCTCACGAACGCCCGACGCTCCCGCTCCCGCAACACCAACAGACGCACCGCCGCGCTCTGCACACGGCCGGCCGACAGCTTCGGCGCAATCTTCTTCCATAGCAGAGGCGATATCGTATACCCCACCAATCGGTCGAGTATGCGCCGCGTCTCCTGCGCCCGCACCAGGTCACTGTCAATCGAGCGGGTCGACTTCAGCGCCTGCTCGATCGCCTCTCTGGTGATCTCGTGAAATATCATGCGCCTGACGGGAACCTTCGGCTTCAGCACCTCGTGCAGATGCCAGCCGATGCTTTCGCCCTCCCGGTCCTCATCCGTCGCGAGCAGCACCTCATCCGCCTTCTTCAATGCCGTCCTCAAATCGGCGACAACTTTCTTCTTATTCGACGGAATCACATACAGCGGCTCAAACTCTTCCTCCACCTTGACCCCAAGCCGCGCCCAGGGCTCCCCCTTCACCTTCGCAGGTATCTCTGCAGCAGAGGCCGGCAAATCGCGCACATGGCCCATGCTCGCCTTGACTTCATAACCCCTTGGCAAAAAACCGCGAATCGTTCTTGCCTTGGTCGGAGATTCTACAATGACTAATTTCGACATTCTTCTTCTTATGGTTGATGGTTTATGAACAATGACTGAACGCAAAGACGTTCTACCGATTCCGGCCCTATCTGCATTTCAGCCGAGATAGAATACACAAGAACATTAACACGGGCAAGTGAAATGTTAAGGAAATCGCGCGTTTCCCTTTCGCTCCCGGGAACTCGTACAAGGGCCGTACACTTCCCGTCATGCGCTCGTAAGCGCCCCGCAACGGCCCGCCCTTGCCAGCCACAGTACCAATTGTTCACCAGTATCGTCTCTACACAACAGTGTTTACTCCCTCTTGTGGACTCAAGCCCTGACTGCTGACCACTGCAGTTCTTCAGAAGGCATCTGACCAAAGTCGGTTCTCAACGCGATCTCGCTATCCGTTGACAGCCGCGGCCCTTCGACATATACTGAACACACTTCCTTACCCCTCATCTTCAATGCAACGGGGAGACAGATCCGTGAATGCACATCGGAACGGGCAATCGGTTTCTGTGATTTTTCCGAGGAAACAAGCTGGCTACGCGGGTGACCCGACGCCTGCCAATGCAGTGGTCAACGCTCCTCGGTTACTGACCCTCGGTGTTCTGCTGGCGCTCGTCTGTCTGGCGCTTAGCGGCTGCGCGCCGGGATTCCATCCTCTCTTGCTGACCGAGCCGACATCAGTCCGCGTTGAACGGGGCGGGCCGGCCCTCTCCACTTGTGAAGATCGCTTCATCACGCACGATCTGCCCCACAACACCACGACCGCGGACGGTATTATCCGCATGTACGAGGCCAACGGCGCCGGCGTCGCCATCAACGATCTCGACAATGACGGTGATCTCGATCTGGTCCTCGGCAACTACGACAACCCCAACTCCATCTTCTGGAATGAAGGCGGCCTGCGCTTCCGCCAGGAGCAGATGCCGATTGGGCGCACGCGTGCCGTAGCCGCCGTCGATGTCGACGGTGACGGCTGGACCGATCTCACGCTGACACGCGTCGGCGGCGCGGTCAATTTCTGGCGCAATCGCGGCGCTGACGTGGCCGCCGACGCGCCCGGCCGTTTCGTCCAGGAGTTCGTCAACGGCCTCGCCAAGCCAGCCTACGCCATTGACTGGGCCGACCTCGACGCGGACGGCGACCTTGATGCAGTCACCGCCTCCTACGATATCGGCCTGCTGACCGAGCTGGGCAACGAGTATCTGCTCAGAGGCGAGAGCGGTGTCTATATCCACTGGAACGATGCCGACGGTTTCCGCGCCCAGCGGCTCACCGACGAAGCCCAGGCCCTCGCCATCACCCTCTGGGACGAAGACGGCGACGGCCGCCGCGACCTGCTCGTCGGCAACGACTTCGCCCTGCCCGATCAGTTCTGGCGCAACAGCGTCGACGGCTGGCAGCTGGCAACCATCTTCCCCGAAACAACCCACAGCACCATGAGCTTCGACCTCGCCGACGTCGATAACTCCGGCCGCGCCGCGCTCTTCGCCAGCGACATGAAGCCGCCCGACAACAACCCCGAAACCATGCGCGCCTGGGCCCCCCTGATGGAGGCAGACCATCCACCCTTACCCGCCGGCGACCCCCAGCGAATGGAAAACGTGCTTCTCATCGCCGACCCCGGCGGCAATTTCCGGAATATGGGACGCGACCGCCAGCTCGACGCAACCGGCTGGAGCTGGTCCGGCCTGTTCGGCGACCTGGACCAGGATGGGCAGCTCGACCTCTACATCGTCAATGGCTTCGCCGAGTCCACGACCTTCGCCCATCTCGACGGGCACGAGCTGGTCGAGCGCAATCAGGCCCTGCGCAACACCGGCGGCGGTTTTGAACGCATGCCGGACTGGGGCCTGGGCAGCGAACGCGGCGGACGCGGCGCAGCCCAAGGCGACCTCGACGGTGACGGCGACCTCGATATCGTCGTCAACAATCTGCGCGGCAATGCCCAGCTCTTTGAAAATCGCCTCTGCGGCGGCGCGTCATTGCAGGTCGAACTGCGCCAGCCCGGCAGCGCCAACCCGGCCGCCATCGGCGCCACGGCTTTTCTCGAGACGCCCGCAGGCCGCCTGCGCCGCGACGTGCGTGTAACCCGCGGCTACCTTTCCAGCGATCCGGGGCAGCTGCACTTTGGCTTCCCAGCCGATGCCCAGCCGCGCCTGCTACTAATCCGCTGGCCAGACGGGAACTGGTCGACGCTGCCGGAGCCGGCTCCGGGGCGGCGGTTGACCATTTCCAGGGTAGACCACGAATAAGACTATGCAGTTGCTGAACTCGCCCGCCGGCTCGGCGCACGTTGTGCCGGTCCATGTAAGGAAAAGACTGATATGTCTGCATCCAGCACACAAAGAGAAGCGATCGAAAAGATCCGCCGTCTTCCCCGACAGGTCGAAGACTTGGTTGCCGACCTTTCGCCGCAAGAACTGACCACTACATCGCTGCCAGGTGAATGGACCGTCGCCCAGAACGTCCATCACCTTGCAGATTCCCACATAAACAGCTATGTGCGCTGCAAGCTGATCGCAACCGAAGATAATCCAACTCTTAAGCCCTATGACGAGGGCGCGTGGGCCCTGTTCACCGACAGCAGCGGCGCCGACCTGTCCCACTCCATCGCCCTGCTTAAAGCGCTTCACGCCCGCTGGGTAACATTCTGGGAAAACCTGCCGGAAGATGCCTGGCAGCGCGCCGGCTATCACCCTGAGAGCGGTCCCGTCACCCTGGCAAAGCAGCTTGAACACTACGTCGAGCACGGCGAAGCGCATCTGGACCAGATCAGGCGCACGCTGGCCGCACGGCCAAGGTAGCGACTCGTCCGGGGGCGCCCTGTTGACGGCAGGACGCCCCCGCAGCAATCGTGTTCGAATCAGCGCGCATCCGTCCGCCGGGCGCGGGACGGTCCCTGTCCCGCCAGAGCGAGAGGAGAGAACATGGGATCTGTAGAAGCGCTGCATGATCTGCAAAGGAAACAGATAGAGCGGGAGAACGACCGAGCTGAGCCGGTCAATCCCCTCGCGCCCGATGAAGGACGCCGCGTCACCCTGGAAGAGTACTGGGAAAAGTGGTATGAGAACCCCCACCCCGACATTGACGTCAGCTACGAATGGAACAACGGCATTCTGGAGGCAAAACCCTTGGCGAACGCCCCCCAGGTCGAACTTGGAGTTTGGTTCCTCTTTCTGCTCGGTCAGTACCTCTACACGCATGACATCGCGCAACTGATCAATCTGGAGACCGGCTTTGTCCTCACGATGGAGGATGCATCCGAGCCGTCAGGAATTCGCCAAGCCGTGCGCAAGCCGGACATCGGCATCATCCTCAACAGCAACCCTGTCTCCTGGGGACGCGTCGACCAGCGCTCCTATGCCGGGGTCTGCGACGGCGTCGTTGAGTTCATTTCCGATTCCACGCAGGTCGAAGTTCTGCGGGATACTGAGGAAAAGAGACGTGACTACGCGCTGGCCGGTGTAGAGGAGTATTACATACTCGACCCCAGCGGCGAACACATGCACTTTTTCCAACTGACATCGGACCGTCAATATGAAGAAATCCAACCGGACGCCGGCGAAGTGATCCGCTCGCAGCTTCTGCCCGGCTTCCAGTTCCGCCGTCCGCACCTCTATGAGCTGCCGGCGTTGGAAGAGCTTGCCCTGGACGAAGTGTATCAGGGGTATGTGCTTCTGAAATACCAGGCCGCCGTTGCCGCGGCCGAGGCCGAAAAGGCCGCCCGCCAACTCGCGGAAGACCGGCTGCAAGAGATCGAAGCCGAGCTCGCCCGACTGCGCCGGCAGTCTTCCTGAACACAGCCTGCCCGCAGTGGCGTCTTCCCCCTGGAAAACCGTGCTGGCGGCCCAAGAACAAGCTGAAGCGACCGAAATTCACGCTTGAAACGTTCCTTGGAATCCTGTACAATACACGCGTAGCGTACGTTCGCGGACTTTCAGCAGTTTACGCAACACCTCCGCGCTGCTATCGACCAGAAGCGCATTCGACCATTCACTTGCAGTTCCAGAAGTTCTTAGGGAGGAAAGAAATGCAGAACCGACAATGGCAGAGCAGTCTCAGCTTCAAAGCGCTGATTGTCCTCGCCCTGACCGCCATGCTTCTCGCTGCCTGCGCCCCGATCGCGCCGGCTGACGACGGCGGTATGGCGGCAATGGACGAAAAGGTAACCATTACCTGGGCCATGTGGGGCAGCCCCGCAGAGGTCGCGACCCATCAGTCCGTGGCCGATGCCTTTATGGAAGAAAACTCTGATATTGCCATCGAGATCCTGGCCGAGCCCTGGGGTGACTACTTCACCAAGATCCAGACCCTCTGGGCCAGCGGTGACTCGTCGGTCGTCCCCGATGTCCTGTTCCTCTCGCCCATCGTGAACTATGCCTCGGAGGGCGTGCTGGAAAACCTTGATCCTTGGATCGAGGCCAGCGGCTACGACGTCGACGACTACTGGCCGTCCCTGCTGCAGTACGGCATGTACGAGGGCAGTGTGTACGGCCTCCCGCGCGACATCGGCCTCGAAGTGCTCTACTACAACATCGACATCTTCGACGAGGTCGGCGTCCCCTATCCCGATGACACCTGGACCTGGGACGATCTCAAGGCCGTCTCTGAACTCCTGACCGTCGTCGAAGACAGCGGCCGCGTCTCCCGCTATGCTCTGGGCATGGAGGGCGGCAAGTGGCTTCTCTGGGTTATGCAGAAAGGCGGCATGGCCCTCGACGACATGCGCAACCCCTCACGCTGCGCTCTGGCAGATCCGGAAGCTGTCGAAGCCGTACAGTTCTTCCGCGACATGATCGACAGCAACTACTTCATGCCTCCGGCCAACATGAGCCAGGCCGGCGGTGATGCCGCCGTCTTCCAGAGCGGCCAGGTGGCGATGATCATCCAGAACGCCAGCCGCGTCTCGGCCTTCAACTCCGCCGGCATGAACTACGATGTCTCCGTCATCCCGATTCCCGCTGACGGCCAGCGCGCCTCCGCCGCCGGCGGCGCCGCCTGGGTGATGAGCTCACTCAGTGACAACAAGGAAGAAGCCTGGGAATTCCTGAGCTGGCTCCAGAGCACGGACGGCGGCCAGCGCATCTACACCGCCTCCGGTGAGATCCTGCCGGCGCTGCAGTCCACCGCCAAGTCCGACGCCTTCCTCAACAGCGGCCAGCCGCCCACCAACCGCCAGGCCTTCATCACCGAAGGCGAAAACGCGCGCATGGGCCGCATCGGCTACTTTGTCGAATATAGCGAAATTAACGGATCCTTCGTCAACCCCGGACGCGATCAGATCCTCATCGGCGAAGTCTCTGTCGCAGACGGTTTGAACGCCATCTGCGAGCAGGTCGACGCATTCCTGGCCGACAACGGATTCCCCAAGTAATCAGGTTCATTCCGAGGGAGGCAGGGGGAGAAGGCTTCGTCGCCTTCCCCCCCTCCCCTTCGGTTTCCTGACTTGATTTCCTACCTCACGTGACCGCGCAAACGGCCCCCGCACCCCAACATATCGCCGTTTCCCGCTGGCGCCGCTACCGGCCCGACCAGCAGTGGGAAGCCTATCTGTTCCTGCTGCCCAGCTTCATCGGCTTCCTGGTCTTCGTCGCCATCCCGGTGGTCGCATCCCTGGCGCTCAGCTTTTACGACTGGAACCTGCTCTCCCCGCCGGAGTTCGTAGGCTTCGAGAACTACTCGCAGCTCCTCACCAACGACCGGGTCTTTCGCAAAGTCCTCTTCAACACCTTCTACTTCATCGTCACCATCGTCCCCCTTCAACTTGCGTTCGGCCTCCTGCTCGCAGTGGCGCTTAACCAGGGCTTGCGCGGGCTTGAAATCTACCGGCTGATCTATTTCATGCCGGTTGTGACGACAATCGTCGCCGCCGCTCTCGTCTTTCAGTGGTTCTTCAACCGCGATTTCGGCATCCTCGCCGCAGCCATCTGGGAATTCGGCGCGACAACCGGTCTTCCCATCCAACCGCCAGACTGGCTCAACGACCCCGACTGGGCCAAACCGGCGGTCGTGATCCTGACACTGTGGAAAAACTCCGGCTTTACCATGGTTATCTACCTTGCCGCGTTGCAGGGCGTGCCAGCCGAGCTGTATGACGCCGCCAAGGTCGACGGCGCCAGCGGCTGGCAGCGCTTCCGCTTTGTCACCTTTCCCATGGTCAGCCCGACCACTTTCTTCCTCATGGTTATCCAGATGATCGGCGCCTTTCAGCTTTTCAGCGAGGCCTTCGTCATGACGCAGGGTGGCCCGGCCCAGGCCACGCTTACGATCGTCTACTACATCTACCAGATGGCTTTCGAGTTCCAACGCATGGGCAGAGGAGCCGCCGTCGCCTGGGTGCTCTTTATCTTCATCTTTATCTTTACTCTCGTGCAGACGCGCCTGCAACGACGCTGGGTGCACTATGAAACAGGCGGGGAATCTTGATGACGACGACGCCTGCCGCGATTCGCCCCGAAACCGCTCCCGGCGCGACGTTCAGGACCGGGCGCATGGCGCTCCACGCCGCGCTGATCCTCGGCAGCGTCGCCATGCTGCTGCCCTTTGCCTGGATGCTCGCCACCTCTCTCAAGTCGCCGCCGCAGATCTTTACCTACCCTCCCTCACTTGTCCCCGACCCCGTCGTCTGGCGAAACTACCTCGACACAGTGCAGGCCATGCCGTTCGGGCGCTTCTATCTCAACAGCCTCTTCGTGGCGGTCAGTGTCACCACCCTCCAGATCCTCACCTCCTCACTGGCCGCTTTCGCCTTCGCCCGCCTGCGCTTCCGCGGCAGAGAAGTCCTCTTCCTCGTCTACCTGGCGACCCTGATGATCCCGTTCCACGTGACGATGATCCCCAACTTCATCCTGATCCGCTTCCTGCGCTGGTTCGATACCTTCTACGCCCTCATCGTCCCCACCGCCTTTTCCGTCTTCGCCGTGTTTCTGCTTCGCCAATACTTCCGCGGGATCCCCGTCGAGCTCGATGAAGCCGCGCGGATGGACGGCGCCTCCTCCTTTCGCATTTGGGGCCAGGTGATCATGCCTCTCAGCGGGCCCGTCTTGGCCGCTCTCACAATCTTCGTCTTTCTTGGCTCCTGGAACGACTTCCTCTGGCCGCTGGTTGTCTCCAACTCCAACGCAACGCGCACAATTCCCGTCGGCCTGGCCACCTTCCGCGGCCAGTACAACACCGATTGGCACCTGCTCATGGCCGGCTCCGTCATCGCCCTGCTGCCCGTCCTCCTCGTCTATGTTTTTGCCCAGAAACGCTTCGTCGAAGGCATCACCCTCTCCGGTATGGGCGGACGCTGACGCCTACCTCTCCCGATTCCGGCAACCCCCCTGCAATCCCTGACAACACCGGCCGCAAAACACGCGCGTCCGCCCCTTTCCGATTTGCCAGCGAACAAATATTCTGATTCAATATACTCATGACCGACCAGATCGGAGCCATCGTCAACTCCAATTCACATATCGACTACGTCTGCCAGCTCACAGGCTCTCTCGAACGCGAGCGGCAGCCCGCGCCCGATGCCTATGCCTTCGGCGCCTTCGTCGCCATCGACCTGCCCCGGCAACCAGGCGCCCCGCAGGGCCCTCCGGCAGAACCTCCTTCCCTGATCGGCGTCATCTACAACACACTCCTCGTCAATCCGAACTTTACCAACCTGGGACCCCGGCTCACCTCCCCTGCCGAACAGACCGTGTTCAGCCCGGACCTGATCGACGAGACCGCGATGCTGGTCGGCATCCTGGCCCTCGGCTGGTATGACGGCGCGCGCATGCAGCAGGGAACGCCGCGCTTTGCAGCTGAGGTGAGCGCGCCCGTCCGCACTCTGACCGCAGGCGAAGTCCGTCAGTTCCACCGCGACACTGGCGGCAACCTGACGCTGCGCTATGCGGCCGCGCTTCTCGCCCTCAACAACCCGCTGGTCCCTGCCCTCCTGCTGGAGATCATCGACCGCCTGGAAAGCCTCTTCCCCCGCGAACAGGCCCTCCTCCACGTCATGCGCGACAACGTTGCCTGGAAATCCATCGTTCGGCCCGCAGGATGAGCCCTTCCCGCAACACCCGGCCATCATTTCCCGCGTCCCGGCTCCGGTGCAAGCGAGGTGTAAATGGAGCGACCAGAAACGAATAACCAGAATCCAGAAAGCCCCATCGGTACCGTCAAAGGGCCGGGCGAAACGCTCCACGAATTCACCTTCATCGCACCGGATCCGGAGCGCCAACTGAAAAACGGCGAGTTCGTCTACTACACAGCTCCCGTCGATGGCAGTGAACGGCAGATCCTCGGGCGCATCACCGCCCGCGCCGCGGTCAAGCTCTTCCCCGATACCTTCATGGCCGATCCTGCCGTACCCCCCCAAACGGTGGCCGCCATGCTTGGCTACGAGAGCGAAGCCACCGAGCTCTTCGAACTCACAGTCACCGTCCTCGGATATTACGATGAGCGCCTGTACGATTTCACCAACCCGCGCGTGCCGCCCCAGGGCGGCGCCCCGATCTTCATCGCCGAAGACGAATGGCTGACCGCGCTGCTCAGCCGCGGCCGCCGCGGCGAACTCGGCAGCGCGCACATCGGCGACCTGCTCAGCCGCGACCCCGGCGCCGTGCCCGTCGCCCTTGACGTGCGCGGCTTCACCGGCACCCACCTCGCCATCATCGCCAGCACCGGCAGCGGCAAGAGCTACCTCGCCGGCGTCCTCCTCGAAGAGTTGATGATGCCCTACAACCGTGCCGCCGCGCTCGTTATCGACCCCCACGGCGAGTACGATACCTTGCAGCAGACCCAAAACCTGTCGCTGTTCCGAGACGGCGGCTACAGCCCGAAGGTGCGCATCCTGCGTCCGGACGACCTGCGCGTGCGCATCAGCAGTCTCACCCTTCCCGATCTGCGTTATCTTCTGCCAAACCTGTCCGAAAAGATGCACTACCAGCTGGGCCGCGCCTTCAGAAAAGCCCGACGCACCTGGGGCGAAGACAAATATACCTTGGAACAACTCAAAGTGGCTGTGCGCGAATCAGGCGACGACGCGCAGGCAGAGGAGGACCCGAACGATGACGACCCCACAACCGGCGCCCTCATCTGGCGGCTGGATGCCGCCCTGGGCGGCAGCGGGATCTTCCACAACTTTGAAAATATGGAGTTGGATGAACTGTTCCAGCCGGGGATGTGTACGCTGGTCCAGCTGAATGAAGTTGAGCAACGGCAGCAGCAGGTGATCGTCGCCACGCTCCTGCGCCGCGTCTACCAGGCGCGCATCGACACCGAAAGGGGCAAACTCCAGCGTGAAGACCGCAACCACCTGCCCTTTCCCGTCTTCTGCCTACTCGAAGAAGCCCACAACTTCGCGCCGGCAAACGCCGATGCAGTCAGCTCCGACGCGCTCAAGACCATCCTCAGCGAGGGCCGCAAATTCGGTGTCGGCGTCGGCCTCATCTCCCAGCGGCCCGGCCGCCTCGACAGCGACGTGCTCAGCCAGTGCATGACACAGTGCATCATGCGCATCACCAACCCCATCGACCAGAACCGCATCGCCGAGTCTGTCGAAAGCGTCGGCCGCGATATGCTCAAAGAGCTGCCCGCCCTCAGCAAAGGCCAGGTCATCGTCAGCGGCGCCAGCGTCAACACACCCTTGATGCTCCGCGTCCGTACCCGCCGCACCGACCACGGCGGCCAGGATATCGACGCCCCGGCAGAGTGGCGCAGTTGGTTCGAAAGCGAGCAACCCGCCCGGGCCGCGGACAACGCCCTCCTCCTGGAAAAAGAACTCGAACGCGATGAGGATGGCATGCTATGGGCCTGAAGCCCTGCCGCGCCGCCTATCCCACCCCCTTACTCCACCCCCTGTAGCGGACGCCCCCACAACAACCTGCCGGCATAACGATGCGTGATCATGCCGTCCCCGCCATCCACATGGCGCATCGCGATCTCAGCAAATAGCGCATCAGCCTCTGCCGCCTCCCTCGCGTCCATCCGGTCCCGCGAAAAGCCGTTGCGGGCATGGATGCTCTCCACCCACTCGCCAATTGGCTGCCGCCACTCGATCAAATCCGTCTTGGCGCTGCCCATCTGCCGGAAAAGCCCCCGCTCCTCCAGCTCCGCCAGAATCCCCGCCGCGCTATACGGCGCAAACTCCTTGTTCATCGAATAGCGAGCCAGCACAGGGCCCAACTCTGTCCGCATCCATTCCGGCCTCCTGTGCTCCATCCCCACCGCAACGAACAGCCCATCCTCCGCCAGCAGCCGTGCGAAGCGAGGGAATGCCACATCCCAGTTGAACCAGTGCAGACTGGCCCCTGCCGTGATCAGACAATATGGCGGGTCCACGGAAGCCGATTCAATCGGGCCCTCGATCCAGCGCAGATTTGGGCGATCGCCCCCCGGCAGAAGTCTGCCCTCCCGGATAGCCGCCGCCGAAAAGTCCACCGCGTCCACCCGATCCACCAGCGCCGCCAGCGGACGCGCCACAAATCCTGTCCCGCAACCCGCATCCAGCACCGTCCTCGGCACGCAGCGCTCCGGCATCAGGCCGGCCAGAAGATCAAATGTCGCCGCCGGATACCGGGGCCGGTACCGGTACGCCTGCACTACGCTCTCGTCCTGAAAGATGCTGGAATACTCGAAGCCAAACTGGCCGGATTGCCCGCTCATCGCAACACCTCCGGCTCGCCCCAGGACCGCGCCCGCTCCCCCCGCAAGAAGCTGGCGATGAACTCAGCCTGCGGATGTTGCGCCTCCCGCGCCTTGCGCTCAGCCATTCCCCTGTCATACGGCACCGCCAGGTGCTCGACCCGGTATCCGTCCTCGTCCGCCTCCAGCGCCGCATACGTGGCCCGTAGGCTCGGAATCAACGGATTGCCCACACTGCCCGGGTTGACCACATGCACACCGTCCAGATGAAAGTTCTGCGGCCAGTGCGTGTGTCCTACGCAAACCAGGTCGGCATCGCAACCCTCCAGCCTTGCGCTCATCTCCCTGTCCTCATACCAGGGCACGAACCCGTTGCCATCGTCTCGCCCCGGTGAGGCATGCGCCAGCAGAACGCGGCTGCCATTCGGCAGCGTCAGCCTTTCCTCCAGCGGCAAGCGCAACATGAACGGCAGATGGCCCCCTGCAGCCATCGCGCCGGCCGTCCACGCAAACGACTCCAGAATCCCTATACAGTCACGCATCAAAGCAAGATCCGTCACCTCCTCCAACGGTGTGGCCAGCGGTCTCGCTCCTGTCGTCAGATACCGTTCCGAATTGCCCCGGACGAATCGCGCGTTGGCCAGGCCCAGCACTCGCTCCATCACCTCCAGCGGCTGCGCCCCGGCCGCCGCCAGATCACCCAGAATCCAGTATTCGTCGACCGCTCCATGATAGCGGGACCCGATATCGGCAAGCACCGCATCCAGAGCCACGCAGTTGCCGTGTATGTCCGAGAGAATCACAATACGCATAGTCAGATCGTGTCTCCTGCGCTGCCTTCCCCACCGGTTGCGGAAGGCGCTGCGGCCTGCCCCATCCCCCCCATCAACGGCGTCCGGCGTTCGCCCCGGCGGGCTGCTGGGGAAGGTTATGTTAGAATAGTTGTCGTTGCGCATCTCTTCATTCTAGCATATCCGTGGGGCTCAGGCTCCCCATCGCAGCAAGGAATTCGGCAAGAAATGGCCGCCCCGCCCCTCCGCCACGAGATCGATCACGCCGCGAAACCAACAGGCTTCGCAAATGAAGAGCGCCCTTCTGCCCGACTGCAAGACGCCGCAGAACTTGCCGGCCAGATCCGGCTGGCCGCGTCGCGCCTTCATTCCCACGTGATCGAAACGCCGCTGCGCCTGTCGCCCGCACTGTCCGAACGCGCCGGCGCCCGCGTCTTTCTCAAACTGGAGAATCGCCAGCGCACCGGCTCCTTCAAACTGCGCGGCGCAACCACCAAGATGCTCAGCCTTTCGCCGGCGGAGCGCGCACGCGGCGTCGTCACCGCATCCACCGGCAACCACGCGCTGGCTGTAGCCCGCGCCGCCGCCCAACTTGACGTGGCCGCGGACATCTACCTGCCGCGGGATGCGTCCCCGCGCAAAGTCGAGAAACTGAGCGCCTTTCCGGTCACGCTCCGTCGCGTCCCCGGTGATGCCCTCGACGCCGAAATCAGCGCCAGAGAAGCCGCCGCGCAAACCGGCCAGGTCTTCATCTCCCCCTACAACGACCCGCGCATCATCGCCGGTCAGGGCGCCATCGCAGTCGAAATGCTGCGCCAGCAGCCAGAACTTGACGCGGTCTTCGCCACCGTGGGCGGCGGCGGCCTCATGAGCGGCATCGCCAGCTATCTCAAGGGCGCCCGCAGCTCCGTGCAGACGGTGGGTTGCCAGCCCGAACACTCGGCCGTCATGCTCGCCTCTGTGCGCGCCGGCCGCATCGTCGACATTGAAAGCCTCCCGACCCTCTCCGACGGCAGCGCCGGCGGCATTGAACCGCAATCCCTCACCTTCGACCTCTGCCGGGACTACGTCGACCACTGGCTGACCGTCAGCGAAGAGGAGATCGCGGCTGCCATGCGCCTCATCTACCGCGAACACGGCGAAATCATCGAAGGCGCTGCAGGCGTGGCCGTGGCAAGCCTGCTCAAATCAGGAAGGCGTTTCGCAGGCAAACGTCTGGCCGTCGTCATCTGCGGCGGCAATGTGGATGAGAATACCTGGCAACGGGTGCTCGAACAACGAGGATAGACCGAAGGAAAACGATTGCGAGGTCACGACCTATGCCGAATCCCTTTCGACTCGGATTTCTGAGCCATCTGCGCGGCCGTGCAGACGCGGAGCAGGCCTACCAGGAAAGCCTGGAGATTTTTGACGCCGCAGACCGGTTGGGCTTTGAAGCCGCCTGGGTCGCCCAGCACCATTTCAAAGACATGGGCGGCATGTTGCCCTCACCCTTCCCCTTCCTCGCGGCCGTGGCCGAACGCACTCGGCGCCTGCGTCTTGGCACCTCCATCGTCGTCCTGCCCTTCGAACACCCCCTGCGCGTCGCAGAAGACGCCGCCGTCGTCGACACACTCAGCCGCGGCCGCCTCGAGCTGGGCGTTGGCAGCGGCAGCGACGCCGACGAATTCGAAGCCTTCGACGTCGACATCAACAGCCGTCACCAGCGCACCACCGATGGCCTCATCGCCCTCAAAAAAGCCCTGGCCGGAGAGGCCCTCGGAACCGACGGCCAGCGCCTGCGGCCCCCCGCCCCCACCCTGGGCCAACGCCTCTGGCTCAGCGGGCTCAGCATTCGCGGCGCCCAATACGCCGCTCAAAACGACGCCGGCCTCCTGCTCAGCCGCTTCGTCGGCGCCGAAGAGCAGGCAGCGGGCCAGGCCCAGGAACCCGTGGCCGTCGCCTACCGCGAAGCCTGGGGTGAACGCGCCGCGCCGCCCCGCATCGGCCTCTCTCGCGGCATCTACCTCGGCGAAACCCGCCAGGACGCCCTGCGCCAAATCGAAAAATATGCCATGGGTGGCATCCCCGCCGATCTCTCGCCAGAGGCCTTCTGCCAAAAGGTGCATATCGCATACGGCCCCCCAAACGACGTTGCCGCCCAACTCGCCGGCGACCTTGTCCTGCCCTACACCACCGACCTCATCCTCCAGTTCGACCCCATCCACCCACCCCTCGAAAGAATCCTCGAAATGCTCGAACAGGTCGCCAATGAAGTTGCGCCAGCCCTCGGCTGGCGCCCTCACTGACCACTGACCACCGACCACTGCCTTTTTATCCCAGCCAGCGCTTGCGCCGCTTGTAATGCTTCACGTCCCGGTAGCTCTTGCGGCCCCCCACCTGCGACAGGCCGAGATAGAACTCCTTGATATCGGCGTTCTCCGCCAGCTGCGCCGCCGGTCCGTCAAGCACAATCCGGCCCGTCTCCATCACATACCCGTGCGCAGCGGATCCCAATGCGACATTCGCATTCTGCTCCACCAGCAATATCGATACACTCGACTCGGCGTTGATGCGCCGGATTACCTCAAAGATCGACTGCACCAACAACGGAGCCAGCCCCAAGCTCGGCTCGTCCATCAGCATCAGCTTCGGCTTCGCCATCAGCGCCCGGCCAATGACCACCATCTGCTGCTCTCCGCCCGACAGATAGCCTGCCGTCCGCCGCCGAAACTCCGCCAGACGCGGAAAATAGCCGTACACCTCGTCCAGGTCCCGTCGCATGGCCGCGTCACCGCTCCTGCGAAAGATCGCGCCCGTCCGCAGATTCTCCTCGACCGTCAGGTGCTCAAATAGCCTCCTCCCTTCCAGCACCTGCACGATCCCCATCTGAACGATCTCATCCGGCGATTTCCTGTCGATCCGCTCGCCGTTCCACTCGATACTGCCCCGAGTGACTTCCCCCTGCTGCGTGCGCAGCAAGCCGGATATCGCCTTGAGCGTCGTCGACTTGCCGGCTCCGTTCGCGCCCAGCAGTGAAACGATCTGGCCGTCCGGCACCGCCAGGGAAATCCCCCGCAGCACCAGGATCACATCACTATAGATGACTTCGATATTGTTTATCTGTAACACGGCTGATTTGTAAAGTGAACGCGACAACGCCGGTGACCGCAACCATTGCCGGCCACCGGCTGTTGCAATCGAACGACTATCGCTATTCCGACGCCGGCCGTAAGTCCGGCAACGTCACGAAATCCTGCACAACGACAAAGTCGACGCTGCCGTCCGGCATTATCTGCGCCTGCCGGATTTGGGCCTTGTTCGGCGCGCGGTTGCTGCCTTCGACATTCATCTCAAAGACGCCCGCCGCGCTGACCGTCCCCATCTGCTGCATCGCTTTCAGGAACTCGGCCCCGGTCAGGCCATCGAAGCCGACATTGTTCATGGCGACCGTCAGTACGTCCGCGATCCCGTACATGGCGCTGTACAGGAGCAGATAGGTAAATGCCTTATCCGATTCGGGATAACCCTTGGCGGCAAATGTCTCCAGCGCCCGCTGCACGCCCGGCGCATCGGTATCCGTCCACCACAGATAGGGGAAGACGCCGTAGTAGCCGGCGGCAAGGGGCGCGTTCGCTCCAAGGATGTTCAGCACGTCGCGGTTCATGCCCCAGTTCACGCTGCCAAGCACCACCTGGTCGTAGAAGCCGAGCGCGTGCAGCGTACTGATGGTCTGGACGATGCTGAACGAAATCGCCTGCATGTAGATGACGTTTGCGCCGTTTACCAGCAGGTTCTGCAGTTGACCGGTCACGTCTGTGGCCGGGTCGATCGGCTGCTCCTCAAGGGGCAGTACCGTGATTCCCAAAGAATCGGCGAAAGCCAGCGATTCCGGTGTGGTCGCGCCCGCGCCAAACGCGTTTGCCCAACCAATGACGCCGACGGTGATCGCGTCGCCCGCGCCTTCGGGTTTGACTTCGTCCCAATTGTCATGCACAAACTGCAGGAAACCGGCGAACTGGTCGGAGTAAATCGGCACGATGCCGACCGTGTAGCCGTCGGGCGGGTTGTAAATGGAGTGTGAGTGGACTCCCGTGGCCAGGTTGACAATCTCGTCCTCAACCACCCGGTCCTTCAATGCGACCGTCGCCGCGCTGTTGGCCGTCGTGATAAACAGTGGTTTAGGCGTCTCCGCCCGGAACTGCTCATAGACCTGCACCTCCTGTTCAAGGACGTACTGCGTATCCTCCATACGCACGCTCAGCATCACACCGCAGACACCGCCCTCGGCATTAATCTGATCTATCGCGTCCTGCGTCGCGCTGATAAATCCGGTCCCCAGCAGCGTGGCCAGCGGGCCGGTCAGCCCAGCCTGCTGGTAGATGACCAGGCTCTCGCCCTCGTAGCTATTTTCGCAAGCGAACTCCATCGGCTCCTCTGGGGGCGCCGCGGCCTCTGCCGGCATAGCCTCACCAGGCTCCTCCTCTGCGGCCATTGATTCTTCCGCAGGCACCGGCGAACAGGCAGCCGCCAGCATAGAAAAGAGCAAAATACAGGTGGCAAGTAGATTCTTCTTCATGTCATATTTCTCCTTTGAAATGAATTTCCTTCCGCAGGGAACAACCCAGCGCTCATTCCCGGCCTTGCTTAAGACGAGTAAAGGTGTCTACTCTCTCCTCACTCCTCTCCATACCCAACCTCAATCACTCGCCGCCGTTAATGACCGCCGGCCACTGCGGGCCCGGGCGGCCGCTTGCGACCGGCGTAGACAAATGGCAACCTTGCGGTTAGCGACCGCTGCGCGCACACCTGCGCCGAACCCATCCACGATCTCCTGCCGCACCCCGCGTCAACGTGCAAACGGCCGCAGCCGCCATCCTGCCCGCAATAGCTGCCAGCGGTGCGCCAGCCCCCGCGGTTCATAGATCAGAAAAAGCATCAGCGCCACACCGAAAAAGATCGGCCTGAACGACGTCAAAAGCTGGCCCGCCAACTCCGGGAAAGCAGCCGCCAGGACTCCCCCTAACAGGTCAGAGAGATCCTCCAGAAGAACGATAAAGGCCACGCCCAGAAACGGGCCCAGATTTGTGCCCAATCCGCCAATCACCAGCATGCCCAGGTAGAGTATCGATTCATTCAAACCGTATCCGAATTCGGTGCCCACGCCCCTCTGACTGTGCGCCTTGATCGCGCCGGCCAGACCTGCCAGCATCGCCGCGATAAAAAAGGCCCGCAGCTTGTACGTGAATAGATTGACACCCAGCAACTCCGCCGCCAGGTCGTTATCCCGAACACTCACGAATGCCCGCCCCAACCGCGTGCGCGAAACGTTGAAAAGGAGCACCGTCGTAATCAGCAGAACGACCAGCGAGATGTAGAAAAAGTTGCTGACCTCGCCGAAGTTCACCGTGCCCAGCTGCGGAAGCGGCACCTCGATCGCCCCATTCGCGCCGCCAAGGTAATCCTTAAAGGTATGACGGCTCAGCCACGGGATGATGAACTGCGCCGCCAGTGTCGCGAATGCCAGGTAGAACCCCTTGACCCGCAAACTTGCCAAGCCGAAGAAAAGGCCAATCGCGCCTGCCGCCAGCGCGGCCAGCGGCAGCGCGACAAAAAACGGTAGGCCCGCGTGAAGAACCAGCAGCGCCGACGCATAGCCGCCCACCAGCATGAAGGCAGCCTGGCTCAGCGATATCTGGCCGGTATAGCCCGTCAGGATGTTCAAGCCCTGCACCGCGATGATCGTATACGCGATCTGATTGGCCGTACTGACCAGGTAGGCGTCGCCCCACAGCGGCAAAGTGAAAGCCGCCAGCAGGCTGACGCCCAGAAGCCAGTAGTGCCAGGGCCGGCGCAGCAACGCCATATCCTGTTCATAGGAACGGTCAAAGTCCCCCGCAGGCCGCAAGATCGCCACCGGCTAAACCCTCTCGATCCTCTTCTGCCCGAACAACCCCTCCGGGCGAATCAGCAGCACCACCAACAACAGCAGGTAGGGCGCGATTTCCGAAGAATTCCGCACCTCGATCAGCCGTGAAGCCTGCACCAGCGCCTGCACCAGCCCAATCGCGAATCCCCCCAACAACGCGCCCCCCAGTGACTCCAGCCCACCCAATAGAATCGCGGGAAATGCAATCAGGGCGACAGTCGACAGGTTCAAGCTCACGCCGCTCACCGTCGCCAGCAAAACCCCGCCCAGCGTGGCGATCACCCCTGCAATGCCCCACGAAAGACCGAATACCCGGCTGACTTTGATACCCACCGAACGGGCCACCTCGTGGTCCTCCGCCGTCGCACGCATCGCCAGTCCCGTCTTCGTGCTGTTGAAAAACCAGATGAACAGCGACGCGGCCACGGTCGCCACGACAAATGTGGCGACCAGCGTATATTTCAGCCGGATCGCATCGCCGAACGCACCCGGAAAGGGAATGATCAGCACGTCGCTGGGAGAAAACGGCGCCGGGAAGTCGCTCTTCAGCTCCACGCCGAACAGAACTGCCGTCATACCCTCGAACAACTGCGCCAGCCCCAGCGTCATCAGCATGATCGCCAGCAGCGGCTGCCCCGTCATCGGCCGCAAGGCAAATCGCTCGATCAGCAGCCCGATCCCCATTGACGTGATCAACGCCGCAATCACCGCCGCCCACAGCGGCAGATCGATCAGCGCCGCGCCCGGCTCCGCCCCGCCGCCCGTAAACCACCAGGTCAGAAATGCCCCAAACATCACCAGATGGCCGTGCGCAAAGTTGAACACCTCCGACGATTTGTAGATCAATACGATCCCCAAGGCGATCAGACCGATCGTCCCGCCGTTGAGAAGCCCCGTCACAAACTGTTGTGGTACCAGTGACCAATTCATCGTCGCAGCTACTGATGGGCGGCAGGCGCCCGCTGTCCGCCTTGGGCGCTACTGTCCACGATCCTCAAATCCGTTTCAATCACGCCCTCGCTTCCATCCTGATAGCGCACCGGCGTCTGCGCCTGAATCCACGCCTGCCCCGCATACATCATTTCGATCATCTCGGCATAGCGCCTGTAAAGCACGTCGCGGCGCAACTTGCGCGAGCGCGTCATCTCCGACTCGTCCGCGTCAAACTCCTTGGGCAGCAACACAAATCGCTGCACCCTGCTCGCCGGCGGCAAATCTGCATTCACCTCTTCCACCGCCTGCCGGATCAACTCGCACACTTCAGCCTTCTGGGCAAGGTCGGCGAACGTGGTGAATGCAATGCCCTGCCTTTCCGCCCAGCTGCTCACATTGTCAAAGTTGATAATGATCAGGGCGGTAACGTACGCCTGCGCCGGCCCGCCCACTGCCATCACATCCAGAACGTGCGGGCTGAACTTCAGCCGTCCCTCGATGAACTGAGGCGCATAGCGCTCGCCATTGGCCAGCGTGATCATATCCTTCATCCGGTCCAGATAGATCAGGTGCCCGTCTTCGTCCATGTGGCCCGCGTCCCCCGTGCGGAACCACCGCTCTCCGTTCTCTTCTACGATGGCTTCGGCCGTCGCGTCCGGGTTGTTGTAGTAGCCCCGAAACACGGTTGGACCGCCAATTTGGATCTCGCCGGCCTCGTCCGTACGCACGGAGACCCCGCCCCCAGGCCGCCCCACGCTTGCAAACTTGATGTCTCCATCCCAATGAATTGTACCACTTCCCGTCACCTCAGTTAATCCATATATCTGTTTCAGGTTGATACCCAGCGCGTGAAAAAAGCGCATCGCATCCGGGCTCAGCGCGCCGCCGGCCGTATACGCGGCCCGCAGCTTGGTGAAACCCAGCTTGTCGCGCAGCGGGTGAAACAGGAACCAGTCGCCAATGGCGTAGGCCAGCCGCAGCCCCGGCGAGACCGCCTCGCCCGCCAGCTTTCTGTCCGCCAGACGCCGGCCCACAGGCAGAAAGATCTCGTACATCTTGCGGTTGATCCAGGACGACTCCGCCATCCGCGCCTGCACCGTCCCCAGCAGTCCGTCCCACAGGCGCGAGTTGTAGAGCACCCTCTGCGGCGCGATCTCGCGTACATTTTCGCGCACCGTTTCCGGGCTCTCCGGAAAATTCATGACCATGCCATACACGCAATGCGGCGCAACCCCCCATGCGTGCTCAGCGATCCAGCCCAGGGGCAGCAGGCTGATATGGTTGTCGCCCTCCAGGAGCGGATCCACCTCGGTAAAGGCCGCCGTCGCGCAAAGAAGGTTTTCGTGGCTGAGCATCGCTCCCTTGGGCCGGCCCGTTGTCCCCGACGTGTAACAGAGAATCGCCAGGTCCTCCCCGCGCCCGAGTCCGATCTCCTCCTCGAAACGGGACGGCTCCCTGGCCGCCAGCGCCTCGCCTTGCCGGCGCACCTCGGCGTAGCTGGTTAGCCAGGGCTCGTCGTACTCCCACAGGCCCCGTTCATCCCAGTAAACCACCCGCTCGACCTTGGGAATGCGCTCCCGCACCGCCAGCATCTTGTCCACCTGCTCCTGGTCCTGCGCAAGCACGAAGCGGGCGTCGCTGTGGTCGACAATATAGGCGGCCTCCTCCGCGGTGGCGTCGGTGAACAGCCCCACCTGCACGCCCCCCACCGCCTGCAGCCCCAGATAGGCCCACAGATACTGCCGGTCATTGTCGCCAATCGTCGCGACATGATCACCGCGCGCCAGGCCCAGCGCCCGCAGCCCCAGACCGAAACTCCGCGCCTGCTCCCAGGACGCCTGCCAGCTGAACTCCCGCCAGATTCCGTACTCCTTTTGCCGCAGTGCCACTTCCCCCGCGCCGCGGGACCTCACCTGCCGCAAAAAGTGCTGGGGAACCGTCTCCGGCCCGTTCATCTCACTCATCTAACCCGCCTGACCCAGGTACGCGCGTATGACCTCCGGATCGCGCCTGATCGCGTCCGGGACGCCGTCCGCAATCTTTGTGCCAAAATCCAGCACAACGATGCGGTCGGCAATATCCATTACCAGCGTCATATCATGTTCGACGAGGACGATGGTTACGCCGCGGCGTGTATGAATGTCCAGGATGAACCGGGCCATGTCCTCCTTCTCCTCAGCATTCATGCCCGCCATCGGCTCATCCAGCAGCAGCAGTTTTGGCTCCAGCGCCAGCGCCCGCCCCAACTCGACCCGCTTGCGCAACCCGTAGGGCAGCGCGCCCACCATCGTCTTGCGGATGTGCGCGATCTCCAGAAAGTCGATCAGCTCCTCCACCACGGCCCGGTGCCGCGTCTCCTCCTTGCGCGCGTAGCCCCAGAAGAGCGCGCTCGCCAGCATATTCTGGCGCATATGTATATGCCGCGCCGCCATCAGATTGTCCAGCGCGCTCAGGTAATTGTATAGACCGATGTTTTGGAATGTGCGCGCGATGCCCAGCTGCGCCGCCCGCTTGCCGCCCGCCAGATCATGTTCGCCCCCGAACAGCAGCCTGCCCCCTTGCGGCCGGTAGAAACCGCTGATGCAGTTGAGCATCGACGTCTTGCCCGCGCCGTTCGGGCCGATAATCGCGCGAATCTCCCCCGCCCGCACGTCAAACCCGACCCGGTCGAGAACGGTCGTGCCGCCAAAGGAAAGGGTGACGTCCTCAACCTGCAGGATGTTCTCAGAGGTCATGGAGAGTGTATCGGCATTCTGACAGCATGCTCCGCTACAGATAATATTGTCGAAAGAGATGCATTTGACTGGAAACCGGGGAAGTAAAGTCTAGCATGCGGGATACTGCGTGGGAAACCGCAAATTGAAGGATCTGTATTCTGTAAACGATGCCCCGTGCAGGTTTGGAATCTGTTTCGACGGAGATTTCCGGCCATAGATTGCAGCCTCTTAGGTCCAGCAATCATCGGAACACTGCCTGCTGCCAGCTAGAGACTCCTCAGTTCCGGAAAGTAGGAGGTGTAGAAGCCGCGGTCTCGAGTGAGGAAGGCGTCAGCCGAGGCAATGGCGTGTGCCCCGATAAGAAAGTCGGTGATGATGCGCTTGCGAGGACCGCCTGCGCGGCGATACCGCATCCAGCGTATTCCGGCTTCCCAGGCGATGTCGCCATTTATGGGGGAGAGTGTAATGCCAATCTCCTGCAAAGCTCTGTCTAGGGCGGCCCGCTCGCCGAATGCCAGAACCAACTCCGCATAGACGAAGTCGCAAACGAGCAGTTCCCCTCTGTCGTACGCAGCGCGTAACCATTCAGTTGACTGCGTGTGGTGCGGAGCTTGAGATAGAAAAACGTCTAAGAGGACATTGGTATCTACGGAGGTGATCACCTTCCTCTGATCTCCTCCAGGTATTTGTCTACGTCGCAGATGCCATCAAGTATCCCGCAGACACGGTCGACAGGGTGCTGCGCCTGGGCCTGTTTTTGGATGAGCAGTCCCTGGGCGGTCGGTGTGATCTCAATCTCCGCATCCTGGTTGAGACCGAACTGGTCTCTCAGGCGCTTAGGGATTGTAATTCGCCCTCGTTTGGATACTCGCATTTTTCCCTCGGTATGAATCTACGAATGCTTCAAATCATAACCTGTCAGGCTCTTGGCGGTCAATTCAATCGTGGAACAAAGATGCGTCAAAACAGGGCCGAGATTCTGACTACCTCCGAGCAAAAATGCTGAATCCCATTTCCAGTCGCCTTGATAGTCTCTGGACCTGACCCACACACTCGGTGCAGGGCGCGGATTCAGTTTTTGAGGCCAACCCCATCAGTCAATTCCCCTCGGGCAAGCAGGTTCTACTCCCTTACCCGCTCACACGCAAAGACCGACCGTGAATGGGTTGAACCCTTGTTACGTTCGCACCTATACCTGTCGCCTTCTGACCACAAGTCTTCATTCACTCTCACACGCACATCACTGACAGTTGAATGAGAGTACTCCAATATGCCACAACTGAGTTTTGTTGCTGGTTCATCATCATACAAAATACGGTCGTTACAATACTCCTCGCCATGAACGAGCACATCTAAGTCAAACACATCTACCTTAAACGACACTTGAGCGAATACCTCCAAATAACCGAATTCGTGATTTACCAAACTAATCCAGATTGCTGCTCTTTCAACTTGACTGAGCGGAATAGGCGCTGGAATGGGGGTACGAGTAGGGGGCGGTGGCTTTGGCGTAGGTGGAATACGAACAGCTACTCTTACGCTACTGTCATCCGTTGCGGTTACTAGCGGCCCATAGACCCACCCACCCTGGCCCCTATAGTCGATCCTCCACCAGTCGCCTGCCGAATTCTTGCCTGTGATTGAAAATTGCTGACCGGGTGGGGCAATGCCCATAACCGGGTAATCGGTGCCTGGGCCTTCCCGCACGTTCATATCATTGTTGATCGTCACCATTGGCTTCGGCACCGGCGCGGCTGTGGGTGGAATTGAAGTGGAGGGAGCTGACTCTTCGGTCGGCTGTGCCTGAACCTGGGC
This sequence comes from Caldilineaceae bacterium, assembly GCA_022824025.1. Taxonomy (GTDB): domain Bacteria; phylum Chloroflexota; class Anaerolineae; order Caldilineales; family Caldilineaceae; genus Bin5. The sequence continues at coordinate 75,005 of JAJEBF010000008.1, forward strand.
ATCTGACTGGCCGGTTGAATCGTTAACAGTCGAGTTTTCAGGCGTGGCCGTGTAGGTCGGAACAGGTGTACTGGTGGCTAGCACTGAGGTTGTAGACTCACCAAAGTCGTCTGGAACCAACAAACCAATCACACCAAGTACAAGGAAGAGTGCAACAATAATCAGAACACTCAGCCCAAGGTTTTTCAGGCATCCCCTTTTTTCTTTGGTGCCTCCTCTTCAGAATTCTCCTCCGCCTGGCGAGACAGACCTTCCAATCGGCCTACCTCCACTGCATCCTCGGGCGCGTGCTCCAAATCGAAGTTGTACCCACATTGCTGGCAGACGTTGCTCTCTGCTGTCGAAAACTGTTGGCATTGGGGGCACTGCTTGAATAGCGGGGTTTCACTCATATGACGAATCTGTCGAGCTGCGCGGAGAGGTTGCTGGATCGCCCAGACAACCGGAATGAAGAATGAACAGATATGCGTGTAAGAAAATGCTTGGCGAAGCGCGCGTTACACGGAGGGGTCGCCGTTTTCCGGTGTGACGCCGAGAGCGCGTAGCTGGGCAGCGAGCCGCTCAGCCCTGTCTTCCGCTTGCTCGGCTCTCTTTCTCTCACGAGCGGCGTTTTCTTCGCCGGTCTGAATCAGCGCGCCGGACGCGTCATGCCAGCGCAACCACGTCGCGTCATCTCCTTCAAATTCGCCCCGCCACAACTGCAGGCCCAGACCCATCCCTGGCAGATAGTCGGCTGAGCATTCCGCATACACGCCAGAGGCGAGTCGATAGGCGCGCAGTTGACTATCCTGCACCTGCCCCTGCGGGTCGAAAATCACATAATAGAGCACACCAAAGTGGGCGTAGCGACCCATTTTGATGTCGGTTTCGCCCCCTTCGACGTTCGACACCACCTCGATCACCACATCAGGGGGTTTCTTGTAATGCCACAAGAAATAGCTGCCCCCCTCCTTGGCCCACCAGTCCGCCGGACGTCTGACATCCAGGCTGAGAAAGACATCGGGCACGAGCGGCGGTTCATGCGGCGTGCGGAAGACACCAACATCGGCCGCGACCAGGAAAGGGCGTCCGTCACCAGGACCTTGCCAACTGACATTCAGCGGGTGGGTGAGCAGGCGCCGCTGTCTCTCGGAGAACAGATTATCCACGGGCGCGTCGTCCTCAGTGACAAGACGCTCGATTGCGAGAGCATCTTCTGGCGATAGCGACGCAGGGGCAACCGCCGCGTCATCTGCCCGCGTTGTCACAGCCGGTCTGTCGTCTTCTACGGAGCCCGGTTCCGGAGGGGTGGCTCCTCGCGCACGGGTTATGATCTCAGTCATGTGGCTTTCCTGATCTGACAACAAGACATCACTTGGAGCATGCACCCTCAATGCGTCTTCCGGACCTTGAAACCTGGCGACTCACAAAAAATCGGCTCGATGCGCGCCATCTCCCCGTTTCAAACAGTTTCTCGGGCGTTATCGTAGCAGGAAGGCTGCGCCAGTGGCAAGGACTGAGAATGCGTAGGCGCTCAACCCAATATCTCCTCCAGCACAACCGCCACGCCGTCCTCCACATTGCTCACCGTCATCCGGTCCGCAGCCGCCCTCACCTCCGGCACCGCGTTCGCCATCGCCACCCCTAACCCCGCCTCCGCGACCATCTCCACGTCGTTGACGTCATCGCCGAACGAAATCACCTCGTCCATGCCAACGCCCCAGCGCTTCAGCAGCCAGCGCAACGCAGCCGCCTTCGACGCGCCGCACGGAATCACCTGGATCAGATCATACTTGGGCGATATCAAGGCGCGGGCGCTCTTCGGCAATCCGCGCAACAGTGCCTCAGACGGCTTGACGTCCGGCTCCTGGCCGTTGCCCGGGAACGCCTGCCCCGCGTCCAGCTCCTCCAGCGAAGTCAGAATCTTGGCCGCGGGACGGTCGGTATGGGCCAGCACATCGCTCACCAAGTGCGCGCCCGGCCAGGCCACCTCCCGGTTGATGTACAACCGGTCACTGATTTCCACCCCCAACCGGCACGCCGGCGCCGCCCTCTGGATCGCCCCCACAATCGCCCGCGCATCCTCCACCGGAATCACCGACCGGTACAGGACCTCTCTCTGCTCTTCGATCCACGCGCCGTTGTAGCAGATCCACGGATAGTCGTGCAGGAATGAGGGAATGCTCCGGGTTGAACGCGGCGGGCGTCCCGTCGCAATCACAATCCGGCGGCCGCTCGCCTGCCACGCGTCCAGCGCCGCCGCCGTGCGCGGCGTAACGGTATTGTCATCTGCCAGTAGCGTTTCGTCCAGATCGACAGCCAGTATTGAGTACATTTTAGCAGGGCTCCTGATCACCAGCGGCGGGAAGTCGGCGGTCATAGACGTGCGCAGCTCCCCACTGCATGGTCACTGCGCTCAGCCAACAAGTCTACCCTACAAGGGGCCTGCCGTCCATCTTCCGGACCCACTGAGCAAAGCCGAATTCGTGTCCGATTTGGCCGCAAACAACCGAGCGTTTTACGGATTTGACAATTAGGGTAGCCTACCCTATTCTTATACGAGCAAAAGCAGTTTGTGTTCTGACAGCTTTACGTTGGGACGTTCCCCGGACGCAATGGAGCATGGGGCATTTTTCATGTAGTATCGCCAGTCAGTGCGCGGGTTGTTTTGCGCCTTATCTGGTAGTCGAAGTTAGCACAGGAGTTTTCTCACCATGAGTGAAACAGTAGTCGGCACAGTGAAGTGGTTCAGCGATCAGAAGGGCTATGGCTTCATTGCCCGGGAAGATGGACCAGACGTTTTTGTGCATTTCTCCGCCATTCAGTCGGAGGGCTTCCGCAGCCTTGCTGAGGGAGATCAGGTCGAGTTCGTGATTGAAGACGGCCCCAAGGGCCCTGCCGCCAGCAACGTTGTCAGGCGTCAGAGCGTGGCCTAAGTACCGGGTCCGTTTGTCATAGCAGGGAGTGACTCGATTGTCGCCAAGCCCCTCAATCTGGGGCGGGCGGCAAGATTAGAGGTCGCTCCCTTTTTTTATTTCCTAAAACATCAGTTACGCGGCGTCAACACGGCCCGTGCATACGACGGCCAGTTGATATCCGTCAAGACGAACCCTGCCGCCATTTTCCCAGGGATCGCTCCGCCCTGTCCACGGATCCACCAGCAATAGCGGCTCTTCAGTCCGCAGTTGTATCCTCCCCGTCAGCGATTCCCCCTCTTCGTTGAACAACATCCACCAGTCCCGCCCGCCCTTCTGCACACGCCGTACGCGCAGCGCCTTCGTCTCCGGTTCGACGCGTACATCCACCGCCACCAACCCGTCGACAAATTCGAATAGCTCTGACGCCGCCGTTTCCGGCCCGTAGCGCAGCAGACGGCCCGCCCCCTCCAGACTCTCCAGCGCCTGCGCCGCACGCGCGTCCGGCTCATGCGCCGCCACCACCGCCGCGTACCGCATCCCCGCCAGATGCACGCCGCCCTCGTCCACCACCGCGTCCTCCCACAGATGGCGCTCCTCCAGGTAGTTGAAGTCGCGCTGGCCTTGAAACAGCGCCTTCGCCGGTTCCCAAGGCAGCCAGTCCACCTTGCCCAGGACGGCCGTCCCGCACACATGCCGGCTGTCCGTATTCAGCCAGCACAGGCGCCGGCAGCGGTCCGCGTAGCGCTTGTACCGTCCCCACCACGCGCTGTTCGGCCCCACGTCCGGCGGCCTTTCATCCCGCCGAATGCCCCGCACGCTGTAATAGAACGCGTGCGGAATGAGCATGTTCGTGCCGCGCACGAAACACCAGTCCGCCAGCCAGTTCATCTCCTCCCACGTCAACTCGTGCCCATACGCGCCGCACAGCTCGTTCGCATTGCGCCGCCGCCCCGTGTGAATCATCGCCGAGCTGCCGCACTTGCCCTGCGTCGACTGCGTCCCCTCCAGCGCCGTCGGATCGTCCGGCAGCACCCAGCGCCACACAAGATCCTGGCCGGGAATGTGGAAGTAGCGCTCCGCGCCCAGGTCGTCCGCCTTGGCCGGATGTCCGGTCAGCGCGATGCCATGCTCCGTGCACCATTCGTACAGCGCCCGGTACCAGGTCTCCTCCATCCGCAGCGAGATAGCCCGCTCGTAATCCGCCCGGTACCGCTCAGCGTCCGGCTCGTCATCGAACCAGAGCGCGGCCAGGCGCGGCGTAAAATCGTAGCCCAGCAGCCGGTTGACATGCGCCAGAATGCCCGTCGTGCCCGGCCACACCCCGCGCTCGCGCGGCCTGCCTACCGGGCTCGGCTCGTCCGTGAAGATCGCCGGCACTGTGCCCCCGAAATGCTCTCCGTACCGCTCGTAGAACCGGTCGTACACGAGCCGGATAAAGCAGTCCACCGCCTCCGGGTTGAGCAGATCGCCCGCCGGCGGTTCATCCTCTGCCGGCCCCCCGTCAGTATAGTGCAGCCCCCGAATATACGCGTTCATCTTCCGGTCGATCACCGCCAGCCGTTCGCCGCCGCGCCTTCTCACCACCGCCGCCAGCGTCTCATCCGCCCGCAGCGTCGGCTCCTCGCCCTCGGCCAGCGCACGCGCCGCCAGGCAGCGCGTCTGGTAGGCCGGATTCTCCTCAACTACCTGCCCCGCCGAAGAGCCCGACGGGTACATCCCCTCATCGTACAGCAGCACCTGCATCCCCCGCCGCGCCGCCTCCTCGATCGCCGCATCGTAAAACCCCAGCAGCGCCTCCGACATCCACCCCAACGAGCGCGGCAGCCCCACCCGCGGGTGAATCAGGAACCCGTGCACCCCATGCGCCTCAAAATCCCCAATCTGCCGCCGGATCTCATCCGCATCCAGATCATCGTTCCAAAACCAGAACGGCAGCACCGAAAACTCCGTCGGCGGGTCGGCGAAAGTATCAAGTATCGAAGGCATAGACATTTCCTGATGGTGAATGAAGTCACGCAGTGCAGACTGGTAGTTTACTTGAAATTCAGTGGTTGTGGAACATCGACCAAATCATGAGAGGCAGTATGGCAACAGCCGCAAGGTTGCGGGCCGTATCGAACTGACCTCGTAAAATGATGTGGAAAGGGATAGTACGGATCGATTCCCGAGTTTAGAAGAGTATTTCACTCCTGGCCTCCTTGGAGCAGCCGGGCGCTTACATTCTGACGTCTTTCGAATTCCTGGACGCGGTCGACCGCTTCGGGCATCATGATAGCCGGGCCCTGTGCAACGATCACTACGGCTGAGTACCGAGCGTGCCATACCGGTCTGCCGAGATAGTGGCGCTGCGTTTGGTCGAGGTAAGTCTGTCTAACCCTCTGTGCGGGTCCAAGAGAAACCTCCAGCGGAATCGACCGGACGCGACCCAGCCGTCGAAATCGGCACTGATCGGGACGGTACAAACTTTAGCAAGCCTTGTGAGAGAAAGCAACACCACTTGACATATGTATCCAATTATGTTACCATTTTGGTAATGAAAAATGCGATATTCGTGCGGGCGGCCATATGGAAATCTCCTTTAGAACCCGTAAACTTGCGAAGGTCTTCAGCTCAGAAAGGACACTCAGAAGAGAATACGGGGCCCGTGCAGCAAACATTATCATGATTCGGCTTGCAGTTCTGCTGGACGCCGAGACGCTGTCGGAAGTGCCGGCAACGCCGCCCGACCGAATGCATCAACTTACAGGCGATCGTGATGAGCAGTTTGCCGTCTACCTTAACCATCCCTACAGGCTGGTCTTCGTGCCAGCTCATGAACCTCTGCCACGCAAAGAGGATGACGGGATCGACCTTGATCAGGTGACAGCGATCACTGAAATGGAGGTGGTTGACTATCATTAGACGCAAACGCTATCGAGGATGACACCCTGTTTGGGGCCGCGATAGTTATCAAAGTGACTGCCTTTCACTGAAGGAGGAAAGAGGCATGGTTCCAACAACGTATCCTTTCCAGCCCGATTATGCTGTACCGCCGGGATGGGTCCTGGAGGAGCGGCTGGAGGCGAATGGAATCTCGCAGGCCGAGTTTGCACGACGATGCGGACGCTCTCCCAAGTTCATCAGCGACATCATTGCCGGGAAGGCGCCTGTTGAAGCGAAGACCGCGCTTCAGTTTGAGAAAGTCTTGGGGGTGAGTGCAAATATCTGGCTTGGCATCGAGAAACGCTATCGCTTACACCAGATGCGAGAGACCGAAGCCAGGGAAGCTGAAGCGTCCGAGGACTGGGCGCGCAGCTTCCCCCTTAACGAACTGATCAAAAGAGGCGCTATCCGCAAATCGTCCTCTGCAGGAGAGAAAGTTACCCAGTTGTTGACCTTCTTTGGTGTGGCCTCTATTGAAGCATGGACGGCAAGGAATAAAACAGTAGCGGTGGCTTACCGGCATTCCCCGAGCTTCGCAAGCAACAGCTTTGCCCTGGCCGCTTGGCTTCGGCTGGCTGAAATTGAGGCCGAAGGGCAAGCTCTGAAAGACTTCGATAGGGCCGCCTTCATGGGAGCTCTAAAGCAAGCCCGCCGATTGACACGCGAAAAGTTCCCGCAAGCCTTCGTCGAAGCGCGCCAACTCTTCAATGAAGCCGGCGTTGCTCTTGTGTGCGTAAAGCCGTTCCCCAAGACACCTCTGAGCGGGGCGGCACGGTGGCTCTCACCCCGAAAGCCGCTGATAGCGCTGAGCGGGCGTCACGGTTCCGATGACCATATCTGGTTCAGCCTGTTCCATGAAGCCGCACACATCCTTCTGCATAGTAAAAAGGGTGTATACATTGATGCAGACAAAAGTGGTGATAACGGGGACACGGCAGAAGCAGAGGCAAACAAATGGGCGGCGAACTTCCTGGTTCCCCAGCCTGCTTGGCAGAGCTTTCTCGACGCCGAAGACTACCGCGACGACGACGCCATCCGCAACTTTGCCGCCGAACAGGAGGTTGCGCCAGGTATAGTTGTCGGCAGACTCCAGCACGAAGGGCTGCTTGCATGGAGGAGTCGCTTGAACCATTTAAAGGTAAGGGTTCACCTGTAGTAGACATTCGATTGAATGTGCGCCAATGCCAACCTTCCCGTCTGAGCGCCCTTTGACCTGTTGCGCATTCTCGTTGATCACATCAGTTTGACGTTCGAAGACTAAAGTTTCCACTAGGAGAGATTTGATGGCAAATGCAGTCACTCTCGATCCTTATCACGAGCAGATTTTTCAAGCACTTGATGGCCACCTCGACCACGAGGCGTTCGAGCAGTGCGCTGCCGAGCTTATTAACCAGGATGGATGGTCCGTGGTTCCCGTTACAGGTGGGCAGGACGAAGGTTTTGACGGGGCAGTGGCAGATGGCGAAGAAGCCCCCTTTTCGTTAATTGTCACGACTGGCAAAGATCTCTGTGGAAACCTAAGAAGAAATGTGCAGAGGCAACGACTCAAGGGTTGGAAAGGTGACCGAGCACTTTTTGCCACGTCACAGAGAATTACCCCGACCAATCGTAGCAATTTGAACAAGACTGCTCAGGAGTTAAAAGTAACCCTTTTGCAGGTTTACGATAGGGTTAAGTTTGCCTATCTACTTTACCGTAGCCCTTCTTTGTGCAAACGCCTCCTAGGGTTGACTGGAATGCCACGCTCATTAAGCGTGTTTCCAAGAACAGAACGGCCGAGACTTGGCGATCAAGTCTTCGGACGCGACAGCGAGTTTCAATGGCTGAAGAAAGGCCAGAGTGACTGTCTGGTGGTCGGAGGCCCAGGATCGGGCAAGACTTTTCTCTTGCAATCTCTGGCGAACAAAGGAAAGGCGCTATTTCTCGTCGATGAAGATCGAGAGCAGTTAGCAAACGACATCCGGGAACTACAGCCGTCTGCAGTGATCATTGATGACGCACATGTCAAAAAGGACTTGATTCGAACCTTTGATCAGCTTCGAAAGGAGATTGACGCAGAGCACATTCGAATTATTGCCACTTGCTGGACATCATTCGTCGCTCCGGTCCGGAGTGCGTTGCGACTTGCCGACCAAAACGTCCTCCATCTTGGTTTGATCGACGCAGACACAATGGTTGAGATTATCAAGTCACTGGGCATTGAGGGGCCGAACGAGCTAATTGCTATCATTCGGGAGCAGGCGGCCGGCCGACCGGGACTTGCCGCGACGCTTGTCGACCTCTGCCAAAAAGGCAATTTTGAGAGAGTGGTTAGTGGCGAAGGCTTGGTCGACCAACTTTCTTCCCAACTGAGTCAGACACTGGATCTTGATGTCAACCGACTCTTAGCGCTATTTGCTCTCGGAGGAGATGCAGGTGTAAAGCAGTCCGAAGTCGCGCGTCTATCGGGACTCTCCGAAATGGACCTAAGCGCCAAGCTTGCCCACCTAGCTGCAGCGGGAGTCATTCGAGAGAGAGGGTACCGCGTTTTGTCAGTAGAACCGACTTCCATGCGTTGGAAGATGGTTCGAGATGTCTTTTTGGGAGGTCCGGCTTCTCTGGATTACACTCTGCTACTTGGAATTGTAGAGAATCCGATCAGCGCAACTGAGACGCTGATCAAGGCGACAGCGCGTGGGGCTCCGTCTTACGACCTTCTACACCTTGTCAAACGCTTTAATCATCCACACCTCTGGGCAGAATACGCGAAGCTGGGACCGACGGAGTGCGAGTATGTGATATCCCAACATCCAGAGTTGATTCGTATTGAAGAGGTCGCGGAAGCGAGTCTTTATTATGTACCTGAGATAGCGATTCCCCAACTGCTCAATCATGAAGGCGAAGCAATGGGGCCCCGGCAAAAGGATCCCCTTGAATACCTGCAGACATGGATAAACGACGCCTATCGCGATGGCAAAGATGGAATGTCCCAGCGAACGACACTAGTGCAAACGGCACACCGATGGTGGAAAAAATCTCGAAATGCTAAGACGGCCATCCGCGCTATGTGCATTTCACTCATACCTAGCTTTGAGTACTTGACTCCTGATCCGGGAAAAGGACTGACGATTACCGGAACGCAAGGAACTCTCTTAAGCCCGATGCTTAATGAAGTTATCCAACTTTGGTCATTTGTGAGAGAAGTCGTGGTGGATAGCGGAGTTTTTCCCTGTACTGAAATGCTCTCTACGGTGTTTAGCTGGTTGTACAACGGACGGGAAAAGTTCGATCTTCCTGAGGAAACTTTGCTGCTCAGACAGGAATTCGCTAAAGGCATGCTGGCTGATCTCGCCGAAGGCACGCGTAGCCATCCTGGCCTCCAGCACCAACTAAAGGAGCATGTCGAAGCGTTTGATTTGGAAATTGACTTAGCTGTGGACCCTGTTTTTGAGGCCCTCTTTCCTAGGGATATCCTAGGGGACAAAGAGGAGGAACTACTGATAGATTTCGCGACAGAAAGTTTGGGAGTAGGGGTTCGATCTTCTGAGGAAGTCGTAGAAAAGCTAGCCAAGGTTCAAGATGAGGCTTTTCTGGCAGACATTGAACCCCAGAGAAGCCGCGTTGCAGAACGGGTATGCAGAAAGCTAGCAGATACAATTGAGTTTCCGTCTAAAACGATTGAATCCATAATTCACCACAATCTGCCGGACACATGGCTTAGTCCTTTTCTATTCAAAGCCGCCAGTGAGAGACGTCAGGGCTGGTCTTCTGTGATGGACCAGTGTCTAAACAACCCAAAGTATCAGGAAATTGGTGTCTCCACTATATTAACATTACCTGAACCTACTTCAGCGTTTCTCGAGATTCTGCTATCGCTTGCAGAGAGTTTCCTTACACGTTTCTACGAGCTTTGTTCTTGGGGCAGAGTACCTGATGCAACATTGCGAGTTCTGTTGAGTTCCGACAATCCGGCGATCGCTTGTACTGCTGCGGTTGGCCACTGGCACGCGGTGCAAAGGGGGAGACCTGGACTGGTGGACGAGGAAGTGTGGCGACAAGCTATTCTTTTTTCAGTGGAAGTCGATACTGTTCCTTTCAATCATACTGGTTACGAGTATGGATTACGCGAAATTTTAGTGGGCGACAGCGACCTTGCCGAAGAGTGGTTGACGCTGGGGCTAGCAAAGAGGCGTAGGTGGTTTCGACTACATTGTGATAGTTTCGTCGTTCAGTCAGTGATCCGTGTTTTGGATGATGGCCGGCGACGGAAGGTGTTAAAGGCTCTTCTCCGTGTTTGGGATAGAGCAACCCATATAATCGTTCGAGAAATGATCGGTCAAGATTTGGACCTCTATCAGGAGCTACTAAACTCAAAAGATCAGGTTGAGTATCATCTCTCTCCACTTATGGGAAAGCCGAATTGGGCTTGGTGGACAAAGGCCGTTCTTGCTTTGGACGCGGGACATTCTGTAGGCAATGTGGTAGGTGCGACTCTGAAGGGAGGGATTCGGGAGTGGACAGGGAATGAGAGCGACATGTGGGCAGAGTGGCGTATTGCCTTTGAGACATTACAGAACTTAGATGATAATGACCCGCGTATTCTACAGATCTCACGTCGAGGCGTTGAGATGATACGTACGGAAGAAGAAGAGGCGGCAAAACGTGATCACCGCAAAGCCGTATATGGCATTTGACAGACTTCAAGGTTCTACTCCCCTCAGTCTCCCACACTAACTTGCCCCGGTACCCAATTGACACGCACGCTCTTTGCCCAAACCTATCCCTTTATCCACCAACCCCTGCCAGGATATTGGCCGCCACCCCCAATTCTATGGCATCATTACCCCCACGACCTTGAATCCTGCTCTCCAGCCATACTCCAATGAAAGCCCCCGTCCTCGCCTGGACCACCCTGTCCGTCAACGTAATCGTCATCCTTCAGGGAGCCATCGTCAGAGCCACCGGCTCCGGCGCCGGCTGCGGACGCGACTGGCCCCGCTGCCAGGGCGAAATCCTTCCCCTGGAGCACGGCCTGGCTACCTGGATAGAGTTTTCGCATCGAGCACTCTCCGGGGTGGCCCTGCTGATGGGCATCTGGCTGCTCGTCAAAGCCATCCGCCTGCGGAGCGACCTGCCCGGCTTCCTGCCCTTCGCCACTGCTTCAGCAGTCTTCCTCCTGTTCGAAGCCCTTATCGGCGCGGGCACAGTCCTCACAGGACTCACCGGAGACAACGTCTCCGTGGCCCGCGGCCTCCTGGTCGCATTTCACCTGCTCAATTCCATGCTGCTGGTCGGCGCGCTCGCGCTCACCACCGTACATTCCTATCCCGGCCGCGCCTGGCCGCCGCTCCGGGCAGGGCAGACCGGTCTGAAAGCTCTTATCGGCGTAAGCCTGCTGGGAATGATGGTCGTGATGTTCTCAGGAGGCATCGCCGCCATGGGCAATACCATGTTTCCGCCGGAATCCCTGCAAGAAGGACTGACCGACGACTTCAGCGCACAGGCCCATCCACTCATCCGCCTGCGGATCCTGCATCCATTCCTGGCGGTCGGCGTCGGGGTCTTTCTCTGGATCAGCCACGCGCTGACCGGCTGGCTCAAGCCCGCGCCGCAAGCCCGCCGTTTCCGCAACCTGCTTCTGGCCGTCTACGCCGTGCAACTGCTGGTCGGGACAGTCAATCTGGCGATGCTGGGCCCGATTCCGCTCCAGCTTCTGCACCTTGCCATGGCCGTCGCAGCCTTCGGTCTATGGTCCGTCGTCGGCTGGCTGACCCTCACTTCACCCCGCGCCGGCAGCGTCCTGCCCTCCGTATCCTGGCAGGCGAAAGAGATCCAGCCCTCATGATCAACACCACGCCAACGCTGCCTGCCGCCACCTGGAGAGACTACCTGGCCCTCACCAAGCCCAAAGTCATCTCTCTCCTGCTCTTTACCGCCATCTGCCCCATGTTCATCGCCGCCCGCGGCCTCCCGCCCTGGCTGCCTCTGCTCGGCGTCCTCGTCGGCGGATACATGGCCACCGGCGGCGCCGGCGTCTTCAACATGGTGCTCGACCGCGACATAGACGGCCACATGCGCCGCACCGCCAAGAGACCCCTCGTCACCGGCGTCATCACTGTGCGCAACGCCGTCCTGTTCGGGCTACTGCTCAGCGTGGGCGCCTTTGTGATCCTGTGGCAAACGGCCAACCTGCTCACAGCCCTGCTGGCCTGGTTCGGCCTGTTGTTCTACGTGTTCGTCTATACCGCATGGCTCAAACGGAGCACCTGGCAAAACATCGTCATCGGCGGCGTGGCCGGCTCTGTCATGCCCCTGCTGGGCTGGGCCGCGGTCACCAACGGCCTCGACTGGATGGCCGTCCTGCTGTTCATGTTGATCTTCCTCTGGACGCCCGTGCATTTCTGGGCGCTGGCCTTCCTGGTCAAGGATCAGTATGCAGCCGTAGGCATCCCCATGGCGCCCGCAGTGCTCGGCAACAAGCGTACCTTGCAACAGATGTTGATCTACGCCATCCTCACCATACTCGCTTCCCTCACGCCGCTCGTCCTCAACGAGGCCGGGTGGCTCTACGCAGGCGTCGTCTTCCTGCTCGACATCCTTCTGCTCAGCAAAGTGGTCATCCTGCACCGCCAGGTCGACGACGACCGCGAAGTGGACCGGCAAGAGGCCCTCTCGCTCTACAAGTACTCCATGCTCTACCTTGCCCTCGTATTCCTGGCCCTCGTCGCAGATCGAACTCTGTCACTCACCCTCCCCGTCTGAGTGAATTCCAGGCTAACCGAATTCGCATCTTCAGCCCGGAACTTCGCACTCGCTGGAGACCCCCTGTTTCTGCCCTTCTCCCGGAACTCCGGGCTTGACCGATCTGCCAATCCGGGTGCAATCCAAGGTTCGGACTTTCAACCCACTTTCGAGCGTCAATTTCCTTCTGGGAAGGAGAGTTCCAACCCCCCACAGTTGCCAAGAGGGCTTAAGCAATCTTCACTTGCGCTGGAGAAGTGCCCACTGAGGTCGCGATGCCGAACACATTCGCGCCGACGACGAGAAAGCCCGAGTTCGCGCTACTTCCATGAATCTTGACATCTTTTGGGGACCTTCGCATAATAACGCAACTTCCTTCAAGCAAGTCCAGATTCACAAGTCCAAAGGTAAATCGTGGAAAACCGATTCTTCGATCAACCGATCCTCAACTCCCCTTACGAGTACCCTACCCAACACTGGGAACTCGATGACGACGGCCAGCCCACCTATAAAGTCCTGCAAGGCCGCCGCAATGCCGAGTTCATTACACCGATACCGAAGCCGAAGCTCAGCAAGGTAACGCCGAATCAGGCCCGCTTGGAATTCGACAACGGCAGCGGGCTCTCCGATGACGACCAGCTATACGATGTCTCCGCCTCGGTCAGCGAAATCCGCCGCCATGTGGACGAATGGCGCAGGATGCCCAGTCCCAACAACTGGGGTGTCACGCCGGAAACCGCGCGTCTGCTCCAGCACTGGCGCAGCGACACCTCCCGCCCCTTCGACAAACCATCATCCGGCCGCATCGCCGTCAAAGCCATCAACCACCTCGGTGACGAAGTGATGAAAATCTTCCGCGTGTGAAAGATGGATGCGCTATGAAACCACGTGTGTACATTGAGACCAGTGTTGTCAGCTATCTGACATCGCGGCCCGCGCGTGACATCGTGATTGCAGGGCGCCAGCAGGTCACGCGCGACTGGTGGACAACCGCGCCGGACAGATTCGAGTTGGTCATTTCCGATCTCGTGCGTCAAGAAGCTGCTGCGGGCGACCCTGAGACGGCTCGCGCCCGACTCGCCGAACTCACTTCACTCGCGCTGCTCGCCCCGACCGGAGAAGCGCAGGAACTAGCCGAACGGTTAATCGACGCCGGCGCGATACCGGAGACCGCCCTGCAAGACGCCGCGCATATAGGAATTGCCGCGGCCAACGGAATCGAGTATCTTCTGACCTGGAACTTCCGGCACATCGCCAATGCGGTAACAAGACCGCTGGTAGAGTCTGTCTGTCGGCGGGCGGGCTTTGCGTCTCCGGTGATCTGCACGCCTGACGAACTGATGGGGGAAACGAATGATGAACGGTGATCCGATTGTGGCCGAAGTGCGCGCCATACGAGACAAGCTCGCCGCTGAGTCCGGCTATGACATTGGGGAGATATTCCGCAGGCTCCGGGAACAGCAGGCCAGATCAGACCTCAACTACGTGCGCTACCCGCCTCGCAGAGTGCCTCCGACCGGCTACGACACAGCAGCTGGATCAAAGGGAAGACGCGCCGAATCCCAACCTCAGACCGGATAGTGGATAGGGCCTGACCCTGGCCGCCGCCGCAGTCTGCCCGAATCACAGCGAAAAGCGCTCTGGTCCATATTCGAGAAGGTGCGGGCAAGCCTCAAAGCAGACAGGCTGATCACTCGCGCCCAGATGTACGGCCAGCTCGCGCACCGGTTTTCCGAAACGCAGCGCTCGCCATTCGACCATGTCATCGTGGACGAGTGCCAGGACGTCGGCGTATCACAACTCCGCTTTCTGCGCGCCCTCGGCGCCGGCAAGCCGGACAGTCTCTTCTTCACCGGCGACCTCGGCCAGCGTATCTTCCAGCAGCCCTTCTCGTGGAAAAGGCTCGGCATCGAAATTCGCGGGCGGGCGCGCACCCTCAAGGTCAACTACCGCACCTCCCATCAGATCAGGAGACGCTCCGACCTCCTGCTGGGGCCGGAAGTCGCCGACGTCGACGGCAACACCGAAGTGCGGTCGGGCACAGTATCCGTATTCAACGGCGCCGAACCGGCCATCGTTGTCTCCGACTCGGTTGAAGATGAGACAGATACCGTCGCCGCCTGGCTGTCAAAAATGGCAGAAAGTGACCTGGCTCCTGAAGAGATCAGCCTCTTCGTCCGTTCATCCGACCAGATCGAACGGGCGAAAGCGGCGGTTGAGAAGTCCGGACTGGAGTATGCCGTTCTGGATGAAAACATGCAGAGCGCTGAGGGCAAGATCTCAGTCAGCGCCATGCACTTGGCGAAAGGATTGGAATTCCGCGCCGTGGCCGTAATGGCCTGTGACGACGAGGTCGTGCCCCTGCAAGATCGTATCGAGACAGTCAACGACGACGCCGACCTGGAAGATGTCTACAACACCGAACGCCACCTCCTCTACGTCGCCTGCACCCGCGCCCGCGACCATCTCTTCGTTTCAGGCGTCGATCCGGCCTCCGAGTTCCTGGATGATCTGCAGCTGCAGCAGCCAGTGGCTGAAAGCTAGTCGTGTCATGTTCGCTCTTGAGCCATAAAAAACGGCTTATGCGAGGAACTCAGCCACGAAGTACGCGCCGTGACTGCGGACACGCTCATACTATACTTCGACTACAGCGGTTATTGGATGGGCAAGCGAGGAAAGAGTGAAAGGAGTCTGCAGCAGGAGAATCAGAGGAGGAGATACCTTCCCTTTCACTCATGGATCAAACGCTCTGAGATCTCGCGGTGCGGGTATGAGCCTATTGCGTCTCCGAGATCCTGCCCAATTGCAATCCAGTCGCTCCTCATCGACATAATGTCTATCTCATACACATCGTCAGAGTGGCTGTTCGTGTTCCGCAATGTTCCTCCAAGATCAAGAATCCGCGCTAGCCCTCCGAGAAAAGTTGGCTTCGCGTATGAATGGTATAGGCCATCTCGATACCTATCAATGGTACTGTCTTGCATTCTTGATTTGACTGAAAACATGGTCATCTCCGGTTGACTCAAGTTCAGGTTCGTTGCAACCTGAACTTGAATTCGTCACGTCACGGCGAGGATACCACATCTAAACCTTTAGCGTAAGTGACCCCCCAATCAATCCTCCCAAACATACTCCTCTCGCACCGGCTGAAACACATCCAAAATCCGGCACCGCGTAATCGCCTTCCCCGAATGCTCAGCCCCGCCCGGAATCACATATACATCACCCGGCCCCAGCACCCGCGTCTCCCCGCCCGTGATCCGGATCTCAAACTGACCCTCAAACATATTGATCACCTGCTCGTGCGGATGCGAATGGGCCGGCAACGGCGAATCCGCCGCAACGTCCCAGTACACAAACGTCATATTTTCGCTGTGAATAAACTTCCCCACAAACCCCGGGAACAACCCCCGCTCCTTCACCTCATCCAAACGATATACACTCATCTCCCTCTCCCAATTATCATGCGTATAAGTCCCACTGACCACTGATCACTGACCACTGCCGTTCACGCCCTCCAGCTGCGCCACCAGCGCCATCGAATGGATCGTATCGCGAATATCCGTCAACGGCTTCTCGCCCTTGCGCACGCAGTCCACAATATGCTCGTGCATCGTCAGGACGCCGTCATAGCGGCTCGTGTCCGCCCTGTCCACGCCGTCGATCTCCCAGCCGCCAAGCGTGCGCGCCTCGTTGTCTTCCAAGATCTCGATCTCGTGCGGGAGCTTGAAATAGCAGCCCACGCCCGTGCCGTGCAGCTCCCCGCGCAGCACGCGGCCGCCGGACGCCCGGTTCCCGTGGATGAAGCCGGTCGCCCCGTTGTCGAAGCGCACCAGCGCCGTGTAGCAGTTGCGGTAATCGCTGTCGAAACTGTCCTGGTAGGCGGTCACTTCTACCGGCTCGCCGCCGGCCATATAGCGCACCATGTCGACCGCGTGGCACAGATCGTCCCAGTTCGTCGTCGTGAAACTGAACGCATCCTCGCCCAGCAAACGTTTATGGAATGTGCCCACCGCTGTCGAGACCGGTCCCAGCCGCGCCACCTGCCGCATCGCCTCCCGCGTCACCGCCGCATGGCGCCGCTGGAATCCCACCGCGCAGATGACATCGTTGGCCACCGCCGCATCGTGGATCTGCTGCACCTCGTCCATGTTCATGCCCGGCGGCTTCTCGATAAACGTATGCTTGCCCGCGTTCAAACAGTCCAGCGCCGTCTGCAGCAGCCAGCGTTCGTGCATAACGCAGTAGACCACGTCCGGGTCCACCTCTTCCAGCATCCGCCGGTGGTCGTCGTAGCGGTACTGGAAATCGTACGCCACTGCCACCTGGTGCAGAAGCTCCTCGTCCAGTTCGCACGCGGCCACCATCTCCACGTCGGCCAGCCGGTTCACGTTCGGATAATGCGCGCCCTGGCTGCGCCCGCCGGCGCCGATAAAAGCTGTTCGAATCATCAGGAAACTCCTTCCCAGTCGTAGTCAATGAAACCTTCATCCCGCACCAGCAGCGCCGTCTCGATCATTGTGCGCAGGTCGCCGCGCGGCCGGAAATTGATCAGGCTGCGTGCCTTCGTGTTGTCATGGTCGTACTGGTACCGCACCGGAACCCGCACCTCCAACGGCTCTACGCCGCTCTTCTCCGCCAGGATCGCCGCCGCTTCCGGGAAGCTGAACGGCGCCGGCGCCCCGCAGTTGAACGACTCGTCCACCGCGCCCGGCTCCTCCACCGCGCACACCAGAAGATGCGCGATATCGCGCGCGTCATTCGGCTGGTAGACCCACGGGCGGCCATCCAGGTCGCGCACGCTGCACGGCTGGTTCTCGTCCTCCGCCCGCGCCAGCACATCGTGCCACAGCTCCGTGCCGTCCGCCATGTAAAGTTCGCCCTGCGGCGTGCTCTGCCCCCGCTCCAGCAGCCCGGCCACCGCGCCCACCGTAAACCGGCTCAAAATCGCGTCGCCCGACTGCACATGGCTGGGCCGCACGATCGAGTAGCGCAACCCCGTCTCCCGCGCCGCCATCTTCGTGAACTCCTCGCCGATCAGCTTGCCCAGCGAATACTCGCCCATGGGCCGCATCGGATGCCGCTCGTCCACCGGATGGTACGCGCACGCGATTGTCTCGCCGTTGTTCGGAAAAACGCCCGAAGAGCTCGTATACACAAGCCGCTCCAGCCGGTCCGCGTGGGCGCCGCAGACGCGGGCGATCAGCCGGTCGATCTGCATATTGTTGTCAAACTGGGGCCCGACAATGTTGGCGGTATGGATCACCGCGTCCACCCCGGCCACCGCGCCATCCACAAAGGCCTCGTCCGTCAGATCGCCCGCCGCCAGCTCAATATCCAGCCCGTCCAGCCGCTCCAGCGCCGGGTCGTCCGGCAGCACCGTTCCCCGCACCTCGTGATTGCGCTCCAGCAGCTGCCGCGTCAATCGGCAGCCCACCTGACCGGCCGCGCCGGCGACAAGAATCTTCATAGTGCCCCCTCTCTGGTTGCCAGCGCCACTGGCTGGTGGCGAACGCGTTCAATCAATCTAACCAATCCCGGTACGCTCCAAAACCTCCCACACCATTCGCGGCAAATCCGACCATCCACCTCTCCTCGCCGCCTCTGGCACTTAACCCCTGAACCCTATTCTTCCTCCAGTGCCTCGTTCAAATACCCGACCACGTCCCGGAACGAGATGATCCCGCTCGGGCTGCCGCCCTCATCCACCAGCGGCAGATGACGGAATCCATGCAGAGACATCAGATTCAACGCCTGCGCGATCGGCAGGTCTGCCTTCAAGGCCAGCGGTTCCGGCGTCATATAGTCGCTGATCCGCTGTTGCGCCATATCGTCGACGATCCCCGCGACCCGGTTGAGAACATCCCACTCCGTGAAGATGCCGATCAGCCGGTCCTCCTCGTCGGTCACCAGCACGCAGCCAATGTTGTGCCGGTTCATCTGCCGGATCGTGCGCGCCAGCGAGCTGCGCTTGCCCACCGTGATCGGCACATTCGGCTCCAGCGCGGCCAGCGTGCTCGTCACCAACAGGTCCTGAAACTCCGACAGGGCCTCTGCCGGCTTCTCCATCTCATCGATATACTCTTCGTCCAGCCCCGTGATCGGCATCTCGTCGAGATCGGAGGCGACCGGCGTGATCTCCCTCTCCTCGGCCTCCTCTCTCTCCTCCACCGTCCACAGGTCCGCCGCCAGGTAGAGCTGGTTCAGGTCGCCCGCGCCCCGTTGCGCCTGCGCCGTCTCCACCTGCGCCATCATCTCGCCCCCGTAATCCGGCTTGCGCACGTCGCGGATCACACCCATCGCCGCCGGATAGTCGGGAAACTCCATGCTGCCCAGAATCGACGCCAGCGGCCTCGACGTGGCATCGTGAACCAGGATCTCATCCAGATCCACCTCGTCCAGCGATACGACCTCCGGCGTAAAGCCATTCAACCGGATCCCCTTGTCCCGGTTCTTCCCGAAGATCATATGCTTGCCGTGCTCGAGGTAGAGGATCGAGTCGTCGCGATTCCTGCGGTCGCTCAGCTCCGTCCACTCGTTCGGGTTGAAGATCACGCAGTTCTGATAGACCTCCAGGAAGGAGGCCCCCTGGTGTTCGGCGGTCCGTTCCAGGATCGCGGCCAGGTGCTGAGGATGCGAATCGATCGAGCGCGCCACAAAGGTCGCCTCCGCGGCCAGCGCAACCGCAATCGGGTTCAGCGGCTGCTCCACCGAGCCCATCGGCGACGACTTCGTCACCGTCCCCGGCCGCGACGTGGGCGAATACTGACCTTTCGTCAGTCCGTATATCCTGTTGTTGAAGAGAACGATGTTCAGATTCACATTGCGCCGGATCGCATGAAGCAGATGGTTGCCGCCGATCGAAAGGCCGTCCCCGTCCCCGGTGATCACCCAGATACTCAACTCCGGGTTGGCAATCGCCAGACCCGTCGCCAGCGCCGGCGCCCGCCCGTGAATGCTGTGGATCCCATACGTGTTCATGTAGTAGGGGAAGCGGCTCGAGCAGCCGATGCCCGAAATAAAGACCGTTTTCTCCTTCGGCACCCCCGTCTCCGGCAGGATGCGTTGCATCTGCGCCAGGATCGAGTAGTCGCCGCAGCCGGGGCACCAGCGCACCGTCTGATCCGATATGAAATCCTTACGCGTCAGCGTGATTTCCTCTGTCGCTGCTGTGCTCATCTATGCTCTCCCCAAAGCTGAGTCAATCAAGTCCCGCACCTCAGCGATCTTGAGCGGGCGCGCCGAAAGGTTTGCGTACGTCTCCACATCAACACCCAGCTTGCCCCGCAACAGCAGCGCCAGCTGACCGCTGTTCAACTCCGGCGCAACCACCTTCCGGTGCCGCTTCAACACCGCCGCCAAATTGCGCGGAAACGGATTCAGGTAACGCACGTGGGCGTGCGCCACCGACTTGCCGGCCCGCTGCGCCGCGGCCACCGCCGATCGCACCACCCCGAACGTGCCTCCCCAGCTGACCATCAGCAGCTCGGCCTCCTCCGCGCCGAACACCTCCTGCTCCGGGATGACATCCGCCAGCCGCGCCACCTTCTCCGCCCGGTCGCGGATCATCTGCTCGTTGTGTTCGGGGTCATACGAAACGTTGCCCGTAACCGGGGCCTTGCTCAGCCCGCCCAGCCGGTGTTCCAGGCCCGGCGTGCCCGGCAGCGCCCATGGCCGCGCCAGCGTCTCCGGGTCCCGCGCGTAGGGCAGAAACGGTCCGTGTCCGTTCCCGTTCCTGTGCCCCTGCGGGTGCTTCACCTCGATCGCGGGAATCTCCTCGGCCTTGGGCGCCTGCCACGGCTCCGCGCTGTTTGCCAGAAAACCCTCCGACAGCAGCACGACCGGCGTCATCGCCCGCACCGCCAGCCGCGCCGCCTCCAACGCCATCTCGAAACAGTCCGACGGCGTCGCCGGCGCCACGATCGGGATCGGGCTCTCGCCGTTGCGCCCGAACATCGCCTGCAGCAGATCCCCCTGCTCCGTCTTCGTCGGCAGACCGGTGCTCGGCCCCCCCCGCTGCACATTCACGACGATCAGCGGCAGTTCCAGCATCAGCGCCAGGTTGATCGCCTCGCTCTTCAATGCAATGCCCGGCCCGCTTGTCCCCGTCACCGCCAGCGCGCCCCCGAACGCCGCGCCGAGCACCGCGCAGATCGCCGCAATCTCGTCCTCCGCCTGAAACGTGCGCACGTCAAAGTGGCGCAAGGGGGACAGAGCGTGCAGAATGTCACTCGCCGGCGTGATCGGATAGGAGCCGTAGAACAGCGGCTTGCCCATCTTCTGCGCCGCCGTCACCAGCCCCATCGACAGCGCCTCGTTGCCGGTTACCTTGCGGTACGTGCCGGGCGGCAGCGCCGCGGGCTGCACCATAAACCGCTGCTGAAAAGTCTCCGTCGTCTCGCCCAGAAAGTAGCCCGTCTCCATCGCCTTCAGGTTGGCCTCGGCGATCACCGGCTTGCGCGCAAACTTCTTGAACAGCCACTCCCGCGTCGTATCCATCGAGCGGTCGAACATCCAGAAAACCATGCCCAGGGCAAAAAAGTTCTGACAGCGGTCCCGCTCTTTGTTGCTCAGCTCGTCAAAATCGGCCAGCGCCTCCCGGTTCAACGAAGTCATCGGGATCGCCAGAACCTGGTACCCTTCCAGCGAGTCATCCTCCAGCGGGTTCGCGGCGTAGCCCGCCTTCGCCAGGTTCTGCCGCGTAAACGAATCCGTATTCACGATGATGGTGCCCGCCCGCTGCAGCTCCGGCAGACTGGCCTTCAGCGCCGCCGGGTTCATCGCCACAAGCACCTGCGGCGCATCCCCCGGGGTCAGCACATTCTGGCTTGAAAAGTGAACCTGAAATCCGCTCACACCGGCCAGCGTGCCGGCAGGCGCCCGGATCTCAGCAGGAAAGTCCGGCATCGTGCTGATGTCATTGCCGAATACCGCCGACGTATTCGTGAACTGGGTCCCCGTCAACTGCATCCCGTCGCCCGAGTCCCCGGCAAACCGGATCGCAACCGACTCCAGCTCCTCCACTACATATGTCTCTTCGCGCAAACTATCTGTCATCTGCGTTCTCCGCTGACCTCCACTCAAAAAGGGCTATCGCCACCCTCAGATAATCCCAAAACACGACACGAATCAGGCCCCTCACAGTCAACCTGAGAAACGCCTGCACCCCCGCACCCGCTGCCTCAAGCCACTGATCACTGACCACTGACCACTGACCACTGCAGTTCTCATCCACCCTCGGCCTTGCGCGGGAACTGTTCGGGATCGAGCGGACGATTCAATACCTCGACCGGATAACGGTCCGCCAAATATTGGATGATCGCCTGATGCGTCATGTTGCCCATCAGCTCGCCGTCCTCGTCCACCACCGGCAGATTGCGGACATGAATCTCGTCCATCAGCCGCAGGGCGTCGGCCGCCGACGCGTCCGGGCCAATTGTAATCGGGTCCGGCGTCATCACCTCATCCACCGGCCTGTCCAACGTCCCCGCGGCATCGATCACCCTTCGCATCACATCCCGCTCCGTAAAGATGCCCACCAGCTGTCTTCGACCCGATTCGTCAGCCGCGTCCTCGTCAACCACCAGGCAGACCACCTGACGGTCCGCACGCATCCGCGCCAAAGTATCCCGGACCGGCGTCCCCGCAACCACCTGCGTAAAGTCGCTCACAGCCAAATGGCTGACAAGCTCCGTCTTAAGATCGCTCTGCAAACTCATCCTTTCACCCCATCCCCCAAAGACCAACAATATCTCAAGACCCGCCGTCTGCTGTCCACTGCAGTCCCGGCGCCCGCCGCGCCTGTGTGATCCGCTCAAACGCGTAGGCCAGCCGGATCAGTGTCGCCTCGCTCCACGCGCGTCCCATAAAGGTAAGCCCAATCGGCAGATCCTTCCCCGCGCCGCGCTCGGTACCCTGCGGCACAAAGCCGGCCGGAACCGTCACCAGCGGATAGCCCGCCACCGCGGCGCAGCGCGAACTGCCGCCATGAACGGCATCCCCCGCCTCCGGGTCGAGCGGCCACGCCGGCCCGCCCGTCGGCGCAATCAGCGCGTCCAATCCATGTTCGTCCAGCACCGCGTCCAGCCCCTCCGCGCCCGCCAGCCGCCTGCCCGTAGCCAGCGCCTCCACGTATTCCTCACCATCGAGAGGACCCCGCGCCTGCGAGCGTTCAAAACGCTCCTGGCCGAAAAGGGCCAGCTCCCGCTCCGCGTGCGCCTCGTTGAAACCGATCAGATCAGCCAGCGTTCGCGGCTGCGGCAGGTCGGCATCAACCACAACCCGTGTCGCCAGATAGGCGGCAACGCCATGCTTGAACTCCGTCTCCATGATCACCACTTCGCTCGCGCCCATTCTTTCGTCCTCAACCGTCGGAATGTCGGCAGGGTCGATCACCTCTGCGCCCGCGTCGCGGATCGCCCGGATGGCTTCCTCGAACACCGCGTCCGTCGGCCCGTCATAGCCGCTCACTACTTTGCGCGCCACCCCAATGCGCGCGCCACGCAAACCGTCGGCATCCAGATACGGGCGGTAGTCGCCGTGTACACGTCTCCCTCTGGCTCCCGTCGCCGCGTCGCGCCCGTCCGCCGCTGTCAGCGCGCCAAGCATGGCCGCCGCGTCAGCAACCGTGCGCGCCATCGGCCCCACCGTATCCTGCGTATGCGAGATCGGAATGACGCCCGCCCGGCTGCTCAAGCCCACCGTCGGCTTGATGCCCGCGATGCCGCACGCGCCCGACGGGTTCACGATCGAGCCGTCCGTCTCCGTGCCCAGCGCCGCCGCCGCCAGATTCGCGCTCACCGCCGCTCCCGAACCGGAGCTGGAGCCCCCGGGGTTGCGGTCCGGATCAAAGGGGTTCCGGCACTGGCCCCCGCGCCCGCTCCAACCGCTCGTCGATTTCGTCGAGCGGAAATTGGCCCATTCGCTCAGGTTGGCTTTGCCGAGGATCACCGCGCCCGCTTCCCGCAGCGCGGCCGCCGCCGTCGCATCGCGCGCCGGCCGCGACCCCAGCAGAGCCAGCGACCCCGCCGTCGTTTGCATGCGGTCCGCCGTATCGATATTGTCCTTCAATAAAATGGGAATGCCGTGCAGCGGCCCGCGCACACGGCCCGCGGCGCGTTCAGAGTCCAGCCGCGCCGCGATCGCCTCCGCGTCCGGGTTTGTCTCGATCACCGAGCGCAAAATGTCGTCCACTGCAGAAATCGCCGCCAGATAGCCCTCGGTAATGCTGACAGCCGTACGGACGCCCGCGGCCATATCCTTCTGCAGTTGGACGATCGTCACTTCGTCGAGTTCTACTTTCATCACTTCATGGCCGTCTTTCCGCAGCCGAGACCGCGACCGCCTCCCGCGTCGTCGCGGTCAACGCCCCGCTATCCACGAGCCATCGCGTTTGTCTGCTATTCGCTGCTTACCGCAATCAAATTGTCCAGCGCGGCGCGCAGGTCGGCTTCCGGCTGCGCTCCCACATACTCCTGCACCACATTCCCCTCCCCGTCCAGCAGGATCAGGTGGGGTTGGTAGCGGAAGTTAAACTGCTGCTTGTAGGGCGCCGCGTTCGCGTCGTCAATGTCCAGATAGATGAACTCGACCTGTCCCCAGTAATCGATTTCGAGCCTGTGAACCACAGGCGCAAAGCCTCGGCAAGCCGGTCACCAGAAGGCGAAAAACTCGAGTACCTGAGGATGGCCGGCGCCAAGCACGACCGTCTCCGGGTCCGTGGCCTTCAATGCCTCGCTGAAAGCCGGCGGCGGCCCGATCGCTACCTCAGTCGGTTCCGGCTCCGGCGTAGCCGTCGCCTCCTCAACCGCCGGCGCCTCGGTAGCCTGCGCGACCTCTTCCGCCGCAGCGGGCGCCTCCTCGCTGGTTATTGCGTTACAGCCCGACAGCGCCAAGGCCAACACAAGAACAACGAGGACAAACTGTCTGTATACTGCTGTCATCGCATTTCCTCCTCGGACGGCGGTTCCATTGCCCGCGTCCTGTTACAACATATTGAACGCGCTATGCACTTGAACATGCTTCTCCACACGAGTAAAATAATCTTCGCTGCGCGACTCTGCCGCCTGACTGGCCTCCTTCCCTGGCAGCCCGTTGAAATCCTTACGTCTACCAATCGCCGAGGGAAGAGAAGCATCCAGAAAACGCGCGGGAGGCTCTTGCATTATGCCAAAGCAGAAGCCGCCCCGCCAAACACATCCGGCCAGCCGCAAGCGCTGTTGCCAACCCTGAAAGGCGCCAAAATGCTTGTAGACACCCACGTTCACGTCTGGGAGATCGATCCCCCCAAGTATCCCGTCGGCCCTACCGCCCCCACCTGGAACACCTACCCCGATGAACCCGGCGCCGCCGACGAGCTGCTGGCTGAAATGAACGCCCACGGCGTCGATTGGGCGGTGCTCGTGCAGACCAGCTGGTCCACCTGGGATAACGGCTACATCGCCGACTCAGCCGCCCGCTTCCCCCATCGCTTCATCGGACACGGACTCATCGACCCCCAGGACCCAAACAACGCCGAGCAAGTGCGCTACTGGGTCCACGAACGCGGCCTCGCGGGGTTCCGCTTCCATCCCATGTACTATCCCGAAGAGAAAATCCTGTTGACTGCCCAGAACGGGCCAATGTGGGAAGAGATCGCCGCGGCCGGCGCGGTCATCCAGTTTCACCTGACCGCGGCAGAGGCCGACCAGATCGACGCCATCGCCCGCCGCTTCCCGCGCCTGACGCTCATCCTCGACCACCTCGGCTACCCCCAGGTCGAGGCCCCCGAAGCCGCCTACCAGCCTATCGTCGACCTCGCCCGCTACGACAACGTCCACGTCAAGCTGTCCGACGTCAACGGACACTCACGGCAGAGCTATCCCCACGCCGACGTCCATCCCTTCATCGTTCGAATCTTTTCAGCTTTCGGGTCCGAGCGCATCATCTGGGGCACGGGATATCCCGGCCGCCATCGCGCCAAGCACAACTGGCCTTCGCTTGCTCAAGAACTGCGTCTGATCAGAGAGGGACTGCCGTTCCTGCGCGACGATGACAAGGAAAACATCCTGGGGGGCACAGCCGCCCGCATCTGGGAGCTGACACAGTCTTCGACCTAAAGCTCCGCAACGTCCCAAGGACTCGTTGACAACTCACGGCCAACCGTAGGGGCGCCCCCTGTGGGCGCCCTCTCCCGTGGGCTCTTCGCCAACGGTCGCCATCCAGCTCCCGAACGATTTGCAACCTGACGCGCAAATACTGTTCCATACCGGCCTCGTCGAAACCGACGCGTTCCGCGGTTGCTGTCCAATTGGCAACGTCATGACCGCGTCCATTGGTCCAGCCGGTCGCTCCCAACCAATTTATGTGGCAGATTGTCAATGGCAGAATATCAATGGCAGATTATGTGAGGGGCGTCACGCCGGTTCCCACGGGTTG
Organism: Caldilineaceae bacterium; assembly: GCA_022824025.1. Classification (GTDB taxonomy): domain Bacteria; phylum Chloroflexota; class Anaerolineae; order Caldilineales; family Caldilineaceae; genus Bin5. Next base: position 100,960 of record JAJEBF010000008.1, read on the forward strand.
ACGAAGTCGACTTCGCGTCGACTGGGGAGTTCAAGGTCAATCCCGCGCGGCATGTTTTCCAATAGCCACTGGCCCATATGTTTACGGCCCTCTGGTTGGGGCTTCCTCTGGGGCTGCTCGTGTGCGTACCACGTTTCAGCGGGGACGACGACAAATGACCTGTCCGCGTCGATGTGTTGAGGTCCCTCCTCCGCGGCGAGCCGCAAGATATCCGATAGCTTCGATTGAGCCTCGGCGACGGTCCAGACTCTTGGGTGATCAGGTTTACCTCTGTTGCTTTCCTCCTCCTTGCCTACGGCTGTCCACTATCCACTGCACGCAACAACACCTGGACGCCGTTTCCCCACCATCGTAGCCTGCTCAAACGCATGCGCCAGCTGCAACACGCCGAAATCGTCCCGGTGGCGGCCCACGATCTGCACGCCCACCGGCAGCCCCTCCGGCGTGAACCCGCACGGCGCCGAAATGGCCGGATGGCCCGTCACAGTGATGAAGTAGCACGACTTCATCCAGTCTATATAGGTCTCCATCTCCACAATCCGATCCCCGCTGTCGATGGAGGTCGGATACGGCACGTCCACCGAAAAGGGCGGGACCTGGTTCACCGGCAGCAGCAGGAACTCATACGTCTCCATGAAGACGCGCATCGCCTGATACAACGTCGTGCGCATCTCTTCGGCGCGTGCCAGGTCCGCGCCGCTCAGCTTCGCCCCCTGTTCGACGTTCCAGATGATCGTGTCCTTCATCTGATGGCGGTGCTCCGCCAGAAGGGGCCCGTGCGAATGATGGAAACTCCACGCCCGCAACGTCTTGAAAATCTCGTCCGCTTCGCCGAAATCCGGCAAGCCCGGACCGTCACCCCGCGGACGCCCCGCGCCCGCGCCGCTGAAATCGGTCACCTCGCACCCAATTTCACCGAACGCCGGCAGCTGTGCCTCGATGGCGTTCCTCACCCGCGGGTCAACCGGGAACTCTCCCCCCAAATCCGCGCTGTACGCGATCCGCACACCGCTGAAATCGCGCGCTAGAGGACGTGCAAAAACGCTGCCCGGCTCCGACTGCGCGATCGGCGAACGTGCGTCCGGCCCCGCAATCACACTCAGCAGAAAAGCAACGTCCGCCACAGTACGCCCCATCGGCCCCTGCACAGACAGCCCCGACCAGCCCGTCAAACTCGGCCACACCGGAACCCGCCCCGGCGAAACGCGGAACCCCACCACGTTGCAGAAGTTCCCCGGGTTGCGCAGCGAACCGCCCATGTCGCTGCCGTCCGCAACCGGTGTCATCCCGCACGCCAGCGCCACCGCCTGCCCGCCGCTCGACCCCCCGCACGTCTTGCTCGGGTCGTATGGATTGCCTGTCGCACCGAACACAGGGTTGAACGACTGCGAGCCCGCCCCGAATTCCGGCACGTTCGTCTTCCCCATCGGGATCGCGCCGGCCGCATGCAGCCGCTCGATGATCAGCTGGCTCTGCGCCGGCACGTTGTCCCGGTGAATCGGCGAACCGTAGGTCGTGCGGATCCCCGCCGTGTCTGTCGTGTCCTTGTGCAGCATCGGCAGCCCGTGCAGCGGCCCAACCTCTCCGCCCCGCGCCAGCGCCTCGTCCGCGGCTTTGGCGCGTTCCAGCGCCTGCTCCGGCAAGAAGGTCACCACCGCATTGACCGACGGGTTGACCCGCTCGATCTTCGCAATGTGCGCCTCGGTAACCTCGACGCTGCTGTATTCCCCGCCGCGGATGCCCGCGGCCAGTTCCGTTGCGTTGAGAAAGCAGAGATCAGTCGTCATCTTCGGGCGCATCTCCGGGGCGGAATCCATCTTTGAAAAAGGGTAGTTTCTCGCGTTTGTCGCCTCGCCGCCACTGCTCGCAGCCCCCTTCGCCGGTCGGCCGCACCTTCGGCGCCGCCAGCTCCTCAAACCCTTGCCAGGGGTAGGGGTCCTCGCCCGCGATCATCACAATGTCACGGTAGTCCGCGACCGCCATGTGCTGGCCCTCCTTCGGGCTTCGCCACGGCAGCAGCGATTCCGCGCTCATGTAGTGGTTCACCAGCACGCGGCGGTATCCGCTCTGCGCCCGGTTCGGAAACGAGCGGTGCAGCAGATAGCCGTTGAAGAAGACCAGCGACCCCGCCGTCACCTCCACCGGAATCGAGTCCTCTTCCGTGTACGGGAAGCCGTACGCTTCGCCCGCGCAGTCAAAGCGCGGATCGTCATGGTCGTGCTGCGGCCAGATGATGCCGCGCTTGTGCGAGCCGGGAATGACCCAGAGGCAGCCGTTCTCCACAGTCGCATCGTCGAGCGCGATCCACGCGCCGGTCAGCGTCCGGTCCCGTGTGGGGATGAAATATTCGTCCTGGTGCCACGCCTGGCCCGGCTTGCCCGTCGCCTTAATGAACAGCATCGACTGCATGCACTTCACGTTCGGCCCAATCACCTGCGTCAGCACATTGGCGATATGCGGGTGGCCGAGATAGTCCAACATGATCTCGGAGATCTTGTGCGGAAAATGGATGCAAAGATACCGCCGCAGCGCATCTTCCTCGCTCTCCCCCGGCATGCCCGGCTCAAATCCGTCCACATCGCCGCGCTCACCTTTACAGATAGCCGTCGTCTCTGCTCGCAGCTCCTCCACCTCCACGGGCGTCAGCGCATCCGGCAGAATGTAATAGCCGTTCTCAGCATAGAACTGCCTGATGCTTTCAGAAGATGCCGCCCCTGCAGCCGCGCCGTTGTCCGGTTCCAAGCCTCTGGCCGCCAGAGCTGAATCGGGCGAGCCGTTCAACTGAGAGGCCGGGGCCGTCTGAACTGATGCCATTGCGCTACTCCTTGATCAATGGAAGTGAATATCCTCAACTACAGCCGTGTGCAACCGCCCAATGTCCAGGGCTTGCTGACGCCTGTCGGGACGGCGAACTGCGGGAGCAAACAGCGGCTGATCAGCCCAGGCCCCCGCCGTCTTGCACAAAGTCCGGCATGCCTTCGGTGTTCTTCGCGCCCTTTCGCGTGCCTTCGCGGATCAACCGGTCCTGTCAAACATAGGATCCATATCGACAAACATCTTGAACGGGCCCGAAAGGGTTTCACTCTAGTTGAATATCAACGGAACCTGATCCGCATTGATAACGTCGCCCTGTGAACGCTGAGATCAGTCGTCATCTTCCGGCGCGTCTCCGGGCCGGAATCCATCCTTGAAGAAGGGCAGTATCTCCCGTTTGCGTCCCCGCCGCCACGTCTCACAGCCGCCCTCAAGCGTGGGCCGCACCTGCGGCGCCGCCAGCGCCTCGTACTCCTTCCAGGGGTAGGGGTCCTCGCCTGCGATCATCAGGACATCCCGGTAGTCGGCCACCGCCATGTGCTCCCCTTCCTTCGGGCTTCGCCACGGCAGCAGAGACTCCGCGCTCATGTAATGGTTCACGAGCACCCGCCGGTATCCGCTCTGGGCCCGGTTCGGAAAGGAGCGGTGCAGCAGATAGCCGTTGAAAAAGACGATCGCGCCGGCCTTCACCTCCACCGGAATCGAGTCTTCATCACGATAGGGAAAGCCGTACGCCTCGCCCGCGCAGTCGAACCGCGGGTCCTCGTGGTAATGCTGCGGCCAGATGATGCCGCGCTTGTGCGAGCCCGGGATGACCCACAGACAGCCGTTCTCGACCGTGGCATCATCCAGCGCGATCCACGCGCCCGTCAGCGTGCGGTCCCGTGTGGGAATCGAAAACTCGTCCTGGTGCCACGCCTGGCCCGGCTTGCCCGCCGCCTTGATGAACAGCATCGACTGCATACACTTCACGTTCGGCCCGATTACCTGCGTCAGCACCCTGGCGATGTGCGGATGGCCGAGATAGTCCAACATGATCTCGGAGATCTTGTGCGGAAAGTGGATGCACAGATACCGCCGCAGCGCATCCTCCTCGCTCTCGCCCGGAACGCTCGGCTCGAACCCGTCTACACTGCCCCGTTCGCCCCGGCAGATAGCCGTCGTCTCCGCCCGCAACTCCTCCACCTCCACCGGCGTCAGCGCCTCCGGCAGAATATAGTAACCGTTCTCAGCATAGAACTCTCTGATACGATCGCCGGATTCAGCCGCCGCCGTCATCCCGTTCCCCGTTTCCGGTACATAGGACGCCGGCGCAACCCCAGCCGGGCCGCCCTGCTCAGCGACCGCTGCCGTCTGTAAAGATGCCATTGCGTTACTCCTGAATTTCGCGCGGGAAAACCGTTTAAGAGGCCGCCTGAAGTATAGCCCACGTCCCCCCGCGGGTCAACGAACACCAGGGTCGAGTACAGGGTTTCGCATCTCATTCCGTAGGCCGATTTTTTTCTCGTTGTTTGTAGCACTATGTATATAATTCCCAATATTGGATTGCACCCCAGGTCGAAGCATAATCTCCCAATGACCTGCCCCTCTGCCAGTTCCTCCTCACTCGCTTCACACGTCTGGCTCGACCGATTCGGCGATTAATTCCTGTGGCCCGCCTCTACGCCCAAGGCCGACACAATGTCTCTGATTCTGGTGAAGCTCGCAGATGCATAGTTGTTTGCTTCATAGCGTTGGATCTGTTGCTCTTTCAATCCGAGGCGGGCAGCCAACCCACGTTGACTGAGACCGCTCGCGATGCGCGCTCTGATCAAGAGCCTGGGGAGGTCCGAAACGCCCTCCAACTGTTCAAAAGCAAAATCTCCCGCCTTGAGCGATTCATACTCTCTTATGTCCGCCTCTAGGTCAGATAGTTGGCTCTGTAGAGCCTCTCTCTGCACTGCAAGCAAACGTGAAGGAGCCTCTGACCCATCGGCGCCGCCGGCATTAAGGGTGCATAGCGCCTCAGAAAACCGTTCTGCCTGAGCCTTGGCAGTTCGATACTGTCTCTCATTCTTTATCATTCTGACCTCCCAAATCTAAGGCTACGATGCCTTTTCGAGCACCTGAATCCTTATCAGTCTGAAAGAAGTCCAGGAAGACACCTTCTTCAAAGCCGGCGATCGCCGACGCTGGGAACAGCTCACCACCGTACTTGGCTTTCTGGGCAGCGCGTCCGTCAGCAAATGTCAGCAGTGTTGAATCAACCGCTTCCAAATCAACGCCCGACTCCTCCCAACACGCGTCGAAGTCACCAGGTTCTACCTTGGATGACACGAAACTTCCGTCCACGTAAGCTGTATGAAAACCAGCATTCCGCAGGTTCTCAAGGGCGAGCTGAAGTCCAACAAGCAAGTGCCGACGCCACGGAGTTGTCCCACATCGTTCACAGAGTTCATCCCATGTGGCCCAGTGAACGCCTGGGGGAAGATTGCCGCCGGGACCAAATTCCGGGATCATGACACAACTATATCATTGTGTTGGTTTCCCGTCAAGTTCGGCTGGATAGAAGGATAGGCTGGGTCGTTTCCCAAACGACTGTCTACACAACGCAGGATCAGTATGCGAACAGGAAAATGTGGCAGAGGCTGTACAACGCGGGCCAGATCAAATGATGTACACTAGAAGACGAAGGGTTAGAACGACCTAACTTTAACGCCAAAGACTGACCTACTCTTACCTTTGGCGCCGACACGGACATTGGGCATCTCGATGGATAAAGAACAGCTGTACCGACAAATGGCGGCGAAGGGCAAGTACCACCGCCTATACACCCACCTCTGCCGACTTACAACGCAGGAGTGGAGAACCACCTTCAGCGAGGTCGAGACGATCATCGGCTTCGGATTGCCCCCGTCAGCCCGACTTCACCGGCCCTGGTGGTCCAATCAGTCCGGGCGTATCGGCCATAGCCAGGCGCTGGCTTGGGCCGCCGCCGGATGGGAGACGGCCGAGGTGGACATGGATTCCGAAACACTGCTTCTCCGCCGCAAGGCTGTGGATTCGGCCCGCAGATTCAATCTGGACGAAGTGTTGCCGGTGCATTCCGCTGGAGGCTGGCCGGAAGATCTCAGTCTCAGACGAGAGGATATCTATTAGGAGAGAATCCAGCCTCCATTATGTTTGTAGACACCAACGTGCTGGTAAACGCCCGATCTCTGGAAGCCCCGGACCATGAAGCCGCCAGGACCAGCTTGGAGCGCGCGACTGAGAAGCCAGAGCGGCTTCGCATCAGCCGCCAGATCCTGCGCGAGCACATGGCAGTCGTCACCCGACCGCAGGCCTGGCCAGTGGCCATTTCCCGCGGCGATGCACTTGACGACGTAAACCGATTCGCCGCTTCTTTCGAGGTGTTGGAGGACGGGCCCGCGGTTACCGACTGGCTCGCGGCGCTTTGCCGCCAAATCGACGTGGGCGGTAAACAGATTCACGACGCCAATATCGTCGCCACCATGCTGGCCTACGGAGAGCGCAGGCTGCTGACCTTCAACGCGGCTGACTTTCGCCGTTACGCAGACCATATCGAGTTGTTTGCCGGATAGCCTCCCAGCCCCCCCACACTTGCATCCAAAACGATAGCGGCGCTGGCACGCCTGCGCGTTAGATCATGCCCCATAACCGTTGGGAAGGGGCGCGCAAAGATGAGTTGATGGACGAGCGTTTACGAGTGTTCATGAGTGTTTGTGAGCGTTGCATGAGCGTTTGCGAGCGTTCGTGAGTGTTCACGAGTGTTCGTGAGTGTTGCATGAGCGTCTGCGAGCGTTCGTGAGTGTTCACGAGTGTTCGTGAGTGTTGCATGAGCGTTTACGAGTGTTCGTGAGCGTATGTGAGCATTGCATGAGCGTTTGCGTGAACTGCAGGGCGAGTGATTCGGGTGATGGGCTGTGATGAGGGCTGGTCGACATGGGTGTGTGTTCATGAGCGTTGTATGAGCGTTCGTGAGCGTTTGACGAGAGTTAGGGTGAGATTGTGTGAGCTGCAGTTGGCGGGATTCGGGTGATGGGCTGTGATGGGCTGTGATGGGGGCTGGCCGATATTGGTGTGTGTTTATGAGCGTTCGTGAGCGTTTGACGAGAGTTTGCGTGGTGAAGGGCAGATGCACGGCGGGGGAAGCACGAGAAAGGCAGGATTGGGCGAGGGAAGGCGGTTGCGGGGGGTGCGGGGATGGGCGGCGGCTGGATTGGGGGCAGGAGTCGGCGCGGGATTGGGCCTGGGAGGCGGGTGATGGGTAGGGGGTTACGACTGCGGCGGTGCAGGTCTGCGAATCCATTATATTTCATTTTGTTTGGTGCCGTTCTCTAGTTCCGGGCGGCGGGAACCAGAGAGTGGTCGATGGTCGGCGGTGGGCGGTTTTTCGTGATGGTTACGGTGTCAAGGTCTTCGCCTTGCTTGAAGAGGTCTCTCTTCGTGCTGTAGTGTTCGTCCCGTTTCAGCTCTTCGACTTCGCGGTAGAGGGCCTGGAGCTGGTTGCGCTGGTCCGTCAGGATCTCCGGGGTGCGGTCGTCGTGAAG
>JAJEBF010000051.1 GCA_022824025.1 Caldilineaceae bacterium
ATTTCCTCGTAGCCCCCTCCGGTAATGAGACGGTAGAAGCGCATGTGCTCGCCGCCGGGGTCGAGAATGAAGTACTCCTTCACCCCGGCCAGCGCATAGTCCCGCATCTTCTCTTCCGTATCCCTGAACACCTCCGCCGGCGCGGAGTCGGAGACCGACTCCACAACCATGTCGCAGACGCCTGCGAAGTGACGCCGGTCGACGCCGCCCCACGGCGCCGGGTTGCTGTTCAGGATCACGCCGATGTCCGGCTTGCGCACCGCTTCGCGCTGTCCTGAAGGTTCATCAGGGTCCTCAATCGTCAGGACAAAGCCGGTCTCCAGATTGATCAGCTTTGCGATGGCCTGTGTACTGAGATAACGGAGTAGCAGTTGGAGAAACCAGTTGTAGAGGTCGAGTTGGGGCTCATTGGGCAAGGGTTTGGCCTCCAGTCTGCCGTTGTTCCATTCGTAGCTTACGTCAATGTCCGGGTATGGGTTTTCGTACCACTTGGCCCAGTACTCTTCCAGGGTGACGTAACGGCCGTCGTCGGGGGCAAAGGGATTGACAGACGGTTCGGGCCGCGCGAGAGGCTCCGCATGCACGTACGCGCCAGCGGACTCAGACATTTCTGTCGTGTCCGCCTGGGATGGATTTTTCTGTGTTTGGGACTGGTTGTGCAGGACTTCGTTGGAATCCATGCTGCCTCCTCCGGCATCGCGGCTGCGCGCAACACGGCCTACGTGTCGCCATTCTATCACGAAATCTGTAACCCCAGCTAGCACCCCATTCAAAAGGGTACTTCCTGATTCACCGGATCACCCCATCACTTCCCTTCAGACGACACAAGGAGACCTTTTCAATTGACCGACTCGCCCGGCAGCGCCAGCCTCAGCATGGAGTAGCGGTCTCAACAGCTGCCCATGGGGCCAGCACCGAGCCGGATTCCGGGTACGTCGCAACCCCGCGCAGATTGACGAACGGCTGACTGTTGTGTAGGCTTGGTTCTGCATACGAATATGTGACATCTGCTGTATCAGCTCGGTCAGTTGAATACCGACAAAGAAGAGGGAACGAGTTCCTGTGCTTGCTTCTCTCTTTTCTTTTTGTCATCCGCCGTTCCGTCCCGTAACAAGGATTCAAACATGAGCGCCTGGTTTCAGATGCTGCGCGAACAGCTGCAATTCGACCATATCCATACCCTGCGCGAATCCGTTCCCTTTGGCATCGGCGGCATCGCCTCTGATGCCTGGCGAGTGGCCGGCATAGAGCGCGTCGACACGTCCGAATCTGTGCTGACAGCGCACACCGAGGAAGGCGCTGAGGTCCAGTGGCATATGCGCTTTTTTGCCGATACACGCGCGGTCGAATGCTGGGGCGTGCTGAAGAACCGGGGCAGCCGGCCCCTGCAGAATCTTACCGAATGCCTCACCTGGGACCTGAATCTGCCGCTGCAGCCGGCCTTCGGCGAGCCATGGATCCGCCGCGTAAACGGTGTGCGGTTCCTGGCCAACTACTTTCCGCCCCATGACTTTGCCCTCGTCGACCGTCAGCTGTTGAAGACGCCGCAGGTCTATCCAACCTTTTCCATCCAGGCGGGCGAGGGCGGCCGCTCCTCCGACGGGCACCTGCCCTGCGCGATCGTCTGCAATGCGCAGCGCACGCAGGGCTTGGCCCTCTTCGTGGAATGGTCGGGGCTGTGGCGTATCGGCCTGACACCGGAGCCGCGCGGCGCGGGCGAAGCAGATACCGACTGGCCGGTTCGTCTGCAGGCTGGCCTGTGGGGCTTGTCGCTGCATCTGCAGCCGGGGCAGTCCCTTCCTTTGCCGCGTGTGCTGCTCACGGCGTTCGAAGGCGACCTCGATGACGGCGGCAACGCGCTGCGCCGCCACATTCGCCGCCATGTCATGCCCTCCCTCGCCGGCGAGGAGGTCCTGCCGCCGACATCCTTCAACCACTGGTTCGCTTTCCTCGACAACTTCACCGCCCAGGGTTTGCGTCCCGCGGTCGACGCAGCGGCCGCGGCCGGTCTGGAGTACTTCTGCATCGACAGCGGCTGGTTCGCGGGCGATGGCCGCAAAGGCGTCGGCAACTGGGAAGAGGGCGATCCCGAGAAATTCCCCGGCGGCGTCGCGCCTTTCGCCGACTATGTGCGTTCCCAGGGGCTGAAATACGGCGCCTGGTTCGAGCCGGAATGGGCCCACAAGAACAGCCAGCTCTATCGCGCCCATCCGGACTGGTTCTGGGATACGCCCCCGCGGCCGCCGGTTCCAGGTCCAGGCATGCACTTCGTCGATTCTGAATTCGGTCTGCTCGATCTGGGTCTGGCGGAGGCGCGCCAGTGGTGGCTCGATCGCATCGTGCGCGCCTATGAGGAATGGGGCGTGCGCTGGATTCGCTGGGACTTCAGCCAGGACCCGCGCCCGAACTGGGAGCGCGGCCTCGCGTCTGGCGAGATCGGCTGGCGGCAGATCCGGCACGTGCAAGGTCTGTACCAGGTTCTGGACGAGATCATGGCGGCCTGCCCGGACCTGTTTATCGAACAGTGCTCGATCGGCGGCTTTCGGATCGACCTCGGCACCGTGCGCCGCGGCCATAGCTTCTGGATGAACGACCACACCACCCACTCGGCGCTGGTGCGCGCCTTTCAACACGGCTTGAACATAGTCCTTCCCGGAAACTATGCCAATACCAACATCTGCCAGGATCGGCACAATTACACCACATACGACTACCTGTCCCACGCTGCGGGCGGCTTCGGCTACAGTGGAAAACTGTGGGAGGCGCCCACCGCCGATTTTGAGCGCTACCGGGCCGCGGTTGAGGAGTTCAAGAGCTTCCGCGAGATCCTGTTGGGCGACTACCGGCGGCCAACAGGCCAGCCGTCCAGCGCCGACGAATACGCCCAGGTGATATTCAGCGATGGCGGCCGCTCTGTTACAATGGAGTTCAACGCCGATTCTCCGGGCAGCGCCAACCTCAAAATGACATAAATGAGGTTTGAGAAACCCCGGCAGGAGCGTTAAGGGAATTGGCCTCTCACCCACTTCCCCTTCAAGCACGCCACCATCTGACCACCACCCGAACAGGCAACGGACCATGACATCGACGGTTGCGAACGTAAAGGACAAAGTCATTCTCGTCACCGGCGGCGCGCAGGGCATCGGCGGCGCGGCCGCGCGGCTGTGCGCGCAGCGCGGGGCCGAGGTGATCATCACCGACATCAAGGACGAAACCGGCGAAGCGCTCGCCGCGTCTCTGCAGGCCGAGGGCCACAAAGCCTGCTATGAAAGGCTCGACGTGCGCCGCCACGAGGACGCGCAGCGGGTCTTCGGCAAGGTGAAGGAGCGCCACGGACGACTCGACGTCCTCATCTGCTCCGCCGGCGTTCTGCGGGGACCGATGCTTATGCCGGACGCCTTCCCTGTCGATGTCTTCGACGACGTGATCGCGGTCAACGTGCGCGGCGTCTTCCTGTGCGTAAAGGAGGCCTACCCTCTGCTCCAGGCCAGCGATAAGGGTGTGATCCTGCTGGTTGGCTCAGGGGCCGGCGTCACCGGGGGCAGCTCTTCGATCGCCTACGGGACCAGCAAGGGCGCGGTCAACGGGATGGGCATGACCCTGGAAAACCATCTGCGAGGCAAAGGCATCCGCGTCAACGTCGTCTGTCCCGGCGGTATTGAGACGGAGTTGAAACTGAGGCAGATGCGCGAGGCGGCTGAGGCTCTGGGCCAGGCGTTCGACCTGGAGGATGCGCGCGCCCGCTTGGGTGATCCTGAAGGCGTCGGCGCGGCGCTGGCCTTCCTCGCCTCCGATGACGGCAGCTACGTGCGGCGCAATCTCTTTACACGCTGACGCTTCTGTACGCAGACAGCGCGCGCAGACGAGGAGTGAGAAGGTCCGCTTATTGCTTCCTTCTCCCAACTCCGCGCTCATTTCGCGCTGCGCCAGCCCATCGAACAATTTCCCCTGGTCCGGTTCCCTTTCCTCTGTGGGTGTTCCCCGTAGATGTCGTATAATGGAGTGTACATCAAGAAAACTTACTTCCACTCAATGCCTTCGCGCAACCAGATGGGGTCGCAGGCACTGGGCAGCGCGCTCGACCATACGGAGAACCCTTCCATGCCGATAAAAATCGCAATGATCGGGGCCGGCTCGATCGGCTTCACCCGCAAGCTGATGCACGACATTCTCGCCGTGCCCGAGCTGGCCGACACCCACTTTGCCTTTATGGATATCAACGCCAGCAACCTGGATATGGTGATGCAGCTGGCGCAGCGGGATATCGATGCCAACGGCCTGCCCGCCGCGATCACGCCCACGACCGACCGCCGCGAAGCCATCACCGACGCCGACTATGTGATCTCGGTGGTCCGCCAGGGCGGGCTTGACGCCTTCCAGCTCGATATCGACATCCCCCTCAAGTACGGCATCGACCAGTGTGTCGGCGATACGATCTGCGCCGGCGGCATCATGTACGGTCAGCGCACCATCCCCGCGCTGCTGGACGTCTGCGCCGACATCCGTGCGGTCGCCAAACCGGATGCCCTCTTCCTCAACTATTCGAACCCGATGGCAATGAATATCTGGGCCTGCAACCAGTACGGCGGCGTGCCCACCGTCGGCCTCTGCCACGGCGTGCAGGGCGGCCACTGGCAAATCGCGAGCTGCATTGAGCACTGGGCCAAAAAAGAGGGGCTGATCGCGGCTGACGCCATGGTGCACCGCAACGAGGTCGATATCATCTGCGCCGGCATCAATCACCAGACCTGGTACATTCAGGTGCAGTGGCGGGGTATGGACATGACGTCGCGCCTGCTGGAGCTCTTCGAGGCCCACCCGGAATTCCCCACCACCGAGAAGCTGCGCATCGACATGATCCGGCGCTTCGGCTACTACACCACCGAATCCAACGGCCATGTGAGCGAATACGTGCCCTGGTACCGCAAACGCCCCGACGAGATCAACGACTGGATCGATCTCTCCAGCTGGATCAACGGCGAGACCGGCGGCTATCTGCGCGTCTGCACCGAAGGCCGCAACTGGTTCGAGACCGATTTCCCCAACTGGATGAAACAGGAGCCGCCGACCATCGCGCCCGACAAGCGCAGCGAGGAGCACGGCTCCTATATCATCGAAGGGCTGGAGACGGGGCGCCCCTACCGCGGCCATTTCAACATGATCAACCAGGGCCACATCACCAATCTGCCTGACGGCTGCTGCATCGAGATCCCGGGCTATGTCGACAAGAACGGCATCAACATGCCCGTTGTCGGCGATCTGCCCCTCGCCTGCGCCGCCACCTGCGCCGCCAGCGTCCAGGTCCAGCGCATGGCGGTCGAAGCGGCCGTCCACGGCGATGTGACGTTGCTTAAGCAGGCGATGCTGCACGACCCGCTGACCGCAGCCGTCTGCAACCCGGAAGAGATCTGGCAGATGACCGATGAGATGCTCGTGGCTCAGGCGCGCTGGCTGCCGCAGTACCAGGAGCATATCCCCGCGGCGCAGGCCCGGCTGGCAGAGGCCGAGCGCAACAATACCCGCGCCCGGCTGCGGGAAGGTTGGAAAGGCGCGGCGCGTCAGCATACCAAGAGCGTTGCCGAGATGGCGCAGGACAAAGCCGCCGCCACCATGAACGCCGCAGCCGCCGATAAAGGCGAGATGACGAAGGAACCGGCCTGAATCAGAATCAAGGAGTCAACATGTCTATCAAACTCACGCAGGAGCAGATCGACAGCTACCGGCGCAACGGCTACCTGGTCGTCGAAGGACTGCTGGAGCCGGATGAGGTGGAGGGGCTGCGCACCCGTATGCGCGAGTATACCCACGGCGGCCGCTCGCAGGACCGGATTCGCGTGCAGATCGAGCCGCGCGTCCAGCGCGGAGAACTGCAAGTCGATACGCCGGGCGACGGTATCCGCAAAATCGATGGCCTGGTCGAATCCGATGATCGATTCCATGCCCTGGGCAGCAACGGCAACATCATCAGCGTTCTCGAACAGATCATCGGCCCGGACATCAAGATGTTCCGCAATGCCGTCCTCTTGAAACCGCCCGAAGTCGGTTCGGCCAAGGGCATGCACCAGGACTCTCCTTACTGGCCGATCGAGCCGATGGACCTCTGCTCCTGCTGGTTCGCGTTTGACGACGCAACAGAGGAGAACGGCTGCATGGCCGTCATTCCCGGCAGCCACAAGTGGGGCCCGCAACCCCATATCGACGTGACCGACGACTACGTAGTCGATCCCGAATACTATGACGAGGCCGATATGCAGCTGGCGCCGGTGAAGGCAGGCGGCGGGCTCTTCTTCCACTCGCTCCTGCTCCACTACACCGCGCCCAACCGCTCGGACAGATGGCGCCGCGCGATCGCGCTCTCCTACATGTCGTCGCGTTCCAAATACACCAGGGACGGCGAAGGACCGGTCTACCATCACATTCAGGGCCGGACATTCGACGGTTGTGTCCGCTAAAAGCGGCGGTGGCCACCGTATGGTCACAGCGCAGGCCCTAGGCCATTGCATGAAGGAGCGAACTCAATGCAGTATCGTATCGAAGGCACAACCCTGCCGGTTGTCACGGTTACACTGACCCCCGGTGAGCGCATCTACTCATCCTCCGGCGGCATGAGCTGGATGACGCAGGCCGTGGAGATGGATACCAATACCGGCGGCGGCCTGGGGAAGATGTTCAAACGCGCGCTTTCCGGCGAATCCCTCTTTGTGGTCGACTATTACGTAGACAGGGGCCAGGGTGAAGTTGCCTTTTCGGCGGAGTTTCCCGGCAAGATCCTCGACCTTGATCTCGCTGCCGGGCAGTCGGTGATTGTGCAGAAAGACGCGTTCATGTGCGCGGACAAGAGCGTTGACCTGGACATGCACTTCCGCAAGCGGCTCGGCGCAGGCCTGTTTGGCGGCGAGGGCTTCATACTGCAGCGGCTGACCGGCCCCGGCAAGGCCTTTGTCAACTTTGACGGCGAGATCCTGGTCAAGGAGCTGCAGCCGGGCGAGCTGCTGCGCGTCGACACCGGCCACGTGGCCATGATCGATCCGACCGTCGATTTCGATGTCGAGATTGTGCGCGGCTTCAAGAACATTCTGCTCGGCGGCGAGGGCCTCTTCCTGGCGACGCTGCGCGGACCGGGCAAAGCCTATCTGCAGACCATGCCGATGGACAAACTGGCGCAGAAGATCGCCCAGTATATACCCCAGGTCGGCGGCAAGGGCCAGAGCGGCGGCGGCAACGTCGATCTGGGTCAGCTGTTCGGAGGGCGTTAGTTGGTTTTGGCTGATCGCAACGTCGTGAACTGGAGAGCAGGAGGCGCTGCGGGGACGTCAGAGAGCAGAGGTAAAAGTGTTCACTTGCGCGGTCTGTCATGCCAATGAGAGCCGGGACGAACTGGTGACTGAAGTATTTCAGATTGATGGACAATATGTGCTTGTAGATAGGATCCCGGCTACTGTTTGCGCCCGTTGTGGGGAAGAATCTTTCAGCCGCGACACCACCGAAAAGGTTCGCCTTCTGGTTCATGGCCAGGCGGAATCCGCGAAGTCGATTTCCATGCCGGTATTCGAGTTCGCTTAGTATGGCGGCCGCGGTGTCGTAAACTGCAGTTGTTTGGCGATGCTCGCTTTACGGGACGACCTCTACAAGCGGTTTTATATCGCTGTTGTCGGTCTTGGCCCGGGCGAGTTCCAGGTCGTACATCTGCTGCAGGTTCAGCCAGAAGTCGGGTGTCATCCCCAGCGCCTTTCCGATTCGAAGCGCCGAGTCCGCGGTAATCGACCCGGTGGTCGTGGACGATGTCATGGATGCGAATCGGAGGAACGCCTATCGTCCTGGCCAAGCGGTATTGCGTGACGCCCAACCCCTGCATTATCTCCGCCAAATGCTCTCTCGGATGAATCGGTCCGGCAATGTCAGCAGTTTGCCCCGCGGTGTCGTTTGAATCAGTGGGCACAGGGTTTTCTTCTCAATGGTAGTCGGTAGTTTCGATTTTTCGATCCTGGCCGGATGACTGACGCTAGTTCTTCCGCAAATAGCTCTCCGCATCAGAAAACTCTATCAACTCCTCTAACCCCGCCTCCACGAAGACCCGCCGCAAGCGCTGCGCCGGGTTTTCTCTCCTTTCCAGCCGCCGCCAAAGAGGAGCAAGCATCGCCTCTTCGCCGTGGCCGCGGCGGGCGATAGCGGCCTCCGCCAGCCCGAGGATTTCGGCCAGGAATCCGGGCGCCGGATCGGGCGCGGCCAGGCCGGCGCGGACTACCTGTTCGTGGTACTGTCTCATACGCGGCCAGCACTCTGAAAGAGGAACTTGACTCACCCTCTCTTCACTCCTCTCCATTCTCTTCTCGCCAGTAGGCGCCAGCGCGGTCTGAATATAGGCCGTGATCTGCTCGCGCCCTTCGACCAGTCCCAGGTAGAGCGCGGTGGCGGCCATCAGTTCGTGCGGCGGCTGCTGGCAGGCCGGGCGCAGCTCGACGGTGGCGTAGGCGGTGCGAACACGGGCACTATGCCAGATATAGTGGTCGTGCAGCAGAAAGGCGTCAAACGCGCTGGTAGATGGAGTCCACCCCCCACTTCCCGCAGCGCCAAAGTCGGCCCGTAGCACGTCGCTGAAGAGACGTCCGTCAGGCAGCAGGCGCTCGCCTTCGCGGCGCAGCAGAGCGGGCATCCGGCTGAGGCTGGCGACGAAGTCGGTCAGGTTGGCGTAGGGGCGGGCGATCATGCCGTGGCGTTCGCCGTAGCGGGCGTTGATCATGCGGCCTTCGCGGCCGGAGCAGTCACCGGTCAACGCGCCTGCCGCCACCGGCGAATTGGCGCACAGGGCGACCACAACCGGCGCGATCAGATTGCCGAAATTGAGCATGCTGACCGCTTCGTCGCGGCTGATGTCGACGTGGGTCTGGTCGCTGGCGGTTACGGTGTACCAGATCCAGTCCGCGCCCATGATGTCGGCGAGGGCGTGGTAACGCTGTTTGGGCGAGAGCAGGGCGCGCGTAGGCGGCGAGAGCGGCTGCACGCCATACCCCAGCACGCGCCAGCCCAGCTGGCCCGCGGCCTGCACCAGCTTCTCCACCGCTGAGCGAAAGGCGCTTTCCAGTTCAAACAGGGTGTCATAGGGGCCGACGTTAAGCTCGATGGTACCCTTGCCCACTTCGAGCGCATAGCTGTACGCGGCGCCGTCGAGGCCGACGATCAGGTCGGTGTTGACGGCATCCCGCTTGACCTTGAGAGGAGAGAGGGAACCCCTTTCACCGTTTTCCGCGGCATCTTCATCCCCTAGCAAGAGAGGCCACAGCTGGTCGATGTCGGCGGCGCGGCCGGACTGATCGATCACAGGGAATTCGGCTTCGCGGCCGACGGTGCGGGGCCCTTGCAGCCGCGCGGGAAAGCACGCGGCGAAGCGGTCGGCCAGGGATTCGTATACGTTGCGCAGAAAAGGCTCCACTATGCCGACCCGGTTTGGAAGGGCCGGACTGTGGCCGAGAGGCGTCGGACGATTGTGGGCAGCGCGGCGTATGTGCGGCAGACGGCGCTGGCCTGCGTCGAGTCGCTGCCGCGGTCTTTGACGCCGGTGAAGAGAATGGCGTTCATGCCGATCGACAGCGGGCCGAGGATGTCATTGCTCTCGCGGTCGCCGATATGGACGATCTGATAGGGCGCGGCCCCCAGCCCGAGGGCGGCCTGCCGGAAGACCTCAGGCTCCGGCTTGGACGCGCCGATTTCGTCCGAAAAGAGCATGTAGTTGAAGTAACGAAGGAGGCCTTGGCGCTGCAGAAGATAGCGCAGCCCGCGGCCGGTTGTGTGGATCGTGTCGGAGATGATGCCCAGCTTGTAGTGCAGGGACAACTCGTCGAGCGCAGCATGCACGCCCGGCGTAAAGTCCGGTTGAATGCGCACCTCCATCGTCTCGATTTCACGAATCAGCTCATCGACCTCGCGCATCAGCCGGGAGAACCGTCCCGGCCCCGGCCGCAAACCGAGGAACTCGTAGGCATCGTACATGCGGGCCGCAATGCCCGGTGTATGCTGTTCCTCATGCCAGGCGTGCTGGAAATTCTGATGGGCGTGTTGATAAGCCTGCACCGCCTGCTCGTAACCGATCTCCGGATGTTTCGTAGTGATGTGGTTGGCAAACAGCTCGACACGCGCATGGGCCTTGCTCGGCAGGCCCAGGGCGCGGCGCTTCGGCTCATCCGAATCGTCGATGGCGATCGTGTCCCAGAAGTCGAAAGTGATGGCTTCAATCATGGCTGCGGCGGCCAGCCGTTCGTCGCGGCTTATGGTTTCGATTCTTGAGTCGGCAAATGGGAAAACTGGGCCATGGCTTCAAGGAGCCGGGCGTTCTCGTCCGGCGGCCTGGCCGCGATGCGGATGTGCTCAGGCAGGCCGAACGAGGTGCAGTCGCGCACAAACATCCGCTCAGCAACCAGCCGGTCGCGCACTGACTTGGCATCCCCGACCGGCAGCAGGAAGTAGTTGACCGTCGTCGGCAGCGGCGCGTATCCGCAATCGCGCAGCCCCTCCTGCAGCTCCAGGACCTCTTTGCGCAGGCGCGTGGTCGTCTCTTCACGCCATTTCAACTCATCCAGCGCAACCAGCCCGGCCAACTGGGCAACACCGTTGACGCTCCACGGCGGCTGCACCTGCTGCAGACGTTCGACGATCGGCGGGGCAGCCAGCAGGTAACCGAGACGCAGCCCGCCCAGGGCAAAATCCTTCGTCATCGAGCGCAGGACCACGCAACCCGGCCCGCGCGCCCTCCCCGCTCGGACATTCGCCCCCGCCATCACCCACTGTCCCGCGCTCCATGGGTCTTCTGTGAACTCAGCATAGGCCTCATCAATAACCCATAGGGCATCGGGCGCGCCTTCCCACAAAAAACGCAGTTCGCCCGGTGACAGGTACTCGCCTGTGGGGTTGTTCGGATTGCAGATGAAGACCAGCCAGGGCGAGGCCGACTCCAGCGCCCGCCGCGTTTGGGCCAGCGTTGTGCCGCTTGGCGCAAAGCGGCGCCGGCCGATACGCTGCCAGCCGGGCAGGACAATGTGGATGGGATGCCCCCCTGCCATGATCACGCCGTCGGCGTATTCGCTGAATGTGGGCGACAGAATGGCGGCCTGGCGCTGGAATCCATACGCATGCGCCAGCAGCCAGATCAGGTCGGCGGTCCCGTTCCCCACCAGCACCGCGTCCGACGGCAGGCCATGGTAAGCGCCGATCTTTTCGCGTAGCCGCTGGCTGCGGCTGTCCGGATAGCGCGCCAGGAAGGAGCGGCTGATCTCGCTCTCAACGGCTTCGACGACCGACGCCGGCGGGCCATACGGGTTGATATTCGACGAAAAATAGATGACTTCGGAGGGGTCCAGCCCCAGCGCATCCAGCTCGGCGTAGTCGGGTGTTCCGTGTATCGAGGTGGTTGGCATGGCGTCGGTTCGCTCTTCGTGGTCAATCTTCAGCTTCCTGGTAACATCGCACGCGCCGACATTCACCAGGAACCCAAAAACCGGACTGTAGGGGCGCGACCCCCATTCAGACTGTCGCAGAGTATGCTATCACAACGGCAAGCTGTACGCTATTTGCGGCGCGTTTCAACCATGATCCGTTTGCGTATCCCCTGGCGTACTGGTACATTTCAACCATCAAATCGCTGCATTCAATGACAACGGACATCCCGATGCGTACACCCGACGACCTGCAACGATTTATCGACGAAAACGGCATTGAAGCCCAGCTATTGCGTGAAATCGGCGATACGCCCACCGTGCCGGCTGCCGCCGCAGCCCTCGGCGTGGAAACGGACCGCATCCTCAAAACCCTGCTGTTTCTGGCGCAAAAACCGGGAGATCGAAGCGCTCCGCCGGCCCCCTTCGTCGTCATCAGCCACGGCGAACGCCGCGTGGAGAAGCGCCCGCTGGCCGACCTGCACGGCGTGGGCATCAAGCGCATTAAGCTGGCCTCGCCCGATGTCGTGCTGCAACTGCTCGGATATCCGGCCGGCGGTGTGCCGCCATTCGGCCACTGCACGACGATGCAGGTTCTGCTGGATAGCTCGATCGCAGACCTTGACCCCGGTCTCGTCTACGCCGGCGGCGGTGACGACAGAACGATGCTTCAGCTGACGGTTGAAGAGCTGACGCGGGTGGCCCAGCCGCGGATTGTCTCCCTGAGCGCTTGATACATCACAGGACCCCCAATGCCACGGACAGGACAGGCAGTTGTAACCGCAGGGAAAGAGTTCAGCATCGTCGAATACGCCGTGCCCGACCCCGCGCCCGGCACGGTGCTGCTCCGTCAGGAGCTGGCCGGCATCTGCGGCACCGACATTCACAACTGGCAGAAGGGGATCGACCCGGCCACGATGATGGGACATGAGAATGTCGGCACAGTCGAAGCCCTGGGGAAAGGCGTGTCCAGCGACTATAACGGCGCCCCGATCAAAGAGGGAGACCGTGTCGTATTCCACCCCCGCAACAGCATCAGGTCCTACGGTTTTGGCGGCGAGGACAGGCCCTTCAGCGGCGGCTTCGCAGACTACATCTATCTGTTCGATCCGGAAACGTGCATGATCAAGTCGAAGAAGCCGCCTCAGGTAGGCGTCCTGGCCGAACCCTTTACGGTCGGCGTGCATGCCGCGCTGCGCGGCGGCGTAAAAATCGGCGACACTGTCATCGTGCAGGGCGCCGGCCCGATCGGCATGATGTGTCTGATCGCGGCCCGGATCAGCGGCGCGGGCCGCCTCATCGTCATCGGCGGGCCCGCAGGCCGCCTGGCGTTGGCCCGCAAGCTCGGCGCGCACGAAACGGTCGACATTGACGCCGTTCCCGAGCCGGCAGAGCGCAGGGAGATGGCGCTGGGCATGACGCCGGGCCGCGCCGGCGCCGATGTGGTGATCGAGGCGGCCGGCTTCCTGCCAGCCTTCCCCGAAGGGCTGGAGCTGGTGAAGGAGGACGGCGTCTTCGTCGAGGTCGGCCACTTTGTCGATGTCGGCACGATCAAGGTGAACCCGCACCGGCACTTTCTGCGCCCCAATTTACGGCTGGAGGGCGTGCGCGGCAGCCGCTTCCATCACTTCGTGCGCGCGGTCGCGGTCATGGAAAGCGCCGAAATCGACTTCGCCGCCGTGATCAGCCATGTCCTGCCCCTGGAACGGGTGGCGGAAGGCTTCGGCGCGCTCGACAGCGGCTATATGCTGGACGGGAAGACGGCTTTCAAAATTGCGGTGCGTGGCGCCTTTGGAGCCTCCTGAGCGTCTGTTCACGCCGATCCTGCGCGCGCGGCCCCATTGCCGCACAACAGTTTCCGCCGAGTACAGAGTAAACTCTCAAGGAGATAGCGATGTCACGTGTAGGGCTGGCAGTTTCCACGGAAGGCAACCAGTTCAGCATCAACGAATACACCGTGCCCGACCCCGCGCCGGGTACGGTTCTGGTGCGGCAGGAGCTATGCGGCATATGCGGCACCGATATTCACAACTGGCAGAAGGGGATCGACCCGGCAACGATGCTGGGGCACGAAAACGTCGGCACTGTCGAAGCCCTGGGCAAGGGCTTGACCACAGACTTCAACGGCACTCCGGTCAAAGAAGGCGACAGAGTAGTCTTTCATCCCCGCAACGGCGGCATGATCTACGGCTACCGCAGCGCGGATGAGCCTTTCAGCGGCGGCTTCGCCGACTACATCTATCTGTCCGACCCCGATTCGTGCATGATCAAGTTCGAGGGTCCGCCGCAGGTAGGCGTTCTGGCCGAACCGTTCACGGTCGGCGTGCACTGCGCGCTGCGCGGCGGCGTAAAGATCGGCGACACGGTCATCGTGCAAGGCGCCGGCCCAATCGGCATGATGTGTCTGATCGCGGCCCGGATCAGCGGCGCTGGCCGCCTGATCGTGATCGGCGGGCCCGCTGGTCGCCTGGAGCTGGCGCGCAAGCTGGGCGCGCACGAGACGATCGATATCATGGCCGTGCCCGATGCGGATGAACGCAGGGAGATGGCGCTGAAGATGACGCCGGGCGGGGCCGGCGCGGACGTGGTCATTGAGGCCGCGGGCTTTCTGCCGGCCTTCCCCGAAGGGTTGGAGTTGGTGAAGGAGGACGGCGTCTTCGTCGAGGTCGGCCACTTTGTCGACGTCGGCACGATCGAGGTGAATCCGCACAGGCACTTTCTCCGCCCCAATCTGCGCCTGGAAGGCGTGTGGGGCAGCCGCTACCATCACTTCACGCGCGCGGTGGCCGTGCTGCAGAGCAGTGACGTCGACTTCAGCGCGGTGATCAGCCACGTCCTGCCCCTGGAACGGGTAGCCGAAGGCTTCGACGCGCTCGACGGCGGCTATGAGCTGGACGGGAAGACCGCGTACAAGATCGCGGTCAGGGGCGCGTTTGGCGTGGAGGCGGGTTGAAGGAATCTCTGATCGCGGCCAAGAGGTTTCGCCCCATTTGGCCCAAGACAAATTCCGCAATCTCTCCCATAATGCGAAATCGCAGATGACTTCGATCTGATTCAACCCGACAACGAAAGGAGAAAGGCGGCGTCATTGCATTGAAACGCATCGAACCGCTTTAGCCGGCCAAAACGGCGCGCGCCAAGGCACTTCGATACCAGGCTGTGACAGCACTTTGCCCCCGGGTCTGAGCGACTCGGGGTTTTCTTTCCAGCACAATTTCCTGAAATTGCATAATTTTTGTACAATCAGCCTTGTTCCTCACGCCATTTCCTTCCGAAGGTTGAGATATTCGATCTGTTGGTCCATTCAGCAAGCAGGAGGGATGTCATGATCTCATTTTTCAGAGTCCTGATTGCCATCGTTGTTGTATTTGCCTTGCTCATTGGGCAGAGAGGCCCCAAGGTCTACGCATCGTCACCTATCGCAACGACCAAGGATGCAGAGAGGGACGCGTTAGTGGCGCTCTACGAGGATACGGACGGCGACAACTGGACGAACAACAGGAACTGGCTTTCCAATGCATCGCTCGGCTCCTGGCACGGCGTTTCGACGGACCGAAACGGCCGCGTCGTTGAACTGGATCTGTCTGAGAACGAGTTGAACGGCACGATTCCTTCAGAGTTGGGCAGCCTCGCTTACTTAGAAGATTTGGACCTTTCGAAGAACCAGTTGAGCGGTACGATTCCGATAGACTTGGGCAATCTCACCAATCTGAAAGTGTTATCCCTATACACCAATCGGCTGAGTGGCGGGATTCCGTCAGAATTGGGCCACCTATCCAACTTGGAATTGCTGGCTCTGTTCGAAAACAGTTTGCGCGGGACGATTCCTTTGGAATTGGCAGAACTCGACAACCTGAGATGGCTGATGCTTTCGGACAATCAGTTGAGCGGTTCGATTCCATCAGAATTAAGCAAACTCACCAATCTGGAATGGCTGTACCTCTCGGAAAACCGACTGAGCGGGACCATTCCGCCCGAATTGGGTAACTTCACCAACCTGGTGAGACTGTTTCTCTGGGGAAACCAGTTGAGCGGAACGATCCCTTCAGAATTAGGCAATCTGACTGATCTGACGATGCTGGTCCTTTCGAGCAATCGATTGAGCGGAGTGATTCCCCCAGAGTTGGGCAACCTCATAAATCTGGAGGGCTTAAGTCTTTGGGGCAATGAATTGAGCGGAGCAGTACCGGCAGACTTGGAAAATCTTTCTGGACTGACACAGCTATACCTTGCAGACAACCGATTAAGTGGATGTCTGCCCGAGATCTGGCGTGACATTGAGGACAGTGATCTGGACGACGTCGGTTTGCAGTTCTGTTCGGATAGAGACGTACTGGTTACTCTCTACGAAGCCACAGACGGCGACAACTGGCTTGAAAATAGAAACTGGCTGAGCAACAGACCAATTGGGGACTGGTACGGGGTCTCCGTGGACGATAGTGGTCGCGTTATTGGACTTTATCTCTCGGAAAATGAAATGAGTGGCGCGATTCCGCCAGAATTGGGTTACCTTACTAAACTTGAAGAGCTGGACCTCGCAAAAAACCAGCTGCGCGGGACGATTCCACAAGAACTGGGAAACCTTCCGAAACTAACACTATTGTATCTCTACTCGAATCAGTTGAGTGGTTCGATTCCAGTGGAATTGGGCAGTTCTTCCAAACTTGAGCAATTGGTCCTATCGTGGAATCGGTTGGACGGGATGATTCCGCCGGAACTGAGCAAGCTCTCCGAATTGGAGATGCTTGTACTTTCAGGGAATCGGTTGAGAGGAACAATTCCGTCAGAATTGGGTAACCTGACAAAACTGAAATTTTTGGCCCTTCATGTCAACCGGCTAACAGGCCGGATCCCTCCGCAACTAAACACACTCTCTGGTTTGGAATGGCTTTTCCTTGCTGACAACCGATTGACCGGATGCGTACCCGAAGTATGGCAGGATGTTGAGGAAAATGATCTCGACGAAGCAGACTTGCCGATCTGCACAGACGAAGACGCATTGATCGCTCTCTATGAGACCACCGACGGCGACAACTGGGTGAGCAATCAGAATTGGCTGAGCAACAGGCCGATCGGAACCTGGTATGGTGTCGTCACTGACGAGAATAATCGCGTCATTGAACTGGATCTCTCGGACAATGAGCTAAAAGGTACGATTCCATCAGAATTAGGACATCTTGTCTATCTGGAAGGCTTGTATCTTTCAGAGAACCAGTTGAGCGGCATGATCCCGACGGCCTTAGGCGCCCTTTCCAACCTAATCGAGCTGGACCTCTGGACAAACGAACTGACTGGGCAAATTCCCCCTGAACTAGGCAGGCTTGCTAACCTCGAAATGCTGAATCTGGGTAACAACGAGTTGAGTGGAACGATTCCGCCTGCATTGGGAAGCTTGACCTATCTGGAAGGGTTAAGCCTCTCCACGAATAAATTGTCAGGGGGAATTCCTGCAGAACTGGGCGATCTGACAAACCTGGAATGGCTAAGCCTTACGGAGAATCAATTAAGTGGACCCATTCCGCCAACACTGGACAAACTTACCAATCTGACAGCGTTGTATCTTGGGCAAAACAAATTGAGCGGGACCATTCCGCCAGAGCTTGGCAGTCTTACCAACCTGGAGGATCTGTTTCTCCACGCGAATCAGTTGAGCGGCGAAATTCCTTCGGAGCTGGGCAACCTCACAAAGCTGACGGCGTTGAGCCTCTGGGGCAACGGGTTGAGTGGGACCATGCCCTCAGAACTGGGCAATCTTACAGCACTGACAGGGCTAGGCCTCGCAGACAATCAGCTGAGTGGAGATATCCCACCAGAATTGGGTAGGCTCTCAAAACTGGAACAGCTTTATTTGTCCGGCAACCGATTGGGAGGGTGCGTACCTGCCATTTGGGAAAATGTTGAGGGCAATGATTTTGAGGAACTTGAGTTGCCGTTCTGCTTCGCCACAGCTTCCACAACTTCGACATCTAGGGCAACCGCAGAGAAGGTCTCTTCCGCCCGAATCTTCGAAATGGTCTCGCCCGCAATCGCCTACATTCAAACAGGTACCGGTAGCGGCAGCGGCGTGCTCGTTGAAGGGGGATACGTAGTGACGAACGCCCATGTGGTCTGGCCGTTCAACGCGGCAAGCGTCGTGTTCCCGGATGGTACCGATTTCAGGGGCGTGCCAGTAATAGGGTGGGACCTGTTGGTGGATTTGGCTGTTCTTGGCCCAATTCCTACACAAGTGGAACCCGTGCCTATGCTTGACGGAGAGAACATATCGATTGGCTCTGAAGTTTACCTGATTGGCTACCCGGGCGAGGTCGAAGCCTATCCGAAACCAACGATCACTCAGGGCATCCTGTCGCGTTTGCGAGAGTGGGAGCCGGTTGGCATCACGTATTTTCAGACTGATGCTGCGATTACAGGAGGACAAAGCGGCGGCGCTCTAGTATCTGATAAGGGCGAGGTAATCGGTATCAGCGGTTTTTCGTTCCGTAAGGAGTTCGGACTTGCCGCTTCGTCCTTCGACCTCCTGCCGCGCGTCCGTCAACTGATTGCTGGCAGGGATCCATCCGGCCTTGGCAAGAGACAATTCGATATGGAAGGCGGCTCCCTCCGCTATAGACTGACGCCGCGCAACTATGCAGATGCCTACATCATCAACGAACCACCCGGAACTGCAATCGAGATCGAGTTTAGCGGTGGGGGCGATGTCAGTTTCCAGATCGTCGACTCTTATGGCGATACTCAGGCAGATGTCGAGACCAGTTTATTTTCCTTTGTTACACGAAGGTATGGACCGCTCTTCCTGATCCCGCGGCAGATTTCAAGAGAGACAAGCTTGGCAGCGAGTCACCGACTTGTGCAGTTCGATGACCCCGACAGAGGTAAGGAGATTCGGATTGGACAGATTCTCCACGGCAATATCGATTTCCCTACGGATATTGACTATTATTTCTTGGACCTGGCGAGAAACGAGACGGTTGAAATTGTGGCAATGTCAATCTTGGCTGACACCCAACTCACTGTATGGGGTTATCAGGGAGAGACTCTAGAGGTGTGGTTACGAGATGAGAACAGCGGGGGCGGTCTGTTCGGATTGGACGCAAGGATTGTCTTCCAGGCGCCACATACGGGGGAATACATCCTAGGCGTGGCAAGCAAATGGGAACCGCCAAGCGGCTATGTTTTAGCCGTTGATCAAGCCCCCCCTACAGCAAGACTGACTTCTATGACGTCTTGGGTGACAATAGGTACTCCTGTAAACGTGAGGGAAGGCCCAGGTACCAATTACGCTGTCATAGGAACAGCCACGCCCGGAGCATGGTACGAAATCACCGGCAGAAGTCCTGGTCTTGGCGACTGGTGGCAGATCAGTATTGGGGATCGAACTGGTTGGGTTTACGGGCCGCTTGTGACCGCGACCAATAGTGAAAACGTACAGGTGGTGGCCCCTCCGGATCGCTAGCAGATTCATCAGCGCCAATCCCTGCAGGCTCTATCGCTTTCTTAACTTCCTGCGTTAAACGTCAGCGGGCTACACCCCTGCCGCTCTGCGGGCAACAAGCACAAATGCCCCCTTCACCGTCCGTTTCCCCGTCGCAAACGCCAGCGGATCGGACATCTTAGCAGTGGGTAGATAGCGGGGATCGTCCGCCAACTGGTCCAGCGAAATTGCCTCGATCTGGTTGAGCGTGTCGGTGTCGTAGAAGCGCAGCGCCGGCGCCTCGACCTGCCACTGTCCGCCCGCGCTCAGAACGGCGGCCATGTCCTCGTGATCGTGGGGCCACTCCCAAGTGGTCTGTCCCTGAACGCTGCGCAGGGGTGAGGTGCGCGTGAACTGGTCCGGCACGCCGGATACGATGAGCAGCGGGGCGCCGGGTTTCAGCGCCCTGTGCAGCCGCTCCAGGCCGAGTCGCAGCTCGATCGGGTCCATGCACAGCAGCGAAAAAAAGCTGCAGGCCCCGTCGAAGACGTCCGTTTCCTCCAACTCCACCAGTGCCAGTTGACGAAAGTCCTGGCCCGGCACAGCCTGCCGGGCTTCGGCGATCATCTGCGCGGACGGGTCGATGCCTGTGACGCGCTGGCCCGCGGCGGCCAGCGCGGCCGCGATCGGTCTGCCGTGCCCGCAGCCGACCTCCAGTACGCGGCCGTTGGCGGGTAGCATCCCAACCCAACCCTGGAACGCCTCGCGGAAAAAAGGTTCGGCCAGGTAGTCGTGGCTGTAGTCGCTGCCGAGCGCGTCGTAGGCCGCCGTGTTGACGCGGTTGCTGAACGTGTTGATCTCCAAGCCGGGCGGCGCCAGCGCTGCGCTGGCCGGGGGCGTGTCGGGCCAATGGTGGTCAAACGCATGGCGCAACTCCTGGTCGAACGCCTCGCCGAAGCGCAGGAGTTCCTCGCCGCTGATGCGGTCCAGGGCGAAGGTGATGGCGGAGCCGTCGCGGGGGCCGCCGTCGGTCAGCGCGCTGACGGTCAGCTGCAGCGTCACCTGAAAGGTCGGGTTGCCCTGCGCGTCGTCGTCCCCGGCGCGCGCCATCAGCAGCGCCGGCGGGCAGCCGCTGCGCCAGGTTACGTAGGGGGTGTCGCCGCTGATCAGCTGTTCGATCGGGTCGGCGCAGCGCCAGCCGTCAACCTCCAGGATGTGCCGCAGGTAGGTCAGAGGCGCGCCCTCCAGCCCATAGCTGATCTCCACCCAGACTGCGCTGCGCGCCGCACATTCGGCGTCTCCCAGCACCAGGCGCACGTGTTCATTTACCGCGGCCGGCGCCCAGGGGCGGATCCTGAGCGCGAGGACCGCGCCAGAGCTGTCCGGGTCGGCGGGCGCCTGCTGGCGGAGGTAGGCCATGCGACGTGGTCAGTTTCTCGTGTCAGGGTAGTTGCCGAGCCACTGCAGCAGCGTCGCGGCGTCGCGCAGGAACGCCTCCGGCGCGTCGTCCTGGACGAACTCCAGCAACGCGTAACGGGTGCGCTCGGGATGCGCCGCGTGCGCCAGATAGTTTCGCCACAGATCCTCCCCCTCTGCCAGGGGGCGGCGCTCTCCCGTCTGCAAATGCCAGTGGAAGACATGCAGATGCTCCAGCCAGGGCCGCACCATCTCGAGTCCGGCGAGGTTGTCGGCGGGCGCAGCGAAGCGGGGCGGCTGCCACAGCGAACGCGCATTGGCGTGGTCAACGGTCTGCAACAGACGCAGGGCGGCCGCGTTGGTGTCGGTGAGCGTGTTGCCGTGGAACTCGTAGACGATGCCGATTCCTTCGGCCTGGGCGAGGTCGGCGATGCGGCGGCTGTCCGTTACGACCGTCTCAAAGTAGGCCTCGTCCGCATCGTCGCTGCCCTGGTTTCCGGGCCATACGCGGATCTGCGGCGCGCCCAGCGCTGCCGCAGAGGTCAGCACCGCTTCGAATGGCCCGGTCTCAGGGTGACCGACGCGGTAGTAGGAGCCGTAGGCCGCTACCTCCAGACCGGCGTCGGCGCCCATGCGGGCGACGGCACGCGCCTGCGCCTCATCCCCGTGCGGGACGTGGACATCCCCGCCCCACTCGACCGCGGCCAGGCCGGCCTGCGTCACCAGGGCGATGATCTCTTCTACGGAGAGCTGGCGAAAGGTGATCGAGACGAGTCCGGGCACAAACATTGGCGCTCCTGTCGGAGAGGGAGACCGCCCGCCCAACCTTTCTGCGCGAGCAGCAGATGGTCCGCGTCAGGCGAGCAGCGGCAGTGTATCCTGCGTGATCTCATACTCCATACGTTCACCGGCCATGTAGCGGGCCAACTCGTCCACCATCACGCGGCCCATGCGCAGGCACTCGGTGTTGTGCGCGCCGGCGATGTGGGGGGTGAGGAGCACGTTGGGCAGGCTGTAGAGGGGCGACCCGGCGGCAGGCGGCTCCGGGTGGGTGACATCCAGCAGGGCGAACAGGTCCGGGCGCTGCTGGAGCACGGCGATCATCTCCGGCTCGTTCACGACCGCGCCGCGCGCGGTGTTGATGAAGGCGGCGCCCTCTTTCATCGAGGCCAGGTGCGCGCCGGTGATCATGCCGACCGTCTCGGGCAGCCAGGGCGTATGCAGCGAGACCACGTCGCAGCTCGCGAACAGCTCGTCCAGCCCGACCTGCTCCACGTTCAACTCCGCGGCCGTCACCGGAGTCAGGAAGGGGTCGTAGGCCAAGACGCGCACGGAGAGCGTTTCCTGCAGCAGGCGCGCAACCCGGCGCCCGATCTGGCCGAGCGAGATGAGGCCAACAACGCCGGTGTAGAGGCCGGGCAGCGGCTCCTTATCGAACGAATTGAAGGTGCCGTCCCGGCGGAGCTTGTTGGCGAAATGCCAGACGCGTTTCAGGCTGAGGATAATCTGCGCCAGGGTGTAGGGCGCCACGAATTCGGCGTTGGCGCCGTAGCCGCTGGTCAGGCGCACGCCCCGCTCCCACATGGCGTCGGTCACAAAGTAGCGGACCGTGCCGGCGGCGTAAAAGATTGCCTCCAGGTTGGGCGCGGCCTCGAGGAAGGCTTCGTCCACGCGCGCCATGCCCCAGCCGGAGAAGATAAACGAGACATCCGCCAGCGGGGACGGGTCGGCCGCGATCGACTCCGGCGTCTGCAACGGCGCGACGATCTCCACCTGCGCTTCGATGTCGCGGCGCGTGTCTTCTCCGTATATGCGGGCAAAGGCGCTCTCACCCAGCAGGTACAGCCCCTTTTGCTTTTCTGTGCCCATTACAACCCCACTCACCGAGTTGTTTCCAGCCCCTGGTCTCCAGTCTTGCGGAACTGTACCCAACTCGAAGCGATGCCGTCACTAAAAACTTACTCCGCCATCCACTGCCGCAGAACTTGCGCATGCTGGGGAATCGCGATCTCCGGCTCCTCGACCTCAGGATGCCATGCCTTCTCCCACTCGGCGCAGATATAGCCGTCGTAGCCCTTGGACGCGAGCAGGCGCATGATCTCCCGGCAGGGCACTTCGCCCTCGCCCATCAGCTTCAACTCCCAGCTGCCGTCCTCCCTGCGCAGCGCGTCCTTCATGTGGACATGGGCCAGGCGCGCGCCGATGTAGTCCCACGTATCCTCGATCGATTCGCCCATGCGGAAGGGGTGATGCACGTCCCAGACCGCCATGACGTGCGATGAATCCACCTGGCGCAGGACGCCCGCCACCTCCTGCCCGCGGCAGAAAGCGTCGTGGGTCTCCAGGCAGATGGTGACGCCGTGCCGTTCGGCGTCGGGCGCGGCCTCGGCCAGGCTTTCGGCGACGAGATCGATCACGTCATCCATCGTCTGGCTCTCGGAGGGGCCGCCGCCGAAAGTACGCACGATCGGTACCTCCAGGTCGCTGGCCAGCGCCAGGTAGCCGCGCAGGTCGGCCAGGTGCTTGGCGCGGTCGTCGGCGTCCGGAGAGGAGAAGCGGGTGGACGCGCCGATGCCGGCGATAACCAGCCCGTGCTGCTTCATCAGGCTGCGAATGGCGACGCGGCGCTCCTCCGGCAGGTCCGGCGGGACTATCTGGCCGTCCAGGATGCGGACTTCCAGCCCGGCGTAGCCGTCGGCGACGGCCTGCTCCGCGGCGCGCTCCAACGACCAGCCCGGCGAGCCGAGCGTGCTGAATACAAGTGGGTAGGGGTAAGGCAAGGGAGTGTATCCTTTCAGGTTGAAGAATCTTCGTTGTTTATTGAGATGGCTTGGTCTGACGCAAGGCGGATTTCTGGTCCGACATTGCCTGTTCAATCTCTTGTATCAGACGACCCATCAATGGGTGAGCGGGAGTCATTTTGAGCGCTATCTCGTTCAATGAAGAGATGTTATAGCGGGTTCCCCGGAGGGGGGCGTTCAGACAGCGTTCCAGTATTTGAAAAAGCTGCTTTCCTCTGAGTTGAAGCTGATAGTCGCTTCTGATCTGCTGACGGATTCTCTCTTCAGGAGGACGAAAGCCGCGGCTATGGCGAAAATTTTCGTCCATATGCGTCTGTCCGAAGGGAATCACCTCGTTGCAGTGATTACTGACCTTATAGGGCTTATCCGCCAGATACTCTTCAACTTCAAATGCAAACCACTCTACAATGGCATTCAGCGTCTGCTGATGTTCCAGCGCCTCCTCGGCGTCCAGGAGGCTTTCAAGATTAGCGGCTGCGTACAGGTCATTCTCAACGCTGTATCCTTCTGTCCAAATGACTCCACGGTAATCTGAAGGAATCCCAGAGAACAACCACATATCCCTGTCAGCGACAAAAGCAACCGGCAAATTGGCGAATTCCTGCCGTCGTTCATAGACGGATAACAGTTTGTCTCTACCACCTGTAGGCAGTATATTCGCGGCCCGATTGCCAAGGCGCGCCTCTACCCAACGATAGATGCGCATATCCTCCTGGCCTTCAACAAGAACCGTTGGCAAATCGGATCGACGAAGTACTGCGACCAATTCCTCTACCGTGGGGGACGGCGCCGGCACTAATTTGCCTCTCCTTTGTCCCCCAACGGAATTTCCTTGTCAGGATACTTGGCGTAAATGAAGGGGGAATGTGTGGCAATGAAAAACTGATTCCCCGTCCCCTGCTCCAGCAACGTCGGCAGCAGGAGTCTCTGCCAGTCTACATGAAGGCTTAACTCCGGTTCATCAATGAAAATAGGCGTATTCTCGCTGAACGCGTTGTAGCACAGAAAACTCAGCATCTGCTTCTCTCCAGAGGAGAGTTTATCGGACGCGATAGCCTCTTCTACGGTATTAAGATCTGTCGCGCCTATTTCTTTTCCCAGTGTAATTCCGGCCGTGCCTTCATCGCGGGCACTCCGTCCGCTGACTCGGATCGACTCATACTGCAAGATGCTTTGCGTAAGCTCAGACAATACCACAAACGGTTTACGTAACTGTTCTCGTTCGTCAGCAAGCTGTTTAATCTCATTCAGTACAGAAGGAGCGGTCTGTGAAGTTGCAGACTCTATTTCACCACCGGCGGAGACCTGCATTTTCTGTGAAATGTCGTCCAATACCTTCGATTGAAGATTGCTAATTCTTATATGGATATCGCCGTACTTCTGCTCCAGAAGCTGGCCAATATCATTGGTCGAAATTGAAGCGATGAACTTGTGTCCGGATCTCGAGATTTCTGATGAGAAATTCTCCATTGCTTCCTGAAGTATCTCCAGATCTGAAGTCATCTTCCAGTCAGGATTGTCGATATCGCCGCGACTCACATAACCGCCTTCTATTCTTCTGAACGACGGAAAAAACAGGCTACTCTTCATCAATTCAGCGATACGGCCACTAGCCTCTTCCAAATCTGCAAAGCGATTGATTGGAAGTTCCATGTTGGGATAATTGTCGTGAGCCCTTAGCCAACGCTCGCGAAGTTCATAATCAATGAAGGTATATGAATTCCGTCCCTTGTATGGTTTATCTCGTTCAAGCGATAGAGAAAATAAGCTTGTTTTAATGGAAACAGTCTGAAATGGAATTTCGAGGAAAGCTCTGACAAGATTCCCGCTAATCAGATACCAGAGCAGCTTCAGCAGCGTCGTCTTACCCGACCCATTCTTGCCCGTAAAGGTGTTCAGGTCTTCATTGAACTCCAAGTCGGCATCGATTCGGTTATTCAGGCCCTTAACGCTAAGACTCTCTATCATTCGCCTGAGCCTCCTTACCTAACCTGCGAGAATTGATCGGCCCTCTCACCCCTCGCCGTTCCCTCGCATCTTGCGGAAGAAGGCCACTTCGCGCACAAAGGTGTCGAACCAATCTTCTCCGTCTTCGATGTCATACTCGCAGTGGATCGAGAGGAAGCCGTCATACCCGATCCGGCGCAGCTCGCTGAAGACGGCCGTCCAGTCGACGATCCCCTCGCCCGCGGCGACCCAGAGCGACTTGGCCGCGCCGTGTCCGTTCTTCTCAACACGCTCAACGAGGACATCCTTGACCGAGAGGATGCTCAGATGCTCGCGCGCCATCGCCAGGCCGAAGTCGAACGGTTCGCCGTCGACCGCGAAGTGGCCGGGGTCGAGATACGCGCCCAGGTAGGCGGGGTCGAAGTCGCGCAGCAGGTGCATCAGGGCGGCGGCGTTGAGGCCCATGCAGTAGTGGGAGTGCGTATGGTAGCAGATCTTGACGTTGTAGATGCTGGCCAGCTTCTCCCAGGCGGAAAAGGCCCGGCGCACGCTGTCCACCTGCTCCCAGTAGTCCATCGTCTGCGGCTCGAACCGGAAATAGCCCAGTTTGAGCAGCCGCACGTCCGCGCTGTCCATCGCGGCCAGCAGCGGCTCCGCCAGAGGGTGGTCGGCCGTAAGCAGATCGAAGTTTCCGGTTACCATGCCGATTTGCAGCCCGGCCTGCGCCATCTGCGTCTGCGCCTGCGGCAGGGCCGCGGCCGCGTTGTCCGGGTTGACCGGATGGCCGGGCCGCACCGCCAGGTCATAGCCGTCGAAGCCGTGATTCTGCGCCAGCTCGATCAGTTCGGCGATGTTCTTTTCCTGCAGCATCTTGCTGAATACGAGCAGTTTCATTCCTGTCTATCTCCGCTTTTCAAATGTTCAGGATGGTCAAGCACAAAGGGCAGAACTGCTTGGAAGTGCCCGAAGCGCTGAAGATTCATCGCGATGTCTAAATGAATGCGATATGCTACAACCGGGAAGAACATTGCATCCGCTCTTTGGCGCAAGAAACATCTAGTCGCCTTTTGTTAGTGCTTGGGCAACGAACTCCCTCTGTGTCGGGTTGCCTTCGTACATTGGCATTGGAATCCCTGCAAAGCCTTGGTTGTGCATGGTAAGCAGTTGCACGAACAAAGGAGAGTGACTTTCTGTCCCAAGATGCTCTGACTTCAGGAACGCATTAAGATCTCCGTTATGGATTTCACTGAATGATTTTTCATTGTGGGCCGAGTTTGGGCTACCAACAGTTAGGTATTGGTCAACTAACGCGATGGCCGCATTACTAAGAATTTGGAAGTGCTTTTCCGCTCCGGGAAAAGTTAGCTTGATCACAGCATCAGTCAAAGTGCACTCTACCACTGGGGGTTCAATTTCCGGGGTTAGCATGAGCACATTTCTTAGCATCTGAATTATGACGTGGTAAAACAAGAAGCGGGTTTGACGTCTACTAAGGTGTTCAACTCTCCTCCCAAAGCCAATCCTATCCGCTTCGCATTTTATCTTGTACGCAGCATACAAGTCTCGTGCTCCAAAAGGTAAGTCCGTTTCCGTTCGGTTAGTAATCCGTTCGAAAATTGACCCTTTGGGCAAAAAGGGAGCATTCTTCGAGAATGCCGGCCCGGGTACCGAAAGCCACCCAGCTCCATAGACCTTTATCAAGTCGAAGGCATTGACGTAGTCAGAATATGTGATCTGATTGGGATGCTGTTTTTCGTATGCCTTTCGAGCGTCGATTCCTCCACGTTGAATCTCGAGGTAAATCTTGTAATCTTCAGCCATGGCGGCCGCCCAATTCTGGAAACTACTGTTTAGCGCGATGAAGTCCTGTTCGCGTACAGAGTTCTGTGAATTGGTGAATCGAGTTATATTTTGAATTTCTGCCTCATCACTACGTACGATCTTTGTTACAACTCCCCCTCGGCTAACGCTCTCTTTCCACCTCTCAAGTTTGTCATCGCTACCTGTGCCACCCGCGTTTAGTTTGCTATCCAAGATCTGCCAAATGGTGCGAGTTGTCTGGCAACCATTGACAACGTATGGGTCATTCATCTTTACTGTCTGATTTTCTGGCGTTCGGGAATAATTGGATACTACTATGGTAATGCCATTGTTGTAGAGACCGAATTTCTCAGGGTTCTTGCTTAGTGTCGCAGCAATCCCCTTGTTGATTTTCCGTCGATTACCCAAGAATTGGCGTACATTCTTTTCGTAGAGTTGGTCAAGATTGCCGGTCTGGAATTGATAGGATTTGAGAAAGTCGAATAGATGGATCAAAGAAACTGTTCCAACTAATAAACCGGACGACTGTTCTACAAACTGACCATCTACATCCACAGTCAGTTTCACGAGTTCGTTGTCTTCGAGGGCCTCCCAAATTGTCTTGAGGGAAACTTCCTCAACATCGAAATTACTTCCTAACTGCTTTCTTCCAATGAGTTTCAAATCTCCGATAGTCTCGCGGTCCTTCTTGCTCAAAGGATCAGACGTTGCAAACACTAGAATTATGCGGTCCGATTCCGAGGCTTGCTGCTGAAACTGTTTTAGCTTATGCAGCAACTGCTGACTATCTGTCGACAAGTGCAGGCCGTTGCTCTTCAACGTATCGATTACTTTTTTGCCTTCGCTCCACAATGTATCTGAGCCAGCAAATGCAGTTCCATATTTGCTCTGGATTAAGTACCACGTGTCTCCTTCAACTCCATCATCGCTTTGAGCATCTATATCGCTGTCGGCACGTTGCAGATAGGCAATGTCAATGCCACCATCTCCAGGTCCATCACAAACGAAAAAGTCGTCGTCATGAGTAGTTATACCTAACCACTGAGTAATGAGCTTAGTGGCAAATCTCCGACCTTTCGCCAAAGGCGAAAGCGTATCGGACTCTATTTCAGTCAGCCATTCATGCTGAAACTGTTCATAGCTGATTTTATCGTCGGCTTTCTCTATCGTGGTCACCTGTAATATATCTCCAAGTTGTGTTAGATGTGGATGGTTATGGGCGTGTACTCGATGTGCCTTTTTCTTCAAATGCCAGTCCTCGCTCAGCCAAGCCGTCGTCTTAGCACAGCTAGCCCGACAATAGCGATTGCTATCAGACTAGGGATCCAAAGTGGTCGCATTTGAAACAACATGACGCCCCCCAAGACAACGTTACTGGCAACGATGCCTATGAGAAACCGCTGGCCATGATTCATGGCTACTGCTCCCACCCGCTGAAAGCCGACTAAGACCGTGATCACTACAGCTGCAAGCTGTATTGCGATTGCCCAAATTGGCTGGATCTGTAGCAAATAGACACCGACTACAAATCCAATAAAGAGACCTAAGACAAACCCTTGCCAACTACTCATGTCAACAACCACTTGCCCATGTGTGGAGTGCTGAGGATCTAAAGCCCTTCTATGCCCTTCTTAGCAAAACAAAATATATGAAGAAGTGAGTACGTAAGCGTTGATTCTTGTTTCATTGCTCCTCTCAGCCATCTCACAACCGGTGCATATGAAAGCCGCCGTCGACGTCCAGAACCGCGCCGGTCGAGAAGGGAAACAGCCCCTCGGCCAGGGCGGCGACCGCTTTGCCCACGTCCTCCGGCTGCCCCCAACGGCGGATGGGGGTCAGGCCGTCGCCGATCAGCTTGTCGTACTTCTCCTTCACCGTGCTCGTCATGTCGGTTTCGACGATGCCGGGGCGCACCTCGCAGACGTTGATTCCGCTCTCCGCCAGCCGGTCGGCGAACAGGAGCGTCATCATGCCGACGCCGGCCTTGGAGATGCAGTATTCGCCGCGCGCCGGGCTGCTGGTGTAGGCGCTGATCGAGCCGATATTGATGATCTGCGGCCCGCCGCCGGTAGCATCTGACGGCCCGGCTTCCAGCTGCGCCAGCATCGTACGCGCCACCAGCTGGCTGAGGAAGAACGGCCCTTTCAGGTTGACGTTCATCACCTCGTCGTAGGACTCTTCGGTCGTCTCGAGGATGTCCATGCGCGTGCGGGGACCCATGCCGGCGTTGTTGACCAGCAGATCGATGCGGCCGAACTGGTCGAGCGCCGCCTGCACCAGGCGCGCCCGGTCCGCCGCGGCGCCGATGTCTGCCTGCGCCACCAGCGCGGCGCCGCCCGCCTCGCGGACCATGCCGGCGGTCTCGTTGGCCGTGGCCGCATTGCCGCGATAGTTGATCACCAGCGACCATCCCGCCTCCGCCAGCGCCAGCGCAATGCCGCGCCCAATCCCGCGGCCGGCGCCGGTGACGAGTGCTACCTTTGCCATAGCGTCACCTTCCACTCCACTATTTCCAACTCTCAGCGAACAGTTGCCCGCTAATGCAGTGACTAAAAACCAAAAATCGACTACCAAAAACTGCCCCTACTCCACCCCCAATACCTTGCACACCGCTTCCAGGAAGAAGTAGTCGCCCCACATCACGCTTTCATTGACGCCCAACCCCAGCCGCTCGTGGTACATGCCCTGCTTGAGGACGCCCTCCCAACCCTCGTCTTCAATGGCCACGAACTCCGGCTCGGTCAGCGTATCGACGATCTGGAGCGCGTAGTCGTGATACTGCTTGCCCAGCGTCGGATCGCCGACCAGCTGCGCAAGCTGGATCAGGCCGCTGGCGGCAATGGCCGCGGCCGAGCTTTCGTGCGGGTTCTGCGGCTCCTGCTCCATCCAGTCGTTGGGCGGCACACCGTAGGCCGGCGTGTTTTCCATGTAGAACCAGGCATTGTCCTGGCTGGTCTTGAGGAAACGGGCGTCCCCGGTCAGGCCGTATACCGTGCCGAAGCCGTAGAGCGACCAGCCGAGCCCGCGCGCCCACGACGAGTCGTCGCGCCAGCCCTGGTGCGTGGTCTGGCGCAGGAATTCGCCCGTCTCCAGGTCGAAGATACCCTCGTGCGAAGTGCTGCCGTCGCCCCGCACCAGATAGCGGCGGGTGGTCAGGCAGTGGCGGTAGGCCGTCTCCCACAGCTCTTCGTCATCTGTCTCCTGCGCCGCGTAGAAGATGATCGGCACGTTCATCATGATGTCGATAAAGAGGCTCTCGTCGGAGACAAAGGAGCGCAGGTATTCGCCCTTCTCCTTGAACCGTTTGGCAAGCGTCTGGCCGGCCTCGATGACGACCTCGTTCTTGTCCTCTTCACCGGTAATGTCGTACCAGCGTTTCCAGGTGGAGAAGAACAGAAAGCCGAGATCGTGGACGTTGCGGTCGGTCTTGCGGTGTTCCAGCAGGCGGGAGTAGTGCTCAGCCTTCTCGCGGAAATATTCGTCGCCGGTGGCCTGGTAGACCAGCCATAGCTGCCCGCCGAGGAAGCCTTCACACCAGTTCGTCCATGCCTCGCCGTCGTGCAGCCACTTCCCGTTCTGCGTGTACATCGGGAAATGGTCCGGGTGCGCCTCCACCAGGTTGCGCAGCTGCTCGGCCGCGAAGTCGACGGTCCTTTCACATTTGGAGTGCAGATTGTCGAGATCAATCATGGGCTATGGGTCTCCCCGGTTCGTTTACATTGATTTAATTTTGGCGGACAGGTCTTCTATAACACCGCCAATACAGGTCCATTCAAGTTCAATTTTCCTCTGCCCCCGCGGCCTGCATCACTTTCCGCAGCGATTCCACGGCGTAGGCCATTCCGTCCGGGCCGCTGAAACCGCTGCTGTGCGCGGCGATCGCAAGGTGCGGCTCCAGGGCCAGCTTCCCCTGATACCCGCTGCTGATGAGCCGGTCCAGCAGTTCGGGGATCTGTCCGTCGCCTTCGCCCGCGGCTTTGACGGCGCCGCCCGTCGTGCAATCCTTGATATGCACATAGCCCACCCGGCTGCCGATCCGAGGCCAGCCCCTCTCGGTGATCCGCGCCTCGCCTACCTGCACGAAGTTGGCCGGATCCCAAAGGAAGACCAGATGGGGGCTGTCGATGGCGTCAACCAGCTTCACGCAGCGGTCGAGCGTGTCGCCGACGATGCCCTTCTCGTTTTCCAGCAGCAGGGTGACGCCCTCCTCCGCGGCGACCTCCGTCAGGCGGCGCAGCCGGTCAATGGCAGTGTCCACATAGCCGTCGTAGTCGCCGCTGTCTTCGGGCGGATGGAAAGAGAAGATGCGGATGTTGCTCGTGCCCAGCTGGCGGGCGATCTCGCTCAGGCGGCGCAGGTTACCCATCTCCGTTTCAATCGGCTCCTCGATCGGGCTCTTGCCGACCGGGCTGCCGATCGCGCTGACCGTCACGCCGTGGGCATCGCACATCGCCCGCACCTTCGCCACCCGTTCATCCGACATGTGGAGCACGTTCTGCCCCCACGCCGCCCGCAACTCCAGGCAGGAAATCTTCAGTTCGTTGAGCGTCTGCAGCTGCGACTCCAGATCGTCCGCGATCTCGTCGCCAAACGCGCTGATCGTAAAGGATGCATTCGTCATTTTGCTATGATTCTCCGGATTCTGTTCGTGGCTGTTCCAGCCCTACGATTTCACTGCTTATGGCCATCAGCTTTTTGGCCGTCTCCATGTCTTTTGCATTCGGATTCGGCGAATCCATTGGCCATCCTCCGTCGCGACAGTTTTTGTCTCGATAGAGCACGCTGCTTTGGCTAAAGTAGGCGCCGGAGTGATTTGGCGCATCGTCCGAAAGCAGGACGTGCAACGATGTCTGCGCTGATTCCTCATTGCTGTCGGTCAGAAATGGTCTCAATGGAAAAGTAAGCACTCGCATCGCCTTCATAAGCAGGCCATTGCCGCCAAAGTTCGATCGCGCCCAACCGGGGTGAATTGAAGCAGCGGTTACACCTGATCCTTTCAGGCGCTCACCGAGTTCCATCGCGTAAAGCACTGAGGCTACCTTCGCTTCAGCGTAAGCTGCGAAAGCGTTATATTTCCTGTTCTTGTAATTGAGGTCGTCAAGGTGAACTTGTGGACGGTTAGCGGGACTACCAGCATGCACAACCGAAGAGACCATCCCGATTCGGGAAGGCGCGCTCTTCTTGATCACATCAAGAAGCAACTCCGTGAGAAGAAAATGGCCGAAGAAGCTCACGGCAATCGTCTCCTCGAGCCCATCTTGTGTATAGCGCGCGCTATTTCCCATCACAACCAAACCCGCGTTACACATCAGTCCATCAAGCCGATCATGCCTCTTGAGAAACGCGTCAACGAAGTCACGTACCGATTGCAGGTGGGCCAGGTCCATTTTCATCACTTCAAAACTTCCCTTTAATCCTGCAAACGACCTTGCCTCTTCTTCACCTGCTTCTACCCTACGACATGCCATCACCACGTGACCGCCTTGTTTTACCAGCTGTCGAGTGGTTTCAAGCCCTACTCCGGAGTTAGCTCCCGTTACGATATACACCTTTCCGTTGATATCTTTTGACAGCGTTGCGTCATCGCACCAACGTACATTTTTTCTGCTCATTTTTGGCTCCTCTCAAACTGGCTGGAGGGGTCTCTTGCCGCAAAGTGCATGAAAAAAAATCTTTGGTGAGAAAATATTCAGGCGCCACAAACGCGCGGCAATTAGCATAAGGCCACAGAAATCAAAAGCTGCTTTCATACACCGCCAGGATCGTAGCCAGGCTGCGTCTGCCTTCCGACCCGTCGATGACCGGATCTTCGCCGCGGCGGATGCCGGCGATAAAGTCCTTGAGGATAGCGATATGGCCGCTGGTCGAGATGCCGCGCGGGTCGCCGGCCATGCCTGGGTCCACCTGCTCCGTCGCGACCGGCCACGGTTCGACCGTCGCCTTGGCCTCGTCGGCCAGTCCCCAGCGCAGGACAGACTCCCCCTCGATCTGGATGCCGCCGTTGGTCCCGTAGACCTCCAGGCGGTGGGGAAATCCGGGCTCCGTGGCCACGGTGGCGGTGATCGTCGCCACAGAGCCGTTGGCAAAGCGCAGGACCGCGCCGGCTGTGTCTTCGATCTCGACCGAGCGATGCCGTGAATCGGCGAAGGCATGCACCTCAACCGGATCGCCCAGGAACCAGAGCAGCAGGTCGACAATATGAATGCCCTGGTTCATCAGCACGCCGCCGCCGTCCATGGCCCACGTGCCCCGCCATTCCGCCTGCGCGTAGTAGGGCTCATCGCGGAAATAGGGCATCGTCACCACGCCAAGCGTGATTTCGCCCAGATCGCCGCCGTGGATGGCGTCGTGGACGCGGCGGAAGAGCGGCTCCGCCCGGCGCTGCAGACAGACGCCCAGCTGCACGCCGTTCTCGCGGCAGGCCGCGATCATGGCGTCGGCGTCGGCCAGCGAGAGCGCCATCGGCTTTTCCACCAGCACGTGCTTGCCGCTCGATGCGGCCGCGATCGCCTGCTGCGCGTGCTGGCCGCTGGGCGTGCAGACGCAGACGGCGTCAACCGCCGGATCCGCCAGCAGCTCGTCATAGGATTGGGCCGGCGCGCCGAAACGCTGGGAAATCTCTTCGTAGCGGGCCGGGTTGTAGTGGCCGACCCCCACCAGGCGCGCGCCCAGGTCGGCGCATTCTTGGATCGCGTTCAGGTGGTACTCCGCCACCATGCCCGCGCCGAGGATGGCAAAGCCAAGTTCAGACTGTCCGTTTTGTGTCATTTTGTTTCGTCCCACATGCGGCGCAGATACTCTCCGGCGGGGCCTGCCTGGGCTGCCAAATCATCCCAGCGGCATTCGATCGAGATGCGTCCGCTGTAGCCGCCCTGGTGCAGGCGGCGGAAAAACTCCTCATACGGGTAACTGCCTTCGCCGGGCGCGACGCGATGCGTGTCCGCGACATGCACATGCTCGATCCATGCGGCGCAGGTGGTGATGTTTTCCAGCGGTTCGTCGTCCTCCATCATATGGTAGAGATCGGCCAGCAGGCGCACGCGCAGATGAGCGGTCTCCCGCGCAAGTTCCATGCCTTCGGCGACACTGGTGATGATGTTCGACTCGCGCGAATTCAGCGGCTCGATGACGATGGTCACGTCGTTGCGCACGGCTACGTTCCCGGCCAGCCGCAGGAAGCGCGCCAGCTGCGTGAAGGCCTCCTCCTTGGCGAATCCATCGGGTACATTGCGCGCGCCGCCGCTGCCAAAGACGATCTTCTCGCCGCCCACCGCGGCCACGCGGCCGATGGCGGCCTCCAGATAGCTCTCCACCTGCTCCCAATTTACATTCGGCCCGGTGACAGGCACCTCCGAGGGCACGAAGACGTTGAAGACCGGTGTCGGCAGCGGCGCGCTGTCGAAAGGCGCGCGGATCGTCTCGAAATCCGGGTCCAACGGTGACAATGAGCGCACCGTCGGCTCGACGAAATCGAAGCCGGCCGCGTGCGCGATGCCCGCGTCGGCAATGGGCATACAGATTCCAAATTGCATGGGCGGTGTACTCCAAGGGTCAGAAGTTGTAGTATACTCTTGTCATGCTTGGTCGCGACCCCGTACACCCGATCTGGCGCCTGCGAGGGGGCCGCGAAGTATGGGACTCAATTGTATAGTAGGTTCCCCCCAGGCGCTATTTCTCACCCCCACGATTCTTGCTGTCACCCTTACTGCCGCCCTGCCACCTGCACGGGGCGAGGGCCGCTCCTCTGCAATCCCACATGCTGGCAACACTGCAATGATCACGAGGAAAATCACATGGGAACGAGAATGGAAGGCAAAGTAGCCATCATCACCGGCGCAACCTTGGGGCTGGGCAAGGCCGGCGCGCTGGCGTTCGCCCGTGAAGGCGCCTCCGTCGTCATCTGCGACCGCGGCCGAACGCCGGAAAACTCGCAGAAGGTCCTTGCCCAGGCGGAGGGTCTCAGCGGTGAGATCGCCTACAAGCGCTGTGACGTCATGATCAAAGAGGACATTAAAGCCCTGGTCCAGTTCACCGTGGAGCGCTTTGGGCGGGTCGACGTCATGGTCAACAATGCCATCATCGACAACCCGGGCGGCATGTTGGAGGATGTCACACTCCAGGACTGGGATGACGGCTTCGCCTGCCACGTGACCGCGCCGCTTCTCTTCTGCAAAGAGGTGGTTCCACTGATGATCAAGCAGGGCAGCGGCAACATCATCAACGTCTCATCCAGCATCGCCCTTGCCGGCAGCCCCAGCATCTCATCCTATGGCCCGGCCAAGGCGGCCATGATCAATTTCACCCAGCATTTGGCCATCACCTACGGCCCCGACGGCATCCGCGCCAACGCGCTCACCCCCGCGCGCATGCTCACCGAAAAGAAGTACGAGATGCTCGCCAACAATCCGGCCGCGGTCCGCACGCAGCAGTTCGCCTACCCGATGGGCAGCCCCGCCCTGCCCGAGCAGGTGGCCGAGGTCATGTTGTTTCTGGCTTCAGATGAGTCGATTGCCATCACCGGCCACAACCTGATCGCCGACGCCGGCAACGCCGCATACGGCCCGGGCGGCATGATCGGCCGGCTGGAGGCCGATCTGCGCGCCCGGTTGGAAGCGCAGGGCTCCGAATGGCTGAAGGATGAACTGTAGGGCTCAGTTCCAGCTGCCTA
This sequence comes from Caldilineaceae bacterium, assembly GCA_022824025.1. Lineage (GTDB taxonomy): Bacteria > Chloroflexota > Anaerolineae > Caldilineales > Caldilineaceae > Bin5. Next base: position 35,491 of record JAJEBF010000051.1, read on the forward strand.
CGAAGTCGTTGAGCGTGAAATCGACCGGCATCTGGTTGAAGAAGTAACGCATCGGGCGCGCCTGGAAACCGGGCGCGAAATGCTCGTGCTCCGCCTGGAGCTTTTCGTCCAGGATCGCAAAGCGCTCGTGGAGAACGGCGGCCTCGTCCACTGTGAAGCGGTCCGCGAACTGCGGGCCCCAGTTGATCGAGATCGAATGGGAGGAGCGGGCGCGCTGGCGATAGTCCTCGGTTATGCCTGCCAGCGGATCGGAGGAGGCGTCAGCGCTCGCGTTTTCATGCTTAACAACCTGCATATGGAGAACCGCTTTGCAGAGATAGATCGTCAGAACCATCTTGCCGGCTTCGCCTACGCCGGGCTGCAGCGCTTCGAGCGCGTCAAAATAAGCGCCGGCGTTGCCGTTCAGTGCCTCCCGCAAGGCGATTTCGGTCACATCCTGCAGCGCCGCGCTCTTCCCGTTCCACTGTGTGAATGACGCCCGCGCCGTGGGCGACAGGTGCTTGGTGAAGGAGGTGTCGGGGTAGTAGGGGAAGATCGTATGGCCGCCATGGATGGTGCGGCGCGTCGTGGGGCTGTAGTCGCTGCCCCAATGCAACAGGTAGTTGATATAGACGACCGCGTCGCCGGCGTTCAGCTCAACGGGTATGCCGCCCGGTACAGCGCGCCGCGGGTCTCCTGACAGCGAACGGTTTTCGGCCTCGGTGTTGAGCCGCAGATGGCTGCCCGGCACCACCCAGAGCACGTTGTCGTCGTAGAGCGGGATGTTCCACTGCACATATTTGGGGCCGTTTTCCTTCAAATCCTTCTGCAGGCCGGCCAGGGGGGCCATGTCGATCGGGTGGATGTCGCGATGCCACGCGGCCGGGCCATGATCGCGCACCGGGCTGCACATCAACATCATGCCGGCCACCGACGCCGCCCCCGGAACGCTCAACAGCTGGCGGCTTACTCCCAGTGTGCTCTCCTGCAGCCAGACCTCGACCGTGCTGGCCGTTGCTTCGTCGATCAGCCTGTTGTAAGAGACCAGGCGCGGCTGCGCGTGTGTCTCCCAAACGCCGCCGGGCGGGTCGTCCGGACCCCGCTCCTGCGCCCAGATCTTTCTCTGCCTTCCGACCAGCGTTTCAAAGTCGGCCCGCAACTGCTCCAACTGGTCCGGGGGGATGATCTCGCGCAAGACGAGATACCCCTGCTCCATGAACTGTTCGCGGCTGACCTGCATCGTTCGGCCCCCCTGTTTTTTCCTGATAGGTCGGCGACTGAACAACAAGCCCCGGCAGTCGATTCTACCGGGGCTTACTTATGCTTGTGCGGTGTATTCTCCGAAGTGCTATCGCTTTTTTGTGCGCGCTTTGCCACCCCAAGGGTTTTTCACGCAGCAGGAGAGACTGGACACAGACCCCATGATGTAAAGGCCGTATGACACAATCAAAACAACAATCCCCGCCACCGGGCTTATCAGCCATTCCAGAAGTGTGAAACCGGAAATTTGACCAACATCGCCCCAAGATCCAAGCGACGCACCCACATCGGAATCGACGCGTCTGTGCATCGGCGGAGCGTAACTCGTCATCGTCTGACGCTGCGCTGTCCTGAAGATCATCTCCGGCTCTTGGTACACCGCTCCCTCTCCAGGGCGGGCCATACACGGCCACCGCCGCTGCTGGCAATATACCATACGTCTGAAGCGCTGTTAAGCGGTCCAACTCAGCTATCACTTTCGAAAGTTGACAGAAGTATTGGTTGAATTGTATAATTTAGCTAATCTAGTTAAATTATCTAAAATTGATAGGAAAGTCACTGTGGCCATAAAAGCGATTTCCTCTACGCAGGCGCAAAATAACTTTGGTCGAGTGCTTGATGATGTCGTGCAAAACCAAGCGCGTTACATCATTAAACGTCGCAACGCGCCTCAGGCAATCTTGGTAAGCCTTTCCGAATTGGAGCATTTGCTGTCGGCAAGCGCAGGAGAGCGCCGGCGACTTGAGGAGATCATTCGCGAACAGAGCCCTGCGTACCATCTGGGCACACCTATAGATTGACTGTTGATTTAGGGAGAACAGTTGTGACACATGACTGGAGTTCGTTTACCCAGAGTTTCCCCACATGCCGCTATACCGCCTCTGTCGCGATTCAGGCCGATTGTTTTGTATGGATGAGAAGTGTTGCCGAAAATTCTGTGCATTCAGTTGTGACTGATCCACCCTACGGCGTGAAAGAGTATGAGCCGGTTCAACTGGAAAAGAGAGCGAACGGCGGCGGCGGGATCTGGCGAATTCCCCCTGCATATGATGGCAGCAAACGTTCGCCGCTGCCTCGATTCACGGCCCTCTCGCAAAGTGAACGAGAGTATCTTTCGCACTACTTCCTTGAATGGGCACGGCTTGTAAGACGTGTCCTGCGCCCCGGTGGGCATCTGTTCATCGCCTCGAACTCTTTTCTCGCGCAGGAAGTTTTTGCGGCCGTGTCCAATTCCGGACTGGAGTTCAGGGGTCAACTCATCCGTCTTGTGCGCACGCTGCGCGGTGGGGACCGCCCCAAGAATGCGGAAGGAGAGTTCCCTGGCGTCTGCTCGATGGCGCGTGGGGCATACGAACCGTGGGGTATGTTTCGTAAACCACTTCCTAAAGGGATGAAAGTCAGCGACTGCCTAGCTAGATACCAGACTGGCGGCCTCCGGCGCAAACCGGATGGCAGACCATTCGAGGATGTGATCGAGAGCGGGCGGACGCCGAAAAGAGAACGTGAAATTGCGCCGCATCCCAGTCTCAAGCCGCAATCTTTCCTACGCCAGATTGTCTATGCGTCGTTGCCTCTTGGCGAAGGCCTTGTTCTCGATCCTTTCATGGGGTCCGGCTCGACGGTAGCAGCAGCGGAAGCTGTCGGCTACCGAAGCATTGGCATCGAAAGAGTGCCCGAATACTTTGCAATGAGTCGGAAGGCAATTCCCGCACTGGCAGAAATCGATCCGCAAACTGCGCAGCTGGAGTTTACACTAACGTAAATCCTCGTAAATCCAGTTCTCTTTCATCTTGGCCAAGCCCCGGCGATTAACCCTCGCTGTGATTGTACGGCGGCTGGTTTCAGAACGGCCTGAGAAATTCCAATCCCCTTCCTCAAGCCGCGCGCCATAAACGCCGCGAAATTGGAAGCGTTTGGGCGGCACGTCAGTGGTCTTGTCTCTAACCGTGTTGCTGTCAAAGTAGAAAACCAGGAGCCAAACGGCCTCCGGGTTGTGCCCCTGCCATCCACTCCTGTGGCGAGACGCCTTTATCTCTATGCCCTCCTGCGTATATTGCACTGAGTTGCCACTGAACATATCCGCGGGAATGAGATCAGGGTGCCCGTTATGATGCTGATTCCTTGCCAAAGCGGGGCAATATTGGGGAACTGTCTCGTTCATAAATTCCCCTACAATGCTGCTGAAATTCGCAGGCATCAGAAAACTCTCAAGCCGGGCAAGGTCCCGAGAATAAAGCTGTTGATTGATAAAGCCCAGGAAATCAATGAAATCCCGCATTGCAGATTGCAGGTGGGAGACCGAAAGGCCATATGGCAAGACAGTTTTCTCGTTAAAGGCTGACCCCTCTACTGGAATGGGCTGGCAGGCATCAGCCTCTGTGTACTCTCTACACATCCTCCGCCTGCAACCTCTCCAGCAGCTCGCTGTACGCCTCCCGGTCCAGGGGCAGTTCGACCGCCTCGCCGGTGGCGCCGCTGTAGATCATCGCGTTGGCCAGCTCCAGCGACTTCAGCCCTTCTTCGCCGTTGCAGCGCGGTTCGCCGCCCTCGCGAATGGCGCGGTGGAAGTCCTTGTACACCCTCGCATGTCCGTGTTCCTCCGGCTCGTCCTCGACACCGGCGTCGGCATCAGCCGCTTCGGTGCGCACGAAGGGTTCGGGGCTGTCGGTGATCAGCTGGCGCAGGTCGGTCTCGTAGCGCTCGTATTCAATGTGGTCCTGGTGCAGCACGATCTTGCCTCCGGTACCGGACACTTCAAAGGTGCGGGGGCCGCTTTCGGTCGTGCTGAAATAGATAGTGCCCTGCGCGTCCTCCGGCCACTCGAGCAGCGCGGTGGCGGTATCCTCGGTCTGGATCGCGTGCAGGCGGGTGGCGGTGGCCGCGTAGACCCGCCGCGGGGACCCGACCAGATGGCAGACCAGGTCCAGGTCGTGCGGGGCCTGGTTCATCAGCACGCCGCCGCCCTCGCCTCGCCAGGTGCCGCGCCAGCCGCCGCGCAGGTAGTAGGCCGCGGTGCGCATCCACGGGAAAACGCCGGTCACCCGCTGGATGCGGCCCAACTGCCCGCTGTCGATCAGCCGTTTCATCGCCCGCACATGCGGCAGCTGCCGGTACTGGTAGTTCACCGCCAGCACGCGGTTGTTGGCCCGCGCCGCCGCGATCATCGCGTCCGCCTCCTTTACCTGGATGGCGATCGGCTTTTCCACCAGCACATGGCTGCCGGCGTTGAGCGCGTCGATCGCGATCGGCGCATGGAAGGGATGGGGCGTGATGATCACCGTCACATCCGGGTTGGTTTCGGCCAGCATCTGCCGGTGGTCGGGATAGAAGGGGCAGCCCCACTCCTCGGCCCGCTCCTGGCCTGGTTCCGGCGCCACATCCGAGCCGCCGACCACCTCGACTTCATCGAGTGAAAGCCCCATCGAATGGGAACGAAAAATCCCGGCGCCCATGCCGACCACCGCGTGGCGCAGCTTCGAACCTTGTGGAGAGGGAGAGTTCGACACGTTGTCTTCCTTTTCTTGTTCGTCTGTCGCTTATGAAAAAGGGGGAAACATCTGTACGTCGTGGATGGAGGCCGTCGGTACGGCAAGGTCGGGTCGAGGTAGTGACCAAAGCCGGTCACCACCGTTCAGAAATGCAGCATCGCCTTGACAACCTGGTTGTCGGGCTGGAGCCAGCCGGGGAATTCGTCGATCAACGTTTCCGGCGGCGCGCTGTGCGTAAGCCAGGGGGCCAGATTGATCGCGTCCGTCTCCAGCGTCCGGACGACGCGGGCGAAGTCGGCGCTGGTCGCGTTGCGGCTGCTGAGCAGCGTCGTCTCGCGGCGGTGAAATTCCGGGTCGGGGAAGGTGATGTCGTCTTGCACCAGGCTGATGAAGACCACGCTCCCGCCCTGCTCGATCAGGCCCAGTGCGTTCATCATCGAGCGCGCGTTGCCGGTTGCGTCGAAGACGGTCAGCGGCAGGTCGCCGCCGAACACCGCCCGCAGCTGGGCTTCCGCGTCCCCGCGGCCGTCAATGAGATGCTCCACGCCCAGGTTTTCCTGCACAAAGCGCATCCGGTTCTCGTCAATCTCCATCACCGCGACCTCGGCGCCGGCCAGGCGCGCAAAGGCCACCGCGGTCAGCCCGATCGGGCCGGCGCCGATTACCAGTGTCGACTGTGCCGGTTCCAGGTTGGCCCGGTCCACCGCGTGCGCGCCGATGCAGAGCGTCTCGACCAGGGCCAGGTGTTCCAGCGGCAGGGTCTCGGAGCGGTGCAGCTTCTCGATGGGGACGGTGATCCGCTCGCGCATGCCGCCATCCATATGCACGCCCAGCACCTGCAGATGGGCGCAGCAGTTGATGCGCCCGCGGCGGCAGGCGCTGCACGCGCCGCAGTTCAGATAGGGCTCGACCGCGCAGTGGTCTCCCGGCTGCAGGCTGCTCTCGGTATGCGGGTCGAGAGACAGGATCTCCACGCCCAGCTCATGGCCGAGGATGCGGGGATAGCTGAAAAAGGGCTGCCGTCCGCGAAAGGCGTGCAGGTCGGTGCCGCAGATGCCGACCCGCCGCACGCGTACAAGCGCTTCGCCCGGTCCCGGTCCGGCAGGCGGCGCGGACTCCGTCAGATTCAGGCTGCCGGGTTTCTCCAGTATGACCGTCTTCATCGGGCCTGTTCAAAGTGGGATAGCTGACAACGCGGGGCAGGATCGGAGTCGGCGCGCCGGCCTCAGCCGCTGGCCACTGGGTCGGCGTTGACGACCGCCGGGGCAGACGCGGCTTCGGGCACGGCATTGTGGCCCTGCCCCTCCAAGTCGATCAGGCCGTCTTTCAGAAACAGAACATAGTCCACGTAATCGTCCACGAGGTTGTCGTGGGTCACGACCAGGAAGGTGACGTTCTGTTCGCGCACGATCTGCTGGAAGAGGCCGAGGATTTCTCGCGCCGTGGTGCTGTCCAACTCGCCGGTCGGTTCATCCGCCAGGATCAGCTTCGGATCGTTGGCGAGCGCTCGCGCGATGGCCACGCGTTGCTGTTGCCCGCCCGACAACTCAAATGGACGGTGATGCATCCAACGAGTCAGACCAACCAGATCCAGGCAGTGCACAGTTTTTTCATGACGTTCCCGGCCCTTAACGCCCGACATGCGCAGAATCAACTCAACATTCTCAAAAGCGGACAGGCTGGGCAGCAGGCCGAAAGACTGAAAGATAAAGCCGACCTGTTCGCGACGCCAGCGCGTCAACTGGCGTTCGCTCCAGGAGTGAATCTCCTCGCCGAAAATGCGGATCTTCCCGTCTGTCGGTGAATCCAGGCCGCCCAGGCAGTTGAGAAGAGTTGTCTTGCCGCTGCCGGAGCGCCCCTTCAACGCGGCGAATGTCCCTTGCGCAATCTGCAGGTTGACGCCTTTCAGCGCGGCTACCTCCAGGCTGCCCGTCTTATAGACGCGCCAGATTTCTTCGGTTTCGATGGCCGTGTTGGGGTAAGGGTTGTTTTCCATCTGCGTTCCAGGATCCGGTTCTCTGTCGTGGCTTTCGATGGGGCGGCGTTGTGAACGGGCCGCTAGTCATCCTTCTTGCGGCGGAAGCGGCTGAAGAAACCGCCGATCGCGGCTGCCTGCTGGATGCGGCTGGCGGCCGCCTGCTCCTGGGCGACCAGCTCCGGCGCCTCAACGTCCTCGTTGTCGGCCGGCCGGATCAGAATGCCCTCGTCGGTGATGTCGAGAAGCGCCCGGCCGTGGATCGAGAACTGCTGCAGAACATCCTTCGGAATCTGCAATCGACCGGCGCTGTCCAGCACGACCAACTCTTCAAAATGCTCTTCGTGTTCCTCTACGATGCCGTCGCCGCCGCTATTGAGCGCATCTTCGTCAAAACGTTCGACCGTACGCACCTGGCGCCGCGTCTCGCTGGCCAGCATCCCGTCACGGATGGCGACCACCCTGTCCACGTGGCGGGCAATTGTCGGGTCGTGGCTGACAATGATGGTCGTCAGCCCCAGCTCTTCATTCAGCGTGCGCAGCGTCGCGTAAATCGTCAGCGCCGTAGCCGTATCCACTTCACCGGTCGGCTCGTCCGCCAGCAGGAGCGTTGGATTGTTGGCCAGCGAAACGGCGATGGCGACGCGCTGCTGTTCACCGCCGGAAAGCTCGCGCATGTGGTGCTTCATGCGCTCGCCCAGACCCACCCTTTCCAACAGATCCTCGGCCCGGTCGCGCTTTTCTCTGCCCGCGAAACCCGCCAGCGTCATCGGCAGCTCAACATTTTCGACCGCGTTCAGATAGGGCACCAGGTTCCGTGCGCTCTGTTGCCACACAAAACCAACCTGTTCTCGCCGGTAGCGGTTGATCGCCCGTTCCGACATCTTCAACAGATTGAATTCACCGACCCGCACCTGCCCTGCCGTCGGTCTGTCCAACCCGCCCAGGATGTTCATCAACGTGGACTTGCCGCTGCCGCTGACACCAACGATCGCCATCAACTCGCCGGAACGCACCGACAGATTCAGCCCTTGCAATGCGACCACCTCAAGATCGGCGATCTGATAAATTTTGACGAGGCCGTCGCAGAAAATAAATGGCTCAGTCGTTGTCATCTCTTAGTTTCCAATTCACAGAAACGCGATTCTCTCACGGCGGCCGCAGTTACTAAAAACTCGAAACCGAAAACAAAAAACTGCTGTTCACACCGTCTCGCCCAGTTTGATCGCCTGGAAAATCTTCATGCGCATCAACAGCGTGATCAGAACGCCCAGCGCAGCGACAAACAGGACACCGAACAGGGCGTACACACGCGTAATCGCCGGCCATGCTATGCCCACCAGGTACGGCGGCGTCAGGTCAGCGGCCGTGTTCCCCACCTGCAAATAGGGGATGAACTGGTTGCTGACCGAAGTGCCCAGCAGTGTCCCCGCTCCGATTCCAACCAATATCAGAAATGCCAGCTCCCATGCCAGAAACATCGTCATCTGACCCGAAGACAGACCGATTGAACGCAGCGTCCCCAGCTCAATAAAGCGCCGCCGGAATGAAAACAGCGTGTATAGCAGGAACCCCAGCACAGTCAGCAGCGCCGCGGCCAGGAAGCCGACCGAAAGGACGCCGAACAGCCCCTGCCGCTGCGGCAGTTTCTGCTCGTCCGCAATCCTCTGCCGGGCGGAATAGTGATTGATCACGTTGATGTCGTACTGCCGCAACTCCCGTGTGAGCCCCTCAAAGTCGGTGCCCGGCTCTGTGCGCACCAACACATCGTAGGGGAACTGCCCACCCATCCGCTCAAACAGATGGTCGAGGTTTCCCACGATCAGCGGACCGTCGGCATCCGGGTACCAGGTGGGGAAATAGCGGAAGTCGCCGACGATGGTCATCTGCATCTCCGCCCGCAGCCCGTAACGCGCCGCGCCGACCAGAATCGTATCACCCACCAGCAGATTGTGATCGCGCATGAATTCCCGATGCAACAGCACCCCATCTGAGGAGAGGGCCAGCGAATTCATCAGTGAGCCCAGCGAAGCTGCCGCAAAATCCCGCCGCCAGTAGGCCGCCTTGGGGAAGTCGAGCCGGTCGATGCCGAAAACATGGGCATCCCGCCAGCGTCCGTCCAGATGTACCCGCGCCTCAAACCGGGCGAAGCGGGTGGCGGCCGATATGTCGGGTGAGCGCAGATGCTCCGAAACCGGCACAAATGTCCAGCTGGCCGTCTCGGGCGCTCCTCCTCCGGAAGACTCCTCGCCGCCGCCGGGAAAGCCGGCCGACCCGGCTGAAACCGGCGTGTCGCCCAGCTCCGCCAGCCGGCCATCGGCGCCAACCCGGTAATAGGCCCGGTCGAAGAGGTGCCCGTCAAGCGTCTGCGCCAGCGACGTGGTGAAGGCGGACAGGCTCAGCGTCAGCACCAACAGAATCATCGGCGCGGTATACATCCCCCGGTTACGCGCCAGCTGGCGGCTGGCCAGCAGCACGCCCACGCCGCCGCCTTTGGATGCAAACCAGGCGATTATCTGCATGAATACCGGCAAGACGCGCAGCGTCACCAGCGTCAGCGCAAAGATCCCCAGCGCCGGTATCAAAAACAGCAGGGGATTCTGGAAAATGGTGTCATCCGTGACCGCGCCCGGCATCGTGATGCTGCCCTGTTCGCGTAGCAGATAGATGCCGTATGCCGATGGAATCAGCAACAGAAGGTCCAGGTAGGCGCGCTGCCACCACGGCGGGCGCAAGGTACGCGCCATCTCCATCTTGTAGGTCACGATCGTATGACGCGCCGCGCCGAAGGAGGGCAACGTCTGCGCCAAAAAGGCGATCAACACCGCGCCGATGCCAAACTGCAGCGTGGACTGGGTCAGAACCAGCCGCAAATCAGATTCGATTGTGAAGTCGAGAAAACTGCGGGTGGAACCGATCAATCTGGCCACCGAAAAACTGAGCGGCAGACTGACCAGAAGCGCAAGGATGCCAAGACTGATCGCCTCCAGGCCGGATATGCCCGCCACCTGCCCCACCGTCGCGCCCCGGCTGCGCAAAATCGCGACCTCGTTGCGCTGACGTGCCACCGCCAGGCCGACCACCAGGCCGATAAACGCCAGCAAAAGCCCAATAATCGGCACACTGAAAGCGTAAAGAAGCGTTGTCAACAATCCACTGGCACGCTGATAACGGCGCAGCGCATCCAGCGGCGAAATACTCAACTGGCTGTTCGCCATCAGCGACGTCACCCTCTGTTCCGCCCGCCGCCCGCGCACCAGCAAACGGCCTACATCACTTGAGGTCACGTCCGAGCCGTCCATCACCAGGTACCACAAGCCCAGGTTCACGTCCTGCGGGTAGACAGGCGCAACCCGATTGTGATAACTCTGCTCTGGGATGACAAACAGCGTCTCTAAGGTGGACGGGTTGTAAAACCAGACATCGCTGCCCAGGTCGGCAGGCTCCCACACACCTGCAATGCGCACCGGCGTCTGGTAGCGCTGGCTATCGCCGTTCTCCTGGCGGATACGGCGGAACAGCATATACTCTTCGCCTACCTGCAGCCCGATCTCGTCCGCCAATTCCCGGTTCACCAGAACTTCGATCGCCTCCTGCGAGTCGGAGGGCGAGACGGCCGGGAATGTGCCTTCAATGATGTTGATCGCCTCTTCAAAACCGGAGATGAAGCCCAAATTCACCCATTCCAACGGGTCGGTTGTGTCTGCATACGCGACCTGTTCGGTGGGGAAGAGGCGGAAGTTGTCCGTCTTGAAATAGCGGATCGTCTTCTGATGCGGTATGCCCAACTCGTCATGCGCCTGCTGGCTCAGATATGTGTCCAAAGGCGCAATGTCTTCCCACTCCTGCGGACCGTACGTGGACCCCAGGTAGCGGAACATATACGCGAACGGAGGGCGCGAGTAGGTCTCATTGATGCCCGTCTCCGTCAACTCCTCCTGCAGCAGCCGGTAGTACACCGCATCCGCATAAAGAGGAATGCTCATTACGAGCACAGTCGAAGAGACCAGCCCCAGAACCAGAGCCAGCGCCAGCCACTGCTGGGCGAAGATTCGTTTTAGGGCGACAACGATGATCGCCGAGGTTCGCAGAATATATTTCATGACCGCAGTGGAGAAAGGCTGGCGGTCAGCGGCGTCCTGTCATCCGCCTTCCGCCTCGCACCCTCCACGCTTAACTCTCCACAGCTATTGTCCGACGACAACCTGGCCTTCGTCAAGCCCCTCTTCGATCTCGATCCGATCGGGGGTCTGGATGCCTACCTTCACATCCACCCGCCGCTGGATATCACCATCCTGGACGACGACGAACCGTCTGCCGTCAAACACGCGGATCGCCTGCGGCGGCAACCAAAGGACAGCGTCCTTGTGTTCGAGTTGGACGCGCACTTGGACCAGGTCGCCTAGCTCAAAGCCCGCAACATCGGCCTCCTGGTCGATCGTGATGCGGGTGGATTTGTCCGGATCGATCACCTCGCCGCTGCCGCCGCTGCCGAACGGGTAAGGCAGCCGCCGCACGAATCCGGTCAGAATCTCCCCAGGACGGCCGACCAGAGAAATCTCCACCGCCATCTCTTCGGCCAACTCATTCATCTGGTCGCTGATCAGATCGGCTTTAACTTCCAGGTCATTGATGTCCGCAATGGAGACAACCGCGTCAAAAGCGTTCACAGGGCGGCCCGCAGTCAGTGAAACGGACAGCAACTTGCCGTCGAACGGAGCGGTGATCGTTGCGTCGCCGATCGCGCTCTGCAACTTCTCAACCTGAAGCTGCGCCCTGGCAACGTCATTCACCAGCAGCGGGTCCACGCCTTCGGTCAGCTGCTCCAGCGCGATCTCTGCCAGCTCAACCTGCTTGCCCTGGACCGAAATCGCGAAATTGTCATCCTGACGTTCCGTCCGCAGATTGATCAACTGCAGGGTCGCAATGTCCAGGTTGATCTGCGCTCTGCGGATCTGAAATTCAAGATTCCTCTCCGCCGTGTACAACCGGGACTGGGCCCGCTCCAGGTTCAACTGCGTGGAGGTCAACTCGCGCTCCAGGTCGTCGATCTCCAGATCCGCGATCACCTGGCCGGCGGTAACAAGGTCGTTGCGCTTGGCGTATACGTTGCGGATACGGCCGCCTGTGCGGAAGAACAAGGCCTCCTCCACCACCGGCGCCACCCGGCCGCTGAAGGTCCGCTCGCGCATGATCTCGCCCACCTTTACCGAATAGGTGGGTTTGACAGGCACAACCGAGGTCGGGATCGGGGTCGGGGTCGGTTCATTGGCCGCGATCTCGGCGCTGCGGCCCGCCGGCAGAAGTGCGCAACCGGTCAATACGAAACTGAGCGCGGCCGGAAGAAATGCACGCGCCAACGGCGAATTCGCCCGCCGCGCTTGCGCCCGGCTTCCACTGCTCGCACAGCACGCCGACGCGGCCCGCGCCTCGCGGTGCACACCCTTGACAAACGGCAAACAGGCGACGTATCGGACTGCCTGCACGCGCAAGAGCCGGAGTTCCATTCGAAGGGATGGCAGACAGTTCATTATAGCTTTGTTTCTTCTCCGATACACAGGAATTGTTCTCAGCGCAAAAAAAGGGGCATGAATGGCGCAGAAAGACCCTTTAACCTGACGGCCGTTTTGGCTTCCTGATCCGATCGCCGTTCCTGGTCTGACGACGAGGGGAACAAAAGGAAAACCAAAATACAATTTTATGGTAACCGTCGCGCATAGTTCAGTCCATTCAAAAGTATAAACGCTGATTCCCAAACTGCCAAACCGAACGGCCTGATGCGTTTACCCATTCCCCTGCGGCCATTCGAAAACCTGGGACACTTCCCCAACTGCAGGACGGTAGCGCTCCCCCGCGTCATGGGTTAGAATGCCTGATCATACGCCGCCAGGCAACCCGAGCAACCCGCAGCGCAACCGTCTGCCGGCGCCCCCCTCGCGGGGCGTATCCAACACCGTCCTGGCCAGTTTCCGGAGGAAGCAAACCATGCCCCGTTCATCTTCGCGCCAGAGTGGCGAAGCAACCGCGCAAACAACACAGCAAGAGCCCAACGTTATCGTCTTTTTCACCGACCAACAGCGCTGGGATTCAACCGGCGTGCATGGCAACCCCCTCGACTTGACCCCCAACTTCGATCGCATGGCCCGGCAGGGCACACACCTGCACACCACCGTCACCTGCCAGCCCGTCTGCGGCCCGGCCCGCTCCTGTCTGCAGACCGGCATGTACGCCACCACCACCGGCTGTTTTCGCAACGCCATCCCCCTGCCGCAGGATGCGCGCACGCTCGCCCATTTCTTCGGCGACGCGGGCTACGATACCGGCTATATCGGCAAGTGGCATCTGGCCGACCGGGGCGTCGCAGGGCCCGTCCCGGAAGAGAGCCGCGGCGGCTACCAGAGCTGGCTGGCATCCAATGCGCTGGAGTTCACCTCGGACGCCTACGATACTGTCATGTACGACAACGATTGTGAGGCCGTCAGGCTGCCCGGCTATCGCGTGGACGCCCTGACAGATGCTGCCATCCGCTATATCGACGGCCGCCAGCAGGACCCATTCTTCCTCTTCCTCTCCTATATTGAACCGCACCACCAAAACCATCTTGACGACTATCCCCCGCCCGACGGCTACCGCGAACGCTACGCGGGCCGCTGGACGCCGCCCGACCTGCTCGCTCTCGGCGGCTCCTCACAGCAGCACCTGGGCGGCTACTGGGGCATGATCAAAAGGCTCGACGAGGCCCTCGGCCGTCTCCTGGACGCGCTGAAGAGCCTGGGGCTGGACGAGAACACCATCGTTCTCTACACCACCGATCACGGCTGCCATTTCAAGACGCGCAACGACGAATACAAACGCTCCTGCCACGAAGCCTCCGTCCGGCTGCCCACCGCAGTCACCGGCCCCGGCTTTATCGGAGGAGGCGAAGTACGCGAGATCGTCAGTCTGGTGGACCTGCCGCCGACTCTGCTGGACGCCGCCGGCCTCGACGTGCCGGAGCAGATGCAGGGCCGTTCCGCGTTGCCGCTTGTCAGCCGCCAGGCGTCGGACTGGCCGCAGGACGCGTTGATCCAGATTAGTGAATCCCAGGTGGGGCGGGCCGTGCGCACGCGACGCTGGAAGTATGGCGTCACCGCGCCGGACAAGGATGGCAGGCGCGATGCCAGCGCCGATCGTTATGTGGAGCAGTATCTGTACGATCTGCAGGCGGACCCGTACGAGTTGACCAACCTTGTCGGTCTCGAGTCCCATCGCCGTGCGGCTGACGTGCTGCGGAAGCGTCTCCTGCGTCTCATGGGCGAAGCGGGCGAGGCGCCGGCCGTAATCGACGCGGCCCCGTCAAGGCCAAGCGGCCAACGGATCGTGACAGAGGAGGAGGCGCTTTCCTAGAGGGCGCCAGCGGCCGCGAGCCGCCGACCGCTGAAGTTTCAATCGATTTCAACCCGGCCGCGCTGGCTGCCGGGTTTTTCGTTTTTCCGCGCCGCATCGGCTTCGCAGCGCGCCAGCGCGGCGTCGATCAGCGCCCGGCAGGCGAGCAGCCCCTCCCGCCGCGCCGCGTATGCGTGCGTCCAGAACTCCTGCGGCAGGCCGAGATCGTTGTGGCGCAGCTCTTCGCACAGGCCCGCCATCCCTTCCAGCAGCCAGGAGGAGAAGGCAAAGGCATCCTCGCGCTCTGCACGCGGCTGGCGGGGCGAGGGCTCCGTCTGCGGCTCCGCGGCCGGCCCCGAACCCACACCGTTCTGCTCACTGCCGTCACTGACTGGAACTGATCCGTTTTCGGCCATGGTTCCTTCCCTGCCCCGGCGCGCCCCCGTCAAGCCGAAGCCGCCGGCGCCCGTTCAACCGCTTAGACCGGCTCATTGATGATCAAGGTGCGCATGACCCGGTAATCGTGGCCGCCAAAGCGGTACTTGTACTCCTCATCGCCCTGCAGAAAGTCGAAGACTTCAATGCCGCGCACAATCGCATGTTGGATAACGTAGCCCAGCAGCACCCATCCGGGGCTGTAGCCGGCCCACTTCTCAGTGTCATAACCGGAGTTGTAGAGCAGCAGCTCCTTCCTATACTCGAACGCCAGCAGCGCGGCCGCGTTTTCACCGTTCAACGAGAGAAAACTGAGATGGAGATGGCCCGTTTCGAGCATGCGCCCGGCCATGACGCGGAAAAATCGTTCCATGTGCGGCGTCATGAATGACTCTTTGTCCGGGCGGCTCATGCGCTGCAGACGCAGGAACTCATCCATCGCCCCCTGCAGCGCCTCCATCGACTGGATCAACGTAAAGCCCACATCCAACTCCCGTTCCACGCGGCGCTGTTTGCGGCGAATTTCGTGGCGCTGCTTCTTGTCGATCTGCATCAGGTAGTTCTCATAGCGGGCCGGGAGATGCACATGCGGCGCGACATCCTCCTGGTCGACCTCCACCTTTAGACCCGCGTCCCGGAAAATCGACGGCAGCGCCTTGTAGCTCAGACTGTCCTCCGGCAGATTGCACAGGTCCAGATAGTCCCAGGCCGGCGCCGCCTCGCTCCGCAGCCAGTCCAGCAGACAGTAGTAGACCTGCTCCTCCCAGCCAGCAGCGATTATGATGTCCAGGAAATCGCTCACCTCCACACAGCCGACAAGCTTCAGGCTGCGCTTCCCCGCCCATGAGCCCTGCGTGTGTTCACTCAAATAGAAGGGCGCAATCCCAACCAGCCCGGACGCGCCGGGTGAGGGGCGGGCAGGGTCACCGGGATCTTCTCGCTCCCCTCCCGCCGCTTCGCTTGCCCCCTGATAAAAGGCCAGGATCCACAGTTCGCCCGCCCCCAGCTGCTGCCACCAGACCGACTGCCATTCATGTGAAAGGAAAAAAGTATCATAGCGGCTGCGGGCCAGCAGGTCGTTCCACTCCGCTGACAGCGCGCTGAAACCATTGGGATAGGCGTCGGGGCCGTAGACGACGACGTCAAGAGTACAGAGAGGAACGGCATCTTTGTCCGCTTCCTCCGCAGACGCTTCGCTCCCCTGGTCAACGCCGTTTGTGTGGTGGTTGTCGCGCCGCAACCGGCGCGCCACCGCAGGCCCGGCCGGCGCCGGGGACGTAGTGGTAAGCATAGACTCCTCGATCGGCTTTCTGAAACCAGATTGCTGGTACGCAAAGACAGTAACAGGTCCTGCATTCCACTACAAATATCGTAGTGGGCAACCCCATTCTAGTCCAATTGGCAGGGATTCGACAAACGTCAGTGACCGGCGCAGAGACCGGCAACGGGCCGGCTGCCCCTACGACGGTGGGCGGCCGCTCCCGCGAAATCGCAGATAGCCGAGAGCGACGAGGACGACCAGGAGAAGGAAAACAAAGGTCTGCCCTTGGGCTGTCTGGGAGATGCGCAGGAATCGTTGCCATACCGTGATATCCGTGACCTGCGCCGGGCCGGCGGTCGGGCCGGACCTCTGGATGATCGATGAAGGGGTTGAAACGCCGACAGCGATCATCGTGCCGCGCGCGGCCGGCGTCGCGCCCGCGTTTCCTGCCGGCGTCGCGCCGGCCGTCGGCGCCTGCGCATCGGAGCCCGGCTGCGCGGCTGTGCTGTTGTTCGGCGTCGGAGTGGCCGCAGCCGGTGACGGCACGGCCGGCGGCTGGGCTTCGACCGCGCCGCTGCTCGGCGCCGCCGCGCTGCCGTAGCAGACCAGCACCTGTACATCGTCCAGAAACATCCAGGTGCGTCTGCCGTTGCCGTCATTGTAAACATTGAAGTAGAGGTAGTACGATCCGTCCAGATACGGGGTCAGATCAACCGTAACTGTCTCCCAGGCAGCGTTTTCCGCACGACTGCGATAGAGAATCGCCTCGGTCGCCAGGGACGATGACAACAGGATCAACTCCTGCCGGTCCGCGGCCGCGGCCGGGCTGGGCGCCGCGGGGTCCTGACTGCGCGAGAGATGGTTCCAGCGCAACGACGCGCTCGTCGCGCCGAACGGCAGCTCGATATACTGGCGCACCGAAGAATAGGAGAGTATGTTCTGCGTGCCGCTTCCCGGCGGGTTGCCCAACCGCAATGACCACGAACCTCCCGACGGCTGGTTGGCGAGCGCCGGCGGAACCGGCGATTCGCCCACAGTCCAGTTGGACTGCCCGTTCAACGCCCCTTCGAAGTCTCCGTTGCGCAGCGTCTCGCTCTCAACACAGCCGGCCGGCACAGGCGTCGCGCCCGGTTGCGCAGTGGCGGCCGGCGGCGGCGTGCCCGACTGGGGCGGGGCCGCGGTCGCGGACGGCGTCACAAACGGCGTCGCGTCCGGTTCACATGCCAGCAGGCTGACATCGTCCAGGTAGAGCGCAGTGCGGCCGCCGCTGCCGTCGTTATGCACGCCGAACTCAATGCGCAGCGTCCGCCCGCGAAAATGCGTCAAGTCGATCTGTTCGAACTGCCACGACTGCTCGTTCGAGAGCCGCGACCATGGCTGCGCCAGCCTTACGCCGGTTGTCGCCTCGTAGATGTTCAGCAGCTGCATGTCGCTGCCGGGCGCGTCCTCATGGCTCGCCCAGTAGTGGAAGCTGAGCGTGAAATGCTGGGCCGAATCGGGCAGCGCAATGTCCTGGTAGAGGCTGTCGCTGGCGTCCAGGTTGGCGCTGTCCACAATGCCCAGCCGCAACGCACGCGTCCCCGCATACGTTTGCGCCGTGGAGTAGCTCGGCGGCAGCGCCGTGCCCCCCAGATGCCAGTGCAGGTCGGTCGCTTCGAAGCCGCCGTTGATGATCAGTTCGCTGCAACCGTCGGGCGAGAGATGGGCCGCGCTCGCTTCTTCGTCAGGAGCGGGGGGCGGCCCCTGCGCCCGGGTCGTTGCCGTGCCGTGCCACAGGGCCACAGCAACCGCCAGCAGCGCGCAAAGAGAGACAACGCCTCGCCCGCCCCGCACTCTTTTCGTCACGCCTCGCATTCTGTCCACCTGAATATCGCGCTGCCGCGGCACGTCGTCTCTTCCGGCAACAGGAAGGATCCCAATTGTAGCACGGCCCGCGGATCATCAACAATGGCGGCGCGAAGGGGCGCAGCCCGAATAGGGGGCTGTCAGGAGAAGCGGGACGCGGGTTTCAGCGTTCATTTCCTAAGGCATCCTGAAACTCGCTCCGCTGATACACCTTAGCTCTTGGTCCCGTTCTTGGGGCCAGGCACACGGGATGGGAGCGACCGCGGCTGTGGAAGTGACTGTGGGGCGTGGGGCGTAAAAAGGGCGTGGGCAGGATGCCAGGCGTTGACATTTCGGCTATGCCAGATCAATGTAGAAGCAAAAGACAAGAAAGCCATGTAACGTCGTGCGAGTCATTCAAAGCGAGTGAAAATGTGTCGGCGCCGCTTGAGTTTGCCGCTGAACCCGCCCCGGCTTCGCCCTAGCCACTGTTCTTGCTGACGGCCTCCTCTTTTGAGCCGCCCGCTGCGTACATATGGGCACGCACAACTGTACTGTCCGGTATTACAGCAGCCATGTCTGGGTCCTGAGCGAAATGCTTAAACATGTCGGCCCAGACACCGTTCTCTTCCCAGCGGGCGAAGCGCTTGAAGACACTGTTCCACTTGCCATAGCTGTCCGGCAGTTCACGCCACTGGGCGCCGGTGCGCAGTATCCGGCGAACTGCCTCAATGAAACGGCGACACCTATCCTCTTGCCCAGCGTAGGCGTGAGGGGGTCCTTGCAAAAACGCGTACAGCTTCTGCCACTGATGGTCGGAAATTCTCTCTGTAGACATCCTGCTACTGTCGCTCATGTGACATAACAGATCAAACGTCAACGGGGCCTGGATTCCTCCCCTGCTTCCTCAGAATTTGGCCTCAAGTTGTACCATCCTTTATCTCTTACGTCGAAGCACCCCCCTCCACTTCCACCGCCGACGTCTTCCTCAACGTCTCCGGCACAAACAACCCCAAAGTCGCCCCAGCCCCCAACCCGAACACCGCGATCACGTAAATCGACGGGACCAGGCTCAACGCATCGGCAATCGTGCCCACGATGATCGGCGCGCCCGTGTGCCCGGTATCGCCGATCAACCGCCACAGCCCCAGAAACGCGCCCATGCCCTCACCCTTTCCCGGCGCCAGATCTGCCCCCAGCGTCAGCATCGTCCCCGAACCAAGCCCGTTGCCGAAGCCGATCAGCGATGTGGCCGCCAGTAAAGCCGCAAAGGAGCCGGTCAGCGGGATCAGGGCCATGCCCAGCGCCTGCAACAAGAACGAAGGCACATAGGCGAACTTGCGCCCAAACCGGTCCATCACAAGGCCCGCCGGATAGAACATCGACATATCCACCGCCGCCGCGATCCCCATCACCAAGCCAATTCTGTCCACGTCCAGGTCCAGGACCGACGCCGCGTACAGCGGAATTATGCTCTGCCGGCCGGCGCGGATCGTCTGCGCGCAGATCATGCCCAATCCTGCCGGCGTCAATATCCACCCATTGCGGCGCAGATAGATGAGCATCCGCTTGTAGGAACCGGCCATCGACGTCTGTTGTCCGGACTGCACTTCGGCCAAACTGTTGTGAACGAACAGCAGTGGAAAAATCAACGCCAGCAGGACGACAAAGCCGCAGAAGGCAAAGGCGGTATGCATACCCGCCTGCGCGCTGAGATATCCGCCAGTAATCGGGCCGGCGAACATGCCGATGCGGTTGACGCCGCCAAAGATCGAAATCGCCCGCCCGCGACTGGTGTTAAGCGTATTATTGGCCAGGTACGCGTGCCGCGAGACATTCCACAATGCAGCGCCCGCGCCGATCGAGATCCCGCACGCCACCAGCGTGATGAAGCGCATCGACAAGCTCAGCGCCAGCATCCCCAGCCCCATCACGCATATGCCGATAATCATCGAAAACCGGTTGTCGATCCGATCCTGTACAACGCCCGCGGGCAGGTCTCCGATCAGCGTGCCGATGCCGTAACTGCCCAGCACAATACCGATCAGGCTGAAGGACAGCCCCAGGTCAATCACATAGACCGGCAGCAGCAGCGCCAGCATCCCCAGGCAGAAGGATAAAATGAAGGTGGGAACGTAGACAGCGTAGAATAGCTGCGCGCGCACAGGTTCACCTTAGTCTGTGGGAAAAGAGTGAAGAGGAGAGAGGAAAATGGGAAAAACCGCCTCGCCCCGCGCCTCGTTTCTCTGTTCTCACGCCTCGCCCTGGCGCACGCCGTCAAACGTCGCTCGCAGCGCCGGGTAGAGGCCCTGATAGAGTTCATACTGCTTCTGGTAAGCGGCAACCGCGTCCGCTTTCGGTGTGGTCGAGCCGGTCACCCGAATCGTCGCCGCGCACGCGCTCTCACCATCCGGCCAGACGCCCGCGCCCACACCGGCCAGCAGCGCCGCCCCATAGGCCGCGCCCTCGGTCGTGTTCACCGTCACCAACTCGCTGCCCAGCACATCCGCCAGGACCTGCCGCCACAGCGCGCTGCGCGCGCCGCCGCCGCTCACACGTACTTGCCCGATTTCACCCAGCCCCACACCCTGCATCAGCGTAAAGCTGTCGCGCAAACCAAAGGCCACACCCTCCAGCACCGCCCGCGTCATGTGCGGCAGCCCGTGACGGACCGTCAGCCCGACGAACGCGCCGCGCGCGAACGGGTCAGGGTGGGGTGTGCGCTCTCCTGTCAGATAGGGCAGAAAGAGCAGCCCTTCACTGCCAATTGGCACGTCCGCAGCCGGCGCCACCAGGTCGTCGAACTCTGTCCCCGGCGCCAGCGTATCCCGGTGCCAGCGCAAACTGCCTGCCGCCGAAAGCATCACCCCCATCAGATGCCACTTGCCCGGCAACGCGTGCGGGAACGCGTGCAGCCGACCCTCCGGCTCGTAGAACGGCTCGTTCGCGGTCGCGAAAACGACGCCCGACGTGCCCAGCGTCAGCGCAACAATCCCCTCCTCGATCGCGCCCACGCCCACCGCCTGCGCCGACTGATCGCCGCCGCCCCCAACCACCGGCGTGCCCGCCCGCAGTCCCGTCGCCTCCGCCGCCTCCGCCGAAATGACACCGGTCACCTGCGTGCCCTCATGGGTTGGCGGCAGCAAATCAGGCGCGATCTCCAACGCGGCCAGAACCGTCGGCGACCACGCCCGCGTCGCCAGCTCCAGCAACGACGTGCCGCCCGCGCCCGCCTTGTCGGTGGCGAAGTCGTCCGTCAACTTGTAGCGCACATAATCTTTCGGCAGAAGGATCTGGCGGACGCGGCTGTAAATCTCCGGCTCGTTCTCCTTCACCCACAGAATCTTCGGCGCGGTGAACCCGGCAAGCGCATCGTTGCCCGTGATGCGCACCAGGTTTTCCTTGCCCAGCCAGAGACGCATGTCATCGCACTGTTTGCCCGTGCGCTGATCGTTCCACAGGATAGACGGCCGCAACGGGACGCCGTCTTCGTCCAACAGCACCAGCCCGTGCATCTGCCCGCTCACGCCGACCGCGCCGACCTCCGCCGCATCGATGCCGGACTGCTCCAGCGCCGCGCGCATACTCGACACCGTACCCTCCCACCACAGGTCCGGGTGCTGTTCGCTCCACAGCGGATGCGGCGTCTCAAACGGGTATTCAGCCGCGCCCACCGCGACGATTTCGCCGTCCCCGTCGATGATCAGAGACTTCGTCGCCGTCGTCGAGGAGTCGATGCCAATCAAATACATTTTCCCGCGCCCTTTTTTGTAGTTTTCAGTAATCAGTTTGTCGTTTTCAGTGAACTGCCAGGGACGATGGCGTTACCGAAAACCAGGAAGAAGAGACTGCGGTTCACACGCCCAGCAACAGCTCAACCACCAGCTGGTCCAGCCGCTCATACGGCTTGCCGCGGCGGCCCAGCTCGTCGCGGTCAAAGGCGTGCGCCTTCAGGTTCGCCGCCTTTTCCGCCGTGTAACCTCCCCGGAAACCGTCCATCGAACCGTCATCGGCGTTTATCTCCGTCAGCAACGCCTGGATCTCCGCGTGCTCGCGCAGCTGCTCCGCCTTCGCCTTCAGGATCAGATACGTCCGCATACAACCGGCCGCAAACGCCTTCACGTCCTCGTAATCGCTGGACCGGTACGCATGCGCGTCAAAGTGCCGCGGGCCGTCATAACCCACATCTTCCAAAAACTTGACCAGGAAAAACGCCTGCTTGATGTTATGGCTGCCGAACCGGAAATCCTGATCGTAGCGCCCCAGATTCTGGTCATTGAGGTCGATGTGGAACAGCTTGCCCGCGTTCCAGGCCTGCGCCACCGCGTGCGTGAAGTTCAGGCCCGCCATATGCTCGTGCGCCACCTCCGGATTCACGCCGATCATCTCCGGATGGTCCAGCGTCTCAATGAACGCCAGCATGTGGCCGACCGTCGCCAGATAGATATCGCCGCGCGGTTCGTTCGGCTTCGGCTCCAGCGCGAAGCGCAGATCATAGCCCTGGTCCATCACATACTCACACAGGAAGTTGAGCGCTTCCTGGAACCATTTGCCGGTATCGGCAGGGCTCTTGCTCGCGTCGGTCTCGGTGCCTTCCCGCCCGCCCCAGAAGACATACGTGCTCGCGCCGCACTCAACCCCCAGGTCGATCGCCGCCATCGTCTTCTGCAGCGCGTAGGCCCGCACCTCCGGGTCGTTGCTCGTAAATGCCCCGTCCCGAAAAGCCGGATGCGTAAACAGATTCGTCGTCGCCATCGGCACGACCAGCCCGTTCTCGTCCAGCGCCTTCTTAAACTCGCTCACAATCCGATCGCGCTCCGCCGCGGTCGCGTCGATCGGCACCAGGTCATTGTCATGGAAGTTGACGCCCCACGCGCCGACCTCTCCCAACAACTCCACCAGCTGCGCCGGCGAGCGGACCTCCCGCACAGGGTCGCCGAAAGGGTCGCGCCCAATGTTCCCGACCGTCCACAGACCGAAACTGAATTTGTTTTCCGGTTTGGGTGTATAAGCCATCGAAAGCTCCTCGTACTAACGTTGAATTCTGAGTTGCATAAATAAGTTCAAAACGTTACCTGGACTTTTCTCCCCTTATCTGGGCGGTCGGCCGCAAGCGGCCCCCCCTGTGCGAGGGACACCGCCCGCAACGCCTCCCCGCCGCAGTTGTGCACCATTCGACCCGTTTTCTCCGCGAACAGCGTCGAATCCCCCGCGCCATCACAGACCACTAGCCACTAACCATGGTCGTTCAGCCGGTAAAAGCGCACTCCATTGTCGTGCATGATCTTCTGCTGGTCCTCTGCGCTCAAATGGCTGATGCTGTCCTGGACGATATCAAACCAGGTGACATAGTCCGCGGCCATGTTCACCACAGGCCAGTCGGAGCCGAAGACCACCCGGTCCGGGCCGAAACAGTCCAGCACGTGCTCAATGTACGGCCGCAGCTCATCCCGGTTCCAGTTCCCGTGGTCCGCCTCCGTCGTCACGCCGGACAGCTTGCAGTGGATGTCCGGGCGGCTGGCCAGCTCGCGCAGCTGGTCCTTCCACGGCTGCATGATGCCGTCCGCGATGCCCGGCTTGCCGATATGATCGAGCAGAAAGGAGACATCCGGGCACTGCCCCACCAGCTCGAGCACGTCTCCCATCTGAGGATGGTAGATACACAGGTCGAAACTGAAACCGTACTCGGGCAGCAGCTGCACGCCGCGCACAAAGTCCGGCGCCGTGCAGAAGCCCAACGGCTCGCCCTGGATCAGGCGGCGAATGCCCTTCACCAGCGGCAGCCCGGCCAGCGCCTGCAGAAGGGGCCGGGCGCCTTCACCCTCCTCCAGCGGCGCGCTCGCGACAATGCCGCGTATGCGCGGCTCCTGCTCCGCCATCGCCGTGATCCACTCCGCCTCCCGCAGCGCATGCGCCGGCAGACAGTCGGCCTCCTCAAAAACGATCGCGGCCAGCTCCAGCGAAACGCCCGCGCGCGCCCGCTCCAGGTCTTCCGGCAGATGGGGATGGGCGATCGCCGGCGCGCCCGCCAGCCAGGGGTAGTCGATCACCGAGCTGTCCCAGAAATGCACGTGTGTATCCACATAGCGCCCGCGCTCAATCATGATGGAATACCTCCTCCATCTCCGCCCAGCGCTCGCCCTCCGCCGCGCTCGCCACCGGCTCCTGGCACGGGTCGGTCAGCTTCCACCACGCTTGCGTCACCGGGTCCGCCGCCATCTTGGCCATATCGGCCTCGTAATCCTCACCCACATACTCGTAATAGGCGAACAGATAACCGTCCCGCATGAAAATCGTGTAGTTGCGCATATTGCAGTCGCTGATCTTCTGCAGGACCTCCGGCCACGTGTTGGCGTGCAGATGAACGTAGGCGTCTTCCAACTCCGGCCTGACGCGAATGACCATTCCGTATCGTTTCATCGGTCTCCCCTCTTTAGGTCGCCAGTGATCAGTAGCCAGTGATCAACTGTGGGGCGCTCTCCTGGACATCTTCTCTATACAAGCGGCAGGCTCACCGCGGCGCCGCTCCGGCGGCTGCGGTAAACCGCCTCGGTGAACTCCATGTATTTCACACCCGTGGCGAAATCAGTGTGCGTGATCTCCTCCTGCCCGCGGATCGCGCTGATGAACTCCTCCTCAACCCGCCAGCCGCCCGCCTCCTCGGCCGGCGCCTCGATCTCGCTCAGCCCGCTGTCGCCGCGGCGTCCGCCCGTCAGCGCGCTGCCATCGAAATGCAGCGTGCCTTCGCTGCCATATATCGTCGCCGAGGACGACTCTCCCAAGCCGGTGACGGTGCTGACCTGAATGTGGGCCTGCCCGCCGCACGCCAGCTCCGCGATGATGTCGATATGATCGGGAATGCGTACGCCGATCAGGCGCCCCTGCTCATCCTGGCGCATCGGCGTGAACGTCTTGCCCTGCGCGAAGACGCTGCTCGCCTCGCCAACCCAGCGCATCATCGCCTCATACCAGA
Source organism: Caldilineaceae bacterium (assembly GCA_022824025.1). Classification (GTDB taxonomy): domain Bacteria; phylum Chloroflexota; class Anaerolineae; order Caldilineales; family Caldilineaceae; genus Bin5. The sequence goes on from JAJEBF010000051.1 coordinate 60,051, forward strand.
TGCCCATCGACATCACATTCAACCCGCTGTAGTCCATATTGTGACGCCAGTGCATCGTATTGTCTTCGTCAATGAAGGTGCCGCCGGCATGGATGTCCACCACCAGCACATCCCCCAGCCAGCCGTCGCGGATCAACCGCTGGATCGTGCGGTCCACGCGCAGGCTGAAGGGCGACGGCACGATCTGCGCCACCAGATGCGGCCGGCTGCGCAGCGCGTTGTACATACAGTGCGCCTCCGACGCGTTCATCGCCATGCGCGCCTCGCACATCACATGCTTGTCCGCCTCCAGCGCCGACACCGTAAGGAGACGGTGCATGTACGGCCACGTGCCGATCACCACCGCGTCCACGTCCTCCGCATGCACAATCTCCTGCCAGTTCGTGCACACCCGCTCGATGCCGAACCGCTTCGCAACCCGCTCGCCCGACTCCATGCTGCGATTGCAGACCGCGACAATCTCCACGCCCTCAATCGCCTGCAGCCCCGGTATATGCCGGTCACGCGTGTTCGCCCCGGCGCCGACAACGCCGACGCGGATCGTATCCTGAGTCATTCCTGCCTCCTGAATTGGGATTTTGTGGCTAATCTATGGGAGTACAGCCGTGTTTAACAATTCATTGCGATTGTTCATTACCCGCTGTGTTCGCATAAGCTTCAGCCAGATAATGATCGTGATTGACGGAGAGATCATCGACGCCGCTGGAGAAAGCTCCAACAATGGAAAGCGCCCGCTGCCTGCGCGCCTCACGCTCGAAACCTTCCGAACTGCTTTTCGGCAGAACAGCATGACAAGGATCGTCTGCTACGTCTCGTAGATGGGTGGGCTTCCCGTTTCCCCGCGTCATTCCTGGGCTTTGACCGCTTTTCCGCTATCTGAAGCTGAGACTGAACGGTGGCTGAGAACCGATCGCAACCATGCGCATTCTATCATAGGTGCGGCAAACATACACGGCATGGAACGAACTCCAGAGCGCCAGGGAAAGTCCGTTACACCTTCACATTTCCTTCAAATCAGAAAGTACCTTCTGAAGCCGTTTCGTCAACAAATCAATGTGTTTGGCGGCGTCGGTATAACTGACTGTCCAGGCATCGATTGCCGTTGGATTAGCAAAGTCGTGCCGGCGAAACTCATCCACCCACGTCTCAAGAAACGTACGCAAGTCTTCTTCAGGCGGTGGGTCGTATCCGAACAAAGCCGTGCCGAATGAAATGTCGGTCAGTCCATTCCAACCTGTCACTCCTGGAGGGTATAGCCATGCTACCGAGATCGGATAACGAAAAGCGTTGCTGCGCATACGAATACTAAAGCCAGTTGACCCCCAATATAAGGTGGCTCCTACGGCGTCTGCCGCAGTGAGGATTTTTTCGGTGACAAGACGCGCCTCGTCATTGGGGAGCTCTTCCAAGAAAGACGCCCTGGTCAGTTTTCGGCGTCGACTCGTATTACCGGGTACCGGAACTGCCGCTGCGGCTGATCGTCCAATCACCCGTGGCACCAAGGTCTGGAACGATACGCCGCGGAACTGTTTGATTTCCACAGCCAGAACCTCGATATGGGGCATCTGGGCGTTTAGGAACTCAACAACTCGCTCAAGTGGATCAGGAATCTCATCGGCAACGAAGAGCAGGCGCAGCCGCTGGGCGGCTAGGTTTGTCGCCACCGCTTGCCAGAACGCGTCGACATCGGGCTCACTATCGATCTTCAGGAGCTTCGCAATCTCCGAGCTGGGATCGAACCCATGCACCATCGCGGCGTTTTCGAAGGTCTGACGCAACTCGTAGGCCGTCCAAGTCGTAGCCGCGTGGGCGGCGTACTCCAACATCTGTCCGACTACAGCGCGCCTCAGTTCGGTATTCGCTCCACGTTTGACCTCAACCAGCGTGGGCACGGCATCCTGGTCGATAATCAGATGGTCCACCGCCCAGCGATCGGGCGCCTCCGGTTGATCGGCGATTCCTTTCTCGCGGGTGATCAGGAGCCACCGTCTGGGGTCGTCGGGGCGCACCTGTTTGCCGTCCAGAAGTTCAGGATAGTTGGCAATAAGTGCCTGCAATTGGTCTTCACTGGAAAAGGGTTCCTCCTCCAAGGGCTCTAACCCTTTGTTTTCGTTTCTAGTGTAAATTCGTTCGGGCACGTTTCAGTTCCTTTCATATTAGCACATGCAGGACACACAAGAGGGGAGTGCGAAAGTGTTTGGACGTCTGAATTCTTCATCACGTCCACATCACTTCAAATGAAGTTCTGATTCGGGTTGCTTCTCAGAAAACGAGAAACTTGGCAGGAAAACGACTCGCTGAATTGTACAATATCAGGTTGCGTCTTTTCTAGAGATAAGCCCCTTGCTGCTGGCATCCGTCGCCAGATGCTGGTATTATCCCACCATCAGCCACACCAACGCCACCGAAGAAGCGAGAACAAAAATGACCGTTGCCCCTTCCATCTCCGATCTCGACGTCCGCGCCCTCTGGCATCCCCTCACCCAGCACAAGCCGCTGGCCGACAGCCCGCCCCCGCTCATCGTCCGCGGCGATGGCTGTTACCTGGAAGATGACCAGGGCCAGCGCTACCTCGACGCCATGGCCGGCCTCTGGTGCGTCAACGTCGGCTACGGGCGCAGCGAGCTGGCCGAAACCGCAGCCGCGCAGATGACCCAGCTCCCCTATCTCGCCCCCACCATGACCCACCCGCCCGGCGCGCAACTGGCCGACAAAATTCTGGAAATGCTCGGCTGGCGCGGCCGCGTCTACTTCTCCTCCAGCGGCTCTGAAGCCAACGAGGCCGCCTTCAAAATCGCCCGCCAGTATCACCTCCAGTCCGGCAAACCCGGCGGCGCCACCCGCTACAAGATCATCTCCCGCCACCGCGCCTACCACGGCAACACCCTCGGCGCGATGAGCGCCACCGGCCAGGCCGAGCGCAAGATCGGCTACGGACCGATGGCGCCCGGCTTCATCCACGTACCGCCCCCATATCCTTACCGCGCCCACCCCAAACTGACCGCGGCCGAGCACGGCATCGCCTGCGCCCAGGCCATTGAAGAGACCATCATCTACGAAGGGCCCGAATCCGTCGCCGCGCTCCTGATGGAGCCCATCATCTCCGGCGGCGGCGTCCTCGTCCCCCCCGACGAGTACCTGCCGCGCGTGCGCCAGATCTGCGACCAGTACGGCGTCCTCCTCATCTTCGACGAAGTCGTCTCCGGCTACGGCCGCACCGGCAAACTCTTCGGACGCGACCACTGGGGCGCGGAGCCCGACATCATCACCATGGCCAAAGGGCTTTCCAGCGGCTATATGCCCCTCGCCGCCACCGCCGTGCAGGAGTACATCTTCGACGCATTCCTCGGCGACGCCGGCGACCTGAGCCACTTCCGCCATATCAACACCTTCGGCGGCCATCCCGTCAGCACCGCAGTCGGCCTGCGCAATCTTCAGATCGTGGACGAAGAAAACCTGGTGGAGAACGCCCGCAACGTGGGCGAGTACGCGCTGGCGCAGCTGAATAACCTGTCGTCGCACCCGTGGGTCGGCGAAGCCCGCGGCCGCGGGCTCCTCCTGGGCGTCGAGCTGGTCGCCGACAAAAAGACCAAACAGCCCCTCGACGACGCCGAAATGCTGGCCATCCTGGGCCGCTGCAAACAGGCCGGCGTCCTCCTCGGACGCAACGGCAACACCGTTCCCGGCCTCTCCAATATCCTGATCGTGGCCCCGCCCCTGGTGGCGACCAAGTCCGAAATCGATCTTCTCATCGAGGCGCTGGTCTTCGCCCTGGGAGAAAAGTAGCTCCCGTGGCCGGTGGCTGCATCGACGACCAGCTACCGGCCACCAACCACTCCAAACTAGCCGCGGATATCCAGCCTTTCCCGCCGCTGCCACTGGGTGATCGAGTCGCGCTCCGAAACGCCCGGGTGGGAATCATCCGGGCTATCCACATACGCCCCCTCCGGCATCGGCACAGGGCCCCGCAGCAGCGGATCATCCGTGCGCTCCATCCAGGACGAGAGCCGGCCGCGCATCTCCGCCAGCGCTTCAGCGTAAGCGGGGTCGTTCACAAGGTTGCACGCTTCGTTCGGATCGTAAATCAGATCGTAGAGCGCCTCCTCGTGCACCCTGCGCTCCGCCAGGCCATTGGCCATCAGATACTGCTTGCTCGGCCCGTTGTCGATATTTGGCATCGTCGTCGTCGGCCACTGATCGAAGCGCCGGATGTACTTCCAGCGCTGTGTGCGCACCGCCCGTTTCGGCTCATAGCCCGCGTGATAACTCACTTCGCCGAAGATCTCCTCGTTGATCTCCTCCGCCCTGCCCGCCACCAGCGGCGCGACAGAGCGCCCCTCAAGCCATGCCGGCGGCTCGACGTCCAGCAGCTCGCACAGCGTCGGGTAGATGTCGATCTGCGAGACCATCCCGTCCACCACCTTGCCGCCGCTGAAGCCGTGCGGGCCCCGCATGATCAGCGAAACGCCGAAACCGTGATCGGTCAGCGTGCATTTCATGCCGGGGAACGCCAGCCCGTGATCGGTCGTGTAAATGAACAGCGTATCCTCGGCCAGACCCGCCTCCTCCAGCGCCTCCAGAACGATCCCGACCTGGTCGTCCAGAATCTTGGCCATGCGCTTGTACGAGGCCATATCGTAGCGGGTCTCCGGCGTATCCGGCAGCGGCGCCGGCGGCAGCGTGTAGCGCACGTCCTCCGCCTCGCTCGGCTCCGGAAAGACGCGGTGGGTCTCGGAATAGCCCACCGCCAGGAAGAAGGGACGGTCATGCTCTCGGTTTATGAACTCGACCGCGGCCTCCGTTCTGTACTCCGGCCCCCCGGATCCCGGCGGATCGGCCTCGGCGATCCATTCATAGCCCAGCGTGCGCGAATCGAGCGTAAGGTGTTGAAAGCCGCACAGGGCGGCGCGGTAGCCGTGGCCGCGCAGGAAATTCGCCAGATGCCGTTCGGGATGCTGCAGAAAGAAGTCCCGGTTGGCCAGCCCCAGCTGTCCGCAGGAATGCGCGCTCTGGCCCGTGAGCAGACAGGCCCGGCTCGGCGAGCACGTCGGCGCCGCGCTGAACGCCCGCCGGAACAGGACCCCCTCCTCCGCCAGCCGCTGCAGATTCGGCGCCGGCACCGCATGGCCGTACGGCTGCAGATACCGGCCCGTGTCATGGGAATGCAGGTAGATAATATTCATTTGAGGATTCCTCGCTACCGTGAGTGCGGGGCGGGCTTGGCCGCCCGTGCAGCAACCTCTGATCGATGTGGATTATCTTACGGAGAAAACGAGATCATCATGGCATGGCTTACGTAATCGGCGCAAATCACTTCTCCCAGCCGACCCGAGCCACTGCCCACTAACCGCTGCCCACCGCTGTTCCGGCCGGCTCCCTCCCCCAAATTGTTACCAGCACAAAGGCCGCCAGAGTACAGACGGCCGATACCGGTCCCAGCCCCCAAACGCCAAAATGCGTGTACATCCACGGCCCCGTAAAACCGGTCAGAGTAATGCCCAGCAGGTTGATCGCCACCGAGAGCGATATCACCTTCCCCCGCCGGTCCGGAGCCTGTTCAGTGATCAAGGCGATGGCGCTCACGAGGCCGTACTCGTATGCAAAACGCAGCAGCAGCAGTGCGCCAATCACCGGCCACAGCCCGCGATTCACAATCGGCAGAGCGATGTAGAACAGCGTCGAACCGAGAATGCCTGCCTGAAACGAGCGTTTCTTGCCCACCCGGTCCGTGATCAGGGAGACGAGAACGGCCCCGATCAGCTCCGCCGCGCCCTGAGCCAGGGCCGCCAGGCCAAGGGCGGATGCAGTCAGGCCGTATTCGTTCTGCAGCCAGACGCCGTGCGCAATCAGGACGTGGCCCTGGCCGAACAGGAAGAGACAGTTCGCGCCGATCACCGCGTACGCCGAGCGCCGGTTGGAGCCCAGATCGAACAGGGCGGTGATTTGCCGTACCGCGCGAGCGACGACGGTTGAGAACTGAGGGGCGAACGCAGGCCTGACCTTCTGCCCTGCCGCGTCTTCCGGGATGCCGTTGACACCAGGAATGGCAGCCCGCGCCCCGCCGGTCTTTCCGCCATCCCCCGCCAGCTGCGTGTCTGCGCCTCTCGGCGCCTTCGGCAGGAAACCGAGAAGCGCCCAGGCGGCAAGTATCGCCGCGCCCAGGACGAGAAAAGGAACCTGCCAGCTGAAACGGTCGAAAAGGATCCCCATCAGCGAAAGCCCCAGAATCCCCGCCAACGCCCACGAATACTCCAGGATCCCGATGCCCCGCGCCCGCTGCGCAAAAGGCAGCTGTGCGCTGATATAGGCCTGAACCGTCGGCATGAAACCGGTCAACCCCATCCCCGACAGAACCATCCCAGCCGCAACCGACCAGAACCCGGCTCCGCTGCCCAGCAGAAAGGTTCCCACCGCGGCCAGTACAAGCGCCAGGCGCATGACCCGCAGGTAGCCGTAGCGGTCCGCCGCGTTGCCAAACAGCGGCGCGCTCAGCCCCACCGCGCTGCGCAGGCTGAGGAAACGGCCCAATACGACGACATTCAGCCCCATCCCCAATGCAATGATCTGCAGGAAGGAGTAGAAGAGTTGGATCGAGGTATCGACGACAAGCCGTGTCGCAACACAGGCCGCCAGGATATAGCGAAAGTGGGCGAAACCCCGCGGCGCCTCCGCCCGCGTCTGCCGGTTACGCATGAATACGGCGCATAGCCGCGCCCAAATGTGAAGAAATAATAGCTGCCTTCATATCCGCCCGCCTCAGAAATCTACCTGATCGCCGTCCTTACCCCATCAAAGCGTGCCTCGTCCAAGGTCACGAAGAGGCCCAACTCGCCCTCGCGCCGGTCATGGATGCGCCCGGAGAGCGCCACACGCTCATCGACATACACGACCAGCGCCGTGCCGTCGACAAGCAGCTGCACCTTGATTGGCCTGCCCGGCTCCAGAACGACCCGGCGTTCAAACATGAGAGGCGGGTTCGTCGTGGTCACGCTGAAATGTGGTGACCACCGGTCCAGCACAACCCTGTTCCTGGTTGGCTCCAGCCGCACCTGGTAATAGGACTCCAGATCATCGCTGGCCCGCAGCATCAGGCCGCAGTTGGTCGTCCCTGGGGTGAACGTAACTGTCGCCTCGATCAGGCACTCAGCCGGCATCTCGCCCAGTGTCATCAGCGCGTAGCGGCCCACCGCCGCTGTCTGCGCGCACTCCCCCTGGAATTCCCAGTTGCCGAGTACCGGCTGGGGCGCAAGCGGCGCCGGGTTGACGAATGCGCGGGCCACCGTCTCCGGCATGCGAACGGTCAGCGCGCCGCCCGGCTGCGGAACGACCTCGTGCACCACCAGGTTGCCGCCCCACAACCACTCGCCGTCGTCCGTCTCCCCCGCACGCGTCGGCAGCCAGCCAAACAGATATCGCTGCGATCCGTCCCCCGCTGTCTTGCCCGCACCATAGGCAAGGCCGTCGAACATGTCATCGTCCGCAGAGAGCCACGGCCCCGCCAGGCTGCGCGCCATTCGGTAATGCGTGGCGATCCACTCCCTCGAAACCGAGTAGACCAGGTACCACCACTCACCATCACGAAACAGGTCCGGACAGGGGTGCGCCCACACCTCATCCGGCGCCCACAGCGGGGGCCGCCCCTCCCAGGTCACCAGGTCCGAGCTGACCGCCAGGCCGATGCAGCCCCGGTTGCGAACCGGCCCACTGTCTTTACGCGCCGTCATCAGCATCCAGAACTCCCCGGCCGCCTCGTTCCAGAAGATGAACGGATCGCGCCAGTCGTCCAGCTCATACCCCAGCTCCGTCGGCGCCGCGAATACGAAGTCGGGGTCCTTCTGCCACGTGCGTAAATCCGTGCTCGTGGCGCGCATCGCCACCTGTGCCGCTATTCCGGTCCCCGCAAACGACGGATTGATGCCCGTATAGTAGATGTAGAAGATGCCGTCCCCCGCGACCACCGACCCGGTGCCGACATCGACGTCCTGCTCGTCAGGCGCGCCATGCGTTACCGCCTCGCCCCAATCCTCGAAGTTGACAAAGTCGCGCGTGACGAGATGAAACCAGGGCCGGCCCGGGCCATGGCCGGTTTCGGGCCCATACTCTTTGATGTAGAATAGGTGGTAGTCGCCTTCCCAAAAGAAGGGGATGAAATCTCCCGCTGCCCCATCGTCAGGCCGGTAGAGAACTGTCACGACCTTTCTCCTGGAATCAATTCGCGCTGAGTCAGTTGCCTCAATGTAAGATGGCAGTGAAAGCCGTCAGGCCGACTCGCGACCCCAAACGGTCAGCAGGACAAACGCGATCAACGTACCCACCGCCGCCACCGGCCCCAAGCCCCATACACCGAAACGGGTATACATCCACGGTCCCGTAAATCCGCTGACAGTGGAGCCCAGCAGATTCAGCGCCACCGAGAGCGAGATGATCTTGCCCCGCCGGTCCGGCGCCTGCTCGCTGATCAGGGCGATCGCGCTCACAATCCCATACTCGAACACGAACCGCAGCAGCACCAGCGCGGCAACCACCTGCGCCAGCCCCACATTGATAACCGGCAGCGACATGTAGACCAGCAGCGATCCCAGCATGCCGGCCTGCACAGCCCGCTTCTTGCCCACCCGGTCCGTGATCAACGAAACAAGCACACTGCCGCACAGGTCCGCCGCGCCCTGCGCAAAGGCCACCAGCCCCAGGGTTTCCGGAACCAAACCGTATTCAGTTTCCAGCCACGCGCCGTGGGCAATCAGAATGTGCACCTGGCTGAAATAAAAGAGAGCGTTGGCGCTGATGACGGCAAGGGCCGCACGCCAGTTGGGGCCGAGATCGAATAAACCGGCGACTGTCTGCGCACGCAGAGGGGGGAGGGATGAAAGAAGGGGCGTGAAAGAGCGGCTTCTCAGCCTCCGCCGGGCCGCCTCCCGACGCCGCGCCCTTTCCGGGTCCATGACGCGGACGCCGGCCGTCGCTTCCGGCAAAAGGCCAATCAGGACCCAGCCTCCCAGCATCGCGCCGCCCAGCACGAAGAACGGGAGTCTCCAGCTGAAGCGGCCAAACAGAAAGCCCATCAGCGGCAGACCGACAATGCCTGCCAGCGCCCAGGAGTACTCCAATATCCCAATGCCCCGCGCCCGCTGCGCAAACGGCAGGCGCGCGCTGATATACGCCTGGCAGGTCGGCAGAAAGCCCGTCAGCCCCGCCCCCGACACGATCATACCCGCGACGACTGACCAGACGCCCGCGCCGCTGCCCAGCAGAAACATGCCCGCGGCCGTCAACAGCAGCGAAAGCCGCATAATGCGCCGGTAACCGAAGTTGTCCGCAGCGCTGCCAAACAAGGGCGCGCTCAACCCCGCCAGGCTGCGCAGGCTGACGAGCCGCCCCAGGACAACGATATCCATCCCCAGCCCCAGCGCAACCGTCCGCAGGAACGGAAAAAAGAGCTGTGTCGTTGTATCGACTGCCAGGCGGGTGGCGATACATGCGGCCAATATATTGCGAAAACGGGCAAAGCCCCGCGGCATCTCAGCGCGCTCGTCCGCGCGCGCCGCCCCGTTACTCACCGATCCGGCGCACCGTCGCGCCCGGCGGCGGGAAGAAGACGAATGTCCGCGGGTCGATCTCTTCATCAAATCTGATGAATTCGAACCGCATACGAAAACCGGTATTGCCCTCGATCGCCAGCGGATAGTACGTGCTCCGGTCCAACCACACGGTCACCTGCTCCCCCGCCTCTTCAAATGGGCTCTGCCAAAGCGGCAGCAGCACCTGCACACGCAGCGCATTCCGGCCGGCCACCGCCTCCTCGCCCACAATCTGCAGTGTACCCGCGCGCAGCGCCGCCAGCACATCATCCGGCATCGTCTCCAGCACTGAAGTGCCGAAACGCGAGTCCTCCAAAGACGCCCCTTGCGCCCTATCCGTGACTGTAGCGAGATTCAGCACCGGGTCAAACATCCATGCCTCTTCTTCATTGAATGTCATGATAAAGACCGCCTTGCGGTCCAGCCCTTCCAATTCCGCCTCCGCCCGCAGATGCCGCGGCCGCTGGACCCAAAGTTCGTACTCGACCATCTGGTCATCTTTCCCCATCTGCAGCCGCCCTTGCACAGTCTTCAGCTCTTCAAGCCCCGCCGCAACCTCATCCGGCAAGCTCTCTGCAGTCGGTATTCGCGTCGTGAACGTGAGAACAACCAACCCAATGCCGGCCGCAAACGCCAGCCCCACTAAGATTACCGCGATCCGTTTGCGATCCATCCGAAGGTTTTCAGCTCTTAGTCAGTGATTTTGAGAGGATAACACCCGAAAGAATGCAGCTTCGAGCTCAGCGCCGCTTGAAACTCGCGGTTCATCGATTCCGACACAGGTTTCTATCGTTCAGCAGTCTTGCCTGGCCGCTTGTGAAATCCTTGCGCTGATTTGTCGAGTACACTTTCCCTCGCGGCTTATCGATCAGACTCTTGTTTCTGAAGTCCTTGCGCAGAGCCATGTCATTTGAGTATGGAAGGCGCGCGCCGCTGATCTGAGCCAGCGCGATCACATGAATGTCGTTGGAAAGACATCTCCCTTCTCTACTAAGTGCTTCCTCCCTCCCATCCACCGTGCCTGCTGCCTCCCGCCGAACGATTCCGGCGTTTAGCCCTTGTTGTATCCACTGCTGGGCCTTCCCATCGTTGAGTTCGGCAAGCAGCTTGCCGCTAACGACAAGTCGTAGAGCGCCTGAATTAAGCCGCTCCAAGAACTTTTCACCAGCTTTGGGTCGACTGTCGCCAAATACTTCGTGGGAGACGTTCACGTCAATAATCGCGCACATTTCCTATAACCCCAATGACCGCGTAGTTTCCTCCATGAAAAACCTGCGGTAGCTGTCGGGCGCGTTCAAGACATTGCCTTCTCCGTCGATTCCCAGTGAATGGATATGTACATCGAGGCCTTCCCGTTCAAAAAAAAGAATCGAAACATCCTCAGGATTCAGGACGCCGTTCCCGTCGCGGACATCCATGCGTACGCGATCCAGCAGATGGTCACTGTGTGTCTCAACGATGATTTGACGCTCCCTGCTGGCGATTTGGCAGAACAGACTGCCTAGCGCGGCCTGCGCGCTGGGGTGGAGGTGTACTTCCGGCTGTTGTAAGAGGAACAGGGGCGGCGCATCCGGTCTCACCAATTCAGTTATTACCGGAAGCACTTGGCTGACGCCGTAGCCGACGTCAATGAGATTGCGTAAAGGACCCTTCAACTTGGGTCCGCGTTTCCTGATCTGAATCTGAAATGGTCCACTATCTCTCTGCCCCAGCCGCTTTACGGTGATTTCGTCAAACAGACCGGCTTCCTCGCCGAAATCTTCGAGCCGTTTTATGAGCTCCATATAGGCATTCTTGTTCTGGGTCAATACGTTAGCGAGATACATCGGCACGTAGTCGCCTTCTGGATCCCGGGTGGGACGCGAGGGATCATAGGTGCGACGCGGCTTTGAGCGCACTGGTGCACCTGCGAACGGACGCAGTCTGGAGCTAATAAGGTCATACCAGGGAATTTCTCGAAGCAGTTCGTAGTCATTACGACCGAATGCCGGGGCGCCGTCCAGCGGTCTGAACCCGAACTCTTCATCTTGGTCTTCCTCAGAAAACTGCGTCCCCTCATATATAGAAAGAGGAGGAAGCATCATCCGATCATCAATGATTAATCGCTCCGCGATATCTTTTTCCAGCCTCTTCTCCCAGCTCCCCCTATCAGTCTTGATTCTGAGGAGGTAGGCACCATCCCCTCCAAAGGATTCTTCAATCCATATTCCTTCAAAGCCGAATCTTCTTCCTATAGGGTAGGGCGTAGTGCCCACTTTTCCGAAAATTGCACCAAACTTTCGAGAACTAAGCTCCCTGGCCACACTTCGTGTGTTCGGCATCGTTGCACTGAATTCCGCGAAGAATCTTTCAGCTCTTCCGCCTCTTCCGCCTCGATAGTGAGCAATCTCGTCAAAGCTGCCAAGATCATACGGATCTTCCCTGAAATCCGGGATCCTATAACCGAAGGCGAGGTCCCAGAGTGCCCGCATCATAGCCAGGAAAGAGGTCTTGCCCGTGCTGTTCTCTCCCACCAGGAGGGTGAGCGGCGCCAAGCGGGCCGTCTGATCTTCCCGGAAGCAGCGGTAGTCTTTCAATCGGATTTCATCCATGGCACATCCCTGTCGCAAGACGACCGCATCGCCGCGGCGGACCGTCTGCAAAGGCAGCTCCCGATGAGCCGCTATCGCCCCGATTATATCACTGCCCTACCCCGTCCGCTCCATGAACCCACGCAGCGCCGGCAGCATCCGCCCGGGAGCCTCCTCCGCCACGAAGTGCCCGCAATCCCTGAACTCGTGCGCCTCAAAATCCGCCAACTCCGCCTTCCACCGGTTCAACTCCTTCTCACGAAACGCGATGTCCTTGAATCCCCAGAATATCAGCGCCGGCTTCCCTGAAAACGCAGCCCGATCTTCCCAGATCGACCGCAGCCAGTCGCTCGCGCCAATGATGTGCCCCGGAAACGCGGCGCACGCAGAACGCGCCTCAGGCGTCGGTTGCGCATTGCGATAGTGCGCCATCACCTCCGCCGTCAGAAGCTCCTTTTGCGCGACCGCCATCGGCAGCACCCTGTTCACAAAAAAATTGTGCCGCTTGATCAGGTATCGGCCGAGCCAGCTCGACATGAAGAAACTGAACATCACATAGTGCGGATCGCGCCCAACCGGCCAGCACCACGTGTTTGTGATCACCAGCCGCTTTACACGCTCCGGCTGCTTGCGCGCGAAGTCCAGCCCGATCGGCCCGCCCCAATCCACCAGGTACAGCGTCGCGTCCCGCACCCCGAGATGGTCGAGCAAAGCCGCCGCCGCATCCGCATGGGCTTCAGGCCGGTGGTCGGCCGGCCGCTGGCTGCGCGACGACAGCCCGAAACCAATAAGGTCGGGCGCGATACATCGATACCGCGACCGCAGATCGCGGACAAGATGCCGAAATTCGAAAGACCAGGTGGGATTGCCATGCAGGAAAACGATCGACTCCCCCGTGCCTTCGTCAATGTAATGCATCCTGTGGCCGGACGGAGTCGTGAAGAATTTGCTTTCAAAGGGGTACATCGCGTCAGACAACCACGCGGGGCGCGCGGGGGACACGCTCTGGCTCATGCTGGATTCTCCTGTCGTGGGTCGAACCTGGCTACATCCAGATCCGGGGCGGGGCGTCGTTCTCCTCAGAAGGAGGCGGCAACTCGGCTTGCTCACCGTCCACAGACCCGCTGCCCGCGGCTCCGCTGCCGCCATTTCCGCCGCCGGCAGTCCCATTGGTTTCGGTTACGCTGCCTGCGGACCCATTGTCAGGTTTACGGGGTGAGGATGGCGCAGCGGGAAGCATTGCGGGCTCCTCCGCTTCCCGCCTCGGAACGCGCTCTCCTGCGCTTCGGAGGTAAACCTCCCGCCCCTGGCTTTGGCCTCGATCCGGCCCCAGGATGCCAGCCGCTTCGAGCTGCTCCACCAGGCGGCTGGCGCGGTTGTAGCCCACCCGCAGCTTCCTCTGCAATATCGTCACCGAACCGCGCCCGGCTTCCGAAACGACCTGAACCGCCTCGTCGAAAAGCCCGTCCCGCCCATCGTCAGATTGTGTCTGATCCCCCACGCCGTTCCGCTCATCCTCCTTTTCCAGAAGCGGCAGCGATTCACTCTCGCCGCGTTGCGCTGCGCCCTCCGCGGCAGGCAGCTCTCGCTCTTCTATCGCCGAAGTCTCAGGAGTGAAGAGCGGGAACTGTTCGTCCTCTTCTCGTCCCTGTCCGTTCCCCTCTTGCGCCTGAATGTAAGTCTCCAGGTTGTGGAAATTCTGCCAGTAACGGACGATGCGGTTCGTCTCGGCATCATCCAGAAACGCGCCCTGCAACCGCTCCAGCTTGCTCGCATCCGGCGCCATAAACAACATGTCGCCCCGCCCCAGCAGGTTCTCCGCGCCCGGCACGTCCAGCACCACCCGGCTGTCTATCTGGCTGGTCACCGCAAAGGCGATGCGGGCCGGGAAATTGGCCTTGATCAGGCCGGTGATGACATCGACAGACGGCCGCTGGGTTGCGATGATCATGTGAATGCCCACCGCACGCGCCATCTGCGCCAGCCGGATTACGTGTTTCTCCACCTCCTCCGGCGCCGCCATCATCAGATCGGCCATCTCGTCAATGATCACGACGACGTAGGGCAGGATCTCCTCACCCAGTTTACGCAAATGAGCGTTGAATCGCTCCAAATCGCGTACGCCCGCCTTGTTGAGCAACTGATAGCGCCGCTCCATCTCCTTGATGCACCAGAACAGCACGCCCGCGGCCCGGTCCACATCCGTCACCACCGGGCTGAGAAGATGCGGCGTGCCGTTGTAGACGGTCAACTCGACCATCTTCGGATCGATCATCAGCATGCGCAGCGTCTCCGGCGTGTGGGTCAAGAGCAGACAGCCGATGATCGAATTGATGCAGACCGACTTGCCCGTCCCCGTCGCGCCTGCGATCAACAGGTGGGGCATCCGCGCCAAGTCGGTAACCACCGGCTTGCCCCGCACGTCCTCGCCCAGCGCAATCGGCAGACGCCCCCTGGTCTTTATCGCCTCAAACTCCTCGCCCTCCATCAACTCCTTCAGCCCCACATTATTGCTCTCAGTATTCGGCACCTCGATGCCAACGTAGCTCGTGCCCGGTATCGGCGCCTCGATCCGCACCGTGCGCGCCGCGAGCGCAAGCGCCAAATCGTTGCTCAAACTGGCAATCTTGCTGACTTTCACCTTGGTGCGCTTGACCTCCCCGCGCACCGTGCGCTCGGTATAGCCTGGCCGAATCAGATATTGCGTGACGGTGGGGCCGGCGTTGACCCCCTCAAAGTCCGCCGGAACGCCGAACAACGCCAGGGTCTCCTCCAGCAGCCGCCCCCGAAAACGGATCAGATCGTCGCTGTCGATCGACCGGTCCCAGAAGTCCAGCATATCGCTCAGCTGCGGAAGTTCCCACGTCGGTTCCGTCCTCCCATTCCCGCTCTTCAGGCCGCCGTCGGCATCGATCGCCGTCACTGCATTGTCGGATTCGACAAGCTCTTCCGACAGCGGATGCTGCCTGCTCTCGGCCGCCTGAGGGACGTGCGCATCAGGGGAAATCGGGGTGGAAGGAGGAGCGACTGCCTCGCCCCGCTCTTCTCTCTCCCCGGCTCTGGATCTGAAGAGGTCCTTGCGCCGTTCCTCCCGCCACATCTTCTGCAAAAGCCCCCACATGTCAAGGCCCGCAGCCCTGCTTGCAACCCAGAGCCCATCCCACAGCCGGCGGCCGGTCAGCAGCGACAACCCCGCCAGGGCCACGAGAAGAATAACCGCCCACCCACCCAGGCCAGGCGCCGCATCCACCAGTGTATTGGCGAAGAACAGACCCAGCGCGCCGCCGGCCCGCCCGTCCAGAACGCGCGCCGCCCGCGTCATCGGCGGCAAAGACAGCGTGATGGCGGCTATGTATGCCAGGAAAATCAGAAGAAGCCCGGTCGGTACCCGCCAGGGCAGCACCGGCATCTCGCCGCCCGAACGACCTCCGGCACGAGAAGATTTACGCCGGTCCGGCCCATCAATGGCGCGCAACACCATCCACAGACCCAGAAAACCGGTCAGTAAAGGAACACCGGCCACGCCGTCTCCGGTGGCGTCGCGCAGCAGATCGATCCACAGCCCGGTAACACTGCCGCGTGAACCGGTCAGCAGGCTCAGCAGCGTAAAGACCGAAATCAGCACCAGGCTCAGGCCGACAACCTCGACGCGGGTGACGACCGCCAGCCCGTCCAGAAGCTGCCTGCGCGGGGTTGTTTTCTTCTTCGTACGCCTCTTGGCTACCATAGAGCAATCGGGGTGTGTCGCGGCTCGCGGCGGACGACCGCACGAACCTTTCCGGAGTCAGTATCCGCACTCCACCTTCTCGTGGAGCAAGAACAAACGTTCCTGACACAGTATATCAACGAACGCCGATTTCACCAATCAACCTCTACCGAAAAAGCGCTATGCAGCCAATACGTTTTGCCCGCGTTTCGCAACCGAAACGCGGGCGTCTTCCCATCGCAACAACGTATCCTCTGTGCCGGCTCCCTTTCCAGGAGCGCCTGCTTCATGAAACCCCGCCGCCGCTTCCGCCGCGGCGCACGCCTACACCTGCATCACCACAGGCAGAATCATCGGCCTCCGTCCCATCTCTTTGCTGCAGAAAGTGGCCAAAGCGTTGCGAACGCGCCGGGAGAGCGCTGTGGGCGAAATCTTGCCCTTGACCTCCTTGCGAACAATCTCCTCCGCCCGCAGTATCAACCCCTCATTGTCCCGTATATAAACAAAACCCCGGCTGATAATCTCCGGCCCATAGAGAATCGAGCCGTCAAACTCGTCCAATGCCACGATACACACGAGAAAGCCGTCGCTTCCCAGATGGCGACGGTCGCGCAGAACAACGCTGCCAATGTCGCCGACACCCAACCCGTCGACAAAAACATGGTTGGCGCTCACGTGCTCGCCCAGCCGCCCCTGAATCGCATCGGCCTCGTCCGCGAATCGACCGAACTCGACCACCTGCCCATCTTCCACCACGAAGACGTTCTCCGCGGCCAAACCAACCTCCTGCGCCAGCTCGCCATGCAGAACAAGATGCCGGTAGGCGCCATGCACAGGGATGAAATAGCGCGGCCGCACCAACTCCAGCATCCGCCTGTAGTCCTCCTTGCCGCCATGACCGCTGACGTGGACATCGTCCGACAGTTCGTGATAGAAGACCCGGGCCCCGCGACGGTACAGATTGTCCACCGTGCGGTTGAACAGCTCCTCGTTGCCGGGGATCGGCGTCGCGCTCAGGACGACGGTGTCCCCCTGGCGCAAGCTGATCTGGCGCTGGTCGCCCAGGCTCATGCGCACCATGGCGCTGGTCGGCTCCCCCTGGCTCCCCGTCGCGATGATCGTCACCTGGCCCGAGGGCAACTCCTCCATCTCTTTGGCGGTCAGAAGCTCGTCCTGCCGGATATCCAGGTAGCCGAGACCGATCGCGATCTTAACGTTGTTGATCATCGAGCGCCCGATCATCCCGACCCGCCGCCCGTGCTTGCGAGAAATTGTGATGATCTGCTGCACCCGGCTTATGTTGCTGGCAAATGTTGCCAGAATCACCCGCCCATCCACCTGCGAAAAGATGTCATCAAGCGTCTCCTCGACTTTGGTCTCGCTGGGCGTGCTGCCTTCCGCCTCGATATTTGTGCTGTCACCCAACAGCAGCAGGACCCCCTCATCGCCCCAGCGCCGCAGCTTCTCCACCTCGGTCAACTTGCCGTCCACCGGCGTCTCGTCAAACTTGTAATCGCTCGTGAGAATCACCCGCCCGGCCGGCGTCGACACACTGACGCCTACACTGTCCGGAAAGCTGTGGCACGTGTGGAAAAACTCAATCGTAAACGGTTCCAGTGTGATCACATCACTTTCCGTCACCGTATGCAGCTCGGTCTGGGCCAGCAACCCATGTTCCGACAGCTTGCCCTGCAGCAGGCCCTTCGTCAGCGCCGTGGCATATACCGGCGCATCCAAACCCTGATCGATCAGATAGGGCAACGCCCCGATGTGATCCTCATGCCCGTGCGTCAGCACAATGCCGCGCAGCCAGTCCAATCGATCCAGCAGATATTCGGCCTCCGGTATCACGACATCCACACCGTGCATATCGCTGTCGGGGAACATCAGGCCGGCGTCCACGATCAGGATGTTCTCACCGGACTCCAGCAGCATCATGTTCTTTCCGATTCCGCCCAGCCCGCCCAGGGGTATCACACGCAATTGAGTCGTAGCGGCTTCGTCCGCGCGCGGACGGTCCGCTTCGGCAATGGCTGTTTCCGTTTGGTCCATTCGATTTCTCCTTTGAAAGGCATGGCAGACGCGACGCCTGCCATGCTGCCTTTTTCGTCTAACATAAAAGCGCCGGGCAGCAACAGCTCCCAGCGCGAAAAAAATCTACTGTGTATTACCGTTCAACATATACGCGCAGTGCGAGCAATGGATGAAATGTTGGGAGATTCGTTCACCCTTCAGCCGCCGCTCGCATCATCGCTCCGGTCGGCAGCCAGGCCCGCCCCTCTAAATTCAGTCACTCCCTCCATTGTAACGCCGAATGCGCTGTTTGTCCACTTCTTCCGCGATGCGGTCTCTCCCAATCCGGGCGAGACGCGGTTGACGACCCCCAGGCAACAGGCAAACGAGCCCGGGCGCGCCTCACGCAGGACGCCGTCGAAATAAACATGCGGAAGTTGCCGTACAAGCGCTTAACTGCCCGCCGGCTACCGCCGCATGAGAAACGAAAAATCCGTTGCCTGCCGTCACAGTCGGCGTCCGCCCGCGGGTGAATGCTAATACACGCCCAGGTAGCGGTCCAACTCCCACCGCGTTACATAGTTGCGGTAGCTGTCCCACTCCAGCGTCTTCGCCTCGACATAACGTTCGATAACATGCTGGCCCAGCGCCTCCTGCACCACGTCGTCCTGGCGCAGCGCCTCCAACGCCTCACCAAGATTGCCGGGCAACGTCTCCAGGCCGGAACGGTCACCGTTCATCTGGTAGAGGTCCTCCTCGGCCGGCAGCGGCGGGTCCAGCTGGCGCTCAATGCCGTCGAGACCGGCAGCCAGCATGACGGCGAACGCAAGGTAGGGATTCGCGCTCGGGTCAGGGCAGCGCAGTTCGCAACGCGTGCTCTGCGTCCGATTGGGATTGACGCGGGGAATGCGGATCAGCGCGCTCCGGTTTGTACGGCCCCAGGAAACATAAACCGGCGCCTCATAACCAGGCACCAGCCGCTTGTAACTGTTCACCAGCGGCGCAATGATCGGGGTGATCGCCGCCGCGTGCGCAAGCTGGCCCGCGATAAAATGCAGCGCGGTCTTGCTCAAACCATACTCATCGTCCGCGTCGTACATGCAGGTCTCTTCTTCACCATGACGCCAGAGACTCTGATGGACGTGCATCCCGGAACCATTGACCCCCGTGATCGGTTTGGGCATGAAGGTGCAGTGAAGACCGTTCTTCTGCGCAATCGCCTTGAGCGTCGTCCGTAAGGAGATCGTGTTGTCCGCCGCAGCCAGCGCGGGGCCGTACTGAAAGTCGATCTCATTCTGCCCGCTCGCAACCTCATGGTGAGAGGCCTCCACCTTGATGCCCAGGGCATTGAGCGCGTCAACCATCTGGCGGCGCACACCATGCGCCGAATCCGAACTCACATCGAAATAGCCCGCTTCGTCATGCGGCGTCAGCGGGTAAAGGCTGTTATCCGGGTGCCGCCGAAATAAAAAGAACTCCAACTCCGGGCCCACAAGAAAATCGAAACCCAGATTTTTCGCGCGCTCCAACTGCCGGCGTAGAATATAACGAGGATCGCCGGCGAAGGGGTCCCCGCTCGGGGTGAAGATGTCGCAAACAACGCGCGCCGTGGACAGCTCCATCTCCCAAGGAATCGGCATGAACGTATCCAGATCCGGCACCAGATACATGTCGCTCTCAGCGACGCGCGCAAACCCTTCAATCGAGCTGCCGTCGAACCATACACCGTTTTCGACCGCGCGATCCCAAAGATCGATCGGGATCGTTACCTGCTTGACAATGCCCATGATGTCGCTGAACTGAAGACGCACAAAGCGGACATTGTGTCTCTTGATCGTGTCGTCGATCCTTTCCAGCGTCTCCATCAGTTTTTCGTCGCCAAATGCGTCCAGGAGCATATTTGCCTTCCCCTTTCAGATAGTTCCCAGTCGTCAGAATCTTATCGAAAAGGCAACCAGATTCCAAGAATCCACGGCTGACAACTGAAAACCCCGCCACCTGAGGTATGAAAGAAAAAGGGGGCAGACGCAATGCGCCGCGCCGCCCCCTTGTCGTCAATTACGTTCGGCTCAACTCTAGATGCCGTAGTACATCACGAATTCCTGCGGATGCGGCCGCAGCCGCACTGCATCCACCTCTTCCAGCCGCTTGTACTCAATGTACGCATCCAGCAGGTCCGGGGTAAAGACGCCGCCTTCGAGCAGGTAGTCGTTGTCTTCCTCGAGCGCGTCCAGCACCTCGCCCAGGCTGCCCTTCACCATCTCCACCTCTTTCAGGACATCCTCTTCGTACAAATCGATCTCGGCCGGATCGCCGGGATCAATCTGGTTCTTGATGCCGTCCATGCCGGCCATCACCATCGCCGCGAAGGCCAGGTACGGGTTCGCGCCGGGGTCGGGGCAGCGGAATTCGATGCGCTTGCTGTTCGGCGACTGGCTGTACATCGGGATGCGGCAGGCCGCGGAACGGTTGCGCGCGGAGTAGGCCACGACCACCGGAGCCTCATAACCGGGAACCAGGCGTCGGTAGCTGTTGGTCAGGGGGGCGCAGAAGGCCAGCAGCGAATTGATGTGCTTCAGCAGTCCGCCCGTAAAGTGCAGGGCCATCTCACTGAGTCCGGCGTACTGGTCACCGGCGAACAGCGGCACGCCGTTCTTCCAAAAGCTCAGGTGTGTGTGCATGCCCGAACCGTTATCCTCGAAAAGCGGCTTCGGCATGAACGTGACCGTCTTCTCGTTCTCCTTGGCGACGTTCTTGATAATGTACTTAAACAGCTGTACCTGGTCGGCCATCTGCAGAAGCGGCTTGAACTTCATGTCGATTTCAGCCTGGCCTGCCGTACCCACCTCATGGTGATGCACTTCAATATCAAGGCCGGCGTCGATCATCTTGCGCGTCATCTCGGAACGGATGTCCTGCAAGGTATCATAGGGAGAAACCGGGAAGTAACCCCTCTTAAGGCCCACCGAATGACCTAAACCCATCTCGCCCGAGTTCCATGGCGCCTCCACACTGTCCACGTAGTAACCGGCCGTGTGGCGGCCTGCATCATAGGAAACACCGTCAAAGATGAAAAACTCGGCTTCCGGCCCGACAAAGACGGTGTCGGCAATGCCATCAGATTCAACATACCTGACCGCTTTGCCGGCGACGTTGCGCGGGTCGCGGCTGTAGGCTTCGCCCGAAAGCGGGTCATGAACGTTGCAGATCGCGCTTAGCGTGGGCATGGCGCAAACCGGGTCGATGATCGCAGTTGTAGGATCCAACCGCAGCACCATGTCGCTGTTCTCGATGCTCTGGAAGCCGCGAATCGAAGAGCCGTCAAAGCCCATCCCCTCATTGACCGCGTCATCCGCATCAAACTCCTCAACCGGCATTGTGAAGTGGTGCCACTGACCGAACAGATCGGTAAACTTGACATCCACCATCTGGATGCCGTTGTCCTGAATCGCGCTGTTCAGATCTTCAATTGAACTTACGTTGAGTTTCATTCCTTACTTGATCCTTTCACAGATGGCATGGGGTCCATTTTGACCTGAGAATATGTCGATAGAACGATAACTGTTGTAGTATACCCCGCGACCGTCAGCGCACTCTTGGACAATCCGAATAACGATTGCCCATATTTGTTTGTGCAGTTTGCATGATTCCCGCCGCTGCCGCTCTCCCTTCCCCCATAGCCCCAGCCTCTGCGCCGGACGCCGGCGAACCATCCGGCTGAAACATGCTGATGTCAATCATCCCCGCACACGGTGCCCTGGACGCCGCGCAACCCGCCTATCATATCCATTCGGGCCGCCGCAGTCTAATTTCGCCCTGCGCGGATTCACTGCTACACTGATGCCCCAACATCCGCAGTGTGACGCTGGGCCCGTTGAGCGGCCCACCGCCGACGATCGTCTACGAGCCAAAGCCATGTCGAAACTCGCCCTCTACGCAGACAATCAATCCGTCCGCATCGTGACCGGCGCCTGCCCGCACGACTGCCCCGATACATGCAGCTGGCAGATCGCTGTGGACCGCGCAAACGAGCGGGCGCTCGATATCTGGGGCCTTGCCGACCACCCGGTGACGCAGGGCGCCCTCTGCGGCAAGGTCGACCGCTATCTCGAGCGCGTCTATCACGCCGACAGGCTCACCCACCCGCTGCGCCGCGCCGGGCCCAAAGGCAGCGGCCGCTTCGAACGCATCTCCTGGCGCCAGGCGCTGACGGAGATCGCGGCGCGCCTGCAGAGCATAAACAACGAATGGGGACCGGAAGCGGTTCTGCCCTATGCCTACGGCGGTACGATGGGCTTTCTGCAGCAACACTGCATGTCCGACCGCTTCTTCCAGCAGATGGGGGCAAGCCGTCTGGCGTATACGATCTGCTCCGAGGCCGGATTTGAAGGATATCTCTACACAATCGGCGCCACGGTCGGAATCGAACCGGAAGATTACGCGCACGCACGCCTGATCCTGATCTGGGGCAGCAACACCCTGACGAGCAACCTGCATCTGTGGCCCTTCATCCAGCAGGCGCGCAAACAGGGCGCGCGCGTCATCGTCATCGATCCGGCCCGCACCCGCACCGCCAAGGCCGCCGACGAGTGGCTGCCCATCCGCCCCGGCGCAGACGGCGCCCTCGCGCTGGCGATGATGCACGAGATCATCAATGCCGGGCTGCACGACCACGACTATGTGACGGCCCATACCGTCGGTTTCGAGCAGCTGGCCGAACGCGTCCAGGAGTGGCCGCCGCAGCGGGCCGCGCAGATCACCGGCATCCCCGCCGAGCGGATCCGCCAACTGGCGCGGGACTATGCCGCGACGAAACCGGCCGCGATCCGGGTCAACTACGGCATGCAGCGCCACTACGGCGGCGGCATGGCAATGCGCAACATCACCTGTCTTCCCGCGCTCGTCGGCGCATGGCGGGAACAGGGCGGCGGCATCCAGCTCAGCGTCAGCGGGCAGTTGCGCCACCTCGAAAAGAGCGGGCTGCAGCGGCCCGACCTTCTCGCCGGACGCTTCCCCCGCACCATCAACATGAACCGCCTCGGCGACGCGCTCAGCCTCGACCGGACACGCCTCGCCGCCGCGCACTACGCGCCCCGGCCCGTGGACCGCAAGCCCGCGCCCGACGCGGCCGGCCCGCCGGTGAAAGCGCTCTTCGTCTACAACTGCAATCCCGCCGCCGTCGCCCCCGACCAGTCTTCGGTCCGCGCCGGCCTGGCGCGCGAGGACCTGCTCACCGTCGTCCTCGAACATTTCCAGACCGACACCGCCGACTACGCCGACTATCTTCTGCCCGCCACCACGCAGGCCGAACACTGGGACCTGCAACGCATGTACGGCCATCATTACATGGCGCTCAACCGGCCCGCGATCCCGCCCGTGGGCGAAGCGCGGCCCAACAGCGCCATCTTCCGCGGCCTTGCGCAGGCAATGGGCTACACCGACAGCGGCTTTTACGAAGATGACGAAACCATCCTGCGCAACTTCGTCGAGACGCAGCGCCATCCCCTCTACGAAACGGTCACCTGGGATGCCCTGCTGGAGAAAGGGTTCGTGCGTCTCAACCTGCCCCAGCCCTATCTTCCCTTCGCGGAGGGCAACTTCCCCACCCCGAGCGGCAAGTGCGAATTCTACAGTGAGCGCATGGCGCAGGACGGCTACGATCCTCTGCCCGCCTACACGCCCCCGAAGAGCGAGGAGAGAGGGGCAAGGCGGGAGGAAAGAAAGAACGGCAGCGCGCCGGCGAACCAGGACGCGCAGTCGCTGGCCTGCATCTCGCCGCCGGCCCACTCATTCCTCAACTCCTCCTTCTCGCATCTGGAGCGTTTCCGCGGCCGCGAGCGGGAACCACTGCTCTGGATCCACCCCCAGGACGCGGCCGCCCGCCGCATCGAAGAGGGCGCCTGGCTGCGCGTCTGGAACGAGCTCGGCGAAGTCGAGCTCACTGCCCGCGTCACCGAAGAGATCATGGCCGGCACGGTCCTCGCCCCCGGCATCTGGTGGAACAAGCACAGCCCCGACGGCCGCAACGTCAACCAGCTCACCCCGCAGGACGAGACCGACATGGGCGCATCAGCCAGCTTCTACGACGTGCGCGTCTTCGTCGAGCCCGCGTAGGGGGTGGTGTATGTTTTGGAGGATTGCGAGGCGACGTTCTATTCCAATAGAGGATCACTCCTTTCCTCCTGCCAAGCCGGTAGCGGAGCAACCACAGAAAGGGAGCGATATCTCTCGAAAGGAACGCGAGGCCCACGGCAGAGGATTTTTGCGGCAGAGACGTATGATAAAGTTCTGGGGATTCTGGCTCAGAACAAACTGTCCAGTCATGTCGGAGATGACCATGTCAATCTGAAATGAAGGTGAGAGGGTCTGGAAGAAGGTGAAAGTGTGGGGATCATTTTGCAATCGTGGATCTGCTATCCCATCAGCTATGCCGGGCCAAAGAGCTTGCTCTAAGTCATGATCGAGGCCGACCACGACGGCTGTGTATCGAGTTGGCATGGCGTCTGTCGCCCGACTCCGACGGCGACGATTCGGACAGTGTGCATTAGGAAGATGGCCATGGCTTTGCGGTGCTGCGATTTTGCCCGTCTTATGTGAACTCGTTGTCGCTCCTGTCCGGCCCGTAACCGAGCGGGAAGCGGCATCCGACTTTAGAAGGTT
>JAJEBF010000056.1 GCA_022824025.1 Caldilineaceae bacterium
TCCAACCATTCCGACACCAACGCCTGGTGTCGCCGCACACCGGCCTCCCCTTTCGACGCAGAGGGACCGTGCTCGAAGAACGGGCTCGCAAGCGACCGCTGCTGCTGTTCGCACGCATAGATATCCTCCTGCATAAAGTCGCCCGACGCCATCGGGTCGTCACCGCCATCGCCGTCATACTTGCCCCGCACCCGCTTCGCCCAGAAGCTGTAAGAACGAATCGACTGCGATGCGAAGGCCAGCACTGAAGCGTCAGCCATTTTGGTGCGCGTGACGACCCGCGTGCGGTCGGGCGCCAGCGGCGTCACATGAAACACCGACCACGAGTCCTCGTTCTCTGCCAGTCCAATGCCCGGAAACAGCATCGGCACCCACGCGCCCGCCTGCTCTGCCGGGATAACCAGCGGCGACGGCGCGTTCCTCTCCACGTCCGCCGCGTATTCCGGGCTAAGCGGCTCCCAAAAGTAGAAGTGCGGCCCGGCGAAACCGGATTCGATGCGCTTGTGATCGTACATCGACAAAGTCCCGGAGTGCAGATGCGCCAGGTGATAACTGTCAATATAGTTCTCAACCACGATCTTCCAGTTGGCGGCAATTTCGTATTCCGCGCGCCCCTTCTTGTACTCCACCAACTCTTCGACCTTGTGAGGGCCAAGGCGGGGTTCCACGCCGCCGAACCATTCCTCCACGGGCGCGGCGTTCTCGTCAGGGTGGACCCACAGCATGCCTCGCCAGCTGGACACCGACGCCTTTTTCAGTCCGAGACTCGCCATATCCAAGTCAGGAAACTGGTTTTTCCTGTCCGGAACAGATAGCAGACAACCCTCCAGACTGTAGGTCCAGTCGTGGTAGGGGCAGGTGATGACCTTCTTCGTGTTGCCGACGGCGCGCAGCAACTGCGTCCCCCGGTGGCGGCAGATATTGTGAAAGGCCCGCAGCTGCCCGTCCTCCCCCATCACGATGAAGATGTTGTTCAGCCCCGCCTGCACGGCCACATACTGCCCCGGTTCGCTGACGTCCCCCACCAACCCGGCAAAAGCCCACGTTCGCGAAAAGATAAGCTCCTGCTCGCGGTCGAACCAGTCCTGTGATGTGTAGGCCTCGACCGGCAGGACCGGCATGGCTCCCTTACGATTCATTCGAAAGTCTTCCTTTCTTCCGGTTGTCCGGCGCGGTGAACTCCCGGGTTGCCGGCAACAGTGGCTATGGCGCTTCACCGTATCGCCGGAGAGTGCATATTGAAACGAAGGCGACTCGCCTTCAATAACGCAATACGCAAGGTGGAAAAGGGGGTTTCAATAAGAACGAATACTAGCTGTCGACGGCCTTTCGCGCCGCTTCCGCCGCCGCGCCGAGCGCATCTGACAGCTCTTCCGCCGCCACGCCCCCGCCCTGCGCAAAATCCGGCCGGCCGCCGCCTCCGCCGCCAAACTGCCGCAACGTGTCCCGCAGGAGATTGCCAACGTGCAACGAACAGTCCTCGGACCGGGCAAAAACGACCGTCCCCTTACCCCGTTGCGCGCAGCCAAGCAGAGCGACGACACCGGTCTCGGCCACTAGCGCCCTCGCCAGCCCCTGCACCGCCGCCGGATCGCTATCCTCCACCTCCCGCGCCACCAGCCGTAGACCGCGCGTGACCTCCGCCTCCGCCAGCAGCTCACGCGCCCGGTATTCGACAAGCTCTTCCCGCAGGGCTTTCAGCTCCCGCTGCGCGGCCCGCAGCGCCTCCTGCTGTTTCGACACCAGCGCCGGCACGTCCTGCACGCCACTGTCCAGCAGGCCCGCCGTCTCCGCCAGCAACGCGCGGCGCGCCGCCGCATCCGCCAGCGCCCGCCCGCCGCACACAAAATGCACGCGGCTTCTGCCCCGGTGCTTCTCGAGCCGCGCCAGCGAAATGAGCCCGATCTCCCCTGTCCTCCGCACGTGCGTGCCGCCGCACGCAGACCAGTCGAACTTGCCGATTTCCACGATGCGGGTCGCGCCCTGCACCGCGGGCGCCCGGCGCAGCGGCGCCTTCGCCCGCGCCTCCTCATCGACCCAGTAGGCCCGTATCGGCCGGTTCTCCCACACGATCTCGTTGGCCGCCGTCTCAATATCCGCCAGCTGCGCGGCCGAAAGGGCGGGGCCCTCCAGGTCCACCGTATTCAGCGCATCGCCGAAATGCACGCTCACCGTCTCCAGGCCCAGAAGCCGGAAAAACACCTGCGACAGCAGATGCTGACCCGAATGCTGCTGCATGTGATCATAGCGCCGCGGCCAGTCGATTTGTCCCCGAACGTTCCTCGTCTCCTCCGGCAGCGGCTCCTCCAGGAGGTGCAGCACAGCCCCATCCGCCCCAACCTGTACGTCAACCACGGCGGTCCCGTTCAAAGTTCCCGTGTCATGCGGCTGCCCGCCCGATGTCGGATAGAAAGCCGACCGGTCCAGCCGCACTGCCGGTTGGGCCTGATGCACAAGCCGCCCGGTGACCTGCGCGGCAAAGTCAGCGCAGTAAGCGTCTTTGTAGTAGAGTCTCTCGTTCATGGGGTCACGTGTCAGAACCAGGGTGGGTGGGCGCGGGCCGCCGGCGGATGCAGGCCCGGCAGGTCACATGCCGGCGGCCGCGGGCGCAGCCGTGCCGGCCACGACATGGAGCCGCTGCGCCGCCATCTGGAAATCGTTGGAAAACTGCGCCCAGTCGGTCGTCGTCACGATTCCCTGGCGCACATCAGCCAGCGCGCCCAGCAGAGCGCCCCGCCGCTGCGCGTCCAATTCGCTCATCACGTCATCCAACAGCAGGATCGGCTTCTCGCCCGTCGCCTCCGCCATCGCCTGCAGTTCCGCCAGCTTCAGGGCGAGCGCGCCGGTGCGCTGCTGCCCGCGGCTGCCGTACGTGCGCAGATTCCAGCCGTTGACGAGAAAGACCAACTCGTCCCGGTGCGGGCCGTAGAGCGAGTTGCCCGCGCGCAACTCCACGCTCCGCCGCTCCTCCAGCCGTTCGCGGAAGCGCCGGCCGATCATCGCCGCGTCGACCTCCTGGCGCGCCAAGCTGTCGGCGTCTACCTCTTCGCCGTCCCGCAACCGCTGGTAGGAAAGCTCCGAGTAGAGCCCGGTGTTGAAGCTCGGAAGATACAGCAGCGCCAAGGCCTCCTGCTGCCCCGACAGGTCCGCGTGCGCGCGGCGCGCGATCGGGGCCAGGTCGGCCAGATAGGCATGCCGCCGGGTGTACACTTGCGTGCCAAGTTCGATCAGCTGATCGTCCCAGAATCCGAGTTCCGCCGCGACCGCGGCGCTGTCGCCCTGCTCGCGTTCCTGCAGCTGTTTCAGCAGGCTGTTGCGCTGCGTCACCACTTTCTGATAGCGGGAGAGCGCCTGGCAGTAGCCGCGATCGATCTGGCATAGGGCGACGTCGATATAGCGCCGCCGCTCACTGGGGCTGCCGGCGACAAGCGTGAGGTCTTCCGGCAGGAAGAGGACCGCCCGCAGGTGGCCGATCAGGTCCATGCTGCGCCGCGGCGCGCCGTTCACGCGGGCCTGCTTCGTGTAGTTAAAGCCGTCTCCCCGCAGCGTGAACAGAATCTCAAGCGTTGTTGACTCCTCCCCGCGCAATACTTCTCCCCGGATGCGGGCGTAGGGGATCGGTTCGTCCGCCGCGGCCCTGTCAACCGCTTCCCGCTCCGTCCGAACATGGCGGGATTTGCTCGTCGCCAAATAGTAGACCGCTTCGAGCAGGTTCGTCTTGCCCTGCCCGTTGCGGCCCTGGACAAGCGTCACCGGCGCGCCGAAGGAGAGGTCCAGCTCTCTGTAGTTACGAAAGTGCTCCAGTTGCAGCCGGGATAGAAACATGGATCAGCGATCAGGATGTGAAAAACGTCCCTCTTTACAGTTCGGGCAGATACCAGCCAACCGTCTGCTTGTTGCGGCCAAACCACGTCTGGGCGACCCGCTGTATATCGTCAGCCGTGACCGCCTCCAGGTTTTCCAGCCATCCTTCAAACCATTCGCTGTCAGCGATCATTTCGCTGAAGCCCAGCCAGTACGCCTGATTTGTTACGCTTTCACTGCTGTAGGCGAACTGCGCCTTGGTCTGCTTGATCGCCTTGTCCAACTCCTCAGCCGACACCGCTTCCTTCTGCACACGCTCGATCTCCGCCCAGATCGCGTCCTCCACCTCCTGGTGCGTCACATCATGGGCAAGCGTAGCGCTGAAGCCGAACAGATAGGGATCAATCGTCGGCATAAACGACGATGTAACGCCCACCGTCAGCTCTTTGTCCACCAGCGCACGGTACAGCCGGTTGCTGCGGTTGGACGAGCCCCCGCCGAACAGCCCCATCCCTTTCGCGCCGCTCAGGATGCTGTCCAGCACGGTCAGGGGGAAGAAATCCTTATGTTGCGCGGCCGGCGCATGGAATGCCAGGCCAATATAGGAGGTCTGGTCGGCGCCCCGCAACACGATTCGCCGCTCGGCCCGCTGCTCCGGCTCCTGCAAACGCATGACCGGCACAGTCGGTCCCTTCTCGAGGCCTCCAAAGTACTGCTCGATGCGATCCACCATCTCTCCCCAGTCAAAGCTGCCCACCGCCACCGCCACCGCATTGTTGGGCGTGTAGAAGGTCCTATAGTGCTCGTAGAGTTCGGCGCGGCCCATCGTCAGCAGATCCTGCTTCCAGCCAATGACCGGATGCCGGTACGGGTGTGTCTGGAACGCGGCCGCCTGCATCTCCGTATTCAATAGCCAGCGGTAGCTGTTCTCGCTGCCCTCACGCTCGCTGATGATCACCGTGCGCTCCGATTCGGTCTCCTCCGCGTCGAAAATGGCGTTCGCCATCCGGTCGCTTTCCACGTCCAGCGCCAGCTCGATGCGCTCCGCCGGAAACGTTTCGAAATAGGTCGTCCAGTCCTGCCAGGTCATGCCGTTGAACGCGCCGCCGGCGCGGGCCACGGCCTTGTCAAATGCCCCCTGCGGGTACTTCTCAGTTCCCTTGAAGAGCATATGCTCCACCCAATGGCTGATTCCGGTCACGCCGGGCGCCTCGTTACGGCTTCCCACCTGGTAGTAGATCCAGAAACTGGCGACCGGCGCCAGGTGGCTTTCTTTGAGGATGACCTGCAGGCCATTGTCAAGGCATGTCTTCTGAACGCCGCCATTCTCGCGCGCCCGCTCTCTGCTCTCTGCACCCATCGCTTCTGGCTCCTGTTCCTTTTGAACTGTCACGGTCTTCTTTGTCATGTCTTGGCTGCATCCAGCCGGCAATACAGCCGCGTCTCATTCTACCGCCGTCTCGATCTGCGCCTCCCGGTCCGCCTGCTTCCGGGCCCTGTTGAAATCACTCCAACGCAGCTGCACGCGCCAGAAATAGTAGGCCCCCAGCGCGGTCACCGGCGCCCACAGCGCCGCGTGAAGCGTCAGCGTATAGCTGGCCGCCAGCTGGGGATCGATCCCGTAGGCGGCCAGCGTCTCGATCGCCGGCGTATCGAATGTGCCGATGTACCCGGGCGCCGACGGCAGTGTTGTCGCCAGATTGACGAGGCCGTTGATTAACATCAACGCCAGAAAGCTGACACTGAAGGCAAATGCGTGCATGACAAACCAATACTTGACCGTCTCCATCAACCACACCACGATACTCGTGGCAAAGATCAGGATCAGGTCGCGGCCGCTGCGCAGGCTGCCCAGCCCCTCCATAAAGCGGTCAAAGAGGCCGTCCGTCCGTTCGCGGATTCGGTCCGGCAGCAGGTTTTCCGCCAGCCAGCCATAGAGGGCGGCGATCCGCCGCGGCCGCACCGTCATCCAAATGAAGAGCGCGGTGACGACCAGCAGCAGGAAGGTCACAAAGACGACAAACTGCTGGAAGGCCGCCGGGATCGGCGCAAAGGGCAGCGCCAGGAACACGAACAGCAGCATCACCAGCCCGTCGAAGACACGCTCGATGATCACCGTCGCCAGGCTGGAGCTGATCGGGATTTCTTCCCGCTGCCACAACACGTAAGCCCGCATCACCTCCCCGGCGCGAAAGGGATAAACATTGTTGCCGAAATAACCGATGCACACCACTGGAAAGAGCCTGCTCAGCGAGACCGGTTTCAGATGCCGCAGCATATAGTGCCAGCGCCACGTGCGCGCCCACAGCCCCACCATGTAGACCGCCACGCCGGGCGCAATCCACCAGTAGTTGGCCTGCCCCATCGCCCGCCACACTTCCGGCAGATGCAGCCCCGGCAAAATCAGATAAAGAAAAAAGAGGCTGATCAGAAGCCCGATCAGCAGCTGCGCCGCACGTTTCATCCATCCCTCTTGTCACTGCCTATCCCGCTATTATTCCACAGGTCCCGCGCCCGCTGAAATCCGCCCCCGATCCCGCGTCATGCCCCGATGCCCCCGCCGCCGGCCGCCGCAGCTCAACTGACCGGCAAAAAAAGTGCCAGGCCAACCGGCCTGGCACTTGAGCAGTAAACTATCTGGACCTTCTTGTCTGCGCTATCCCGGGATAGGGAGCATCGCAGGCTCAACTGCCTCACCGAGAATCTCTTCCATCGCCATTACATGGGCACATATGCTTCTGCGCTGAAACTCCTCGCAATCACAATCCCAGGCACCCTGATCATAGCAGACGTAGTGATCAGAGTGCTCGCCTTGGATCTTCACCTTAAAAGTGTTGAACCACAAGCGTTTGTCACGCTCGGCTGCGTACTGGCGGGCTTTGATGATACGGCTGGCAATCGCGTCCATTCTGTTTTCCTTTCTCTGGGGTGCTAAGCGCTGAGGAAACGAAACAGTACCGAATACGGACCCCGCATGATGCGCGTGCGTAAAAGACGAAAACACCCGGGCATAACGCGAGCCCAGGTGCTTGCAAACAATGTTTCCCAATCGGGTTTCCGGCTACAACAGCAAATATGAAAGGCGTCCACGCTCATCCTTGAGGGTCAACTGTGGTTTGACCGGCCCAATGAACGGTCCAACTGACGGACGGATCTGGTCCCTTTTTGTGGATTTGTCCGGAGCCGCTCGTCGTGGGGGGCACGGCTGTTGACAGTATATGCTCTTGCCGAATGGCTGTCAACCGGGCAAAGCCACTCCGGAACCGTTCCCCGACAGGGTTATCCCACCAAATCCGCCGGGATTTACTCTGGTAGGAACCACCGAGACTGCTTGGCCGCGAACCAAAAATGCCGAAACCTACGGGTCAGACAATTCTCCTACGATCCGCCTACGATCTGCCTGAAAGGCGGAAATTCCCGGCCGCCTGCACCCTATTCCACAAAAATCTCAACCAGCTCCTCTTCATCGCGGACCTCCAGGATCTTCCCATTGAGCCCGGATCGCAGCGCGTCGCGAATTTCGTCTACGTCCAGTTCAGCTACGTCCGGCACAAACCGCGCCCCCACCGCCAACCCCATGTCGACCAGCCCGATCGGGAGCGTCAGATTGACCCGCGTCTTGCCGCTCCTTGTATCAGAGACGCGCAGACGCAACCATCGTCCTCTTCCCTCTCCGCCCGCTTCTCCCGACCCCCGCTGGCGGCGGGCTCGTTCGGGTCTTTGGCCCAGCGTCTCCAGCAGGCGCGCGCCCTCCTGCGCGGAGATCTTTCCTTCTTCGATCATCTTCAAGACCCGCATTCGCTCTTCCGCTGTTGCCATATCAACCTCTTCCCCCAAATCGCAACGACCCAACCTTGGTCACATCCCGGCACTGAACGAGACGGGCGCATCCGCTTCTCTCTCCGCGCCTCCATCCTCTCCCCCAGAAAGGCGCTTTATGCTACTTTAAGCGGTCGGGCTTTCGGCCCTCCCTTGTGCGGGGGGATTTCCCCCGCAACGCCCCCCTGTCCTTCCCCGCAGTTCCCCCTCAATACTGCCCCAGCAAGCCCCGCTTTCGGGCAACCCGCTCTCCCCACAGGAATGCGCCCCACCCGGCCAAAAGAAAGAAAGCCGTATGCGCCGTCAGCCACATCAGGCTTCCGTCATGCCACACGCTGGCCAGGGACAGATTGTCCAAAACCACACTGCGCAATACATCGATTCCCTGCGTCGAGGGCAGGCTGCGGGCGAACCCCTCCAGCCAGCCCGGCATGCGTTCGACCGTCAGAAAGGAGCCGTTCAGGAACAACAGCATATTCGTGAGCAGATTGCCCAGCGCATTCACCTGCTTGAATACCAACGTGGCCCCGCCCATGAAGAAGGCGAACCCGTACAGCCCCGCCAGCGTAAGGGCAAAGACCGGCGCCCCCGCCAGCCGCACCGGAATCCGGATCCCCAGCGCCAGCATCAGGATCCCGCCAACCAGGGCAACCATGCCGGTGCTGATGAACAGTGACGCCACCGAGCGCCCCGCCAGCAGAAGACCCGACGGCAGCGGGCTCATGTACATCTGCTCCAGCGTTCCCGTCTGGGTTTCCTCCCGGATCCCCTGACTCATATCCGAAATCGCGAACACCGCGTAGAACCAGGTCAGATATCCCAACAGCGCCGGCGCCATCTGCTCGGGCGTGGGCCTGCCGCCCGACACGAAAAAGCTGATGCCGACGAACAGGAATCCGATCATGAACGTCTCGAGCATGAAATTGAATCTGTACGACCACATGATGATCAGTCGCTTCTGGCATTCGTTCAACAAAACCGTTCCCGTCGCCATCATTGTCTTACCCTCTGCTCCTGACGCCAGCGGGCCTGTGCCCCGCCTTCCGTTCCAGTCCACCGTCCTGCCCAACCGTCTCCTCCGCCCGCTCGATCAGTTCGACAAATATCTCCTCCAGATTCGGCTCCCCCGGCGAAACGCTGATCAGGTCCATACCCGCGGTCCGCGCCCGCTCCACCAGGTCGAACACCGACATGTCGTCGCCAACCTCGCCGGAAAGGACCGTGTGCCCGTTCTCCTGGCTGGCCGCGAAGCCGGGGAAAACGCCGTTCTTCTCCATATCGACCACGCCCCGCAGCCGCACCTGATAGAACTCCCGCCGGAACAGGTCCAGCAGCTCCGCGGTGGGGCGGTGGGCCAGCAGCTTTCCATGGCTCATGATCGCAACCTGGTCGCAGAGATTCTCGGCCATGTCCAGCTGATGCGTCGTCAGCACAACCGTCTTGCCCCGCTCCTTTGCCAGCTGAACGATCCATTCCTGAACTGTGCGCGACGCATGCACGTCCAACCCCAACGTCGGCTCGTCCAGCAGGACGATCGGCGGGTCCGCGATCAGCGCCGCCGCGATCGCCACCTTCTGCTGCATGCCCCGGCTGAATTCGCCCACCGGGTCTTTGCGCCGCTCCCAAAGGTCCAGCTCCCGCAACAGCTGTTCCGCCCTCGCCTTCAGCAATCCGCTCGACGAGATTCCCTTGATCCGGCCAAAGTAGAGCAGGTTCTGCCACGCGTTCATGCGCCAGTAGACGTTGCGCGTCCCCTCCAACACCGCGCCGATCTGCCGCATCGCCTGGCCCCGCTGCTTCAGCACGTCGTAGCCGTTCAGTCGAACCGTGCCCGTTGTCGGCTGCACCAGCCCGCAGGCCATCTTGATCGTCGTTGTCTTGCCAGCTCCATTTGAGCCCAGGAAACCGAACACCTGCCCAGCCTCCACCGTCAGGTTCAACAGGCTCACGGCCTCAACGTCGTTGCCTCCGCGGCTGCGGAATGTTTTGCTTAGAGATTCGATCTCGATCGCTGCCTTCATCTTCATCGTCAATTCAGTCCAATCCGATCACTAAGAGCTCTTCTTTTTCGTTCTTCCCCTCGTACATGCGCACGAACTCCAGAGGCATGCAAGATTCCAGGAATCGCTCCGGCGGCACCCCTTGCGGTCGGCGGCTCTCTTCGATAAAGCGAAATGCCTGCGACCAGCTCAGTTTCTGTTGGAAGAGCGCGCCGATCAGGGGCAAGGGGACTGGAATGCGAAGGTCCAACACGCTGGACTTTTCGTTCGCCACATGTTCGTACTTGTATATGCGCAGCCAGAAAAAGAGTAGCCTGCGCCAGAATACGCTCGGTCCCTGGTGGCTGTTCTCCTGGACCTGGCGCACAATCTCAGGTAACGTCTCCTGTCTTCCTTGCCGCGTCTCCGCCAAGAGGCTGTCACTTCGGACAGCAATCGCGGACGAGGAACGAGTTGACAATGGCCGGCCGTCATTCTGATCGTCTCTCTCCATCCTCTTCCTCCATGCTTTCCCGCGCCGCCCCGCCAGGCGGCGCGTCTTACGGTTCTCACGTCTCACTGCCCAGTGCATTCAACAACTGTTCCGCCTCTGCGGCTGTGATCTTGCCCTCCGCCAGCATACGCAGAACCGTCATCCGCTCCTCCTCGGAGACCGGCTCGACGTCCGCCCCGCTCTCAACGTCCAACTCCACATTCACGTCCACTTCCTCAAAGTCAGTCAGCGGCTTCTCGTCTCGCGCCGCAGAACCGTGCGCCGACGCATCCGTATCGAAGCTGAAGCTCCAGCTGCGTGCATCCTCCCAATTGCCTTCAGCCGCCCTCTTTCCCGCCGCCCGCAGCGTCCTCCGCAGCGTCTTGCCCAGCGAGCGGGAGGCGCGGCGTTGCGCGCGCGCCGCGTGACGTGCTCCTCTCACGCCCTCTTCCTCGCCAAGACCTTTCAATATGCCGGCGGACTCGAGGTGCATGCTGCCTCCGGCGATAAGGGAATAACTGCTCTGCCCCGCACCAGCACGGAACGTATGCACGCCCGGACCGCGCGCGACCAGCGTGGGGCCGCCTTCGACCGTGAGCGCACCGCCGCAGACCGCTTTGAAGGACCCCCCTTCCTTTTCGTCCAAACGGCACCGCACATCCCCGCCTGCAGTAACGTTGACATTTCCACGGATCCCCGCCAGCGCGACACTGCCGCCGCATTTGGCCGAAAGCGAGCCGCCGCATCCCTCTACGACGAGGTCGCCGCCCACTCCGCCCAGCGAGACCGACCCGCCCACTTCGCGCAGCGTCGCCCCCCCGTGCGCTTTCCGGCAGGCCAGCGCGCCCCGCACGCTCTCAGCTGTGAGATCGCCCATCACCCGCCTCGCGGCAACCTCGCCGACGTCCGTGAGATGCAACGACCCATTCACCGCGTCGCAGGCGACATTGCCCCGCACCTCGCGCAGGCTGACCTGTCCTCGCGCCTTGCCGACCGCGGCCGCGCCATCGACGTTGATGAACTCCACCGAGCCGTCCGCTCTCTCGACCACTGCGTTTCCGCCCGCGTTCAGCACGTCCATGTCCGCGCGCGCCCGCTCTACGCGTACGCTGGAGACATTTCGCAGTGTCAATCGTCCTGAAGCCTCGGCAATTGAGATTCCGCCCCCTATGTGCTCGGCCGTCAGATCGCCCTGCGCGCGCGCCGTCACATCCACGCCGCCGGCCACGTTCGTCAGGTTCACCCGTCCCGCCGCGCGCTCGATGCACACACTGCCGACATTCTCAACCAGCAGATCGCCGCCGGCCTGCGTCAGCGCCACGCCGCCCTGCAGGTTGCTTACCTTCACCTGTCCTCTCGCCGCGCTCTCGA
Organism: Caldilineaceae bacterium; assembly: GCA_022824025.1. Taxonomy (GTDB): domain Bacteria; phylum Chloroflexota; class Anaerolineae; order Caldilineales; family Caldilineaceae; genus Bin5. Next base: position 11,467 of record JAJEBF010000056.1, read on the forward strand.
CCAGTGCGCTCGCCAGCGGCAGGCGCACCGTACACGCAGATTCAGCCTCGATCTCGATCCGCTCATCCCCGGCCTCCACCACCGGAGACCCGTGCTCTCCCTCCGCCTCAATCAGCGCCCGGTCCCACCCCTCGACATGCAGATCCCCTCCGCAACGGATCCGTACCCGCGGCTCGGGAGATTCCGGCTCCACCTGAATCAGCTCGCTCATTTGGTTCCCCTCTCCATGCTTCTCATCTTTCCCTGCCCATTTCGCCAGTCCGCCGCGCCGGAAACCCTATCGGCTTTGCAGCTGCGCCATCGCCGCTTCATAGTTTATTTCGCCGGCCTCCAGCTGTGCCAGAATTTGCCGCCGCGCCTTCTCCGGCAGCGGCGCGGGCTCATCACGACCAGGCTCAAAGCCCATCGCGCGGATCATTTCATGCAGCCGTCCGCGCAGCGTCGGGTACGAGAGGCCCAGCTCCTCCTCCATCCGGTTAAACTTTCCTTCACAGCGGATAAACGTGGCCGCGAACGCCAGCTGCTCTTGCGTCAGGCCGCGAAACGGCGTCTCCACCAGGAATCGCCCCTCCACCTTCGTGTCACACTCACGGCAGAAAAACCCCGTTACCGTCAGGTCTTGGGCCTTACAGATTGGACAGGCGGTCGGTAGAGGATTCATAGCGTCCCCTCCATTCCGTCATGTCTCGAATATGCGGGCAAAACCAGCTTCGCTTCGGCCCGCCGGTAACGCCGCTGCAGAGCGACGCCCCACGCCACCAGCGACTCACCGATACGCGCGAACAACAGCGCCTGCCAGCGCGGCGTGCGCCGGTACGGCCGAAGTCCCTGGTACGCCGGCGCCTCCGATGTCAGCCTCTCCATCCGCAGCTTCTGCTCCAACGCCATCCTTTCGATAAACATTCCGCACCCTCACTTCCAATTTCTTAATGAAGAATCACATATAATCAAGATAATACTTCACTATTTTACATTTGTCAATACCAATTCTTTATTTTTCTAATATTTCAGTTGAAATCCCAGGAATTCATCCGTTTCCTTATGTCTTGCTATGATTCCGAACGAAAAAAGTATAGAATCCTGTAATCCAAGAGCATTTGCGCATTCGTCTTTCAAGGCTTGGTCGTCAACATGCACTGCCAGCGATCCCCTGAAATAGGCGCGTTGCATGTTCGCAACTGTTTTCGCGCCCTTGCGGGGTCCTCGCCTTCTGACCATCTGCTATACTGAACCGCCGGACCGGCTCTGTGTTGTTCCCGGAAGCGCATCGAGACCGGCTAAAGTACCTGCGCTCGTCCTCCGGCGGTTGCCATTGCATCGTCCCGCGCAAAGGTCACGGAACCCTTGGCACTGTCCCTGACTTCTCACATTCGAATTGAAGAGTGCAATAAAATGGGCGAATCCACCTTAATACAAGATGCCGCGAAGAGCGCACCAATCCGCGTCGGCGTGCTTGGCCTCGGACAAGGCCGCTCCCACCTGCGCGCCTTCCAGATGTTGGACGGATCAGCCGTATCGGCCGTCTGCGACCAGGATGAACGCCTGGCCGAGCGCGTGGCGCAAGAGTTCGAGGTCAGTACGCGCCACACCACCTACGCGGCCATGCTCGAAGACAACAGTATCGACCTGATCGTCGTCGCAACCCCCGACCACCTGCACGGGCAGCACGCCATCATGGCCCTGGAGGCGGGCAAACACGTCCTCTCCGAAATCCCCATGGCCACCACGCTGGACGAATGCCGGCGCATCGTCGAGCTCACCGACCGTCACGGGCTCAAATATCACATGGGCAACCAGGTCCGCTATGCCTTCTGCCTGCGCGACGTGCAGCGCATGATCCGCGCCGGCGACCTCGGCGAGGTCTTCTACGGCGAGGGCGAGTACCTCCACGCCATGGACGACATCGTCAGCCACCGCCCGCCCGATCACTGGCGCATCCATCCCCAGACGCCCCAGACCACCCTCCTCGGCGGCGGCCCCCACGCCATCGACACGCTCCGCTGGCTGATGGGCGTCGACTTTGTCGAAGCGCAGGCCTACAACGCGGAACTACCTTCCCGCTGGCAGACTACACACACCACCGTCGCCATTTTCAAAGCCAGCAACGGCGGCGTCGCCAAAGTAACCGTATCCTACGGCATGGCGCGCCCCTACTGCCTCTACTACTCCGTTTACGGCAGCGCCGGATCCTTCGAGCGCACGCGCGACCAGGGCGGCGCGGTCGAAGATACCATCAACTTTCACTATCACACCAAAATCGAAGGGGCACGGCGCATGGCGCCCGTCACCGTCCCCAACTGGAGCAATCCCGCGATTCAGAGGCAGCACGCGCTCGGACACGGCACCATGGAGATCGAGCAGGCCCAACAGTTTCTTCATGCCATCATCACCGACGAGGAACCCGAAATCGGGCCGCGCGAGGCCGCCCGTTCCACCGCCGCCGGAATCTGCGCACTCCAGTCCGCTCAGCAAGGAGGCGGTCCGGTCGCAGTCCCGGCTTTCGATTGAGGCGCAACCTTTCTGCGCGGCGCCGTGAACACGCTCCACCGCGGCCTTTCCGCGACCCGGCCAGCATCCGCAAGACGAGGCGCCAACGATGCTCCTGTTCCATCATGTAGGGGAAGCGCGCAGCCGTTACAGCCGCTATCTGGCTGAAATTCTGCGCATGGAAGGGTTTGTTGATTTTGCCGAAGAGGATATCAGCGCGCTTGAGGGCAGCCTGTTGGCCCAGCATGATCTGGTCATTTTGCCGCGCGTCGCGCTCCGCCGCGTCCAGGCGGGCCAGATGGTCGACTATGTGGGCCATGGCGGGCGGCTCATCGCCTTTCAGCCCGAGCCGCAGCTCTCTGAAGAGCTGGGTCTGCGCCCTTCATACCGCGGCCTCGACGGCGGGCTGCTTCATATCGATTCCCGCCATCCCGCCCTCACCGGTCTTTGCCCCGAATCCGTCCAGGTCGTCACCCCTGCCATTGCCTGGTCTCCAGACGCCTCCGATGGACTGAGCCGGCTGGCCGCCATCCACCCAGCCGGGAACGAGGATGAGGAGAGCTCGCCCGCCGTCGTCTTCGCAACCGTCGGCCGCGGCGCGGCAGTCCTGGTTTCCTATGACCTTCCCTACACCGTGGCCCGCCTGCGGCAAGGCAACCCCGAACATGTTGATCTCTGTTTCGCCGGCCTCGATGGCATCTACCGCCCCAGCGAGCTCTTCGTAGGACAGCTTCCCCTCGAACAGATGCTGATTCCTCAGGCCGATCTGCACTGCGCGCTGCTGGCCCGGCTCATCGAAGAGCTGGCGCCCCGGCCCCGCCTCTGGTACTATCCCCGCGCTGAGCAGACCAGCGTCATGATCATGACCAGCGACGACGACTGGTCCACCCTGGAGCAGTTCGATCAACTGCTCGACGCGTTGCGCCGCCGGAATGCCGGCTGCACCTTCTATGTCGTCCCCAACACCAATCTCACGCGGGACAGGATCGACGCCTGGGAGGCCGAAGGCCATACCTTCAGCGTCCACCCTGCCCTCGAAGCCGACACCGTGCGCGGGATGAAGATCGAGGAGCCGCAGAGCGCCCTGGTTGGCCCCATGCTGACCGAAAACATCGCCCGCTTCCAGGCCGAGTTCGGCCGCCCGGTCCGCACCGTTCGCCAGCACGCCGTGCGCTGGCTCGGCTATGTCGACGCGGCCCGCGAACTGGCCGACCTGGGCGTGCGCATGGACCTGAACTACCTCGCGGTCTCGCCATTCCTCGGCTACATGTGCGGCTCTGGCCGGCCGCTCCGCTTCGTCGACGAAACCGGCGCCCTCATCGACTGCTTCCAGCAACCCACCCACTGGACCGAAGAGTGCCTGATCCATCCGGAATTCGTCTTCAGTTTCAAGTGGACGGTCGAACGGGCGCTGGCAGAGACCGGCGCCATCATCCGCCGCGCCGCCCGCCGCTACTACACGCCCGTCGCTCTCAACTCCCACCCGGTCAGCTTTGCCACCTACTCCAGCCCCCTTATCGAAGGCAACTGGAACGCCGCCGCAGAAGAGGGGATGCCCATCCTCTCCGCTGACGACTGGCTCGACTGGACTCAGTCTCGCGACCAGGTCCGCATTGCTTTGGACGCCGAAGGGGGGACACTCTACACCGATTCTCCATTGCCCGCATTGACTCTTCTCCTGCCGCCGGCCCTGGATGCGGGCCCAACGGAAGGGCAAACCGGCATGCGGGAACGCTGGGGCCGCCGCTATGCAACCATCACATTCAGCGACCTCTCCCCAGGCGTACCCTATCGATTCGACTATTCCAGCGGAGCAGCTTCAAAATGAAAATAACGCGGATTGAGACCATTCCCGTAAACGTGCCCATCAATCCTGAACGGGCCATCCGCGGCGGACGCGGCGGCCATACTGAGTCCCCCTTTCTCCTCGTTAGAATCCACACCGACGAGGGTCTTGAAGGGCTTGGCGAGGTCTCCTGCACCCCAATCTGGAGCGGCGAGGACCAGTTCACCGCCGCCCACCTGATCCAGCGCATTCTCGCGCCGCTGCTGACAGGCCAGGACCCAACCGCAATCGAACGTCTGATGGCCGCGGTCAACGCCGCTGTTGCCAACAACCCCTTCACCAAATCCGCTATCGAGATGGCTCTGTGGGATATCCTCGGCAAGGTCGCCGGCCTGCCGCTCTACCGTCTCCTCGGCGGCCCCGTGCGCGACGAGATCAAAACCAAATTCTCAGTGTCCGGATTGGCCCCGGCCAGGGCCGCCGCCATCGCAGCCTGGGCCGTGGAGCAGGGCTTCGACACCATGAAGGTCAAGGTCGGTCTCGAGCCCGCCGAAGACATCGCCCGCGTCGCCGCGGTGCGCGACGCCGTCGGCCCCGATGTGCGCCTCGGCGTGGACGCCAACGGGGGCTGGTCCGTCCGCGCCGCCGTCCAGACCATCCACCAGCTCTACCAGTACGACATCTACTTCGTCGAGCAGCCGACCCCCGACCAGGACGTGACCTGGCTCGCCGACGTGCGCCGCCGCACCCACCTGCCCGTCATGGCCGACGAGATCGTCTACTCTCCCCAGGACGCGATGGCCGTCGCCCGCGCCCAGGCCGCCGACGTTTTCTCCATCTACGTCGGCAAAGGCGGCATCTCGCCCGCCCGCGACGTTGCCGCCGTGGCCCAGGCAGCAGGACTCGTCTGCACCGTGGGCAGCAACCTCGAACTGGGCATCGGCAACGCCGCCATGTGCCATCTCGCCGTCTCTACCCTCGCGATCGACGCCGACACCTTTCCCTGCGATATCCTCAGCCCCTTTTTCTACGAGACCGACCTGCTCCAGGATCCCCTCCCCATCCGCGCCGGCTGGGCCAGCCCGCCCACAGGCCCAGGGCTCGGCGTGCGACTCGACGAAGACAAAGTCGCCTTCTACCGCGCCGACAAAGGCTGACCCCGGCCCAGCATCACCCCCCCCAAATTCACAGTGCAGACAGAGTCGGCCCAGAATCCAATCCGCCAAGCTGGACAACAAAAAACCCCGCTCAATAGCGGGGCCAACAAGAGATATAAGGGACCTGGAACCTTCCGTCCCACCAACCACCGCATACGCGGCAGCCGACACGCAGCTACGATCCGACCGCCAGAAACGGAACGCCTACTCCAGCCGAATCCGCGGGTCCACAATCGCCAGCAGAATATCCGACAGCAGTGTCCCAACGATCGTAAGCGCGCTGAGCAGAAACAGAAAACTTCCGGCCAGATACATGTCCTGCGACGTGAGCGAACGCAGCAGCATCGGCCCTGTGGTCGGCAAACTCAACACCATCGCCACCAGCGTTGTCCCCGAAACCAGGCTCGCCAAAGACCAGCCAACCGTGCTGAAAAAGGGGTTGAGCGCAACCCGCACCGGGTACTTCCAGACCAGCGCGCCCTCCTTCACTCCCTTCGCCCGCGCCGTCTCGACATAGGGCTTGTTGAGCTCATCCAGCAGATTGGCGCGCGTGATACGGATGTTCCCGGCCGTGCCATTGACCGCCACAATCAACAACGGCACCCAGATATGCTTCAGCATATCCACAACTTTGCCCCAGCTCCACGGCGCCAGCATATATTCATCAGAGAAAAGGCCACCTACATTCATGCCTAGCCAGGATTGGACCAGAAACAGGATGATCAACGCCAGCAAAAAGCCCGGCGTCCCCAGCCCGATGAAGCTGAACGTCGTCATCACGTAGTCGAGCCACGAGTATTGATGGGTCGCTGAATAGACCCCCACCGGTATGGCAATAAACCAGCCCACCAGCAGCGCCCCCATCGAAAGCGCCATCGTCAGGCCCAGCCTCTCCCAGATCAGTTCCTTCACCGGTTTCTGCCACTCGAATGACTGTCCCCAGTCTCCCTTCGCCAGCACACCGTAAATCCATTTGAAATACTGGACATGGACCGGTTGGCCCAGGCCGTAGCGCTGACGCAGAGACTCCAGCTCCGCCTCGTCCACTTCATCCCCTTCCTGCCGCAACTGGGCAACATAAGAGGTCAGAAAGTCTCCGGGCGGAAGTTGGATGATGAGAAAGGAGAGTACCGAGATCGCAACCAGCGTTGGGATCATTAAGAGTATGCGCTGAACAATGTATTGGAGCATGAATTCTCCTGAATCAAGAAGATCGGCAAGGAAGGAGCGAGCCGCTCTCGCATCCCGCTCCCTCCCTTACTTTTTGCCGAACTATGTGCTCTGCGTGTCCGGGTCTTCCCAGAAGTAGGTCTCGGTGTGCAGCAGATGCTCATCACCGGTCGTATCATCCAACGGGAAGCCAGGCAGGTAGTTGCGAACGCCGTTCTTGACGATAATCGGCGCCGGGCGCTCGCCTAGGTAGCCAATCATCGGCAACTCTTCCGCCCAGATGTCCAGAATCTGGTGGAACATTGCCGTCTGCTTGTCGGGATCCGGCTCGATCTTGATCGCATCCCAGATCTCCCAGATGGTCCATACCCAGTGGCCCGCCGGCGGCTCGACGCCTGCCGGGCTGGTTCCGCCGCTGTTGCGCCAGTGCGCCCAGCCGGCTGCCCATGGGCGATCCGGTTGCTCGCACGTCCAGATCGTCGGGTTGACCAGCGGCACGACCGTGCGGTCGCCGCCCCACCACGCAGCCTCGATCTCGTTGGCGCCATGGTGCTCTTCATAGAGCGAGCGCTCGAAACCCTTGTAGGCCGCCTTGACGCCCACAGCCGCGAAGTACTTGATCACTTCCTGGACCGTGTCTTCGTCCGTCGTGCCCGGCTGCGCCGTGCCTTCAATGACGAAGCTCAACGTTTCGCCGCTGCCGTCGTTCCACAAGCGGAAACCTTCGCCGTCCTTCTCCGCGTAGCCGGCATCGTCCAGAAGCTGGTTGGCCAGATCGGGGTCGTACTGGATCCACGCGTTGGCCTGCTTGGGGTAAGCCTGCGCCGAGCTTTCCAGTGGGCTGTACTGCCGCGGTGTCATCAACCCATCCCAGACCAGCTCGTTGATCGCCACGCGGTCGACCGCGACTGAAAGCGCGATGCGCACGTCGCGGATGTTGAAGAACTCGTTCAGGCGCTCGTTCTTTGTCGACTGGTTGAGCTGAATGGCAGAGTGGCCCGAGGCCGAGCCAAGGAACACCTTATAGTCTCCCGACTCTTCGTTTTCCTTGTAGAGCGTGAAGTTCCCGATATTCACATGGCGGGCCTGGAAGTCGATCTCGCCATTGATGATGCGCAGGTCGAAGACGTCATTCGTTTCGAACAAGCGATGGCTTACGTCGTCAATGTACGGCAACTGCTTGCCGTCGGAGTCGACGCCGAAGAAGTAGGGGTTGCGCTCCATCAGGAACAGCTCGCTGGAGAGCTCATTCTTCGCGATCCACGGGCCGAAGCTTGGCAGATCCGGGTTGAGATACCACCAGCGCCGGTCGATATAGTACTCTTCCCAACTGTTGAAGCCGGCCTCTTCCACCTGTGCCTGCAAGCCTTCCGGATCGTCGGTCAACTCCATGTGGAACTGTTGCAGGTAGTGACCAGGCACGTAGAGGTCTCTGGTCTGGCGGCCAATCCTGTATACGAACAGAGGATTCGGCAGGGAGAAGCTGAAGGTGATCGTTGTGTCGTCGGCCGCGTTGACTTCCATGGGGGTGCGGTCTGGGCCGGATACAAAAATGCGGCCCATGCTGGGAGAAATGGCAGCATTCTGCTCATCGTTCTCCCACCACCATGTGATCGCCTCTGTCGTGAAGGGCGTACCGTCCGACCAGCTCATCCCTTCGCGCAGATGGAACGTCCACTCGGAGGCGTCATCGTTGACTTCCCACGATTCGGCCATACGCGGCTGCATGTTCAGGTTCTGATCATACCAGGACAGTCCGCGATCCTGCATCTTTGTCGGGCCCCAGCGGTCGGAGACGCCCTTGAAGCCGCGGCGGAACGTGCCGCCGTAGTTGCCGTTCATCTCAGCAACCGGCATCACCATCGGGTTCACAGGCAGACGCTCGTCCACGGGCGGCAGATCGCCAGCGGCAACCATCTCCGCCAGCATCGGCGCCTCGCTGTATTGGGACGCCGGTGTCGCCGGCGCGGCCTCAGAAGAGTCGGCCGCGCTTTCCGCAGGCGCCGCCTCTTCCATCGGCTCCGGCTCGCCGCTCGCGCCGCAGGCCACAGCCACCGCTCCCGCGGCCGCCACGCCCGACACGCGCATGAACTCGCGCCGGGAAATCGATTTTGGTGCAATCCTTCGCATTGAGTCTCTCCTTGGTGAAGAAAAATGGTCGTTTACTGCAGTGCGCAGTCCTCAGCGTTCAGGTTCGGCTTAACCGACCACTGACCACTGACGACTGACCACTGATCACTGCTGTGCGATCCCTTCCTCCGGCACCAACCAGGGCGGATGCGGAAGGCCCCGCTCGCTCAAATGGCTGGCGTACAAAAACCGGTACACGTCACTGATATAAAATTGCGGGTATCGCTTGGCGGGCAAAGACTCCAGAAACCTGTCGTGGACCATCTCGGCCATCTGCTCGCTCATGCCCGCGCTCACCTCAAAGTCGAAATAGATCGCCAGATCCTTCGACGGGTCCTCAATCACGCGCTTTACGCCGAAAGATTCCGGGTACTTGTGCGCCGGCGAGTCGCGCTCCATGAGAAAGGTTCCCATCGCCGCCGAATGGATGAATTCCTTATGCCCGTACAGAAAGTTGACCGTCTCCTGGGCGTCTTCGATCGTTTCGCCCGGAAAGCCGAAAAAGAAAAAGGTATGGTTCCAGATACCTGCTGTCGCGCTTTCTCTCAATATCCGGCTCATATGGGGCAGCTGTGTGCCTTTGATCATATGGTCGATGATCGCGGCCGACGCGCTCTCCAGCCCGAACAGGATCATCCTGCACCCGCCGGCATCCATATCCTCCAGCAGCTGCCCTGAAATCACCTTCTCAAAGCGGACGCAGCCGCCCCAATGCAGCGTCTCGTCGCGCTCGCGCATGATCTTCGAAAGATCGCGCAGATTGCGCGGCGTCACCGCCTCGTCCGAGAAGAAGATATGCCGCACACCGTACTTCTCGTGCAGCGCCAGCATCTGGTCTGCCAACTGCTGCGCCCGCAGCTGGCTGAAGGATTCCGGTTCGCCGTAGCCCACGTTGCAAAATGCGCATTTGCCGAAATAACAGCCCCGCGCCGTCAGCAGCGGCAGCGCCAGCTCCGGCGCCAGATACCGGTCCAGGGGCAGGCCATCGAAGTCCGGCATCGGCAGATTGGCGATCTTCTCCGGCTCCTTGCGCTCGTTCACCCGGATCTCTCTGCCGTCTTTGTAAATCAGGTTGGGAATGCCGGCCAGGCTCTCCTCCGCCGCAACTGCCCTGGATAGCTGCAGCAGCGGCAGCTCCCCATCAAAAACAATTGCGCTGTCAATCAACTCGAACAGCCCGGGCGCGTCCGGCAGTTGCGCGCGAAGCATGCTGATATGCGGTCCGCCCACTGTCACGTGGCAGTCCAGCCCGGCCTCCTTCACGAGGTAGGCAGCCGTCAACCCCGGCAACATCTGCGCCATTGACGGGATCGAAATGCCCACCACGTCCGGCTTCTCCCGTACAATGTCCGGCAACAGCAGGCGCCGGTAGATGTCGAGAAACATGTTGCTCTCGTCGTCGCGCACGCCGTGCAGCAAAAAGCGGCTGTTGTCGGGCGGGCCGGCCGCGTCATACCCCTGAAAATGCAGGCTGGCAGGATAGAAGGGCAGATTGGCGATCTCAAGACAGTCCAGCAGCGTGCTCAACATCTCCAGGCCGATGGGGCCGTCATAAAAGGCCGATGACCGTATCCCCGCCTTGGCCCGTTCCACCTGTTTGGCCAGCCGCGGGCCCGCCTCCAAGGCCCAGTTTATCCTGTCAGGGCTCGCCCGCTCAGCCCCTGACGACTGCCTGTGCCCCAGGCCCGCGCCGCCCTTGGACCCGCCGCGCATACGCCGCAGCCGCGCCAGCGAAGCCGTCAGATAGCGCCGGCTCAAAATCTCATCGAAAACCTCTACATTCAGATCACGCTGCAGCGTCTCAACACCATGCTGGCGCAGATAGGCCGTCAGTGTCGGAAGCGCCAAATGAGGCATCGTCGGCGTCCAATTGGGCGGGAAAAGCAGCATCACTTTGGGCCTCTTCCGGCCCTCGTTCCGCCGAGTTGCCCCCGCGTCCATCAGGCCAGGCGCATCCAGCTCGATATTGAACTGCGTATGATCCAGTTGCGCGCCATTTGCCTGGGCGCCGGGTACCCTGTTTTTTTCCATTGAGAGTCGTAACCAAAGGTCCTTCAAGCGTAAACAAAAAAAGGGGCCGAAGCCTGAGCTAGGCGACCCCTGTCAGATCCAATTCACCCGCATAATGACAGCGTACGAAGTGGCCCTGCTCCACCTCCCGCAATTCCGGTGTCTCCTCCGTACAGCGTTCGTTGTCGTTGTACAGGCACCGGGGATGGAAATAGCAGCCGCTGGGCGGGTTCGCCGGGTCGGCCACGTCACCCTCCAGGACGATCGGCTCAGCCCTGTTGCGCGGATCCGGCTTCGGCACCGACGAAAGCAGCGCTTCCGTATACGGATGCATCGGGTTGCGGTACAGTATTTCCGTGCGCGCGCTCTCCACGAGCATGCCCACATACATGACCGCGACCCGGTCGCTGATGTGTTCCACCACGCTCAGATCGTGGGCGATAAACAGGTAGGTGAGGTCGAACTCCTCCTGCAGATCCTGCAGCAAGTTCAGGATCTGCGCCTGCACCGACACGTCCAGCGCGGACACCGGCTCGTCCAGGACGATTAGCTGCGGGTTCAATGCCAGGGCGCGTGCGACGCCGATGCGCTGGCGCTGGCCGCCGCTGAAGGCGTGCGGATAGCGGTTCAAATACTCGGGCCGCAGCCCCACGACTCGCAGCAGTTCCGCAACCCGGTCCTCCAACTCCTGGCCTCTGGCAATTTCGTTGACCAGCAGGGGCTCACCCACGTTCTGCAGCAGATTCATACGCGGATTGAGCGAGGAGTAGGGGTCCTGAAAGACCATCTGCATGTTGCGCCGCAGCCGCTTCAACTGCTGACTGTCCACCTTGGCGATATTGACCTGACCCAACTCCTGGTCGTCAAACAGAATATCTCCTGCCGTCGGTGGGAACGCATGCATGATCAGACGGCCCGTCGTGGTTTTGCCGCAGCCGCTCTCACCGACGAGCCCCAAAGTTTCACCTGGCCGTACGTAGAAGCTTACCCCGTCCACAGCCTTCACCTGCCCGACCGTGCGCGAAAAGAAGCCCCTCTGGATGGGGAACCACTTTCTCAGATCCGTTACTTCAAGCAACGGTGGACGACGCGTGTCGTCGCCATTTCCCCCTGTTGCGGCAACAGCTTGGTTGTCGTTCTGAGACAAAGCGCTACCTCCTGCAAAAGTAGGAATTCGGCCGGGAAATACTGCGCCCCGAGTGCTGACGTCTCCGTCTGCACAGCCGCTCAAAACAAAATTAGGTCTCTGATATTCCGAAAATAAAGCGCAGCCGCGCACATGGCGATCAACGCCAGCTGGATCGAAAACACCCGCAACGACGCGCCAAGCAATCGGCCCTCACGCCGTGATCGCCGAAAATGACCCTCAATCAGATACATGCATACCATGAGCGCCATCCCCAAGATGAAAATCGACCACACCCTGTACGCGCGCAGATGCCAGGGATTGACGCGCAAAAACAGGACCACTTCCAGAATCTCGTGGAACAGCAGAATCAGCCCAATTCCAAGGGCAAAGCTGAGAAACCAGAGAATATAGTGCGATAGCTGTATTCCGGCCTGTCTGAAAACATCCAAGACAGATTCGGATTCTGAGGGCAGTCTGTCCATTCGCGTCTCTATCTAATTGCAATAAGGCAGCACGCGGACTTAAAGGGGTGAAGGGGATTGTACTTGAAAAGCTGTCAATACGCCAATTCTGGCCGGACGAATGCGGAGGCGCCCCCAAATCCTGCGTCACCATGGAGGCGTCTACACCGAAATCATCCCATACATCCCGGCCCAGTGTCATGCGCGCAGGTTGGCCGTTCTCCAAATTTTGCTCTGGGCCACTTCTTAGCTATAATATGCCCGCCCCGAACCCGAATTACCGTTCGCCAAACGGCGCAATAGAAGGTTTACGACCCCTCCTGCGCAGCGCAACGGCTTATGCACGCTACGACGCGTCCAAAAGCAACGAATATCGCGTATCCGACGCAGCCTCGCAGTCGTGGCGCGGCATCATATCGAAGCATACGGCATTCATCTCCATCATATTTTTCGTTTGCCCACTGAAAAACCCATCAAAGGAGAAAGTCAATGCAGAAACGGAATTGGACATTGAGACCGGGCCGCCTGCTGGCAGTCCTGCTGATCGCCATCGTGGCAGTCGGCGTCCTTGCTGCCTGCGGCGGGGCAGAACCGGCCGCCCCGGCCGAGGAAGCCCCGGCGGCCGAAAGCGCCGCCGACGATTCCAGCGAGGCAATGGCAGATGACGGCGTCAGCCCCAACCAGGCTCCTGCACTGCAGGAGATGGTCCGCAACGGCGACCTGCCCCCGCTTGCTGAGCGGCTGCCGGTCAACCCGGCCGTCGTCGTGCCTGTTGACGGCATCGGTCAGTACGGCGGCACCTGGAATACCGCCCTGGTCGGCGGCTCCGATACCGCCTGGCTCGTCCGCACCGTGAGTTACATTCACCCGATGGGGTGGACACCCCAGTGGGACGGCGTCGTGCCCAATGCGGTCGAAGACGTCATCGCCAGTGACGACGCCAGCGAATACACCTTCATCTTCCGCGAAGGGCAGAAATGGTCCGATGGCGCGCCCTTTACCGCCCACGACCTTGCCTTCTGGTGGAACGATCAGATCCTGAATCCCGATCTTTCCCCTGGCGGGACACCGGGCTGGATGCGGGCCGGCGAGGCTGACGCGATTTTCGAGGCCGTCGACGATCACACGCTGAAGATCACGTTCGACGCGCCCAACGGCCTTTTCCTGCAGAACCTGGCCACGCCCAGCGGCAGCATCTTCACCCGTGTTCCCATGCACTACTGCTCCCAGTTCCACGCGGACTATAACACTGAGAACCTGGACGCTCTGATCGCCGAGAACAATGCCAACGACTGGGTCCATCTCTACCAGATGAAGTGCGCCAGCGTGCCCGGCACACCGTCCGACTCGCGCTGGTTCAACGGCGATCTGCCTACCCTGATGCCCTGGCGAGTTGCCGTGGCCTACGGCGAAGGCGCCCAGATGATCCTGGAGCGCAATCCCTACTACTGGAAGGTCGACACAGAGGGCAACCAGCTTCCTTACATCGACCGCGTCGTCTATGATATTCTCGAAGATCGCGAAGTCCTGCTGCTGAAGGTGCTCAACGGCGAAATCGACATGATGAGCCGCCACTTCAACACCAACGACAACAAGGCCGTCATCGCCGATAATCGCGAAGCCGGCGAATATGAGTTCTTCGAGACCCGCAGCATCGGCAATACCACCGGTTTCCACTTCAACCTGACCCACAAAGACGCTCGCATGCGGGAAATCTTCAATGACAAGAACTTCCGCATCGCCATGTCCCACTGCCTCAACCGCCAGGAGATCATCGATGTCCTGTACATCGGCCAGGGCGAACCGATGCAGAGCGCGATTCCCAAGGACATGGCCGAATTCTATGATGAAGAGTGGTATTCACTCTACACGGAATTCGATCAGGACCTGGCGCACCAGTATCTTGCAGATGCCGGCATGACCGAGCGCGACGAGGACGGCTACTTCCTCGGCCCGGATGGCGAACCCTTCTCGTTCGTGGTGCAGGCCACCGAGGCCTTCGGCTTCCATGACCGCGCCGAGATGGCCGTGAACCAGTGGCAGGACTGCGGCGTCAACGCCCAGTTGAGCATCATCGACCGCACCCTGCTCTACCAGCGCAAAGACGCCAATGAGCACGACGTTCATGTCTGGGGCGCCGGCACAGGCCCGCAGATCTTCCTCGACCCGCGTCACTTCTTCCCCTTCAGCGCTGAGTCCACCTTCGCCCAGTCATGGGTCACCTGGCGCACCAATCCCAGCGGCGCCGGCGCCATGACGCAACCGGAGGAACCGCCGGACATCGTCAAGCGTCAGATGGACCTCTACGCGCAGATCCTGTCCTCTGGTGACCAGGCAGTTCAGAATGAGTTGATGAAGGAGATTCTGGCGATCGCCAAGGATCAGTTCTACGTCATCGGCACGTCATCCAGCCCGCCGGGCTACGGCATCGTGAAGAACAACTTCCACAACGTGCCTACGTCCATGCCGGGCTCATGGCAGTATCCGACACCCGCGCCGACCCAGCCTGAACAGTACTGGATCAGCGGTGAATAAAGTTTAGCGAGCATTCAGGAGTGGGAAGCGTGTCAACGCTTCCCACTCCTCCTTTGCAGTTCCAATATCGATAGGGCCTCGCCATGCTTCAGTTCCTTCTGCGCCGCCTGATGTTCATGATCCCAACTCTGATCGCCATTTCGATCGTCGCCTTCGTCATCATCCAGCTGCCGCCCGGCGACTTTCTGACGACCATGGTGGCCTCGATGGCCGCGCAAGGCGAGGACATGGATCAGTCGGCAATGCGCGCCCTGGAGGAGCAGTACGGTCTCGGCCAACCCGTCCACATCCAGTACCTGAAATGGATGCAGGGGATCATCTTCAGAGGAGACTTTGGCGACTCCTTTGGTTGGAACAAGCCCGTTTCCGAACTGGTATGGAGCCGTCTGGCGCTGACATTCGTTCTGTCTCTGGCCAGCCTCCTCTTTGTCTGGGTCGTGGCATTCCCCATTGGCATCTATTCGGCGGTCAAGCAATATTCAATCGGCGATTATTTCGCTACCTTTATTGGTTTTCTGGGCCTCGCCACGCCAAATTTTCTGCTGGCGCTGATTTTGATGTATATCGCCTTCAGGTTCTTTAATCAGAGCGTGGGCGGCCTCTTTTCACCCGAATACCAGGAAGCGTCCTGGAGTTGGGGCAAAGTGGCCGATCTCTTCGCCCATCTGTGGGTGCCAGTGGTGATTATCGGCACCGCAGGCACCGCCAGTCTCATCCGCATCATGCGCGCCAACCTGCTCGACGAGCTGCGCAAACCTTATGTCGTGACCGCCCGCGCCAAGGGCCTCCCGGAGTGGCGGCTCCTGTTCAAATATCCCGTGCGCATCGCCCTGAACCCGTTCGTCAGCACGGTCGGCTGGGTGCTGCCTACGCTGGTTTCGGGCGCCGCCATCGTCTCGATCGTGTTGAGCCTGCCGACCACCGGCCCTCTGTTGATCCGGGCGCTCCTGCAGCAGGACATGTACCTGGCGGCAAGTTTCATCATGCTGCTTAGCATTCTGACCGTGATCGGCACGCTGGTGTCCGATCTGTTGCTCGCCTGGCTGGATCCCCGCATCCGCATGGAATAATCGTGGGCGTAAGAGAAGAGGGAAGACCTTATGGCCGTAACTGACGCCAAAACGCTGCCCCCGGAGACTGTCTCGCCAAGAGCCGCCGATGCTGAAATAGAGAGCAGCGTTTCCGTTGCCTCGCAATGGCAGTTGATGTGGTGGAAATTCCGCAAACATCGCGCTGCCATGGCGGGCGGGGTCGTCACCCTGATCATTTACGCAATCGCAATCTTTGTCGAGTTCCTCTCGCCCTCCAGCCCCGGCGTGATCCGCGCCGACTATACCTGGGCGCCGCCCCAACAACTGCACTTCTTCCGCCAGACCGAAAATGGCATGCGTTGGGATCCCTACGTCAACGGTTATAGGGTTGAAATCGATCCGGAAGCGCTCAGGCGGACATTTGTGATCGACGAGGAGCAGATCGTAGATGTTGGCTTCTTCGTACGCGGCGAAACCTATAAAATGTGGGGCCTGTGGGAGTCGGACCTCCACTTGATAGGCTCCACCGATGAGGAAGTGCCCGTCTACTTCCTCGGCGCCGACCGCATGGGCCGCGACCTGCTGAGCAGCATGATCTACGGCACGCGCGTATCGATGTCGATCGGCCTGCTGGGTGTCTTTCTCAGTTTCTTCCTCGGCATCCTGCTCGGCGGCATCTCCGGCTTTTACGGGGGAACGGTCGACAATCTGATTCAACGCATCATCGAATTCATCCGCTCGATCCCCACCATTCCGCTCTGGATGGGTCTGGCCGCGGCGCTTCCCACCGACTGGCCGCCCCTGCGCATCTACTTCGGCATCACCATCATCCTTTCATTTATCGGCTGGACCGGCCTGGCCCGCGTTGTGCGCGGCCGTTTCCTCTCGCTGCGCACGGAAGACTTTGTCATGGCCGCCCGCCTCGATGGAGCCAGCGAGCTGACAACCATCTGGCGCCATATGGTTCCCTCCTTCTTCAGCCACATCATCGCCTCCCTGACTCTTTCCATTCCGGGCATGATTCTGGCTGAAACATCCCTCAGCTTCCTGGGTCTCGGATTGCGCCGTCCGGTTGTCAGCTGGGGTGTCCTCCTGCAGGAGGCCCAGAACATTCGCTCCGTCGCCACCGCCCCCTGGCTGCTGATTCCTGGGCTGGCGGTACTGGTTGCCGTACTCGCGCTCAACTTCCTTGGCGACGGTCTGCGCGACGCCGCCGACCCCTACAACCGCTAACTGTTGCGGAACTGACCAACGGCCGCTAACCGCCAACCACTAAAGTTACATGGATACTCCCGTACTGATCGAAATCAAGAACCTAAAGACCCACTTCTTCCTCGACGAAGGCACCGTCCAGGCCGTCAACGGCGTTGACTTTACCATCCACCAGCACAAGACTCTCTGCGTCGTGGGAGAGAGCGGCTGCGGCAAGAGCGTCACCGCCCGGTCGATTCTGCAGATCGTCGATCAGCCGGGCCGCATCGTGGAAGGCGAGATCCTCTACCACCGGCCCGATCGATTGAGCGGCGTCGGGCTCAGCGAGGATCTGCCCAGCCCGAATGGCGCCGGCGGAAGTTCGTCCACGGAGATCATCGACCTGGCCGCGCTCGACCCGCGCGGCAGAGAGATTCGAGAGATCCGCGGCCAGGATATCTCGATGATCTTCCAGGAGCCGATGACCTCGCTCAGCCCCATCCATACCGTCGGCAACCAGATCACCGAAGCAATCAAGCTGCATACCGATATGCTCGACGACGAGGCCGACGAGCACGCCATCGAACTTCTGCGCCGCGTCGGCATCCCGCGCCCGGCAGAACGCCTGGAGACATACCCTTTCGAGTTGAGCGGCGGCATGCGCCAGCGCGTCATGATCGCCATGGCCCTCTCCTGCAACCCCGCTCTCCTGATCGCCGACGAACCCACCACCGCCGTTGACGTCACCACCCAAGCCCAGATTCTTGAGCTGCTCGAAGAGTTGCAGGATGACTTTGGCATGGCCATCATGCTCATCACGCACGACCTTGGCGTCGTCGCGGAGATGGCCGACGATGTCGTCGTCATGTATTTGGGGCAGGTGGCGGAAAGAGGAGACGTGGAATCGATCTTCCACGATCCCAAACATCCCTACACACAGGCTCTGCTGAAGTCGATACCCAGGCTCGGCGTAAGCCGCACGATGCAGAGGCTGGACTCAATTCGCGGCATGGTCCCCGATCCCTACAACCGGCCAACCGGCTGTATGTTCGGGCCGCGCTGCGATCACTTCATGCCTGGCCGTTGCGACGCCATCAACCCGCCCGCAATTCAGTTAGGGGATGGCCGCGAGGTCCACTGCCTCTTGTATGAAGACGAATAGGCGCGCCGGCCGCCGCGCTTGATGTCCTGCCGCCTCGCGCTGCATATCAAATGAGAGTCCCCATAAGCCAATGAGCGCACAACAGACGAACGGATCACAACATTCGACCTCTGCCAACGGCAGCGCAGCCGCTGACAACGTTCTGCTCGATGTCAAAAACCTGCAGAAGTGGTTTCCCATCACGGCTGGGTTTTTCCGCCGCACGATCGGCCACGTTAAGGCAGTGGATGATATCTCCTTCCAGGTCCTGCAGGGCGAAACCGTGGGGCTGGTGGGGGAGAGCGGCTGCGGCAAAACAACAGCCGGCCGCTGCATCCTGCGCGCCTACGACCTCACCGGCGGCCAGGTCCTGTTCCAGGACCATGACGGCAAGATGGTCGACCTGGGGCCCCTGAACAACAACGAGATGAAGCCCTATCGCCAGCAAGTGCGCATGATCTTTCAGGACCCCTTCAACTCCCTGAATCCGCGTATGCCCGTTAGCGATATCGTTGGCGACCCGCTCAAGATCAACAAAGTCGCAGCCGGCAAGGAGTTGGAAGATCGCGTCGCTGCCCTCCTCGCCAGAGTCGGGCTTCGGCCCGAATACATGCGCCGGTATCCCCATGCTTTCAGCGGCGGCGAAAGACAGCGCATCGGCATCGCCCGCGCCCTCGCCCTCGACCCCCGCCTCGTCGTCGCCGACGAGGCCGTATCCGCTCTTGACGTCTCGGTCCGCGCCCAAATTCTCAACCTGATCAAGGACCTGCAGGAAGAGTTCAACCTGACCTACCTCTTCGTTTCCCACGATCTCAGCGTGATCGAGTATATCTGCGATCGCGTTGTCGTCATGTACGTGGGCAAGATCGTCGAGGTCGCCGAAACCGAGGAGCTGTTCGCCCAACCCTTCCATCCCTATACCGAGGCGCTGCTCTCCGCGGTGCCCAACCCCGACCCCCGCATGCGGCAGCAGAAATCCCGCATCGTTCTGGAAGGTGATGTGGCCGACCCGGCCAACCCACCCAGCGGCTGTTACTTCCATCCCCGCTGTCGTTACGTCCAGGATCAGTGCAGCCTGGAAACGCCGGAACTGCGCGAGATCGCCCCCGGCCACTATGCTGCCTGCCACTTTGCCGAGGAGTTGACCCTCACCGGCGTCACCGCAAGCGGAGAACTGGGATGAGGTCGGTTCAAGAGCAGGTCAACGCCCAGCCCACCTGGATCATTTGGGGAAAATACGCAGTCTACTTCGTCAGTTGGGTCGCCTTCGTCGGCTTGACCTTCTATCTGATGACGAGGTTGCGGCTCAATCTGCTGCTTCTGATTGAGGCCCTGGAAGTCAATCGCTGGGCAAGATCGGCAGTGCATAACTTCAGCTTCGTCATCTTGGGCCTGGTCGGGCTCAGCATGGTGATCATAGTCGAACACTATCTTCGCACCGCGGTGCCGAAAAACCTCCTGTTCCGCCGTACCTCGATCACTCTTGGCTCGACGCTCGTTCTTCTGTTGGCATCGCTCGCCCTGTACAGGTATCTGTTCTTTCTGGTAGCGGCGTAAAGTTTCCACGCACGGCGAACCTTCAGCGCCTGCTGCAACACCAGATTTTGCCCGCGATGGGCGCCCCGAAAAGTCACTTGCTCTTTGCAGATCCCGCGGGTATACTTCTGCCCACGCCGGAAAATCCCCTTTCTGGCGGTCCGCGATGCGGCACGTCTCATAACTCTTCAATGTAGCTTGAGCGTATCGGTAACGATCCAGGTGATACCTGAGCTCTACCCACTCAAGGAGACGATCCCATGAAAGTCCTGAAGTCAGTCAAGACTGATGTAACGCGCAGGGATTTCGTGCGCTTGTCGGCGATGGCTAGCGCCGGCACGATCCTCGCCGCCTGCGGCGCAGGCGATGCGCCCGCAGCCGAAGCCCCAATGGAAGAAGCGCCTGCCGAATCTGCCGCCGAAGCCGCTCCTGATTCGGGGTCCATGTATAACGAGGCCCCGCGGCTGGCCGAAATGGTCGCCAACGGCGAACTGCCGCCCGTGGACGAACGCCTGCCCGCCACCCCGCTTGTGCTTGAAGGGCTCGACGGCGTCGGCAACTACGGCGGCCTCTGGCGCGCCGGCCGCCGCGGCCAGGCCGACCACTTCGCAGTCAACCAGGTCATCATTCGGGGCGCCCTGTCCATCAACCAGGAACTGACCATAAATCCCATGGTCGCCGAGTCCTGGTCGGTGAGCGACGATGCCACCGAGTTCACTTTCAATCTGCGTGAAGGTATGAAATGGTCCGACGGCGCGCCCTTCACCTCCGCCGATATCAGGTTCTGGTACGACGAAGAGGTCCACAATGAGGAGTTGACCCCTGTCTTCCCGGCCTGGCTTACCAGCGTTGTGGACGGCGAAAACGTGCCCGCGGAGTTAATTACGCCCGATGACACGACCGTGGTCTTTAAGTTTGCCAGTCCCAATGCGCTCTTCCATTACAGTTCAGGCGTCCTGCTCTCTTTCCCCGTCCGCTCCGCCGAGTACATGAAGCAGTTCCATCCCGACCATACCGACGACCCGGCCGCGCTCGACCAGATGATCGCCGACGCCGACCTGGAGCTGTGGACCGATCTCTACAATGACAAGCGCAGCGGCCGCCACGAAAACCCCGAATCGCCGATGCTCTGGCCCTGGACTGTCGGAACAGATTTCACCGAACCGCTTGTTACCGCAACCCGCAACCCCTACTTTTGGGCAGTGGACACCGACGGCAACCAGCTCCCCTACATCGATGACCTGACCTTCCGTCAATTCACCGACCCGGACGTCTATGCACTCTGGTGCATCAACGGCGAGATCGACTGCCAGTCCCGCCATGTACGCAACACCGACATTACCGTCCTCAAGGAGAACGAGGAGGCAGGCGACTATACCCTCCAGATCTGGCGCCGCACCGCGGTCTACGGTCTGCACTTGAACATGACAGCCAAGGAACCCCGCCTGCGAGAGTTGTTCCAGGAACGTGATTTCCGTATCGCCTGCTCAATCGGCGTTGACCGCGACGCTATCAACGAGCTCGTCTTCGACGGCACCGCCACCAATATGCAGTACGGCCCGCCCGTCGAGTCACCCCTCTACGTCGAGGAGCTCAATAACGCCCATCTCGAATTTGATCCGGACAGGGCGAACGCATTGATTGACGGCCTCGGGTACACCGAACGCGACGACGACGGTTACCGTCTTTGGAAAGATGGCAGCGGCGAGCGTATCCGCTGGACCATGCTGGGCGGTCCGACGGTCACAGACAATGACCAGATGCTGATCGACTTTCTCACTGATATGGGCTTTGAAATCAACTATCGCGGCGCAGAACGCGCCCTTGCCCAGGAGCTCGACCGCAACAACGACATCGAGGCACGCACCACCTTCATGGATCGCAACCTCATCCCCCTTGCCGATCCCGTCATCTGGATCAACCGGGCCAACACTGAGCGCCCCTGGGGAAACGCCTGGCAGATGTGGTCGGTCAACCCCGACAACCCCATCGGCGAACCGCCCCCCGACGGCCACTGGCAGTGGGACCTCTGGCGCATCTGGGACGAGATCCGCGTCACCGCAGACGGCGACAAGCAGAACGAGCTGTTCAAAGAGATACTGCGCATCTGGGGTAGAGAGTTGCCCACCGTCGGCTACTTTGGCGAACTGCCGCGACCGGTCGTCGTAAAAAACGGCTTCAAGGGCATTCACGCCGGCTACCCGTGGGACTGCTGCCGCGGTGTCTACGAGCACATTATCGACAACGCCACCTGGTATTGGGAAGATCCGGAAAACCATATGTAAAGGCCAGCGGCGAGTGGCCGATATCGGTCACTCGCTTCCAGTTCATTCGCGCATTTCAAAAGGAGAAAACTGAATGAAGAGTCTCAAACTCCCTAAAGCTGATGTAACCCGTCGCGAGTTCATGCGCGTCTCCGCATTCGCGTCGGCGGGAGCCGTCCTTGTCGCCTGCGGCGCCGGCGGAGAGCCCGCAGCCGAAGCGCCGATGGAAGAGGCGCCGGCCGATTCCGCTGCCGATTCCGCTCCCGCCGCGTCCGACTCCATGTACAACGAAGCCCCCCGGCTGGCTGAAATGGTCGCCAACGGCGAACTTCCGCCGGTGGACGAACGCCTGCCCGTCAACCCGCTTGTGCTCGAAGGGCTCGACGGCGTCGGCAACTACGGCGGCCTCTGGCGCGCCGGCTTCCGCGGCCAGGCCGATCACTTCGCGGTCCGCCAGGTGATCATCCGCGGCATCCTGTCGATTAACCAGGAACTGACCGTCAACCCCATGATCGCCGAGTCCTGGTCGGTCAGCGACGACGCCACCGAGTACACCTTCAACCTGCGCGAGGGCATGAAATGGTCCGACGGCGCACCCTTTACCAGCGCTGACTGGGTCTACTGGTTTGAGAGCGAAATGAAGAACGAAACGCTGACGCCCGTCTTCCCCGGCTGGCTTACCAGCCCAGTTGAGGGCGAAGATGTGCCAGTCGAACTCTCGGCGCCCGACGACACGACAGTCGTTTTCAAGTTCGCCGGACCCAACGCTCTCTTCCACTTGGAAGGCGGCGTCGTCCTCGACTGCCCGCTGCGTTCGTCCGCATACCTCAAGCAGTTCCACCCCGATCACACTGACGACCAGGCCGCCCTGGATCAAATGATTTCGGACGCCGGATTGGATAATTGGACGGAACTGTACAACGACAAGCGCAGTCCCCGACTCCAGAACCCCGAAAGCCCGTTGCTTTGGCCCTGGCTCCAGGACAACGACTTCTCCGAAGAAATCGTGACCTGCAGCCGCAACCCCTACTTCTGGGCTGTTGACACCGCCGGCAACCAGCTTCCCTACATCGACGACCTCTCCTTCCGCATCTTCAATGATGCCGACGTGCATGCGCTGCGTCTGGTCAACGGCGAGATTGACTGCCAGTCGCGCCATATCCGCAACACAGACCTCACCGTGCTCAAGGAGAATGAGGATAGTGGCGATTACCAGATTCAGTTCTGGCGCTGGACGGCCGTTTACGGTGTCCATTTCAACATGACCACCAACGACGACCGCCGCCGCGAGCTTTTCCAGGAGCGCGACTTCCGCATCGCCGTCTCTCTGGGCTTCGACCGCGACAATGTCAGAGAACTGATCTACGATGGGTTCGGAACCAATATGCAATACGGTCCCCCCGCCGAGTCGCCCGTCCACAACGCAAATCTCAGCAACGCCTACCTCGACTATGATCCCGACAAGGCGAATGCGCTGATTGACGGCCTCGGTTACACCGAAAAGGACAGCGACGGCTACCGCCTCTGGAAGGACGGCAGCGGCGAGCGCATCTCCTGGACCATGCTGGGCGGCGCCGAGCTCACCGACCTCACCCAGACCTTTATCGACTACCTCCGCGACCTCGGCTTTGAGGTGAACTATCGCGGCGTCGATCGCTCACTAAGCATCGAACTCCACCAGTCCAACGACGTCGAGTGCACGACCTCCTTCATGGATCGCAACCTCGTCCCGTTGGCCGATCCGCAGATCTGGGTCAAGCACCGCAACATCAACGACCGGCCCTGGTGCAACGCCTGGACCGCCTGGAAGCTCGACCCGACCAATCCTATCGCCCAGGAGCCGCCCGCTGGCCACTGGATCTGGACAATCTGGGACCTGTGGGATCAGATCCGCGCCACCCCCGGCGAGGAAGCGCAAGCCGGCCTCTTCCAGCAGATTCTCGATATCTGGGCTGAAGAGTTGCCTTCGGTCGGATTCTTCGGCGAGCTGCCCCGCCTCGTCATGGTCAAAAACGGTTTCAAAGGCATCCATGCCGGCAACCCGTGGGACTGCTGCCGCGGCGTCTATGAGCACATCATCGACAATGCCACCTGGTATTGGGATGACCCGTCCATGCACATGTAAGTTGCGCAGTGTAGAGCAACGAGCGAGGAGAGAGGCCGCCTCTCTCCCCGCTCCTCTTTACTCTCTCCTCGAGGTTCCTCATGTTCTCATACATCCTCGGCCGCTTCGCCGTGATGATACCGACTCTTTTCGTCATCTCGGTCGTCACCTTTATCATCATCCAGCTCCCGCCGGGCGACTACCTGACGACCTATGCCGCGCAGTTGCGCGAACAGGGCGACGAGGTTGACGAGGTTCTCATGGCCAGGCTGGAGAGACGGTACGGCCTGGGCCAGCCTCAGCACATCCAGTACCTCAAGTGGATCTCAGGCATCCTCCTGCGCGGCGACTGGGGTGAGTCGATGTTGTACCAGAAACCGGTGGAAGAATTGATCTGGAACCGGCTCGGCCTTACTTTCGTACTCTCCTTTACCACCCTGCTGTTCGGCTGGCTCGTTTCCATCCCTTTAGGCGTCTATTCGGCGACCCATCAATACTCCGTGATCGACTATGTCGTCACCGCGCTCAACTTCATCGGCAAAGGCATGCCCGAATTCATGCTCGCCCTCGTTATCATGTGGCTGGTGACCAGCTATTCCGATATGAGCGTCGGCGGCCTCTTCAGCCCCCAATACATGGACGCGCCCTGGACCGTCGACCGCGTCCTCGATCTGCTGGCGCACGTCTGGATCCCAATCGTGATCCTGGCCGTGGGCAGCACCGCCAACGGCATCCGCATCACCCGCGCCAATCTGCTCGACGAGCTCAACAAACCCTATGTCGAGACCGCACGGGCCAAGGGCGTCAAAGAGACCCGGCTGATCTGGAAGTACCCAACCCGTGTCGCCCTCAACCCCTTCTTCAGCACTGTGGGCTGGTCGCTGGCCGACCTGATCTCGGGCACAACCATCGTGGCCATCGTTCTTAGTCTGCAGACGACCGGTCCAATGCTCTTCCAGGCGTTGATCAACCAGGATATGTTTCTCGCCGGCAGTTTCATCATGATGCTCAGCGTGCTGACGGTCATCGGCACACTGTTGTCCGATCTCCTGTTGGCATGGGTAGATCCCCGCATTCGCCTGGAAGAAGCGGGGTAGTCAGTTCATGTATTGCCTGATTGCTGTAAGCTCGAATGAGTCGAATGTATGAATCCTTCGCAAATTGAGCGCTTTCAAATGGAACGGAACAAACGATGACGACTGAGGAACAACGACCGGCCGTCCTTGACGACGACCCTGAAGATGAAGAACGTTACCTGGAAGCTCGGGACGACGAAGCAAACTTTGCTGTCGCTTCCTTCTGGCAACTGATCTGGTGGCGTTACCGCCGCCACCGTGTAGCCGTTTTCAGCACTGTTGTCGTAATTGTCTTCTATCTGATCGCGGCTTTCAGCGAATTCGTCGCGCCCTACGATCCGGAGGCCAAGTTCGTCAAATATAAATTGCACCCACCGACGCCAATTCACATCGTCGACGCCGACGGCAATTTGCGCATGCCCTTCATCTACCAGACCGTGCGCGAGCGCGATCCGGAAACCTTCCGCAATACCTACCACGAAGATAGCACCATCATCCATCCCATCCGCTTCCTTCCCAAGAGCGAAGAGTATAAGCTCTGGGGTGAAGTTACTGTGACCACAAAGCTCTTCGGCCTCGACGTGCCCCATGAAGAACAGGGCTTCTTCGTGCTGGGCACTGACCGGCTCGGCCGCGATATGTTCTCCCGCGTCTCCTACGGCGCCCGCCTATCCCTCTCTATCGGCCTCATCGGCGTCGTCATCAGTCTGGTGCTCGGCATCCTTCTGGGCGGCCTTTCAGGCTACTACGGCGGTACAATCGATAACATCATCCAGCGCATCATCGAGTTCCTCCGTTCCATCCCCTCGATCCCGCTCTGGATGGGGCTCAGCGCCGCGCTGCCGCCCGGTTGGCCCATCCTCTATGTCTATTTCAGCATTACCGTCATTCTCTCCTTCATCGGCTGGACCGGCATGGCCCGCGTGGTGCGCGGCAAGTTCCTGCAGCTGCGGGAGGAAGAGTTTGTTATGGCTGCGCGTTTCGCCGGCAGCAGCGAGCTCCGCATCATCCTTCGTCACATGCTGCCCTCCTTCCTCAGCCACATCATCGCCTCCATGACCCTGGCCATACCCACCATGATTCTCAGCGAGACCGCACTCAGCTTCCTCGGCCTCGGCCTGCGCCCGCCCGCAATCAGCTGGGGCGTCCTCCTGCAGGAAGCCCAGAACATCAGCGCCGTCGCCATTGCACCGTGGACCATGGTCGCGCCGGCCCTCATGGTCGTGATCGCCGTCACCGCCTTCAACTTCATGGGCGACGGCATGCGCGACGCCGCCGACCCCTACGCCACCCTATAGCTGACGCCACTGCCCAAGGGGCAGGAACAGTCTCAGGCAGCAGTGACCAGGAACCGGATACCGACTACGAAAAGCGAGCAGGTCTCACCACTATGATTATCAAAGGCAGCGCCATCCCCGAACTGAACAACCGCAAAGGATATGAAATCCGCGACGTGCAGGACCAGATCGACCATTTCGCGGTGCGCATTACAACACCGGCCAACCCCTTTGAACCGGAGAAGCACGGGGAGCGGCGCTTCTGGTATATCCTGGAAGGCGAGGCCACCGTCACCATCGATGGCGAGAGCGCCGCGGTCGGGCCGACCGACCTGATCCTGCTCGCTCCCTGGACCGACCACAGCCTGCGCGCCGACAAGTGGGCGCGCTGGATCTGCTTTGGATAGCCCCGCCAGGCCCAACACGCACTGTTCTCCTCTCTGACAAAGGAAACCACACAATGACACGCAAGTTGAAGTTGGCTCTGATTGGTCTGGGCCGCCGAGGTCGCGGCTCTCACCTGCCTATCTACCCAAGACTCAAGGATGTGTTCGATTTCGTCGCCGTCTGCGACAAGGAGGAGGACGTCCTGCGCGAAGTGGCCGCCGAGTACGGGGTCAACGCCTATACCAGCGTGCGCGACCTGGTGGCGGGCGAGGATCTGGACGTCGTCGACGTCGTCGTTCCCGGTGACGCCCACCACCCCATCTGCTGCTACCTCGCCGAAAATGGCATCAACATCATCGTCGAAACCCCGGTCTCCGTCACCCGGCCCATGACCGACCTGATGATCGAAGCCGCCGAGCGCAATAACGTCAAGCTGGAGGTGGCTGAAAACTATCACCGCGTCCCCATGGCCCGTTTCCAGGCCAAGGTGATCGATTCCGGCGTGATCGGCGAGGTCGGCCGCATCTACCGCATCTTCTACGAGGGCGGCTACCACGGCATGAGCATGCTGCGCCTGCTCGCGGGCAGCCCCCCCAAGTCGATCCTCGGCGTTACCCACGTCACCGACGTCGTGCCCATCATCGACCGCATGAAGCGCCACCATTCCCAGGAACGGTGTATCAGCAGCTTCCTGGAGTTCGAAAATGGCGCGGCCGCCACCATGATCTACTCCAACGTGATCCATGCCCGCTCTCTGGGCCGGAAGACAACCGGCATCTCGCAGATCGACGGCACGCGCGGCGCCATCGTCGGCGACACCGTCTACTACACCGACCCCGCAACCTATCAGAGCGGCGCGCTCGCCGCCGCTTACGAGCCGCAGCGCTCGATCATCGACGTTGACGGGCGGCAGGTCCTCCAACGCATCAGCCTGGAACTGCCCGATCAGGAGATCGTTTGGGAAAATCCCTACGCCCATCTCGGTGTCGGCGAAAACAACGGCCGCGGCGTCGACATGGCAGACCAGCTCATGAGCATCGCCAACGCCGTTCTTGAAGACACCGACCCCACCTACGGCGTCCACGAAGCCCGACTCGACCAGGAAATGTCCCTGGCTGCATCCGAATCCGCGCTCATGAACAAGCAGGCGCTGGATTTCCCCCTGCGCTCGCCTTCGCAGGCCGAGGAGCAGATCCAGGAGCGCTTCAAAGAGACCCACGGTTACGAATATACCGACATCGAACCCCTGCTCGACGTCTTCTACCCCCGCCGCTAAGATAACGGGAAGGTGTGGAGAAGGGAATAGGAGGCGACGCGGTCTGCGTAAGCGGCCGTACGCCTTTCTCTCCTGCCATCCGCAACCGCCCGCGAATCGTACGGAGCGGTTTAATTCAGAAAGGAAGTGAACTGTGCAGTTTATGGATATGGACAAAAAGGGGATTTCGCGCTATCTTCTTGACGCCGACGTGGAAGGCGAGCCGCTGCGAGTTCACATCTCGGAGGTCGAAGCCGGCCAGCGCTCCCATCCCCCTCACAAACACGGGGGTTTTGAAGCCTTCTATATGATTGAAGGAGAGGGGACGCTGGAGATCGACGGTGAGCGCCATCCACTGCGCGCCAACGAAGCGGTCGTTTTCGATCCGCGCAAACTGCATGGGCTGATCAATACCAGCCAGGCGCCCATGCGCTACATGGTCATCATTCGCCCCGAGGAAGACGGCAAATGATGTCGTCGATCATGATGCATCGAGGCGCAAGCCGAAACGGAAGCCGAGAACGATGAGCGAGAAATATCGCCAATTGAACTTACACGTACCGGAAACGATTGTTCAAGGGTTGGACGAAATTGCCGGCAAAGAGCAAATTGACCGGACCGCGCTTGCGAGGAAAATGCTGACTGAGGCAATCCAGCAGTGGAAGAAGGACGACGCAATCGCTGCCTGCCAACGCGGCGAAATCACAAAAGCGCGCGCCGCGGAGCTGGCAGGCATATCGGTTTACGACATCATGGATGAAGTGCGCCGGCGCGGCGCTCCGCCAAGTTACACACTTGATGAACTGAGTCAGGACCTGAAACTGCTGCTCCCATCTTAACGCAAGATGGACGAGCAATCTGTCAGGGCGGGGATATCGGTCCCCAGTTTTCGCGTAGGCAAAGTGTAAGGCGCAATGGGACATCCCATTGCGCCTTCTTCGTTCTAGGAAAAATCAAGCTGCATCAGCAGGTCCATGAACTGAATGCTCATCTTCTCCGAGCCCAGTTCCGTGTTGGAGTAGGGATTGTCGAAGTGGAGGAAGTCCCTGATCGGCTGCTCCTCTTCGTTTACCAGCAACGGTCCTTGCCAGCCAAAGTCGACGCTTTCGCCTCGCAGGCTGTTCAGGTGTACGCTGTCCTCCCCGAACGTGACGTCCAGCGACGTCACCTTCTCTACAAATTCGGCAAAACTTCCGTCCAGATCGGCCCGTCCCATCTGCGCCACCCAGATGTTGTTCTGCCCGTGCGAGCGCAACTCTCGAAACGCGCTCTTTCCTTCCTGCGTGAGCGTCAGCCCCGCCGACGCCGTAATCGCCAGATACCCTTCGCCGACGCGGGCACACGCCCAGCCGTCGCGGATTTCGTGCTCATCAAATGCATAGATCGGGAAATAGGCGTGCGTAAAGCCCAGCCAGTCATCCGCCGGCAACCGGTGAACTGCCACCAGAAGGTCCCTCCACTGGGCGACCCTGGGCAGCACGACGTTCCCATGCCAGAAATTCGGGCGGTGTGAGCCGTCTTCACTGATGCACGGTGGATGGGTGACGAATACGACAGCTTCCGGTGAGAGAGTCGCCTGCCAGATATGCTGCTGGTAACCGGGTTCACCGGGCCGGAAATCCTGCGCCGAACACAGCATGTAGTCCGGCGTCTTATAGGTGACCTTGTTTACCTCCCATTCGCCCTCTTCCCGGTCACACCACGCCTCCATCTGGCCGGCATGACGTTCCCGGCTCCAGATCTCGTCAGCCGGGTCAATCGCTATCGCCTCGATTACCGGCGGCAACTGATAGTTGATGGCGCAGGCCAGGCTGACCGTTCCCCGGATACTCCGGTTGAAGATTCCCTTGCCCCACAACAGCCGCGCGATGCCCGACGTTGGCTCCCGGAAGGCATCCTTGATGTAGGGCGAATACGTACGCCCATGGCTGGAGCCGAACACCCCCTTGAAGGAGTTGACCGCCAGCCCGAAGAACATCTTGTCCAATACAACCGCTGCCAGTTCGCGCACGTTGTCGTTTTCGGCCAGATCGACCAGATGGCTGAGCGCCAGCACGTCCTCCTCAAAATAGGTGTTGGAATCCCACTCCCGGAACCCCCCTGCGGCCCGCTTGCGCAGCCACGAGAGCGCCCGCTCCTCGCCCTTCTCGCGATGCTGCCTTCCAGTCAGGCCCGCATTCGCGAACAGATCGTCCGGCAAGAGCTGTCCAGCCAGAATCTCACACGTGTGAAACAGAATCTGATGGTTCTCCGACCAGAAGCACATCGCATCCGCGCCGGGCTGGTCCATCCAATAGCGGAAGTTGAGAAAACAGTTCTGCAGCGGCTCGACCAGCGACTGCGGGAAGTCGGGCTCCTCAATATAGCGCCCCGCCATGCCCAGAAGACCGACCAGATCGAAGTCGCTGCAGTCGGCCCGCTCGTTGATCGTCTCGATACATTCCAGAATGACCTTTTCGTTGAGGTTATTCCACATGCCCAGTTCCATCGCCGCAATTTCGGAATAGACGCTGCCCTCGGCCCCGCGTCGCGCCGCATTGAGCAGGGCTTCCCTCCGCCGGGCCTGATACGTGCCGTAGCGTTCGGTCGAATACTCGTTGTTGCCGACGATGTGAACATCCAGCCGCCGCTCAACGCGCAGATCGTTGACATAGTAGTGCTCTGGATTGGGAAAGAGCATGATTTGATAGTCATCCTGCGGAAACTGGAAGGCCGTCCCCAGGATCACCTCGTCACGCGGTTCGCCCTTCGTGTGGTGTTCACTGTAGATGCGCCCTCCTTCTCGCGTCAGCCGCAAGGCGAAGTCATCGGTCACCGGTTGATCCCCTGGCCAGCGCACAGTCACCTTGGCATGGCGGCTGTATACATCCCGATCCAGGTAGGCTTGGGCGAAGAGCGATTCCAACGCCTTCCTCCGGCTCTCCGGCCGCACAGATGTCGGCAGGAGCGCCTTGATGTCATCCAGGCTGTTCCCGTCCCCATTTGAGGGCGCGGCGCCGGCGTCTCGAGGCGCCGCCAACTGCAATGCCATCACATAGGGACACTCCCGCATGGCAACGGCCTCAAAACAGATGCCAATCTCGTTACGCCCTTCCCTCAACATGGCCGGGAAGGAAACGGTTTCAGGCAACTGGTGATGGAAATGCTCCACTCGGTGACAGTGCGCCCCGTTGACCCAGATGTCCGCCGGGCCGTTGGTCGTCACCGAAAAGGTCATTTCACGCGCGCTGGCAACGTCCAGCGCGCAGTAGGCCCACGACTGGAGAAAGTGGGGCGTATGGTGGAATGTGGACAGGTCCACGAAGTGGTCGTCCAGGCAGCGAACGACGCGCCATGTACTTTCCTTGCAATCGGGAATGAACGCGCGGCGCTCCAGGGCAGTCGCGAAAACGTCCAATGACGCGGGGACTGCGGGCTCCTTGCCCTCTCTGTTTGCCGCCGAGGCGGCCCTGAATTCAGCCGCGACCTGTTTCTTGAAACTCGGGCCTGGGTAGCCGTCAATGTCCGTTAGCGGCGTTGCCACCGGGCCCGCCACCAGCCAGTCATGGATAAAACCGGCCCGCAGGGCGGACTCCTGCCAGACCGGCGACAAAGCCATTTGACCCTCAACCCCCGACTCTTCCGAGCCGCCGGCCGGCTGAGCGTCCGTTTGTGTGCTCATTTACTGTTCACTCCGATTGACAAATCTTCTCGTGAAAGTTCTGGCGTATTGCAAAAGAGGCCGCGACACGCGGCCTCGAGGAAAAAAATCCGGCGAAGATGCAGATCTGGCCCGCTACTCGTACAAAACACAGCGGACCATATGACCGCCTTCCAATTCCAGGAGGGGAGGGTTGCGGGTGTCGCACACGCCAGCGATCGCCTTGCGGCAACGCGGGTGGAAGGGACATCCTTCGGGGATCGAGTAAGGATCCGGCACCGAGCCGCGAATCGCGGTCAACTGACTGGTAATGCCCTGGGATGACTTGCGGCCCAACAGGGGTATGGACCGCAGCAGCGCCTGCGTGTAGGGATGCTTGGGATCATAGAAGATGGTATCGACGTCGGCCATCTCCACGACTTCCCCAAGATACATGACCACCACATAGTCGACCATCTGGGCAATCACACCCAGGTCATGCGTGATGAAAATGATCGCCATTCCCAGTTCATCCTGCAGATCACGCATGAGCGTCAAAATCTGCGCCTGCGTCGTGACGTCCAGCGCAGTTGTCGGTTCATCGGCAATCAGCAAACTGGGCTGACAGGAAAGGGCCATTGCAATCATCGCGCGCTGACGCATCCCGCCGCTCAACTGATGGGGATAACGGTCAATTGTGCGTTCCGGCTGGGGCATGCCCACCTTGTTGAGGACGTCAATTGCCTGGGCGCGGGCCTCATCCTTGTCTACCTCCTGGTGCAGCAGAATCGCCTCAATAATCTGATTCCCGATTGTATGCACCGGGCTCAGAGACGTCATCGGCTCCTGAAAAACCATCGAGATTTCGCCGCCGCGAATAGAACGGGCCTGCGTGCCCATGGCGTCAATCTTGGTCATATCGACGACCTGGTCGGTTACGCTTCCGTTCTCCTCCCTCTGCAGGTGGAACAGAACCTCGCCCTCTACAACCCGTCCCGGAGATGGCACAATCGCCATGATTGAGCGGGCCGTAATCGACTTTCCGCAGCCGCTTTCGCCAACCAGGCCGACAGTCTGGCCGCGTCGTACGGTGAAATCAACGCCCTCCAAGGCCCGGACAATCCCCTGCGCCAGGAAGAAGTGCGTCTTCAACCCCCGGACGTCCAGCAGCATCTCCCGAGAATCGGCCTCTGCGCCAGCTTCGGTCACGTTGTCAATTTGCGAAGTTGAAATTGTCATGAGTGATATCCGTTCCCGTCTTGTATATGCGGTCGCCGCTCTGTTTTCATTTCCCCGGCGCCCATCTGTGCGCCGCGACCGGCCCGCTTCTCAAAAAGCGATTTCTTTCCTTCCGACTACCTGGCATATGGATCGGCGGCGTCGCGAATGCCGTCGCCCAGAAAATTGAAGGCCAGTACTGCCAAAACCACCGCCAGACCAGGGGTCAGCACCCACGGCGCAAGCGCCACGGAACGCACATTCTGGGCCTCCTGCAACAAGACACCCCAACTGATTGCCGGCGCTCGCAGACCCAGACCAATGAAGCTGAGTCCCGTTTCCGACAGAATAATGCCCGGAATCGCCAATGTCAAGGAAGCGATAATATGGCTCAGGAACGACGGGACCATGTGCCGCAGAATGATTCTCATTTCACTCGAGCCGCTGAACCGGGCCGCCATCACGAAATCCTCTTCCCGCATGCTCAAGAAGCGCCCGCGCACAACCCGGGCCAAGCCCGTCCACCCCACGAACGATAGCAGAATCGTTACCCCGAAATAGAGCCGGACCACCGGCCAGTCGGCGGGGAGGGCCGCTGCAAGCGCCATGATCAGCGGAATCTCCGGGATTGAGCGAATGAACTCGATCAGACGCTGTATGGCGTTGTCGAGGGCGCCCCCGTAGAAGCCCGAGACGCCGCCAAGCAAAATGCCGATAACCAGACTGAGGACAACACTCACCAATCCAATCGTCAGCGAGATGCGGGCGCCGTAACACAACCGCGAAAAGAGATCGCGCCCCAGACGGTCCGCCCCTAACAGAAAGACTCCCTGCTCCTCATGCGGCACATCCAACCCGTAAAGGTGCCACGAGGAGGCAAACTGCCCCCACAACTCGTACTCGGTCCCCTTCACAAAAAATCGTATCGGATGGATCGTCGATTCGTCCTCAATGTAGATGTTGCGCAGCGTCTCCGGGTCCCGCTCTCGAATTATCTTGTAGACAAAAGGCCGCCGCAGATTCCCTTCCGCATCAATGATTCGGATATTCATTGGCGGCACAAACTTGTACTGCACAAAGGACTGCTCCGGATCATAGGGCGCAACGAATTCGGCGAAGGCGGCTATCCCATACAGTATGACGACCAGAAATCCCGAAAGAACTGCCATCCGATGCTTCCGAAATCGCCACCACATCAGTTGCGAATATGACGCGACGAAAATGTCCTCATCTTCGATGATTTCCAGATCGAGATTCGCCTCGTCGTCGCGAAATGCGTCCTCGTCCTCGCCAGACCTTTCGATCCAGGACCGTTGCAGGGTTTCCATATGAGATTCTCCAGGTATCCGCTAAGCCCACTGTACGCGATGGGTGAACGGTACCCTCTGTTGCGGCTTTACAGGACAAGCCTATCGACTATGTTTTCACTTCATCCAGTCACGACTCTGTTCGACCGGCCAGGCATGAATCCGGAAACCGGAACAAACTTCATTCAAGTCCAGCTTCTCGCCAACCCCGGCGCGGCCTTCTTACATCAAT
Organism: Caldilineaceae bacterium; assembly: GCA_022824025.1. Taxonomy (GTDB): domain Bacteria; phylum Chloroflexota; class Anaerolineae; order Caldilineales; family Caldilineaceae; genus Bin5. Next base: position 45,970 of record JAJEBF010000056.1, read on the forward strand.
ATCAGCTTCTTTGAAATGCTGCGGCCCTGGTGGATTCGATTGATTATGTCCGCCAGCATCGGCGCAATCGACAACACCTCCACTTTTTCAGACCGCTTTTCCGGGGGCACGGGAAGTGTATTGGACACGACCAACTTGGCGATGCGATCGTCTGACTCAAGATGCGCCAGCGCAGAGGGCAACAGCACCGGGTGCGTCACCGCGAACGCGGCGGTCCCTTCCGCTCCCGCTTCGTACAGAGCGTCGATCTGTTTGAGAACGCTCCCACCGGCCATTATGTCGTCAATGATGATCGGGCGGATTCCGGCGATTTCACCAACCACGTGGGTCGTCTCAGTCACGCTGACGCTCGTCCGCCTCTTGTGCATGACCACCAGCGGCAAATTCAACAGCTGCGCATACCGGCCCGCCAAGCTCGCTCGGCCTACATCCGGACTCACGACGGCCGCGTTTTCCCACTCTTCCTGACGAAAATAGTCCGCCAGAATCGGCAGCGCCGAAAGCGGATCAACAGGTATATTGAAGAATCCCTGGATCGCCCGCGCATGTATATCCACAAAGATGACCCGGTGCGCACCCATCATCTCCAGCATATTGGCGATCACCCGGGCGCTGACCGCTTCGCGGCCGTGCGCCATCCGCTCCTGACGCGCATACGGAAAATAGGGGACCACCACACTGACGCTATGGGCGCTGGCCCGCCTGAATGCATCCAGGTACAGCATCAACTCCATCACATGATCGTTCACAGGCTGGCAACAGGATTGCACCAGGAAAATGTCCTGATCCCGAACCACCTCATCGATCATGACGTGGATCTCACTGTCCGGGAGACGGCGAGTGGTCGACTGACCGAGTTCCACCCCAAGTGTTTGGGCTATCTCCAGCGCTAACTCCTTATGAGCAGAACCACTGAAAATGCGTAAAGGGTGGTACGACAAGGTCACTCTCTCCTGTCTTGGGGCGCCCGGGGCCTGCTCGAAGCAACAGCTGCCAGCCCCCCTATCATAGCCTCACACCACTGAAATGGCAAGAGAAGCGCCCTCTGCTATCCACTCAGGCGATTCGTATCTATGAACGCGCCGCGCGGCTCACCCATCGCCTCAAACAGTCTCTGGGCGCCATACCGGGCGATACGCTCTCGACCCCTTTTGAAGCCGAATATTTCGCCGCGCTCGCCGCCTTTTTCCGGCGCCAACTGGGATGGCGAGGAGTTGACCAGCGGCCGGCGCCCGCGCAGGCCCAAGCCTGTCAGCGGGCGCACGCTGACCATCGCTCAAAATGGCATGCGCGCCAGCGTTCCATTCTTTCTGTTGAAGGAGGAGATCGACCTGCTGGCGGATGATGTGGGAGGCCTGGCTGAGAGCCGGCCCTAGCGGGCCCGCGTTGCAACTTCCCTGCATTTTGGACCAATTCAGGTCTCAAATAGGGCGTTCACCCTGATTGAGCGAGCAAAACTGGGTAATATGGGCACATTCTCGCCCAGAATTGTGCCTTTCCAGCGCCGTGTGTGTATAGTATACTTCTGACAGCAGGTGAACACGGGTAGACGCTGGCCCCCAAAGTGGGCGCCGCCGGCACCTTGGCACGGGACACTTCTCACTATGCCCGGGCCGCAAAGCCCCCGGACCCGAAACACGTAGCTGAATTGAGACGGCAATGACAATGGCAACCGAGAGTGAACGGATCGCCCGCATTGAGGGCGCCTACGAGCATCTGGCGACAAAAGCCGATGTGGAATCCATTAAGACCGAAGTGCATGACGTCAAAGCGGAGGTGCAAACGGTCAAAGCGGACGTGCAGTCGGTCAAAACGGACGTGCAGTCAGTCAAAACTGAGTTGCATGACGTCAAGGCGAATGTGCAGTCGGTCAATACCGAGTTGAAGGAAGAGATACAATCTGTCAGGTCGGAGGCGCAGACATTCAAGACCGAGCTGCAAAATGAGATACAAGCGGCCAAGTCTGACCTGCGAGAGGAGATGCATACTCTCAAGTCCGATCTGCAGACGGAGATATACGCAGTCAGAACCGAACTGAAAAGTGATAATGCCGTGATGAGGAACGATCTCCGGTGGATGAAATGGGCCCTCGGCATTGTAATGCTAGGCGTCCTGCTGCCGTTCCTGCAAACATTGCTTGAAAGCTTGCCCTGACGCACAGGTATCACTGTCGTGCGCCACCCCTCTTTGCGCCGCCAGCCCAAACAGACACACTCTTACGGGAACATGCAGGTCGGATCAGACCTTGGACCAATCTGCTCTGTCTTCTGAAGACAAGCTGCTGACGCGTAAACGTTTCATCAATGAGACCATGGTTGACCAACTCAAGAATATCTCCCCGATTGAACACACCCGTCACCCCAGCATGACCCACTTTCTCGTCAATCTCATCGCCGGTTTGATCGCTTTCACCTGGCAACCCAGATAGCCTTCGTTCCATCTCTCTGAAAGAGATGTGGCTCTACTGCCAGCCACCATCTGACTCCGAATTGAGGTGAGGCAATCATCAGTTAAGGGCCTAATTCCTTCAATTCGATTCGTAGTACCCCTCTGTTCGTTTCCCCAAGATAACGCCTTCAAGCTCAAGCGGGGCCGCCCCCGCACTCACCCCATGCCTGCCGACCCTGTCCCCGTGCTTGTCGGACTGACATAACAGGTGGTAAAAAGATCGGGGACAGGTCAACAAATTGGGCCGCCAACCGGGCAGGTGAAGCCCGCTCCCTGAGGAGGCAATCTTGAAAAACCGTGAACTGCTGGTCGCGACCCATAACCAGGGCAAGTTGCAGGAGTACCGCATACTTCTTCGCGACCTGCCGCTGACACTCACCTATCTCGCCGAAATTGGCGTCCAGGAAGAGGTCGCAGAAACAGAAAATACTTTCGCAGCCAATGCCGTACTCAAAGCCAGGCACTACGCTGGACTGACCGGACTCTGGACCTGGGCCGACGACAGCGGCCTGGAAGTGGATGCCTTGCACGGCGCGCCCGGCGTGCATTCCGCCCGCTATGCCGGCCCACAAGCATCCGACCGGGACAGAAACGATAAACTGCTCACAGAACTCCAGCCGCACCCCCGCCCTTGGACCGCGCGATTCCAGTGCGTAGTGGCCATCGCCCGCCCTCAGGCCTCTACCGAAACCTGCACTGGGACTTTGAAGGGACTGATCACTGGAGTGCCGCGAGGGGCACGCGGCTTCGGCTATGATCCCGTTTTCTTCGTGCCCGAAGTCGGGCGAACGCTGGCAGAGCTGCCTACGTCGGTCAAGAACAGGATCAGCCATCGTGGAAGGGCTTCGGCTCAGGCAAAGCTGCTGCTTGCCTGCCTTTTGAACGAATAGCTCACCGAACCGCACGCCAAGCTTGGCTTGACGTCACTTCGGCGATATTCTGGTTGGGAGAGGACCGCAGTGTATTTTTCTGCAAACGGACGCTTATCCAACGCAACGACTTCACCGCCAAACCAAGTCCTCTTTCCCAAGGACAAGAGTGCAATTTACTGCCCCAGATTCATACTTGGTTACAGTAAGGCTGGAGCGCCAACATGAGGAGAACGCAACATGAAAGACACCATGCTCCAACCCGTGGTTTACAACATCATTACGATTGTGGCGCTGTTATTTTCTCTGTTCCAGATCGTGACGGGCGCTTCGGGGCGCTTGGTCAGAACCTCTGAGGCAATCCAGGTTCTCGAAGAGTTTGTCGCCGAAGGCGTTCTCGACGACGAAACGATTGTCCAGGGCCTCTCGGCCGACCAGGCGATACGCGGACGGCTTGATAACTATCTCATCGTCACCATGCTGATCGCGATCCTGGCCAATGTCGTCGCCAACTATCTTGGCAGGGGCAGACACTTTACAAACACTGCCAGGGTTCGTGAACTGGAGGCAGAACTGCGCGCACTAAGAGAAGATTAGCGCGCGCGGCCTCCTTGGGCAGACCCGGACCTGTGGCGTTGTTTCCTGGGCCGTGCTATTTCAATCAGAAACGGACTTGAGGTCTTGGTCGGTGCAGACGGCGTCCCGGAATCAGCGCCGACGCCCCTGGCCAGCCCAACCCCTTTCACCTCCTTCGCGGGCTAACCAGCTTGGCCTTTGGCATCCTGGTCTAAACGTCAACCCGGCAGGCAACGGCGGCAAATTGTCAATTGACAGGTAGATGCGTTACCTTAGAACATGAGGTCACATCGGAACGCTTGGAAAGAGAGGATGAAAAATGAAAGGCAAACTCTTACCGCCCGTAGTCTTCAACGTAATTACGATTGTGGCAATGTTGTTTGCCTTGAGCCAAATGGTCACTGAGGTGCCAAGGCTTCTGGCCAGTTCGACCATGATCATGTTGGCGCTTGAGGAACTCGCACAAGAAAGTGATCAGGTGGATGAATCCTTAATCGAGACGTTTGCAGCCGACCAGGATCAACGCACGGGACTGTTCAACGAAATAATCGTGGTCATGGTTATTGCCATTGTGGCCAACGTCATCGCCAACTATCTTGGTCGGGGGAGGCATTTCGCCAATACCGCCCGGATTCGCGAGTTGGAGGCGGAGTTGCGGGTGGTGCGAGGGGAATAACGCCTCCGATGCTGCCTGCCATTCACAGACAATCGGGACTTGCTGCGTGAAGCCGCGTGAGGGCCATAAACGCCCCGAATCGTACGCGGCCTATTAGACGCCCCTCTCGCGCCGCCATTTCTCGAACTCTGCCAGCGTCTCGTCGTCGGGCGGATAGACGCCCACTATGCTGGCCCCGCCGGCCACTTTCTCCTCAAAAAACTTTTCCCTGATCTCCTGCTCGTAGCCGCCGTGGGCAACTTCCTCCGCCAGATGGGCCGGTATGACCACCACGCCCTCGGAGTCGCCTACGAGCAGATCCCCCGGCATCACAGCCACACCTGCGCAACCAATAGGAACCTGCATTTCGACCGGGTGATGGACGACAAATGACGTCGTGGCGTGGGCCGCTCCGATGTAGGTCGGCAGCTCCAGGCTTCGAAAGCCCGGTGTATCACGCAGCGCGCCGTCGGTGACGAAACCCGCAGCGCCCCGCTGCGTGATGCGCGTGCCCAGAATGTGGCCGAGGGAGGCCGCGCCGACCTCCCCGCGCGCATCAACGACGAGGATATCTTCCGGTCCAACGGCCTCCACCGCCAACCTCTGCACGTTCTTCGTATTGTCGTACCGTTCATCCGCCAGGTCTTCGCGCGCTGGGATATAGCGCAGCGTGAAGGCGTAGCCCACCATGCGCAGATCGGGCCGCAACGGTGTCAGTCCCGCCAAAAATGTGTTGCGCAACCCATGTTTCTGCAACTGGCTGGTGAGCGTGGCCGTTGAAATCGAACGCAGCTTCCTCTTCGCGTCCTCTGAAATCTCATGTGTTCGGACTGATTTCGTCGTCATCCTTTTCCCAGTTCGCCTGTCTTTTCGCTGTCCGATAATGCGAAGCTGCCCCGCTGGACACATCGCTTATGCAAGATCTGCTTGTCGCCCGCCCTTACTGCTCCAGCCACTTGGCCCGGCCATATTTGGCCTGAAAGTAGACAAACTCATCCTGACGCGGCGTGGACACGTTACCCGTGGAAGGATAGTGGGCGATCGCCTCTTCCACGATATCCACCCCCAGTCCCGGACTGTCCGGCACGACGATCGCGCCGTCCACGATCTCCGGCTGCGGCTGCATTACCTCATACCTCTGCGGCGCATCGTCCTCCAGATGTTCCAGAATCAGGAAGTTCGGCAAGGTGGCCAACAGATGGACAGCGGCCATCTCCGCCACCGGCCCCAAAGAGCCGTCATGCGGGGCAAAGCCAATCCCGTGGGCTTCCGCCATCGCCGCCATCTTCTTCATCTGCAGCAAGCCCCCGGCCCGCCCTGTGTCCGGCTGGATCACGTCCACAATCTCCCGCTCAATCAACTCCCGCACACCGTAGATGTGCGAATGGCGCTCGCCCGCCGCGATGGGCAGATTGACATGACGGGCAACTTTGGCCAGGTTCTCGATATGCTCAGGCGGTACCGGATCCTCATAGAAAAGCAGGTCGAACTCCTCAAGCGCCTGGCCAACGCGAATGGCATCCCGCACGCTGAACCACGGCGGCCCGTGTACGTCGGCCATCAGGTCGATCTCCGATCCCACCGCCTCGCGCAAGGTGCGAATCTTGGCGATCGGGTTCTCAACGCCTCCGGTTTTGAGGCCGCTGAAACCCCGTTCCACCAGATCCTGCGCTCTTTCCGCCGTCTGCGCGTGCGCATAGAGCCGGATTCGGTCCCGGATCTTTCCACCTAGCAGATTCCACACCGGCACGCCCAGCGCCTTCCCCTTGATGTCCCACAGCGCCATCTCGATGCCGGTCAGCGCGCCCCCGCCAACGATTCCGGTCATTCCATGACCCATCATCGCCAGATACATCTTCTGCCAGATGCGCTCGATTTGAAACGGGTCCTCGCCAATCAGGACCTCGCGCAGATCCTGAATTGCCGTCTCCACCACACGCGGCCAACCGGATGCCTCGCCGACGCCGTAAATCCCCTCATCGGTGAAGACCTTGACGAAAAGCCAGTTGCGCTTCGTCCATCCGCCGCCCGGCACGCCGGCGTGCATTAGGTAGGTCTTGATGTCACTGATTTTCATAGCCTGTCTACCCTATCCTCCGTTGATTCCGGGCCAATCCCGCCACATATCGCTCGGCGGCGGCTCGTCCTGTACCTTTCTGAGATCGGCCCGGCAAAAATCATATAAAACCGCCTGACGCACCTGCCGCGACCGGTTGTGGCCCGCGCCGTGGCCAATGCGGTGATGCCACAACACGACATCGCCAGCCGAACCGTACGTGTGCACCGGGTCGATCTGCAGCGCGGCGCGCCACGCATCCGTATCCCGAATCTCCTTCTCCTCTTCCCGCGGATTGAACGTGTAGGCAGTCTTGAACGAATGATAGAACTGTTTGTGGCTGCCCGGCCAGACCGTGAAGCCGCCCCCATCCGGCGGCACATCGTCCACGTAGCCCACCACGCCCAAATGAAACGCGTGCGCGTCAACGTGGAATCGGGCCGGCCGCGGCGTGTCGTCCGTATCCGGAAAGACACAGTAAATGCCCCGAATCCGCTCCGGGACCTCCAACGCCGGGCCAAGCAACTGCTTGGCCGCCGCCTGCAACTTGGGATTGCCGTACAGAAGCTCGATCATCCAGGCTTCCCTGCTGCGATCCCGGTATTTCCATGTGAACCGGGATTCTGCAAATGCGCCCACCCACGAATCCGGATCGTCCCGTTTCAACTCCTTGGGCGCCGCATCCCACCACGCATCCCGCGTTTGCGCCATCAACTCAGGCTCCAGAACCTTTCGCAGGATCAGGTAACCGTTGTCTCGAAAAAACTCGACCTGCTCGGACGTCAGTGGTTGACTCATAGTAACCCTTACTCTCTCCAATATGTCTGAACTCTGCTATGTCGCATTCAGCAAACCCATGCAATTGCCGAAGTTACTCACAACTGCAAACTCGAAGCTAATAACTGTCCTGGCCCTTCGGCTGCAATCCGCATCGACGGATAGAAAGTGTTGACGAGACTGTGATCCCCCGCCTCAACCACGATTTTCCACATCTGCCGCGTCATCGCCTTTACTCTCTCGGCATGTGCCGGATCCTGCGCCAGATTGTTCATTTCGAAGGGATCGTCGGCCAGATTATAGAGTTCGTCATAGTCGAAGCCGTTGTGGACGAATTTCCAGTCTCCGTCCCACAGGAGCCGCTGACTGACAATATACCGCCCGCCGTAGTATTCAGCAAAGCCCTGCTGGTAGGCCGCCGTCTCTTGCGGTCTGGCCAGCGCCGGCGCGAAGGAACGGCCGTCGATCTCGCCCAGCGGCTGCGCCCCGACCAGCTCCAGCAACGTCTCACCCACATCCTGCAACCCGACGCGGGCGTCGCTCACCTCCCCCTCCGCCGCGCCCGGCCCTGCCACCACGAGCGGAATGTTGTACGCTTCCTCAAACGCACCGACATTCTTGCAATATAGCCCGTGCGCGCCCAGAAAATCGCCGTGATCCGATGTCAGCACGACGATCGTGTTTTCTAGCTGCCCCGCACTCTCCACCCGATCCAGCAGGCGCCCGAACTGCTCGTCGATCTCGCTGATGGAGGCATAGTAGCAGGCCGCAGCCTCCTGATGTTCCCGGTCCGTCCAGTCGCTCCATACCTGCGCCGTCCGCTTGTAGAGATTCGGCTGGCCCTCGAGGTCATTGTGGACATTTGGCTGCAGCGGAATCGAGTCCACATCGTACTGCGCGAACGCGTCCTCGTGGCAATAGAAGGGGTCGTGCGGTTCGGTGAAACTGACAAAACAGCACCACGGCGTATCGCCTTCCACCGCCGAATCCAGGAACGCGAGCGCCGCATCCGTCTTCTTCCCCATCGGACGAGCGCTGGCCGGTTGATCACAGACGCCGTAAAAGCGGTTTGGCATATAACCGGGCGGGCTGTCCAGGAAGCGCTCCAACGAAAAGTTCATGTCGCTCCCGTCCATGTAGCCGCCCAGTTCTCCCTGCTGCTGCCAGCCGAACTGGGCCAGTTCGTTCGAACGCTCCACATGCCACTTGCCGAAGTAACCTGTTCGATACCCGGCCTCCGTCAGTCGCTCCGCCCAGTGCGGATGTTGTGTGCGCAGCACCGCCTGATCGTCGTCTACCGTATGCACAACATAGAGGACGCCGTGGTTGCTAGGCAGCAACCCGGTCATCAGGCTCGCTCGCGCCGGCGAGCAGACCGCATTCGGCGTATAGGCCCTGCGAAAGCGCACACCCCTGGCCGCCAGCCTGTCCAGATTCGGCGTCTGGCACGGATTGTCCGGCTCCAGCACGCGGCCCTGCATCTGGTCCGTCATCAAGAAAAGAATATTGGGTGTAGACATAGTTCGCATTCCTCGCTTGCAGAAAGCATCAGGCCTCCGCATGCGGCTGCCCCAAAACTTTCCTGTTCATACAGCAATTGTTATGGAATGGGGATAACGGAAGACTCTCGCGTGGAATCAGATGTGGCCCCCACGAACCTGGAGGCAACTTCGACCTCGGTTACGCCAAAATAACCTCGCTGCCCGCCCCAAACGCCTACTGACCTAATATCCGACCGCATACCCGTCCCGCCGCGGGTCGGAACCCCCAATCAACGCGCCCGACTCCGGATGTACCCTGATCGCCTGCGCGCTCCCCGGGCCGCCCCAATCCCCCACTATTTCGAGCTCGTGCCCTCGCCGCGCCAGCTCCTGCTGAACTTCCGCAGGCAAACGGTCCTCCAACTGCAGGTTGTTGCTGCAGACGTGCGGGATCGTCGACTCCATCGGGTTCTGCAAACTACGCCAGCGCGGCGCCGAGACCGCCTCCTGCGGCGTCATACCGAAATCAAGCATATGCGTCACCAGTTGCAGGTTCGTCTGCACCTGCGTATCCGCGCCCGGCGTCCCGCAGGTCAAGACCGGCCTTCCATCCTTCGTTATGATCACCGGGTTCATCGTATGCCGTACCCGCTTGCCCGGCATCAGGCAGTTCGGATGCCCCTCCTCCAGATGCCAGTATGTCATCCGGTTGTTCAACAGGATGCCCGTTTCGCCTGCAATCAAGCTGGAGCCGAAACCCGATTGAATGCTCTGCAGTATGCAGACCAGGTTCCCCGCACGGTCCGCCGTACAGAAGCAGGTCGTGTCTTCGTGCGCCTCCGGCGCCCCAGCCGGCACGTCATACGCCGCCCGCTCCTTGTCGATCCGTTCGGCCTGCTCAGCCGCATACTCTTTCGACAACATGCCCGCCAGCGGAATATCGACCCACTCCGGGTCGGCCATAAACTTCTCCCGGTCGGCGAACGCAAGCTTCTTGGCCTCCACCATCAGATGGATGGTTTCGGCCGTATTGCATCCTGAACGTTGCAGATCGAACAGTTCCACGATATTCAACTCCTGCAACAGGATATGCCCGCTCGAATTCGGCGGCATCTCGTAGACCTCGTAGCCGCGATAGTTGACGTGGATCGGCTCTGCCCAGTGGGCGTGGTAGTTGCCAAGGTCCTCCTCTGTCAGCAAGCCGTCGCGCGCCCGGCTGAAGGCAGCGATTTCCCTGGCGATTTCGCCCTCATAAAAGCTCCTTCTGCCGTCCTGGGCGATCCTGCGCAGGGTCTCGCCCAGGTTCGCGTTGCAGAGAATCCCGCCCGCCGCGATTGGGGCGCCGTCGTTTGTATAGATGGCCCGCGTGTACGGGTCGGACGCGAAACGCTCGCGCTCCCCCTGCATGGCGCCTGCCAGCAGATGGCTGACCGGGAAACCGTCCTCACACAGCGAAATTGCGGGCCGGAATACCTCTTCCAGCGGCAGGTCTCCGTACCGTTCATGCGCCAGCAGCCACCCATCAACCAGCCCCGGCGCCGAAACGCTGCGAATCCCCTTCATCGGGATCCCGCCATCCTGCAGATAGCGTTCGCGCGTGGCGGCGGCAGGGGCGGGTCCCGTCGCGTTCACCGCGCTGACCTCCCCGGTCTCCGCCCAATAGATCAGAATAAAGCCGTCGCCGCCCACGCCGGAACCGGCCGGCTCGACCACGCCCAGCGCGGCTGCCGTCGCAATCGCCGCGTCCACCGCATTGCCCCCGCCCATCAGCGTGCGAATCCCCGCCTGCGATGCGAGCGCGTGTCCTGATGTTACCATCCCGTTCCTGCCCATCACCGACGGCCGAAACGCCGAAGCTGTGACTCCGTGTGGCGATCGCATTCTGCCCCTCCGTTTATCTGTTGCTCAATGGCTGTTCCATGCAACAATTGGCCGCTATATTTCCAGCCGCAATCCACGGGCCACTGCCGTTCATCGCCCCATCGCATAGGCAATCTGCCCGCGCGGCGAAGCCCCGCCCGCGATCAGACCGCTCGCAGGGTCAAATGTGATCGCGAGGACCTTCCCGTGGCTCCACTCTCCGCCCACCGTCACCTCGTGTCCCCGCTCGCTCAGCGCCTCTCGCACAGATTCGGGTATGCGCGCCTCCAGCGTAAGGCTGCCCGGCTTTGCGTTGTGCGGATAGAAAGAGTTGGGAAAGTGGTGCGTGTGGAAGGTGGGCGCATCGATCGCCTCTTGCAAGTTCATGCCGAAGTCGATCACGTTCAAGAAGAACTGCAGCGTCCACTGGTCCTGGCAGTCGCCCCCAGGGGTGCCGAAAGCCATGTACGGCTTGCCGTCCTTCATTGCCAGTGACGGCGTCAGCGTCGTGCGCGGCCGCTTGCGCGGCGCCAGCGCATTGGCGTGATCCGGGTCCAGGTAGAACATCTGCCCCCGCGTCCCCAGCGGGAAGCCCAGCCCCTCGATCACCGGCGACGACGGGATCCAGCCGCCGCTCGGCGTTGCCGCAAACAAATTGCCCTCGTGGTCAACCGCATCGGCGTGCGTCGTATCGCCTGTGTAGACCCTCGGATCCGCTTCCGCATGCGTGGGTCTGCTGGCCGGAGCATCACCGGGGCGCAATTCCAAGGACGCGCTGCTGGCATCGATCAGTTCTCGACGCGCGGCTGCATACTCCTTTGAAAGGAGGCGGTCGAGCGGCACCTCTACGAAGTCCGGATCACCGTAGTACTGCTCACGGTCGGCGAATGCCAGCTTGGACGCTTCGACCACGGTGTGGACGTAGTCGGCTGAATTGTGTTCGAACCCGCCGAGGTCATAGCCTTCCAGCAGCGCCAACTGCTGTAGGAAGACAGGGCCCTGGCACCAGGTATTGCATTTGTGCACATCGTAACCGCGATAATTGAATGTGACCGGCGACTCTACCTTGGTCGTGTATTCGTGAAAGTCGGCCTCTGCCAGGAGGCCGGCGTTGCACTGGCCGCTGGCGTCGCTCACCTTCGTATCGCGCTGAAAGGCGACTATCTTTTCGGCCACGGGCCCCTTGTAAAAGTAGTCGCGGCCCGCCGCAATCCCCGCCTCGCGACCAAGGTGGCTGTTGCGTAACTCGGCGTCAACCGTTCCCTTGAACGTCTCCGCCCAGTCCGGATTGGCCAGGATCTCGCCCACCTCAGGCACCCGCCCGTTCGGCAAATAGGCCCGCGCCGAACTCGGCCATTCGTTCTCGAATTTCTCCTTGAGATTGGTCAATGAACCGCGCAGCCCCGGGTAGACTGGAAACCCTTCTTCCGTCAACTCGATCGTCGGCTCCAGAACATCCTTGAGCCGCAAGCGCCCAAACTGCTCTAGCGCCGTCGTCCACGAGCCGAACGCACCCGGCACCGTCGCCGGCAAAAAACCGTCTCCCGGTATAATCTCGATCTCCCGTGAACGGAACCACGCGATGGTGGCGGCCTTCGGCGCGTAGCCCTGCCCGTTGATGGCGTAGGCTCGCTTCTGCCGCGCGCTATAGATCAGGATCGGGACCTCGCCGCCGATGCCGTTCGACTGTGGCTCAAGCACGTTGAGCGCAAGTCCTGCCGCTACACCGGCATCGATCGCATTGCCCCCTTTATCGAGCATGCGTGCGCCGGCCTCCGCCGCTAAGTAATGTCCCGCCGTGACGACACCATGGCGGCCCATGAAGACCGGGCGTGTTGTGAATGACATCGGTTTTCTCCCTATGCTCGGGCCCATGCCCATCATTTAGAGGTGCTGGCGCAGCGTTACTTACCCCAGTCTTCGGCGGGCGGCCAGATGATCGACGCGCCGATGGCTCTGCCTTCCGGCCGCTCTGCGACCCAATCTTCGGTCGTATCCCGCCACCTGATGAAATGGGGCGTCTGCATATGCGCCTGAAACGCAGCCTCGTCGACATAGACCTCATACAGCCAGATCTTGTTGGGATTGTCGCCGTCCCGGATCACATCAAATCGCAGACATCCGGGCTCATTCTTCATCGAACCCTGGGCGTCCAGGGTAATCTCTTCGATGAACCGGTCAATGAACTCCTCTTTGATGACTAAGGGGGCGATGATGACATACATGCGAGTCTTTCTCCTCTATACGATTTGGGGACTGATACGGCTGTTGGTTGACTGCCTGAGGAAGGGGGCTGGCATTTCAATATGGTAGCCTATCACAATCTGCAACAGAGTGCGATTCAAACCGCGGTGTCCGCAAGCGACGCCCGCCGGACCTCGTCCAGTTCACCCGCACTGAAAACGCCCGCCTGGTAGAGGTTGCGATACTCGTCAGAGACGCTCTGATCAAATATCATTGGATCGTCCGTGTTGACCGTGACCGGAACACCGTTATCAAAAAGGGCGCGGATCGGGTGGCGCGCCAGGTCAGGCGCCGCATCCAGCATCACGTTGCTCGTCGGGCAAACATTCAGCCGAATCCGGTTCTCTGCCAGCCAGCGCATCACCTCCACCGACTCGGCCGCGCCAATGCCGTGCTGAACTTCGTCCAGGCCGAGCAGCTCGACCGTCCGCCGCACCTCCTCCCCGCCTCCGAATTCGCCCACGTGCGCCTTCCGCTTCATCCCCGCAGCGCCAGCCTTCGCATACAGGTCCTCGACAGCCTCCGGCTCACACGCCTCCTGGTGGTCGTACAGGTCTATCGACTGAAAAAAGCCCGACTCGATCGCCTCATGCGCAAGCGTCATCAGCTCAGGGTCGGATGCGGCCTGGCGGGGAATGCCCAGCTCCGGCCGCAGATCAATCTGCGGCCGGTACTGGTCGGCCAGAGCGCGGATATGGTTCTCGACGCCGGCCAGACCGTCTGCATAGTAGGCAGCGCGCCGGATATCCAAACTCATTTCCAGGATAACCACGCCATCCTTGATCGCGCCGCGCACCGCAGACTCCACCACGAACTCGATGGTTTCCCGGTTTCGCAAGTGGGGGTCCAGTACATCCATCGCGTACACGATCATCCCCCCCAGCTTATTCATCCTGGCCGGAGGAGGCTCAAGGCTGCATCCCAGCCGACTCTCCAGATTGCGGCGCCGTGCGCTGAAAAAGGCATGGCAGTGCAGGTCTACCTTGGGGGCGGCTCGCAAAGCAGCCGGGTCATCTTCTTTGAGCGCGTCTACGAAACTGATCGCCATGTCGCGTTTTTTGCTGATTTTTCTCCTGTCAAAAGCTCATTTGCAGGGGGCCTGTTCGCGCCTCACGCGGTCCAGGCGGCGCTGTCGCCGAGCGCCGTTTCAAGATACTGGCGGCTCATTCTGGCCGCCTCCCGCGCCGGCCTCGGCGCGCGCGGCGTTCCATCCAGTTCGACGTTGACCCACCCGCCAAAGCCGCCGCCCTCTGCAAGAATGTCAAAAATCTCCGGCATGGGCAGGGCGCCGCTGCCGATCGGCTCGTAGTTTACATAGCCGCTGTGGTCGATCTCCTTGCCATCCGCGTCGCGTTCGTAACGCCCATTCCAGTCCTTAAGATGCACGTGGACAATGCGGTCGCGGTAGGTGCTCATTACCTCAAGAATGTCGCTGCCCCCCTTGGCGATCTGCCCGGTATCGGGCGCGAATCCGATCAGCGATGCATCGACCAGGCCCAGAATCGTGTCGATGTCCTCACGGGTCTCGATAGCCGTCCCCGTATGGGGGTGCAGCCCTGCCGCAAGTCCATTGTCGCGGCAATACTCGCCGATCCGGTTCAGCGCGTCAGCCAGCCGCCGAAACTGGTCCGGGGTATAGCCGTCCGCAGGGCGCGGACCGCCTTGTAGTACCAGAGTCTCCCCGCCAGGCAGCGCACGCAGCCCATCAGCCTCCCGGCGGGCCTCCTCCAGATCGGCGGCCGCCGTCTCCGGGTTGATCCACTCCTTGTAACAGTAAGCCGCTCCCGTAGGGATGCCAACGCTTTCGACCAGACCGCGATACCCTCCCGGCAGGCTCTCGTTGAGTTCAAGAATCTTGAACGCAAACGTCTCAAAGCCCTGGTACCCGAGTTCGGCAGTTTCCCGGTACGCCTGCTCAACATCACCCGGAATGCCCCAGGTGATTCCAGTATGACCGATCTTCATTTTCCTCTCCTCAATCGATGTGCCCAGCCGAATATCCTGCAGCCGGCAATCGCCGCCATCTACATGATGCGGAATCCACCGTCCACGTACAGCGACTGGCCCGTCACGTAGCTTGCCTTGTCCGAAGCCAGAAATGCCGCCACCTGCCCGATCTCGTCCGGGGCGCCCGCGCGTTTCAGCGCGATGCTCTCCAGGACAACCGGCAGAATCTCAGGATCCTTCATCACCCAGCTCGTCATATCCGTATCGATCAGACCCGGGTTGATGCAGTTGACGCGTATGTTGTGCTCCGCCAGCTCGACCGCCAGGTTTGCGGTCAGCGCTTCAACGCCCCGTTTGCTCGGGGCATAGTGCGCCCGCCCAGGCAGCACCATGCCCGCCTGCACCGAGCCAATGTTGACGATTGCGCCGCCCTTCCCGCCGGCGATCATCTGTCGCGTCGCCGCCTGCGCGCACAGAAACTCGCCGCGCAGATTGATGTTCGTCACCCGCTCCCACTCCTCCGGCGTAATATCCAAAAAAGGAACGATCGACTCCACACCGGCATTGTTCACCAAAATATCCAAACCGCCCAGCTCTCCCACCACACGGTCCACCATTGCCTGCACCTGCTCCGGATCGGCAACATCAGCCATCGCGACCAGCGCGCGGCCGCCCAAATCGCGCACCTCCTGCGCCACTGTCTCAGCCTGCTCCGCGCCCTCCACATCATTGACGGCCACGTCAGCGCCCTCCGCGGCCATCGCCAGGCAGATGCCGCGTCCAATCCCTCGGCGCGCGCCCGTTACCAGCGCAACCTTACCCTGTAGAATACCCATTACGATGCTCCTTTTCCTTTTTCGGTTCCAGATCGGACACGCCACCTCTCACGCTCGTTCGGGGAAACGTGACTCCCCGTCTCATCCCCTTGCGGCGGGAAATCCCCTGTTTCGCACATCGAAAGGAACGGATTGTCCCGCGCCTCGACCGGGAATCTGATTACTGAGCGGCGCCGCGCCGATTCATAAATTCCGATCATCACCTCAGTCACCTTGCGGCCGTTCGCGCCATCCAGTGGGTGAGGCGCTCCGCTCTCGATCGTCTCGATCAAATCCTTGACCTCGAGCCCGATCGCGCTGACCTCACCCGGCCATTCAAACGCTACTTCTTCAATTTCCCCGCCCCGGATGATGCGCAACACGGGCTTTGCGTCCAGATCGGCGCCGGAAAAGATGTCACCATATAGTTCCAGCCTGCCCGCATCGCCGTGAATGACAAAATTGTGGTACCGATGAACTTCATCATTCCAACTGGGATCCAGCGAATGCTGCCGTCTCATTCTCCCTTCAGAGGCAGCTGAACGCGCCATCCAGCCCCACACCATGCTCGCTCTTAGCCCGTTCGTGAACGCCAGAAACGCGATCCCCGCGTTTTCGCAACGGTGACCGTAGTACTCATAGCCTTCATGCCCGTCCACCTGCCCCAGCAGATGCTCCACCTCCGGCTCGCCCAGCAGCGCCAGCAGCATGTGGATCGTGTGCGTCCCGTCCGTCATCAGGCAGCCGGCCTTGAGCGAGGCCTCCGCTGATATGACCTGGCCAATCGCGCCGTCTGCGATCAGGGACCGGGCGCGCGTGTACTGGGGCATATAGTAGCGCTGGTGGCTGACCGTCAGTCGTGAACCGGACGCCTGGCAGGCCGCCAGCATCTCGTCAGCCTCCGTCAAGTTCAGGGCCATCGGCTTTTCGCACACAATGCCCTTCGTTCCCGCCTGCGCCGCGGCCACCACCATCTCACAATGCAATGCATCATGTGTCACGACAGACACCAACTCCGGCTTCACCTCAGCCAGCATCTTCCTGTGGTCGGTGAACAATCCCTCGGCGCCCGTCTCCTCGGCGAACGCCTGCAGAGCCTCCTCAGAAATATCGGCCCCCGCAACAATCGGAATGCCCAACTCCTTGTACGCCCGCATATGTCCCCGGGCCATGCGTCCACAACCGATCACCGCGGCTCTATACTCTGTCATTGCATCATCTCCCCGTTAAACCGTTCAATTGGATCCTATGTGCGCACAACCTGATTGCGGGCCGCCGCTTATGAGCTGCCGTTGAATCGCGCCACCGTCTCGTCTCGCAGACGCCGCGCGTAGTCGACATTGTACGGTAGGCGGGCCGGAATGACCGCGGCCCAATCGATATCCTTGCTTTCCTCCGGGCGCGGATGGAGGCCGGCCCGCACCTGCCGCTCGCCGCGCCACAGATGGCGCACAAAGCGGGCCATCCGGGTCGGCGTCAGATCGGTGAAGCTGTTGAGAAATGCCTCGTCATACATGGGAATCGGGATAAACCCCCCGCTGTCTTCAATGTTCAGATGAACGTCTGGATTGGCCTGGTAAAGTATCTCGACGACAGCGGGCAGATCGACCAGCCCGCGGCCCAGGGGCGCGCCCCCCTGCCAGTTATATCCCTCCTCCGTCGGGTAGATGCACGTGTCCTTGAAATGGGTCGTGTGGACGTAAGGCGCCAGCACTCTCGCCGCGTCGACGGGATCTTCGAGCAGCCCCAAGGCGTTGGCCGTGTCCAGATTGACGCGCACGTGCTTCGAGTCTACATCCTCAATGATCCGGACGAGTTCAAGCGACGTCAAATCGACATGGAGCTCCATCGTGATCGTCACGTCATAGTCCGCCGCGATCAGGCTCAGCTCGCGCAGCGCCTGTGTGGTCAGTTCAATCTGTTCCGCCAGGGTGGGCGAGGCGAAAGTCCGCTCCCTGAGCAGGCCAAAACAGGTATTCAGGATCGGCGCATTCAGTTTTCTCGCCAGCGTGAAGACCGGCTTCCAATCCGCCACCATTTCGGCCGCGGTCCGGCCGCTCTGCCGCGGGTTGACGCCGCCTCCGGCCAGTTCCAGATAGAGCCCGTGCGCCTGTGCCTCCGCCGCCAGCCTCTCCACATAGGCATCGTCGCAACCCTCCAACAAACGGGCCGAAAAGTGCAGACCCTCCAAACTGTGCGCTCTGGTCAGTTCCAGTAGCTCCAGCGGGTCGAGGCTAACCGTCTTAAGTGTCAATGCGTCAAGTCCGACCTTCATAACGCCTCCAATCTTTGGGGGCCGGCTACCAGATCCGCCGGCGGCCGGCCGTTGTTTTCGTCCCCCAGCCGCTTCGGTCAGGCCAGGGCTTCGCCCATCTTTACCGCCTGGAAGGTCTTCATTCGCATCAGCAGCCATAGCGTGCCCACCGCGGCCATCAGCACCATGAATAGCATCGCCAGCACCAGCTGCGCCACATCGTCCCACGCGATCTGCACGACAAACGGCGGGATCAGATCGGACTGCTCGTATCCGATCTGGTAGAAGGGAATGAACAGGTAGCTGCTCAGCAGCCCCAGGTAGCTGCCGGCGGCGATTCCCGCTGTCGTAACCGTAATCTGTTCGCTGCCGAGGGAAAGAACAAGCTGACTCGTCGACAGCCCCATCGCCCGCAAGATGCCCAGCTGAATGAATCGCTGCCGAAACGACAGCGCTGAATAGATCACCAGCGCCAACATGCTCAACATCGCGACCGCAATAAAGCCTACCGACAAGAATCCGAACAGACCCACCCGCGATGGCCTTGCCTGCGCCTCCGCCAACTCCGTGTGCGCGTCTTCCATGGCAAGAATCCTGTAACCCAGCTCGTCCAATGAACTTGCCAATAACTCCGGATCGATCGCCTCCTCCGTGGCCAGCCAAACACGGTAAGGCGTCTCGTGCCCCAAAAGCGAGAAAACATAGTTCAGATTGGCGACGAAAAATTCGCCGTCCTGCGGATATACCGTAGGGAAAAACGCCATCGCCCCCACAATCTGAAAATCGAACGTCGCATTGCTCGTCGGGACGAGGCCGCTCAACGCGATTGAATCTCCGATCTGCAGGCCGAGCTCCTCCAGCATCGACTGGCTTACAATGACGCCGCTTTGTTCCAGAGCCAGCGCGTTCATCAGCGAGCCAAGAGAGTCGTCAGCAAAATCCGGCCGAAAATAGGCGACCTCGGGGAACTGGCTGCGGTCAATCCCGAATAACCGCCCGTTGACCAGTCTGCCGCCAATACGCGTGGCAACAGGAAACTCACCAATCCGGGTCGCCGCTCTCACCCCGGGCGCCTGCCGGTGTTCCTCAACCGGCAGATTGATCCAGACGAATTCTTCCTCCTGCTCCTCCCCTGTCCCGTTTTCATCGGGAGGGAGCATACGCAGGGCCGCCCCTTCGGTAAGGGTGACGTCGGCCCCGACCTCGTAAAAGATGCGCGCCACCAGGTTGGCGTCAAGCGTTCGCGCCATCGACGCCGTGAAAGTTCCCAGGCTGGTGGTCAGTATGAGCAGCAGAAGCAAGCTGGTGTAAACCCTGCCCGTTCGGGCGAGATTGTAGAATGCCAACAACATCGAAACCCCGCCCATGCGTGACCACAACAGACTCAGGAGCGCCGCGATCAGCGGGAAAAGACGGACGGCAACGAGCGCGACGGCCAGAATAAAGAGCGCCGGCGCCAGAAAGAGCAGCGGATTGTCCAGGGGATCGCTGGGTACGTCGGACTGTAGAAAGGCGATCCGCCCCTGCGTCTTGAGAAGATAGTATCCGTAACTCGCAACGAGCAGGAGCAGGAAGTCCAGGTAGGAACGCTCCCAGAAGGAGCGACGTTGCCGCCGGCTTACCTCCTGTTTGGCCTCGACGATGGCCAGTCGCGCCGCGCCCATAGCCGGCAGCACTGTCGCGAGCAGCGCGCCCACAATCGCGAAGAACGTATAGGTCATACTGGTCGTCGTCGTTTCGATCTGCAGGGGCGTCTGGGCGTCAAAAGTCATGAAATAACGTGTCCCGCCAATGAACTGCGCCACAACTCGCCCCAATGCCGGCCCAACTGCCAGCGCGACGATGCCAAGCGTAGCGCCCTGCAGCAGATAGATAGAGAAGACCTGGCCGGTGGTCGCCCCCCGGCTCTTCAGAATTGAAATCTCTATCTGCTGACGCTTCACCGTGCTGTCGGCGACAAGGACGATAAAGTAGAGAACAAGCCCAAGGATCGGAATGCTGAACAGGAGCAGCAGGATCGCCTGCGCTGCCGCGACCCGCTGGTAGCGCCGGAGCGCTGAAACAGGCGATAACTCAAGATAGGTAGTCGATATCAGGTTCTTGATCTGCCGGTCAACGTAATTCACCCTGCCCAGGAACCTGTCCACATCCTCCGCGCGGACCGAATTGCCGCTCACCACCCTGTACCAGCCGACGTCAGTCAGGGCATGTGGAACCCGCGCCCCAATGTCTCTGATATAGGCACTTTCAGGGACCAGGAAGACGTTGGCAAAAGACGCTGGCGGCAGATGCCACTCGGCGCCGCCTTCTGCGCGCGGAACCCAGATTCCTGCGATGCGTACCGGCACCTCCAACCGCTGGATTGCGCCGTTGGCTGTCCGGGCGCTCGGATCGAAGAGCGTATACCTCTCCCCAACCTGCAGTCCGGCCTCTACCGCGAAATGCTCACTGACTAAGACGTCAACGATCGCTTCCCCGCCCGCCTCGGCGCCGTCCCCCGCCGGAAAGGCCCCCTCGGCGACGGCAACGAACGCCTCCATCCGGTCGATGAACCCCAGGTAGCCGCGCAGCAACGGCTTATCCTGCTGTTCGTATGTCCCGTCCCGCAATGGAAACACCTGGAAAAGATCGCTCTTTACATAGTGCATGTCCGACCGGTAGGGAAGCCCCAGATCCTGGTTGTAGCGGGTCTCCATATACTGATTCAGGGTCGAATAGTCCTGCCAGGTCGCGCCTTCGACGCTGGAACCTTTCACATAGTGATAGAAAAAGGAAAATGCCGACCGATTGGGGACCGTCTGAAGTTCATGTTGCAGTAGTGAACGGTTGGCCGCGTCCGAGTACATCGGCGGCGCCGATGCCAGCGCCACCACAACGCTCCAACCCAGCAAAAGACAAAGTGTCAGAACCGGTTCAGAACTGAAGCGACGGAGAGCGATTCTCCATAGGCCAAGATAGCTGTAAATGGAACGCATTGAAATGAACTGGAGAGACCGCAGCGCTTCCAAGCAGCTTACATCTTGATGGCGCCGGAGCTAAGCCCTTCGACGAAAAGTCGGCTGGTAAAGGCGAACAGGATGATGAGAGGAATCGAAGCGATTACATAACCCGCCATCAGAGGACCCCAGATTGTGTACCAGGCGGTTCGAAATGCATAGAGTCCAATGGTCAGGGTCATCAGTTCATCGCTACGGAGTGTAACCAGGGGCCAGATGACGTCATTCCACGTGCTCAGCACGTGCATAATTGCGACAACGCCAAGAATCGACTGTGACAGGGGGATGCCAATATGGCGGAAGACCTGCAGCTCGGTGGCGCCGTCGATTCGCGCCGCTTCGAACATTTCGCCTGGCAGCGCTTCAAAAAACTGCCGCAGAATGAAAATGGCGAAGACCTGCCCGCTCGCGATATAGGGAGCGATCAGAACCCAGCGGGTATTCAGCAGGCCAAGGTCCTTGACCAGCAGAAAAGCCGGAATCAATGTGAGCTCACCAGGAACCATTAACAGGGCCAGTACGCCGAAAAAGAAAATCTCCCGCCCCGGGAAAGGATAGCGGGCAAACGCCCAGGCCGCTATCGCCGCCAGAACAACCATGCCCGCGACCGACGCGCCGCTGGCGATTATGCTGTTATAGATGTAGCGCGAGACGATGCGCCATGCATCAGAGTAGTTTTCCGGGTGCAGCGGAAACGTAACAGTAAACGGGAAATGGTCGAACTGGGGAATATCCTTGAACGAGATGATGATCGTGATGATGAATGGCAGAAACATGAAGAACAAGAAGCCGAGCAATCCCAGATGGCGCCACCAATCCCCTGTGCGCCACGCGCGACGCCAGCTATCGCCCATCGTCATCCGCTGGATCGGTTGCGGTTGTCCTTCCAGTACAGTCATCGTTCTATTCTCCTGTCGCGCCAGCCTCAAGCAACTCCTGCTCGCGGCCTATACGCCGGCAATCATTTCTCTCCAACTACCGTCCGCCTAGTATTCCCCTGTCTTGACGAACTTCACGTTCAATATCGTCAGACCCATAATCAGCACAAACAGGAACATCCCGATCGCGGATGCGTATCCCATCTTGTTCCACAAAAACGCGTTGTTGTACATCCATAGCCCGGGAACCATGCTCGCAGTGCCAGGCCCCCCTGCCGTCATCACGAATACCGCGACCCAGCCCTGCAGGCCGCCGATGACTGCCAGCACAATGATCAACTTGAACTGTCCAAGAATGAGAGGAATGTCGATCGCGAACAGACGCCGCAGCCCAGAGCATCCGTCTACCAGTGAACTGTCTATCACCTCATCCGATATGCCCTGCAGGCCCGCCAGATAGATAAGCACGGTCACGCCCCCCACCCACGGGAAGCCCATAAACGTAACTGCGTAGAGAGCGGTCTTCGGGCTCCCCAACCACGGCTGCTGCCAGTCTCCCAGCCCAACGCTTTCCAGAAACGCATTCAACAGCCCGTGCGTGCCGTCATAGATGAACTGCCACAACAACAAGTTGACGATGCCGGGAACCACCGCCGGCAAGATCGTCAGGACGCGATAGGTATACTTGTGTACGTGACTGCGCAGATTGAAGATCAGTTCGGCAACGATGAATGGGAACGTCACAGCGCTGATCACCCGCCAGGAGGTGAGGAGGCTCACATGCCGCAACGACTTGATGAAGACGTCATCCCTGATGAAGAGCTTCTCGAAATTCCCCAACCCCAGGAACTCCGGCTGCAGACCAATGTCCCACTGGAAAAAGGCCCTGTAAAGACCCATGAAGGCCGGGTAGTAGTTGAACGTAAGCAGCAGCGCGAAGGTTGGAACCAGCATCAGGTAAACAAATCGGTAGCGATAGATACGCTGCCCCAGCGTGCTTTCCCTCTCGCGCGGCACACGCAGGTCTGCCATCGTGGCGTGTGACGCAGGCGCCCGAATCTCTTCTGTTGTCATGTCCTTTTACCCGTTTCCACTGAGCGGGCGGACCCCACAGATCCTTCACCGCGGGGGCCACCCGCTTTCAGTCGAACAAACCGATCTCAGCGCAATAATCCAGTTACAACCGGGCGGGTTGTGCCATGGACGGGCGCGCAACGACTAACTGCACTGCCATTCATTCTTGGCAATGGCATCTTCAGCGTACTCAAGCAGCAGCTCATCGATCTGGGCCGCCGCCTCTTCCTGTGTCACTACGTCCAGCTTGAAGTCGGTCCAGATATTGGCGATCTTCTCGCGCTGCTCTGTGCCGATCTTGTCCGGATAGGTGACCATGCCGGCCTCGCCCAACCCTTCGGTGATGGCGCGCAACGGCTCTCTCAGATCAGGATTGACGTCAACGCCCTTGATGTTGGGCAGGAACGTGCCCGTCTCCGAAATCATTCGACCGGCGTTCTGCGGCGCTGTTACATAGCGCAGGAAGTCCACCGCAAGCGGAACGATTCCGTCCTGTTCCGTCTTGGTCGACACTGCCCACTGGGCCGCGGTCGCGCCGCCGATCGGGGGCGCCGGTTCGCCAATCGCAAACGGCGAATCCGCCTCGGTCACTGTGGGCGCATAGAAGCTGCCCCACTCGAAGTCAACCAGCGGGTCGGCCTTCAGGTAGCCAAAGCGCCAGCTGCCGTCCTCAAACACTGCCACATCTTTATTGAGGAACTTGCGGTTGAAGTCCGCGCCCTCGGCCGCCCAGTCCGGCGCCAGATAGGGGATCAACTGCTTGACCAACCGGAACCATTCACCGTACTCGTCGTTGGTTGCCCTGTACAGCCCGCTCTGCATGGCGCAGGCCACCTCCTCCAACGAGGCAACGCCGCCGTCAAGGTTGATCAGTTCATCCTTCTGCGCGTAGACCATCGCGCCAATCTGGGACTGGTACCAGGCCAACCGCGCGTTGGGGATGATCGTGTCCATCAGCGCTTCCTGAATCTCAATCCATTCGCCGTACGTGGACGGCGCCGCAACCCCCACCTCTTCAAAAACGGTCTTGTTGTAGAAGAAGAAGGTCGTTACCAGGTCGATCGGAACCACATAGTGCTTTCCATCCGGTCCGCGCTTGGCCTCGGTCGGAACTTCGTAGAACTGGTCCAGCCAGCGTTCGCTGCCCGGGTCACCCGCGCCCACGTAAGGATTCGGCTGTTCGAAGAACGGATCCAGGGGAATCCACCAGTTCTTGTCAATCTCATCCTGCACCCAGAAGGAGTGCGTCCATACGATGTGCGGAATCGTGCCGCCAGCCTGGTTCGTGACGATCCACTCATGGTCGGCCAGATTGCTCGGCTTCCTGATGATCTCGACCGTGGCCCCAGGATTGTCGGCCATGTACTCATCAGATATGACCTGAATCATGTTGTGGGGCAGCGGGTTGTTCGGGCCCTGCTCCATGCTTTCCGTGGGCGTGTAGTGCTGGACATAGATCTGCAGGTTGCCCGTCATGCCGGATTCCCCGCTCATCTCGTCTCCAGCCGCATCCTGGGCCGCTGGCGCAGCGGGCGCGGCGCAGGCCGCCAGCGCGACGCCGGCGCCGGCCATACCCATAGTCTGAAGGAATGAACGTCTGCTGAGCTTCTTCATGCTTTTCTCCTTGAAATGAAGGTTAAAGTGAAATACAGACTTCAGCGTAGTACGCAATCATCCTGCAACTCGAACTTGCCTTCCATATGAGTCCGGCATGGACTGAAATCACGTCGCCAAACAAGGCGGACCGAACCCTCCTTCGTTATCGACCTCGCATCCGCTGAAATGCAACCTGTTCAATCCTCCACAATTGCAACGGCCCTCACCGGCGCGCCGGTTGACCCGACCCACTTCACCGGCAGCATCGAGAGCGTGAAGCCGTGCGGCCGCGGAATCTGCTCGAGGTTGCAGAGATTTTCTACATGATAGTACTCATGCTCGTTCATGACGCGATGGGCTTCCCAAAACTGCTTGCGCTCAAACATCGCCCACACCGGCGGGTCAAATGTGACCGCGTCAATCCCCATCACCTTCACCCCGCGCTCGATCAGCCAAAGCGTCGCTTCGCGGGTCATGCCGCTGTGCTCGCTCAGGTATCTATCCTCATCGTTGTAACTGCCCGCCCCCGTCCAGATCAGCACAAGGTCAAGCGGCTTGATCTCGTACTCTATCTTTCGCAGAGCCTCTTCAATATCGGCTGCCGTGATGCCGGCGCCGTTTTCCTTATGCCGAAAATCCAGAAGCACACCGTCACCGTAGCAGTACTCCAGCGGGATCCCCTCCGGCCCCGGCTTGCCGGGAACAAGGTGTTTCAACGCGTCTATGTGCGTACCGACATGGTCCCCCAGAATTGTCAGGTAATGGGCCGTCAGCGACGTTACACCATGCTCAGAAGCGCCAATGCCTTCCGCAAAGCCCTCCCAATCCTCATACATCAACAACGTCGGACGGGTCACCCGCGGGAAGACCACCATGTCGTTGTGAACGGACATACTCAAGTCAATGACTGTGCGCCCCATGCCTATTCTCCACGGTTCACCCACATGTCAACTGCGCCTTGTTACGGCAGCCTTTATCATTAAACGATTCAGAATTGTGAACATTCGGCCAAGCCTGGCCCAGGAGAATCAGACCCTTCTGCAAACGAAACGCAAAACTCCAAGACCCGCTGTTGAACTTCGGCAGTGACCAAAAGTGAGGAAAGACGCTTCTTGGCGCAACGCTCTGCTACTGCTATTGGCAGGAAGCACGGTGTTTTGTCAGCGCGTCGGATCGGGGAGAAGGATCCGCAAACGTATTGCACTTCAGTTTCTGCGCCAACTGCTATTATATGGATATAATGCGCATAGGCAAATCATAAATCTATTCCTGCAGTTCTCCAGCGGCCTTGCCTTTACCGCAGCAGTTCCAGTCTGCAACGCTTCTTGGGCCTACAGGCCTTTTCCAAGTATTGAAAGCTATTGGATCACTTGCTACTGATTAGGTCAGCCGCAATTTCCTGCAGTCCGGTCTGGCGCTGCAGGATTCTCACCTTTGCAGGTCTGCAACAACCTATGTATAGTCATTGAATCTACCAAGCCGCATGCACATTCGCCTCTGTCACTGAGTCAATATTTCTGGAGAATGAGAACGATGGAAACTCGAGTTAAGATGTGGGGCAACAGTCTTGCCCTGCGCATTCCCAAGCCCCTTGCCAACCAGGTTGGAATCGAAGAAAACTCGCCGGTCAATTTGACTCTGCGAGGCGAAGAGTTAGTCATCGTGCCCGTGACGCCGCCCCCTCTGAAATTGTCAGACCTCCTGGCGCAGGTGACCGAGCACAACCTGCACGGTGAAGTGGACACCGGGCCAGAGATGGGGCGTGAATCATGGTGACGCCCCGCGACTACGTCCCCCAGCGCGGCGACGCCGTTTGGCTTAACTTCGCGCCACAGAGCGGGCATGAACAAGCGGGCCGTCGGCCCGCTGTTGTACTGTCACCAGGATCATACAACGGGATAACAGGTCTGGCGATTCTCTGTCCAATCACCAATCAGGTAAAGGGATACCCCTTCGAAGTTGCGATTCCTTCAGGGCTAAGGTTGACCGGAGTAGTCCTCGCCGATCAGGTCAAAAGCGTGGACTGGCGAGCCAGAGACGCAACATTCCTGGAGGCTCTACCCGCGCATGTCATTGATGCCGTATTGGATAGAGTGGGAACACTCCTGGCGAAGGAAGAAAGCTGAGACCCGTCCTGCCGCGGATGGGATTCAGGGGGAATGCGAGAACGCCTGTCCGTCACACTCCTGACAGATCTGGGCAAGACGTCCAACGCCATCACCGCCTGTAACTTCCGTCTCGTAGTCCCTGCGCACACGCAGCCCATTCTCACCGCAAAAGTCGCACCGGCCGTACGCCCGAAACGGTGAATAGGCCGCCCGCAACGCCTCCTGGCGGCTGCGCTCCGACAGCTCCGGGACTGCAAACAGCTCCACAAAGCGCCGCACCTGGCTGTCGGTCTCGCTGGCGAGCGCCCGCTCAAAGATCGGCAGAAGCGCCGGGTCGTCCGGGCAGCCGCCGTCCTCCAAGGTATGCCAGGCCGCCCGACGAACCCGCACATCCGCATCCTGCATCAACCGGTAAAGCGCCTCCCACGCGTCCTCAACCCGCCTGCGCACGTGGCACGGGCAGAGATTCTCGGCCGCATGCAGCCGCTCGGAAGGGTCCGCGCTGTAAGCCATCTCGATCAGACGCGGGATCGCCTCTCCCCGCACCCTGTGTTCGCCGGCCTGGAAAGCCGCCTTCTGATGGCGGTTCAGCCCCTTTCTTCTGCGCGCCATCTATCTGTTCACCTCCAGGGCCAGCCGCGTTGCCGCGCGGGCAGCTTCTGCCGACTTCTCGCACCAGCTCGCCTGCTTCGACAAACCATCCAGAATCAACTGGTGGACCTCCTCCGGTGAATCCGCCAGCCGCATCAGTTCCAGATCAGGGGTGGAGATATTCTCCGCCGCCAGCATCGTGCCGCCCAGCCAGTCCAGCAGGCCTCCCCAATAATCGGAGTTGTAGAGGACGACCGGAAACTGCCTGATCTTTCCTGTCTGGATCAGCGTCAAAGATTCAAACAGCTCGTCCAGCGTACCAAACCCGCCGGGGAAAATGACGAATCCCTGCGAATACTTGACGAAGTTCATCTTGCGCACAAAAAAGTAGCGAAATTCGAGCCCAACGTCGACGTATCCGTTCACGCCCTGCTCGAACGGAAGCTCGATGCCCAGACCGACCGAGGCGCCTTTCTCCGGTTGCGCACCCCGATTGCCGGCCTCCATAATGCCCGGCCCGCCCCCGGTGATGACCGTTAGCCCGGATTCCGCCAGCAGGCGCGCCGTCTCGACAGCCGCCGCGTAATTGGGATCGTCCGGCCGCGTGCGCGCCGACCCGAAGATCGAAATCGCGGCGCCCAGACCCGCCAGCGTGTCAAAGCCCTCGACGAACTCGCCCATGATGCGAAACACGCGCCACGGGTCGCTGTCAGTAAAAGGCTTTCCCTCCGCCTCCGGCGTTTCGAGTATACATTCGTCCTGGGTTCTACGTTCCAGCATGGCGCATTCTCCACACTTTATGCCGTCCTTGGCATCCGGTACAGGATGACAACGAACTCAGCGTCGCGCTCGTCCAGCTCCGGCTCTGGCAGCCCCCTCTCAGCCGCCAGGCGAAAGATGCGCACAATCCCCGTTCCCAGCCTGGTCATCAGCCCCAGTTTGGACATCAGTGAGAGTATGATTGGGTTGCGCTCCACGTGAATGCCGGCGCGCGCATTTTCCACCGTTACACCATTGGGCAATGGTCCGGGGCTGCGAATCTCCAAACGGTCTTCAAAGAGGAAAGCACGCACGGGAGATGACAGAGAATAGTCCCGGTGGACAAGGGCATTGGTCAGCGCCTCGCGCAGCATTTCCAGCGGCAGTTCCAACTGCGCCTCTGGCTCAAATCCTCGGATGACGCCGGCATTGAGCAGATGCAGTCGCAGCCAACTCTCCGCCTGCTCCAACTGCTGCGGCAGACGACCGTCAACCGTTTTGCGGTCGAGGATGGTTTCTCCTGCCTTCGTGCCTGCGAAGTGAGCGAATTCCACTCGCGCCGTTGGCAGCATGCGCTGCGGCCGCCGCCCGAACAGCAGCGCCCCCGCGACCGTGAGCTCGTCGCCTGCCATACATTTCAGATTTCGAAGCAAACGCGCCAGCTCCTCGTCGGGCCTTTCGCTCTCCTCGGCCAAGCCGTAGGCCGCGCGCAGAAAGGCGTTGAGGACCGGTAAATCGACATCCGCCAAACCGGTCTCGCTGAGCGTAGTTTCGTCATAATAGAAGGCGGGCGCTGCCATATACATGCGGCGAATCTCTTCGCGTGAGGCCAGTCGCTTCCCCGAGTTCTGACGAACAGAACACTGGCCGCGCTGAGTGTAGTACGGTCGGTCAAGCCCGCGCGGCAGCGTGATCTTCAGGACCTGCTTTCCTCCGACATCAACCCGTTCAACAAAGGCCGCGGCGCGCGGCGTAACGTTATTTCCCAGTACCTGGTCGATCCGCTGCCGGGCGGCATCCACATCGGTCACGCCTGAGACCGTGCCGTCGTCTTCGATGCCCAACCAGAGTACGCCTCCTTCTGCATTCAGAAAGGAGATAAACGCCATGGCTAGGCTATCCGGACGCGCCGCGGCCGACTTGAATTCGGCGTACATTGTTTCGCCGTTCTGAACAACCTGGGCAATCTCATCCTCATACATCAGTTCGTCTCAATATCCTGCATTTACGTATCCCTCCTGCGCGCCCGGCCCGAATCCCAGCTCGAACCGCCTCTGTCGAAACTCCTCCAGCACCCCGGCATACTGGTCCTCGGAGATGAAATTCTGCCGCTCCGATGGATCCCGCTTCAGGTCGAACAGCACCTCGGGCATCTCGTCGCCGTAATACTGGTACTTCAGATCATCCCACTTGATCATCAGGTTGCGCGCCCCGAACTGGCTTACGCTTTCGTTTCGCCAGTCCCCCACATGGCCCCGCAGAAGCGGCGCCATACTGCGGCTGTCCAGCCCTTCCGGAACCGGGATCTCACACAGCTCGCACAGGGTGGCGAACAGGTCGCACAGGTTCACGTTCTCCTCGACGACCCTGCCGCCGCCGATCGACCTGGGCCAGCGAATGATCAGCGGCACACGCGCGCTGGCCTCGAAGAACTTCTGCTTTTCCCAGATACCGTGCTCGCCCAACATCTCACCGTGGTCGCTGGTGTAGACGATGATCCAGTCGTCAAGGTCCTGGCCCACATGCTCCAACGCGCTCAGGAGCGAGCCGTACATCTCGTCGATCCGCTCAATCATGCCGTAGTACCCGGCAACCGCGCGGCGCAGCTCCCGCGGCGAGGCGTCAACGCCCGGCCGCACCTGCCGCTGGCTCAAAAACGGATGGTCGAAGACCGGTTCGTCGAGGAAGGGCTCCACCCGGTTCAGATAGTAGGTGAGCTTCTCTTCGCTCGTGAAATAGGGGTAGTGCGGTTGATTCAGGCTTACTTTCAGCAGCAGGGGGCGGTCCGGCTGTTGCCGGTCGTAGTACGGGTCGGTGAAGTACTGCTCGATGAAGTCCAGCGCGCCGCCCAGGGCGTACTCGTCCTGAACGATGTGGGGCGAGTGGCCCACGCCCGCCCGCAGCACCTCCTTGGTATCGCTCCACTTCACCGCAGACAGCTCTCTCGTGTATCGGGCAAACGAATCCTCGTCCCGCCCTTCGATAAAGTGGGGGCCCACCTGCATCGCCGACCCAATGCGCTGACTCCACCCCTGCATCTGATCGGGGCCCGTATGGTGCAGCTTGCCCGCCGCGACCGTGTGATACGCGTACTGACTGAAACGGCGGGCAAAGGTCATGTGGCCCACCGGCAAATCCTGGGCAAAAACCTCGCAGCCGCAGGTGCGCGGGAGCTGCCCCGACATCATCGCCTGTCGGCCCGGTATACAGATCGGCGAAGCAGCGTAGGCATTCCTGAAAACCGCGCCGGTCCGCGCCAGCATGTCCAGCGTTGGCGTACGCGCCACCGGATCGCCCTCGTAGCCGGTGAAGTCCGCGCGGTGTTCGTCGCTCATGAGAAACAGAATATTGGGTGGCATATCGACGACTCCTGCGTCAAGAGGATGAAGAGCGGAGCGGCCTGTCCGGGCGCCCTCTCCTGCGCCGGAACGCAATGTATCCTTGCTCCGCTTCGCTTACCGATTCGGTGGAACTGCTCCCCCCACCCGCAGGGGGACACAACAACCTTCAGCCTGACCCGGCGTCGGCTGCCCTCGCATGCGCCAACAGCCCAATGCTGAGCCGGGGGAGCGTGTGCTCTATTTGAGTCAGGGATCTGCTGCGCCAAGGCGTGCTCAGGAATTTCGGCGGCGTAAGCGGGCCAGCTCGGCCTCCAATTCCTCCACCCGTTCCAGTGCCTGCTGCCGGGCGGCATTCTCTGCTTCCGCCCGACGCGCTTCCGCATCGGCCCGCTGCGCCTCCGCTTCCGCCCGCTGCGCCTCCGCATCAGCTCTCCGCGCTTCAGCTTCGGCCTGAACCTCTGCTTCCTCGGCCCTGGTCACGGCCACCTTATGGTCGGGAATGACATATCCGGAATACACGTCGTCCAAAGCCAGCTCCAACAGTTCCGGCAACCGCCGCAGGTCCTCCAGCCGAAACTGCAGGCCTGGCAGCGTCTCCGATCGGATCACGCCCTCCGCATCCGGCGGAATCTCCTCATATTCAAGTGCCGGTGTGCGACGAAAGAAATGCATGTGCTCCCCGCTGGGGTCGAGAATATAGTACTCCTTCACCCCGCCCAGTGCGTAGTCCAGCTTTTTTTCCTCCGTATCGCGCAACACCTCTGCCCGCGTGGAATCGGAAACCGCTTCGATAACAAAGTCGCACACGCCGCTAAAGTGTCGCTGCTCAATTTCGCCCCATGGCGTCGGGTTGCTGTTCAGGATGACGCCGACGTCAGGTTTACGTACTTGGACCCGTTCCCCGGACGCTTCCTTCGTATCCGCCACAGTCAAAACAAAACCGGTCTCCAAATTGATCAGCCTTGCGATGTCGTACGTGCTGAGATAGCGGCGCAAAAGGTCCAGGAACCAATTGTAAAGTTCAAGCTGCGGAGCATTGGGCAAGGGTTTGGCCTCCAGTCTGCCGTTATTCCATTCGTAGCTGACATCCATATCAGGGTAAGGATTCTCATACCACTTGGCCCAGTACTCCTCCAGGGTGACGTAGCGCCCTTCATCGGGCGCCCAGGGATTCGCCTGCGTTGCAGGCGCCGCCTCGTCATTCGCCGCTGTCGACCCGTTCGGCTGCGATGCCTCTGTCTTCGTCTCGGAAACGTCGGACGCAAGTCCTGCGGGTTCCATGTTCGCTCCTCCAGCCTTTCAAACGCTCGTTCGTGTGTAATACAACTGTTCTGCGGTCATTCTATCACGTCTCCCCGGCCCATCCCAACGACCTGCCTGAAGCCCATCTACGTCAACCTTGCAATGCGATTACACTGCTGGTACGATCCTGCCCATACCTCCTTCCCATACCCACTATCCTGATGCAAGCACGCGGACAAGTGCGCTCCCCGATTGCCGGCAACCGAAAGTGACCGACCACGCGCCGGCATTCCCTACCTGGGCGCGCAGACAAGGAGAACAGGCATCGTGAGCACCCTCTATTTTGAAAAGCTCTCTCAGTTCGATCGCATCGCCGAACCGGTCACCGTCAGCATCCCCTTCGACCAGGGCAAACTGGCTGACGCAGCTCACCTGGTCATCGAGGACGGCGGCGAAACGCTGCCGTCCCAACAGCGCGCCCTGGCCCGCTGGTCCGACGGCAGCGTCAAATGGCTTCTGGTCCACCTCCAGCCGGACCTGCCCGGCAACCTTTCCAAGACGCTCAACTTTCATATCGGCTCTGACCCGGCGCCGCAGCCGCGGCAGCAGGTTCACGTGACCGAGGATCCCGACGGCCTGCTGGTGGACACCGGGCCGCTGCGCTTCCGTGTGCCGCGGGAGGGTTTCCTCCCCGTGCTGGACGTAGCCCTCGCTGATGGTCCCGAATGGCCCGCGCCCTTTGCCGGCTTCACAATGGAGACCGACGCCGCCGCGGCCGGCAGCGGCAGCGGCGCCGTCGAACTGGAAATCGAAGAGGCCGGCCCGCTGCGCGCAGTCATTCTCGTGCGCGGCCGCCACCTGAAACCTGACGGCGACGGGTTCCTGGCCCTGCGCGGCCGCATCACCGCCTACGCCGGTAAGCCATTTATCGAAGTAGAGCACCAGTTCCTGCATACCCTGGATCTGCCCCAGGTGACGTTGGAAAGCCTTCGTCTCGACTTTGCCGCCTCGCAAAACGGGGAGCCGCCCCGGCTCGCTCTCGGCGAAGGTTGGTATCGAACCTCCATCAGCGAGAGCGACAACGAAGTCTCACAGACCCTGGACACCGAAACGATGCTGTATCAGTCCAATGAGCACTTCATCGACTCCTATTACGGAGACTTCTGGTGCAACTGGCGTGACCAACAAGGCGGTCTCTGCCTCTCTATCCACCAGGCCCACCAGAACTTCCCCAAAAGACTGCGCGGCCACTCACAGGGCATCGCCTGCTGGCTCTACCCCGCCGGCGAACCACCTGCCCCCATCCTGCAGGGCATGGCAAAGACCCACCGTATCCAACTCCACTTCCACGGGCCCGAGACACCCCTCGATACCCTGAGCCAGCGCAGCCTCCAGTTCCAGCTGCCGGATCGACCCTCGCTGCCAGTGGAGTGGTACCGCGCCAACAATCCTTGGATCGAGACCTATTTTCCAGAGAATCTGCCCCGCCGTCTCTTTACCGATCTCAATAACCTGCACGACGGACGCCCCAAGGCGCTGGGCATGATGCATTTCGGCGACGCGCCCGATTCCGGCTACACCAACCAGGGCCGCGGCGGCGGCGAAAACGTCTGGGTCAACAACGAGTACGACCGCCCCCATGCATGTACCCTTTATTACGCCCTCACCGGACAGCGCCGCGCCCTCGATTCCGCCCTGGTCAGCGCCCGGCACTGGCTCGACGTCGACTTCTGCCACCATCACCCGGACCCGCTGATCGACGGCGGCCTGCGCATCCACACCCGCTACCACGCCACCGGACGTTGCACGCCCTCACACGAGTGGACCGAAGGCTTTCTCGACTACTACTTCCTAACCGGTCGCAAGGAGGGCCTGGACGCGGCGAACTCCATCGGTGAAAACATACTTCGCCATATGGCGCTGCCATCCATGCGTCAGTTGGGCGAGGCATCGGTGCGGGAGGGAGGATGGGCCCTGCGCGCCTATGTCGGCCTCTGGCTCGGCGCCGGCGAACAGCGCTGGCGCGACGAGGCCCGGCGGCTGATCGACATGTTCCTTGACTGGCACGACGAGTATGGCGCGCTTCTGGCCCCATACACCAGCCACACCATGCCCCGCGTGCCCTTCATGATCTCCCTGACCGTCAACTCTTTTGCCCGCTACCTTCTGATCGAAGATGACGAACGGGTGAAGCGGCTGATCGTATCGGTAATGGATGATCTCATCGAACACTGTCTCGGGCCGGACGGGGTCTTCTACTACAAGGAACTCCCGTCCCTTCAACGAACCGCGCCAACACCCCATGTGCTCGAAGCGTTGACCTATGCCTGGCGCATCAGCGGCGACGAACGCTATCTGCGCATCGCGGCCAACACCTTCGCTGCGCTGATGGCCAATCTGGAAACGAGGGAAAGAGGCCCCAAATTCGCCGATCCCTCCGGCGCGGTCATCGACGGAGTCGGCGGCGGCCGCATCTTCGCCGACAAATACACCTCGCTGATCCTCTATGCCGGCGCCGCCGCGCCCCTCGGCCTGCTGGACTGGTACGAGTATCCCTTTCCCGGCGCGGCCTGACACGCGCCGGGCCTTCCGCCTTACCCATACGCCATTCCCGGCGGCGCAGTCTCCCCGTTGCCCGCTATCAATACACACGGAGTCGGCAACCGGCTGCATCGCCCTTCAGGAGACGATCCATGCAGGCAAAGCGTTTCTCTGCCAATCCCATCATCACACCGGACCTGGACGATTCCATCGGCGCAAACATCAATGGGCCCTCACTCCTGCGCGTGCCGGACTGGCTGCCCAATCCGTTGGGCAACTACTACCTCTACTTTGCCCACCATCAAGGCGAATCCATCCGCCTGGCCTATGCCGACGAGCTCGTCGGGCCGTGGACCGTATACACCCCAGGCACACTGCGTCTGGAGCAGACCCCCTGTTACAACCATATCGCCAGTCCCGATCTGCACATCGATGAAGAAAATCGCCGGATTCTGATGTACTATCACGGACCCTTCGTGCGGAGGGAAGAGCTCGCTGCCGACCCCCTGGTTCGAATATATCCTTTCCTGGAAGGACAGCGGTCGCTGCTTGCCGTCTCAGAGGACGGCGTCAACTTTAATTCCGATTCCGAGATCCTCGGACCCAGCTATTTCCGCGTCTTCCGCTACCCTGACATCGCCGCAGGCTGGCACTACGCCCTGGCGATGCCCGGCATCCTCTTTCGCAGCCGCGACGGACGCACCAATTTCGAACCGGGGCCCGTCCTCTTCGACAGCGACCAGCGCCATGCCGCCCTGCTCATACGCGACGACATCCTCTACGTCTTCTATTCCCGCGCCGGCGACTGCCCGGAGCATATCCTCTGTGCCACCGTTGACTTGCGCCCCGATTGGAAGGAGTGGAAAGCCTCCGCCCCATTCTCGATCCTGGAGCCGGAAACCGAGTACGAAGGTGTCAACCTGCCCCTGGCGCCATCGCAGCGCGGGGCGATCCACGAACCTGCCCGTCAACTGCGCGATCCCGGCATCTACCAGGAAGGAGGCCACGTCTATCTGCTCTACTCGGTCGCCGGAGAGAGCGGCCTCGCGCTCGCAGATCTCCGGCTCAACTGAACAAAGTGAAGGACCGCTCCTCCCAGACATTCGTCTGCCTCAAACCTACTGACAGTTCACACGAGATCGTCCAGGCTGACGCCAAGCGCCTTTGCAATCGAAGCCAATGTCCTGGTGGAGCCCATGCGCCTGCCCGTCTCGATCTGGGAGAGGTAAATCGGGCTGATACTGATCGTCGCTGCCAGCGCCTTCTGACTCATGCCGCGGTACTCCCGATATACTTTTATCGGGTGTACGCCGGACAAGAGACGGTCGACCACCTCAACTGGAAAAGACTCGCCCCCCTCATCTTTTACGAGATCATAGATCTCTTCATCAGTCAGATCTGCTTCAGAGGCTCCGCCCTTCGACAAGCGCACATACTCGCGCCAGGGAATCACAGCGAACACCGGCTGTCCGGTTTCATCGTGAATGATTTGCAAATTGCCCATGAGAACTGTTCTCCCACTGCCTGTAAGCCTGACCACGCGGCGCGATGCGCAATCCATCAATCGCGCACGCTCTGTCGTCTCTCTCAAAAATGACCCGAAATCCGCCAACACGCAGACGAAAAGCCGGTCTACCCTCCAAAGGGGCAATATCAGCATCTCGGCGGTCGGGGTCCTCGGCCAATTTGTCCTATGCCCGTCGAATACACAGGGCATTCTGCCGAGGCATCTTCTGGAGGGCCTTTATGGCCTGCTTCTTTATCGTCAGTCGGTACACAGAATTCTCGCCACGGAATTTACTATAGCATAATGCTTTACTTGTGGCCTAGCCTTTTGCTTTACCAGCCCATGCTGCAGACATACACAAAGTGGAGAAGAGACCTATCTGAACTTTCGGCAATGGTCAGCTTGCCGCAAGGTCTCCGAGCTGCCGGATTCAGCGACAAACAGCTTTTCGATTGACCCATAAGCGGCCCTACTGCTACAATGCGGAAAGCAATACGCATCGCCTCAGCGCCGACCGCCGCCGCAGCGAACAGTAGCGTAGCAAGATATCTGGTCAGTACAGCGTTCTGTCCTCAAGAACGGAGCAGGTTGCGGGAGACCAGGTTTACAACAGAGAGACTTTATCCATGCCCGATTCTTCATCCGACATCGTCGTCTATGGCGCCTTCTGGTGCCCCGATTGCCGCCGCAGCAAACAGTTCCTCGGCGAACATCAGATCCCATACCAGTGGGTCAACATCGAAGAGGACGCCGACGCCGAACAGCGCGTCATCGAGATGAACGATGGCAAACGCATCATACCCACCATCGTTTTCGCCGACGGTTCCCGCCTCGTCGAGCCGAGCAATGCCGAGCTGGCCGCAAAACTGGGCCTGAAAACGACGGCCAGCCGCCAGCATTACCCGGTTATCGTCATCGGCGGCGGCCCTGCCGGCCTCACCGCGGCCCTCTACCTCGCCCGTGAAGGTATCGACATCCTCATCATTGAGCGCTCCGCCTTTGGCGGGCAGGCCGCGACCACGGAGAAACTGGATAACCTGCCCGGCTTTCCCGACGGCGTCGATGGCTATGACTTCGCCCAGCGGCTGCGCGCCCAGGCCGAACGCTTCGGCGTCGAACTGCTGCAGGCCCAGGATGTCGCGACAATTCAGCGCAAGGACAACTACCACCGCATCGAAACCGCCGCTGGGGATCAGTACAGCGCCCAGGCCGTCCTCATCGCCACCGGAAGCCGCTACCGCCGCCTCAATGTACCCGGCGAAAACGATTACCTGGGCGCCGGCGTTCACTTCTGCGCCACCTGCGACGGCCCCTTCTACAGAGACAAACAGGTGGCCGTCATTGGCGGCGGCAACAGCGCTGCGGAAGAAAGCCTGTTGCTGACCAAATTCGCCGAACAGGTTACACTACTCGTCCGCGGCGCTACCTTGAACGCCAGTCAGGTCATACAGGAGTCGGTAACAGGCAATTCGAAGATCGACGTGCGCTGGAACACCGAAGTCCATGAATTCCTCGGCGCCAGGGCGCAACTCAACGGCCTCCGGCTATGGAATAACCAGGCCGAAGCCGAGTCCCACATGTCTGTGGACGGCGCCTTTGTCTTTATTGGTCTCCAGCCAAATACGGGATTCCTGGAGGGGACCGGTGTGCGCCTTAACAATTGGGGCTTCATCGAGACCGGGCATGCCCTTGTCCACGATGCCAATAGCCGCCCTCCTCTCTATGTTGACCGGGATCCTGCCGCGCTGGAGTCGAGCGTCCCCGGGCTCTTTGCCGCAGGGGACGCGCGCGCCGAAAGCACCAAACAGGTCGCTTCGGCCGCCGGCGAGGGCGCTACCGCAGCCCTGTTGATTCGCGACTACCTGCGCACGGTCTGACCGACTGTGCGCCCCTGCCCCATGCCGCCCGCGGCCGTCTGCGCCGATCACCGCTTGCAGCGCAATCGCCGCTTTCGCTTCACTGACTACACACCATTCTCGTAAGGAGGACATGGTGATCACACCAGAACAACGGGAACAGATCGATGAGCAGGGCTTTCTGATCGTCGAAAACGCGCTTGAACCCTTCGGACTGGATCGCGTCCGGGCAGCGTATGAGGAAATCCAGCGTCAGACCGAACCGGCCTGGGCCGAATCTGTCCGCAACGGTGACTTCAAGGGCGGTTACGGCAACGGGCCCGACGCGCACACGATGGGCGACATTCACAAGTACGACTCTCTCTTCCTCGACATCGCCGAGAATCCCCGCGTGCTGCCTATCCTGAAAGAGGTAGTCGGACCGGACGTACAGACAATGGAGATGGTCGCCCACTGCCATCACTCCGGCACCAATGCCCACACCGGCTGGCACCGAGACTGGCCGGCCTGGCGCCATCCCCAGTTCATGCTCAAGGCGAAGGTCTTCTATTTCCTCGATGATCAGGCGCCCGACATGGGCTGCTTCAGCCTTGTTCCCGGCAGCCACAGGCGGGACCCGCACCCATCCCGCACGGAGTTCGTCGGCGAAACGCTGGAGCAGATGCCGGGCCTCAGGAAGATTGTCGGCAAGGCCGGCTCCGCCATCATCTGGAACGTTCTCTGCTGGCATACCGGTCTCGCCAACACCAGCCCGCGCGACCGCCGTATTCTCATCTACGGCTACATGCCCTTCTGGGTGAAGAAGTGGGGCAGCGCGCCGCCGCCCCAGCACATAGTCGAATGGGCGGATACACCGCACCGGCGCCAGTTGATGGGGATCCATGCCGTCGAAGGCCGCGCCTCCTGGGACCGGAAAGATGTGCCCTATCTGCCGGAGCACGCCGAGATCGCGGCAGCCAAGAAATTCTGACCTCTCCCTTCAGGCGGCGTTAACGCGCCGCCTCCCTGCAGCGCAATCCGCCGTACACGCGGCAGGCTGCTCGTGCCGTTCCGCCGTAACTGTCTGCCAACCATTTCGATTCTCTAACCGTCCACCGCTAATGCAAAAAGCAAAATGAACCCTTGCAAGGAGCCTCTATGTCCACCCCAATCAAACTGACCGTCATCGGCGCCGGCAGCGCCCAATTCTCACTTGGCCTGGTCAAAGACATCTGCCTGACTGAATCTCTCAGCGGCAGTCTCATCTCCTTCATGGATATCGACGCCGAAAGGCTCGAAATGATCCATCGACTCGGGGCGCGCTATGCCGACGAACTTGGCGCCGACCTTCGCTTCGAGAGCGCCACCAACAGGCAGGATGCTCTGCAGGACGCCGATTTCGTCATCAACACCGCCTCCGCCAGCAGCCACCAGAAGCAGCGGGACGGCCGTGAGCTGATGGAAAGACACGGCTACTATCACGGCGGACGCATGCGTCAGAACAGCTTCGTCAATTTCGACCTGATGCTCGGCGTGACCGGCGATATGGAGGAAATCTGCCCCGACGCCTGGCTGATCCAGTCGGGAAATCCCGTCTACCAAGGCTGCACGCTCATGACCCGCGCCTCCAGCATCAAGGTCTGCGGCCTCTGCCATGGCCACTACGGCGTCTATGAGATCGCCAGAACACTCGGCCTGGAGGATCTCGCCGACGTCACCTGGCAGGCGCCCGGCCTCAATCACAACATCTGGCTCACCCACTTCTACTACAAGGGCGAAGACGCCTACCCGATCCTGGAAAAATGGATCGCGGAGGAAGGGGAAAACTACTGGAAGACCCATGTTGCCGAGCGTACCCACGACATCCAGATGAGCCGCGGCACTATCCACATGTACCGCATGTTCGGTCTCATGCCCATCGGCGACACACCCCGCCGCGGCGCCTGGTGGTACCACACTGACATCGACACCAAAATGTGGTGGTTCCCCCAACCCTGGGGCGGACCGGACACCCACCTCGCGCGCCCCTATTTTGTCGAAAACCTGGAAAAACGCGTCGCCCAGATGACCAAACTCACCAGCGACCCTTCAACCAGCCTCGTCGAAGCATTCGGCTCGGAAAAGACCCGTGAGCAGCAGGTGCCGATCATCGACGGCCTCGTCAACGACAACGAAGGCCAATTCCAGGTAAACGTGCCCAACCACGGCGCCTTGGCCGGTGTGCCCGACGACGTTGTCGTTGAAGTGCCCGCCATCGTCAACAAAAAAGGCATCCAGCCTATCCGCGTCGACCCTCTTCCAAAGAAAGTCCTTTACACGCAAATCCTGCCCGAAGTCCTCGAAATGGAACGGGAGCTGCTCGCCTTCGAGACCGGGGACCGCTCTCTCCTCTTCCTGGACGCGCTCGAATGCGAACAGACACATTCCTACAACCAGGCGCTCTCCGTTTTTGAGGAGCTCATGGAGATGGACGGCAACGAGAAACTCAACGAACACTTCATGTGGGGCCCCGGACAGGACCTCCTGCGCCAGCCCGTACGCGCCAAGGAACCGGCCTGACACGGTTGTGCCGCGCAGCACTGCAGCGCATGGGACGCGGCCTTGATAGCCGCGTCCCATGCGCCTTCTCTAACATAAATCCGTGCGCATACTCTTCACCGTTCCACGCCTCGTCGGCGGGCTGACACTCCTTACATACAAGCGTCTCGCCGGCAACCTGGGTTTGACTCTGCTGGCGCTCTTCCAGATCGTGCTGACTGTCGGTCTGCTCAGCAGCGCCGGCTTCTTCGCGCAAGCCGTCGACAGGGTAATCCTGAACGAAGAACTTGACGCGCTCAGCTCCCGCACCGGGCGGCCCCCCTTCACGACGCGCGTCTACTTCTTCCCTTCCTCTCGCAAACCGATGGATGTGCCCGCAGCCGAACGGGCCGGGCGCAGCGTCGCCGACACGCTCTCCTCCGAAATCGGGCTCCCCATCGACGACGTCGGCGTCCACCTCGAGAGCGGAAGCATGATGTTGCTCAGCCCCGAAGGCGACGAACGCTACGGCGGCGAAAGCAAATTCCTCACCCAGGTCGATCTCGTCTACCTGGCAGGCGTCGCGCCTGAACTCGAAATCACCGGTGGTTCCACCTGGGCAGACCCATCCGACGAGGGCGTCTCCACCGGCCCCCTCTCCGTGCTCATGCACGATAACCTCGCCTCCGAAATGGGCGTCCGGCCCGGCGAAAAGTTTCGCGTCGCGCCCACCGCGGCCCTGCCCGGCACCGAAGTGGAAATCGTCGGCCTCTGGCGCGCCCGCGACCCGGACGACACCTTCTGGTTCCGCCCTCCGGACATTTCGATGAAGGAAGCGCTCTTCGTCCGTCGGGCTGACTACCTGCAGCGCGTGCAGCCGATGGTGGCCGGCGGCTCCCGCTTCGCCAGCTGGCGCATCTCCCTCGACGACGCCACCCTCAATCCCGCTTTCGCCGCCGCCTACGCCCGCGGCTTCGAAAGGGGCATGACCATCATCGGCAAGTACCTGCCCGGCGCCGAACTGGATGTCTCTCCATTGGACCCGCTCAAGGAGTTCGTCCAGCGGCAGACCACCCTCACCGTTCTCCTGCTGAGCATGAACGTGCCCGCAATCGGTTTTCTTCTCTACTTCCTGGTGCTTATCTCCGGCATTATCGCCCGCTCCCAGCAGCGAGAGACATCCGTGCTCGTCAGCCGCGGCGCCGGCACCATGCGCGTCCTCTGGCTTGTTCTCGTCGAGGAGTGGCTCCTCTTTGTCCTGGGCGTGCCCCTTGGCCTCGGTCTCGGCATGATCATCGCGCGCGGCATGGGCTATACCGACAGCTTCCTTGATTTCACCCTGCGCGATCCAATGCCCGTTTCCCTGCAGGGCGTCGATGTCTGGCTCATCGTTGCCGCGCTGGCGCTGGCCTTCATCGCCCGCGTGCTGCCGGCGATCAGCGCGGCACGCGCCAGTATAATCGACTTCGAAACCGCCTACGCCCGGCCCGACCGCGGCCCCTTCTGGCGCCGCGCCTATCTCGATTTCCTCCTGATCGTGCCAACCGTCTACGCCTATCAACAGCTGGGGCAACAGGAAGCCTTCGCGCTCCTCGCGCAGGAGGAAGCGTCCGAACTGTACAGCGACCCCCTCCTGATCCTGGCCCCCGCGCTGGTTATCCTCACCGCCTCGCTCCTCATCATGCGCTTCTTCTCGCCCCTCATGAATCTGCTCGACAAACTCGCCGGCCTGTTGCCGGGCACCGTCTTCCATCTCGCCCTGCGCCAGCTCGGCCGGCAGGGGCACAGCTATCTGAATCCTCTCCTCCTTGTCATCATCTGCCTGGGCCTGGGTATCTATACCCACTCTCTCGCCGCCAGCATGGACAAATGGCTGGTCGATCGCATCAAATACCAGGCCGGCGGAGACTTCCGCTTCCTGCCCGTCACCGTTGGCGCCGACGAGACGATTGCCGACTTTACCCCTGAACTGTCCTGGTTTACGGAGAGGTTCGACGCCGACCGCGCCATTCGCGTCGGCAACTACGGCATGCGCATCGAGGGGCTCGCAACCGACCGCAGAAAGGGCAAACGCATGATGGGCGTGGACCGCGCCGAATTTGCCTCGGTCTCCTGGTTCCGCTCCGATTTCGCCGATGACTCGCTCGGCGGTCTCATGAACCGGCTCGCCGCCGCGCCCGAGGCTGCGCTGGTCTCGCGCGAG
Source organism: Caldilineaceae bacterium (assembly GCA_022824025.1). Taxonomy (GTDB): domain Bacteria; phylum Chloroflexota; class Anaerolineae; order Caldilineales; family Caldilineaceae; genus Bin5. Next base: position 88,360 of record JAJEBF010000056.1, read on the forward strand.
TTTCTGGCAGAACACCTTCTGCGCATCGGCGATCGCATCGACCTGTGGGTGATCCTGGAACCGGGGGTCAGCGTGCGCACCGATTTCGTCGTCAGCGGCGTCTACGACTACTTCCCCACTGTCGAGCAGGAAGAGATCGTGATCATCACCAACCTGGACTATCTGCACCTGATCGGCGGCGCAATCTACCCATATGAGATCTGGCTGCGGTCCCCGGAGAACAGCCAGGGGGAGGAGGTGCGCCGCAAGCTGCGAATCGGCGGCATTGAAACGCTGCGCTGGCACGACGTGGTCGGGTCGCTGATCAGAGAGAAATCGAAACTCGAGCGGGTCGGCGTCTTCGGCGCGCTCAACGTCGGCTTCTTGGCCGCAGCGCTGATGGCCGTGATGGCCTTCCTCATTCACAGCTACGCCTCGCTCCGCGAACGGTTCTACCAGTTCGGCGTCCTGCGCGCCATCGGCGCCCTCCGCCGCCAACTGATCACCCAACTCGCCGTTGAATATGCCGTGCTTGTCATCTACGGCACCGCTGCCGGCGCGGCCATCGGCGTCTGGGTCTCCGTACTCTTCACCCCATTCTTCCGCAGCGCAGCCGACGAAAAAGCAATCCTGCCGCCGATGCTGCCTGTCATCGCAGAGGGCGAGATTACCCAGCTCACCATCGTCTTCATTATCGTGATGGTGCTGGTCATCGTCGCCGCCACCGCGCAGGCAACCCAACGCCGCATCTTCGAAGTCATGCGCGTCGGCCAGGCTTAGTAAATTGTAAGAGGGTATTTAAAAGGAGTGGGGAGCGAGGAACGGGAACACACCTGATTCCCACTCCTCGCTTCTGCTTATGGCCGTGTGCCGTTGCTGCTGCCGGCGCTGCCGTTGTTCTGCTCGTTGAATATCTCTTTCACACCGCCCAGTGCGCCTAGCACGCCGCTCGCCTCGTATGGCAGAAATATCTTCGACGCATCTCCGTCCGCGATGACCTTCAGCGCCTCCAGGTATTGAATGGCAATCAGCTTGTCATCGGGCTCCGCGTCCTTGATGGCATTGAATACTGTCGTGATGGCGTTGCCCTGTCCGGTGGCCTCGACCTCCCGCTTATACCGCTCCGCGTCGGCCACCCGTTTCACTGCTTCAGCCTCGCCTTCTGCCCTCAGAACCTGGGCCTGGCGCAACCCGTCGGCGTCAAGAATCGCGGCCCGCTTCTCCCGCTCAGCCTTCATCTGCCGGTGCATCGCCTCGGTCACGTCGGCCGGCGGGTCGATGCGCTTAATCTCCACCCGCACCACGCGCACACCCCACTTGTCCGTGGCATCGTCCAGCACCTCGCGCAGCTTCGCATTGATGTGATCGCGGCTCGTCAGCGCCGCATCCAGCTCCATTTCGCCGACCACATTACGCAGGTTCGTCTGCGCCAGCTTGGTCGCCGCGTTGTAGAAATCCGCCACATTGTAGACCAGCTTCACTGGGTCTGTGGCCTCAAAGTAGACAATCGCATCCACCGTGACCACGACATTGTCCTTGGTGATCACCTCCTGGGGCGGCACGTCTACCACCTGCTCGCGCATGTCCACCTTCTGGATGGCGTCCACGAACGGAATGATCAACGTAAGACCTGGCTGAACCGTGCGCTGATAGCGGCCCAACCGCTCGACCACACCCTTCTGATATGGCTGCACGATGCGGATCGTCGCAAAGGCAACGACTATCACAGCGACCGCAATGATCGCCAAAAGCAAGATCGGCCCTATTACAGAAAACATTTCCCTTCTCCTTTTATTGTACTGCTCTATGCGGCAGACTCTGCCTGCTTGTCTGTATTCGCTTCTTCACTCTCTGTTGCCTCAACCTGTAGACGAACACCGTCTACGCCTACAACCCTGACAACCTCGCCAACCTCCAACTGAACATTGACCGTCGACTCTGCCCGCCATCTCTCGCTTTCCACCCGGACCATACCCGTACCCTCCATCGGGTCCACAGTCTGTAGAACGACCCCCCACTTGCCGATCATCCGGTCACCCGCGATCTGCTGTACGCCGGGCCGTGAAATACGGTCCGCGAAAGGCCGCGCCAGCACCACGGCAGCGATCGTTGCGGCGATGAATACAACAAGCTGCCATGCCACGCCCGCCCCCAGAAACGCGGCCAGCGCCGCGCCCAGCGCGCCGATACCAAAACACAGCAGCACGAATCCGGCAGTAAATATCTCCACCAGGAAGAAGAAGACGGCCAAGACAACCCATCCCCAGCGCATCAACTCATCGATGTTCTCGGTAAACACGGTTTCCTCCGCGAGTTCTGAGGGAAGGACGTTATCCCAGTGCCCCGCCTATCCGTTCCCCGTTCCTGCCGGGCACTCTTGCGCCCACTCGGAGCGCAATCCCTGGATTCCAACCTCGCCATCAGTATACGCGAACTATATGCCGTTTCCTAACAGCTGGCTGACACTCAGCCGACGGGAAGCTGACCTCTCACAATAGGGAAAGGCAGGGCCAGCGTCATCGCTGGCCCTGCCTTTCAAAGTGAACAGGAGTCCTGTTCCAGGCAGAAAGGGACGCCCCCTTTCCGCGTCCAACGCATCTACCCGCTAGATCCAACCCTGATCCTGCAAAAAGCTTGTCAGCCCTGGGATCGCAAACCGTTTGCCCTGGTAGGCCTGATAGCCATAGTAGGCCAGAGCCAGGTATCCCATCAGGGCCAGAAGCGGGATGAAGCAACTTACAGTCAGGACAGTGACCAACCACCCCAGGACCGGGACAATTGTCACAATTGTTAAACTCACTGCTAAAAGCAAACCGAACACGATGAAAGTTGTCATCAGCGCCAGGCTCTGAATTGCATGGAAACGCTGAAACGGCCGCTTTTTGCTGCTCGCGCTCAACAGGACCAGGATAGGCATCACCAGCGGAATCAGCATCTGCGTAACATAACACAGCAACGCGATTAATCGGTCATCGCCGTCAGCGTTTATGTCCACCGCCGCGTTGTGCATGAATTCGCCGCGGCGCAGCGCATCCGCAGCCGCGCCGGCCTGCGTCCGGGCCGAATCAGCAAACTGCTCGGCAGGGGATGGTTCAGGGCCTTCGTCAAAATCGGCCCCGTCAGACCCATCAGCCGCGCCTGAGACCGAATCCTCCCGCGCGTCGACCGGTCCTTCGACCGGCGTCGAATGCGATGTCTCCGCATTCTCCGCCCCGACTCCGCCGAATTCCGGCTCCGGAGATCCCTCGTCCCTCTGCTCTTCGTCTTTCCTGTTCTCCACGCTTCTTCTCCGTCGGCTTCGTGCGGCAGAACATGCCTCAAAACCTTGCCAATCTCTTTCCCTGCCGCGAACCATTTTGCTCTTCCCCGTCATCCAGACATCGGGGGAGTCGACGATTTCCTGGGTATGCCCTGCGTGTGCCTTGCGATGGCAAAAACTGCGATCAGGAAATCTTCGCAGTGTCTGAATGCCGTCTTTACTACTCTACGCAAGGGCCCAATGAAAGTTTCCAATCGGCCCCCGAAACTGTGCTACAATGATCGTTATGGTCACGCAGCCTTCAGCTCCCCTTTCCCAAAAATCAGAAACGATCCGCATCGTATTCATGGGGACGCCCGAATTCGCTCTGCCCTCCCTGTCCCTCTTGCACAGCCTGGCCGCGCAGGCGGGCTGGCAGGTCGTCGGCGTCGTCACGCAGCCGGATAGAAGGGCCGGCCGCGGCAAAAAACTGCTCGCTGGGCCGGTCAAATCCTTCGCCCTGCAGCAGAACCTGCCCGTGCTGCAACCGGAACGCCTGCGACAGAGCGGCGCCCCGGCCGCCGCCGACCAGCCGAACCCGCTCGCCTGGCTCCGCATGCTATCCCCCGACCTGATCGTTGTCGCCGCCTACGGTCAGATCCTCCCGCCCACACTGCTGGAGATTCCCACATTCGGCTGTCTCAATGTCCATGCAAGCCTGCTGCCCGCGTATCGCGGCGCCTCACCCATTACAGCAGCGCTTCTCGATGGACTGACAGAGACAGGCGTTACCATCATGCTGATGGACGCCGGCATGGATACCGGCCCTGCGCTCGCCCAGGCCCGGCTTCCCATCCAATCCGACGATACGACCGCCTCCCTCAGCGAACGGCTGGCCGACCGCGGGGCAGGGCTGCTTGCCGAAACGATTCCCCGCTGGCTGGCCGGAGATGTCGCGCCTATCGCGCAGGCCGACCTGCCCGGCGAACCGTCGGTCTGCCGCCTGGTCAAAAAACAGGACGGCCAGGTCGACTGGTCCTTGCCCGCGGCCCGCATTGAAAGGATGATTCGCGCCTACGCCCCCTGGCCGGCCGCATTCACCACCTGGAGAAATCAGAATTTCAAACTGTGGCGGGGGCGCGTCATCCCTGGCTCCGCAGCCCCCGGCCTGGTCCTCTCTGCCGGAGACGGAGACACAGTCGCCGTCGGTACCGGTGACGGTCTCCTGGCCCTGCAAGTCGTACAGCCTGCCGGCAAAAGACAGATGACAGTTTCCTCATTTCTCAACGGCGCCCCCGACTTCATCGGCTCCCATCTCGGCGCCTGACCGGCTCCCCGCCCCCTGTAGGGGCCCCCTCGTGGGCGCCCTAACCCCATCGCGCCAAAGCCCACCTCCAATCAGAAACGCCAACACGTTCCTCGCCCCCTGCCGCGGACTCAAAGCACGTTGCCCTCCTCCGTGTCCCTCCGTGGACAAAAAGGTGTTGCCGTTGTCGTTCTTCGCGCCCCTTCGCGGATCAATCCCCCACTAACCACGGCACTCCCGCCAACCACTGACCACTGACCACTAACCACTGCAGTTCCACTGCATTTGCCAGCGTTCTCCCCCGCATGGTATACTCCTGCCTGTGTCGGGGCGTAGCGCAGCTCGGTAGCGCGCTTCAATGGGGTTGAAGAGGTCGGAGGTTCAAATCCTCTCGCCCCGACCTGCATTAAGAGGAGGAGACGGCATCCAATCCGCGCTTCAAAGGATGCCGCCTCCTTTTTTGCTTCCTTCTGCCCCTGGACTTGACCGAGCGAGCAGTGACCCGAAAATCTGCAAGGATTTCAGAGCCGCGCTCGCCATTGCAATGCTGTCGCAGCCTGCCCTCTTGCAAGCCTCCTGTCTCGACCAACACCTGCTTGCCGCTCCTGTTCCCGGAACGGGCGCTACGAACTGATGACGAAAAAGAAACAGGTCAAACTAGCCCTGACCGTGCTGGCCGTCGGGTTGGCCCTTGCAGCCCTCATGGCGCTCCTGCCCTCACTTTCCTCCCTCCTGGGCGCCGCATTCGCGCCGCAGGAAAGCAGATCGATCGGCGCAGTGCGCGTGGCCAGCCCCCGACCCGGCGCCCTGGAAGTTTCCTGGAACGCCCCTCCCGATGCGCCGCTCGACTATCATCTGACCTGGGCGCGGGCGGGCGAGAGCTTCCCCACAACCAGCGACGACCCTGGAAACGCCTTTCCAACCACATCCTCCTTCCTCATTACCGGCCTCGATCAGGGCGTTCGCTACCAGGTGCGTGTGCGCGCACGCTACCAGAGTTCCGAGAGCGGCTGGAGCCCCGTCGCGGAGGCGGTCGTCGCGTCCGCCCCTACCGCAGCCCAAGCGGCCGCAGCCGCGGCCCCGGGGCCGCCGCAAAACCTGCAGGCAGAAGCGGCGTTCGACAGTGTACGACTCACATGGTCCGCGCCGGCGGACAACAACGCCGTCAGCGGCTATCAGGTCCTGCGCCGCGACCGCGCAGCCGACCCAGCCGGCCAGTTTTCCGTTGTGGCGCACGATACTGGCAGTCCCGATACCAGCCACGTGGACAACACCGTGCTGCCGGGCCGCCAATACACCTACCGCGTCCTGGCGCTTAACCGTGGCGTGCCGGGTGCAAATTTCGCGCATGTCGACGCGGACACGCCCGCCGCGCCGACGCAACTTGCCGCGGCGTCCACGGCTGTGCCCACACCAGCGTCGCAGCCAGTTCCCGCTGCCGCGTCCGCAGCCGCACAGAGTGTGACGCCGACCCCCCAGGCCGCGCCGTCCCGGGAGCCCCTGCAGGCCCTGCCGACTCCGATCCCGCTTTCGCAAACGGACGCGCTCGTCGCGCTCTACCATGCAACCGGTGGCGCGAACTGGGCCCGTAACGCCAACTGGTTGAGTGAGGAGCCAATCGGGACCTGGTATGGCGTCACTACAGATGAAAACGGCGGCGTAACTGAAATCAACCTCAATCGCAATCTGCTCAACGGCCACCTTCCCCCAGCCCTGGGAAGCCTGTCAAACCTGGAAATCCTGCGTTTGTCCGGCAACAGCCTGGCCGGACCAATCCCGGTCGCGCTGGCAAACCTCGCCGCTCTGACAAACCTTGAGTTGAATGGCAACCAGCTCGACGGCCCTATCCCGCCCCAACTCGGCAACCTCCCAAATCTGGCGTGGCTGGATCTCTCTGCGAACAACCTGACCGGTCCCATCCCTTCCGAACTCCGCGCGCGCACCGGCCTCACTGTGCTCGAACTGTCAGAGAACAGCCTGACCGGGATATTTCCATGGTGGCTCAAGGAGCTTGATGAACTCCTGATCCTCCACACCTCAGGCAACCAGCTTTCCGGCTGCATACCGGCGGACCTGCTGCGCATCTGGATCGATGACCTCGACAGCATGCATCTTCCTATCTGCAGAGAGGCCCTCGACGCCTTCTATTTTGCTCTCGGCGGGTCCCAATGGGAGCGCGATGACAACTGGCGCTCCGACACACCCCTGTCACAATGGTTCGGCATCACCACAGACAACGACGGCCGCGTGACCGCAATCAATCTTCCCCGCAACCAACTGGCCGGCACGCTCCCGGCCCGTATTGGCGCCCTCATCCACCTGCAGGAACTGGACCTCTCCGACAATGATCTCTCCGGGACGGTCCCGCCGGAGCTGGCCAACCTTGCCAACCTGTCGACCCTCTACCTCGCCGGCAATCGCCTGACGGGATGTCTGCCAGCAAGCCTGCGGCAAATCGCGAACAACGACCTGGACAACCTGGGTCTGCCGTTCTGTGAATAGGGCCGCACGCCCTGACGCCCCGTAAACCGGCAGCCCATCCGCCTCTTTCAAAACAGTGTCTCACGCCCTGATTCAAATGGTATACTTGAGTGACACCGCAAGGTCCGAAGTCAAGTCGGAGCCGGCAGATGACCGGCTGCCCAAGTGAAAACGAGGTAACCATGCCATTCACCAAGTCAAATCGCCTCTCCTTTCTGCTGCTTTGTCTGGCGGCCGTCTTTGCTCTCTTCATCGCCGCCACCGGGATCCCCTCTTTACTTGCCAGCGAAGGAGACGACCACAGCCACGAGGACGAGGCGCCCACCATCGAAGCTCTGGCCAAGCGCATCGCCGTTCTCGAAAGCCGCATCGCGGAGCTGGAACTTCACCAGAAGGAAACGACCGGGCAGACGCTGACCTATCCCGTCTTCGACGCCGTCTCCGCCGTCTATCTGCTCGACCAGATCGACATTCATGCCCTGCATGAGCGCCTGCATGACGGCGACGGAATCATGCCGGGCGACGCCGGACAGATCAGGCGCCTCGTGCCCCTGATCGCCGCGGTCAACTGGCCGGCCGAACTGGCTGAAGAAGGAAACGCACTGGCTGAAACGCTTACAAGCCTTGCTGCCGCGCTCGCCGACGACGATCTGGAAAGCGCCCTGCCCCTCTCCTCGGCCGCGCATGACGCCCAGCACCACTTCTCCGACAGCGTCGCTGAATGGTTTGCCTGCCTGCTCGTTCCCGCGGTGGAGATGGTGGCGGAGGATCAGGAACAGGATGGACACTCCGAGAGCGCCGATGACGGCCACTCGCACAGCCATGACCATGATGACACGAGTGACGAAAACGGCGGCAACGAAAGCGGCGACGACAACTGCGTAAACGTCGAAACCGAAGAAACACAGGACGACGGACACGACCACAGCCACGGAGGCTAACCCGTGATCGCGATCCAACCGCGCAGATGTGCAGCCAAACTGCTATGGGCAACGATTCTACTGGCCACTATCCACTTTTCACTGTCCGCTGTCGTTCTGGCCCATGCCGACTACGATAGTTCCGTCCCCGCCGCCGACGAAGTCGTTTCCCAGGTCCCGCAGCAGGTGCAGGTCTGGTTCACCCAGGAGATGTTCCGCCGAGAAGGGCAAAACAGCCTCGAGGTTTTCGGCCCCGACGAACAACGGGTCGATCTGGACGACGTCGCCATCGACGACGACGACCGCAAGCTGATGACCGTCTCGCTCCAATCGGACCTGCCTGACGGCGTTTACACGGTCCGCTGGCGCACCCTGTCCGCAGACGACGGCGACGACGCCGATGGCGAGTTTCAGTTTACTATTCAGGCTGACGGGCCTGAAGGAGAGGAGACGCCGGCCGCCGCGCCGGCGCCTACGGAAACAGCCGCGGCAGAGACGGGCCTGCCCCCGCCCACACCCACAGCCCAGGCCGAAAGCGAGGAGCCCCAGGCAGCGGCCCCCACCGCCGACCCAACTTCAGATGAGGCCGATTCACCGCCAGGACAGGCCGACCAGGGACCGGCGTTCCCCTGCCTGGGAGGCTCTGCGCCGGCGCTGTTTCTTCTCGGCGCGTTTCTCCTGGCCCGACGACGCGCAAGGCCGGGCGAGCGCCCCTCTAACGGCATCGCGCGCTTCCTGAGCGCATGGCACAGATAGCGGCAAAATGTCGAAGGCTCCCTGGCATGGCGCGGCCAAGTCGATAGGGGCGGCCGTCCGGAAGACGATAGAGGCGGCCCTGCCGTTGGCGTGGTTCGCCGCGGCAGCGGCCCTGCTCCTGTCGCCGCAGATCTCCCATGCCCACGCGCTGCTCCTGCGCGCCGACCCCCAGCCAAACGCAGAACTCACGCAGCCGCCCGACGCCATCCAGTTCTGGTTCAGCGAACCCCTCGAACATGCCTTCACCGGCGCCCGCGTTCTCGACGCCGCCGGATCCGAGATTCCTGCCGGCGCGCCGCAATTTGACCCCGCCGACCCCACCCACCTCACCCTGCCGCTGGAAAAGATCGAGCCCGGCGTCTACACCGTCGTCTGGCAGACTCTCTCCTCCGTTGACGGCCATGAATGGGTCGGCTCCTTTCCCCTCACCATCCTCAACCCCGACGGGTCGCGACCCACCGGCGCCCCTGTTGAAGTCACCGTCAACCCCCGGCAGGGCCTGCCGCCTCTCGCCGATTCCATCCTCCGCTGGCTCTCGCTCATCGGCGCGGCGCTGCTGGTCGGCGCACTGTCTTTCCGCTGGCTTCTGGCCCGGCCGAGAGCGGATGACAGCCCCGGTCCTTCTTTCGATGCCCTGTTCGTCCCATCCGCCATCGCCGGCGCGCTGCTCCTGATCGCCGCCGGTTGGCTGCAATTTCTGCTCCAGTCCATTCGCCTGGGCGGCCACAATGAATTCCTCGAGCTCCTGCTCGCCACCCGCCCGGGCCGCCTCCTGCTGATCCGCCAGTCGCTGCTGGCCGGCATCCTCCCGCTGCTTGTCCCCAACGGCTGGGCCAGGATCCTTTTCGCCCGGTCCATACCGCTTGGCCTGGCCCGGCGCATCTGGCAACTTCTCTTCGTTCTCTACGTCTGGCTCATCGGGTTTGCGCTGGGCGGCACGCTCATCTACGGCCCCAACCTGTGGATCTTCGTGGGCGGGATTCTGTTCATCGGCAGCGGCTGGTCCGAGCTGCTGTATGGCGGCGAAAAGACCTGGCATAGAGCTTTCCCCCAGAGAACATGGGCGACTTTGCTGACCCTGGCAGCGCTCTTTACCTATGCCGCCAGCAGCCATGCCGCCGCCGCCCCTGGCAGCGGTTGGGCCGTCGCCGCCGATTTCACGCATCTCGTCGCGGCCGCGGCCTGGGCCGGCGGCCTCGTCTTCCTGGCGCTCCTCCTGCTGCGTATGCGCCTACTCCGCAATGCCCCCGAACCGGAAGCGTTGAACCGCCTTCTGCGCCGCTTCTCGCTCAGCGCGCAGGTGGCCGTTTTCGTTCTCGCCCTTACAGGTCTTTTCAGCAGCTTTGTGCAACTCCCTGACATCGACAGCCTCTTCAATTCCACCTACGGCCGCGTCCTTCTCATCAAACTGGCGCTTGTCGCTGCCACCCTCGCCCTCGCCTTTCTCAACAACCGCGCCGTTCGGCGGGCGCAGGAAACCGTCATCCCCCAACCCGGTCTGAACCGTTTTTCGCGGCGCGTCGCGATCGAGGCCGGATTGGCCGCCGCGCTGTTCCTCCCGGTCGCCGTCCTTGTGCAGACGCCCACGCCGAACCTCCCTCCGCAAACACGGCCCGCGACGCCCTCGCTGCCCTTCAACGAAATGTCCTACGACGGGGACCTGGCCTTCCACCTGCAAGTGACGCCCAACCGGGTCGGCCATAACCGTTATTGGGTTCACCTTTCCCGGCCCGACTCTTCAGACATTGGCGAGGTCCAACTGGTACGACTCTTCTTTACCCACGAATCAGGGGAAATGGGCCAGGCGCGCCTCGATCTGGACAGCCTGGGCGACGACGCCTTCGCCGGGGAAGGCGCCTTCCTCAACCGAGACGGCGAGTGGAACCTTTCAGTCTACGTGCGCCGCCGCGGCATGGACGATCTGTTGACCGACATCTCTGTGCTCGTCCCCTCTGAAGAATCCGTGCAGCAGACCACCCGCTCCCCCTGGCGCAACCCGGTTCCCCGGCTGCCGGCGGAAGCGGTCGTCGGCGCGCTGCTCATCGCGTTGTCGCTTGTGCCGCTTCTCTGGCGGCGCCCCCTGCTGCGGGCCAGCCGGGCACTCTATTTCGTCCTGACAATGGCCGCCCTCTTCTTCTTCCTCGGCGGCGCAATGCTCGCCCTGCTCGCCCTCGCGTAGCGGCCTGGCCCTGTCCGTAGCGTCGAGTCCCCGCGGAACCAGCGCCGCAAGAACACGACGGCTGCCCCGCCACCGCCGCCATCCAGCCCCGCTGCGACTGCGCTGTGTGTCCCCGCGAGAGCAGGCATGCCTCCTTTTCGGCCCTCAAATCATTCTCTTACACTCCGCAAATGCAGCTGCGATGAACGCTGGCTAAACTGAATGCAGAAACGTGCCGCCATTCCCGCACTCCGAAGCGCCCTGGAACGCCGGGCGCGGAACGGGGAAGCGTTCCGAAAAGGAGAGTTCAATGAGATTTGATCGCCTGACCGAGAAGGCAAGCGAAGCAATCGTCGAGGCCCAGAACGAGGCCCGCGCATACAGCCACGCCAGCATCGACCCGGAGCACCTTCTGCTTGTCCTGCTGCGCCAGCAAGGGGGCGTCGTGCCCGCGGTTATCGATCGCCTGGGAGGAGACAGAGAAGCGCTTGAGGCCGGTGTGGAGCGGCTGCTCGCCGCAAAGTCCCGCGTCAGCGGCAGTTCGGCGGACATGCGGCTGGGCCGCGAACTGGCGCAGCTCCTGCAGGAGGCCGAGACCATTGCCGCCAACATGAAGGACGAATACACCTCCACCGAGCATCTCCTCATGGCCATGGCCTCCGCCCGCAACGGCGAGCTCCGCGCCCTGCTGGAACGCCATGGGATCGACGACAATCGCATCATGCAGGGGCTGGCCGCGGTGCGCGGCAGCCAGCGCGTCACCAGCCAGACCCCCGAAGCGCAGTACGAAGCCCTCGTGAAATACGGCCGCGACCTGACCGCCGACGCCGGCAAAGGAAACCTGGACCCCATCATCGGCCGCGACCAGGAGATCCGTCGCGTCATCCAGATTCTCAGCCGGCGCACCAAGAACAACCCCGTGCTGATCGGCGAACCGGGCGTCGGCAAGACCGCCATCGCCGAAGGCCTGGCGCAGCGTATCGTCAACGGCGACGTGCCCACCACCCTCAGGGACAAGCGTCTCGTCTCGCTGGACCTGGGCGCGCTCGTGGCCGGGGCCAAATACCGCGGCGAGTTCGAAGAACGCCTCAAGGCCGTCCTCAATGAGATCCGCGACGCCGAAGGCAAAGTCCTCCTGTTCATCGACGAAATGCATACCCTCGTCGGCGCAGGCGCGGCCGAAGGCTCCATGGACGCCTCCAACATGCTCAAGCCCATGCTGGCTCGCGGCGAGCTCCATGCCATCGGCGCGACCACCCTCGACGAATACCGCAAACACATCGAGAAAGACGCCGCCCTCGAACGCCGCTTCCAGCCCGTCTTCGTCGGCGAACCTTCCGTGGAGGACACAGTCTCCATCCTGCGCGGGCTGAAGGAGCGCTACGAAGTGCATCACGGCGTGCGCGTCACCGACGGCGCCGTCATCGCCGCGGCCCAGCTCAGCCACCGCTACATCAGCGACCGCCAGCTGCCCGATAAGGCCATCGACCTGGTCGACGAGGCCGCCAGCAGGCTGCGCATGCAGATCGACTCCAAACCCAAACGACTGGACGAGCTGGAACGCCAGGCAATGCAACTGGAGATTGAACGCGAAGCCCTGCGCAAAGAGTCCGACGAAGCCAGCAAGCAGCGGCTGGAAGCGCTCGAAAAAGAACTGGCCGATCTGCAGGAAATCAGCTCCGAACTCTCCATCCGCTGGCAGGCCGAACGGACCTCCATCCAGGCCTTGCGCTCCCTCAAAGAGGAAAGTGAGCAGCTGCGCACCGACATCGAGCAGGCCGAACGGGACTACGACCTCCAGCGGGCCGCAGAGCTCCGCTACGGTCGCATGAACGAACTGCAACAGCAACTGGACGAGGCCGCCGAAAATGTGGCTGCCATCCAGGCCGGCGGCGCGCTCCTCAAGGAAGAGGTCGACGACGACGAAATCGCCGCCGTCGTCAGCGAATGGACCGGCATCCCCGTCAACAAGCTGATGGAGGGCGAGCGCGAACGGCTCGTGCGCATGGACGAAGAGCTGCACCGCCGCGTGATCGGCCAGGAGCGGGCCGTCACCGCGGTCGCCTCTGCCATCCGCCGCAGCCGGGCCGGTCTTCAGGACCCCAACCGCCCCATCGGCAGCTTCATCTTCCTCGGCCCCACTGGCGTAGGCAAGACAGAGCTGGCGCGCGCCCTCGCCGAATACCTCTTCGACGACGAAAACAACCTGGTCCGCATCGACATGAGCGAATATCAGGAGCGGCACACCGTCGCCCGCCTGCTCGGCGCCCCGCCCGGCTACGTCGGCTACGACGAGGGCGGCCAGCTCACCGAAGCCGTTCGCCGCCGCCCTTACTCAGTCGTTCTCTTCGACGAGATCGAAAAGGCCCACGTGGAAGTCTTCAACGTGCTCCTGCAGGTCCTCGACGACGGCAGACTGACCGACGGGCAGGGCCGCACCGTAGATTTCCGCAACACGGTCATCATCATGACCAGCAATATCGGCAGCCACTATATTCTCGACGTCGCCGGCGTTGACGAGGAGGTCGAACGCCGGGTGATGACCGCCATGCGCCAGCAGTTCCGCCCCGAATTCCTCAACCGGGTCGACGAAATCGTCATCTTCCACAGCCTCGCCGCCGACCACCTCGACGGCATCGCCGGCATTCAGCTGGACCGCCTGCGCGCCCTGCTCGCCGACCGCGACATCTCGCTGGAACTGACCGACGAGGCCAAAGCCCTCATCGTCCAGGACGGCTACGACCCAGCCTACGGCGCGCGGCCGCTCAAGCGCGCCATTCAGCGTCTCGTCGCCGACCCGCTCGCGCTCGAAATCCTCGACGGACGCATCGAAAACGGAGACAGCGTCACCGCCTCCGCGCAGCACGACAAGATCATCTTCTCCGTCGCGGCATCCGCTGAACTGATGCCCGCCATGCAGGCCAGCGGCTAACCCCCGCGCCGCGGCGGGCCGCCCCATTTCGCCAACGCTCTGTCGTGCGTTCCGCAAAACAAAGGGGATTATATGCTTTAGTCACATTGGAGAGGGAAAGAGAAAAACGAGCGGAATTCAAAACAAGGGATTCAGGCCGTCTTGTTACCTTTGCCCCTATGAGCAAGAAAGGCACACTTTGATTAGCGAGGGTGGTACTTGCCGTCATTCGTTATGTTGTGCTGCGGATTCCGTCCATTGTTTTGACGGAATGTCTTCAGCTTCGCTCTTTCCACGCCCTCAGCTTTAGAGCGGGACGTGGGACGTGTTTCCACTACTAAACGGTCTCCAGCCCCCAATTTACCTGTTTTTCTGTGTTGAGCCGCCCGGCGAGTGGGATTATTGGTGGCGCCGATGTACTTGGTTTTTCCATTGGCTCCCTTAATGGAATACTGAACGGATTTACCGTTTCTGACTTGGCCTTTTCGTCGATTTGAACGATTGCCACCAGTGGATGACCGTCCTCTCCTGGATCCTCTGCCCTTACTGAATCCTCTTGGCATGATGTTCTTCTTGTGGGGTTGGGGTAAAATCCGATGTAAGTCCTCAAAAAAAGTGCCACCCCATGGGGTGGCGAAGTGGAACTTATGTCGAATCGTGCCGCGAGTTAAGTAGTGGTGTTTTGGGTTTATTGGGGTTTTCTATGTGTCCACAGAGTGATGCCAACAAGGATGAGGAATCCGCCCCCCATTGTCCACTTTATGCCATTCACTTCGCCCCGCAAATTAGCTATTTCGGTACGTACTGATTCAACTTCAGTACGTACTGATTCAACTTCGGTACGCACTGACTCGACATCAGCCTTGGTGGCTAGATACTCGTATGCGCTTTCAAGGCGCGCAACTCTCTCACTATTTTCCGCGATTGATTGCGCGTGGACCGGCGCGCCAAACAAAGATATAAAGAAAACGGCAATGGCGACTCTAAGCATAGGCCCACACTAGCATACCAAAATCCGATTGTCAATCGTTATCGTAAATGGCTTGTTTTCGGTTGCGCAGCCGTCAGGAATCAGTTACAATTCCCCCTGTAAATGTCCCGGCTTCCCCCACCTGCCAGGACCGCCGCAATACCCCGATGCACCGCAAGGAAAGGACCGCCGGCCATGACCTACGGACCCGCGCAAGCCAAAATCAACTGGTACCGATCCCCCATCGATCGAGCCGTGCTCGCCGAACTCAATCAACGCAGCGATCTGTTCGGCTTCTTGCAGTCTCTCGGCCATCTCGGCCTGCTGGCCCTGACCGGCGCCGCGGCCTGGTTCTCCCTGCAGGCGGGGCTCTGGTGGGCTCTCCTCATCGCCCTCTTCCTGCACGGCACCTTCTACGCCTTCCTCCTAAACGGCTTCCACGAACTCTGCCACCGCACCGTCTTTCGCACAAAGAGTCTCAATGAGTTTTTCTTGCGCGTCTTCAGTTTCCTGGGCCTGTTCAATCACGTCTATTTCTGGACGAGCCATCAGGAACATCACAAATACACCCTCCACCCTCCCGACGATCTCGAGGTCGTTCTGCCGGTGGATTTCACGCGTAAAGCCTTTTACCAGACGGCTCTCATCAACCCGAAGGGGCTGGTCCAGCGCTTCAGAGGCCTGATACGGCTCAGCTTTGGGCGCCTGGAAGGCGAGGAAGGTGACTGGGAACATATCCTCTTTCCGCCGGAGGCGACAGAAAAGCGCCGCCTCCTCTTCGGCTGGGCGCGCGTCCTCCTCGTCGGGCACCTCCTCCTGGCCGCCGTTTCACTGGCCCTTCATTTCACCGTGCTGCCCGGCCTCTGGCTCCTGCCAGTCCTGGTTACGCTGGCCCCCTTCTACGGCGGCTGGCTGCTCTTCCTCTGCAACAACACCCAGCACGTCGGCCTGATGGACAACATCCCCGACTTCCGTCTCTGCACCCGCACTTTCAGGGTCAACCCGTTCGTGCAGTTTCTCTACTGGCACATGAACTACCACATCGAGCATCACATGTACGCCGCCGTGCCATGCTACAAACTGGGCAAGCTCCATCGGGCGATAGAGCGCGACCTCCCGCCCGTCCCGGTCGGCATCGTCGCCACCTGGCGCGAAATCGCCGCCATCCTCGAAAAGCAGCGTGAGGATCCCAGCTACCAGCACCTGCCCGACGCGCCCAACCCCGTTCTCGCCTGACCCCCGCAGTCCCCCCTGCAGCTGGGGCCTCCCCCAACCCCCGCCCTTCAACCGGGTCGCCATGCCATCTGTCGGCGGCCCCTCCGCGCCCCGCCCTTCTCGCGCGCCGCCTATGTTCCAATCCAACCAGGCGCCGCCAGCCGCCTGATCTCTGATAAAGGGGGCGGGGCAGTGCCAGGACCAGGTCATCCTGCGCTGATCCCCGGCGGCAAACACCCGCCGCCGGGCCGGGGGACACCCCCGGACCCCCGCCGCGCCGCCCGCTCGCCCCGCGCCCGCCGCGCCTCCAGTCCCGCGGGCTTCGTCTACCCCCAGGGCGGGGGCGACAACTATCCACTATCCACTTCCCTCGTCCTCCGCCCAGTCGCACAACCCTTCCACATACGCCGCCGAACCGTCCTGCAGCCAGCCGTCCAACTGCGCCACCTCCTTAAGCTGCTGGCCCCGCACGCGCGGCACAACGACATAGCCGCAAACCATCTCCGGCAACGCCGTCATATCCCCCCACAGCTTCTCATACTGCGCAACCGGGAAGACATCCTCCTGGCCGCGGCCCCAGCGCTTCTTCACCTCTTTCAGCGTCACATAGGTGGGCATGCGCGCCGCCATCCGCCCCACCGCCTCCCCGACCGCCCTCGCGTCCGCCAAGGCCGCCCGATCCAGGCCCAACGTCGCCAGCAGACGGTCGACGTGAATCCAGAACGTGTTCGTGTTGTAATAGCTCAGACGGAACTCGATCTCCTCGCGCGGCAGCGCCAGCCCTTCCACCAGGCGCGTCCTGCCGTCGACACGCGCCAACCCGCCGCCCCGGTCCTCCAGCCGCCGGTGGATCACCTCCGCCGTCATCGTCGCCCCGGCGCTGATGTGCAGGCCCAGCAACCCAGGATCAACGTGCGCCCCCACCGTGTCCACGTTGTGCATCATCAGATATTGTAGTTGGGGGCGCTCCGCAAGCAGCCGGCGCAAAACGCCGTTGCGTAACAGGTTCGGCAGCTCATACCAATGGCCCACAGGGTGAACGCACTGTGCGGGCAGGTTGTCGACGTAGTCACTGCCCTCCCCCTGTGAACGCGCCCAGCTGATCAACGCGCTGTGCATGCTCTCCCGCACCTTTTCCGCCTGCACGTCAAGCACCTGCCGCGCCGTTTCCTCCCAGGCAAAACGCAGATCCCGCGCCATCGGCGTCATCCGCAACCCAATGCTCCGCCCCGGCGAAAGCAGCAGCGGGCCCTCATAGCTGTAGCTCTTCCCGACCGCCTCGGCAATCGCATCGTGCGTAAGAAAGCTGGTCGTGATCGCGTGGGGTATCTGCGTGCCGCACAGGCGGCCGCTGCGTCTGCTCTTGGCCAGGTGAATCTCGATGAAACTGCGGTGCCTGCCCGCCAGGCGCGCAAACGGGTTCAGCGCCTTGACCACCCCCGCGCCCTGGCTCCAGCGGCTGCCCGCGCCCCCTGCAAGTGTAACGACCGCGACCTCGCCAGCTTCGAGCGCGGCTGCTCCAATCTCCTCCAACCGGGCAGGCAACCCCTTCGTCGCGTCCGCGACCGCCCCGGGCTCCGGCTCCTCGATCAGGCTGCGTGTGGGCAGCCGGTTCTGCGCCAGCCCGATGCGCCCGCTGCGCAGGTCGCCCCGGATCTGCTCATGCTGGGCGCGATCAAAGGCGTTCGCAGCCAGCAGCGCCTCCAGTGAAGCCGCCGGATCCTCCTCCTGTTTCTCCGGCAGCATGCCCCGAAACAGTGAAGGCAGAAAACCGGCCAGGTCCGGGTCCGCCAGCCGGGCCGTTCCGAACTGTTCCAACTCGGCTCGCTGCGCAGGTGATAGCTGCCAGGGATCCTTTCGCAGCATCGCGGGAACGGTCAGCCGGTAGTATTCCGCAGGCATCAGAGCCCCGCCGCCGGCAACCCGGTCTGCCGCCGCTTCCGCCTCCCCGGACAGTTCGGCCCATGTGCCGCGTTCATTGATCGCAAAGTCGTACACGACCGGCTCCATCGCGAACGGCGCCGCGCGATCCATGCTCTCCTTTGTTTCGTCCATGATCGCCTGCAGACGGGCCTTCCCCGCCGCCTTGTAGCGAGGATCAAAGATAAATCCCATTCCGCCGCCGGACATCCCCCCCAACATCCAGAAGCCCCAGAAATTCTCGCCGAACGCCGCGCGCGTCCGCTGGATCAACCGGTCAGTGTACAGATTGCCCGCCCAGGGAATGATCGTCTGTATCGGCCCCCTGAAATTGCGCTCCGTCGCCCTGCCAATCGCCTCCACGTCGCCCGCTTGCAGATGGCCCAGTATCTCGTCCAATGTGCCGATTGCCCTCTGGCGCCCCGCCCACGCCTCTTCGCTGCGCAGCAGATACTTCTCCGTCACCATCTCCAGAATCGGCCCGACATCCTGCGCCATGCCGCCGTGTACCAGGACCAGGCTGGCCTGCAGTGCCTGACGCGTCTCCTCGCTGATCTCGTTCCGCCCAAGCGGATGATGGCTCGGCAACAGCCTGCCCCGGCTGATTCCGAATTCCGGGTCGCCTTCCGCGCTCGCCTTCCCTTCGATCAACTTGATCCCCGGCCAGACGCCGCCCGAGTCCTGCCAGCCTCCGCCCGAGCCGCCCAGCCATTCCCCCAGTATGGCCCGCGCCGCCACCAACCGGCGCTCCTCTTCGCGCAAACCGCCGGTCAGCGAGCTGGCCTGGCCCGTGGCACGCATGCATACCGTGATCAAACAGGCCAGCAGACTGGTGGACACCGCCAAACGCGAGCCCTTCGGAATGTCATTCACTTTGCTCACCAGCTCGATCCCCCGCCCGGAGCCAACCAGCTGCGTCAGCAAATCGGCCAGAGGCTGGTGCGCGCCCTCCATGCCCGGCGGCACGATGCCGGCCCCGATCAACGCGGCCTTCAACAGACCGAGATGGTCGCGGGCAAAGTCGAAAACCTCGGCGAAGGTGGCAATCTCCGCGCTCGTCTCCAAATCGACGCTGACCAGGCGCAATACCGGCCGGTCAATGACCCGGAAATAACCCTCCACCGGGGGCCGCGGCCCCCGGCCCCGGGATTGGCCTTCGCCGTCTATGCTCAAATCGATCGAAACGTTGAGCACCCGCGCCCCTTCCGGATAGTCCATTCCCAGAAAGAAAATGTCGCTCCACCCGCTGTGCGTCAAATCCATCCGCACAGGCGTCGTTTCGCGTAGCAAAGGGAAAAGCCCGTTTCCAAGGGGGCGGAGGAGCTCCCTTCGCACACGCAATGGGTGGTCGCTCGGGTGTCCGACCCGGAACATCCACTGGTTGCCCGCCACAGACCGCACACTCCGCCTCACCTGGTCGGCCAGTGTCTGAAAACCGAGCTGCCGGTAGGCCGCGGCCAACCCACTCGAAATCGCTTCGTTCGGCCCAGCCTGGGACTGCTTCCTCAGGAACGTCTCTATCGCTTCGTCGAAACGGCGGTTCAGCAGATCTTCGTAGCCCCTGAAAGGAATGACGCCCCTGGCAGCGAATCCGGGCTTGCCGGGCAGATGAAACCGGTGAATCGCCTGCAGAAAGAAGAGCGCGCGCACCTGCTCATACAGATTGTCGTTCTCCCGCCGCAACCGGTCCAGCGCCGCGCACTCCCGCAACAACGTCTGCGCCGAAGCGGCGCGCGCGAACCCCGCCAGCGACCGATTGCGGGTATTCGCGTCCGACGCCGTGATGATTCTGACCAGTGCGCTCATCTCAGAACTCTCCGCGTCCTGGCATCCGCCCACTGCACGCACCCCACTTCACGCCTTCCACTGCATTCCTTCCATCCCACCCGATCACCGCGCGCCGCACAGTCCTGTCAGGTATCCTCGCATGACAGTGACTGCTTCTACTCTTCCTGCATCGAACGGCTCATCAACAGCTCCAGCAGCCGGGTCAACATTTCATCCCGGTCCTGGCCGTTCAGAGCCAGGGCGATCTGGGCCGTGAGCAGACCGTACTTGACGCCAATGTCAAGACGCATGCCCCGCTGCTCCAGGGCCAGATACTGCTCCCGTCGGGCCAGAACGTGCAGAGCCGCCGAAAGAGAAAGACCCGCCTCCTGGCGGCCATTCTCCCCTGCCGCATTCGCAGCCGGAAGCAGCCCGTCCAAAATCTCCATAACGGTTGCTGTCAGCACATGAATGCCAAAAAAACACAGATAGTGGCCCGCCCGCAGCCCGGACGCCGCCAGCCTCTGCTCCGCCTCTGTCGGAGTCGGCTTCTCAATCACCGTCTCCACCTTATACAAATCCGTCTGCCCGGCCATGCGGTGGCCGCCCACCGCGCCGAAATAGGGCAGCAGCGTCTCTCGCGTCGCCTGCACCGCCGACACCGAACAGCTATGCGCACGCGCCGCCTCGACCACGTGCGCCGCGCACCGCCCTCCATCCGGCCGGACATACAGATGATCGCCGACAAGGTGCAAGAAGGGGTCGCCGCCCACAAAATCACGCGCGCAGTACACCGCATGCGCATAGCCCAGCTGCTCCTCCTGCTGCACAAACTGGAGGCGGCCGGCGTGTTCCCCCACCGTCGCCGCAAAGGCTGCCTCGTCGCCCGGGTACACAATCACGCAAATCTCCTCAACTCCTGCATCGATAACCTCTTCCACCAGGACGCGCAGGACCGACTTCTCCACGCCGTCACTGTCGATGATCGTCTGCAGGGGCAGACTTCTCTGCGTGCTTCTCGCCGCGGTGATGACCGCCTTCGTAATCTCCATATTCCACACTCCGCTCCAATCCCGTTCGCACCTTGACGCAGGCTTCAATTGTCACTAGCGCGAAGTTCATCAACTGTGCGTCAGCGCAACCCCGAAATGTTGCCGCCCGCATTCTTGAGTCTGCCCGATTGGCCTTCCTTCCCGTCTGTCCTGCTCCCAAATCCTCATTCAGACAGCGGCCGCCGAGGTTTCCCGGTCAATCCCTTGACACGCCGTATGTTTGATTTGCCAGCCTTGCTGTGCTAAGATTCTGCCTGCTGTTACCCAATACTCTCAAATTACCAACCAGTTCTCAATCAATTTCGGTTGTTCCCAATTCGAACACCAGCACTGAATATCAGGAGGAATCTCCATGTCCGTGCGTAACGCCTCTGCCACTTGGAATGGCAACCTGAATGACGGCTCCGGCACGATGAAACTAGGCAGCGGCCTTTACGAAGGTCCTTTCAGCTTCGCCTCCCGCTTCGAATCCGGTTCCGGTACGAACCCGGAAGAACTGATCGGCGCCGCCCATGCCGGCTGCTACTCCATGTTTATCTCTGCTCTGATGAGCGGCGACGGCTTCACACCCACCAGTGTCAACACAACCGCCGCTGTCCACTTGACCGATGGCCCCGCAATCAGCAAAATTGAGTTGACATGCAGGGCTGAAGTTCCGGGACTTTCCGCCGACAAGTTCGCCGAGTACGCCGCCCAGGCCAAGGATGGCTGCCCCGTTTCAAAGGCTCTGGCCGCTGTCGACGAAATCGTTCTCGATGCCGCCCTGGTTGAATAACCCCTCGGCGCGCCAGCGCCGCTTCGGTCTGTCAGCCGGCGCGACCCTGCAGCAAACAAACAGTCCATCGAATTCGATGGACTGTTTTTCATCTCCCTCACTCTCAATTAACAGGCGACCCCGCGCGAACACGCCTCCGGCTAGACAGACAGCCCAATCCGCGTCCCCTTGATAGTCCGATTATCGGCCCGGATTTCAAGCACAAAAGGGCGCAGCCACCCCGCGCATCTGCGCCAGATTGTCCCATTCAGTTGCGTTCCCGCGTAATGGCGTATCGAAAATCAGCGACATCGGTCCGTCGAACCCCGCCTCAGCCAGCATCCCAAGCGAATGGCGAAACTCATCTTCATCCGGCCTGCCTCTTTCGTCATACACCGCCTTTACATGCGCTGAATCGGCCTTGGGGAAGATCGCTGCCAGCTCTTCGTAACGGTCCTCGCCCCTGTAGTTGCCAAAGTCCGCGCACAACCCGACACGGCCCTCGCACAACGTGAGAATCGCCAGCGCCTGGTCGGCCCGGTCCGTGGTCTCGCGGAAATTCTCCGTGATCACCCGAACGCCGATCGACGAGCCGTAGTCCGCCAGTTTGCGCAGGCCCTCTGCGCTGCGCCGCAACACAGGATGGTCAAGCAGCGGACGACCATCGCGCGTCACCGGCTGATAGCCGCCAACAACCCGTGCATGACTTGCGCCGCACCGGGCGGTCACGTCCAGCCACGAGCGGATCCAGGCCATCTCCTCCGCCCGCGCGCCATCGTCCGGGTGGGTAACGTCGCCGGCGTCAATCAGAACGCTGAACAGCTCGATGCCGGCCTCTTCGACCGCCTCCTTCAGTTCGTCCACGTATGCGCCGTCCGTCGTGGGAAAATGAAAATGGACGATCTCCAATGTGTGGATATCGGCCTTCGCCGCCGCAGATGGCAAATCCAGCAAACTGATCGCCCCGTTCGACGGCTGGCCCGGTCCGGCGTCGCCCGGCCCATAGAGCGGCGGCGACCCCAATGCCCTGTGCAGACTCCAGGATGATGTGGAAATTCGTGGCATGCGCACTCTCCGGTTGGCTTCCCGACGAATCTTCCATCAACGTGCCACAAGATTCGTCACTTGCTTATCGATGCCGTTTGGACCTTTGTTGGCAGTCTGATCCCTCGGATTCTGGTCGGAAGAAGCCCGGCTTGCTTCAGACGATCGGATCAACGCCGAGTTTCTCCGCCGCGTCGACGATCTCCGACCAGGTCGTATCATCCAGCGGGATCCCATCCATCTGCCGGCTCTCAGCCGAACGCGCCTCCGGCTCTCCCGGTATCAGCACCTCATCGAATCCGGGAGCCGGCCGCGTCGCCTTGATCCGGCTGGCGATTCGCTCTCCGTCACTGAAAAACTCGTCCATAGGGCGGAAGAAACTGATGTTTAACAGGACGAACAGGACACCGTTGCCCAGGACCGACCCCGGTATGCCCGGGCCGCCCGAACCTGTCAGAATTCCCCCCAGGTAGTCGGTCAAAAGGGCCAATCCGTATCCCTTGTGGCCGGCCGCCGGCAGCAGCATCCCGTCATCATATACGTCGGCCGGATCATGAGTGGCCTCGCCGTTCTTGTCCAGCGCCCATCCGTCCGGCATCGATTTGCCGCTGTTCAGGGCCACCCGCACCTTGCCCTCGGCCACCGCGCTCGTAGCAAAATCCAGCAGCATCGACGGCCTGCCTTCCAATGGGACCGCCGTCGCGATCGGGTTGGTGCTCAGGCGCCTCTCAGCCCCCCCAAACGGGGCCACCAAGCCGCCCGAGCGGCCGCCATTGGCAAAGGCCAGCGCAATGAATCCTTCATCGGCCGCCAGCCCGACCCACTCCCCCAGGCGCCCCACGTGGCCGGAGTGCTTCAAACCCACCACCGCCACCGCATTTCCCCTCGCTTTGCCGATACCGTTCTCGATGGCAACCTTGGCCGCCAGCTGTCCGAAACACCGATGACCGTTGTACAACGTCATCACAGGTGTCTCGCGCTCGATTTCCGGCGTCGCCTGCGGTCGCAGCTCCCCCTCTTCGATCTGCCGCAGATACTGCGGGATGCGTATAACTCCGTGCGAATCATGGCCCGCCAGATTGGCGGAAACCAGCGACTGTCCGACAAGATCTGCCGTCATCCTGGGTGTGTCCGCCGCCTGAAAAATGCGGCTGGCGTAACTTGCCAGGGGAACCGGCTGAAATAAAGGCATGAAGCGCGCTCCGTTTCACTGGGGAGAGGAAACTGATTTGAACAGGAGGCCTGCCCCCAGGCTCCCGCCCATCCTTACCTGCAATTGGCTTGGTTTGTCGCCAGTCCGGAAACTGGCCCGTCGCCGAAAATCGTAGCCCATTTTCCCCGAACACGCAACCAGGACCCACTCCCCCCGCGCCCCTACCCCGCATCGCCTCAACCCTGCCGCGCGTCTTTCGCTTGACCATATCTTGCGTTTTCAGTACGATTGTGACTGCCGTTGCACGCTCCCGCCCGGTTTCGCAACCAGCCTGTTTGCGGCGCCGATTCCCCTGCGCAAGCCATGCAAGCGCAACTCTCTGGCGGAACGTCGCCCGAACATTGAACGACGATGAATCCTGAAACCGAGACCGTGACACACAGCACAGCGCGCCGGCCCTCCGCCGAGCCCGGCGCACACGACCCCAGCCAGCGTCCGGTCATATCCGTGATCGTGCCCATCTTCAACGAGGAGGAGGTCATCCCCGAGCTCTATCGGCGCATGACCACCGTCCTTGGCGCCATCGGTCAACCTTGGGAACTCATCTGCGTCAACGACGGCAGCCGCGACGCCTCTCTGACGCTGCTGCTCTCTCTGCGAGAGCGGGACCCGCGCGTCAGAATTATCAACTTCTCGCGTAATTTCGGCCATCAGATCGCCATCACCGCCGGCATGGACTACGCGACAGGCGACGCGATCGCGATCATCGACGCCGATCTGCAGGATCCCCCCGAACTGATCGTGGAAATGTTCGCCAAATGGCGTGAAGGCTTTGAGGTCGTCTACGCTGTGCGCGCCACCAGGCGGGGCGAATCCCGCTTCAAACTCTGGACGGCCACAGCCTTCTACCGCCTCCTCCGGCGTATTACCGATGTCGAAATCCCCGTGAATACGGGCGACTTCCGCCTCATCGACCGCCAGGTCCTCCTGACGATGCGCCGCCTTCGCGAGAAACACCGCTTCATGCGCGGCCTCAGCAGCTGGGTCGGCTTCCGCCAGACCGGCATCGAGTACCAGCGCGCCGAACGCTTTGCCGGCGACACCAAGTATCCGCTCAGCAAAATGCTCCGCCTGACGATGGATGCCATCACCAGTTTCAGCTATATCCCCCTTCGCCTCAGCACCTACTTCGGCTTCTTTCTCGCATTCCTCAGCCTGCTGGGGATCGTCGTGACCACCATCCTGCGCCTGTCAGGAAACAACGCGTTCTTCGGCCAGGCATCCACCTTGGTCGCCGTTCTCTTCCTCGGCGGCATTCAACTGATCTTCCTGGGCGTCATCGGCGAATACCTGGCGCGCATCTACGATGACGTCAAAGCCCGCCCGCTCTACGTCGTCTCCAGGGCCTATGGCTTCGCCCATCTCGCAAACGCCCCGAACGCGCACACGACGCCCGTCAATCTGAACGAACCACACACCCTGGCGGACTGAACAAAACGCGCAATGACGCAACCGGGATTCGACAGGGAGCCCACAGAGGATAGAGCAATGCTGCGCACAGGTGTCGACATTGTCAGTATCGAACGAATTCGCCGCGCCGTCGCCCGCTACGACAACACCGCGCCCGCGCGCAAAAGATTCCTGTCCCGTCTCTACACTGAAGCGGAGTTGCGGCACTGTCGCGGCCGTCCGGAATCCCTGGCCGCCCGTTTCGCCGCCAAAGAGGCCATCGCCAAAGCCCTGGGAACCGGCGCCTGGCGCGAAGGCATCCGCTGGATCGACCTGGAAATCCTCTCCGACGCACGCGGCGCTCCCTCCGTCCAGCTCCACGGCGCCGCCGCCCGCCGCGCCCATTCTCTCGGCCTCAGCCAGTGGTCAATCAGCCTCAGCCACGACGACGACCGCGCCATCGCCTTTGTCGTCGCCCTCGGAAACCAGGCCTCCCCTCTTGCCTCCAGCGCCTGACCCAACCCCCACTCCAATTCAGCACCCATTCCCCCTTGCGCAGCCCCCCGCCTGAGAATCCCTGTTTTTTCTCCAAATCCTGATTCCCACTACCCTCAACCAGATTTTTCCGGCCAACCCCTTTGACACCCCAACTTCGCTATGCTACGATTGTCGCGGGCCTGTTCATGTGTTTCGCGTCAGCGCGACATCGAACCGAATAGCCTGCGATGAAAGTCTTTTCCGCCTTCATCTCGCCAACTACACGATTCCGCCCTGGACCAAACTCTCAGCGCGGAGCATTTGCAGACGGGCACGGGGAAATGGCCCCGTGTCCCTTTTGTTGTTTCGAGCGCAGACGGTTTACGAACCGAAATCAGTCCAAGCCAGCCCTTGCCTGTCTTCGGTCAACCTGTTTGCCTTCACACTGGAACCAAATGCGCCAGCCAGGCGTCACCAAATACAGACTTTCTCTCCGGGCAGCCCCGGCTCAAAAATGAGGCATGTCCGCAGCTTCCCAGTGAAGGGACTCCGCAAATGACCAAATACATCTTTGTGACCGGCGGCGTCGTGTCAGGCCTGGGAAAGGGCGTGACCGTCGCTTCTATCGGCCTCCTGCTCAAGACCTGGGGCATCCGCGTGGCCGCCATGAAGCTCGATCCCTATCTCAATGTGGACCCCGGCACGATGTCGCCCTATCAGCACGGCGAAGTGTTTGTTACCGAGGACGGCGCCGAAACCGACCTCGACCTGGGGCACTATGAACGGTTCATCGACGAGAATCTCAACAAGTTCAGCAACGTGACCAGCGGGCAAATCTATAACGACGTGATCACCAAGGAGAGGCGGGGAGACTATCTCGGCGGCACCATTCAGGTGATCCCCCACGTCACCAATGAAATCAAACGCCATATTGGACAGATGGCCCGCCTCAGCGACGCCGACGTTGTCCTGGTTGAAATCGGCGGCACCGTCGGAGACATCGAGGGTCTCCCTTTCCTCGAAGCGATTCGCCAAATGCGAAAGGATGTCGGCGCCGAGAACGCGCTCTATATCCACCTCACCTGGCTGCCCTATCTGGCTGCAAGCAAAGAACTGAAGACCAAACCTACACAACACAGCGTGCGCGAACTGCGCGACATCGGCATTCAGCCCGATGTCATCATCGTTCGCTCAGACTACCAGGTCGATACCGACGCCCAGGAAAAAATCGCCCTCTTCTGTGACGTCGCGCAGAACGCTGTCATCCCCATGGTCACCGTTGACACCATCTACCAGGTTCCCCTCAGCTTGCAGGAAGCCGGCCTCGACGAGCTCCTGGTCAACCGGCTGGCCCTGTCCGCGACCGGAAAATTCCGGGACGGCCTGCGCGGCTGGCGTAATTTCGTCGCCGAGCTGGGCCGCCCCAAAGACAAGATCCATATCGGCATCGTCGGCAAATATGTCGAGCTGGAGGACGCCTATCTCAGCGTCAAGGAGGCGCTGATCCACGCGGTCCTGGCTGAAGGGTACGACCTGGGCATCGAATGGATCAGTTCAGAGTCTCTGGAAAAGGGCCGCGAACTCGAACGGCTCGAACAACTCGACGGTATCGTCGTGCCAGGAGGATTCGGCTACCGCGGGATTGAAGGCAAAATCGTTGCCGCCCGGTTCGCCCGCACGCGGAGCGTACCCTACCTCGGTCTCTGTCTGGGCATGCAGGTGCTCTGCATCGAGTTTGCGCGCGCCGCTCTGCAGAGCGAGGAGCCCAACAGCACCGAGTTCAACATCAGCACCGAAATGCCCGTCATCGATCTGATGCCGGAGCAGCGCGACATTGCCGATATGGGCGGCACCATGCGCCTCGGCATCTACCCCTGCCAGCTCGCCCCCGATTCAAAGGCCGGCGCCGCCTATTCCGCTGCAGATTTCCCGGAACAGGTCAACGAACGCCATCGCCATCGCTTTGAGTTCAACAACGCCTTTCGCCAGCAGCTGGAGGCCCACGGCCTCGCGCTCAGCGGCTGCTCTCCCGATGGCCGTCTCGTCGAAATCGTCGAACTTAACGACCATCCCTTCATGTTGGGCACACAGTTTCACCCGGAATTCAAGAGCCGCCCCACCAGCCCGCATCCGCTCTTTAGCGCTTTCATCCGGGCAGCCATCCAGCGGGGCGCCCGCCCAGTCGACAGCGCCGAAGACGCGCTGCAAAGCCCCAATGGCATGCAGCGGCCATCACCGGTCCTGGACAGTGGTTCAATCTGAACCGAAACGACGCAGGCAGAGGGCGCGCAATAAAGCCATGACCATCCCATTCCTTCATCTCTTTGGGCGTCGCTGCGGGTTCTCTACGCAAAGCCAAATCAGTCCTGAGTAGGAGCGAAAATGTCAGGTCATTCCAAATGGTCTACGATCAAACGAAAGAAGGGCGCCAACGACAGCGCCCGCGGCAAACTCTTTACCAAGCTCGCCCGTGAACTCCAGGTAGCCGCCAGAGAAGGCGGCCCGGACAGTGACACCAATGTGCGCCTGCGGCTGGCCATCGAAAAAGCGCGCGCCGAAAACATGCCCAAGGACCGGATCGAGTCAGCCATCCGCCGCGGCGCCGGCCTGGACAAAGACGCGGCCGAAATCGAGGAAATCCTCTACGAAGGCTACGCGCCCCACGGCGTCGCCGTCCTGCTCGAATGCCTTACGGACAACCGTAACCGCACCATCGCCCAAGTGCGGCGCTGTTTCACACGCGCCAACGGCAACCTCAGCGAGCCAGGCTCTGTCGCCTGGCAATTCACCACCAAGGGCTATGTCGCCGTTCACCTCCAGGACAGCGATGGCAACCCCAGCAACCTGGACCCCGAGGAAATCTTCATGGAGGCCCTGGAGGCAGGCGCTGAGGATGTTGAAGTGAGCGACGACGCCGTCGAAATCTTCACCGAAAGAACCCACCTTGCCCAAGTGGACAAGCTGCTGCGCGAGTCCGGCATCCAACCGGATACCTCCGAACTGATCATGCAGCCCAACCAGACGCTCTCTCTTGAACCGCGCGCCGGCCTGACCGTACTGCAGCTGCTCGAATCGCTCGAAGAGCTCGACGACGTAAACAAGGTCCACCACAATCTGGAACTCACCGACGAGTTGGTCGCGCAGGTCGTGTAGTCCCGCAGCCGCAACGCGCGCCGCCCCCGCAAGCGCCGGTCGAACCGGCGCCATTCGCGATGGCAGCCTCAACATGTCAACAAGCGCTGTAGACGCCTCGAATAGCCCAACCGACCGCGAGTGGCGGGTTCTCGGCATCGACCCGGGCACCGCTTCCACCGGCTACGGCGTCGTCGTCGAAACCGCCTCCGGCAACTTTGAACTGCTTGCCTGCGGCGTGATCCGAACGGCGCCAGACCAACCGATGCACATGCGGCTGCGTGAAATCTTCTGCGACATTCAAAACCTGATTCGCGAGTTCCAGCCGCATGAAGTCGCTGTCGAAGAGCTCTTTTTCGGACGCAATGTGACGAACGCCATCACCGTAGGGCAGGCACGCGGCGCAGCCTTGCTGGCCGCCGCCCTGTCCGATCTGCCATTGACCGAATACACGCCCGCAGCCATTAAACAGGCGCTAACAGGCTACGGCAAAGCCGACAAATTCCAGATGCAGGCGATGGTCCGGCAGCTCCTGGATCTCGATGAAGCGCCCCATCCCGACGACGCTGCCGACGGCGTGGCAATCGCCCTCTGCCACCTGCAGGCAGGACGATTCCAGGCCCTCGTCGCAGACGCTTGACCGCGTCATCCACCCCCACCCTTCCAGTCAGAGGATAGGATATGATTCGCCAGGTGCGCGGCACTGTCCTGGCCGCCAGCAGCAACTACCTGATCATTGAAGTGGGCCAGGGAGGCGCGGGAATCGGCCTCCGTGTCTTTACGCCCGAACCCACGTCAGCGCGCTTCCGAACCGGCGACACACTCTCGCTCCAAACCTATCTGCAGGTGCGCGAGAACGAGCTGAGCCTCTACGGCTTTGAAGAGGATGACGAGCTCGCCATCTTCGAGGCCCTGCTCGGCGTCAGCGGCGTCGGGCCCAAAGTCGCCCTTGCCGCCCTCAGCACCCTGACGCCTGACGCGCTGCGTCTCGCCATCGCCAACAACGAGCCGGGCATCGTCGCGCGTGTGCCCGGCATCGGCAAACGCACCGCCGAAAAAGTCGTCGTCGAACTCAAAGACAAACTGACGCCGGCAGAGTCCGAGCTGGCGGGCCTCGTCACCGCGCTCGATGCCGATGCAGAGGTGATGGAGGCGCTCACAGGCCTGGGGTATAGCGTCGTCGAAGCGCAGCGGGCCCTCCAGCAGCTCCCGCCCGACGTGACCGAAGTCGAGGAAAGGCTGCGGCTCGCGCTGAGCCGGTTCGGCGAATAGCCCCTGCCCCGCGACCGCGTCGCCCTGTCGGCCTCCCGGATCTCTTCAGCCGCCGCGCAACCCCGTCAGTTTTGACAGCCGCGACTATCTCTTCTATAATCGGTCGCGATTCTCAACTGTATCCACTGAAACGGGAAAGCAAAAAAGAGATGGCCGAAGTACAGCAGCTGCGTAGAGGCAATATCTACGAAGAGGACCGCCAACTGTGGCGCGTAATCGATTACCAACACATCAAAATGGCCCGCGGCGGCGCCACGATCCGGCTCAAAGTCCGCAATCTCCGCTCCGGCGCAACCATTGAAAAGACCTACAACAGCGGCGCCCGCGTCGATGATATTCGCCTCGATTCACGCGACGTCGAATACCTGTATTCCGACGGCGATCTCTTTCACTTCATGGATACCGACACCTTCGAGCAGGTCGCCCTGGGAAAGGATGCCCTGGAAGGCGTCGTCCAGTTCCTCAAAGACAATACCGTCGTGGAATTGGAAACGTTTGAAGGCGAACCAATCAGCGTCAATCTGCCGACCACGATCGACCTTCAAGTCGTGTGGGCGGAAATGGCTGTCGCCGGAGACACCGCCAACAGCCCCACCAAGGAGGTGGAACTCGAGACCGGCTTCCGCCTCAATGTGCCCATGTTCGTGAAGGAAGGCGACACCGTTCGCATCGACACGCGCGACGGTCGCTACGTGACACGCGTCCAATAGCCAGCGAAAAGCCCGCCGTCCGATTTGCCCCTCTGCCGGGCGTTACGCTATAGTATGGAGACCGTTTGCCGTTGTAGCTCAGTCGGTAGAGCGACGCTCTCGTAAAGCGTAGGTCGTCGGTTCGAGTCCGACCAACGGCTCCACAAGAAAAGCCCCGCCGGCCGGCGGGGCTTTTTTTGCTATCGTATCCGGTTATTGCCGCTCCGGATGGACTCCGGCCATCAGCAGTCCCAGCTCTTCGGCGCTCGTTTTGTCTCGTTCGAGGACATCCATAATCTGTCCTTCGTAGATCACGGCTATACGGTCGCAAAGCGCCAACAGTTCATCCAGATCTTCCGAAATCAGCAGCGTCGCCATTCCCGTGTCCCGTTGCTCTAGCAACTGCTGATAAATGTATTCGATCGCGCCTATGTCGATTCCCCGCGTCGGTTGGGCCGCAACCAACACCTTGGGCCGTCGCGAAAGTTCACGCGCCAGAATTAACCGCTGGATATTGCCTCCAGACAGGTTTCTGGTCATCGTGCGTATGTCGGGCGTCTTGATATAAAAATCCTGTACCAATTGCCGGCTGTACCGGGCGATGTAGTCAAAAGCAAGGAAGATGCCGTGGCTGAACTTATCGCTGGTATGCTCCTGCAACACAAGATTCTCTGACACCGCGAAGTCACGCACAATCCCGTCGTGCATCCGCTCCTCAGGGATGTATGCGAGCCCGGCCTCTGTACGGCGCGCGGTCGACCAGTCTGTGATCGGCGTGCCGTCCATCTCCACACTACCACCTGTCATGGGGCGCAATCCCGCTATGACTTCAGCGAGCTCTCTCTGCCCATTGCCGCTGATTCCGGCCACGCCCAGGATTTCGCCGCCCTGGACCGATAGCGATACACCTCGCAGCGCCGGTTGTCCCGTAACGTCAACTGCCTTGACATCCTCCAAACGCAACCGTACTTCACCTACATCAATCTCATCGTCGCGATCTCTCTCAAGCATGACGTCGCGCCCGACCATCATCCGCGCCAGCTCCTGACGGGTCATGTCTTTGGTGGGAACCGTCCCCACCAGGCGGCCGCTCCGCAATACTGTGATGCGATCGCTGATCGAAAGAATCTCCTGCAGCTTGTGGCTGATCAGAACGAGGCTATACCCGTTTTCCTTCATGTAACCCAGGGTGACGAAAAGCTCTTCGACCTCCTGAGGCGTCAATACCGCGGTCGGCTCGTCCAGAATCAACATCGCCGCCCCCCGGTATAGGGCTTTCATGATCTCGACCCGCTGCCGTTCCCCTACCGAAAGCGTCCACACGGGCGCCCGCGGGTCGATCTGCAAACCGTATGCCTCGCTCAACTCGCGTATGCCCGCCTCTACCCTGTCCAAATCGAGCAGCGGCTCCCTGCTGGACTTGAGGCCCAGCGCTACATTTTCGGTGACAGTGAGTGTATCCACCAACATGAAGTGTTGATGGATCATGCCGATGCCCTGGCGAATCGCGTCAGTTGGGGAATGGATAGTCACTTCTGCGCCGTCGCGCAGAATCCTGCCCTCCTCAGGCTGATAAAGGCCGTACAGAATCCTCATCAATGTGGACTTGCCAGCGCCGTTCTCCCCCAACAGCGCGTGCAGTTCCCCTCTACGCACATCAAAATCTACGTGATCGCAGGCCAGAACACCTGGAAACCGCTTGACGATTCCATACATCTGCACATAAGGCGCGTTCAAGCGAAAGTTTACCGCTCGATGCCCGCCAGTGGGTCTGGCGATCCCGTAGACGAACTGATCTTCAATTCTCCGTCGGCCGGTCAGCATGAAATCTGTCCTTAAACCACGGCGTCCTGAACTGCAGTCTGCCTTTCCCTCACTCGTCGTCTTCTTCCAGCAGCACCGGATCGACAACGCCGCTCTTGATGTCTTCGATCGCAGCGCGGGCAGCCTCTTTTACTTCATCGGCAATTTCAATGTTTTCATTGAATTCCAGACGCAACCCATCATTCTCAAACGTGAGTTTGTAAGCTGTGCCGCCCAACTCTCCTGTTTCAATCTTGGCAATCATATCGGATATGACATTGGCCCAGTTGTAAATCTGATTGGTAACGACTACGTTCGGCCCCAATGATATCTGGTCACTCTGCGTACCCAGCCAGGCGACACCGTTCTCATTCGCCACGCCAATCGCCCCGACTACTTGCTGGGCCGATCCGGTTAACACATCCGCGCCAGCCTGGATGTGGACATGGGCGGCCTCGGCAGCCAGTGTCGTGTCGCTGAAGGAGCCTGTGTAGCTAACGTTTACCTGTGCATCCGGTTTAACATCTGTAACACCTCTTACGAAACCGTCTATATATAGTTTGGCGTCACCCGCTACAGGGCCGATAACACCGATTACATCGTTCGTCGAGAGCATCGCCGCGACGACGCCGTTGACATAGCCCCCCTCGTTGGCGACCGCCCCGTATGCAAACACATTCTCAATGCCCCGATCCGCTCCCGTATCCGACGACGTGCCCCACGCGAAACTGGTCTCAGTGAAGTCGCTGGCCACCTCGAACACTGAATTGCCGTACTGCGCCCCGTGGGCGATCACCAGATCATATCCCTCCGCCGCATAGTCTCGAATGGCCGCCGACGCGTCTGTCACCCGAAACATTCCTTCTGAAAACGCGATCTTCAACGCGTCCTCACCGCCCATTTCAGACTGAACAGTAGTCAGCGAGTCGTACATCGACTGGCTCCAGGCGATATCCGTCGTACTGCTTGGCATCACTATCGCAACGCGAAAGGGAGCCCCTTCCGCGTTGGCCGCCCCGTCATCCTCGTCCGATCCACCGCAGGCAGCGAGCAGCAGTAAGAAGATCAACATTGATATTCTGATTTGTCTCAGCATGATTCCCTCTTTAAGGTTAGGAATCGACAGCGCCGCAACAGCCTTTGTTACTCGCCGCGCTCATAAGACCTGGCCAGAGCCGCCGGCTTCTGAATCTGCCGCGCTGTAAAGGCAAGCACCACGATTGTCATTATGTATGGCATCATTACCGCTATTTCTGATGGGACCGGAATGGCAAGCGCCTGAACCCATAGCTGCAAAGCATTAACCAGGCTGAACAGCAACGAGCCCCCCAGCACGCCTACCGTGCGCCAGCTGCCAAAGTAAACGAGTGCAACCGCAATAAAGCCAAGCCCGTTCGTCATGTTCTCCTGAAAGACATTCTGCAAACCAATGCTGAGAGACGCCCCGGCCACCGCCGCCAATGCACCCCCAATCATCATTGTCGTGTAGCGCACGCCATTGACACTGACGCCCAGTGTATCGGCTGCCTCCGGGTTGTGCCCGACGGCCCGGATCTTCAGGCCCAGTGTCGTACGGTTGATGACGAACCAGGATACCGGCACCATCAGATACGCGAGATACACCAAGGCATTGTGATTGAACAAAATGTGTCCGATTCCCGGTATATCCGAAAGAAACGGGATGGCAAGCTGTCGAAAACCGCTTACGCCTTCCACCGAACCGATCAGCGTCTTGAACAACAGACTGCTCAAACCGAGGCCGAACAAATAAAGTCCGATGCCGCTGATGCCTTGCAACGACTGCATCGTCACGCTGACGAAGGCTTTCAGCAGCCCCATCAAAATACCAACCGCAATCGCGGCCAACAAGCCTACCCACAGATTGTGTCCTTCAAACACCACGTAAAAGGCGAAAAATGCTCCCATCAGCATGATACCGTCCACGCCCAGATTCAAGACCCCGGAACGCTGGCCGAACGTCTCCCCCAATGAGGCGAAGAGATAGGGCGTTGCCAACCGTACACAGCTATGTAGGATGCCAACCAGTGTGGAAATCGTAAACAGTTCGTCAAACATTTCGGCTTCGTCTGGTCAAAGTTTCGTCCCGTACCTTTCCCACATCCGCTATGTGGCGCGGTGCTGGACGATCTCGTAGAATTGCTTCACACACCACTCGTGTGGAAGATTCTCTTTCCTCACTTCTCAACACTCTCTTCTCGTTCGTCAATACTCGCTTCCCGCTTCTCGCCTTCCGCTATGAGTGGCTCGTCAGACCCTTCATCCCCGACTCTACGCCGCGACCGCCGTCTCACATACAAATCACTGGATACGACAAAAAGTACAACGAGCCCCTGTAGTGCGATCGCCAGCGCGCTGGGAACCTGCACGGCCCGCTGCATCTTGTCCGCGCCAACCAGCAGCGCACCAAACAGGGCTGAGGCCGGAATCGCCCCCAACGGGTGCAGTTTACCGAAGAGCGCAGCCACTATCCCGCTGAAACCGTAGCCGCCGCTCAGGCCCTCGAGCATTCGATGATGAACGCCCAACACCTCCACCGCACCGGCCAACCCGCACAGCATGCCGCTTAGGGCCAGCGATAACGTGACATATTTGCTGACTGGAATGCCAGCATACCTTGAGGCATTGGGGTTCAAACCCACCGCGCGGATGCGGTAGCCGATTGTCGTGCGCCAAAGCAGGAAATAGACGGCGAGCGCCAGGAGAACGGCGAGAATCGCGCCGCTGTGGAAGAGGGTGCGCGGCACCAATCGCGGCAGCCAAATCGACTCCGGCAGCGCCGCGCTCTGCGGTATGCTCGTGCCCGCCGCCACATGCTCCGGATCCAGCATCGGTCCCCGCAGCAAAAAGTTCATCAGCCGCAGGGCGATCTGGTTCATCATCACCGTGGTCAGAATCTCATTGACGCCCAGCCGCGCCTTCAGAAAGCCGGGAATGCCGCCCCACAGGAGCCCTGCCGCCGCCCCGCTCACCAGAGTCAGCGGCAGCAAAATCAAGGCCGGCAAATTCCCAAACCCGACCCCAAATGCTGTCGCGGCCAGCGCGCCGACAACGATCTGCCCTTCACCGCCAATGTTGATTACGCCGCCCCGAAAGGCAATGCAAATTCCAAGACCCACCAACAGAAGTGGCGTGGCCTTGGTCAGAGTCTGTGTAATGCCGCTGACGTTACCCAGCGCGCCTTGTATCAGTGCGCTATATGCTTCAAAGGGATCGGTGCCAAGCAACAACAGGAGCAATATTCCGACCAAAAGTGCGACCAGCATCGCCGCCACCGGCAGCAATACATCGATCAGTTTGGCCAGATATAGTCGAATTTTCATCCTTTACTCAGTAGCGCGTTGCCATCGCGCATGGGGATCATCCGACTTTCACCTCGCAGCCACATTGCGTGCAAGAACCGTCGGATTAGCAAACTGTCCCGATTATAGCACCATTCCCACAATTCAAACAGTGCTCTGAAACGCGTCGCATCTGCCTTCCTCTGCATCCGGATAGAGAACCGCCGGCGCGGCGCGGGCAAAAACTGCAATGAGGCGCGCCGGCGCCTCCCCCACGTTGCGAACTTCATGGAGGACGCCCTCCGGCACAAACACCGTGGTGTCCGCGCCGACCCGGTGGCGTTCATCTCCCAGTGTGACTTCAACTTCGCCGCTGAGAAAGGTCAGGCTCTCTTCACAATCATGGTAATGCAGCGGGATCACGCCGCCAGGAGGCATGTATTGCTCCCAAAGCTCCATCTGCTCTGCGCCGCACGTGCGCCCCGTGATGATGCGCGCGCCCGGAATGCTGCTGCGCGTGTTGATCGGGTCGTAATCGCTGTGGTTATGTGGAAGAACTGCCATTTTTTCACCGCCCTGTTTTCAGATTCCAGCAGCTAGCCGTTTTCACCTGTTCCAGGCAACCTTCGCAAGCGCAGCATTCGGCTGCCGCCCTTCTGAAATTCATAAGGCGCCTCCATAACTCTAGCCTCAATGCCCCGCAGCGCAAAAACCTCAATTACGCCCTGCACGTGGGGCGACGGAGCCCCGCCAACCTGCAGCAGCGGAAAGGCCCGCGCCTCCGGGGCCACCCGCAGCATCTCCTCCAGCGCCTGCACATGAAAGTCCAGATCAAACTCCCTGCTATACAGAAATAGAAGGTGGGAAGAAAGCGCGAGGTCAAAACTGTTGTCCTCAAAAGGCAGGTCCGGCAGCGAGGCTTCCACATAACGGCCCTCGCGCTTACCCGCCGCGTAGTCGGCCAGAAACCGGCGCATCGCCCACATCCGCCGCTCTCCCAGCGCCGGCAGCGACGGCACATACGTCCACACAAAGTCATCCCGGTTGCGCGCCAGTTGCTCCATGATTATGTCGTATGTCTCCTCTACGCGCCGTTCGATTGCCTCCCCAGGAAACGCGTACAACGGATCGACCGAGACAACCGAGCGGCCCAGCGCAGTCATCTCCGCATTGAAGCTGGCCGGGCCGTCCCCGCAACCAAGAGTCCGCCCCCTGAGCTCCCGCTCCCGCAGGTCGAACATCCCCTGATATTCCGCCATCGTCCGCCCCCAAGGCACGACGCCATCGACCGTGAAGGGCATCCCTATGCCTTTTCTTTACCCGAATGTTGAGCGGTTTCCATTCCCCCTCCCTGTGCAGAACTGACTCATTATAACCTACTCAGAACCTGAAATACCTGGTCGCGCCCGGCCCGCCACCCTTGTCTGGTCGCCCGCGGTCCTTGCATGCACCGTCCCCCCCCTGTAGGGGCGCCCCTTGTGGGCGCCCAAACCCCTCCGCACAGAAGCCCTCCTCCAATCTGAGACGCCAACAAGCCCCTCGCGCCCTTCCCCTGCAGTTCATCCCGCCGTTCCCCAACATATCCCCGTCCAGGCAACAACCCATCCCCCTAATCCCCTAAATCCCCCCAAATCCCCGTTCAGACAACTAACCCCTGACCATTATGGTTCCCAGCGGCGGCCTGAAACCAACGCCAATCTCGGCCGAACGCGCCGCCCCTGCAACGAATCCAGCCGATCGGTGTTCTCTACTTCTGGAACCTGCAGAATCCAGACAGCAAGCCGGCCGGTCCCCGACCGCGAGCGGCCCGGAGTCCGCAAAACCAGGCCTTGCCACCAGCAATAGCACAGCAAGCGGAGAACGCACCTTGTCGGCAAACGAACCGCGCAACCCCGCCTGGCCCACAGGCAGTCACATCGTACTCCGCCAAATGTGGCCAGGCGGCGTATGGGCCGCCATTCCGGCGACCATGATCGAAGACAGCGCCGACCTGGTCTCCCTCTACATCGCCCCCGGCGCCGTCTTTGCCGGCCCGGACTGCTCACGCGATGAACACCTGCACGTCGCCGCAACCGGCGCCTGGCAACGCAAACTCTACGAGTGGACCGGGCAGCACCACGTCTGGTCATCCCGTCCCGGTGAAGCCGCCTCCATCTGGACATTCTGGTCGGCCCCCGATTGGACCCACGCCGGCTGGAAAGTCAATCCCGAACTGCCCCTTAAACGCACGCCCATCGGCTTCGACACGACCGACCACGTCCTCGACGCGGTCATCAGCCCCGACCTCAGTTCCTGGCAGCTCAAGGACGAAGACGAACTCGCCGTCGCCATCGAACTTGGCCTGTTTACAGCTGCTGAAGGAGAGCGGATCCGCCGCGAAACACAGCGTATCGCCAGCGAATGTATAACCGCCCGCCGCTGCCAGCTTCAAGCATGGGCTGCCTGGCGCCCCCCGTCTCATTGGAAACTTCCCGTCCTCCAGGGAAACTGGGAAGCCGCGTGAAGTCACTGTCGTGGAACATGCAATTCACAGCACTCAGGGCAAAGCGAAATCTTTTGCGGCAGTACAACTGTGAGTGGTATTCTAACTGTTTACTATATCTATGACCCGAACAGAATTAGGATTTTCGGGGCCGGTTACTGGAGAAAGTACCGGAAGCTATACTTGGACCAGGGGAGCGCATGAGCCAGAATCTTGACCCGCCAAGACAAACTTGGGAGACAGCAGAATACTCGGAAAATTCTGAACTACCAGAAGTTGAAGACCTGCAAATTATCGACAAAGGGTTCTTGCCTCGCCCGGAGGAACTGGTCTTCAAAGACACCGAGACAGAAAATATCACGGTGCCTCTTGACAAAGAGACGGTTGCTTTTTTCAAGGACAAAGCAAAGGAGTTAGGCGCCTCTTATCAGACGTTAGTTCGGAGTATCCTCAAGGAGTATGTAGCTCGACAGAGTAGATAGACTTCCTGTTGTTACAGAAAGGCAGGGAGCAGTCTGTGACGCCACGTAAGCTTCCCACCCTCCTGCCAGGGAAACTGAGAAACCGCGTGACGTCACAACACTGCTATCCCATACTACGCCTCCGCCACCACCGGATTGCGCAGCACGCCTACCCCTGAAATCTCAATCTCCACCACATCGCCCGGCTGAACTGGTCCCACGCCCGACGGGGTGCCCGTCATGATCACATCCCCCGGCAGCAGCGTAATCGCCTCGCTGATATAAGCGATCAACTGCGCCACCGAAAAGATCAGGTCGTCCGTGTTCGTGTGCTGCTTGACCTCACCGTTCAATCGGGTTGTCAGCTCAAGATTCGTGGAGTCCAGCCCGGTGGCGATGCAGGGCCCCAGCGGCTTGAACGTATCGAATCCCTTGCCAATCAGCATGCAGCCGTTCGCCATTTCATTGGCCTGGATCACCCGCTCGCTGACATCGTTCCCGCAGCTGTATCCCAACACACAGTCCAGAGCATCCGCCTCTGACACCCGGCGCGCCTCTTTGCCGATGATGACCGAAAGTTCACCCTCATAATGCACGTTCTGTCCCTGACGCGGGTAGATGATCGCCTCCTCCGGGTCCAGAATAGCCGTCCAGGGCAGCATGAAGAGCATCGGCTGGTCCGGCGGCGTCTGCCCGCCCTCCTCAGCATGGGCCAGATAGTTCAGCCCCACCCCAATCAGCCGCGGCTTCCCCACCGGCGCCAGCACCTTCACGTTGTCCAGGTGCGTTGTCTCGCCGCTCTCCTCGAAACTGTCCCACGGACACGAGGCCATCTGCCGGATCGTCCCGTCCTCCTCCAGGATGCCGTAGCTCGTCGTGCCGTCGGAACTGTAGCGTAAAATCTTCATCGTGGACGCTTCTCCTTGTGTTGAGTGATTTATGAGTCCAATGTAGACGCTCGTAGACCAAAAGCCCTCCTGACCCCTTTGCAGGTAACCCTGCCCTTTCGTTTCTTCGGTAGGAAAAGGATTGCAGCCGTGATAGACTGTGCGCTACCATCAAAAAGCGTGGGCGGCGGACTCGCTGTTGCCTGCCTTCCCGCAGTCCACCCGTCTCAGATTTCCTTTCACTGAAACAAAGGAGCGCACAAATATGACCACCTCCGGCAGAGTCGCAATCATCACCGGCGCAGGCTCAGGCATCGGCAAAAGGACCGCCCTTCTCCTGCTTGCGGAAGGCTACTCAGTCGCCCTCGCCGGCCGCCGCGTTGACCGCCTCGAAGAAACCGCCGCAGAAGCCGGCGCCGGCGACCGCGCCCTCGTCGTCCAAACCGACGTGACCGATCCCGCCGCCGTCGACAACCTGTTCGACCGCACCATCGAAGCCTTCGGCCGCCTCGACCTCCTCTTCAACAACGCCGGCCGCGGCGCGCCCCGCGCCGACTTTGACGAAATCGCCTACGAAGACTGGAAATCCGTTGTAGACGTAAACCTGACCGGCGTCTTCCTCTGTTCGCAGCGGGCCTTCCGCATCATGAAAAATCAGACGCCCCAGGGCGGCCGCATCATCAACAACGGCTCCATCTCGGCCCATACACCACGCCCCAACTCCGCCCCCTACACCTCGACCAAACACGCCATCACCGGCCTGACCAAATCCACCTCTCTCGACGGCCGCGCCTACAACATCTGCTGCGGCCAGATCGACATCGGCAACGCCGCCACCGAAATGACCGAACGCATGCGCTCCGGCATCGTGCAGGCCAACGGCACAACCATGGTCGAGCCGAACATGGACTCCGATGGCGTCGCCCAAACCATCCTCTACATGGACAGCCTGCCACTGGACACCAACGTGCTCACCCTGACCGTCATGGCCAATCAGATGCCTTACGTAGGCCGAGGCTGATCGCGCCTACTGGTAGCCTCCAATCCCCAGGAGCTCTTTCGTCTCGGAATCGGCTTCGTCCAGATAGGCATCGACGAGGCTGTCCTCCGGTTTGACGCCAAAAGGAGAATAGCGCATCCACGTCGGCCCGTAACAGAGGATAAGCAAACGCCGTTTCTCGCCGTCAGGCCGCGTCGGCAGGGCCCGGTGCCAAAGATTGCTGTGCATGATGATGCACGTCCCTGCCGGCCCCCGCACCACCTTCTGGCCCGGCAAGTCGTCATAGCAGTCAGCCGGCAGCGGGTCATGGATCCGCCGGTGCGATCCCGGCACAATCGCCAGCGTGCCATTCGCCTCATTCAGTTCATCCAGGTAGATCAGGCAGTCTATCGTATGGGGAAAGGAGAAAAAAGCCGGCAATGGCTTGGGTATTGTCCGCCGGTGCAAGTGCCAGTGCGTCTCCTGGTTCGGCTCACCCGGGTAGCTGACACGCCCGCCCAACTGGCGGATGCGCACGAACGGCCCCAATACCGCCCGCGCCACCGAAAGCAACGGCTCGCAGTCGATCAGCTCCAGAAAGGCCGGGTGCTTGTCCATCAAATAGCGCGGAAACCAGCCCCCGAACTGGCCTGACCGGCTGATGGCCGCTGAGCCCTCTTCCACCTCGGCCGCCTCCACCTCGTCCAGCGCATTGCGCAGCCGCGCCAACGCCTCCCCCCGGAAGAGCGCCTCCCGGAGCAAATACCCCTGCTCCGCCAGCTGCTCGACCTCCTGCGGCGTCGCCAGCACAGTGAAACTGCGCTCCTTGTCTTCACTGGCCACATTGGTCATAATCTCATATGTGACCGTGTGGCTGGGAAACTCATCATACGTTCGCCGTCTAGGCATACTCTTCATGACCTCTCGTTCGCGGTTTTCCAGCCCAATGCCGGCGCAGACCCTGAACCGGCCTCGATGTTCTAGCTAGTCTACGGCAGTTCCCGCCTCCCGCGCAAAGGCCCGCGCCGGACGCCGCTTGCGGCACTGGCGGCGCAACACAGTCCCACTTCGGAGAAACTCGCCCTATGGCCAAACAAAAGGTGATTCTGAATCCATATCCCCGTCCCCCGGATATGGTCATGTCCCCTCAGGATGCGGACCGGCTTCACGACCTGGTCGACGTAGTCTGGGGCATGGACGAAAACATCCCCGAGTCTGAGTTCGCCCGCGCCTGCGGAGATGCCTACGCCGTCATAACCTCTTCCTGGCAGCGCAGATCACTGGACGACATGCCCAACCTGCGGGCAATCATGGAAACCGGCGGCCGCCATCCCAGCCCCTCGGTTTTGGACTACAAGACCTGCTTTGCACGCGGCATCCGCGTCCTCAGTTGCGCACCCGCCTACGGCCCCATGGTTGCCGAAATGGCGCTCGGCATGGCCATCGCCGCCGCCCGCGGCATCGTCAGCGCCCATCGCGACTTCGCCGCCGGCGAGGAACTCTACCTCTACCCCAGCAACAGCGCCGCCTTTACACTCTACGACCAGCCCGTCGGCTTTATCGGCTTCGGCGGCCTGGCGCAATCACTCAAGCCGCTGCTGGCCCCCTTCCGCTGCCCGATTCAGGTCTACGATCCCTGGCTGCCCGCCAGCTTCATAGAAGAGCGCGGCTGCGTCCCGGTCAGCCTCCAGGAGTTGCTCTCAACAGCACGCGTCATCTTCGTCCTGGCCATCCCCTCCAACGAGAACAGAGCCATGCTCGACCGCGAGCTGCTCTCGCTAATCGGGTCCGACGCCGTCCTCGTCCTCATCAGCCGCTCCCATCTCGTCGACTTTGACGCGCTCACCGAACTGCTGCACCAGGGCCGCTTCCGCGCCGCCATCGACGTCTTCCCGCAGGAGCCCCTGGCCGCAGACCATCCCATTCGCACCGCCCCCAACACGATTCTCTCCGCCCATCGCGCCGGCTCCGTCTGGCAGGATATGCACAACATCGGACGCATGGTCGTCGACGACCTGGAAACGATGCTGGCCGGCCTCCCGCCGACCAAAATGCAGAACGCCCAACCCGAAATCGTCTACCGCCTGCCGTAGCAGCCAGCACGATCTGCCTGCTCAGCCCGCCAACAAGCGCCAGCTCACTATGTAGTCGCCTTGGAGATCTGCTTTCACACTGCTCATCGTTCTCGCAAACGGAGCCGAACATGAGAATCTGCGTTTACGCAACCCTGCCCGACAAGGACAACTTCCTCGGCTTTCTCAAACAGTACGACATCCTCGACGTCGCCCTCAGTTCCACCTCCCATCCCGAACACCGCACACGCTTCTCACCCGCAGCGGCAACCAAACCAGGCGCCTTCTGGGACTTCCAAACC
Organism: Caldilineaceae bacterium; assembly: GCA_022824025.1. Lineage (GTDB taxonomy): Bacteria > Chloroflexota > Anaerolineae > Caldilineales > Caldilineaceae > Bin5. Next base: position 131,288 of record JAJEBF010000056.1, read on the forward strand.
CTGCTGTGGGCGCGCACGCAGTGCGAAGAAGCCGGTCTCAACCTCGTCTCCATCGAGAATCCCCTGCCGAACTGGTGCTATGAAAAGATCGTCATGGGCCAGGAAGGCCGCGACCAGCAGATCGAAAATGTCGCCGAGACCATCCGTAACATGGGCCGCGCCGGCATTCCTGTCTACGGCTACCACTGGATGGTCAATCAGCCGGGCGTCACGCGCAACTCCTGGCGCACATCGCTCACCACGCCCGGCCGCGGCAACGCCCAGGTCAGCCGTTTTGAGCTGGAGCTGGCCGATCGCGGCCCCCTATTCCGCGAACGGGAGTACAGTCACGAGGAGATGTGGAGCAACTACGAATATTTCATCAAGGCCATCGTCCCCGTGGCAGAGGAGGCCGGCGTTAGACTGGCCCTCCATCCCGATGACCCGCCCGTCGAAAAGCTGGGCGGTATGCCGCGCCTTTTCTGCAGTCCGGAAGGCTTTCAGCGCGCCATGGACATCGCCGACAGCCCCGCCAGCGGCCTCAACTTCTGTCTTGGGAACTGGACCGCAATGAACGTTGACATCCACGCGGCCGTCCGCCGCTTTGGCGGTCGCGGGCAGATCGTCTATGGTCATGTCCAGGGCGTACAGGGCACTGCGCCCGATTTCCGCGAGTGTTTCCTCGAAGAGGCCGACTGCGACTTTCTGGAGATTTTCAGGACCTTCAGAGAAGTTGGCTTCGATGGCGCCCTCATCCCCGGCCATTTCCCCCATACCATCTACGACGACGTGAGCCCGCATCAAGGGCTGCTCTACTCGGCCGGTTACATCAAAGGGCTTCTCAAGTCACTTGAAGCAGAATAATCATAGCAATTCAGGATCCGCCGAAAACCCGTACAACAACATTGAGGGAGAAACAGACCAATGTATCTGATTCTGATCGGTTGTGAATATGCAGGCACCACAACACTGGCCAACGCCATCAACGAGTGGACCAAAGAATCTCTGGGCGCCGAGTTCAAACTGATTCACGATCACTACAAACTGCCCGACACCAAGCCGCACGGCCCGGAGCTCACGGCCGAAGATATCGCCACATTCCAACAGCTCAGCCCCCGTCTCACCGAGGTGATCCAGCGTCACAATCTCTACTATCACACCCCTTGGGCGTCAGGCTCCGAAGATAACTTCATGGGCATCGGCCTCTACTTCGAAGAGCTGGTCTACGCGCCCAAGTACTACGGCTACGGCGGCCGCGGCCAGGAGGGCGACCGCTCTAAGATCTCCCGCCTGCTCGAACAGCGTATCCTCCAGTTCAGACCCGACGCAGTCCTGATTCTCGTAGAAGCCGCGCCCGATGTGATCCGCAAGCGGATGGCCGAAAGCCCCCACCCTTACCCTGTCGTTCCCGAAGAGGACGTCGAGCACATCCTCCAGCGCTTCGAAGAAGAGTACGAGAATTCACTGATCCAGCAGAAATTTACGCTAGACACATCGACTGATTCAGTCGCAGAGACAGTCGCCGAGTTCGCTGTCAAGATCCAGCCATATCTGACCCAAAGCGACCTGCTGCGCCAGGCGCTGCGGCAGAGGAAGACCTGCTAGCTCGATGAACAAGAGCCCGTGCGACATTCTCATCCACAACGGCCAGGTAATCACCATGGACGCGGCGCGCACCATCCACAGCCCCGGCGCCGTGGCTGTCACAGGATCGCGCATTCTGAGTGTTGGTCCCGACGCAGAGCTACGTCAGCGCTACAAAGCCGTCAAAACGCTGGACGCCGAAGGCGCCGTCGTCCATCCCGGTTTCATCGACGCACACAATCACATCGTACACACAACCAGCCGCGGCGTCTTCGACAACATCTTCGATATCGACGCGCTGCCTGTAAAGTTCGCCGACCTCAAAGCCGGCGTAACCCCGGAAGATGAAGCCGCGGCAACCGCCATGGCCGCTGTCGAAATGTTGCGCTGCGGTTTCACCATGTTCATCGAGCCGGGTTCTCTTTTCGATACCCGCGCCGCCGCCGAAGCAGTCGAACGGGTGGGTATGCGAGCGCTCTTCGCCGCCCCCTACCTCTGGGACCGCCGCGAGACCTTCGACGCCATGCCCGCGCTCGAGAGCGACAGCCTCATGGCCCGCGTGCCCATCGACCGCGACCGCGCCATTAGCCAGCTGGACGCCGAGTTGCACCGCAACCGGGACCCCAAAGCGCTCGTGCGCGGCTACGTCGCCATCTACGGCGTAGGCACCGCCTCGCCCGAACTTATGCAGGCCGCCCACGCCTGCGCTCGCGACAACAACGTGCCCCTGCAGCTGCACGCCAGCTACGCGCCCGGAGAAGGCGACATCTATCGCGCCATCAATGGCATCAGCCAGCTGGTCCACCTGCGCGAACTAGGCGTTCTCGACGAGAATACCGTCGTCGTCCATGCCAATCTGCTGGACGACGAAGAGGAAGTCGCGGTTGAGCAATCAGGCTGCCAGATCGTCTGGTGCCCGATCACCTACTTTTCCCTCGGCATCGTGCGCAGCGCCAGCTTCAGGATGGCACAGCGTCACCGCCGCGGCGTCCGCGTCTCGCTGGGCGTAGACGGCGCCTTCGACTGCACGCCCGCCGAACTCATGCTGGCGGCGCACCACGCCGCACGCGCCGGCGACGATCCCCTGCACCCCAGCGCCCTGCTCGAAATGCAGACCGTCAACGGCGCCGCCGCGGCCGGCCTCCAATCCGAGTTGGGCAGCCTCGAACCGGGCAAGCGCGCCGACATCGTCGTCCGCTCCCTCCGCGCCGCCGGAACCTATCCCGCCGTCAACCCCGTCCATCTCCTCGCGCTGACAATGGGGTCCGGCAGCGTCGACACAGTTCTGGTCAACGGCGAAACAGTCCTGTGCCAAGGCCGTTCCACCCGCGTCGACGAGCTGGAAGTCAGCCGGGCCGTCACCGCCTCGGTCGCCGCCCGGGCCCGACGGCTGGGAATCAAGTCGGGGCCCGGACGGACAGTCTTGGAACGATAGCGTTTAGGGTTCCCTCCGGGTGAAAAAAGGAAATCGATAGCGGCTATCTGCAAGAGCCGTAGCGCGGCGTTTCGTTCGTATCAAGAATGAGATGAGAAGAGGCAGCTCAGGATATGGGGACGAGCTGGCGTCGTAGCAATTCATCCAATCGGCAGATGAAGAGTGAGTGGCGAGGGGGCGCGATTCCCGGTCCACTTGAGCCCTCGCCTCCCATCGGTGGGGATTTGAAGTACAGCCACGGTTCGCCGGTGACGGCGTAGACGGAGGCGACCGGGTTCTCGTTATGAATTACATATATATATATGAGGGGTATGCATAAAGTGGACTTGACCTAATCGGCCAGTAGGGTTTCTTCTATCGTTGCCCACGAATAGGAGGGACCAAATGGCGGAATTGCCACAACTGACCGACTATGTCCATCCCATTATTGAACTGTTTGGCCGCTTTCGACAGGAACGTAGCGCAAGCGCAGGCGCGAAACGGGGACGACTGACCTGCCCCCCAAGAACTGGTCCAGTTTTAATGTTAGTATTGGGCCGTAGAAAGGGGGAAAGATGGCGAAGAAGCGACATACGCCGGAGCAGGTGATCAACAAGCTGAGAGAAGCTGTGGTGGCGATAGCTGAGTGCAGCACATTGGCTGAGGCCGCCCGCCGGACTGGGGTGACCGAGCAGACCTTCTGCCGCTGGCGCAGCGACTGCGGGGGCCTCAGGAGCGACCAGGCCAGGCGTCTGAAGTTGGAGAGCAGCCGCCTGAAGAGAGCGGTGGCGGACCTGACACTGGACAACCAGATACTGAGGGCGGCGTCTGAGGGAAACTTCTGAGCCCTTCACGTCGTCGCGAGTGTGTCGACCATGTGAAAGCGCTCTTTGGCGTCTCGGAGCGACGCGCCTGCAGGGTGCTGGGTCATCCTCGCTCCACACAGCGATACAAGCCGAGCCCGGTGGAGGATGAGAAGGCGCTGACCGCGGAGGTCGCGGCGCTGGCCAGTCAGTTCGGCAGGTACGGTTACCGTCGGATCACCGCTCTACTGAGGCATCGCGGCTGGCATGTGAACCACAAGCGTGTGGAGAGGATATGGCGACGAGAAGGGCTGAAGGCGCCTGTGAAGCAGCCCAAGAGAGGGCGTCTGTGGTTCAATGACGGCTCGCGCGTGCGTCTGCGGCCTGCGTGGAAGGACCATGTGCGGGCCTACGACTTCGTGCACCTGAGGCTCCATGACGGCACAGTGGAATGGAGGAAATGGCAGCGAGAGCGGTCAGGCGGCTTGAACTTGCTCGATGGCGGCCAGGAGATTGTCCCGGCTTTGTCGTGACCCGACCTTCAACGTCTCCAACGTGCTGTCAACTTTACGCTCGTACTCGACGGCCCAGACGCCTTCGAACGAATCGAGCAGCGTGCGGATGATCGGAGGCCAGTCGATGTCGCCCTCTCCAAATGCGCGATACTCGACACCGGAGGCCAGACGGGCAACATCTTTCCAGTGCGTATAGACCACCCTGTCCTGGATTGCGAGCAGGGCTTCGTAGGGATCTTCACCGCCATAGGCATAGTTGGCCGGATCGTAAGTAACGCCCACCGATTCGTAAGGAACCATATCCAGCAGCCGTTTGAGCCGGGCGCCCGTGGCCGATGTGCCTCCGTGATTCTCAATCGCCAGTGATACATTTTTCGCCTGAGCGTAGCTGCCGAGCCGGTTGAAGGCCGCGCTGAGCGTCTCGTACAGGGCGTCCGTCACCCGCTCTGCCGGCAGCACATAGTGCTTGGAGTGTGTAAAATCATGCTCGGTGAAGACCCGGACCACACGCGCGCCGAGCGCGTCTGCATGGTCGATCACCTTAGTCAGTTCATCACAGCGATCTTCGGCCACATCCCCGTACAGCCCGACCACTGCCCCGCCGCCGAGAGCGGTTATTTTGACCCCGGCATTCGCCGCCATGCGCTGCACAGCGTCCAGCTCCTGGGGGGTGGCATCGACTGCGATCTTGTTGCGGGACTCCTCTTCAAGCCAACCGCAGTCGATTTCGACCAACGTCAGTCCGATTTCACGCGAGGCCGCGAAGAACTCGGGCACGGTGTACTCGCGAAAGCCATACGATGCGTTGCCCAACGGGATGCTGGTAGACATCAGAACTCCCTCTTGGCATGGTTCGACGAAAAAAGCGGTTGGATGAGATAGAGGGCTGCTTTCCTTTTCAGCGGCCTTCAGGTACGAAGATGCTGTTGTTCGCCGGCTTGGCTCACCTGTAGATTACGCCAGCGTCCGGTGACGCCCTGGCCAAAAATCGTCTGCCTGTACTCCGGGTCCAGGCCAGGCAAGGCGCCGCCCCGACCATCCGGAAGATCGTCCAGCAGCGTGAAGATCGCCATATTGACCGAAAAGCGAATCGGCTTGATCACCGGCGCTGCCGGCGGGTCGACCGTCGCGACCCACTCTATCTGATGGACTAGCTCCCCGTCCACGTACCACTCGGCGCGATCGGGGCCGGGCGTCAGCACGCTGTCATCGCCAGGATCGTAGCGGATCTCGTAGCGATGCCATGATCCCGGCTCGATTTCCAAGTCGGTCAGCACTGGATCCGCCATCGGCAGGACGGAGCCGACGCCGCCAGGCGCCGTAACGACGAACAGCTCGCGCAGCGCCATGACGCGGCGATTAGATATTTCGAAGTTGATGACCATACCGGTCGAATCGTCGATCAGGGCGATGGCGGCGCACGCCAAACGGGGGTCGTCCGGGTCGGCTGCGAAGGGATTGCCCTCCGTTCCATGCACATCAACGGCCATGTCCACCGCCACAGAAAGCCCGTTGCCAGTAGCAAAGCGTCGGTCGGCGGTGACAATGGCCTTGACATGGTCAAGAGGATTGTCGAATGCGATCGAAAAACGCGGGATATCAATTTTGAATTCGGGCCGCTCACTGGTCGGAGTGGTGAGCGTTGCCGCCGGATCCAGAGCCGTGAAATCGCCCATCTGTAAGACATGCCAGCCTGCGCCGATTATGGGCGATCCCGTTGTCCAGTCATCGAAATCACGCCCGTCCCCGGCCAGGAGATTGGGGGGGGCGGGCAGGCCGCGCCATACATCCACCGTGCGCGGCTCGTTCGGCCAGTCCTGCGGCACGTGTCTCTCCTCGTCCCAGATCTGGTCCAGTTCCGTCGTCAGTTCGATGACATTGCCGGCGGGATCGGGCACATAGATGAAGATATTGTGGCCGGGACCGTGGCGGCTTGGCCCGTAGATGATGGGCACGTCGTTGCGCCAGAGGTGATCGCACATACGCTTTACATCGTTCCAGTCGGCCAGGTCGTAGGCATAGTGGTTCACCTTGGCGTGCCCGGCATTGAGGAGCGCGATCCCGTGATGATCCTGGTTACAGCGCAGCCATATCACGGCATCTTCGGCAGTATCCGACACGCGAAAACCAAGCATGTCGGTATAGAAGGCCGCCGCGCTCTCTATTTCGACGCTTTGCAGCGTGATATGGCCGAACCTGAGCGGGCGGATTTCACGCGGCTTGAGAGGCCGATCGAGGCTCGTCATGCCTTCATAAAGCTCGATCCGGTTCCCGTCGGCGTCCAAATAGCAAAGGGCTTCGCCGTGGCCCGGCTCAGCGTACGCCCTCTCGTGCGGATGGAAGCCGCGCTGCGCCAGGGCGCTCCGGGCGGCTTCCAGCGCATCGCCGTCCGTGACTTCCAAGCCCAGATGGTGCAGCTTTCTCTCCTCGCCCGGATAGATCGCCAAGCAGTGATGTTCAGCATTGCAACGCAGGAAGACCGCGCCGTCGTCGCGCTCGGAGACTTCCAGGCCAACAATTTGTTCGTAGAAGGCGACAGTCTCCTCAACATTGGGGACGGTGATGGCGACATGGCCCATCCGCTTGATATTGATCATGAGTCGGGTGGAAGAGCGGCGCGCCGCTTCTCCGTGTTCCTCCTATTGGATACTGAGGCCGCCATCGATCACGAGGGCATGGCCGTTAAGATAGGCTGCCTTGTCCGAACTGAGCCACAGTACAGAGTTGGCAACCTCTTGCGGTTTGATCAGGCGCTTCATGGGCAGGCTGGAGATCAGCGTCGATGCCGCGTGATCGTCACCGCGCGTGAAGCGTTCGAACATGGAGGTGGCCACGACCGCGGGGCATACGGCGTTCACGCGAATGCCAGCGTCGACAAATTCGAGCGCGACCGCCCTGGTCAGCCCGATCACGCCGTGTTTGCTCGCCACGTAGGAAGCCATATTGCTTTGACCCAGGTGTCCGACGGTCGAAGATGTATTGACGATGGAGCCTCCACCTTGCTCAAGCATTGCCGGGATTTCGTGCTTCATACTCAGCCACACACCCTTGAGATTGATGTCTATGACCCGGTCCCAATCCTCCTCGCTGCTGTCCAATATGGACGCATTGGCGGGTTCGATACCGGCGTTGTTGTGGGCGACATCCAACCGACCGTATTCGGCGACGGTCAAGCGAACCATGTTTTCGACATCGCTCGACTTGGACACATCGGCCTGTACAAAGAGCGCTTCTCCACCGGCATCACGGATGAGGCGCACGGTTTCAGGGCCGCTCTTACTGTCGACGTCGCACACGACAACTTTGGCCCGTGCCTGCGCGAAGGCCAACGCCGAAGCCCGGCCAATGCCGGAACCCGCTCCCGTAACCAGCGCTACCTTATCCGCCAACGTTTCGCCTATAGACACAAATGAAGCGTCCTCCATAAGCCGATGCTCTGCGCCTATGCCAGAATGCCGCCATCCACGGCCATCGGGTGCCCGGTAACAAACGACGCGGCGTCGGAACAGAGCCAGACGACGGCCTCGGCAATCTCCTCCGGCCTTCCCATGCGCCCGATTGGCTCCAACTCGGTAAAATTGGCGACAGCCTCTGGGTAGTCGACCGCCTGTTGCGCAACCATCGGCGTGGAAATCAGGCCGGGACAAACAGCGTTGATGCGGATGTTGGAGCGGGCATACTCCAGCGCGGCGGAGCGCGTCAACTGCACGACACCGCCCTTGGTCGCGCTATATGCGGCGAGTTCGGGCGTGCCGGTCATGCCTGCATTGGAGGCCGTGTTGACGATGACGCCCCCGCCCTGCCGCAGCATCTGCGGGATCTCGTACTTCATTGAAAGCCAGACACCCTTCAGATTGACCCGCATAATGCGGTCGAAATTCTCTTCCGTGCAATCGGCGGTTAGGGACATATCTCCGAGGACGCCGGCATTGTTGAAGGCGCAGTCCAACCGTCCAAACGCCTCCACACAGCGGTGGACAGCCGCCTCCACCGAGGCCGCCTCACCAACATCGCAGGAGACGAAGACCGCCTCTCCGCCTGAGAGTTCGATCAGCCGCAGCGTCTCCTGGCCGCCGTCAACATCCACATCAGCGATGACTAACTTGGCCCCGCGGCCAGCGAAGGCCAGGGCCGTAGCTCGGCCAATGCCGGAACCGCCGCCGGTCACAAAGGCAATCTTCCCGTCCAGACTGTTCACAGCGCTCCTTCCTTTTGTGCGAGGATTCGTATTCCCATGGCATGTCCCGCCATCGTCAATCGGCGGCAGCGGCAGACGAGTCCAGGAAGCCAAGTTCCTCCACGCGTCCAATCCATTCGTTGCCGGAGAGGGCTTTCGAAGTGTAGTTTGCGGCAATAGCGGTGTCAAGGGGGGAAAATGGAGCGCAGCGTGCTGCGACAGCGCCTTCTGCACTGTAACGTATAATGGAGAGAGTTTGATTGCGCCTGCCGCTCCTGTCCCCGTGCTTGCCGGACTAACATAACGGGTGGTGCAAACGTCGGGGGCAGGTCACCTACTCCAACGCCTACTCCAACTCTCACCCCTGCCCTTACACCAACTCCTACTGCGACTGGCTTCTTAGTAGGCAGTGCAGTGAATCAAAAGTCCGTCAGCAACTCTGTTGGCGGATTTTTGTTTTATGTTAAACTTTTGTACAATTCTGAACTTCACTCTCAAGTAGAATTCGACTTGGACTCGAAGGAAAAACCATGTCCAAAATGTCGACTAGAAGTCCCAGTTACTGGATCCACGAAGAAGAATTTACTAGCGAAGGATCAGAGCAATTTTGTGTCGTAGCTTCTGGGGTATCTCATCTAGCCGAAATGTATAACGGGCAGTCGCAATTCGTGCGTTTGTCCGTGCCTCATCATGGCGAAGAAAAGCATGAACTGCGTTTGAAAGCTCGTTATAAGTTTTCTCAACGCCTCCTTCAACGAGCGGAACAAGTGTCACCTGAGGGAACTCCCCCATGATATTCCGTGACCCATAAACTCCCACTCACCTTGTCGCACTTTCTTTTTCTCACTTCGCTCATCATTTCCATTCGCATCCATCAGCGCGCCTCTCCTGTCAGGTCCACGACCTGTAATTCAGTTTTGGTTAGTTAAGTATGTACATCCCTCTTTTTCAATCCTGCCACGGGCAGGGAGGAATACAAGCATACGCGGGCGGTACTGCACGATGGGCTGATTTTCGGCTTCGGCTGGCACCAGGTTCTGCCGACCCTGGCGCTGGCGGTCACAAATGCGGAACCTGCCGAATACACGGTTGCGTTTGTCGAGCGGGCGGTGCGGTATTACAAGGCGCACGGTCGGGAAGAGGCGGTCGCGTACTTCAGCCCTGCCGAGAGTGTGGACGGCGCGTGGCACGTGTTTGTCATCGGCGGGAACGGCCGGGTAATCGACCATCCCGATCCGGAGATCATCGGGCAGGATCTGAAGGGGGATATGGGGGTGGATTCGAGCGGCTATCGCTATGGCGATCTGGTGCTGAGCGCAACGGAGGCGGGGACGTGGGTCGACTATCTGTCGGCGTCGAATCCTACACTGGACGGCTCGGAGGAGGAGTTAAAGCATACGTGGGATGTGCGTTACGACGGCGTGATCATTGGGTCGGGGTGGTATGAGTAAGGGCTAGGGGTGAGGGTAGCGTACCGTGCCGGCGCCGGGAATTCCGTGGGAATAGGACAGAATTGGTTGCCTTGAAGTCGATCCGCTCACACCGCAGGACGGGAAGGAGGCCCAAAGATGCACCGTTTCGTTTTACTCATATTCGCGTTTCTTGTGGTTGGCTGCGCTGCCATCCCGGGAAAAGACAATCCGCCAGCCTATACACAGGCCATTGTGCAGGACGCAATACGTCTGTACAGGCGCGAGGGACGTCAGGCAATCATCGACCGGTATCGCTCACGCGACAACGTTGATGGCCAGTGGTACGTCTTTATCCTTGATGAGAACAAGAAGGGGCTGGCGCATTACAATCCTGACAGGATAGGCGCAGACGCTTCACTTGCACCCCATGGCGATGAGTTGACTAGTGCGACCGCAGAAGGCAAGTGGTTCAGCCACACAAATATCAACCCGGAAACAGGAACAGAGCAACTTAAGCATTTCTGGATCATACTCTACGACGGGCTGACGTTCGCTTCCGGTTGGTACCAAGAGTAGGCAGGCGGGCAGTTCGGCGGCATGGATACCCTTATTCGAGTATCCGATCATCAAGGCGCCCGTCGCACTGCAGGTCACGCATACGCTTGCGTGGAAGGGCCCAATTACGAGACCACGATAGGGCCGGACGCGGGTGTACTTCTCACCGCCTGCCCGCGCCCCGTAGCGGAAATCGATCCGATCAAACAACTCGGGTTGCACCCCCACGGACAAGGTGAATTTGTCAAGAACCGGAAAGTTCGAGAACATGTGTTCAATAGAGGGTCTGAGCCGGTCAGAGCAATTGTGGCTGGAGGGCAATTGTGATCAAAGCAAACTTGGGGCGCAGTATCAGTCCCGTAACGACCAAACTTACTTACGAGGATTATCTGAAGACCTCAGACGATGAACGCCTTGAACTCCTGGACGGTGTGCTAACCTTGCCGCCTGTCCCGAATACCGCGCATCAGTCAGTTCAGACCGAATTGGGTTGGCGGTTGGCCCGGTTCGTGAGAGAGAGGGATTTGGGACATGTCTTTTTTGCCCCGACCGATGTTGTCCTTTCCAATACCGATGTCGTGCAACCCGACCTGCTCTTCATTTCCAGAGAGAGGGCTGACATTATCACCCCCGCCAACATCCAGGGCGCGCCCGACCTGATCGTCGAAATCCGCTCAGACTCGACCGCCGAGCGCGATGAGACCCTCAAGCGTCAGCTCTATGCCGACCATGGTGTTGAAGAGTACTGGTTGGTAAACCCTGAAGCCGCCACCATTGCCGTTCTCCTTTTAGGCGGCCAACGCTACGCTGAGACAGCTCTCTACACAGCGGGGCAGACCCTGGCCTCACCCAAGCTGCATGGGCTTTCAATCCCCCTGGACCACGTCTTTCTCGCCCACAATTGAAATAGAACTGCCGCCCGGCCAAGCCTCACTCCTCCCTTCCTCCCGCAAACCCCCTGTAGGGGAGACCCCTTGTGGATGCCCAAGCCCATCCGCGGACAACAAAGATGTTGCCGTTCGCCGTTGCCGTTCTTCGCGCCCCTTCGCGGATCAATCCCCCTCCCCGCAGTTCCCCCATACGAATTAACGCATTGACAACGATTTTCCGGTATGCTAGTTTACCCATGCCGGCCGCGTTGCAACTATATATTGAATCACAAAGCTGGTCACCCTTTCACTGTCCCGCGTCCGCCTGCGACGAGCCAAAAAAGCGAACCGATCCGTCCAACAGCGCTATCTCATCTATATTACCCAGTTCGAGGAGGAAAAAGCATGAAGATGCAAAACTCTAGTCGACGACAGTTTCTCAAAACTGCCGGTCTTGCCGGCTTCGGGCTGGCCATGGCCGCCTGCGTTCCCGCCGCGGAGACCGGCATGGAAGGCGGAGCCGCCGACGAAGAACCGGTCGAACTGACCCTGTGGGGTTGGTGGGACATCCGCATGGACCTCTACCGCTCCGTAGCCGACCAGTTCGCCGAAGTAGACGGGACCATCACCGTTGACGTCCAGTCCATCTCCGGTGGCTATATGGAAAAACTCTATTCCGCCCTCGCTGCCGGCACCGGACCCAACATGATCAAAATGCGTAACCTGGCCACCATGCACCAGATGCGCGAGGAAAACCTCCTGCTCGAATTCCCCGAGGAAACCTTCCCGCCCAGCTGGTTCGAAGAAGCCTACCCCCTCTTCGATATCAAGACCAACGGGCGCTACGTGCTTCCCACCGGCACCACCTGTACACTCCTCATGTACAACAAGCAGATGTTCGAAGAAGCCGGCCTCGATCCCGATTCGCCGCCCAACACCTGGGACGACTTCACCACAGCGGCCAAGGCGCTCACCCAGAAAGACGGCAGCGGCGCTATCTCCCTCGCCGGTTTCGCCGTCACCACCGAGTGGCCCGTGCTAAACCAGATCTATCAACTGGGCGGAAACGTCATCCAGAACAACGGCGATGAACAGATCTCCCTCATGACCAGCCCCGAAGTCCACGAAGCCTTCACCTACATCGCCGACCTCGCCCTCGTTCACGAAGTCTGGGACCCCGGTTTCCCCAACTTCGACTCCATCGGCAACGGCCTCGCCGCCATGACCGAGGAACAGACCTGGGTGATCGGTGAGTACACCAATACCTATCCCGATATGTACCCCAACATCGGCTACTCGCACCCGCCAACCCCGTCCGGCGAACCAGACCCGCTCTACGGGTACAAAGACACAGTCACCTCTGTCTCAGCCGTAACCGGCCACCCCGACAACGACGGCGATACCTGGAAGTTCATGGAATACCTCTACAAGGACGGCGGCAAAGATGCCTACTGGGCCCTCTGCGAACTGATCTCGCTCGTGCCGGAGCGCGCCGACCTCATGTCCGACCCCAGGCTGATGGAGTCGCCCGGACTCAGCAAGGCGTCCGAGGTCAATCCCCATCAACGCAACTACGCAGCCGTGCCCGAGCGCGCCGCCGACGTGCAGAACGACGTCCTCCATCTGATTGTCAACGAAGGCCAATCAGTTGCAGAGGCCCTGGAATACGGCGACGCCGAGATCCAGAAGGTCATCGACGAGGGCCTGGCCAAGTACTGGGTCTAGTCCATCTGGCTGACCATTGCGTGTGTCTATCTCCACTGACCCGAACTCCCACGCCTCCCGCAGGCGTGGGAGTCATCACGTTCCTTGCACTTCCTGCAAAGGGCCCGAGTTTCCTGGTCCCAATGAGTGGGCGCAACGAACGCAAAAAGAATCCTTGTCCGCGTCGGTGCTCCCGTTCGCCCTCGGCCTCCGCCTCAGTTCGGCAAACTTGAGCCTGCGTCCGAATCTCCCCAGCCGCAAACGCAACCGCCGCGGCAGAATCCGTTTGTCCGTGCCCGTCCGAAACACTGCCAGCGCCCCGTGGGAGCCGATCTGATGATCCAAACCATCGTGCAAAAACTCACCGGACGAGGCTCCACGCTGCGCGCCGCCGAGCACCGTTTCATCATCATCGCCCTCGTTCCCACCATCATCTTCTACGCAATTGTCAAGTTCTATCCCATCTTCTTCTCCTTTTTCATCAGCCTCCACGAATGGAGCCTCTTCGGCAACGTCTCCCCCTTCGTCGGTCTCGACAACTACGCCCTGCTGGCCAAGGATTCGCTCTTCCCCAAGGTCATGTGGAACACAATGTACCGCACCTTTGCCGGCACCTTCCTCGGCGCGCTCTTTGCTCTCATCGTCGCTCTCATCCTCAATCCCATCAAGCGCGGCAGCATCCTCCTGCGTCTCATCTACTTCCTCCCCGTCATGACCTCCGTCATCGCCAGCGCAACCATCTGGAAATGGATGCTGCAGACCCGTTTCGGCCTGCTCAACCAACTCCTCCTCATGCTCGGCATCGCCCCCGTCCCGTGGCTTCAGTCCACCACGTGGGCCATGCCCAGCGTCATCGCCATGGGAATCTGGGCCGGCCTCGGCTTCACCGTCATCATCTATCTCGCCGGCCTGAGAGGCATCCCCCGCGACTACTACGAGTCCGCCGAAATTGACGGCGCCAACAGCCTTCAGCTCGCCCTCAAGATTACTCTGCCCCTGCTCAAACCGGTCGTCTCCTTCGTCCTTATCACCGGCGTCATCGGCGGCTTCAGCGGCGGCTTCCAGGCCATCTACATGATGACCGGCGGCGGCCCACTGGACTCGACCAGGGTTCTCGCGCTCCATATCTACGATTACGCCTTCGAGCGCCTGTTCATGGGCCAGGCCGCCAGCATGTCCTTCGTCCTTTTCGCGATCGTCCTGGTCCTGACCCTGGTACAGTTCAAACTGCAACGGGTCGACTGGGAGCTGTAAGGCCCTTCCAGGTCCTACCATTTCATGCCTCCTTCCAGCACTCGATCCTTACTTGGAGTAACGCATGGCTAACCAGGATTTTGTTGGCGTCCCCAGTCAGGTCGATACCCAGGCGCTGCGCCGCGGCGCAACCGAAATTCGGCGCCTGAGCCGCGGCACGCTGTTCAACTACATCATCCTCGGCGCGGGCGCAATCCTGATGGTCGTCCCCTTCATCTGGATGGTCAGCACCTCCTTCAAACCCCAGGCCGAGACCGTCTCATTCCCGCCCCGCCTCTTTCCCATCAACCCCACCATTTCCAACTACATCGATGTGTTCGACCGCGCCAACATGGGCCGCCTCTACTGGAATACAACCTTTGTCAGCGTCATCAAAACCATCTTCAACATCTACACCAGCGCGCTCCTCGGCTATATCTTCGGCAAGTTTATTTTCCGCGGCCGCGACATCATCTTCTACATCCTGCTCAGCACCTGGATCATCCCCTTCGAGGTCTATCTGATCCCGCTCTACCTCATGACCGTCCAGGTCGGCTGGGCCAATACCTATACCGCTCTGATCGTGCCCGAAATCTTCACCGTCTACGCCATGTTCATGTTCCGCCAGTTCATGTACACCATCCCCACCGAGCTGGTCGACGCCGCCCGCATTGACGGCGCCGGCGAGTGGTACATCTTCCACCGCATCATCATCCCTCTCTCCAAGGCTGCCCTCTTCACCCTCATCGCCTTCTACTTCATGTGGAACTGGAACGACTTTCTCTGGCCCCTCGTCGTCATCGCCGACCAGGACAAATATGTCATCACCGTCGGCCTCGCCACCTTCGTCGGTGAATACTGGAGCCAGCACGGCGTCATCATGGCCGGCGCCAGCCTCGCCATCATCCCCATTCTCGTCCTCTTCATCGCGGTCCAGCGCTTCATCATCGAAGGCGTCGTCCTCACCGGCCTCAAAGGCTGAGCCGCTCTCCCTCGCCGCCCCCGCCGCGCGCCGCTATCCACCGCTCACCGCTGTTCCGGGTGGTCAGCCACAAGCGGCTTCCCCTGTGCAGGGGGATTCCTCCGCAACGCCCCACTGGGCTCAACATTCACCGCTTTGACCCTTAAGGGTCCGCCAAAGTAACCTTTCGAATCCCGGCAGACCGCGCGCCACACGCACACAGAATATGGACTACAGCCAAATTGGAAGATAGTTCGCAGAAACAATCGGCGCGAGAATTATAATCAGGAAGCCAGACACTGTCTTTTGTGTCGAATTGTCTGGTCACAGACTTTACCGACCCGGAAGGTGTACTCGGTAGTCCTCGAAGGTAGATATTTCGGTTTAACTCAAATCAAGGAGGGGTATGGCGTGAAAATGCAAATCCCTAGCCGGCGTCAGTTCCTGAGAGCAGCCGCCTTCGCCGGCTTCGGGCTGGCCGCGGCCGCCTGCGTTCCCGTGCCTGCAGCCAGTCCCGATATCGCCTCACCCAGCGAAGAACCGGTAGATCTATCGCTCTGGGGCTGGTGGGACACGCGAATGGCTCATTACCGCAGCGTAGCCGACCAATTCGCCGACCAAAATGGGGGAATTACCGTTGACGTCGACTCCACTGCCGGTGGCGATCCGGAGAAAGTCCTCTCCGCCCTGGCAGCCGGCGCCGGGCCGAACATGCTCAATATGCCTGACCTCTTAACCATGCACCGTTTTCGTGAGGAGGACCTCCTGCTTGCGTTTCCTGAGGACATCTTCCCGCACAGCTGGTTCGAAGAGGCTTACCCTCTATTCGATATTGAGACCAACGGAAGATACGTCCTGCCCACCGGTTCTACCTGTGCGCTCCTCATGTACAACAAGAGCATGTTCGAGGAAGTCGGCCTCGATCCTGAGTCACCCCCCACGACCTGGAGCGACTTCACCACCGCGGCAAAGGCGCTAACCCGCAAAGACGGCGGCGGCGCCATCACCCGCGCCGGGTTCGCTCTCACCCTTGACTGGCCCGTCCTCAACCAGATCTATCAACTGGGCGGCAACGTGATCGAGAACAGCGGCGATCAACAGATCTCCCTGATGACCAGCCCCGAAGTCCATGATGCCTTCACCTACATCGCCGACCTCGCACGTACGCACCAGGTCTGGCATCCCAGCCTTCCCGACCACGAAGCCGTTGGCAAAGGACGCGCTGCCATGACCGAGGAACAGACTTGGGCGATAAATGAGTTCTCTGACACCTATCCCGATATGTACCCCAACATTGGCTACTCGCACCCGCCTACCCCGACAGGTGGCCCAGATCCGCTCTTCGGATACAAGACCATCGTCCCCTCAATCTCTGCCTTGACCGGCCGACCCGAAAACGAAAGCGAAACCTGGCAGTTCATGGAGTACCTGTACAAGGACGGCGGCAAGGAAGCCTACCGGGCTCTGTGCCTGCTGAGCGCGCTCGCGCCGGAACGCGCCGACCTGATGTCCGATCCCCGGCTGCTGGAAACGCCCGGTCTCAGCGCGGCCGCTGAGGTCAACCCCTGGGAGCGCAGCTACGGCGCCGCGCCCTATCGCGCCGCCGCCGTCCTCCACGACGTGCTGCATCAGATCGTCAATGAGGGACGAACCGTGGCCGAGGCCCTTGAATACGGCGAAACCCAGATTCAGAAGGTCATCGACGAGGGCCTGGCCAAGTACTGGGTCTGAAGCGGCCGCCTCCCTTGAAACTCGACTGCCCGCACCGTGCGATACTCTGCGCTCTCGTGTAAACGAGGCAAGCGGCTGCCGGCATTCCATGAATGTGCACGCGCGCGAGACCCATTTGACAAAGCCTGACAAGTGCGAGAACATGTGTTCAACTGGCCGTCTGTTCAGGTCAATGTAGTCTTGGCGGGAGGGCAACGATGATTGGACCTAGAGCGGTCTCACGCAGCAGTCCTGAGACGACCAAGCTCACAGTCGAGGCCTACCTGCAGACCTCCGACGATGAACGCTACGAACTGCTGGATGGAGAACTGTTCATTCCACCGGCCCCGAGCATAGCCCATCAGCACGTTGCCATGAAACTGGGAACGCGGCTTGACTCATATGTTGAAGAGGCAAATCTTGGAGTCGTATTCTCCGCCCCCACCGATGTCGTTCTTACCCAAACCGACGTAGTCCAGCCCGACCTGATATTCATCTCTTCAGAACGGGCCGGCATAGTTACTACTGCCAATATCCAGGGCGCGCCTGACCTGATCGTCGAAATCCGCTCCGATTCCACCGCTGAACGCGACGAAACGCTCAAGCGCCAACTCTACGAAGAATGTAGTGTACAGGAGTACTGGCTGGTCGATCCAGAGACCAGGACCATCACCGTTTTGTTGTTAGGAGAGGATGGTTATGCAGAAGCTGCTACTTACACCGAGGGACACACACTGACTTCGCCCATGCTGGAAGGCTTTGCCGCTGATCTGGACGAGATATTTCCTATCCGACCTTGAACGGGAGTTTCACAGGAGTAACAGAAATTCCAGATGCCATGCAGATCGAAAGCCTGGCTATCAAGAACTACCGCTGCTTTCGCGAGATTGAGTTGAACAATCTACACCGCTTTACCATCGTGGTGGGTGCAAACGGTTCGGGTAAATCTTACCTGTTTGACGTGTTTTTCTTCTTGAAGGATTCGTTGACGCAGAACGTCGCCACCGCAGTGGCCAGACGCGGCGGATATCAAGAACTGGTCAGCCGGGGCCAGGTTTGGCCAATTGAGATATTGGTAAAGTTTCGCGAGAGCGGTGGCAGGTTGGCGACGAATCGACTGATCGTCAACCAGGACGGTGGCCGCGCCGTCGTCGAGCGCGAGCTACTGAGCTACCGACGTGGGCAATACGGAAAGCCGTGGCACTTTGTGGACTTCAGTCGGGGCGAGGGACAGGCAATCACGAACGAATCTGAATACGGAAGTGAAGGCGCAGTCTAGCAAAAAAGTGGAATACAAACTCGATGATCCCAGCACCTTGGCGTTAAAGGGGTTAGGCCAGTTTCGTGAGTTCAAAGTTGCGTCGGACTTTCGCAGTCTGATTGAAAAGTGGCATATTTCCGACTTTCATATCGCCGACGCGCGGCCTAGCGCTGAGGTCGGCTACGCCGAGCATTTGTCCACGCGCGGCGACAACGTCGCGCTGGTCGCGCAATACCTCTATGAGAATCATCCACAGCAGTTCAAAAAAGTTCTCCGGGCCATGCGCCAACGTGTCCCAGGCGTGAGCGATGTAGAGGCGAAGCCCACCGAGGATGGGCGCCTTGTACTTCGCTTTCAAGATGGCAGTTTTCAGGATCCTTTCATCGCTCGCTATGTATCTGACGGCACTATCAAAATGTTCGCCTACCTTGTCCTGCACTACGATCCAAATCCACACCCGCTGCTGGCGGTCGAGGAGCCGGAGAATCAACTCTATCCCGCACTGATGCGGGAGCTCGTTGAGGAGTTTCACGAATATGCCCGGCGGGGTGGCCAAGTGTTTGTGGCGACCCATTCTCCCGACTTTCTGAACGGCGTGGAACTGGACGAAATACGTTGGCTGGTCAAAGAAGATGGTTTCACCAAAGTCCGCCGCGCATCGGAGAGCAAACTCCTCCAGGCTCTAATTCATGAAGGTGACCTGCCCGGCTCGCTCTGGAGGCAAGGCGTTTTCGACCTGCCCGGCCTGCTGTGGCGGCACGAAGAGGCCGAAGGAGCGCAGCCCCATTGAATAGAGTTGTTTTCCTGGTGGAAGAGGCATCCATGCGGAATCTGCTAAGTGGGTTGCTGCCCCGTCTGTATCCCGACTTGACCTTCATATGTTTAGCGCACGAAGGGAAAAGCGACCTGGAGAAGAGCATCCCCCGCAAGCTGCGAGCGTGGCGCGAACCAGACGTTCGCTTTGTCATCCTGCGAGACAACGATGGCGGCGACTGTGTGCGTCTGAAGAGGCGGCTTCTGCAGTCTTGCCGGCTAGCAGGACGGCCTGACGCGCTCGTGAGGATTGTTTGTCAGGAACTGGAAGCCTGGTATTTGGGCGAACCTGACGCCTTGGCGGAAGCCTTCGGAAGCAAGAAATCGCGCGGAATCGGTTGCAAGGCGCGGTTTCGCGATCCGGATGGAGTTCAGCAACCCTCGGACGCGTTTAAGAAACTCGTACCTCGCTTTCACAAGGTTAGCGGCGCGCAAGATATGGCTGCGACTCTTTCGCGCGAACGAAACAGGTCCAAGAGCTTCCAGGTATTCCTGTCAGGCCTCGACAAACTGTGCGCTGACATCAGGGACAGGGATTCCCCCTGAGCAATCTGTTCAAAACCACCCTCCTTAACCCGACCTCCCCAACCCAGTTGGTCCGGCTGTGTCGTTGGCTACTTTCTTGCCGGAACGTCTACTGAAATACAAGAACCCGCCCCCGGTTATCAATCCCCCCTGCCCGGTCCGAGCCGCCCAGCACAATCGCCGTCCCCTCAAAGGCCGCCACCGGCATCCCGTGAATGCCCGCCGGCAGCGCCGGCAGAAACGCCCACGCGCCCGTTTCCGGATCGTACACCTCCGCGCTCGCCAGCGCCGTCCACGGACGGGCGCCCAGAATCTCGCCGCCTGCAACCACGATGCGGCCGCCCACCACCGCCGCGCCGAACCCGCTGCGCGCCTCGTTCATCTCAGGACCGGCCCGCCACGCGCCGCTGGCCGGATCGAAAATCTCCACCGTCGCCAGCGCGCCCGTCCCGCCCCAACGCCCGCCAATGACCCACAGCTCGCCGCTGATGGCCACCGCCGCCACATGCTCGCGCGCCTGTGACGGGCCGGGAAGCACCGACCATGCGTCCTCCGCCGGGTCAAAACGAAGTAGGGCCGTTGTACCGCCCGTGCCCCCGACAAGGTAAATGAAATCCCCGAGCGAAACCGCTTCCCCGCTCATGCGCCGCTCCGGCATCGCGCCGCCCGCCGTCCACGCCTCGGCCGCCGGATCATAGACCAAGATCGACGCCGTAGCCTGCCAGCTCATATCCGGCCCCCCGCCAAAAACGTAGACCTTGCCGCCGTGCCCGGTCACCATCATATGGTGGGCCGGTTCCGGCATCGGCGCCAGCTCCGTCCAGCTGTCGTTCGCCGGATCGTATGCCTCGAAACTGGTCAACCCGCCAAAGCCGCCCGGCACATAGAAGATTCCGTCCACAACCGCCGCCCGCATCTCCGAGCGCGCCGTCGGCATCGCCGCGCCGCTCTGCCAGCCGGCCGCCTGTTCAGCGATGTCACCCGGACCCGGCCCATCGGCCTCCACGGTAGCCGGCGCCGCCGGAATCTGTCCCGCCGCGCAGGCGGCCAAAAGCAAAAAAGCCGCGACCGTCTGCAGGGCAAACGCCGCGGCGTCAGAAATCCTCTTCACTTTCTTACCCCCGCACCAACCCTTCTATCGCCTCGCCCCACGCCAGCAAACGCTCGTCCGCCCCAAACGGCGCGCAGAACTGCACGCCCAGCGGCAGACCGTTCTCCGCTTCGCCCGCCGGGATCGCCAGCGCTGGCACCCCCGCATTCGTCCACGGCAAATTCATGATCGGGTTGCCCGTAGCATGGATCCCGTGCGGCGCCGGGCCCGTAGCCGCTGGCGCAATCCACAGATCCGCCCCGGCCGAAAGCAGCGCCTCCTCCATCTTGTGCCGCAAATGCAACTGATCGGCGCGTATTTCGTCCCGTTCCTCGTCCGAAATCGTCGCCCCCGTCCGCATGATCTCGTGCATATGCACACTGTAGCGTTCGGAATGCTCTTTGTACCAGTCCTTGTGAATCTCCGCGACTTCCACCGCGGTCAGGCGGCGGTGCCGCTTGTTGAGCTCCGCATAGTTCGGGAAGAACGGGATCCGTTTAACACCGAACCCTTCCCCGGCCAACCGCTCCAACGTCTCCTCGAAATGCTGCCGGCCGATCTCCTCCGCCTCATCCAGATAGGGCCCGTCCGGAACGGCCAGGACCGGCAAACTGTCAGCAGGCGCGCTCACTCCGTCTTCCCAATCCTGGCACAACGCTGAGCAGGCCAGCCTCATCGTCGCCACATCCTGTGTAAAGAGCCCAATATGGTCCACAGACGGCGAGAAGAAGAGCATTTCATCGGTGCAAATCCGGTCATAGCTGGGCTTGAATCCGATGATCCCGCAAAACGCCGCCGGCCGGATGACCGAGCCAATCGTCTGCGTGCCCAGCGCCAGCGGATAGAATCCGGCGGCCACGCCCGCGGCCGAACCGCTGCTCGACCCGCCCGGCGTATGTTCCAGATTGTGAGGATTGCGCGTAGGACCCGGCTGGAAGTAGGCGAACTCGGTGGTAACCGTCTTGCCGGCAATCAGCGCGCCGTTCTGTTTAAGACGAGTCACCACCTCCGACTCCGGGCCGTCGAACAGCTCCGCCGGCAGCTTGGAACCGGCCTTTGTGGCAAACCCGTCCACCCGAAAGAAATCCTTCACGCCCACAAGCAGCCCGAACAGAGGGGGCCGCTGCGCCGGATCGGGGTACCGGGCCAGCAGTGCTTCGGCATCACGGGTCAGCCGCTCCCGTCGCGCCGGTTCCGCCAGCAACGCCTGGAGCACGGTGTCCTCAGCGTCAATGCGGTCGCAGAGCGCATCAACGTGCGCAATCAGGTCAACCTCGCCGCCGCGCAGCGCAGCCGGGCTTGGAAATCCTCTATCTGGCATCGACCATTCTCCGGTGTCCCAAATTTACACCCGTTCTTTAATCTGAAGCGATCGGTCCAACGCTTTGCGCCGCTCTGTTAGCGCAGGAACGCCTCCACCAGACCGCCGTCCACGTTCAGAATCTGTCCCGTCGTCTTGGCCAGCGCCCCGCTCAGCAGGAGGTAGGCGGCCTCGGCCTGGTCCTCCGGCAGAATCGCCTGCTTCGTCAGCGTGCGCTCAGCGTAAAACTGCGCCAGCCGGTCTCGCAGAGAATCCGTATCCTCCGTCTCGTCAAATGGAAGTTCATACTTCCGCAGACCCGAAATCACACGCTCACGCGGGAACATCGAACTGCCCGACACCACCGTCGCCGGGGCCAGCCCGTTCACCCGCACGTTGGGCGCCAGTTCAATCGCCAGCTCCCGCACCAGGTGGTTCGCCGCCGCCTTGCTCGTGTCGTAGGCCAGCGAACCCTTCTTGGCCACCGCGCCGTTGACGCTCGTCGCGATCACCAGCGAGCCGGGCAGCCCCTGCGCCTCCCAGATCTTGCGCGCCTCATCCGCGACAATATAGGCCCCCTTCACGTTCACGTCGAAAGTTGTATCCCATTTCTCATCCGGAATCTGGCCGCTCGCATCCGGTGGGTAGTAGTAACCCGCCGTGATCACCAGATGGTCGATCCCGCCGTAGGCCAGCACCGTCTGCTTGAACAGCGCCTGCACGCTCGTCCGGTCGCCCGCATCCACACCCAGCCCGATTGCCGGCCCGCACGCCGAAATCCCTGTCCCTGCAACGCCGATCCCGACGCCGTATATCTCCGTTAACTCGTCCGCGGTCGCCTGCGCCGCCTCCGCGTTCAGGTCCGCGCACACCACGTGCGCGCCCTCCTCTGCCACGCGGCGCGCCACCGCCCTGCCAATGCCGCTGCCCGCGCCGACCACCACGACCACGTTACGCGCCAGCTCCTGCTCCGGCGGCATCCGCCGCAGCTTGGCCTCCTCAAGCAGCCAGTACTCGATGTCAAAGGCCTCCTGCTTGGGCAGCGCCATGTACTTGCTGACCGTCTCCGCGCCGCGCATCACCTCCACCGCGCAGGTGTAGAACTCCGCCGTCACCCGGCTCTCGCTCTTGTTCTTGCCCCACGCGATCATGCCCACCCCCGGAATGAGAATCACCGTCGGGTTCGGGTCCCTCATCGCAGGGGAATCGGGGCGCTTGTGCGCGTTGTAGTAGTCAGCGTAGTCCTGTCGGTACGCGGCCAGGCCTTCCTCCAGTTTCGCCAGCAGCGCTTCATGCTCCCTCGTCTCCGGGTCCCAGTCCACGTAAAGCGGCTTGATCTTGGTGCGCAGGAAATGATCGGGACAGGATGTCCCCAGTTCGGCGAGCCGCGCCGCGTCATGACTGTTGACGAACCGCGATATCGCCTCGTCCGCCTGCACCGTGCCGACAAAAACATTCTCCTGGCTGACCATGCCGCGCAGCGCCGGCAGCAGTTTCACCAACAGGGCATCCCGCTCGCCGTCGCCGAGCGACGCGTACTTCTGGCCGCCAAACGTATTCGCGCCCCTGTCTCTGCTCTCAATGTAGCGGGCCGCCTTCTCGATGATATCCAGGCTCAAATCGTAGCAGGCCTTGTCGTCCCCGGCCCAGTTGATCAGCCCGTGCCCGCCCATCATGATGCCTGCCATCCCCGGGTTCGCGGCCGCCATCTCCCCCATTACCAGCCCCAGATCGAAGCCGGGCCGCTGCCACCCCACCCAGCCCAGCTGATCACCGAATATCTCCGCGGTCAGCGCCTCGCCATCCTCCGCCGCGGCGATCGCAATCACCGCATTGGGATGCGTGTGGTCCACGATCGGCGCGGGAATAAACGCATGCAGCGGCGTGTCGATCGACGATGCGCGCGGGTTGAGGTCGTAGACGCAGTGGAGATACTGGCCCACCATCTCGTCTTCAATCGGCGTCTTGACGCCCTTCACGTCGGCAGCATCGTATATCGCCCGCAACTGCCGGATCTTATCCATATAGAGCGATGAAAAGTTCTCCCGTTTCGACGTGCGCAGGTCGCCCCCCGAACCCTTGACCCACAGCACCTCGACCAGTTCGCCCGTCAGGGGATCCGTCTCCATATACTTGGAAGACGTGTTGCCGCCCCCCGTGTTCGTGATGCGCTGGTCCTCGCCAAGCAGATTGGAGCGGTAAACAAGACGGCCCACCGGATCGAGCGCCGCCGCCTTCTCGTCGTCCCACAGGTAGGATACATGTTGATAGTCGCTGGGTGCAGTCATTTCGAAACTCCGAAGTTGCAGAGAAGGCATGTCGTCTGTGATCCGTGCCCGGCGCCCATTTGCCTCAGCGACCTGCCTGGTCGCGAGCCGCTGCCGCCTGGCCGCCGCAGTTGGCAGTGTAGCAGAAAGCGCAGGGCTGCGCTAACATTTGGCCTGAGGGAAAGGGGCAGCCAAATCTGGACGTGCGCCGCCGACTTTGTTACAATTCGGGCGCGGCACAGCCCGCCATTCGGCCCAATTTTGGCGGTTTGCAGGCCTCAACGACCGGTTCTCACTGACCACCCACACCATCCCATGACCCTCGAATTCTGGCGCAATCTGTCCGTCGTCTGGATCTCAATATTCTTCTTCCTGATCTGTCTTGTTCCACTGGCCGTCGCCTTTCTGGCCGTGCAGGGCATGAGAAAAGTGCTGGGCGGCGCCCAGTCCGGCCTTGAACGCCTGCAGGACGCCAGCGGCCAGGCGCGCGCCAAGACTGAAGAGGCGGCCGCCAAAGTCACCTCAGCCGTGATCCAGGGACAGAGCAAGGCCGAAAGATCCCAGGCAACGCTCAAGCAGCTCCTCCAGCGCACCGCGCCCACCCGCGATCGCGCCAGGAACGGTGACAGTTCCGCCTCCCCGCCTTAACCGGGTCCCGCGGCACAGGTCGCGCACAGCGCCGTCTCCGCCAAATCGACTCTCAACCCACAATCAACTCATCAAGCGAGGAACCATGCAAAATGTGAAGATCGGAAGCGCCCCCATCAGTTGGGACGTCGTCCCAATTGGAGGCCAGAAGACCAGCGGCCTTACCTTTGATCAACTGTTGGACGGGATGGCGGAAGCAGGGTACGGCGGTACCGAACTTGGATCGCCCCCGCTCTTCCCCGACGATGTCGAGACACTGCGCGCCGAACTGGAGAAGAGGGACCTGCAGTTGGCCTCCTCCTATGTGCCGCTCCCGCTGCAGGAAGAAGGCGCGCTCGACGACATGTTCGAAAAAGTGGATGGCGTCGGCCAGAAACTGAGACAGTTCGGTGTCAAGGAAATCGTAATCGCCGGCGACATCGCGCAGCCGCGGCTTGCAATCGCCGGCTCCGTCGCTCCAGACGGCAGCCAGGGCTGGAGCGACGCGGAATGGAAACGCGCCGCAAGCGCGCTCGAAGCGGTCGCCGCCAGATGCCAGGAACGCTTTGGCCTCAAAGCGGCCTTCCATCCCCATGCCGGCACCTACGTCGAGACGCCGGGCGAAGTCGCTCGCCTGATGGAGATGACCAACCCGGATCTGGTCGGGCTGTGCTTCGATTCGGGCCATTACGTCTACGGCGGCGGCGATGCCGTGGAGGCGGTAACACAGTTCGCTGACCGCATCAACTATCTCCACCTGAAAGATGTCTGGCCGGACAAAATGGACAAGGTGAGAAATGAGGGCATCCACATGTTCCAGGCCTGGCAAATGGACATCTTCGCAGAATTGGGGCGAGGCTGTATCGACTTCCCCGCCTTCTTCGAGGCGCTGCGAACCCACGGCTATCAGGGCTGGCTGATCGTGGAGCAAGACTCAGTCGGGCGCTCCCAGCGCGATCCGTCCTGGTCGCCCGTCGAAAGCGCCAGGCAGAGCCGGGACTATCTCCGGGACCTCCTCCAAATCTGACCCGACCCATCCCTGAACGCCTCCTGTAGAGGGCGCCCCTTGTGGGCGCCCGCCCCGCCGGTCCTCCATATCTCCCGCGGCGCAACCCCGCCCCGCCCCCCACTGACCCCTGACCACTGCAGTTCGGGCGGCTAGCCGCAAACGGCTTCCCTTGTGCGGGGGGACACCCCCCACAACGCCCCCCTCTAACAACCTGTCCCGCCACCGTCGCACTTTTCCCCGGCCCTTCTCCCTTCATCGCCCGCAGTTCTCCCTCCCCGCGGATTCCTCCATCAGCACCCCGGCGGGCGCCAGCCATCCTGAGAATCCCCAAGAATCCTGCAGATTTTGATTCAGACAGCGCAGAACGCCTCCCGGCCAAGGTTGCTTGTCCGGCTCGTCTACCAATTCTGAAAGTGTTAACCAGTCAGTATGTCGCGGACTCCAATGGTTAGGGCAATCCGCCACTGCCAAACAGCGACACGGGCATTCTTGATAAAATAATGTTATTTTGAAATAAAACAAGAAGTGGCTATAATAGCTCATTATCAGCTTGGTATGCTTCAACCCGTCGCCCGTGCCTGAGCAACTTGAAATCAAGTATCGGTGCAGTCACCAAAGAGGAGGCGAGCAGCCATGAAAGAAGCACAGCCCAACGACATCGTCCGCTCTGACAGTACAGGTTCACCAAAGCTCAGCCGTCGCGCCCTGATGCGCGGGATGGCCGTCGGCCTCGGCGGCCTTGCCATGAGCTCGCTTGCAGCCTGTGCCCCGGCCGCAGAGCCGGCAGCCGAGGAAAGCGCGGGCGAAGATGCAGCTCCCGCCCCAATGCAGGAAACAATCGTCATGTGGTATGACCTGGGCGCCTCCGACGCGCAGGTCTGGGAACGCTTCTGCGCAAACTACAACGAGGTGAATGAACATCCGGACATCACCCTCGAGTATGAGCAGGTCGGCGGCGGTGAAATGGGGACGAAGATCATGGCCTCAATCGCCACCGGTGACCCGCCCGATATCTCCTTCCGCACGATGAACGATGTCGCCGTCTGGCATCAGGCCGGCGGGCTTACCCCTCTGGATGACCTGATGGAAACGGTGGGCCTCGATCTGGACGACTTCCTGCCCCAGTATATCGAGTGGTCTTCTCTGGACGGGGAACTCTATTCCATTACCATGGACATTCTGCCAATCGCCGCCTTGATCAATGCCGGCCACGCCGAAGAAGCCGGCTTGGACATCAGCAATCCACCTGCCGACGGCCCCTCCCTGATCGAGTGGTCCAAAGCGATGACCGTAAAGGAAGGGGACCAGATCACCCGCTCCGGGTTCCTCATGACCGGCTCCAGCGTACAGCCCAACGTGGTCTTCGGCATCGTCGCCCAGCAGCTCGGCGCCCAACCCCTCAACGCAGACCGCTCGTCCGTCACCTTCAACGACACCGACGCTCCGATTGCAGCCGCCCAGTGGGTGCTGGATACCTTCGACGAGCACGAGATGTCATCCCGCGACGTCGCCGATCGCTACGGCGCATTCGGCCAGCAGGTAGGGTCCATCTTCTGGACCGGTCCGTGGACGCTCTTCGGCTATGTGAATACTGAGGGCCTTGACTTCATCACTGCGCCCGTTTCGCTCATTGGCGACACGCTGACAACCGAGGCACGCGAGTACGGCCTCGCGCTCTTCACCGCCGACGGCCGCACCGAAGATCATCTGGTCGCGGGAGCCAAGGTAATCAAATGGTTCTCGGACAACTGCATGCTGTGGGTGACCGAAGGACGCGGCGCCCCGCCCCGGCGCTCCATCCTCGACGATCCCGATTACATGACCCTGGGCCTCGACTGGGAACTGCGCAAACCCTTTGCTGAAGCCGTCGAATACAGCTTCTTCGACTATCTTAACATGGTCGACGGCGGCGAGTTTGCCTTCTATGCCGGCAGCAGCTCAACCGTGCCCAAGGCCATGGACCCGGTATGGGCACGCGAGAAGAGCATCGAAGAAGGCCTGGCCGATCTCGAAGCGGCTTGGCAGAAGATTCTGGATGATCGCAGCTGATAAATGCCAGGAGTCCGGGCGGAATGGTTCGCGACGGGTGACATTCTGCCCGGACTCCCTGTAACCGAGAACCCTGTGCATGACCCACCTTGCAGACAGAGCCGCGCCAGACGGTTGGCTTTCCCGACTCTCCAGAATCAGATACCGTGGACGCCGCGTTGATTGGCAGGCGTACCTCTTCATTCTGCCGTTCGCTCTCATCTTCATCGTTATTACCCTCCTCCCCATATTCTTCGGAATCTACATCAGCTTCAACGAATGGGGTATCGTCGGTGACCCGGAATGGGTCGGGCTCGACAACTTCCGCGAAGCAATGCAGGACGACTGGATCCCCAAGGTCTGGGGCAATACCTTCCAGATGGCCGCTCTCGTTGTGCCGGGAACCGTGCTCGTTGCCCTGTTGATGGCGCTCTGGATCAACCGCGAACAGTGGCTGTCCGGCCCGATCCGGACGGCCTTTTTTGCGCCCCATGTCGTTGCCATTACCGTCACCGCCATCATCTGGATCTGGATTTTCGAGAAAGAGACCGGCCTTCTCAACCTGGCGCTCTACGGCATCGGAATCCCCAAACAGGGTTGGTTGACGACAAGCAAGTGGGTGATCCAGTCGATCTCCCTTGTCACCATCTGGCAGGCGGTGGGCTTCCACATGGTTATCCTACTGGCCGGACTCAAAGAGATTCCGGCCGAATTGGGAGAAGCGGCCGTCATCGACGGCGCCTCAGCCTGGCAGGCGTTCTGGCGAATAACCCTTCCTCTCCTGACTCCGGCGCTGGGGCTGGTCATTACACTCGAAATCATCAGCGCCTTCCGCATCTTTGGACAGGTCTATCTGATGACAGGCGGCGGTCCGGGCGGTCATTCAGCCACCATCGTTTCCTATATCTACCATGAAGGATTTGTCCGCTTTCGCCTCGGCTTTGCCGCCGCTCTTTCTCTCCTTCTCTTCCTGACAATTCTCCTGTTTACCCTCCTGCGGGCGCGCCTGGTAAGGGAACATAGCAATTAGAGCCCAAAAGCCACTCTGATCATGTCGAACCTGAGCCTCAGCACTCTCTACAACCAAACGTCGTTGCGTTTCATCAAGACCTTCATAATCTGGCTGCCAGGCGCCGTTGTGGCTCTGCTTTGGCTATTCCCGCTCTACTGGATGCTCAACACCTCCGTCAAGCCCGATCGACTGATCATGGCAGGGGTAGACCTGATTCCCACCGAAATTACCTGGGAACACTATCGGACTGTGGTGGCGGACACACCCGTAATTCGCTGGTTTGTCAACAGTATCGTGACCTCGGTCTGTGTTGTCGCCGGCAGCCTGGTGTTGGGGTCGCTGACCGGCTTCGCCCTGGCGAGGATGCACTTCCCGGGACGCACAGTCATCTTCTGGCTTCTGATCAGTTCGCTGATGATCCCGCCCGAGATGAGTATCGTTCCGCTCTTTATCGGCGTCTTGCGGCTGGAAGTCCAGGACAGTTTCATTTCCCTGATCGTTCCTCCCCTGGCCAGTGTCTTCCCGGTCTACCTGTATCGTCAGTTCTTTCTCTCCTTCCCACGCGAGCTGGAGGACGCGGCCGCCATCGATGGATGCAGTCGACTAGGTACCTTTATGCGCGTGGCGCTGCCGCTTGCGAGGCCGGCTACGCTGGCCGGCGCCATTCTCATCTTCACCAGCAACTGGAACTCCTTCCTCTGGCCGCTGCTGGTCGCCTTCAAAACGGAGTGGAAAACGCTGCCCGTGGGGATGGCCTTCTACACGCGTCTCGACATTCAAGGCACCTCCACCCAGAGCGGCTACGGCGAAGCCATGGCTGCCGTCGCCATCGTCGCCCTGCCAACGCTGATTTTCTTTCTTATCCTGCAGCGATACTTCATTGAAGGGGTCACCCAAGTCGGCATCAAGGGCTGACTTCGAAACGGCAATACCTCATAGAGGGCAAGTTCACTGAGCCAACAGGGCGGAAGGCAGAGGCAGTCAAAATGGGTCAAGTCATGAAAAATGCGGAGAAGATCACCCTCTATCACGACCCCTCCCGCTACACATGCCAGGTCGGCGCCGCGCAGCTCCAGAACGGAGATGTCGTCGTGGTCTTCAACGAAACCAGCGGCTACATACATCCAGATTTCGACAGCATTCTTCTGATCCGCTCTACCGATAACGGTCAGTCGTGGGACCGGACGCCCGTTGTAACGGTCTGGCCCGCCACCCATCACTTCGGCAGCGACACACCCTCCGTCACGCAACTCTCAGACGGCACCCTCCTCGTCAACTACTTTCAATGGGCCTTCGTCGACCAGAAGGGCATGCTGGACGACTTCGGTCCGCAAGACAGGCCCCGCGGCACGCGCGATGTCGACGGCGTCGGCATCACTGCCTCTTCTGACAACGGCTATACGTGGGGCGCCGCCTACAAGGCCAACGTAGCGCCCATGCGTTGGGGCCAGCCAATCGACGGCGTGGTGGAGCTGCCCAACGGCTCCCTGCTCATGGCCTGCCACGGACACCAGTTCGCACGCGCCTGGATGGAAACGGACAACCTCCACGAACGCGTCCGCTCATACCTCATGCGTTCTGACAACAAGGGTCACGACTGGGAATACTATTCCACCATCGCCTATGACCCCGCCAACATCATCTCATTCGACGAAACCGCGCTCGCCCGCACTGCCGACGGCGCCTTGGTCACCATGATGCGCACCATGCACGGCGTCCGCAACCGGCACCAACACATGTGGACCGCCCATTCACACAATGATGGCGAATCCTGGAGCCGGCCTGAACCCACCAACCTCTGGGGCTACCCAGCCGACCTCACTCTCCTGCAAGACGGCCGCATGCTCTCCACCTACGGCCATCGCCGCGACCCCTGGGGAATCCGCGCCTGCATCTCCGAGGACGGGCTGCACTGGGACGTCGCCAACGAGTTTGTCATCAGTTCCGGCGGCATCGCACCCCCGGAAGCAGTCCCCAATCTCTACTGGCACATCGGCTATCCCACCACGATCCAACTCAACGACGGCACGCTCTTCACCGTCTTCCACGAGTGGACAGTAGAAAGCCCAATCGTCCAGTATGTCGTCGCCGTCCGCTGGGAAATTGCGTAGCGGACGATAAGTCACATTCCTCGCAATCCCTGCCTCTCACTCGCCAACACATGACCGGCGCCTTCCCTACCCACCGCTGCCCGAACCCGCGGAAAAATCTGGAATGGGGAACGTCAAAGCGGCAGATGCGGTCACCAAAGCCCCCGATTCCGGGGACTTGACAAGAATCGCGCTTTACTCCAGAATTCCAGCCAAATAGCCGGACCTTTCCAACAAGATAGATCCTCCCTCGTCGTCTGACCTTGCCATGTGCCTGAAAGTATCGCACCTTCGTGAAACTCCAGTGCAACACTCTCCAAACCTACTTCAGTAAGGAGGAAGCAAAGTCATGAAAAAGCTCTATCTGCCAGCCATCTTCATCCTGGTGATGGCAATCATGGTGTCGGCTTGCGCGGCGCCCGCAGCGCCCGCGGACTCTGGCGCGATGGCTGAGGAGACGGACGAGGAAATCACCATCAGCATCATCACCGCCCAGGGCCCCCTGGCTGATGGCCTCGTCGCTCTGATCCCACAATTTGAAGAAGAAAATCCGGGCATCAAGGTCGAAGTTGCGCCCTTCCCCTGGACGACATTCTTCGAAAAGGTGATCTCGCTGGCCCGCACCGAATCCGGGGAATTTGACGTCATCTTCGCCGACGATCCCTGGATGCCCAACATCGTCGACGGCGGCCTGTCCGTCAACCTGACGGAAGCCTACGACGCAACCCGCGACGAAGACGTGCCCCAGGTCTCCTACGACGTCTTCTCCTGGCCGCCCCCCTATGGCCCCATCCCCCTGGACTTCCAGACCGGTGAACGTCCGGACCTCCACGCCCTGCCCATCCAGGGCAACGTCATCATGTTCTACATCCGCCAGGACATACTCGACGAACGAGGTCTTGATCCACCCGTAACCTGGGATGACGTACTGGCGATCGCTGAACAGGTCCACTGCCCCGACTGCGACCCGCCCTTCTACGGCTACAACGTGCGCGGCGCCGCCGGCAGTGACGCCCTCGCCCTGCTGTGGTCAATGGGCGGCGGCATCTTCGACGACGAGTTCAACGTCATCCTCGACAACGAGGCCGGCTGCGATGCGCTCACGCTCTATGAGCAGTTGAGCAAGTACCTGCCGCCGGGCGGAAATACCTACGGCACCACCGAAATGGTCGCCGAAGTCGTCTCCGGCCGCGCCATGATGGGCATCGGCTGGCCCGGTGACGCCTACGCCGCCTTCGAGGACGAGACCGACTCCGATGTAGCCGGCAAGATGCTCTATCTGCCTCTGCCCGCCTCCGAAGTCGGCGCGCCCCATGTCTCCATGATGGGCCACTGGGGCCTCGTGCTCAACGCCCATTCCGAGCACAAGGACGCCGCCTGGACCTACATGGAGTGGATGCACTACAACCAGGAGCACGCGCTCTCCTACGCCCATGCCGGCGGCATCCCCTTCCGCAAGTCCGTCTTCAACGACCCCGAACTGATCCTGGAAAAGCCCTGGTTCCCGGCCCAGTTTGAGGCCCTGATGGTGCCCCCGAAGTGGCGCCCCCGCAGCACCCAGGCCACAGGAATCAGCCTCGCCATCCTTGGGCCGGCCTTCAGCGCCGTCGGCGCCGGTGACATAACCGGCCAGGAAGCCTGCGAGCAGGCTGGCGCCGAAATCCGTCTCGAGATGGAGGGTGTCACCAACTAACCTGATTTCAGCAAAGAGGAGTGGGAATCCCCCCACTCCTCTTTGCCTGTGCGCACGCTTCTCGCACCGGCGTGCAGACCATCTTCCTGACCTACCGGCCCAAGGAGGGTTTCGTTGACCGTACAACAGACCGTCAGGCCCTTGCCCGGCCAGGGCGCGAATAGCCCCGCCTCACAACCGCCGCCGCCCCAGGGCATGTGGTCCGAACTTTTCAGCTTTCGAGACAATCGCCTCGGGGTCATGCTGATCATCCCCAGCCTCCTGACGTTGATCCTGGTCCAGTTCTATCCCATCGTTTACAACTTCTGGCTGATTCTCACCAGCGAGAAGGGGGAGTGGATCGGCCTGGCCAACCTCTCCAGACTTACCAGGGACACCATCTTCCACGGCGCGCTGATCTTCAGCCTCAAAATGGGCATCGTGGTCGTTCCCATGTGCCTGCTTGTCGGACTGGGACTGGCCCTTCTGGTGCACAGCGACTACGCCGGCCGCAAGGCGATCTGGATCTCAATCCTTATCATTCCGCTGATGGTCTCCGAAATCGTCGCCGGCATGATGTGGAAGATCATGTACCACCCCACCCTGGGACTGGTAAACGTTCCCCTCTCCGCCCTCGGTCTCGAACCGATTATCTGGCTTGTAAAAGCCGATACCGCCTTCATCGCCCTCTGCGTCGTCGAGATCTGGCGCATCAGCCCCCTGGCATTTCTGCTTCTCTACGCCGGCCTCAACCAGGTCCCCCGCGACATCTACGAGGCCGCCGCCGTCGACGGCGCAACCCGTTGGCGCGCCTTCTGGGACATGACCCTCCCCTATATCAGGCCGATGTTTTCCATCGCCACCATCCTCGTCTTTGTCTGGTCCACCCGCACGATCGGCACCATCGCCGCCACCACCCAGGGCGGCCCGGGCCGCGCCACCTGGAACCTCTCCTGGTACATCTACGGCATGTCCTTCCAGCGGCTCAAGCCCCATTACGCCTCTGCCGCGGTGCTCGTCATGCTGCTCATGACCTATATCGCCGGCACGATCTTCGTCAGATATCTCTGGGTGGAGCGCCGAAGCCGCTGAGACCGAAGGCCGTTTTCATAGGAGTGTAAGCTGATGGCACAAACAGATGTGAGTGAGACGACAACCAACGAACCCGTGCCCCAGGATGTAGTAATGGCCGCGCAGGGGCGCCGTCTCAACCTGCGTAAACTGCTCGTTGTCATCGTCCTCTACCTCGCCGCCTTCTGGACCCTCGTCCCCATGTACTGGGTCGCCATCTCTTCCATCAAGTCGCTGCGCGACCTCGCCCACATCCCGCCCCGTTTCTTCCCAACCGATCCCCGGCTCGACGCCTGGGTGACCATCTTTGAACGCCGCATCCTCGAAAACGTCTACAACAGTCTCGTCGTTTCCACCCTGGCAACCATCATCTGCCTCATTATCGCAGTGCCCGCTGCCTACGCCGCCACCAGGATGCGCCTGCCCTTCAAGTTCGTCGCCATCGTCGTCGGCCTCATGGGCCTCGTCGCGCTCCTGCCCCCCATCGCCTCCGCCATCCCCCTATTCCTCCTCGGCAGCGATCTCGGAATTATCGACGAAAAATACACCCTGATCATCCTTTATACCGTTCTCAACACCGCCTTCGCCGTCTGGGTCCTGCGCGGCACCTTTATGGACGTCCCCATGGACGTGGAGGAAGCGGCCCTGATGGATGGGGACACACGCTTCGGCGCTGTGCGCCGCATCCTGCTGCCCCTGATCTTCCCCAGCCTCTTTTCGATCGCCATCCTGCTCTTTATCTTCAACTGGAACGAGTACATCATCGCGCTCTACTTCGTGAATTCCATGAAGACGATGACGCTGCCGATTGCGATCCAGGCACAGATCCCGCAGCACGAGCTCGATTGGGGCGTGGTCAGCGCCGCCGGCACGATCGCCGTTTTCCCGGTGCTGGTGGCCGCCTTTACATTACAGAGATTCCTGGTGCGCGGGCTGACCTTTGGCGTCGCCAGCGGCCAGTGAGCAAGGAGAGTACACTTTGGCGGAAGTAAGAATAGAAGGCCTGACAAAGTACTTCGGCGATACCTGCGCCGTCAACCAGCTCAATCTCGTCGTCAGGGACGGCGACCTGGTCGTCCTGCTCGGCCCCTCCGGCTGCGGCAAGACCACCACCATGCGATGCGTAGCCGGCCTCGAACGCCCCACCTACGGTGACATCTACATCGGCGACACGCGCGTCAACGACCTTGAACCGCGCGAACGCGATGTCGCCCTCGTCTTCCAGAGTTACGCCCTCTACCCCCATTTCACCGCCTTCGACAACATCGCCTACCCCTTGCGCCTGCGCAAAACGCCCAAAGATGAGATGGAGCGCCGGGTGCGCGATGTCGCCGAAATGCTCGGCATAACGCATACCCTGGACCGGCCGCCCGGCCTCTGCTCAGGCGGCGAGCAGCAGCGCATCGCCCTCGGCAGAGCCATCGTGCGCGAACCCGTCGTCTTCCTCATGGACGAGCCGCTCTCCAACATCGACGCCCTCCTTCGCGTCTACATGCGCGCCGAGATCAAACGGCTGCAACACGAGCTGGGCACGACCATGATCTACGTGACCCATGATCAGGTCGAGGGCATGACAATGGCCGATCAGATCGCGGTCATGAACGAAGGCGCCCTGCAGCAACTCGGCACCCCCAGCGAAATCTACGACCTGCCGTCCAACAACTTCGTCGCCCGCTTCGTCGGCTCGACACCGATGAACTTCATCCCCGGCGTACTCCAGAAGGAGAACGGCAAAACCGTCCACAAGAGCGATCAGTTCATCATTCCGGTCAGTGCCGAAATGGCCGGCCGCGCGGCCGAGCTCTGTCCCAGCGGCCAATGTACCCTGGGCGTCCGCCCCGAAGAGATTCGCTTCACCACGGATGACGAAGGCGACAACCAGGCCAGGGTCTTCCTCCTGGAGCCACTCGGTTCGGAGACTATACTTGACATAGAGAAAGAAGGCCTCCTCCTCAAGGTCAAGGACGTGGCCTCAACCCAAGTGCGAGAGGGCGATAACCTCAGTCTCTCCTTCAACCGCTTTCATCTCTTCGATGACAATACCGGGGCAGCCATCCGCTGAATCGCAGGATCATCGCCGGCGCGCGCCGGCGATGCAGTGTACGCCTCCCTCTGCTCCACCCAATCCATACGATGGCGCGCAAGCGCCCGCGAATACATGCCAAGTGAGGAACTATGTTGAATGTGAAGATAGGCAGCGCCCCGATTAGTTGGGATGTCCTCTCCTTTGATGGAAGCAAGACCAGCGGCCTCAGCTTTCCCCAGATGCTGGACGGCATCGCAGCCGCCGGCTATGCCGGTACGGAAATCAGCGCCGGCGGCTTTTTCCCCGCCGAAGCAGACGATCTGCGCGCCGAACTGGAAAAGAGAAATCTGCAGGCGGCCTCCTCCTATGTCGCCCTACCGCTGGAGGAAGAAGGAGCCCTCGACTCGATGCTCCAGCAGGTTCAAACTGTCGGCTCGCTCCTCGCCAGCTTCGGCGTCTCAGAAATTATCATCGCCTGCAACACCGTGCCCGAGCGCCTTGAAGTCGCCGGCTTTGTTGCCGCCGATGGCAGCCAAGGCTGGACCGACGCGCAATGGACACGCGCCGCCAACGCGCTGGAGACCGTCGCCGTCCACTGCCAGGAACGCTTCAACCTGAAGACCGTCTTCCACCATCACACCGGCACCTATGTCGAGACACCCGCCGAGATCGAACGCATCATGGAGATGACCGACCCTGAACTGGTCGGACTGTGCTTTGATACCGGTCACTACCACTTCGGCGGTGGCGATGTCGTCTCCGCAACGAAGCAATACGCCGATCGCATCGGGTATCTCCACATCAAAGACGTCTGGCCGGAAAAACTCGAAAAAGTAAGACAGGAAAGGATTCACATGCGTCAGGCCTGGGCCATGGACATCTTCGCTGAGTTGGGTCGAGGCGCTATCGACTTTCCCGCCTTCTTCGACCTGCTGCGCACGCAAGGCTATCAGGGTTGGATGATCGTCGAGCAGGACTCAGTCGGGCGCTCACAACGCGACCCCAGCTGGTCACCTGTCGAAAGCGCCAGGATGAGCCGCGACTATCTCCGAGACGTTCTCCAGGTCTGAGTCTTGCGCAAACCGTCTCGACATCTCTTGCCGCTTCAACGGCCCGAACCCAACCAGCACGACAGGCAAGGAAAAACCAATGGCCAAGGTATCTGAACAACTGGACCTTCTGCTGGAAGAGATGACAACCTGGGACAAACCTGAATACATCATCTCCAACCTGACTCACCTGGTAGACATCCATCCCGAACTGCTGACACACTCCTTCACCTACGAGGTGCTCGGCCGCGCCTACGGGCTGCAGGACAACAAACCGCTCGCAGCCGAGATCTTCGAAATGGCGCTCAAGCTGGACCCGACCCGCCAGCAGGCCAGCGACTGGTACAACCAGGTGCGCCAGTGCGAGGATGTCAACTACGACGAGGCAAAGGTACCCGCCTATGAGCTGCCCGACCCGCTGCGCATGGCCGACGGTCGCGCAGTCACCGACGCCGCCATGTGGAGGGAAGAGCGCCGCCCCGAACTCCTGCGCCTGTTCGAAGAGCACGTCTACGGCGTAGCGCCCGGCCGTCCCGAAAACATGACCTTCGATGTCACCTCTGTCGATGAAGACGCCCTCGACGGCCAGGCAACGCGTAAAGAAATCTCTGTCTACTTCACCGGCCGCCGCGACGATCCCAGGATGGACATTCTCGTCTACCTCCCCAACGACAAACCAAAGCCCGTGCCTTCCTTCCTCGTTCCCAACTTCCAGGGCAATCAGTCAGTGCATAGCGATCCCGGCATCACAATCTCCCAACAGTGGATGCGCAACCGCTTCGACCGCGGCATCCGCAACCACCGCGCCACCGAGGCCAGCCGAGGAAACGCTCTCTCCCGCTGGCCCGTCGAGCGTATCCTCGAGCGCGGTTACGCCATCGCCACCATCTACTACGGCGACCTCGACCCCGACTATGACGACGGCTACCAGAACGGCGTCCATCCCCTCTACTATAAGGCCGGGCAGACGAAACCCGCCGCCAACGAGTGGGGCGCCATCGGCGCCTGGGCGTGGGGCCTGCGCCGCGCGCTCGACTACCTGGAGACCGACGACGACGTCGACCACACACGCGTCGCGGTGATGGGCCAGTCCCGCCTCGGAAAGACCGCGCTCTGGGCCGGCGCGCAGGATGAACGCTTCGCCCTCGTCATCCCCAACAACTCAGGCTGCGGCGGCGCCGCGCTCTTCCGCCGCCGCTTCGGCGAAACCGCCCGCCATGCCAACGTCACCTATCCCCACTGGTTCTGCGAAAACTTCACACGCTACAACGACAAGGAAGACGAGCTGCCCGTCGACCAGCACATGCTGATCGCCCTCGTCGCCCCCCGACCCGTCTACGTCGTCAGCGCCGACGAAGACCTCTGGGCCGACCCCCACGGCGAGTTCCTCGGCGCCAAAAACGCCGACTCCGTCTACCGCCTCCTCGGCGCCGATGGCATCGCCGTCCACGAGCTGCCCCCTGTCAACCGGCCCGTCAGGAGTACCATCGGCTACCACATCCGCACCGGCAAACACGACGTCACCCTCTACGACTGGGAACGCTACATGGACTTCGCCGACATCCACGTGCGCTAAAGCGGCAAAGGGGGCCGACGCACAATCATCCCGCCCCACCCTTCCCCCACCCCCCCTGTAGGGACGCCCCTAGTGGGCGCCCAAGCCCCCACGCTCCCCGCCAATCCCCTCGCGCCGGCGCCCCCTTGGCGGCCCAATCCAATCTACGCCTCCCATTTCCGACGCGTTCGTCCGCCCGCCTGCAGTTCGGGTATAATCAGCTATCAGTCCTGCCCCTCCCGGCGCAAGCCGGCAAGACCGCAGCGCACAGAAAACCAGGGCAGCGCAAAGCGAGCCATCACAATGAAAGCAGTTGCCAAATTCGGTTACGGCGATAAGGAAGTCGAAGTAAGGGACGTCCCTGAACCCCAGATGGGGCCCGGCCAGGTCATGGTCGAAGTCAAGGCCACCGGCGTATGCGGCTCCGATGTACACATGTGGCGCAACATGCAGTCGTGGGAGATCACGCTGCCGCTCGTACTCGGCCACGAGTTCGCCGGCGTCATCGTCGATGCCGGCGACGACGTATCCGGCTGGGAGATCGGCGACAGGGTGGCCGTCGAAACCGCCGCCGAGGTGTGCGACGCCTGCGTCTACTGCCTTAGCGGCAACTACAACCTCTGCCCCAACCGCCTCGGCTACGGCGCCCTCGCCGACGGCTCCATGACCCGCTACGTCGCCGCCCGTCCCCAGATCCTCCATCGCGTACCGGACAACGTGCCCGACGAGCACGCCGCGCTCACCGAACCGATCTGCGTCGCCTACAACGCCCTCGTCGAAAAGACCGCTATGAAACCCGGCGACCTCGTCGTGATCCAGGGCCCGGGTCCCATCGGCATCATGGCTCTCCAGATCGCCCGCATCCGCGGCGCCGGCGCCCTCGTCGTCCTCGGCACCGACGCCGACGCCAAGCGCATGGAAGTGGCCGCCGAGCTCGGCGCCGATTACACGCTCAACATCCAGCGCGAGGATCCAATGGCGCTGATCGAATCGCTGGGCGACGGCTTCGGCGCCGACCTGGTCATCGACGCCACCGGCGTCAGCAAGGCGCTGCAACAGTCAATGGAGCTGGTACGGCCAAACGGACGCATCACCAAAATCGGCTGGGGCCCGCAGCCGCTCGATTTCAGCCTCGACCCGCTCGTGGCCAAAGCCGTAACACTACAGGGCACCTTCAGCCACCTCTACCCCACCTGGGAGCGTGTGCTCACCCTGCTCTCCACAGGGCAGGTGAATCTGGGTCCTGTCATCGGCGGCATCTACCCCCTTGAAGACTGGGAAGAGGCCTTCGAAAGCATGGAGCACGGCGACAACGTGAAATCGGTCCTCCGCCTGGACGCCTGATTAGAGACCGTTTGAATCTGTCCGGGATGGAAACGAAACAGAGAATGGCCTACCCGACGACGAACAGCCAGGACGCACCCGAACTGACTTGGGAGATTGCCCAACTTTTCCCCGCCCAGGGCTACTGGAGTGAGGAGGAGTACTTTTCGTTGAGCACCAATCGCCTCATAGAATTCTCGCACGGCCGGTTAGAGATCCTGCCAACACCAACCCAGTCCCATCAGCTTCTTCTGGCCGCCCTCTTTGACCACTTGTACAGCTATGTCAGTGACAGGGATTCGGGCATGGTTCTCTTTGCACCCATGCGGGTCCAACTCTGGCCAGGTAAATTCAGGCAGCCGGATATCGTCTTTATGGCCGCCGAACATACTGAACGTTTGGGCGAACAATTCTGGCGCGGCGCCGATCTCGTCATGGAAGTCGTCAATCCTGATGACCCAAGAAGGGACACAGTCACGAAACGCCGCGAGTACGCACAGGCCGGGATCCCCGAATACTGGATCGTCGATCCGACCAATGCATCGATCACCGTCCTCACGTTATGCGGACAGGAGTACGCGCTTCATGGTGAGTACCTCGCAGGCGTGGAGGCATTATCTGTACTTCTGAACGGCTTCAAAGTCGACGTAGGTAACGTGTTCTCTGAAGCAAGTAGGTAGAGCCCGACAGAGCATCCGGAATCGCCCACATCCATCTCCCGCGGAGCGTAAAGTTGCCCAAAAAAGATCCAATCATCCAGGTCTCACTCGACGTAACCTCCATCGAAGAGGCCCTCGACATGGCCGGTGCCGCCGTGCGCGCCGGCGTAGACTGGCTCGAAGCCGGAACGCCCCTGATCCTCGCCGAAGGCCTTCACAGCGTCCGCGCCATGCGCGAGGCCTTCCCCGATCATCCCATCGTGGCCGACCTCAAAACGATGGACGGCGCCGGCCTCGAAGCCGAGATGATGTTCAACGCCGGCGCCGACTACGTCGTCGTCATGGGTGTCGCCCACGACGCCAGTATCATCGAACAGGTCAAGATGGCGCAGCGCTGCGGCGGCAAAGTCATGTGTGACGTCATGCTCTGCCCCGACAAACCCGGCCGCGCCAAACAGGCCCAGGACATGGGCGTCGATGTCATCATCGTCCACACCGGCTTCGATGAACGCAACATGATCCCCGGCCTCAGCCCCCTCGATGACCTGCCGTCCATCCTCGCCGCCGTCGACATCCCTGTACAGGCCGTCGGCGGGCTGACCGTCGAACAGGCCATCGAAACGCTCGAACTGGGCGCCGAGATCGTCGTCTTCGGCGCGCCCCTCGTGATCGCATCCGACGCCTTCACCGCCGCCACCGACGACTTTGAAGGCCTGCTGCGAGAGATAGTGACCAAGGTCAAAGGATAAACCGCGTTTGCCGCGGTCCGGACCCCAATCGCGTCACCGAATCCTGGATCTACCGAGATCATGAAAGACAGAGCGCCGCGTAACCGTACCATCACACTGGATGACGACGAGCGAAGCCTCTATGGCGGTCGTCTGCTTTCTTTGGATGGGCCCGTCAATCTTGACGCAATTATAGACCGAACGATCCATCAAGACGCGCTGGAAATCCTGGGTTTTCTGCCAAGTCAGTTCGCAGACCTTATCTTCGTCGATCCGCCCTATAATCTCTCCAAACAGTTCAATGGCACTACCTTTGCCGCCCGTTCATTGGAGGAGTACGAGGAATGGTTGGCCGGTTGGCTGCCCCAGCTGGCGCGCCTGCTGAAACCAAACGGCTCACTCTATCTGTGCGGAGACTGGCGTTCCTCAGCCGCCATACACAAGATCGTGCGAGACCATTTTATTGTCCGTAATCGAATCACGTGGGAGCGGGAAAAGGGGCGGGGCGCGAAAGCCAACTGGAAAAACGTCGCCGAAGATATCTGGTTCTGTACCCTTTCCGATGACTATGTGTTCAACGTCGATGCGGTCAAACTGACCCGTCGCGTGCGCGCTCCGTATACTGACGAAAATGGAAGGCCCAAGGACTGGCAAGAACTGTCAGGAAGCGAAGGCGGCCGCTACCGTCGTACCCACCCATCGAACCTGTGGACCGACCTGACCGTCCCCTTCTGGTCAATGCCGGAAAACACCGACCACCCGACCCAGAAGCCGGAAAAGTTGCTGGCCAAGGTCATCCTCGCAAGCACAGAACCGGATGCAGTGGTTTTCGATCCGTTCCTCGGTTCCGGCACGACGTCAGTCGTTGCCAAAAAGTTGGGACGCCGCTATGTAGGCATTGAAATCGAGCAAGAGTACTGCTGTCTGGCCGAAGAGCGTCTGTCTCTGGCCGCTCAAGACACGAATATACAGGGCTATTCCGATGGCGTGTTTTGGGAACGTAACGCCTTGGCAGAACAAGGCAGTAATACCGGAAAACAGCAAGTTGCGACGTCCTCTTCACGCCAGCCTCAACTTTTCGGGCAGCGCGCCGAGTCATGACCAGCAGGATATTCTCAACTCAGGCATCGAGTACGATTGAGCGGGAAACGCTTGACCTCCTTAACACGGAAACGGACTTCCTCTCTCCCAGCACACTTGGAAGCACTCGCGCGGCCGGCGACGCGATTCAGAATCGCCTGCGTCGATTCGAGGCGATCAAGGCATACTGGTTGGACAAATTAGAAGACTAACGAGAAAATGCAGAATATCTCGATTTGCCCCACCAGCACTACTACATTGAAGGAGACATAAACAATGAACCTGCTTCAAGACATTCAGGACATCCGATTCCCCGCCAACCTGCCCGACACGCTCCTGGCCGTTCACCAGACCTTCGACACACCCCAAGTCGATGACATCCACGCCGCCGTCGGCAAAGCACTCACCCAGAGCGGCATCATGGCGCCCATGCAGCCGGGCGATTCCGTCGCCATCGGCGCCGGCAGCCGCGGCATCGCCAACCTCGCACGCATTGTGCGCGCCGCCGTCGACCACCTCAAAGCCGCCGGCATGAGGCCCTACGTCGTCCCCGCCATGGGCAGCCACGGCGGAGCCACCGTCGAAGGACAAAAGGAGATCCTCGCCGGCATGGGCGTCACAGAGGATGCCATGGGCGTGGAAATCAGGGCGACCATGGAAGTGGCCGAAATCGGGCGCATCCCCGACGGGCCGGCAGTCTGCCAGGGCAAAGACTCCATGGCCGCCGACCACGCCATCCTCGTCAGCCGCATCAAGCCGCACACCGACTTCCGCAGCCATCTGGAAAGCGGCCCCTCCAAAATGTGTGTCATCGGCTGGGGCAAGCAGCACGGCGCTTCCATGATGCACAGCGGCGGCGGCAAAAACTTCCAGATCTACCTGGAGCCCGCCGCACGCGTCTACGAGGCCAACACCAACTTCCGCGGCGCCATCTGCCCCGTCGAAAACGCCTTTGAGGACACCGCTCTCATCGCCGGCCTCACCGCGGCCGAAGTCGGCACCAAAACAGAGGCCGACCTGCTGGTCAAGGCCAAGGATTATCTCGCCCAGATCCCCTTTGAGGCAGTGGACGTCCTGGTCGTACGCGACCTCGGCAAAAACATCTCCGGCACCGGCATGGACACAAATGTCATCAGCCGCCTCAGCATCCCTCGCCAGCCCGAAAACTTCGGCAAAGTCGACGTCGCCATCATCACCGTCCTCGACCTGACCGAAGAAACCCACGGCAACGTCTCCGGCCTCGGCCTCGCCAACGTGACCACCGAACGCGTCTTCCGCAAGATCGACTGGCAGGCCACCTACATGAACGCCGTGACATCCGGCATCTTCAGCGCCACCCGCTCCCACCTGCCCCTCACCTTCGCCGACGATGAACGCGCCCTCGAAGTCTCCCTCCGCATCTGCGCAGAGCCCCAGGAAACCGCCAAAATCGTCTTCATCCGCGACACTCTGACCCTGGAAGATTTCTACGTCAGTCCCAGCCTGCGCGCCGAAGTCGAGAGCCATCCACGTCTCACCATCACCGGCGAAACGCCGCTGACCTTCACCGAAGGCGTTATGCAGACCCCGTGGCAGATGGAGCCAATTCTGGAGTATGCTTGATCTGCAGGCCAACTGAAATGCCCAATGCTGACAGTGCGAAGGTCAGCATTGGGCGTTGGGCCATCAGCTTCCTGGCAGCCGCTGTTCACGTCCTCCCGCACGGCGCCGGACCTGAACATCAACATCCAACCGTCAAATGACTCCCAGTTCAGCGAAACTGACGCGCACGCCCCGCCTCGCCCTTCTCCTCGGCGACCCCAGCGGCATCGGACCCGAAATCGTCGC
Source organism: Caldilineaceae bacterium (assembly GCA_022824025.1). GTDB lineage: Bacteria > Chloroflexota > Anaerolineae > Caldilineales > Caldilineaceae > Bin5. Next base: position 175,216 of record JAJEBF010000056.1, read on the forward strand.
CCGCGTCCTGGCCGAATCGACCGGTCAAGACAAAACGGGGCCCCCTTACGGCGACGCAAACATCGTCGTCATCGGCGAACCCTGGATCCTGGAATGGGGCGCCCAGTGCGCCGGTCTCTCGCTGGACATGCCGCATTACAGCTCACCCGACGACCTGCCGCTCTCGTCCCCCGGCCCCGTGCTCCTCACCGGCCCATCCTTCCTGCCCGATGCGCACACACCCGGCCGCATGAGCCCGGACGCCGGCCGCTACGTCCTCCAATCGCTCGACTTTGCCGCGGAGCTCGCCCGCGCCGGTGTCATAGACGGCATCACCTACGCCTCGCTCAACAAACAGGCCATGCATGCCGCCGGCAGCCGCCACGAGGACGAGCTCCGCTACTTCGCCGAACGCCTCGGCGTGGAAGGCCGCGTCGGCGAAGTCAACACGCTCGATGGGCTTTGGACCTCCCGCGTCACCTCCCACATCCCCTTGCGCGACGTCTATCAGCATATCTCCATCGACGAAATCCTGCCCGCCATTCGCCTCATCCACAACACAATCCGTCAGAGCGGCGTGCCCTCGCCCCGTCTTGCCGTGGCCGGTCTCAATCCCCACGCCGGCGAAGGCGGCCTCTTCGGCAGCGAAGAAAACGATGTCATTCGCCCTGCCGTCGAAGCCGCCCAGGAAGAGGACATCGCCGCATCCGGCCCCTACCCGCCCGACACCGTCTTCTTGCGCGCAAGCCGAGGCGAGTTTGACGGCGTCGTTACCATGTACCACGACCAGGGTCAGATCGCCATGAAATTGCTCGGTTTCGAACGCGGCGTCACCGTGCATGGCGGCCTGCCCGCGCCGGTTACAACCCCGGCCCACGGCACCGCCTTCGACATCGTCGGCAAGGGCGAAGCCAACCCACAGGCCCTCAAACAGGCCCTGAAGCTGTGCGCGCAATTGCTCGCCCCAGGCGCCAACAACCCGCCTGCGCAGAGGTAAATATGACAAAATCAACGCTTGCCATCCACGACGGCCAGCCCGTCCGCACCCAACCATGGCCCAGTTGGCCGCAGTGGGACGAAACCGAACGCGCCGGTCTCCTGTCTGTGCTTGAAAGAGGAGAATGGGGCGGCTACGACACCGCTGTTGAAGAGTTTGAAACCGCCTTTGCCGCCCGGCACGCCGCCCAACACTGCGTTACAATCGTAAATGGTTCAACCACCCTCGAGACCGCCCTGCGCGCCCTGGACATCGGCCCCGGCGACGAGGTCATCGTGCCTCCTTATACCTTCATTGCCACCGCCGCCGCAGTGCGCATCGTCGGCGCCACCCCCGTCTTCGCCGACGTCGAACTCGAATCGTGGAATCTCTCAGCCGAGGCCGTCGCAGCCGCAATCAGCCCCCGCGCCAAAGCCGTCATCCCCGTCCACTTCGGCGGCCTGCCCGTCGATTTCGATGCCCTGTTGCCCTTGGCCCGGCGTCACAATCTCCACGTCATCGAAGACGCAGCCCATGCCCACGGCAGCAGTTGGCGCGGCAATCCCGTCGGCGCCTTGGGAAAGACCGGCTCGTTCAGCTTCCAGTCCAGCAAAAACCTGACAGCCGGCGAAGGCGGCGCGCTCCTCACCAACGATGCCGAGCTGGCCGAGCGCATGTGGAGTATTGCCAACTGCGGACGCAGCCCAGACGGCCACGGCTACGAACACCCCAATCTCGGCACAAACCTGCGCCTGGGCGGCTGGCAGGCCGCGGTCCTCTCCGCCGGGCTCGCCAGGCTCGACGACCAGCTCCAGCGCCGCATGGGCAACGCCCGCCGGCTGCGCGCCTTCCTGGAGGAAATCGACGGCCTCACGCCGCAACGCTGGGATCCACGCGCCGACGCCCATTCCCACCACCTCTTCCTCATGCGTTACGATGCCGACGCCTTCGGCGGCCTGCCCCGACAGCAGTTCATCTCCGCCTTGCGGGCCGAAAACATCCCCGTCAGCCCGCTTTATTCCCGCCCCCTCTACCGCCAACCCCCGCTCGTCGAACCCTTCAGCCGCGTCACGCCTTGCCCCAACAGCGAACTCCTCTGCCAGCAGGCCGTCTCCATCAGCCAGAACATCCTCCTCGCCGAGCCCGAAGAAATGGACGACATCGCCCGCGCCATCCTCAAAGTGCGCGAAAACGTTGGCGCGCTACGCTAACCACTGACCTTAACCGACGAACCACAGTCTTCTTGGGCGGTCGGGCCTTCGGCCCTCCCTTGTGCGGGGGAATTCCCGCCGCAACGCCCACCTGACACCCTGCGCGTCCCGCCACCATGCAAAACGCCAACTGGGCCTCCCCGGCCACTAGCGCCGACCGCCGGCCCCTAACCCTTGCCGTTCCCCCCTCCAGGCATCCTTACCCTGTGCAGCAGCTCGACCAGCGTCCCGTCCCCCCCAAAACGCCCTGGCTTGATCACAACCAGCGTCGGCCTCCCCTCGAGAACTGCGCTGCATAGCGGTATGCCCGGCAGCAACTCCCGCTCGACCGTAAGCCGCGCCGCGCCCAGATGCCTTAGCATCCGCATCGCCGTATCGCCGCCTACGAGCATAATCAGGTCCACCCGCCTCCGGGCCATCGCGGCCATACTTACCTGCGCCAGATGGTCCGCCCGCCGGCGCGCCTCCCTTCCCTCCAGGACCGCCCCTGGCAGCGGCCGGGCCTGCTGCAAAAGCCAGATCGGACTGGCCGGCGCGAGAGCGGCCGTCTCCCTCCCATCCATCGTCGGCGCAACTACCAGGCGGCTGACGCCCCAATCCGGAGCATCCCTCCCATACGACAGCAAGCTGTCGATCTGCCGGTGCGAAACGGCGCTGCCGCTGCCGGCAACCAGAACAACCGACCATCCCGCTGAGCCCGCGTATCTCTCAGGGACGGCTTGAAACCCCTTCAGCCCACCGCTTTGCCGAACGAGCGCTCCCGCCAATCCGGAACTCCCGCACAGCAAAGCCTCCGGCAGCGCCTCCTGCTGCGCCCGCACAACTCTGTCCAGGTCGTCGTCCGTCAGCGCGTCAACCGCAATGACAACTCGTCTTTGTGCCGCCCCGCTGGCCCGCTCCCGCGCCGCCTGTCTCAGATCTGTCCCCAGCTCCCCTCCCCGCACCTGCGCCAACGTAATTTCCCCAACCGGAAGGCGGCTCTGCCCGCGCAGCAGAGAAGGCAGATGAATGCCCGGCGGCCCTACATCAGGCGCAGTGAGAACCCCGTCGCGCATGCGGCGCCCCTGTGACGGAAAAGCCGGGCAAATAACTGCCGCCGGCGCATCCAGCAGCTCCAGCAACGCATCCAATTCGCTGCCAATGTTGCCGCGCAGCGTCGAGTCAATCTTTTTGTACCAACCGCCGTCCAGGTCCAGTAGCGAAGCCGCCGTACTGCGGGCCTGCTTTGCCGCTGCCTCCGCCGTCAAATGGCGCGAGTCCGAGGAAACTGCCAGGGCCCCCTGCGGCGCAGGCTGTGTCGGCGCGTCAAGGTAGATTGTTGCCGGCAGCCCGAATCGTAGGCAACGGGCCGCTGTATCTGCTGCGCCGGTCAGATCGTCGGCCAGTATCTTCAGGTGTCTCACGTTTTGAGTTCCTGCTATAATCAATGCCTAACCTGCGTTTTCGGATGAAGACAATCGTCCTTTTTTAGCTTAATCCCGCTTGGACAGGCGCGCAAGCTACCCGCGGCAACTCTGAAATGACCCAAATCAATCTCTTTGAGCAGGATACCCCCTTAAAATTCGAGCGGATACTGATCTATCCCTACCCCGACCTGCGGCGCCTCTGGGTACGCATCTGGTTGCCCGCCCGGCTCGACGATGACGCGCCCAACGTCGAGTTGATCGTCTATAACCCGGACGGCACCGAAAACAACAGCCTCTTCCTCCTGGCACAGACCGACACCCGCCTGAACAATACTCTTCACCTGAAAGATCCCGTCATTCCCAACGAAACCTACCGAGTAACAGCGACGTTAACGGTCGGCCTGACCAAAGACGCTGAACTGGCAGACCGCCAATCTTTTGACCTGACGTTAACCTTCCGCGACCCGGAAGCCGGCGAACCGGGCTTCGGGGTCAACTGCGGCTCCTAGCCTCCGAACTGTCGCACGCTACGCGCTTTCAACCCCCCAATCGATCGAGATTGAACAGTTGGCCGCCAAGAGTCCCAACACCGCCACCGGCTATATGAACTCATTGAGCGCCATCTCCCACTACCACCAATTACTTTCCCAACCCAAACTTGCCAGCGATAGCTGGGATCTGCTCACCGCGCGTATGGACGACCACCGCATGTTTTTTGGCGATCGACCTCTTTGCACTGTCCTGCGCCCTCTCTTCTACTCCCCCTCCGAGTGGACCCTGCTTGCCAGGCGCACGGAGCGGATTCTTCGCCTTTTCAACCGCCTGGCCCAGCTCATGCTCGAAAACGCCGAGCTGCGCGCGCAGATCCACGCAACACCGGAAGAAGAGCATCTTTTCCGTATCGACCATGGCTACCGCCTAACCATCCCCACCGCACGGCTCGACAGCTTTTTCGCTCGCCGACAAAACGACCGTCGCAACCTCAAATTTGTCGAAATCAACGGCGAAAGCCCGGCCTCGATGGCCTATTCGGACGTGCTCAGCGGCATCTTCCTCGAGCTGCCAGTCATGCAAGATTTCCAAAAACGCTTTGCCGTGCGCTCGCTGCCCAGCCGAAAGCCCGTTCTCGACGAGTTCCTGCGCGTCTACTACGAATGGCGGGGAAATCGCGGTAAACTGCCTGATATCGCCATCGTCGACTGGCGCGGCGTGCCCACCGCCACAGAATTTCGCCTGTTCGCCGAATACTTCGCCGAGCATGGAATCACAACCGTCGTCTGCGCGCCCGAAGACATGGAGTTCCGAAACGGGCAGCTCTACGCCGCAGGCGCCCCGGTCGATTTCGTCTACAAGAGGGTCCTGGTCAGCGAGCTGCTCGACCGCTGCGGCATGGATCATCCCATCATCCAGGCCCTGCGCGCACGCGCCATCTGCCTTGTAAACCCTTTCACCTGCAAGCTGCTCCACAAAAAGGCCAGCTTTGCCGTTGCCAGCGATGAACGCAACGCCCACCTGCTCACCGCCGCCGAGCGGCAAGCCGTGCGCGCCCACATCCCCTGGACTCGCACCGTAGAAGAGCGGGCCACCCTCGACCCCGCCGGCGCGCCAATTGACCTGCTGCCCTGGGCCAGCGCCAATCGCGAGAGGCTGGTGCTCAAACCCAACGATGAATACGGCGGCGCCGGCGTCCTGATCGGTTGGGAGACCGACCAGAGCGTATGGGACGCCGCCCTCGCCAACGACGACAGTCAACCCGCGGTCGTCCAGGAACGTGTGCAAATCGCCTATGAGGATTTCCCGGCCATGACCCCGCACGGCCAGGTCGCGATCGACCGCCGCCTGGTTGATTCGGACCCATTCCTGTTTCGCGGCCAGCATGTGCATGGCTGTCTCTGCCGCCTGAGCAGCGAGACTCTGCTCAACGTTACCGCCGGCGGAGGATCCATCGTGCCGGTGTTCGTGGCCGACGAAAAGGACCTCTGACAGGCCCCCAAACGAGGCAACTCCAGGAGCAACCGCACGATACCCAATGCATACACGGATTGACGCAACAGACAGCCAGTGAACATAGACGCCGCGCCGACGCGAAAAAAGAGAGCGAACTATGGCCGAGTACAGCCAACCATCCTTCAATATCAGTATCGAAGAGGAGTACCAGTTTATCGACCCGGACAGCAGGGAGCTGCGCGGGTTCGCGACCGCCCAGGGGCTTACTCTCAAAGACGCGCACGGGGAGAGCGCGGAAAGACAGCGAAACACGGGATCTGAACAGTTTACGCCTCGCGCTGGCGCGTCGTCCGGTAACGCTCCTCCCGCAGCCGGGACACCTATCTGCAGCGATATCAGCCAGGCCCGCCAGGAGCTGTTGCGGGTCCGGCGCGAAATGCGCGAGCTGGCCGAGTCGCACGGCCTCAAACTCATGGCGGCCGGGGCGCACCCCTTCACCTACTGGGAAAGAGAACAGGAGGAGTCGCCGCGCTATCGCGCGCTGATTGAAGATACCCAGTTCATCGCCCGCCGTCTGCTCGCCTTCGGCATGTATGTGCATATCGGCATTGACGACAGAAATCTGGCAATCGACGTGATGAACGCAATGCGCTACCTGCTGCCCCACATCCTCTGCCTCGCCAACGCCTCCCCCTTTTGGCAAGGCCTCGATACCGGGCTGGCCAGCTATCGCTCCGTCCTGCTGGATGCCCTGCCCCGCACCGGCATCCCTAACGCCTTCCGCAGCCTCAACGACTATCTCAGCTATGTCGATACCCTCCTGCGCACAAAAAGCATTCCCGATGCCGAAGCCATCTGGTGGGACATCCGTCCCCACTCCCGTCAGCAGGATCGGTCGCGCCTGCCTTCCGAAACCGGAGGAAACGCCCGGCCCGGGCAGAGGGAAACAGACCAGGCCGCCCTTGAAATCCGGGTCTGCGACGCGCTGCCGGACATAGACGACGTTCTGGCCATCTCCGCGCTCATCCAGGCAACCGTCGCCTGGATGGTCGATCTCCGCCACCGCAACATGTCCTTCCGCCTCTATGATCGCACCCTGATCGCCGAAAATAAGTGGCGCGCGGTCCGTTACGGCCTGCAGGGAAAACTTCTCGATTTCGGCATTGAGCAGGAGGTCCCCATCCGCGATCTGTTGCACGAACTGCTCGAACGAGTTGAACCTGTTCTCGACCGGCTTAACTGCCGCTCGGACGTAGCCCACATTCAAACCATCATGCAGCGCGGCGCCAGCTCCGACCAGCAGCGCCAGGTCTGGAGCCAGAGCCGCGGAGACGGCAAGGCAGTCGTCGATTTCCTCGTTTCACAGACGGAGCAGAGCCTATGATTGCACGTCCCCAACTTACGCTTGGCATCGAGGAAGAATATCAGGTCATCGATCCCGAAAGCGGTGAACTGCGTTCATTCATCACCCAGTTCATCGAAGATGGCCAAATGGTTATCGTGGAGCGGGAGATCAAAGCGGAGCTGCACCAGTCCATGGTGGAGCTCGGCACGCCTGTCTGCGCGACACCCGCTGAAGCCAGAGAAGAGCTCCTGCGGCAAAGGGCCTTCATCAGCCGCCTCGCCCAGGAGAAAGGCCTGGCCATCGTCGCCGCGTCCACTCACCCCTATAGCCGCTGGGCCGAGCAGGAAGTGACCCCCTTTCCGCGCTATCAAGGCGTCCTGGAGGAGATGCAGCTATTGGCCCAGCGGCTGCTGATCTACGGCATGCACATTCATGTCGGCCTCGAAGACCCCAATTTCGCCATCGACACGATGAACGTCTTGCGCTACATGCTGCCCCATCTCCTCGCTCTCAGCGCCAGCAGCCCCTTCTGGCAGGGCAAACCGACCGGGCTCAAGAGCTACCGCGCCGTCGTCTTCGAGGATTTTCCCCGCAGCGGCATCCCCGATGTATTCCCCAACCGCGCCGCATATGAGGGCCTCATCAGCACGCTCACAAACACCGGCTGCATCCCCGACGCCAGCAAAATCTGGTGGGACGTGCGCCCCCACAGTCTCTACCCCACTTTGGAGTTCCGCATCTGTGACATCTGCCCGCGCGTCGATGAAGCCATCGCCATCGTCGCGCTCTGTCAGGCCCTCGTGCTCTGGCACTGGAAGCTGCGCCAGCGCAACGTCACCTTCAATGTCTATACCAAGGAGCTGATCGACGAGAACAAATGGCGCGCCGCCCGCTATGGGTTGGACGGCAAAATGATCGACTTCGGCAAGCAGGAAGAGCTCCCTGCCCGCTCCCTGCTGCGCGAACTGGTCGAACTGGTCGGCGAAGAGATCGCCGAACTCGGCAGCGAAAAGGAGTTAGCCCCAATCGAACAGATCCTCGCCAACGGCTCCAGCGCCGACCGCCAACTGCGCGTCTACAACGAATCCGGCGGCGACGTCAAAGCCGTCGTTGACCATCTGGCCGCGGAAACGGTGGAGGGGCTGTAACCCTGCGCCGCGGCAGGCTCACCCGAATCCAACGGCTGCGGCTTATCATTCACCGTCAGCCCCCTGTAGGGGCGCCCCTTGTGGGCGCCCTCCCCGCCGATCCTCCATTTGCTCGCCCCGCGTCGCATCCCTGTCCCGCCACACACTGACCACCGCAGTTCCACCCCCTGTGGGCGCCCAAGCCCCTCCGCACAGAAACCTTCTCCTCCAGTCAGAGACGCCAACACGTCCCTCGCGCCCTTCCCCCCCCGGCGCTTGCCCCCGAATCCCCGTCCATGCAACAACCCATCCCCCAAATCCCTTCAATCTCCCCAAATCCCCGTTCAGACAACTGACCACTGTTGTTATCCAATGGTAGCCTGAAACTCGCCCCAAAATTTGGACTACACCACGTCGCCGAAGGCCGTTGGGATCAACCGCCGGAACCGTGTTAGAATATATGTGCCAATCGCACAGTGGACAGTTCCTACACCGGAGGAAGAGGAATGGTACCCCCAGAACTGACGCCGGACGCTCCTCTGTCGCAGACAGATAATTCCCAGCCGAACGGCGCCACTCAAACCGAAGCCGTCTCGCCGAACCGCACGCCGGACAGCTCCTGGGCGCCGGATCATGGACGTCAGGTCACGCTCGAAGAGTACTGGGAAAAGTGGTACGAAAATCCCTACCCGGACCTCGACGTCAGCTACGAGTGGAACAACGGCATCCTGGAGGCCAAACCCTTGCCCAATGCCCCCCAAATCGACCTGTACAACTGGTTCCTCGCCCTCCTGCGCTGCAATTTGGAGACGTTCGACCACGCCTCCCTGATCAACCTGGAAACCGGCTTCATCCTGAAAATCGAAGATGAAACCGACCCATCGGGTGAGCGCGTTCAAGTGCGCAAGCCCGACATCGGCGTGATCCTGAACAGCAATCCCGTGTCGTGGGGAGCGTTGGACCAGCGTCATTTTGCCGGAGTCTGCGACATGGTTGTCGAAGCGGTCTCAGATTCCACACTGGTGGAGGTGCTGCGGGACACGGAGGAGAAGAAGAGAGACTACGCGCTGGGCGGGGTGAAGGAGTACTACATCCTCGACCCCGAGGGAGAGCGCATGCGCTTCTACGCGCTCGCGCCGGATGGAGAGTACGAAGAGATCCCTCCTGACGCGGATGGTGTCATTCGTTCGAACGTGTTGGCCGGTTTGCAGTTCCGGGTAGACGATCTTCAACGCAAGCCTCGCCTTGTGGCGCTGGCTCTGGACGAAGTCTATTCGGAGTATGTGATTCCGGAGCATCATGTCGCAGTCACAAGGGCCGAGCAGGCAGAGGAACAGGCTGCCACAGAAGCGGCTGCGCGCCGGAAGGCGGAAGAGCGAGTGAAGGCACTGGAAGCGAAATTGGCCCGCCTGCGCAATGGATCGGCCTGAACCGTCACTCTGGATTTCCAGAGCCCGCGCCTGGATCTGGATTCTCCGGTCTATTCCCAGCGCAGTTCAATCCGCCCGCAGCCTCACAATCCCATCCGCGTCAAATCACAGCAGCGTCGCTCGCCCGCAGGACCTGCTGACATGCGCAGGCTCCTGGGATCAACCGCTAGAACCGTGTTAGTATACGCCTGAGTCAACCGCGCCGCGGACAGTCCCTAAGCCGGAGGAAGAGGAATGGAAACCACTGAACTGACGCCGGACGTTCCTCGCGTACAGACCAGCCAACCCCAGTCCAAACGCTCAAGCCAAACCGAAGCCGACGCGCCGAACGTTGCCCCGGACAACTCCTGGGCGCCGGATCATGGACGTCAGGTCACGCTCGAAGAATACTGGGAAAAATGGTACGAGAATCCCTACCCGGACCTCGACGTCAGCTACGAGTGGAACAACGGCATCCTGGAGGCCAAACCCTTGCCGAATGCCCCCCAAATCGACCTGTACAACTGGTTCCTCGCCCTCCTGCGCTGCAATTTGGAGACATTCGACCACGCCTCCCTGATCAACCTGGAAACCGGCTTCATCCTGAAAATCGAAGACGAATCCGACCCATCGGGTGAGCGCGTTCAAGTGCGCAAGCCCGACATCGGTGTTATCCTGAACAGCAATCCCGTGTCGTGGGGCGCGTTGGACCAGCGTCATTTTGCCGGGGTCTGCGACATGGTTGTCGAAGCGGTCTCCGATTCCACACTGGTGGAGGTGCTGCGGGACACGGAGGAGAAGAAGAGAGACTACGCGCTGGGGGGTGTGAAGGAGTACTACATCCTCGACCCCGACGGAGAGCGCATGCGCTTCTACGCGCTCGCGCCGGATGGAGAGTACGAAGAGATCCCGCCTGACGCGGATGGTGTCATTCGTTCGAGCGTGTTGACCGGTCTGCAATTCCGGGTAGACGATCTTCAGCGCAAGCCTCGCCTTGTGGCGCTGGCTCTGGACGAAGTCTATTCCGGGTATGTGATTCCGGAGCATCATGTCGCTGTCACACGGGCCGACGCAGAAGCGGCTGCGCGCCGGCAGGCGGAAGAACGGGCCGAGCAGGCAGAGGCGCAGGCTGCCACAGAAGCGGCTGCGCGCCGGAAAGCGGAAGAGCAAGTGAAGGCACTGGAAGCGAAATTGTCCCGCCTGAGCAATGGGTCGGCCTGAACCGTCACTCTGGAATCCAGAGCCCGCGCCTGGTTCTGGATTCCCCGGTCGATTCCCAGCGCTCTTCACTCCCCCCACAACTTCACTATCTCATCCGCATCAAACCGCGGCAGAGCCACCCGTCGCCCCTCCCGTAACCCGTAAACCCCCTCCCCCGTCGGTAAAACGCGCCCGATCACCCGCCCCCGCCACCCCATTTCCTCCCACAACCCCAGCACGGCCTCCACATCCTCCGGCGCCGCCGTCGCCAGCAGCCCTCCCGACGCGATCGTGCCCAGCGGCTCCAGCCCGAATGCCGCGCACGCCGCCGCCGTCAACCGCGTCACCGGAATGGCTGCCAGATCCACCTCCAACCCGCAGCCCGAAGCCTCGGCCAGCTCCCACAGGCCGGTCGCCACACCGCCCTCCGTCGGATCGTGCATCGCCGTCACCAGCTCCGCCTCCGCCGCGGCCAGCGCCGGCTCCAGCACACTGATCCCCGGCTCGTAGAGATAGTTCGCCGCCTCCTCTACCTCCCCTTCGGACCAGCCCCGCTCCACCAGCGCCTCCCCCATTTCGCGGGCGATGATCGACGTGCCTTCAACGCCCGCGCTCCCTGCCAGCAGCACCGCGTCGCCGGGCTGGCAGCCGCCCGTCCGCACCACTTTGCCCCGCGCAACCTCCCCCAACAGCGTACCGGCCACAACCGCCTGATTCACCGCCGCCGTCACCTCCGTATGACCCCCCGCCACCACGATGTCCAGCGCACGGCAGGCAGCGCCCAGCTGATCGCAAATCCCCCGGACATCCTCCTCCGTCGTCCCCTCGGGCAGCAACACCGTGGGCAGATAAAAGCGCGGCCGCGCCCCGCACACTGCCAGATCATTCGCGCACACATTGACCGCATAGTACCCGATCTCATCGGTAGCGAAAGTGATCGGATCGCTCTTCGCCGCCAGCAAAATGTCACCACCGACTTCGATTATGGCGGCATCCTCGCCTACGGCCGGTCCCAGAAAAAGAGACGGGTCTTCGATCGGCAATGTTGAGATTAGCTGCGCCAGCAGACCTGCCGGGAGCTTTCCAGTCGGAAGTATCGTAGAGTTCTGTGCCATCTCCGCCTCCTGCGCACCTGAATCACTTCTCGCCGCCGCCAAACTGCACTTCCATCCCACCGGCCGCCCGGCCTGCGCCGCGCTCGCGCAGCCTCGTCCTCCTCGCCGCCAAAGCCGCCCGCCTATGGCACTGTCAAGATTTTCGAGGGCAGGTCAGTCCTGTGCTATCATTGCCGCAAGCGAGCATTGGGCTTGGCGCAAGCGAGTTGCATTCTCAAGTATGGCCCAACTCTCATCCGGATCGCGCTCCGGGTCTACCGCCCGGACAGCCTTCGCAACTACATGTTACAACCACAAAATTACCCGCAGTTCATTGGCAAGGCCCTCCTCCTAGAGCCCGACCCATTCGTAGAAATGGTCGACGATGACAACCCCTGGATCGAGGGACTCTTTCTGTGCGCGACGATCGGTGTCCTGGTCGCGGCCGCCCAGCTTGTCGGCAGCCTCCTCCTGACCGTCTCGCTTCCCCACTCCGAGGCGCTCCTCAATATGGTCCTCGCGGGCCTGCGCCAGAGCGCGCTCGGAGACGAATCCCTGTTCGAAACTGAACGTACGCTGCGGACCCTCTGGCCTCTCCTCCTTGCTTATACAGGTTACGACAGCGTCGGGTTTCGCCTCTTTACCCTCGCGGCCACGCCTCTCGGCCTCATCGGCCAGTGGCTCCTCTTTGGCCTGACCAGCCACCTGCTTGCCCGCGCCGCCGGGGGCCAGGGCGCCGCGGGGCAGACCTTGGGCGCGGTCGCCCTCAGCGCCGCCCCGCGACTGCTCTATCTCTTTTCCATGATTCCCTTCGTCTCCGTCGCCGCTGTCCTGGTCCACGTGTGGGGCATCCTCATCGCCTTTCGAGGGCTGGAAGTAGCCCACGAACTGCCTCCCTGGCCGGCCGCGCTCGTGGCCGGCGGCGCCTGGCTCCTGACCCTCCTGGTCAGCGCTGTCGTCGTACTCTTGGTAGCGTTCCTGCTGTTCCTTGCCGGAGGCAACCCGTGAACCCGCGCCACTGGCTGCCCACGCCCCAGAAAATGAGCGACGCTGTCCAGCTTCGCGCCTCCGGTTTCACCGAAACTTCGATGCGCCAGTCCCTGGGCATGGTCCTCGTTCTCGGCCTCCTGGCCGGCTTCATTCCCTTCCTTGTCAACTGGGAGCAGGCTGCAACCGCCGGCAGCGCCCTTCCCCTCGCCCGCCTCGGCGCACAGGCATCCCGCCTTCAGGCCACGCCCCTTACCTACATCGCCCCTATGTTCGACCCTGTCATCTTGGGCGAAACCGTCCAACTGATCGCCGGCCTGCCGCAGCCCTTGCCCGGCTGGCTGGCCGCCTTCCTCAGCGCCCTCGGCGAATGGATCAACTGGCCCCTGCGCTGGCTCGCTCTTTGGATCGTCTACGGCGCCCTCGTGATGGCCTGCAACAAAGCCCTCGGCGCAACCAATCGCCTGCAGCCCTTCTTCGCCGCGACCGGTTTCGCCGCCGCGCCGCTCATCCTCGTCGGCCTCTCGCCCGTCCCCTGCCTGGGACGCATCTGCAGCGCAGTCGGTGTCATCTGGGCCTTCGTCGTCTACGCCAGGGCCAATGAGGAAGTCACAAACCTGCCCCGTTCACGTTCTTTGGCCGCTGTCCTCCTGCCGCTGCTGATTATTCTGATCCTCAGTCTGCTGGCCCTTGCTCTTTTCGGCCTCCTGCTCTATCTCGTCGTCTCCGCCGTCTGATGCGCCGGCCTTCGAAAAAGCGCTCAACGATGTTTCCAACCAACAGTCGCCGAACCTGAACCGCATCCATACCGCCGCAGGGCAAAAACCTTCCGCGAGAGGAGTCGCCATGTACCCCCAAAGTGAAATTCTCTTTCCCCATCGGGCCATCAGAAAGCTCAGCGCGGAACGAGGAGCAGACTGGCAGGATCTGGTCAAACAGGTCGCAAGTCAGCGCGATGGGAAGGAGGACACGCTTGCCTTCTCTCTCATGATGATCCGCCTGTGCGAATGCCTCAACTGCGACCAGAGCAGTTACAAGGCTTCCCTGGGCTGTGTCACTTGCGCACAACGCGTCGTCGCCACCCAAAAAGGCTCCGACCTGAAACTGCGCCGCACCTTCGAGCAAACCCGCCGGGAAATCAGACAGCGGTCGCTCTCCAGACCCAGCTGACCGCCCCGGCGCGAATCGCCGGCGCGAAAGTGACGTCTGCGCCCCCCACGGCGCACAAGCCGCCGCCATTGAACCACAAAGGCGCGAGCCCTGAGACTCACGCCTTCCCTTTGCGTCTGTCAACCTGCCCCGTCAACGCTCACAAGACCGGCCGCAGAACATCCTTCCACCGCGACGCGACCCGTCTCCCAACGCTTCGCGCCGCCGCTCAGATTACCTTCAATACCTGCTGGGCCAGCACCGTCCCCTCTGCCAGCAGCGTCGCAACAGCCTCATGTGAATCGGCCTCCGCATAGATGCGCAGCACCGGTTCCGTGCCGCTGGGCCGTATCAGAAGCCAGCTGCTGTTTGTCAGAATGAACTTGACGCCGTCTTGGTTGTTGACATGCGCCACTCTCGACCCGGTCAGCGCATCCGGCGTATTCGCGATCAGTCCCTCCACCAGCTCTGCCTTGGCAAACGGTTTCACTGCCCGGTCGTCGCGGCCATAGCAGAACCTGCCCACATAGGGACGCTCCATCAACTCGTCTATCAGCGCGCCCAACGGCTTGCGCCGCTTGGCCACCATCTCCGTCAACAGCAGCCCCATCAGCAGGCCGTCTCCCTCGGGTATATGGCCCAGAATACTGATGCCCCCGCTCTCCTCGCCGCCCAGTAAAACCGGCTCCTGCAGCATCAGATCGCTGATGTAATGGAAGCCAACCGGCGTCTCGTGGACATGCAGCCCGTAGTGCGCCGCCAGGCGGTTCAACATCTGCGTCGTGCTCACCGTCTTGGCAATGCTTCCCCGCAACGCTTTCTCCTGGATCAGATAATCAACCAGCAGGGCCATAATCTGATGCGGATCGATAAAGCGTCCATCCGGATCAATCGCGCCGATGCGGTCGGCGTCCCCATCGGTAGCCAGCCCCAAATGATACTTGCCCGTTGCCATCTCCGCCACCAGGGGCTGCAAATGCTTCGCGATCGGCTCCGGATGAATGCCGTTGAAACCGGGATTCATCTCGCTTCGCAGCTCGGTCACCTGGCACTCGGCGCCCTCCAGCAACCGCCGCAGATAGATCCGGCCCGCCCCGTACATCGCATCCACAGCCACCGACAGCCCGGACTCTTCAATCGCGTCAAAGTCAACCAGCTTCCTCATCTGCGAGCGAAAGGCCGGCAGCGGGTTGAACCGCTCAATAATGCCCGCCCTGATTGCCTGGTCATAGGCCATCATCCGCGGCGGCTCGCGCCGTTGTTCACGCAAATGGATTCGCCGCTCAACCTCCTTGTGCGTCGCCGCGCTCGCCGAACCGCCGTATGAAGCCTTCAATTTTATCCCGTTGTAGCGCGGCGGATTGTGGCTGGCCGTGATCATCACGCCGCCGTCGGCCCACTTGTCCACGATCGAATAGGAGATCATCGGCGTCGGCGCATCCGCCTGGCTCAGCCAGACCCGGATGCCGTTCCCCGCCAATACCTCCGCCACCGCCACCGCGTACCGATCACTCAAAAAGCGTGTGTCGAATCCCACAACCAGCGAAGGCTGCAAACGCGGCAAACCCCGGAACTGGTCATTCGTGACATCCGCAATCGCCTGCGCAACCTTGCGTACATTTTCAAATGTAAAGTCTTCGCTAATGACGGCCCGCCAGCCATCCGTCCCAAATTTTATCGCCAACGCTCATCCTCCGCGGCACTGTGAATCGAGCGGGAACGCCCTCCCGCTCCTTCGCTTCTGGCTCCTGCTATTCGAAATACTCACTGCGTTTCCGCTTCAAAAATTCAATGCTCTCCCGCATCTCTTCCATGCCATTGATGCCGTCCTCTATGCTGACCCACCCTTCAAATCCCTGGTCGCGCAAAATGGAAAAAATCATGTCGTAGTCGTTGCTTCCTTGCCCCGTCACGCCGTGTTGAAGCTTGTCCGGATATCCAATCAGACCGTCGGGCAACAGCACATCGTCGAGCGTCGTCCCTTCTTCCAGAAATCGGTCGCTGGCGTGCATCGTCACCACCCGGTCCGCCACCATGCGCAGCAGTTCAACCGGATCGTCCCCCGCGACCAGCGCATTCGACGGATCATACTGCACGCCGAAATGTTCCCGCTCAGGAATGGCCTCCAACAACGCCAAAAAAACTGTCGCCCTCTGCGCAAACTCCGGGTATTGCCAGTATCCGTCCTTGTAGTGATTCTCAAGTCCCAGGACAACATCCTTCTCCTTGGCGATGGCAATGCACTGCTCGATACAGTTCACCACCCACTCCAGGCCCTGCTCCACCGAGACACCCGGCCGCCGTTGACCGGAAAGCACCCGGCACACCGCGCCGGGCCCGCCCAGCCGCCGTGTAATGCCGATCATCACCGCTTCCCGTTCCACTGCCTGCTCTCGCGCCCCCGGATCCGGATCGGTGAAATCCGGCGAGCAGCAAAGCATCGGCATCGCGAATCCGGCCCCCTCCAGGGCCTCGCCGATCGAATCGATATACGCGTCCTCCAGGCTCCAGAAAAAGCCCTCGTACATCTCCAGACCCTCCGCGCCCAACGCCCGCGCCTGCTCGATCCAGTCAAATACCGACATCGTGCGGTGAAGCGAAATATCATCCAGATAACACTTGGGAAACGCAGCGATTTTCATAAGGTTCAAGACGTGGTGTGATGCTTCTCAGTCAACCATAGACTCTACAGATCGGACAAGCGCGCTGCCGGATTTTGCGCCTATCACTTCCGTCCGTTTGGTCTACGGTTTCAAAATGATTTTGACAAGGTCAGTCTCGCCGGCCGCCAGGCTCCGGAAAAGCTCAGGGCCGTCGTCCAACGGGGCAGTCTTCTCCACCAGTGGATCCACATTCAGGCGGCCAAAGGACAGGGCCTCGATCGCCGCCGCAAAATCGGTCTCGTCAAAGCCGTAAGAGCCCCGCACACTCATCTCACGCGTCACAATGCTCTGCATGTCCACTTCGATCATCGGCGCATTGTTGCCGATCCAGGTGATATTGCCCCCGTTGCGCGTGGCTTCAACCGACAGTTGCGCGGTCGAACCGATCCCCACCGCCTCAAACGCCGCATCAACGCCTCCCCCTGTCATCTCCCGTATCGTTGCCGCCGCGTCCCCATCGTCCACGTTGATCACCGCGTCCGCGCCCAACTCCTCGGCCAGCTCCAGCCGGTGAACCGAACGGTCAACCGCGATCACCGTTCCCGCCCCCTTCAGGCGGGCCGCAAGCATCGTCAGCAGGCCGATCGGCCCCGCGCCAACGACGGCAACCTTCTGCATCGGGTCAATCGGCGTAATGCGCGCCGCATGAAGCGTGACCGCCATCGGCTCGCACAGTGCGGCGCGTTCCCAACTCATCCTCTCCGGCTTGCGAAAAAGCTGCGTCGCTCGCACCGCCACACGCTGCGCGTACGCCCCGTGCTCGTTCATCCCCGTCAGCCGCCGGTGCGGCGAAAGGTTGATTGGATAGGGATCTGCGCCCGCCGCAACCGAATAAAGCGGCATCACCACGACACCGTCTCCTGCGCCGTAGCCCTCCACCTCCGGCCCCGCTTCGCCAATCGTGCCTGCAAACTCATGGCCCATCACAATGCCCGGCGTGCGCCGCCCGCTGTTCCCGGTAAACCCGTGAACATCCGAACCGCAAATGCCCACAGCCTCCACCTCAACCACCACCTTTCCAGCCGATGGCGTCGGGTCCTCCATCTCCTCCACAGGCATCTCCCATGGGCCGCGGTACATCAGTGCTTTCATTTGCGTCTGTCCTCTGCCTTTATCCTGTGCGCCGGCACACAGATCAAACCAATGCCCGCCGCCCACCGTTCAATCCCCTGGCAACTACGGCGAACTATTCGTACTCTGTGCGCCAAAATGTAAAATCTCTGGGGAAACCACCCGTGTGAAAGTCTGCGCCGCGTACCACCGGCGAACCGGGCGGACCGACCTCAATCGGACCATCTTCCCACCGGCAAGGCCGGCGCAGGGCCCAATCAGCCTCTCGCCGTCAAACGATGATGGCGCATTCCCCGCCCAGCGTTCAATACTGGCACGCCCGCCCCATTTTGTCAATGCCAGCCTCACCTCTCGCCCCTACCTGGGCGCAGTCCAGCTCCGCGGTTTCCAGCCGAAGCGCATTGCATGCCTCATCGTCGATTCCCCCAGGCTGCCCCAACCTTGCGCCGATTTTCCCCGCGCCCCGTAACGTTCCCCCACTGCCCCGCCCCGCGGCGTCTCCCCCTCCCGCCACCCACTGACCACTGACCACTGACCACTGACCACTGCAGTTCCCCCCTTCCCCTTTGCGGCCACTACAGGTATGATAAGGAAATGCGCCTGAACCGCTAAAGAGCCGCCTGGAAAACACTCACGCCTCGATCGAAAAGGTTGTACACGTGGAAAGCACCCCCACCTCAATCCTCCGCCGCATCGGCCATCAAAGAAAAAACGCATCCGAACCCGAACCGGTTCCCGCCCGTGAGAGCGCCTTGCCCTCCCAGCAGGCCTGGCTTATTCTCTACGCCCTGATGATTCCCTCGACCATCATGCCCCTCAGCTCCTCCATGAGCCGCGTCGCCCTTCCAGTCCTGCGCGACACCTTCGCCATGAGCGCCGACGTAGTTGCCTGGACCTCCAGCGCCTTCACTTTGCCCTACATGATCCTCATGCCCGTCTACGGCCGTCTCAGCGATGGCGTGGGCCGCCGCCGTCTCATCCTGGCCGGGATCGCCATCTTCTCCGTTGGCTCCGCCATGACCTTTTTCGCCACCAATCTCACCTGGTTCATGATTGGCCGGGCCGCCCAGGGCTTCGGCATCGCCGGCATCATGCCTCTCGGCATGGCCTTCATCGCCACCATCTTCCGCGAAGGAGAGAGAGGCAAGGCGCTCGGCACCTGGGGTTCCATCGGGCCCCTGACCGCTGCCATCGGCCCATTTATCGGCGGGTTTCTCATCGCCGCCTGGGGTTGGCGGGCTGCCTTCGGTCCTGCCCTCCTGCTGGGCATCGTGGGCCTCTTTGCCGTCAATCAGTGGGTGCCCGCCGGCCTCAGCAACGTGCGGCCCCGGTTCTGGCGCACTTTCGACTGGCCCGGCGTCCTTCTGCTCGCCGGAACCCTTACCATGGGCCTCTTCTACCTCTCCAGCCGGCCCATCACCGGTGTCGAGCCCCTGCAGGACTGGCGCCTCCTCGCCGCGCTGTTTATCTGCTTTGGCGCCTTTCTGGCTTGGGAAAGCCGTCGCCCCGACCCGTTCGTCTCCCTGGGCCTGTTCCGCTACCGCAACTTCAGCTTCGCCTCCCTCTGCGCCGCCATGCGTATGTTCGTAATGGGCGGCTCCAGCTTCCTCGTCCCGCTCTATCTCGTCGACATCCACAACATCAGCCCAACTCTCCTTGGCCTCATTCTTACCATCAACCCCGCCGGCATGACCGTTATGGTGCGGTTCGGCGGACTCGCAGCCGACCGCTGGGGAAGCCGCTGGCCTGTCCTCGTCGGCCTGTCCGGACAGGCGCTTTCCGTCTTCCTCTTCTCCCTGCTGCCCGCCTCCGCCCCCATCAGCTTTGCCCTCGTCCTGCTCGCTCTGCATGGGTTGAGCGTAGGCACCATGCTCGCCGCCCTCCACCAGGCCGCCATGTCCGAAACCGACGAGGACCAGATGGGGACGGCCGCCGGTGTCTATAGTATGATTCGCTTCGTCGGTGTCGCCATCGGCACGGCCCTGGCCGGTGTTTTCCTGCGCGGCGCCCTCCTGAGCGGCCTGCCCGTCATCGAAGCCTACCAGCAAGTATTCCTGTCAATCGCCGTCGCCGGCCTTTTTGGTATCGCCACCAGCCTGGGCCTCCGCAGCCGCAAGCCGGCCATCAACTGAACCTGGCCTCGCCAACACCGGATGCGGCGCGGCAGTTCGCCCGCCGCCTTTCCACAAGAGAATCAGTCCCCTGAACCTTCACCGGCCCGCTCACCCGCCTCTTACCAGGAGAAAACCATGTTCCCGAACCTCAGCGCCGGCGCTCTGGGCATAGACGCCCCTTTCAGCGAAGCCGTCCAACTTGCCCTCCGTTTCGGCTTTGGCGGGCTCGACGTGTCGATCGCCGAACTCCAGCGGATCGCCGCCGCCCAGGGCGCCGGCGCAATCACCCGGCAAATGAAAGAGGCCGGCCTGCAGTACGGTGTCTGGAGCCTGCCCGTCGCCTACGGCGCCGACGAAGACAGCTGGCGCCGCGATCTGGCCGAGTTGCCCGCCCGCGCCGCGCTGGCCCATTCCCTCGGCGCAGACCGCGTCTCCACCTACATTGCCCCCGCCGACGACCAGCGCCCCTATGACGAGAACTACGAATTCCACCTGACCCGTCTGCGCCCCATTGCCGAAATCCTGGCCCGGAACGGCATCCGCTTCGGGCTCGAATGGGTCGGCCCCAAAACCTTGCGCGACGAAAAGAGATTCCCATTCATCCATACAATGGAGGGGGCGCAGCAACTCGCCGCCGATCTCGGAACCGGCCGCGTCGGCCTCCTCGTCGATCTCTTTCACCTCTTCACCAGCCATGCCGATGTCACAACGGTGCGCAGCCTCACCAACGCGCAGGTCGTCAATGTCCATGTAAACGATGCAATCGCCGGCCGCAGCGCAGACGAGCAGATCGACAATGAACGGACTCTGCCCGCCGAAACTGGCCTCACCGACATCGCCGGCTTTCTCCAGGCCTTGCACGCCATCGGCTACGACGGTCCCGTCACCGTCGAACCGTTCAGCCAGCGCATCCGCGCCCTCCCTCCCGCCGAAGCCGCCCAGGCCGCGGCCGAATCCCTGCAAAAGTCCTGGCGGCTCGCCCGCCTCTAACCCATGGTGTCCGTCGGACACCTCCAACGCAATCCCCCGGAGAATCCAATGCTTGCCAAAGTGCAGAGCTGCGCCATCGTCGGACTGGACGCCGAACAGATCGAAGTCGAAGTCGACATCACCAACGGCCTGGAGCGCCTGACCGTCGTCGGCCTGCCTAGCGCCGCCGTGCGCGAAAGCGGCGAACGCGTCCGATCCGCCATCGCCAACAGCGGATTTCACTTTCCCAGTCATCGCCTCACCGTCAACCTGGCCCCCGCCGACCTGCGCAAAGAGGGCCCGGCCTACGACTTGCCTATCGCCCTCGGCATCATGGCCGCCACCCGCCAGGTCCTCGCCGATCTCGACGACGCCCTGATCGTCGGGGAACTGGGCCTGGATGGCGCCGTCCGCCCCGTCAACGGCGTCCTTTCAATGGCCGCCATGGCCCAGAAATCCGGCTACCGGCGCCTGTTTGTGCCCCAACCCAACGCGCCCGAAGCCGCGCTCGTCGAAGGCATCGACGTCTTTCCTGTCGAGCGCCTCAGCGACATCGTGGCCCACCTGTCCGGCCAAAATGAAATCCCTCCCCAGACCCCAACTGCTTTCAACCCCGGCGAAGAGATCGTATACGCCGTCGACTTCCAGGACATCCGCGGTCAGGAGCACGCCAAACGCGCCTTCGAAATCGCCTGCGCCGGCAGCCACAACGTCCGCATGGTAGGCCCGCCCGGCAGCGGCAAAACACTGATGGCCCGCGCCCTGCCCTCGGTCCTGCCCGCGGCCACGCTGTCCGAATCCCTCGAAATTACCCGAATCTACTCGGTCGCCGGCGAGCTGGACGGCGACGGCCCGCTGGTCCGCCCCCGCCCTTTCCGAGCCCCCCACCACACCATCAGCCACGCCGGCCTGGTTGGCGGCGGCACCATGCCGCGCCCCGGCGAAATCAGCCTCGCCCACCGCGGTGTCCTCTTCCTCGACGAGCTGCCAGAGTTCGGCTCAAAAAACCTGGAGAGTCTGCGCCAGCCGCTCGAGGACAAAATCATTACCATCAGCCGCGCCTCCGGCACACTCTCCTTCCCCGCCAATTTCATGTTTGTCGCCGCCATGAACCCCTGCCCCTGCGGCTTTTACGGCGACGACCGCAAACCCTGCTCCTGTTCAATGTCAACCGTTCAGCGCTACCAGGGCCGTATCAGCGGTCCGCTTCTCGACCGCATCGACCTCCACGTCGACGTCGCCCGCGTCCCTTTCGAGAAACTGTCCAGCCTCGATGCCGGCGAGCCTTCCTCCCAGTTGCGCCGCCGAGTCGAACAGGCCCGCGCCCGCCAGCAGGCCCGCTTCGCCCAGCAGGACAAAGCCCATATCGTCGTCAACGGGGACATGGGCCCGGCCGAAGTGCAACGCTACTGCCAGCTGCGCGACAGCGGCAAAAACCTCATGCAGGCCGCCGTACGCCAGATGGATCTCAGCGCCCGCGCCTATCATCGTATCCTCAAACTGGCCCGCACCATCGCCGACCTCGCCGGCGAAGCCGATATCGACACGCCGCACCTGGCCGAAGCCCTCCAATACCGCCCGCGCCTCATCATGTAGGCGCGCATCCTCCTCTGCCGCCGCCCGCCACCCTCTGAGTCCCCATTTTTCCTGCAAATCCTGTTAAAATCCTGTTTCCACACTGGAATCCGCCACACATCCAACCGAAAAATTCGACTTGACGCAGCCCGCGAGGCTGTGGTATACAATCCGTAGCCCAATCGTATAAATTGCGTATCTCTCGCGTTGTTCGAATCCGCTCGTTTGGGCCTTGTATCCCTCTTCCGGGAAGATCGGACACCTGCCGCCAACCTAACCTGCGCGGCATTCAGCCTTCGCGCGACCGCGGTTTGTCCTGGATTCACCGGCGCCGCAACCAACTGCCCGCCGCCTTTCGTTGCCTTAGCGTATAACAGCTTTGCGCCCACAGCTGATGTGTTTGGATTCATTCACCATCAAGGAGAGTTGAAACCATGATGATCACAAGGAAGTCCCTCGGACTCGCCGTTTTCCTCATCCTGCTGCTCGGGCTGCTCGCAGCCTGCGCCGCCCCGGCCGAGACCGAAACGGCCGCAATGCCCGAGGAGGAGGCGGAAGAAGAGATGGCGGCCGAACCCGTTGAACCGTGGTACGACGAAGCCGACGTTGACAGCGACCATATCAATATCTGCACAGACTCACCGCCCCAGTACGGCGGCGAAGTTGTGGTGGCAGGCGCCGCCGGCGCAATGACCGGCAGCAACTGGTTCATCTTCAGCGCCCGCGACGACTACCTCTTCAGCCAGCTGATCGACCGCGACACCGACGCCGTCTCCATCCATCCCGACCTGGCGACAAGCTGGGAGGTTTCCGCAGACGGCCTCACCTATACCTTCCACCTGCGCGATGACGTCGTCTTCCACGACGGTGAACCGCTGACTGCCGAAGACGTAAAGTTCTCGCTGCAAATGTTCTTCCATCCTGATACCGGCGCTTCCCATGGCCGCACCTCCGGCCTCGATCAACTGGTCGGAGCCGCCGAATTCGAAAGCGGCGTCGCCGACGAAATCGCCGGCATCAAGGTGCTCGACGACTTCACCGTCGAGTTGAACCTGGTCGCCCCGCGCAGCAGTGTCCTCAGCAATATGGCCGCCTTCAATATCTGGCCCAAGCACCTGCTTGAAGATATCGCCTTCGCCGATCTGGGCGAAACTGAGTACGCTGTCCGCAATCCCGTCGGCTCCGGTCCTTTTACCATGGGTGAATTTGAGCCGGATCAGTTCTACATCCTCGAAGCCAACGAAAACTACTACGCCGGCCGGCCCTACCTTGACCGCATCATCTTCCGCATCGGCCTGTCCGGCGCAACCGCTTTCGCCGCACTTGAAAACGGCGAAATTCACATGGCCGGCCGCGTCACCGCAGTCGAATACGAACGCTATAAGGACGACCCCAACATCGTCCTCCTTGGCGGCCGTCTCGGCGGCGGCATGACCGTCTGGCCCAACCACAACCGGCCTGAATTCCAGGACGCGCGCGTGCGGCAGGCTCTGCTCTACGCCCTCGACCGCGAGGCCATGGCCGAAGCCTACTACGGCGACCTGGCCGACGTCCTCCACCTCCGGCTCACCAATCCCGAGTACGTCAGCCCCAACATCACCACCTACGACTACAACCCGGACAGGGCCCGCGAACTGCTCGACGAAGCCGGCTGGGATTCCGAGCAGCAGATCAGCTTCGTCACCTACTACCAGGATGACCAGAACAAGCGCATCCACGCCGCCATGCAGCAGTTCTGGGCTGATGTCGGCATCGACGTCGAACTCGTCTACCTCGACGGCCCCGCCTGGGTCGCACGTGTCTATGACAACGACGACTTCGACCTCTCCTACGGCTGCTGCGGCTGGTTCAACCCCGACCAACTGCGCCTCTCGCTCGGTTGCGATCGCAACTGGCCCGCCGGCCGTAACGTAGGCCATTACTGCAACGAAGAATTCGACCAGCTCTCCGAAGCCGCCATGTCCGAGCCCGATCCGGAAAAGCGCAAGGAGCTGCTCTACCAGGCCACCGAGATCATCACCTCTGAAGCCGGCGAAATCCCCGTCTTCTGGCCAACCCGATTCTCCGCCTTCAGCGCCGACGTCTGCAACAACATCAATCGACAGCTGGACGAACCCTTTGCCGAGCGCTACCCGGCAAACTGGTATCTCGCCGGAGAATAGACACAGCAAACGTCTGAGACACAGAGTATGGGGAGAGGGCGCTTGTTCCCTCTCCCCCCGCCTCTCCTCTCACATCTGCCCTGAGCTATGAACCGCTACGTCCTTCGTCGAATCGTCCAGATGCTGCCCGTGCTGTTCGGTATCACGGTCATCACCTTTACCTTTACCGAGCTGGCCCCGGGCGACGCAGTCTCCGCCATGATCCTCATGGACTTCGAAACCGGCGCCGGCGGCGACGACGGCTCCCATGTCGAGAAACTGCGCGAAAAGTATGGGTTGGATACACCCCCTCCCGTTCGCTACCTCCAATGGATGGGCGGTCTTCTCCAGGGCAACCTGGGCGTCCGCATCCGCAGCAAAATCCCGGTCGCCGAAGAGATCGCCAGGCGCATGCCCGCAACCTTGCGCCTCATGGCCGCAGCCATGCTGATTTCTATCGTCCTCGGCATTCCCCTCGGCATCTTCTCGTCCTTGAACCAGTACACAACGCCTGACTATGTCCTCACCTTCCTGACCTTCATCGGCATCTCCGTGCCCGGCTTCTTCGCCGCGATAGGCGCGATCTATCTCTTTTCCCTCAAATTGGGCTGGCTGCCCACCAGCGGCTACTCCACCATCGGCAAGGACTTCGGCTTCTGGGGCTCCCTGTGGGATAGTTCCCGCTACCTGGCTTTGCCTGCCATCGTCCTCGGCCTCGAGACAACCGCCGGCATCATGCGCTACACCCGCTCCAGTGTCCTGGAAGTCGTTCGCCTCGACTATATCACCGTCGCCCGCAGCAAAGGCCTGAGCGAAAAAGTAGTGATTATTCGCCATACCCTGCGCAACGCGCTTCTGCCCGTCATCACCATCATCGGCCTGCGCCTGCCCAGCCTCTTCGGCGGCGCCCTCATTATCGAAACCATCTTCAACTGGCCCGGCATGGGCATTCTATACCTGGACGGCGTCGCAACGCGGGACTATCCCCTGATCATGGGCATGGTTCTGGTTTCCGCCTTTACCATCGTCTTCAGCAACCTGATTACCGACCTGACCTACGGGACTATCGACCCCCGTATCCGCTACGAATGACGTCGGCGCATGCCCGGCTCTCGCCGCCCGCAATCCCTCCTCATACGGCCGCAGGCCCAACGCTGGTTTCACAGGCAAAGACCTTTCCATGAGCGCTGAACCTTCAACTGACGCAATCCAGGACATTTCCGACGCCCTCCGTTCCGACGAGGGCGGAGCCGCCGCGCAACGCCGCCGCGCCTGGCGCCGCTTCCGGCGCCACAAGCTCGCCCTGGGAAGCGCAGTTCTGATGATTGTGCTGATCTTCGTGGCCTTCCCGCTCGCCCCCGTCGTCGCGCCAATCCACCCCCACCGTATCGAAATCAGGGAGATCGGCCTCGCCCCCGGCGAGGAAGGACATATCCTCGGCACCGACCTCACCGGACGCGACGTCTGGAGCCGTGTCGTCTATGGCGGACGCGTCTCCATGTCGGTCGGCATCGTCGCCGTCTCCCTCTACATCACCATCGGAACCATTCTTGGCAGCCTCTCCGGCTATTACGGCGGTCCCATTGATTCCCTCATCATGCGCATCACAGACACCGTCATGGCCTTTCCTACACTCATCATCCTCATCACCATCGTCTCCTTTATCGGGCCGGGCATTTTCAACTCCATGCTCGCCATCGGCCTCATCGGCTGGACTGGCGTCGCCCGTCTCGTTCGCAGCCTCATCCTTTCCATTCGCGAAACCGACTACATCATGGCCGCCCACGCCGTCGGCGTCGAAGAGAAATGGATCATCATGCGCCACATTCTCCCCAATGTGGTCGCGCCCATCACCGTAGCCGCCAGCTTCGGCATCGCCGGCGCCATCCTCACTGAAGCCGGCCTCAGCTTCCTCGGCCTCGGCGTCCAAGTCCCGACACCCAGTTGGGGCAACATGCTCAACGAGGCCCAGAACATTCAGATTATCGAAAACATGCCCTGGTTCTGGCTTCCCCCAGGGCTCATGATCACCATCTGTGTCCTGGCCATCAACTTCATCGGCGACGGCCTGCGCGACGCCCTCGACCCACGCATGACCCTGGACTGATTCGCCATTCGCCGCCATCCCGCCGGCGCGAGATTCTTCACTGGCTTCTGACCAAGCAATGCCGCCCTTTGAAGTTGGGAGGATACTATGATACTCACACCGCAGCAGAAGGAATCCTTCTGGCAGGACGGCTTCCTTCCCTTCCCCTCCCTCCTCGACCCAAATGAACTGGCGCAACTCCAACAATTGACCGAGGACATCGCCTACGACCGCGTCAGGGTGCCCGCCGACATCAAGGGCATCCCCGTCCTCGAGAAAGAACTGGTCGTGGCGCGCGGCGAAGTGCAGGCCGCCAGCCCACTCGACGAGCTGCGCAAGATCAACTTCCCCGCCTCCATCAACGAGACTTTTCTCGCCATCGCCAAAAAACCCAGGCTCGTCGACCTCATCGCCGAACTATTCGACGAGCCCGACATAATGCTTCTCGGCGACCAGATCTTCATGAAGCCGCCCGGGCATGGCTCTGTCAAGGAATACCACCAGGATTCCGCCTCATGGCCCTTCCTCATCCCCCAGAACCAGATCACCTGCTGGATCGCGCTCGATGACGCCACCCTCGAAAATGGCTGCATACGCTGTCTCCCTGGCAGCCACCACTACGGCCTGCTCCACCTCAGGCACCTGCCCCAACTCCTGACCGAAGAGATGAAAGCGCGCGAAGTCCCGGTCCCCGTCCCCGCCGGCGGCTGCCTCCTCTTCCACAGCCTCAACCTGCACTACTCAAGCCCCAATATCTCGGACAAACGGCGCCGAGCCTGGGCTCTGCACTACATGTGCGCCAAAACAAAAGACCTCAGCACAACCGATGAGGTCCACGTCGACTATATCTCGGTGCGGGGCAGATCCTACGCAGGGTATGTCTGATCAAACCGCCAACCGTGTCGCGCATCGCCCATATCCTCCTGGCAGTCCTGGGCCTCGCCGCCCTGGCGGCCAGCTCGCAGGCCGTCTCTAACTATGTCAGTTCGCTCGAAAGCGTGCGCAGCCTCGAACTGGAGCTGACCCAGGTGCGGCGAGACCGTGACGACAACGCCCGCCTCTACATACACTTCCGCATCCATAACCGGTCACAGCTTCCTGTACGCCTGAACAGCTACTTCTTTGACATCCTGCTCAACGGAGACCGCATCGGCGGCAGCGGCAGCACCTGGCGCCAGGACGATCCCAACATCGACCTCTCACTCTATGCCCGCGCCTCCACCATCGAACACACCTTGCCCCCCTTCGAAAGCCTCGATCTGGAATTCCCCCTCCACATCTTCCAGCTGGACCAAATCCTGGCCGGCGCCCAAGAGGCCGCCCTACCCGCCAAACCCCTCAACTGGTCCGCAGAAGCCGGTTTCCGGCTCATCCATCCACACACGCGTGACGAACGGCTGCTCCGGCTGCAAGCCGCCCTCGAAACCGCGCCGCAGGAGCCGGACCCATGACGCCATTACTCCGTCAATGCGCCGCGCTATGCGCCGTCGCCGCCGTTCTGGCCTACGTCGGCCTGATCTCCCTCACCGACATGCGCGACTACGTCCCCTGGCCAGCCAATATGCTCGCGCTCAGCCTCGCCGCCGCGCTGTGCGGCATGCTCCTGGCCCTGGCAGAACCCAAAGCCCTCCTCCTCTCCACGATCGCGCCCTTCATCAGCGTCCCTATCTTCGGCGCCTTCTGGGCCCTCGCCACCTGGATGCTCTTGGGACCCCAGCTTTCCTTTGCCGACCTTATACTCTCCGACCTCGTTCTCCTCTATATCGTTCAACGCGGTTTCCTGCTGGTAGCGCCCACTTTCGTGTTTGGACTGTTGGGCGCACTCGGCGTACAGTTACTCCTACCCAGACTCCTGCGCCGCTGACCTTCCATCTTGCCAACTCTTAAGCGCAGCGCCCCTTGACTCAGAGGAGACCAACCATGACCCTGTCAGCCCAACAGAAACAGTTCTTCAACGAAAACGGCTACCTGCCCTACGGACGCGTGCTCACCGACGCCGAAGTCGACGCCCTCCGCCAGCGCAGCGAGGACATCGCCGCCGGCCGTCTCACCCACGTGCCGCCACACTACATCCAGTTCGAAGCGCAGTTCCGCGACGGCAAAAAGACCGTCGAGCCCCGCATCGACATGATCCGCAAGATGGTCTACCTCTGCTATCATGACGACCTCTTTGAGGCTGTCGCCAGAAAGGCCGAGATCGTCGACGTGATCGAGGATCTCCTCAGCCCCAATATCAAGCTCTACACCGACCAGCTCATGATGAAGCCGCGCTTCAACGGCACCGTCACCGACTGGCACCAGGACTCCGTCGCCTGGCCCATGTTCGCTCCCCAGAACCACGTCAGCTGCTGGGTCGCCCTCGACGACGCCACCGTCGAGAACGGCTGCATGACCGTCATCCCCGGCAGCCATAAGTGGGGGCCCATCACCCGCGAATACAAAGATCGCTTCCTGGCCCAGGAGTTTCTGGCCGAACCCGTCCCCGTCGAGCTGAAAGCCGGCCACTGCATGTTCCACCACGGCCTCAACTTCCACCGCACCGAAGCCAACACCACGCCCAACCGCCGCCGCGGCCTCGCCCTCCACTACCTCGACGCCGAAACCAGCTACCTCGGTATCGTTAACGAATCCCACCGCGACCAGGTAGAAGGGACGCCTCGCAAGGGCAACACGCCCTTCATGCACATCCGCGGCAAGGAGTTCCCAGGGCGCGTCTAACCGCAGAGCCCGCCGCCATCTGTCTGCGCGGCCATCGCTCTCCCAGCTGAAATCAAGGAGAGGTTCACAATGTCCAGTTCGCTCCCTACTGCTACCCTGGGTCGCACCGGCCTGCAGGTCACCCGGCTTGGTTTCGGCGCCGGCCATCGCCGCGCCATGACCAACGAAGAGATGAATGCCCAGCTCAACGCCGTCCTCGATGCCGGCATCAACTTCATCGACACCGCCAACGACTACGGCAACAGCGAGGAGATGATCGGCCGCTACCTGCGCCATCGCCGCGATGAATATATCCTTGCCACCAAATGCGGCTGCCACCCCGACGGCCATATCTGGACCAGAGAAAACCTGTTTCGCGGCCTCCACGAAAGCCTGGCGCGCATGCGCGTTGACTACGTCGACCTGATGCAGCTGCACAACCCCACCGTGGCCGACTGCGAACAGGGAGACCTGGCGCAGGCGTTGCAGGACATGCGCGCCCAGGGCAAAGTTCGCTGGGTCGGCATGTCCACCACGCTCCCCCACCTGCCAACCTATCTCAGTTGGGATGTCTTCGACGCCTACCAGATCCCCTACTCCGCGCTCGAACGCGACCACGAAAACTGGCTGACCAAAACCGCCCGGGCCGGCGCCGGCAACATCATCCGCGGCGGCGTCGCACTCGGCAAGCCCGGTGTCGGCATCGGCAGCCTTGACCGCTGGCAGGCCTTTTCCAACGCGGGCCTGAACGAGCTCCGCCAGCCGGACGAGAGCGACACCGCATTTGTGCTCCGCTATACGCTGACCCATCCCCATGCCCACACCATCATCGTCGGCACAACAAATCCCGCCCACCTCGCCGAAAACGCGCAGGCCATTCAGGCCGGCCCGCTTTCCGCAGAAGTCTACGCCGAAGCCAAACAGCGTCTCGACCGCATCGGCGTAACGCCGGCCTGAGCGCGCAAACGGGGACCGCCGCCTCCACGAAAGGCAACCGCCAGTCCGGCCCGACGGCATCGGCCTCAAAGGGAGTTCACCATGTCCACGTCACTCAGCAACATTGAGCCCAGCCCGGGAATCCACATCGGCTCCCGCCGCGAACTGCTCGTCGACGACCATCTCATCGCCGCCCACTCCCGCGACGCCGAGCTGCGCCTCCACCGCCCCGTCCCACAGGAAGTCGCCCTCGAAACCGACGCCCCCTGGGAGGGCAACGCCTCCGGCTACGTCACCGTCTTCCAGGACGATGACGGCTATCGCATGTACTACCGCGGCTGGCACTTCACCCACGACGCCGGCTCCCTTGAATTCGCCCACCCCGAATTCGTCTGCCTCGCCGAAAGCGGCGACGGCATCCACTGGAGCAAGCCAAACCTCGGACTCGTCGAATTCAACGGCTCGCGCGACAACAACATCATCCTCGACGCCCGAGACGACACCAGCCCCGCCATCAACTTCGTACCCTTCAAAGACCCCAATCCCGACGCGCCCGCCGCCGAAAGATACAAGGCGCTCGCCAACAACCGGGGATACAAAGGCCTCTTCGCCCTCTCCTCGCCCGACGGCATCCACTGGACGCAAATGCGCGACGAGCCCGTCATCACCAAGGGCTATTTCGATTCCCAGAACCTGGCATTCTGGGACGCCGAACGCGGCGAATACCGCGACTACCACCGCGACTTCCGTCACGGCCGCGACATCATGACCTGTGTCTCCCCAGACTTCCTCAACTGGACCGAGCCCGTTTTCATCGACTACAACCCAACCCGCATCGCCGAGCTCTACACCAACCAGGTCACCCCCTACTTCCGCGCCCCCCACATCTTCGTCGGCTTTCCCGCCCGCTACGTCGAGCGCCCCTGGTCGCCAGCCATCGAAGACCTGCCCGAACCCGAACACCGCCGCCTGCGCGCCGCCGCGCACGAGCGCTACGGCGCCGCCCTCACCGACGGCCTCTTCATGAGCAGCCGCGACGGCATCGAATTCAACATCTGGCCCGAAGCATTCATCCGCCCCGGCCTGCGCCCGCAGGACAACTGGACCTACGGCGACAACTACCAGAACTGGGGCCTCGTCTCCACCCGCTCCCAGTTCGACGGCGCGCCCGATGAGCTCTCTATGTACGTCAGCGAAGGCTACTGGCGCGGCAGTTCGGTGAGCCAGCGCCGCTACACCCTCCGCACGGACGGCTTCGTCTCCCTCCACGCGCCCCCCAGCGGCGGCGAGATGATCACCAGGCCCATCAGGTTCACGGGGAGCAATTTAGAGCTGAACTTCTCCGCCTCCGCCGCAGGAAGTGTACGCGTAGAAATGCTCCACGGACAGGTCGACCTGGCCATCGAGGGCTATAGTCTGGACGACTGCGTCGAGCTCCTCGGCGATGACCTCCACCGCACCGTGCGCTGGACAAACGGCGCAGACGTCAGCCAGTTCAGCGGCGAGCTCGTGCGGCTGCGCTTTGCGCTGCAGGACGCCGACATCTACGCCTTCCAGTTTGTAGAGTAGGGCAAAACCGACCGACGCCTGCCTTGCCGGCCCCACCGCAGCGTCACGCAGGAGCAATGGATGGAAATCCGACGCTACCGACCGTCCGATCTGGAAACGCTTAAAACGATCACCGCCATCTGCTTTGACGGCGTCTGTGTCGACCAGAACATCGAGCGCCTCTACGGGATTATCCACGGCAAAGACTGGCGCTGGCGCAAAGTGCGCCACATCGACGACGACGTCGCAGCCAACGCGCACGGCATCCTCGTCGCCGAAGTCGACGGGCAGATCGTCGGCTACGTCTCCACCCGCGTAGACAAGCCCGCCGGCATCGGCGGCATCCCCAACTTCGCCGTCCTGCCCGAATTTCAGCAGCGCGGCATCGGCCGCCGCCTGCTCGAAGAGGCCCTCGCCTACTTCGCCGCCGAGGGCCTCACCTACGCCCACATCGAAACCCTCGATCAAAACGACGTCGGCGCCCACTTCTACCCCGACTTCGGCTTCCGGGAAGTCGCCCGCCAGATCCACTACATCATGCCCATCAACGCTGACGAACCGTAACCGCCCCTTCCCAGAACTCACTGCCGTCCCAGGAGCATACCCATGTCTGAAGCCAAAGTAAGAGTCGGAATCGTCGGCGCCGGGCCCATCGGCGGCCTGGGAGGCAGACCCTTCTCCCACGCGGCCGGCTACCGCCGCTGTGAAGACGCCGAACTGGTCGCAATCGCCGACATCGACCCGCAGCGCCTCCAGCAATTCGGCGATGAGTGGGAAATCGAGCCCCAGCACCTCTATCCCACCGCCGTCGACATGTACGAAAAGGCCCGCCTCGATGTCGTAGATGTCACCACCAACACCCTCTACCATCACCATCCCGTCATCGAAGCCGCCGAAGCCGGCATCAAGGTGATCATGGTCGAAAAGCCGCTCGCCACCAGCGTAGCCTGGGGCCGCAAAATGGTGGAAGCCTGCGACCGCAGCGGCTCCCGCCTCATCACCGAGCACACCCGCCGCTTCCTCCCCCACTACCAGCGCATCAAGCGCATGATCGACGAAGGCGCCGTCGGCCGCATCAAGACCATCAATTACGAAGGCTGCCGCCCCCTCCTCACCAACGGCACACACACCGTCGACTACGCCTTCTTCTTCACCGACGCGCAGCCCCAGATCGTCTCCGGCTACCTCAACCAGGAAACCGTCGCCGATCCCGGCGGCGCCGGCATGGTCGCCTGCTCGGACGGCGTCGTCATCTTCATCGACTGCATCGCCGAACGCAAAGAGCATCTCGGCTACACCAAGATCGCCGGCACCGAAGGCCGCATCCACTTCAGCGAACGCCGCGGCCTCTGGGAATACGGCCCCCTCGTCGAAGCCGACGAAGGCTACGGCACACGCTACGAATTCCAGCCCATCCCCGACATGCCGGCCGAATTCACCCTCGACGACTACTTCTACTCCGCCACCCGCGAAAGCATCGACTGCCTGCTCGAAGACCGCGAAAGCGTCTCCACCGGCCGCGACGGCCTCAAGGCCCTCGAAGTCATCACCGCCATCCACATCTCCCACAAAACCGGCGCCCAAGTGCGCTTGCCTCTCGCCGAAGGCCTCGACGACGTCGAAATCCGTTCCACCGGCGAATGACACCCGCACTCGCCGCCAGTAACCGACCACTGACCACTGACCACTGACCACTGACCACTGACCACTGACCACTGACCACTGACCACTGACCACCGACCACTGCACTTTGGGGTTCAAATGCCAGCAACCTATCGCGCCGCAATTATCGGCCATACCGGACGCGGCAACTACGGCCACCATCTCGACACCGCCTTCCAGGGCCTGCCCAATGTCGAAGTCGTCGCGCTCGCCGACCCGGACGACGAGGGACGCGCCGCCGCAGTCCACCGCACCGGCGCCGCCCAAAGCTTCGCCGACTATCGCGCAATGCTCGCGCAGACGAAGCCGGACCTCGTCAGCGTCTGCCCCCGCTGGGTCGATCAACACGCAGACATGGTCATCGCCTGCGCCCAGGCCGGCGTCAAAGGCGTCTTCTGCGAAAAACCCTTCGCCCGCACGCTCGCCGAAGCCGACGCCATGCTCGCCGCCTGCGAAAAACACAACACCAGGATCGCAGTCGCCCACCGTCGCGCCAACCCCTACGAGCTCCACGCCAAAAAGCTCATCAACGACGGCCTCATCGGCGACGTCCGGATGATCCGCCGCCACGGCAAAGCCGACCACCGCGCCGGCGCAATGGACCTGATCGTCCTCGGCACCCACCTCCTCGACGACATCCGTTTCTTCGCCGGTTCGGAAGTTGCCTGGGCCCACGCCCACGTCACCCAGGACGGCCGCGAACTCACCGCCGCCGACATCCACGAAGGCGACGAAGGCGTCGGCCCCGTCGCCGGCAACGGCCTGGCCGCCTACTTCGTCTTCCGCAACGGCGTTACCGCCCATCTGGACTCCTACCGCAGCGACGACACCGATACCCGCGAACAGGTCAACTGGATCGGCCTCGAAATCCACGGCTCCGCCGGCATCCTCTCACTCCGCATCGCGCCGCTCGGTGAACTCTACCACTACCCCTACCGCCTCTGGCTCCCCGGCGATAGAGACGGCGCCTGGGAACGCATCACCCTGCCCGAATGGGACCTGAATCCCGACGGCCAGCCGCGCTCCGTAGCCGAAAAATTCCAACTGAACAACAGAGTCTTTATCGAAGAACTGATCAAGGCCATCGAGGAAGACCGCCCCGTGACCGCCGTAACCAACGGCCGCGACGCCCGCGCCGTCCTCGAAATGATCATGGCGATCCACGAATCCCAGCGCCTGCGCGCCCGCGTCGACTTCCCGCTGCAAAATCGAGAAAATCCCTACGCTGTCTGGAGAAAAGAAGGGGAAAGAGAAGAAGGGTAAGCGGCGCCGGATGACCAGGCGCCGCTGCCAAAGACAACATTCGTTCGCAAACAAGGGGCAATCATGTCTGTCACAAATCAACCAAGTGACAAGGTATACCGGGCCGGTATCATCGGCCTCACCGGCATTGGCCAGTCGCCGCCGCGCTACGACCTCTGGTCCACGCGCCACCCCCAACCCCACTCGCACGCTTCCGCCTACGCCGCCCATCCCCGCGCCCAAGTGGTAGCCGTCTGCGATCTCGTGCCCGAACTCCTGGAAACTTACGAGCAGAACTGGGGCCCCGCCGCCCACTACACCGACTACCGCGCCATGATCGAACGCGAAAACCTCGACATCCTCAGCGTCGTCACTTCAGACCATCTCCACGCCCAGATGGTCGTTGACGCGGCCGAGGCCGGCGTCCCCGCCATCTTCTGCGAAAAACCGCTCGCCACCACGCTCACCGACGCCGACCGCATGTTGTCTGCCGTCGAAAAGAGCGGAACCAAAATGTGCGTCGACCATGGCCGCCGCTGGGATCCCTTCTGGCGCCAGGCCCTGGCCATCATCGAAGAGGGACGCATCGGCTCCCTCACCCGCATCGGCGCCCACATGGGAGGCGAACGCGCCATGATGTTCCGCAACGGCACCCACCTCATCGACACCGTCTGCATGTACGCCGCCGCCGCCCCCGACTGGCTCATCGGCGGCATGGAGGAAGGCTACGAGGACCGAACCGAATACCTCGGCGACGGCGGCCACGACCCCAAAACCGATCCCGGCGCCTCAGCCTTTGTCTACTTCACCAACGGCGTGCGCGCCCACATCGAAATGTCGCAACGAACACTCGTCAACTTCGAGCTCGACCTCCTTTGCACCAAGGGCCGCATCCGCATCAGCAACACCGAAGCCGTCGTCTACCTGACATCGCCGGAGCACGCCCACGAAGTCACCAGCCGGCAGCTTGGCGGATCCGTAGACTACGCCAGCGGCATGGTCCAAGCCGTCGACGAACTGATCCACCTCATCGAAAACGGCGGCGAAAGCATCTCCAGCGGCCAGCGCGCCCTCCACAGCCTCGAAATCATGATTGCAATCATGCGCTCCCAGGCCGCCGGCATTGAAAAAATACACTGGCCCCTGCCGCGGGACTGACGCCGGCTATCCACAATCCACAATCCACTATCCACTGCCTTTTGGGGCCTCCCCCAACCCCCGCCCCGCTGCCTGGTGGCCTTGCCCTGTGTCGGCGGCCCCTCCGCGCCCCGCCCTTCTCGCGCCCCGCCGTCATGCCTGCCCAACCGCACGCCACCAGCGCCCAAATCCCCATCCCCTAGGGGCGGGGCAGTGCGTGGACCGGGTAGCCCTGCGCAGATCCCCGGCGGCAAACACCCGCCGCCGGGCCGGGGGACACCCCCGGACCCCCCGCTGCGCCGCCCTCTCGCCGCGTGCGAGCGGAAATCTATCCACTATCCACGAGCCGCTGCTTGCCGCGCATACGCCCGCGCCTGCGCCACCATATCCACCTCCACCATCATGTCCCATGCCTTCATCAGCCGCCGCGTCACCGGCCCCGGCTCCCCCGCGCCCACGTCATGCCCGTTGAACCGCGTCGCCGGCATGATCGTAAACGGCGTCGACGTGAAAAACGCCTCGTCCGCCGTCATCACGTCATACGGCTCCAAATTGCACTCCCGGCACGCCAGCCCCAGACTCTCCGCCAGCTCCAGCACCGCCTGCCGCGTGACGCCCCGCAGAATGTTGCGCGGCTCCGGCGTCAGCAGGCCCCCGTCCTTCACCACGAAAAAGTTTGACCCCGTGCCCTCCGTCAAAAACCCGTCCTCATCCGTCAGCAGCGCCCACGCCTCCGGGTCCACCTTCTGCGCCTGCAGGTTGGCCATCTGGTAGTAGATCCGGCTCCGGTTCTTTATCTTCGGGTCGATCAGCCGCGCCGGCACAGAGCGCTGCGTCGGAATCACCGCATGGACACCCCCCACATACGCCTCCGCAAGCGCGGCCAAATGCCGCGTCAGCGGCCAGCAGTTAATCGTCACCGTCGGCTTCACGCCGCCCTCAAAGACCGTTTCGTATAGCCCCATCGGCCCCCGCGACACATTATGGACAATCTGAAAATCCGTCCCGTCGGCAAAACAGGGCCGGTTCCTCTCGATCGTCTCCAACGTCGCCGCCTCCATCCCGTCCGGCGTCAACCCGCAGTCGATCTCCAGCGTCCGCAGCCCCACATACAGCCGCTCAATATGCGCCCGCAACCGAAACGGCTCACCGTTAAACGTACGCGTCGTCTCAAAGATCACATCACCATACATCAACGCCGAATCAAAAATAGAAAAGCCCGCCTCGCTCTCCCCCACAAACTCTCCACTCACATAAACAGTACGCTGGCCTGTCATCGCTCTCCCCCTCTGTCTTCTAACCACTGACCACTGACCAC
This sequence comes from Caldilineaceae bacterium, assembly GCA_022824025.1. Classification (GTDB taxonomy): domain Bacteria; phylum Chloroflexota; class Anaerolineae; order Caldilineales; family Caldilineaceae; genus Bin5. The sequence continues at coordinate 212,205 of JAJEBF010000056.1, forward strand.
TGACCACTGCAGTCCCCCCCGTTGAAACAGAATGCAAATGATTGTACACTTGAGCCAGTACCCCTGTCGACCGGCATCGCGCCAACATGCAAAGGACATACACGTGACAACGGGAAAACGGCTGGTCCTCACCCCCGCCGGCCAAATCGAAATCGAAGAGTTCGAAGTGCCGGCCCCCGCATCCAATCAGCTCCTCGTGCGCACACGCCTCACCCAGGTCAGCGCCGGCTCCGAAATGAACGGCATCCGCGCCCGCCGCAACGCCAGCCCCGCCGAACAGGCCGCATTCAAGCCCGCCGGGCTCGGCTACACCGCCATCGGCGTCGTCGAATCGGTGGGCAGTGAAATCGACCAGGTTGCCGTCGGCGACCGCGTCCTCTGCGGGGGCAACCACGCCTCCCACTGGCTCGTAACACCGGACCTCGAAACCAGCGAAACCGCCATTCCCCAACAGTATCGTGTCCAGAAGCTCCCCGAAGACCTCACCGACGTCGAGATCGCCTTCTGCGTACTCGGCGACGTCGCCCTGCACGGCGTCCGCCGCGCCCAGATCCAGATCGGCGAATCCGTCGCCGTCCACGGTCTCGGCGTCGTCGGCCTGATGGCCCTGCAGCTCTGCCGCCTCGTCGGCGCCCATCCCCTCATCGGCGTCGACATGGTGGAAGAAAGGCTCGAACTCGCAAAACGACTCGGCGCTTCCCACCTCGTCAACGCCGGCAGCCAGGACGTCGTCGACGAAATCCATGCCTGCACCCAGCTGCCCTGGCGCTGGCGCGGCGCGCTCCCCAGCATGCCCCAGGGCTGCGGCGCCGAAGTCCAGCTCCACTGCACATCCTTCATCGGCAACTACCCCACCATGATCAAAGCCGCCGCCGACCGCGGCCGCATCATTCTCGTCGGAGCCACCAGCGGCTCCATCCCCATCGAATCCAACGAGTTGTTCCGCCGCGAAATCGTCATGACCGGCTCCTACCAGACCGGCATGAGCGATACACACCCGTACTGGCCCTGGACGCGCACACGCAACCAGCACGTGATCCTCGACCTCATCCGCCGCAAGCAACTCCAAATCGAGCCGCTCGTAAGCCATGTCGCCCCCTACTCCGATGCCCCACAACTCTTTGATAGCATGATGTCCGCCCGCGAAGGCTGGCTCAGCGTCTTCTTCACCTGGGACTGACTTCCCAGTGGACCAGCATCGGCATCGACCATCTCCAACCAGCCACGAACACACGGAGGCCGGCATGATCGACTTTCCCCGCTCCTTCTTCACCTGGAAGACCTTCCCCGTACAGAAAGATCCCTACTACAAATACGCCGGCGGCTTCATCGGCAAAGAGGGCGACGTGCGCCATGTTCGCTTCAACATCGAATCCAGCTGCGTCATCTCCGACGGGCATGGCGACGCCCTGGCCGAGCTCTTCGTCGGCGCGCCCTGCCGCACCGAATACACCATCCCCCATCAGGGCTTCTTCCAGCGTCCCAGCAGCGAGTTTCGCATGGCCTTCAGCCGCTCGCATCGCATCCCGATCGCGAAACGCCCCAGCAACGAAACAGAACCCGCGTCCGCGCAGGCACTGAGCGAGGCTTTCCAGGATCACAACATCAGCCTGAAGCAGCTTCCCCACCCCATCGATCTCACTTCCAGCGAGCCCCTGATCGAAGCCACCCTCGCCAATGCCCTGCTCAACGCCCGCTCCACCTACCAGGACGACCAGACCGGCCTGCGCGTCACCGTCGAATTTCCCGTCAATCTCATCAACGTCAACCGCGAAGACGCTACCTTCCAGGTCTGCACCGGCCCCCTCGTCCTGCCAGACCTCGCGACTTGGAACGGCCGCGCCGTCGACCGCGTCTTCCTCGCCCACGCCGCCTTCACCGCCTTCGACTACGTCGAGTTCATCCTCCGCCGCGAAGTCAAACCGGCCCCCGAAGAGCTCGCCTGGCTCTACCACATAGAAGGCCGCGATCGAAACGAACTCCACGATCCCGACAACAAACCGCCCGGCTATCCCCCATCGCGCCCTTCCCCCACCGTCTACCACGAAATCTGGAAACTCCCCTCAACCAACACAGTCCTCCGCGCCCCCAACCTCTGACCCAACAACCGCCGCCAACTGCCGTTACTGACCACTGACCACCGACCACTAACCACTGCCGTTACCCAGGTGACTCTCATGAGCAGCTTCTCCTCCACACCCCCCGAACCGATTGACATCGGCACGCGCCTCGAACCCCTGATCGACGACTTCCTCATCGCCCAACTGGGCGGCGAACTCGACCTGCGCCTCCACCCCCTCGTCAAACGCGAAGTCGTCCTGCAGACAGACGCGCCCTGCGAAGGCAACGCCTGCCTCTACCGCACCGTCTTCCAGGATAGAGACGGGCGCATCCGTATGTACTACGGCGCCTGGCACTACGACATGACCGGCGGCAAGATGAACTACCCCCACCCCTACTTCGTCTGCTATGCCGAAAGCCTCGGCGGCAAGAGCTGGCGCAAGCCCGCCCTCGGCCTGGTCGAATTCGAGGGCAACAGCCGCAACAACATCGTTCTTGCGTCCGACAGCCTCCCCGGCATCGAACTCAGCGCCGGCGACACCGCCGTCTTCCCCGACACCAACCCGGCCAGCCAGGAGGGAGCCGAGTACAAGGCCCTCGTCCCCGGCAAAACACCGCGCGCCCTCTACGCCCTCCAATCCTCAGACGGCTTCAACTTTTCCTTCATGCTGCGAGAAAGCGATGAACGCCCGCGCCCCGTCATCACCGAGGGCTACTTCGACTCCCTCAATCTCGCCTTCTATGACGACCACCGCGGCGAGTACCGTGCCTACTTCCGCGACTTTCGCGGCGGCGCGCCCCACGGCGTGCGCGGCATCAAAACCGCAACCTCGCCCGACTTCCTCAACTGGTCCCAGCCAAAATGGCTCGACTACGGCGACACGCCCGAACAGCCGCTCTACACCAACCAGATCCGCCCCTACGCCCGCGCGCCCCACATCCTCTTCGGCTTCCCCATGCGCTACATCGACCGCGGCTGGATCGCCCAGACCGACAACCTGCCCGGCCTCGAAGACCGCCGCGCCCGCAGCGCCGCCCAACCCCGCTACGGCTCCGTCGTCACCGACGGCGTCTTCATGTCCAGCCGCGACGGCGTAAACTTCAAACGCTGGCCGGAGGCCTACATCCGCCCCGGCCCCAACGTCGTCGACAGCTGGGTCTACGGCGACAACTGCGTCGCATGGGGACTCATCGAAACCGAGTCCGACTCCCCAGGCGCCCCGCCCGAGCTCTCGCTCTACGTCACCGAAGGCTACTGGACCGGCCCCAGCATGAACCTGCGCCGCTATACCACCCGCCTCGACGGCTTCGTCTCCCTCCACGCCCCCCTGTCCGGCGGCGCCTGCCTCTCCAAGCCGCTGATCTTCTCAGGCAGCCAGCTCTACCTCAACTTCGCCACCTCCGCCGCCGGCAGCCTGCGCGTCGAGATCCAGGATCACGACGGCAGCCCCGTCCCCGGCTTCACCCTCGAAGACAGCGACGAAATCTTCGGCGATGCCATCGACCGCGTCGCCCACTGGACCCGCGGCAGCGATCTCAGCGCACTCTCCGGGCGTCCTATCCGCCTCCGCTTCGTCCTCAAAGACGCCGACCTCTACGCCTTCCAGTTCCGCGAGTAGCAGGTCTTCCCTTCCGACCGGGGGAAAGATGCCCTTCGCGGCCCCTCGTGGATCGTAGGGTTTTCTTCGCGACCTTTCGCGACCCTTCGCGGATCAATAGGAGGTTTTCTTCGTGGCCCTTAGTGGCCCTTCGTGGACAAAAAAGGTGTTCTTGGCAGCCTGCCGACAAGATTTGGATCATCTTCCAGGAGACCCATTATGCACATTTCAGAACTGGACGTAACCAACCTCGAGCGAGGACGCAAAGACGCCCGCTGGCTGGACATCTCCCTGCGCGTGGAAGGCGGCGCGTGGCAACTCCCCCTGCTGACCGTCACCGGAGCCCAACCGGGACCAACCCTCGTCGTCTTCGCCGGTGTCCACGGCGACGAGTACGAGGGCGTCGAAGCAATCCCTCGCATTGCTGAACAGGTCGACCCGCCCCAGCTGCGCGGATCCTTGCTCATGGTCCCCGTCTGCAACATGGCCGCCTACGCCACCGCCACCCGCAACAGCCCCATCGACGGCCTCAACCTGGCGCGCGTCTTCCCCGGCTCCGAAACCGGCACGCTCACCCAACAGATCGCCTACTGGCTCACCCGCAAATTCATCAGCGCAGCCGACTTCTTCATCGACCTCCACAGCGCCGGCGTCGTCGGCGACATCCCAACCCTGGCAGGCTACCTCCACAGCGATGATGACGTGGGCCGACGCTCTCTGGCCGCCGCACGCGTCTTCGGCGCGCCCGTCCTGTGGGGCCATCCACCGCCCATGCCGCCCGGCCGCTCCATCTCCGCCGCCACCGATTGCGGCGTCCCCTGCCTCTACACCGAAGCCGCCGGCGCCGGCCGCGCCCGCCCCGAAGACGTGGACTGCTTCACCAATGGCGTCCTCAACGTCATGCGCCACCTCGACATGCTCGCAGGTGAACCCGCCGCCGCCCCGCCCCCGCAGCACCTCGTGGGCGACGGCAACATGGATGAAATCATGTCCGCCCCCGTGGCCGGCTTCTTCCGCCCCCACGTGGAACTGCTCCAGGAAGTCCGGACAGGCCAGCTCGTCGGCGCAATCCACGACCCCCTAGGCAACACGCTCTCCGAACTGCACGCGCAAAACGACGGCATCGTCATCATGCGCCGCGGCGTCCGCCGCGTCCACAGCGGCGACGGCCTCATCCACCTCACCAACCGCGCCGAAGATTAGCGCAAAAAAAAAGTGGTCAGCAGCCGATCCGGCCACTGACCACTGACTTCTGACCACTGCCGTTCACCATCCCAGCGCGTACCCATCGCGCCGCGGGTCCGCGCCGCCCATGAATCCGCCGTTCTCCGGATCGACCATGATGCCCTGGCCGCCCCCTACCTCCGCGTTCCAGGGTCCCAGCCGGTTTATCCGGTGGCCCATCTGCGTCAGCGCCTGCAGCGCATCCTCCCCTACCCGCGTCTCAACATCGATCACCGTCCCCGGCGAAGTCGACTTCACCCGCGCCGCCTCAATCGCCGCCTGTATGTTCATGTCATGGTCAATGACGTTCATGATCATCTGCGGAGTCGTCTGCATAATGCCGTAACTGCCCGGCGTCCCAATCAGGAAACGCAGCCCCTGCTCATCCCACACCTGCGCCGGTGACATGCACATCTCGATCTTGCGGCCCGGACCAATCACATTCGGGCTCTGCGGATCGCTGTCAAACCAGTTGAGGAAGTTGTTCAACGCAATCCCGGTGCCCGGTATCACCACCGCCGAGCCAAACCCCGCCCCCAGGCTCTGCGTTATCGCCACCGCGTTGCCGTCGGCATCGATCGCGCTGAAGTGCGTCGTGCACTCAGTCCGCATCCACCGCCGCGGGTCCCCTGCCAGAACCTCATCCTCCATCTTCTCCGACGTGTACCGCTCCCCGCCCGATGGCCGCGCCCGCGTGCCAATCTCCGCCCGGCGCTTGGCCGCGTACGCCTTCGACAGCAGACCGTCCGTGGGCGGGTCATCCAGTCCGGCATACTCCGCCCTGTCCGCCTGCGCCAGCTTGGCTGCCTCGATGAAGCGATGGATGGTCGCCGCGCTGTTGTGGCCCATCTCCGCCACGTCAAACCCCTCCATGATATTCAGCGTCTCCAGATACTGCACTGCCTGGCACGGCATCGGCGGCGCGTACACCTGGTACCCCCGGTACGTCACCGAGATCGGCTCCTGCCACTCCACCTCAAACTCCTCCAAATCCCGGTGCGAGATCAGCCCGCCGTTCTCCTCCATGTAACGCACCAGCCTGTCCGCAATCTCGCCCCGGTAAAAGACATCCGCGCCCCCCTCCGCAATCGCGCGCATGCTCTTCGCCAGGTCCGGCTGTATCAGCAGGTCACCGGCAACCGGCCCCCTGCCATGCGGTAGATACGCCTCCACCGTCGCCGGATATTTCAGCATCTCCGGCACATTGAAATCCGTAAACTCCGCGTTCTTTACCGTCAGCGGATAACCGTGTTCCGCATATTCAATCGCCGGCCCGAACACCGTCGCCGCGTCCATCGTTCCGTACCGCTCCAGCGCAGCCAGCCAGCCCCCGCACGACCCCGGCACCAGCGGCGATTTCGGCCCCCGCGCCCGGCTCTCTGCGCTGCCTGCCTCTTCATACGTCGCCCCGTACGGCGAGCGCCCCATATAGTCCAGAATCGTATGCTCCCGCTCGCGCGCCGAATAGATGTGCATGTACCCGTCCCCGCCCAAACCGGACATGTAGGGCTCCACCACATTCAATGCCGCGGCCACCGCCACCACCGCGTCAATCGCGTTGCCGCCTTCCATCATGATGCGCACGCCCGCCAGCGAAGCCAGCGGATGCGCCGAAGCGATCATGCCCCGTCGACCCGTCACCGTCGAGCGATGAACGATTCCCTTGGCAGAAAAGGCCATCAGTACTCTCCTTGCAAATGTAATCTGTGAAATTTATACTTGGCCGTCTATTCCTGATGAAAACAGATCCAGCTGAAAGCGATCTCGCCTAACCAGGCCCCCGCGACTTACTCCTCCCAGATCAGCAGCACGCCCATCGCCTCCGCCAACCGGTCGTACAGCAGATCGAACGCCTCTTTGGCCTCCTGATACGGAAAACGGTGGCTGATCAAAGGCCGGACCCGTATCCGCCCCGCCTGCACCAGCTCGATCGTCCGCCTCAGCAAGACCTCCGGCGGCTCTTCGCCGTAATAGCCGCCTATCAGACGCCGCCGCTGGATCTTGCCGGCATCCAGCGGCAAAGGCTGCCCGTGATAAAGACCAATCAGATGAAGGGTGCCCCCGTCGCACACCATCTCCTGCGCCTGCGCAAAAGACTTGAGCCCCGGCTGGCCGCCCACACATTCAAAGACAATGTCCGCGCCCCGCCCGTCGGTCAGCTCCATCACCCGCGCCACCGGGTCCGTCTCCGAAACATCGATCGCATGGTCCGCACCGAACTCCAGGGCCAGTTGACACCGCTTCGCAATCGCATCCACCGCAATCAGCCGTTCGCACAGATGCTGCCGCGCCCCCTGCAGCACCAGGTTGCCGACTAGACCCTGGCCCATCACCACGATCGTATGGTCGGCCCGAATCCCGGGCGACCGCGACCACGTCACGCCGCTCTTCGCCAGCGGCAGAAATGTCGCCTCCTCAAAAGAAATGTCATCCGGAATAGGCCACACCCGCGGCCCGATCCGAGAGTCGTTCGGCTGCACCACATACTGCGCATGCGGCGCAACCGCCAGCACGCGATCCCCAGGCTGGAACCGCTCCGCGGCCTCGCTCCCCACCGCATCGACCACCCCCGCCAGCGAGTAGCCCATGATCGCCGGATCAATCGCCTCCTCGTGCATATACCGCCGCAGAATCTCCGACCCCCGGCTGATCAAACTGACCTTGCTCCGCACGCGCACCTCATCCGGCCCGACAGGCGGCATGGGAGCCTCTTCCAATACGATGTTTCCAAATCCCTCGGGCTTGGCTACGCGTAACATGTGATGCTCCTCGCTCTCCCCGAAATCAAAGATGGCTGAAAGACGCTTGCGGAGAGCTGCATCCCGCCTCTCCAAAGCAAAAGTCATACTAGCACCAATGGGACTTTCGCGTAAACGCCTCTTTTCCGCCCCCCCACTCCTTCCCCGCCCTTCCCCGCCCTTCCCCGCAGTTCCCCCGCAGTTCCCCGCCCTTCCCCCCCAAGCAGGGCAATCGCATCTTATTGGGAGAGAACTTTCAGCAGATAGTCAGTTTTCCTACCAGCTCGTTTCCGTTTGGCGGCAATACCGACTTTGGCGCTTTTCTCTTTGCGTAGGAGGTTCAGGGCCATTTTGCGTAAGGTGGCCAGGTTTCGCTGTGCATGGCCCTGACGGATGCGACTGTCGTCCTCGCGAAAGGC
>JAJEBF010000016.1 GCA_022824025.1 Caldilineaceae bacterium
CCTTGCAGGGGGCATGGATCAGGGAGGGCCTGTTCATGGAATCATCAGAACTCCTGGTTAAGGGTTAGGCCTTTCGCTGGGATGCCAAGATCAGGTAAACTTGCGACGTGACATCAAAACAGAAGCATGTCGAATACCTGAACAGCACGCCAATCAACTTTACATGCACGAACTTGGCAGAAAATATGGGAGACTCGAGCCACGATGTCGTCAGCAATTACCTGAAGATGGAGCGACTCACAAACCGGCATCTGGTGGAACAAACACAGTCCCGACGGCCGCAACGTCAACCAGCTCACCCCGCAGGACGAGACCGACATGGGCGCCTCAGCCAGCTTCTACGACGTGCGCGTCTTCGTCGAGCCGGCATAGGTTGTACAGTGTACAGGGTGGGGTCGCTATAACAGGGGTGCCCGGCAAACTGGTACCAAAGCGCGGACTAACCGGTCCCGGTCGCGGACAATCGAGGAGTGGATTCTGTCGACTTTCCTTTCGCCTTAGTCAACCTTGGAAAGATTCAGGGGGTACAATCTGGTCTAGTTGGTCGATTAGATTTGGAAGGTCTTCCCGCACGGTCTTCCAAAGGATGTCGAGGTTAATGCTGAAATAGGCGTGGACAAGCCGGTTTCGCATTGCGACAATTCTGGCCCAGGGGATCTCACTCAGTTCCTTGCGAGTCGAATCGGTTATCTGGGAAGCGGCTTCGCCAACTATTTCGATATCCTTGATCAGCGATAGGAGCAACTGGCGGTCAGTCCCCAAGTCTTTCCGCACCCGACCGTCCGCAAACGACACGGCTTCACGCGCAGCTTCGAGCATGTGGCGCAAGCGAATTTCGTCATGCCTGCTCATATTGAACTTCGGCCCTGGCCAGAACTTCTTGCCGGAAGTAGGGACTCAAATCCTCAGCTGTACGCAAGTCGACTTTTCGCCCCGCGAAGAGTTCGGATAAAGCCAGTTCCATACCGGCGACGCCCAGCAATCCCGGAATACGGTCCGGCTCAAACTCGACGAGCAGGTCGATATCGCTGTCGGGCCCGAAGTCATCGCCCAGTGCCGACCCAAAGATGGCGAGCCGTCTGATGCCGTTCTCCCGACAGAAGTCGGTCAGTGAACTCTTTGATATCGACACTTGTGGGTTCATCGTTCCGGTTTTCTCACTCACTCCACCTCAGTTCCCGCTATACAAATTATCATGCAGCGCATTCGCATAGCGGTCGATATTCCGCTCGCGGCGGCGCCCGCCCGTCTCGTCCAGCATCCGGTTACGCGCCGCCTGCCCCGGCGCGCCCGGCACCTGCGTCGCGCCCACGCCCGGCACATCCACACGATACGAGGCCGGCGCATCGGCCTGCCGCAGCTTCAGAATACTCTCCGCCAGCGCCGCCCCGGCCTCCTCGCGCTGCTTCAACGCCGTGCTGCCAATCAAATTCTTCACCTGCGTGATGATCCCCAGCAGATCGTGCGTCGGTTTCGTGCCCGCCCCAATCATGAACCCGGTTACAAGAATGTCCCACAGGTCCGGTACCTGGTCCAGAAAACCGGGCAGCGACTGGCCCAGATAGGCCATCAGCCGCATGCCGCTGTAGTTCGATACCACAATGCCGAGAAATATGCCCGCCAGCAGGCTGGTGCTGCGCTTGAACGCCACATAACCGGGCGACTTGAGATCGCTGGGCCGCCAGCCAAAAAAGCGCAATGCCCCCCATTCCAGATAATGCCAGCCCAGCTCCATCAGACGCTCGATGCCCGCCGCCGCCCCTAATAGCGGAACCATCGCCGGCACCACCGTCGTGATCTCCGTCCCCACCGTCTGCTCCAACTCCGCAGCCAGCGTCAACTTCGGTAACGCGCCCGCCAGAAACAGCCCGCCGAACAGACCCATGCCCAACCGTCGTATCGTTTTCATCCACATTCCTATCTCTCCTCCGGCTATCTGATTCTCTGTAGCAGGCCCCCGCTCGACAACCAGCATCGAAAAATCAGGAGGCGGCCGCGTCCGCTTCCGCCAGCGCAACCAGCAGCCGAACGCCATACCCGGTCGCGCCCTTCGGCGTCTCCGCATTGATCCGGCTGTCCGCCAACACCATATTGGCGATGTCCAGGTGGGCCCAGGGGTAGCCTTCGGTGAAATGTTCAATGAACTTCGCGCTGCTGCTGACGCCGGCCCGCCCGGCGCTGTTCTTCACCTCCGCCATGTCGCTCTTGATCGGTTTCTCATACGCCGCATCCATCGGAAACGGCCACAGTCGTTCGCCGCTCCGGTCGGCCGCGGCCATCAGCCTCTCCTCCAGAGAACTGTCGTTGCTGAAGAGTCCCGCCCGTATATGCATGCCCAGCGCCGTGCCGATCGCGCCCGTCAGCGTCGCCAGATCCACGACCGCAGATGGCTCGAAGCGGGCCGCGTAGGCCAGCGCGTCCGCCAGAATCAACCGCCCCTCCGCGTCCGTGCTGATGATCTCCGCGGTCTTGCCCGTCATCCCCGTCACGATATCGCCCGGCCGAAAAGCCTCGCCGTCCGGCATATTCTCCACACACGGCGCGATCCCGATCACCCGCCGCGGAACGCCAAGACGCCCAATCGCCTCCATCGCGCCGATCACCGCGGCCGCGCCCCCCATATCGTCCTTCATCGCCCACATGCCGCCCGTGCGCTTCAGGCTGATGCCGCCCGTGTCGAACGTGATGCCCTTGCCCACCAAGATCAGCGGCGCCTCCGAGCTGCCCGCCGGCGCATGCTCCAAAATGACAAACTGGGCCGGGTTCGCGCTGCCCTGGCTCACCGCCAGCAGAATGCCCATGCCCTCCTCCGCCATCGCCGCCTCGTCCAGGACGGTGCACGCCAGGCCGACTTCAGCCGCCATCGCCCGCGCCCGCGCCGCCATCTCCACCGGCGTCAGAAGATTGGCCGGCTCGTTGACCAGATCGCGCGCGCTGCAGACCGCGCGCCCGATCGCCTCGCCCCGAGTCACCCCGCGCGCCACGTCCTCCAGTTTGGCCGCGCTGTACTCCACCACGGTGCAGCTCGCCAGCCCGGCCTCCACCGCCGCCTCGCGACCGTACTGTTTCGCCCGGTAGCTCGCCAGCAGCGTGCCCAGCGCCACCTCCTGCGCCGCCGCGGCCGCGTCATGCCCCGCGATCCCGGCTCCGTGGACGATCGTCGCCATCGACTTCACGCCTTTCAGCTTGGCCGCGGCCTGCGCCGCCACCGCCGCCGCCCGCCGGATCTCGCCAATCCCGAAATTCTCGCTGCTGCCAAGCCCCACGATCAGCGCCCGCGGCGCGCGCAGCCCGCCCTCATCAGCCGCTTCATCGCCGGCCGCGCCGCCGTTCGCGCGCGCATAGAGCAGCGCCGTCGTCTCCGCCTCGCCGCTGAAATCGCCCTGCGCGATCAGGCGGCTGATCGCGCCGTTCAACGCCCGGTCGATCGCGCCCGTCGCCCCACCGGGCGCAGTCACCCCCGCAAACAGATTCACAACAATAAGATCGACGTCGCTCTCCGCAATGTTCCCCTGCTCTACCCGTAGTTCCATCTCACTTATCCTGTGGTCAATGTCCAATGTCCAGCGGTCAACGTCCAACTGTCAATATCCAATGGCCGGTCTCACGCGGCCAGCGCAGCCACCCGCAGTGAGACTCCGATTGTTCGCGGTGGGGGGTTACAAGTTCGTGCGCAGCCGCGTCGCCGCCGCCTCCAGAATCGCATCCGTCTTGCAGAAGCAGAAGCGGGCGACATTGGCGGCCAGATGGCTGTGTTCGGGGCTGTAAAATGCGGAGGGCGGGATTGCGGTCACGCCGATCTCCTTCGTCAACCAGCGGCAGATCTGCACGTCGCGCGGGTCGTCCGTCGGCAGAGGCGCATCCAGGTCGGTCGTATCCACCAGAATAAAGTAGCTGCCGTGCGGCGTCAACGGCGGGAATCCGACATCGTTCAGGGCCGAAAGCAGAATATCCCGTTTCGCCTGGTACATGACGCTCAGCTCATGCAGGTAGTTGCGCTCCTCCACCTGCTCAAACGCCGCGCCCACCGCCTCCTGCAGCGGTGTCGTCACCGCAAAAGGAATCCACTGGTGCGCCATCAGCACCGCGTGCGCCAGCGCTTCCGGCGCAATCGCCCAGCCGATCTTCCAGCCGGTCACGGAAAAGGTCTTGCCCGCGCTGCCCAGCGTAACCGTCCGCTCCCACATGCCCGGAAGCGTCGCCAGCCGCACGTGCGGCGTGCCGTCGTACGTCATCCATTCGTAGACCTCATCGCTCAGCACCAGAAGATCATGCTCCTGCACGATCTGCGCCAGCGCCAGCAACTCCTCCCGGCTGTACATCTTGCCCGCCGGGTTGAGAGGCGTATTGATAATGAGCAGCTTGGTCTTCTCGGTGATCGCGGCCCGCAGGTCCTCCATATCGATCCGCCAGTCCGCCGCGCTGCTCGCGCCGGGCCTGGGCCGCAGGGGAACATAGACCGGCGTCCCCCCCGCCATGATCACCGACGGCGGATAGCTGTCGTAGAACGGCTCGATCAGAATCACCTCATCGCCCGGGTCCACCAGCCCCTGCACCGTGGCGAATATGCCCTCGGTCGCGCCCGTCGTCACCACAATCTCCGTCAGCGGATCCAGCTCGCGACCATAAACAGGGCTGTACACCGCGGCCAGCGCATTCACCAGCCGCGGATGGCCCGCGCTGCGGGCGTACTGATTGTAGCCCGAGGCCAGCGCGGTGCGCGCCGCCTCGATCACAAAATCCGGCGCCGGAAAATCGGGGAAGCCCTGCCCCAAATTGATCGCATCGTATTCAAGCGAGAGGGCCGAATACTCGGCAAAAACCGTCGTTCCGAAAGACTGTACCCGAACTGCCGCTGGCGTTGACACGGTGGCGCATTCCCTAAAACAGATGGTCGAAAGCCCCTGCAGCCGCACCGATTGCGCGCCTGCAAAAGCCCGATTTTGTGGCTGGTGGTTCGTGCCCGGCGCCTCTGGCCGCGCAGCAGCCTGCAACTGGCAACCGGTCACTGGCAATTACAAGGAATGATAGCACAGGGAGAACCGAAAGTCATCTATAATCATCCGCTCGACAGGGCATACGCATCTGATAGAAAGAGAACTTTGAGGAGATAGTCATGATCTTAGCCGGCTCGTTTACCTGTGGCAGCGATACCGATTTTGGCGCTTTTCTCTCTGCGTAGGCGGATGAGAGCTATGCGGCGCAAGATGGCCGGGCTGCGCTGTGCATGGCCCTGACGGATGCGACTGTCGTCCTCACGAAAGGCGGCATCCAGGACCCAGGGGACTGTGTTGTCGATGCCTCCAGTGGCGGCGGTTGGCATTCACCCATCAGGTCACCAGGTTACTCATCAATGATGAGGAACTGTCCCATCATGCCCAGGTCTTCGTGATCAAGGATGTGGCAGTGAAACATATATGGCGTGTCTTCAGCGGCATACGTGTTGAATCGGGCAACGATAACGACCTCGCGTTCGTCATTCACCAGCACGGAGTCCTCCCAACCTGATTCCTCAGGTGGCGGCGGTTCGCCATTGATCGACAATATCTGAAACTGAGTCTGGTGGGGGTGGAACACGTGCTGGCCCTCGTCGCCGGTGAGAGTCCAGCGCTCGGTGTCTCCAAGTCGCACTTCAAAGTCGATCCTGCTCATATCAAACTCAGCGCCATTAATTGTCCAGCGTGTGCCGGACTGCCGGGAGCGGCGCTCTTCGTCCATGTCGAAGCTCCGGTCCACCGTGATCTCCGATTCGGGTATTCGCTCTATGGTGGCGAGCTTGTCCGGAAGCAAACCCGTGCCTGAGGCTGCTCCGTTCGGACGCAACTCCAGCACCCGGCCTAAACTTCTATCGACCAAAGCGGCGGATTCCATGAAGACATTGACGACGATCTCGGCCCGGTCCCCGGGTGCGAGCACAAGCTGCCTGAGAGCGACAGGGCTGGCCAGATAGCCGCCGTCGGAGGCGATCATGGTCATGTCGGCCCCCTCGACGCTGAGGTTGTAGATCCGGGCCTGGCTGCCGTTCAGCAGCCGCAGCCGGACTAACCCTTCAGGCACGTCGACGAACGGATTGATCGTGCCGTTCACCGTCAGCGTGGAATAGAGTTTCCCCCTCCCGTCATCGTCTATGGCGAAGTCGAGCTGGCCGTCCTCGGTGAACTCTCTGTCCTGGATGATGACCGGAATGTCGTCAACGCCGTAGGTTGACGGAAGCGTTGCGGCAGCAGAGTTGTCGTCTCCGATGATTATCAGACCTGCTGCGCCGCGGTAGACTTGCTCGGCTGTGGACCCATGGACATGAGGGTGATACCAGAGGGTGGCTGCCGGCTGGATCACTTCGAAGTCAGCTATCCAGGTTGCCCCGGGTTCGATAAGGCTGTGGGGTCCACCGTCGTCCTCCGCCGGGACGTCGGCGCCATGCCAGTGCGCCGTTGTGACCTCATCCAACTCGTTGGTGACGCTGATAACCACCGAGTCTCCTGTTCTGAGACGAAGCGTGGGGCCGAGCACAGACATGCCGTTGTAGGAATAGGTGTCCGTCAGGGCTGTCTGCCGGTAGTCGTGGCGCGATTCTCCGAGCTTGAGGTCATAATGCGCAACACCCGCCCCGTCATACGTCGGATCGAGCAACGCCGGGATCGAAAGCGGCGCAGCCACTGATGTATCCAACGCCGCCCCGTTATCTGTGCTGCAGGCTGCCAGCGAGACGATCGCCAGGATGGCCCCGAAAAAGAGGCCTGCGTTTTTCAGAAGACGGCGAGCGCTGCCGGTAAATGACCCGTAAGCCGCGTGCCGCCGGCCGGTTCTCCTTATACCGTTCAGGGGGACAAATTCTGTACGCATTGCCTGAAAAGACCTGTTGTCCAAAACCCTCTCCTCACCGATTTGATACGGCGCTTGGCCCGCAGGCGGCCCGCCGCGGCAATTTCGTTTACCCATTGAATCCGGAACGACTCGCTTGTCGCCACAGTATCCTCGCGGCCGCTGCCTCCGATCTCATCGTTTCGCTTACGTCATCTCACCATTTCTCAATCCGGTTCAGATACAACTGTCCTGGCCGCAAAACGGCGCGACGACTGCGCCGGCGCGCATTGGCGCTGGGCGCCGCCTGAACAGTGTCGTTTGCCGAAGGAGCATCCGCTGTGGTATCGTTCTCTCTACACCGCGCCCCCGTAGCTCAGTGGATAGAGCATCGGCCTCCGGAGCCGGGAGCACAGGTTCGAATCCTGTCGGGGGTACCAGCATCAGGAGCGAGACTCTCTCGCTCCTTTATGTTTTCCGTCCCCACCCCCTCACCGAAACAGATCCTTCTCCGCCGGCCGCTGGATCGACCGCGCCGGCGCATCCTCCGCCGCCGGCCGCCTGTAGCCGCGCACAACGGCCGCCGGCCGGCCCTCGCTGCTCTGCCCCATCACCAGCGTCGCGGCCGCGCACAGCTCATCGATGATGCACTCCTCGCTCGCGACCAGCTCGTACCCGAACAGATCCGTCAGTCCCCGCTGGTCCCACAGCGCCGGCAGGCCGGCGCAGCCGATGCAGACGCCCACCGTCCCCATCTTCCAAGGCCGTCCATGGCTGTCGCTGATCAGGACCGCCACCGCGGCGCCGGTCATCTCCTCGATGCTGGCGCGTAACGCCGCCGCGCTCGCATCCGCGTCCGCCGGCAGCAGCGCCACCGTCTCCTCCTCCTCCGGGGCCACATTCGAATGGTCCAGCCCGCCGTGCGCGCACACCCAGCCGCCGCTCTGCTCCACGATCAGCACGCCCCCCCGCGCCCGCACCACCGCGTTGCTGTCATCCAGCACCGCCTGCACCACCCGGGCGTCCTTGCCCGTCTCCTCCGCCAGGCGCAGCGCCTCCGCGCCCGGCATCACATCCGCCAGCCGCACCAGCCGCCCCTCCGCCTTGCTCACCACCTTCTGCGCCACCACCACAATATCCCCATCCACCAGCGAAAGCCCGGCAGACCCGGCCGCCTCAACGATCAGCGCGGCCAGGTCATCGCCCGGCTGCACCAGCGGAATGCCAGGGATCGCAAAAATATGGATGCCCTCCTGTTCAGGAGGGCCGCAGGAGAAACTGTCGTTCATCAGAATCCCAACTCCTCAGTCATGCTGTCGTCGCTTCTGCCAAAGTGCCAGTACAAGAACGCCTCCAACACGCCGCCGCCCACAGCCAGCGACTTGTCCGAAATGCAAAAGGCGTGTTCGCGCCTGCCGCGCGGGTCAATATCGCCGATCTTCAGGCCCGGCCGCAACGGCACGCTCTCGTGGATCAAACCGCGCAGCACCCCCGCGAACGGCGCAACCAGTGTCGTCTCCTGCCCCGAGGACTCCACCACCCGACCGTATGGATCGCCCGCGGCCAGGCGGTCGCCGATGCGCGCCAGGGCCTCAAAACGGCCCGCGGCCGGCGCCCGCAACACACGCGCCGCCGCCGGATCCTCCGCCGGGCCGCGCGCGCCGCCCTCTCCCCCTTCCTCAACGCGTGGCGCCCAAATCCTGCCCGGCGTGCCCGTATCAGCCTCGGCCCCGCCTTCCCAGATCACCCGCCCCAGGTTGGGGCCGCGATTGGTTTCGATCACAGCGTGGCAGTCCACGCCCGCCTCGAAACCCGGCCCCAGCGCCGCAACAAAGGCCGCGCTCTCCAGCGTCGTGCCCGTATTGCTCTTCGCCACCACCGCGTCCACAACCGCCGACGGAGCCAGCTCCTCGATCGCCTCCATCTCCGCATCCACCACGACCGGGATCTCACCCGCATCCAGCGTCTCCGGCACATCCGCCGTCAGCGCCCTGCGCGCCGTGACATCCTCCACCTCGTGTTCCTCGTCATACACGGCCTGGGCAAAGGCCACCGCCCGCCTCACCGTCAGCGGGCGCGGCAACTCGGTCATCACCACGGGAATGCCGCAGCGATGCAGCCGCCAGGCCGCGCCCGTCGCCAGGTCGCCCGCGCCCTTCACCAGCACCAGCAGATCATCAAAAGGGTTTTCGTCTCTCATGTCCCAATCATTGTTGACGTACCGTTAAGCCATCAGTAGTATACACAGAGCACAGTCAAGTATACACAGCGCACAGTAAAGCAGAAACTACAGCGCTGCCCTTTGCGGGGGCGCAGACAGACCCGGTTCGCAAAATCCGCGCATGGAAAAGACCGACAGGAGCCGAACGGAACCGAAGACAGCCGTGATCGCGGCCGACCAGGCCGGCGCGTTGGAGAAGGCCGCCGCCGCCGTGGAGCAGGGCGCCGTCATCGGCGTGCCCACCGACACCGTCTACGGCCTCGTCTGCCTCTGCCAGAACGCCGCCGCCATCGACCGCCTCTTCGCCGTAAAGGAGCGCCCAAGCCAGAAAGCGCTGCCCGTCCTGCTGGGCGATCTCCGCCAACTGCCTGACGTCGCGCGCCCCGCCAGCCAGGCCCCGGCCCAGACCCTTATCGACCGTTACTGGCCCGGCCCCCTCACCCTCGTGCTCCCCGCGCGCAGCCACCTGCCGCCGGCCCTCACCGCGGCCGGCGGCACCGTCGGCGTGCGCCTGCCCGACCATCCCTTCCTGCGCGCCCTCGCCCACCGCGTCGGCCCCCTCGCCTCCTCCAGCGCCAACCGCAGCGGCCAGCCCCCCTGCGCCACAGCCGCAGCCGCGCTCGCCCAGCTCGACGGCCGCATCCCCCTCCTCATCGACGCCGGACCCGCCCCGCTCGCCCAGTCCAGCACCGTCCTCGATCTCAGCGGACCGCAGCCCACGCTCCTGCGTGAAGGACCAATCGGCCTCCAGGAGCTCGCCGCGGCCGGAATCCGCCCAGGGGCCTCCGGTGAACAGTGAATCACGGAAAGCGGCAAGCGTTGAACGGGGCGCCCTCTCTTCTCATCCCTCTTCACTCTCTCCTCTCACCATCGGCATCGACGCCTCCCGCAGCCTGCGCGCCGAGCCCACCGGCACCGAATTCTACTCCCGCCAGATCATTGGCCACATGCTCGCCGCGCCCGGCGAGCGCCTCGCCTTCCGTCTCTACGCGCCGCAGGAGCTCTCCGCCGCCGCGCTGCGCGGCGCGGCCCCGCCGCCGCACGACCCGCGCGCCGTCACCGTCCGCGCCCTCCCCGGCAACCGCCTCTGGACCCACCGCACCCTCGCCTGGGAGCTCTGCCGCCGCCCGCCGCACGCGCTCTTCGTGCCCGCCCACGTCGTCCCCTTCCTGCCCCCTCCGCTCCTCCCGCGCACCGTTGTCACCCTGCACGACGCCGGCTACCGTCACTTTCCCCGCTCCCACACCCGCCTCCAGCGCCTCTACCTGGAGCTCTCCACCCGCTGGAGCGCGGCCGCGGCGCACCGTATCATCGCGGTCAGCCGCCACACCGCCGCAGACCTGCAGCGCTTCTACGGCGTGCCCGAAGCCAAAATCCGCGTCATCCACGAAGCGCCCGTACCCCGCGCCGCCGGGCCCGGCCCCGAGACAGAGGCCGCGCCGGCCTACGCGCGGCCCTTCGCCCTCTACGTCGGCACCATCCAGCCGCGCAAAAACCTGCTGCGCCTCATCGACGCCTACGCCCAGCTGACGCAGCAGCGCGAAATCGGCTGGGACCTCGTCCTCGCCGGGCGCCGCGGCTGGCTCAGCCAGGAGTACGAACGCCATGCCGCCGCCCGCGGACTGGCCGACCGCGTCCACTTCCCCGGCTACCTGCCCGACGCGGCCGTCGCCGCGCTCATGCGGAAGGCCCTGTTCTTCGCCTTCCCATCCCTATTCGAAGGCTTCGGCCTGCCCGTCCTCGAAGCCCAAACCACAGGAGTCGCCGTTATCTGCGCCAAAAACTCTGCCCTGCCCGAAATCGCCGGCGACGCAGCCCTGCTCGTCGACCCGGAAGACGTCGACGAAATCGCCGCGGCCATGCTGCGCCTCAGCCAGGACGAAAACCTTCGGCAGGAGTTGATCGCCAAAGGCTATGAGAATGTCAAACGTTTTTCCTGGGAAAAGGCCGCCCGCGAAACGCTGGCCGTTCTCGAAGAGGCCGCCGCCAAGAAATGAGCTTTCCGCGGGAGCAGCGATGGGCGTCGCTACAGATTCTGGGCGTGCGCGTCGACTGCGTCGATTTCCAGCAGACCCTTGACGCCGTCAGCGCCTGGATCGCGCAGTCGCGTGTGCGGGACGAAAAAAGGGAAGACGCCGCGCCCCGCCCCCGCCAGGTCTGCACCGTCAACCCCGAATTCATCATGACCGCGCGCCGCCAGCCCGCCTTCGCAGAGGTTCTGGCCGCAGCCGACCTGTGTACGCCTGACGGTGTCGGCGTCCTCTGGGCCGCCCGCCTCGCCGGGGTCCCCCTGACCGAGCGCGTCACCGGCTCGGACGGCATCCACCGTCTCTGCCAGCGGGCCGCGCAGCAGGGGTGGCGCGTCTACTTCCTCGGCGCCGCGCCCGGCGTGGCCGAACGCGCCGCAGCCGAGCTGGCCCGCCTCTACCCCGGTCTGCCCGTCGCCGGCGCCTATGCCGGCTCGCCCGCCCAGGCCGATTGGCCGCAAATCCGCCAGCGCCTCGCCGCGGCCCGCGCCGACCTGCTCTTCGTCGCCTACGGCCATCCCCGCCAGGACATCTGGATCCACCAGCGCCGGGACGAGCTGCCTGTCGCCGTCGCCCTTGGCGTCGGCGGCGCCTTCGACTTCGTCGCCGGCGTCACCCCGCGCGCGCCCCGCTGGCTCCGCCGCCTCGGCCTTGAATGGCTCTACCGCCTCGTTCGCCAGCCCTGGCGCTCGCGCCGCATGGCCGCCCTCCCCCTCTTCGCCCTGCTGGTATTGATGGAATGGACGAGACGACAAAAGAGTCAGAAGGGGGGCAAATAGATCCTAATCTTATGATCTGGCGAAAAAGCCCTATTCCAAAGATTAGAGTCCGAGTCGCTGACCGCTCACCACTCACAGCGGAAGTGCCAGGTCCTTGGCAACCAGTTGAGAACGGGAGTCGCGACGCACACCGATGCCGCCCCAGCGCCGGTAAACTATTGGACACCAGGTAGTTCAGCCTCCTTCTTCGCACCCTGGCCCCATTCTGAAGGTTCAGTGTTCCCATCCACCAAGAAGAGTTGCAAAGTGTTTCTCCGGAGAAAAAAAGCCCGTCCGCACTCACAGTATGCGGACGGGCCTCAGCGATCTTGGGGTAAAGCATTGGCGACGCGTCGCGAAATCAAGAGGAATTCACATCATACATGGAGCCGAAAGGAGGGTCCTTATTCCTCTATAATGCGTATTTCAAGGACACTCAAGAGTGGCACTGTGAGCGCCCCTCGGCCCGAAGTCTCATAGGTATAGAGCCTTATGACCTCTGCCACAAATTCAATCGTATCCTCCTCAAGGAGCCGGGGTGAAGAATTCTCGTAGATCAACCACATTAGATCCTGAACACCTTCGCCCCCTTCGGCCATGACCAATACGCTGTCTTCAAGAGCCTGCAAAACATCAGCCTTGAAGTAGACATATTTTCCGACATGGGATTCCATGTTGCGTAAGAGATCCTCAGTTTCTATCTCCACAGCCGCGCTACGAGCCGTTTCCCACTCAGAAAGTTCCTCTTTTGACTGCACAGACACGAGGGTTGATGAAATCCACGCGGTCTCGCCTTCATTCACACAACAGAACTGATACCATCCGGAAGTTTCTTGGATTGGTCCCTGCAAGATATCTCCGGATTCAACAACGGCAACAATGTCATGCTGAGTGCCAGGGCCGGAGCGCACATTTCCTCGAGCAATCTGGACTACGATCACGCTGTCGGGATCGGCTGTCGGAATCGGTGTTGGCGTCACAGTAGGAGTAGTCGTTACTGTCGGGGTATTGATTGAGGTAGGAGTGATAGTAGGCGTAGCTGTTGGGGCAACGCGAGTCTCCAACTCTTTCACGCGTTCCGCCAATTCCTCCACAGTAGATGCCAAATCGTCTTGACCAGAAAATAACTCTTCAATCTTCTCGGCAAGCGCTTCTAGAGTTAGCTCTGCTTCCTGGGCATAGAGGGGGTATGCTATAGAAAGAAGCAATACCAAAATGAATGCTGTCGAGACGAGAAGGTTCTTTGAAGGTTTCAACGCGTTCCTCCTTGGGGGCTTACAGAAAGACTGTCTTCGCTGATGCCGGATCGTCATTTCTGCTTGAATGAATATTTGGCTTCTTGAAATATTATCGTTCGATTCGCAGAGTGTAACACAGACTGCTATGACTACCTCAATAGGAGGATGAATCTAACTGCGAACAAGCAGCTTGAGAAAGAACTAAGACATATCACGAATGACCGCGACGCAGAGTATGGAATGGGGTGTGGAAGACAACTCACTCCACCCACGCCCGGACCTGTTCGCCATTGCGCGCCACGCAGCTTGCGGCGTCCTGCTCGCCTCTCAGCACCCGGTTCACCTCAACAAAAAAGACCAGCGAGATCTCAGTGTAATGTCCTCCTGTCGTCGCCGACCACTTCCGACCGGAAGCGCTTCACTTTTCCATCTCGTGGTCTCGCCATTGGGGCCAAGCGCCCCCTTCCACTCAGTGGACCGGCAGTATCCGGGGCCTGGCAGGACCCCCTATTCGAACTCCTCCAGGTATTCGCGGACAAGGCCATCCCATTCAGGCGGGATTTCGCCGGCAAACTGGTTGCCGCTGAGATCAAACATCGTCAGAATGGGCAGCTTCCCCAGATCGGGAGGTATCTTTCCCGTCAACCGGTTATTGGCCAGAGACATACTGACCAGCTTGGTGAGATTGCACATTTCAGACGGCAACGCTCCCTCCAGCCGGTTGTCAGACAGCTCCAGCATATCCATCTCGGCAAGGTTGCCCAGTTCAGGCGGAATCGATCCTGAGAGCTGATTGTGAGAAAGCCTCAGGAGGTACAGGTTGGACAGCTGGCAAAGGGCCGGAGGGATGCTGCCCGTCAACCGGTTTTGGCCAAGGTCCAGTTCGCACAGCATGGAGAGCTGGCCCAACGACGGCGGTATGGGCCCTGTCAGCTCGTTTCCGCTGAGCCGCAGGATTTCCAGTCTCCTGAGTCGACCCAGCGCCGGGGGTATGATTCCATCAAGCATGTTTCCGGCGAGATCCAGCCAGCTCAGCCGGGCCAGCCGGACCAGTTCAGCGGGAATCCTCCCCGTTAGCCCCAGCCAGGACAGGCTCAAGCCAATCACCCGCGGCACCCTCTCCTCCGGGTCGGTGACGACGCCCTCCCACGCACTCACGGGCGTCCGTTCATCCCAGTTCAACACGCCATCCCTGTCCAGTGTGTCCTTCACCTTCAGGAGGAAGGCGAAATCCCCTGTCGGTCTGGGGCGCGTTCTTCTGCTCTGTCTCCGCTGTCTTCTCTTTTTGCTCATGGCGTTGCTTGCCCCTGTTTCAACATATCTGCCGCGCCCTCAATCCCCGCCGGCGTCGCAACGCCGCTGTGAGTCGAGGTTCGCCGGTCCATCGCGCCCTGACCGGTGACGTTCTCTCGCCCGGGTTCCGGTCGGCTGTCCGGGTCAAAGGAGCTTGCTCCGGGCAGTCGGTTCGCTGCGATGTTCAGATTGTAACCGCTAAGCCGCAATCCATCCACAACCCTCAATGCCCCGTTGAAAAGGTCTCTTGCCACTATCAACTGCAGTTGCGGTCCTCCCCCAACCCCCACCCATCAACCATGATGCCTTGCCCTCTGTCGGCGGCCCCTCCGCGCCCCGCCCTTCCCGCGCGCCGCCGCACGCCAATGCGGTCAAACGCCGCCAGCCGCCCACTCTCTGTTCCACGGGGCGGGGCAGTGCGTGGACCGGGTGGCCCTGCGCCGATCCCCGGCGGCAAACACCCGCCGCCGGGCCGGGGGAGCCCCCCCGGACTCCCCCCACCGCGCCCCCGATTCGCGCCGCTCTCTAGCTGACCGCTGACCAAAGCAGTTCAACTTCACGCGCAGGTGTTCCTCATTTCGCGCGCGCTCTGTTGAGCCGTCGAATTGAACATTTCACGTCCGATAACTGCAGTTATCGGACACTTTACTCCGGTTTCAATCCCCTCAAGGGGATTCGTTGTTTGTGATCCTTACCCCCAAGTCCCGGTATCTCCTGTTTACCCCCAATATTCGTTGCAGACTCCATCCAGAGTCCCAGGTACGCAGCACCAAACGTTCAGTGTTAACGCCCGCTCCACCAAGATCACAGCCTAGCTCCGAAATCCCTGGAGTCACAGTTCAGACCACGGACTGGTCATAATTTCCCCTGTCTCCAGTCTTCCTCCTTCCCCTGCGATTCCACATATGTTTACGATATACTTCAAACGCCTCTTTGTTTGTCCTCCGCCAGTGCTCAATGGCTTTGATTGCCTCCCGGATCGAGCGAAATGGCCCTCCGACATTTTTACAATGGTACGGAATACCAAGGACACTGTCGTTGTGGTAACTGTAAACGATCCATTCTGTCGAGTCATAAAGAATTATGACAAGCTCTACTCCATTGATATGACATCTATACCCCTCGCAATCACTTCCTCCTTCGTACAGTTCTATTTGCGCATACTTTGCTTCATGGCTATTGAATGCCTCCTTGACCAGTTCTTCATTACTCAGGTTGTCATTGACTCTTTCTGCTTTGGTGCGAGGCTCAAATATGAAATCCTCGATATAAGCAGGAACCGATTCCGTAGTTTCTGTTTTCACTGAAGGATCAAGAATGAAGTCTTTGACATAGGGATCGCCGGATTCAATCAAATTGATCTTTATCTCTTCAGATCGCGTGACGTTTTCAAAGAGATTCTCGTCAGAATTCCAAGCTATCTCTCCCAGCTGGGCGCGACGTAGAAAATGGGCGAAATCATTATCAACCCACTTGTCTTTGATTAAGCCAACCATCGTACGCAAAACCTCCCTGGTGGAAGGCAGAACGTCAATGAGATCGAGAGTACTCTCTGCATAGTGGTAGATAAGATCGGCGTACGCGTTCAGGGGGACGCCATTGTATCCTTTCATCCAGCGATTCATATCATCAATTTCACGCTGACTGATATCTGTGTTGGCATGGCTCGTCCATGCCTCCTGCAGGCCAATATGGTACAGATTATGCTTGATCCTATGTTCGACAGAGTTAAGTCCGTGGTTCGTAAATACCCTGGCCCGAAGGATATCGGATAAGGCGGACCAGATTTCGAGCATGGCGCCTGGATGGGTCGTCGGAGGCATTTCGCCTTCAAGAAGGAAATAGCGCCAAGTGGGGTAACCATCGTCAATGGCTTGCAGAAATGAGTCTACGGTTTCCGGCGGGATGTAATCATGAAGCGAACGATATATGGCGTATGACACGCTGAGAATATCCTTCTCGTCAGAAGCAAGGTCCTGAAAGAGCTTGCCAATATCGTGATGCCTGTGACCACCTCTTGATTGGGGCGTGTCTATGTAAGCGCCGCGCATTTGCAGAAGGCACTTCATAGCCTGTTCAATGCCGGAGTAGGCGCAAGTAACTGTACTCCACGCGACTACGGCATTGTAGTCGGGGATGATATCCCGATTGTCGGGTTGTCCATGGTAGGTCTGATGCAGTTCTCTTCGGGCCCCTATTAGTCTATGCGCAGAATGCCTAAACTCTTCCTTTCCACAAGAATCAAGAGGCGTCACTTTGTCCATCACGTTATACATGATTCATTTTCCCACACACGCGCGATAGTACTCTGTATCTTCTTCTCGAAGCGTTCAATCAATTCGCGGTTGGCGTCGACAAGGGCTTGTTCGGCTTCGATTTCAGCAACGATGGCCTGCTGAGTTTTGGAAGGTGGTAGAGGAATCCGATAGGCGGCCAGCGACTTTGCATTTATGTTGGCTTGACCAATTGCACGGCTCGCATACTGTTTGATTCCTGCCTGAAACCCTTTGGTGTTCATGAATGCGTTAACGTAGTACGGATTCGCAAGCTCATCTGAAATCGTGAGCCTTATCAGGTAGGAAGCGAAACAGTATTCTCCATCCAAATCGAAAATTCCGGTCCTACCTACATGTTCAAAGCTGTTGGTACGATTGAAAAGAATATCGCCACGATTAAGCTTGTATTTGTTGTAATCATCAGCCGAAATGTCGGCACATTTCATGGTACCCTGGTCAGTACACATTCCTTTGACAAGTTCATTCATTCGGAACGTCTTGTAGCCCTTATTCTCGGTGTTTAGACGAGACGACAAGCCGTACTGAATCCTCTCACACAGGGCCCCCAACTCCACCATCGGCCAATCCGGCTCAACATGAATGTGCGGCCGGTAATTCTCGACAACAGCCCGCGCCCCGTCAATCACCTTCTGGTACCCTTCAATCTCCGCAACGATCTCCTCCTGAACATCCAATGGCGGCAATGGGATTTGAAGCTGACAAAAAAGGGACTTGGAGATCTCTTTAAACGTTCCTCCACTAGCCCACGTCTCCATGGTGGGAACGAGCCTCGTAACTGCAAATGCAACATACTTGGGAATTATTTTGGAAGGGTCTCTTATGACAATGTTCTTGAATCCCTGATTCGTTGCCAAGGGGATTTTGTTGATTCCGATTCTTCCAATAGTTGCACGTGTAGACACCACGACTGAGTCTTCAGGAAGTAGAGTTGCGGATGACTTTGCCAAGCCGGAATCGCTAATCGTGCGCTGAGTTGACCGTATCTCAGACACTAAGTCTTCCGACGGCAAGTCAACCAGTGTCGCCCAGGCTATGTCGCCATCCCAGTATTCTTCCACTGACGATTTTGGAGTTCCGCCACTTTCAACGCGAAATAGCGAAGTGTCACCTAATGCGACCATGGGAAAGGAGTGATTCAAGTCAGGGCTTACCCGATACCGCTCCCCACTCAAATTGTACTCCCCATCCTCGGCGAGCCTCTCCTTCTCAGTGGTCAATCCGCCCTTCGGCTGCGACCCCTCCACCACATACTCTGCCCTGCTCTCAGCCGCCAATGACGTCGACTCCTGCCGGGATTCACCATCCCCCTCGCCCTCCCGCAACCCCTGCAAATACGCAACGATCTCCTCCTGTATCCGCGGCAAGTCATTCGCGTCGCTCGGACGCCGCTGCGCGCCCAAGTCGAAACCGTCACTCTCCACCTTGAAAAAGGCAATCCGGTCCGTCCTCCGCGCCAGTGCCTTGTCCAGCAACAGAATCGACGTTTTGACGCCCGAATAGGGGTTGAAGACGCCCGCCGGCAGCGAGACGACCGCCACCAGGCTCTCCTCCACCAGTTTCTTACGCAACTGCTTGTGCGCGTTCTGGCTCTGGAAGATGATCCCCTCCGGCACAATGATCCCCGCCCTCCCGCCGGCGTTCAGATGCTCGACCATGTAGTCCACGAACAGAACTTCGCTGCGCCGTGATTTGACGCCGAACCGGTTGTGCGGCCGGATCCCCCCTTTGGGCGACATGAAGGGCGGGTTGGCCAGGATTACGTCGGCGTACTCGTTCCAGCGCTCCTCGCTCGTCAACGTGTCATACTCATATATGCGGGGCGCGACAAGCCCGTGCAGATACATGTTGACCAGCGACAGCCGCACCATGTCCGGCGAGATATCGTAGCCTGTCAGGTTCCTGGCCAGCCGTTCGCGGTCGTCCGGCGTCAACGTGCTGTTCCCGTCAGAATCGGTGTTGGCGTCCAGAATATGCTTGTAGGAGGAGATGAGAAATCCGGCCGTCCCGCAGGCCGGGTCGAGAACTGCATCCTCCTTCTTCGGGTCCACAATCGACACGATGAAGTCGATGATGTGCCGCGGCGTACGGAACTGCCCCGCGTCGCCCTGCGAATCCATCACCGAAAGCAGATACTCGAACGCGTCCCCCAGCCGCTCCGAATGATCATAGGTGAAGCCGTCGATCACCTTCAGGAAGGCCCGCAGCGTCTCCGGGTCGCGATAGGGCAGATAAGCGTTACTGAAAATGTCCCTGAACAGCTGCGGGACGCCCGGGTTCTGGTCCATGCGCTCGATCGCCTCGGCGTAAAGGCCGCGCGTCTCGTGGCCCCCCAGGCCCGGCTGCATCAGCCTGGCCCAGCCATACTGACCGAACTCCCCGGTGAAAAAGGCCCGCTCGCCGCCCAACTCCTCACTGAGCCCGTCCATGTCGTCCATGAACTTGTAGATCAGCGCGATCGTGATCTGCTCGACCTGGCTCTTGGGATCCGGAACTTTGCCAACGAGAATGTCGCGGGCCGTGTCTATGCGGCGTTTCGTTTCGGCGTCCAGCATTTGAGTCCTCTAAGCGATAATCTGGATTTTTTGGGAGCCAGTCAATGAATGCCCTATCCTGTTCAAGGAATTCAAGGGGACCTGCTACGATGGAATGGGAGGAAAGCGGGGTAGATGACTAACTGGCCCTCATCGCTCTTCGCCTGCGTCAGGCGAGAGAGAGTCGAGGAAGCACTTCGGCTTTCTGCGCTGGCGGAACATCAGGCCCAACCAGGCGTCGAGGCAACATCAAATTGGTTACGATTCGGTTCTTCGTCGTTGCAGGATTAAAACAGGGTCTCCATAGTACGTCCCACTGACATGCTCAAGCTCCGTGTGCCTGATGTCCTCTGCCTGCCCCAGCTTGCTCGTCCAAGCGCCGCCGACCAACTGCCTGGCGGCATGTGTAGGCATGTCATTGGCGTCAGCGAAAATCGCCACCTTTTCCAGGCCCTCTTCCCAGGTGACTTTGTGGCAGATTTCGAATCCGATGCTGAGGAATGCCTCTGCGTAGGCTTTTACCGTGTACTCTCTTAGCGCTTCTTCCGGCCAATAGTACTGATCTTCGGCGTCCGGCTCCCACCAACGAGAGTCATCCCCTGCCGCCCACGCGATGCAATTGTATTGCCGCTCAGCTTCGCTGGTTATGCTGTAACCGGTGCCCTTGAGCCCGGGGAACAAGCGCTCAAGGTCTACCACCGCAGGCCCTTATCTCTTGCCCAGCCTAACCAGTCGTTCGCCATTTCTGAGATGATCCCTCTATGTTCAGGAAGCACGGGGTTTTCCTGCGTAATCTCTCGCAGCGCCAAGAACCAGTGACCGGGTCTTTCCTCCAGTTCCTTCAAAATCAGAGGCAACGCCTGCGGCCCCATTCCAATGATTTGAAGGTATGCCGGATGCTGTGAAAACTCGCGTATTGAAGAAAGATGGGCGCACTCTCTCTCCAGAGTATCTGTGAGAAGCCGAAACTCTTCGGCCGGAACTTCCCCATAGGCAAAAGTGGAGGCTTCGGTGACTGAAGTGGAGAGTCCTGCATTCAGTCCGGCCTGAAGAAGGCCCCAAACAGGCTGGCCGAAATCTCTTGTCTTGGGTGAGACAAAAATGTCAACCGACAGTTGGTCTTCCAAGAGTGTTACGCCAGTCACGTTCGTTCCTCCACGCCTAACAGGTCGCGCAGCTGGTCGGTGATGCTACCTTCGAATGCCATTACTACATTGCTGTGGGCAGTTCTCACTTCCTTCTTCAATTCTGCCTCGTTCGGTTCTAACGACCGCGAGACTCTGTCGTAAAGATCGAGCATGAAGGCCTGCGGTTCCCCTGCAAGCTGCGGTGTATCAGCGGGGCCAAATGTGATCAACACCGAATGTTCAAGCTCTGCCTGGGGCACCTCAACTCTTACGAGAAAGGCGCCGTGCCTGTTTCCCAAGGACGGCGGAAGATTCGGATAGATTTTGAAGTACTCTTCCATAGGGATTATCGGCCCGGGAATTTCTATCCGGTTGATATATCGCAGACCAATGCGAACGATTCTCTCGGGAAGGGCTACCTCATTGTATACGTTCAGCATCTCATATATGACCGGCTCCCAGTTCTCAAAGTGACGATATGGGAGTAACTGATTGACCACGACAAGATTCTCGGCGACCTGTATCATGAGGCTGCCGCCTTCGGTGAGGAACTGCATCCACGGTGGCAGCCTTTGTACGCCTGCCGTCGATGTTTCGGGCCCCATTGTGATCCTGGCTTCTTGAGTTTCTCTCCGTTGCTTTCTGGGAAATCTGGATCTGACTCTCTCGTAAAAGGCGCCGGGCACAGTGTCATCCCAAGACGATTCGGCAAAGTAGATTTCGCAAAGCGCTTCGACTACAGGGGGATTCCGGTAACTGCGCTTCGGGATCTCTCCCTGCCGGTGGTCACCGAAAAATCTTCCAGGTTCTGGATCAGCGCTCACTGTCTCGCCTCCATAACATGAAGTGGGCCCAGTCGTAGAAAAGGAAAGATTCTTTCCCCTACATGATGTGAACCCACTCCCAAGCACACGCCAGGCTTACACTCTTATGACGACAGGCCAGATTCCCTTTGTTCACTGCGTGCTGTCTTCCATAGAGTGCCTGTCACTCGGTGATTCCTCCAGAGTATACCACTTTCATCTTTATCGAATGGAATAGGCGGTCTTTCGTCTCTCTGTGCTTGTGGCGAGCCGGGAGCACTGTTCATGCCGCAAACTGATTCAGGGAAACGTAGTCCTTGATATACTCTGGTACGAGCAAGCGGTACTTGTTCGGCACGCGCGCGTAGTCATCCAGCGAAAGCGAGGCATTGGTCGCAAGCCGGGTGAGCTGACGGCTGGCTACGATCTGCCGGACCTCCTCGCTGGTGGCGTACGCCTTGAAATAGGCCCGGATTACCGGGATCGCCTCTGCCTCGCCCGCCTCCTCCGGCTGATGGTCGGCGACAAACTTGGCGAACTCCTCCTCCAGCAACTCGTCCTTTGACTTGAACCTGGGAATAATGTCAAAGACCTTTTCCAGGATCTCCCGCAGCGTGAGTCGCCGGTCCACAGCCGCGGCCTTGCGCAGCTTTGCCAGCGTATAGTACTCCTCCGGTTTGTCCATGACCTCGCGGTTCACATAGTCGATCACGCGGTCCCACTGGCCCGCTTCCACCGCCTGGACAATGGTTTCATTCGCCCGCACCGTGTCCGTGAACCTCTCGAACAGCATCCGGTCGATCTTCATCCCTTCCAGTCCGATAGTCTCTTCGCGGAGTACTGTAAGGTTGTCACGGCCCATGAACTCGAAAGCGCCAAGCGCAATCACCGGCCCGATCGGCCCATTCCCATCCGGGTCGCCGCCCGTGATAACCGGCAGCTTGAGTTCCTCGTCATAGTTGAACTCGGTCTCGAAGTACTCACAGTTTCCGAAAAAGTCGAAGAGCTTGAACTCTGTCTTTTCCGGCTTGGCTACTTCCTCCTTGAGCCTCTCGTCGCGCAACTGTTCCAGGAAACTGTGCCGCCGCGTGCCCCGCCCCTTGATCTGAACAAAGTCGGTCGGCGAAAAAACGGGCCGGAACAGGCCCAGGTTCAGAATGTCGGTGCAGTCATATCCGGTCGTCATCATACCGACGGTGACGCAGACGCGAGCCGTGCTGGTGCGGTATTCAGGCAAAAAGTTGCCTGCCCCCATCAGATTGTTGTTGGCAAACCTGATCGTGAACTGCTGCGCCTCTGCGATCTGCGAAGTCACCTGCACGGCGAAGTTAGACCGATACCTGCCCGGATAGATGATGTCGGCCATCTCGTTCAGGGTCTGCGTCAGCCTCGCCGCGTGGTTCTGGCTGACCGCAAAGACGATCGACTTGCCGAACTCGTTGCTGACGGGGTCCCGCAAACCGTGCTTCAAAAAGGTCTGACAAAAGACTTCGTTCGTCGCGTCGGAAAAGAACTGCTTCTCGAACTGGCGCTGTTTGTATGTCTGTTCCTGCTCCTCTCCGATGTCGTCGGTGACGGAGACGATGAACCCTTCCTCCGCCAGCAGCTGCGTCGTCACATTGGTGCGGGCGTCCACAACCGTGGGATTGATCAGGTAGCCGTCGCGCACGCCGTCCAGCAGCGAATAACGAAAGGTAGGCTGCCCGCTCTCGCAGCCGAAAGTCCGGTAGGTGTCCAGCAGCAGGCGGCGCTCCATCTCCCTCGGATCACGAACGCCGGTCCCCGCGCTCTCCGTTTTCTTCAGATAGTCCCGCGGCGTTGCGGTCAAGCCCAGCTTATAGCCGACGAAGTAGTCGAACACGGAGCGGGCGTTGCCGCTGATCGAACGGTGCGCCTCGTCGGAGATCACGAGGTCGAAGTCGGTGGGCGAAAAGAGGGCCTGGTACTTGTTGTTGAAAAGCAGCGACTGCACCGTGCTGACCACAATTTCGGCGGAACGCCAATCGTCGCGGCGCTCCTTGTATACCACCGTCTGGAAGTCGGCGGAGAGCAGCGCGGAAAAGACCTTTCTCGCCTGCTCCTCAAGTTCCAGGCGGTCCACCAGAAAGAGCACGCGACTGGCATTTCCCGTACGCAGGAACAGCTTTATGATGGCCGCCGCGGTGAGCGTCTTGCCGGTACCGGTCGCCATTTCGAACAGGAAGCGGTCGTTGCCCTCCTCCAGCGAGCGTTGCAAGGCATGGACGGCCCTCAGCTGGTAGTCGCGCAAAAAGCGCAGGCCGCCGGTCGCGATGAAAGCGGGCCGCTCGTTCTCGTTCTTCCACGCCGCCGCCGACGCGTAGTTCGGGCGCTGGCTGAGAACGATGTAGTCCGCCTCCACGCGCTCATCGATCAATCTCTGCGGGTTTGGCGTGACCCGCTGGTAGCCTGCGACCGAATCGGGTGAAGGAAAGGTTGTAATGATGTAAGGATTGCCGCGCTCCAGGTCCCAAAAGTAGTGCAGATTCCCGTTGGAAAGGATGATGAAGCGGCAGTTCTGTGAACGGGCGTACCGCCGCGCCTGCTCCTTGCCTGTCAGCGGGTTCCTGTCCTCTGACTTGGCCTCCAGGACAATGAGCGGAAAGCCCCGGCTGTCGAGCAACAGGAAATCGACATAGCCCTTGCCTGTCTTCTCAAAGTCCTCGCCCAAACCGTCCAGGTCCGAACTCTTGAGCGTAACACCTGCCTCAAGCCGGATATTGGCCGGACTATCTTCCCCGGCGAAGAAACGCCACCCTGCCGACTCGAGCAGCCGGTTTATCTTGATCCGTGCAGTTGCTTCTCTCATGTCGCGTCATCCCGGTGACGATGCTTCTTCGAAAGAACCTTCAAACTCTGAATTCAAATGGCGTTCAGCAATCAAAAGCTATCAGCCAGTATTTCGCAAATCGTTAGCCAGAACAGTTGTTTATCACGCAGGCAGGCATTCCAAACAGGAACTGGGGTTTGCCAAAAATGCAGACGCAGGCTGCGCTTCTGCTTTGCTGTCCTTGAGCGGGCATGAAAATTCGCGGTTTCAAATTGAACTTACTTCAGAAAGAATACGAAGAATGGCTATGACGACCTTGTACTTTTTTGTATCTGTTCATAAAAATGTCCGCTCAAACGCGATTTTCTTTTCGACTTTGGGGTGTTTCAGGTCACAATTCGATGCAGGCGCGCGGATGGGGCAGAGCCGCCAGGCTGCCCGGCTGGCGCTTTCTTCCGGATTTACGAATGGCACGGTACGGTCATGCGCGGGCTGGATTACTGAAGGCGGCCGGGCGGCGGCATGATCATTTGGGACGGCGCCACCTGGCATGTAGCGAAGTCCGTACAGGCCGCCGGCGCCTCTGCGACTCCTGTAAAGCCTTCCTCGACTGTATCAGTGCGGAGCGCTCCTAGCTCTTGACCCGGCAGTGGCCGAATCTTGTTCTTGACCAAGATTCGGAAAGCCTCTTGAGTATCATGGTGAACTTACATTTGTTTCGGTTCCCATGGGGACTAATATCTTTTGCTCAGTCTTCGTACCGGGACCGCCGTAGTTTCGCCAGTTCCGCCGATGTTCGCAAGTCCCTGGAATCATTTGGCGCGTCCATTAGCGCTCGTTGACACTTTCAAGGTGTGCCGAGAGGGTAAGCTCTTGCGTCTGCGTTCGGTGAAAAGGTAGGGTTTCAAGCCGGGCTGAAGAGACACAGTTTCAATTTAGCTGCAGCAATAGCTGGGCTGGACGCTCCCTGAACACAGGACGTGCCCTCGTGCGGGAATTCGCAGGGAACAGGTAAACGCTCGTACGAGCGTTTACGAGAGATCCACGAGAGTTTATGAGCGCTTGCGAGAAAAAATTTTCAAGAGACAGAACAGCGCCTATTTTGCAATAATATAATAATTACATGATGACGGGAGATTCTTGTGCGTTCAATTTGAAACCAAGAGTTTTCGCACGGGCTGTGGCCTGACCTCGGAGGCGCCTCACTCGCTCCATTGATACTCGCAAGCTCGTGTACCCGTCTGGGACCTCCATGAGAAACGGTAGGGCGCCAGGCCCCTGGCGCCCGGCCAGATATCGTCTGCTCCCCCACTGCTCCGCATTCGAGTGCGCGGATTTTGCCTGCTTCATTGCCATGTCAACGACTTCCAGCCACTTCACTCACTGCCCTCCATCCATGGTCAAAGGTGAATCTCCGCGCCTTCCCAGCTGGGTTACGGATTCTTAAGATTTCATACTCCGAGGTCGCCGCATTTTCTACAATGTAAAGCCAGTATGATTCGCCGTGTTTCTGCGCGTGTCTAAATTGGGCTGGGGTGAGGGTTACCGGATGGTCGTCGAGTGTGGCATTCATCGCCTTGACTTCGACCCACTTAACAGGCTGTCTGTGTGAGCCGTATTGAATCAGGTCAAAACCTGGGTTGTTCTGCGGCATACGCTCCAGTTCCGGTTCTTCATTGAGTATCAGGTTGATCGACTTTTCTTCGAGGTTCATGCGCTCTTGCAGGGACAGGTTATCCGGATCCGATTCCTCTTCGTCGTCGGGCCTAACCTTTACATAGGAGAAGAATTCCTGCCTACCTCCCGATTGCGCTTTTGGGCGTGCGCCAGCGCCATGCTTGTTAGACCGACTTTTCGGGCCATTGTGCTGTGCTCTGGTCCTTGACAACGCACTGGACGGGACTGTCTGCTCCGACGACTGAGGTATCGACAAAGTTGGGGCGTGTGAGATGTCCGGCTGCCGCAACGCATCTTCCGTCTTGAGAATTTCGGGATCGTCTTCCTGGGCCACATCCAGCTGGGGTTCAACTTCAACGGAATGCGGCGGAAATTCCTCGTCACTGATAGGAGCATCTGTTCCTAATTGTTGCACTGCTTTTTGACTGGGAGGCGCAACAACATCGGTGTTGTCAAGTTGAGCGTAGCCAAGTTCGTTCAGGACATTGGCGGCCTCAGTGGGTGTGTCCGCTGCTAACACTTCTTTCAGTCCTGCGGCGAATGGTCCTGGGTCTTCTTCAGGGCACAGCGCGCTGGCAAGTTCTCGCGCCAGCGGTGCATACGAAGTCTGGATGTCCGGGTAAGTTGTCCACAGTTGGTGTTCGGCTGGGTCGTAAAGAGCGGCGCCTGTCTCCGGCGGGCTTTCCAGATATCTTCTGAAGGCATTCAGGGCAAAATGAAAATTCAGCAATGTGGCTGACTTACACTTTAGTCTGTCAAGCCTGTCTAGCGTAGACTCGCGATCCTGGGAAACCATGTGACTACCGAAAAGTACCCGGACAATTTCTTTTTTTCGCTCACTCAGTCGCAACATAGTGCTGGAGTCATTATCCGGATTCTCTGTTCGCAATAGAATTACGTCTACAGCTGTCCTCAGTGGTTGGACTCCAGCAGCCAAAAATGCTTTCTCGACCATTGGCTGACGTGGAACAACATTTTTTTCCAGGAATTCCTCGAACTTCGCTGCAAGCCCTTGGTTGTCAATAAAGAGCCATTCCGGTGGATATAAGACTTTGTCCTTGTTTGGAATGCACTTGGTGCCTCTAAGGTCCCCAAGGCGCTGGTCTGACAAGGTGCCCCCTTCAAGAGCCCCCTGACAGATCTGCCACCACTGCATGACTACCGCATATTCGTCTTCACCCAATGGTCGACTGGCATTGCCGAACTCTATTGAAATCTCGTGCAACACACGCAGAGCGTCTTCATGATTGGGTGAGCGGGCGACGACGCCTACTTTATCCAAGAACCTTTCGTAACCCTGCAGTCCTTCCCCCAGACGCCAGCGATACCTCCCGAACGGGTGCTCTACCCAGAAAACGTGCTCTGGAGATCGGTATGCCTCTCCGAGCCACAGGCACTTCGTAGACTTCAGGCGTTGAACAGCGGGATCGTCAGCGTTTTGATCGAGGAAACGATAGACTTCAGTATTGACTGGTTCCTCCAGCTCAGAACAGTGGAGCAGATGCCGGACCACGAGATCAGTAGTGGGATCGATTCGGACATCCAGGAACTCTAAGAAGCTCCTGTTGGGGGAAGAGACGTTGAGGATTTTGGCCTGGCTCTCGAATAAGTATGACCGATACGGGGCATACAAAGAATTGGGGTGATGCCATTGCGCCGTATCCTCGCGGACGGGTAGCCAGTATAAGTTCTGCAAGGGAGCTATCTCAGAGAGATTTCTGAGATCCTCAAATCG
Organism: Caldilineaceae bacterium; assembly: GCA_022824025.1. Lineage (GTDB taxonomy): Bacteria > Chloroflexota > Anaerolineae > Caldilineales > Caldilineaceae > Bin5. The sequence continues at coordinate 27,297 of JAJEBF010000016.1, forward strand.
CCTACCAAGATGATCCACAACGCTTCGTATCCGAGCCACAGCGGGTTCCGAACAGGGCTCGTCCACAATCCGGTGAACTCTCTGTACAAGGTCACGCAGGCGAGGTTCGCTCGCCACGCCAAGCCATTTGAAAAGGTTTCGAACCGAGACTTCATGTTCATCCTGCAGGTCAGCGAAGAAGGCGTCAGTCTCCAGCACTTCTTTAACAGTGTCAATAGGGAAGTAACATTCATCGGCACGTCGGAACTCCCCATCCGTGCATCTGACAAGCCGCACTGACGAAAGCTTATTCCTTACTTCGTCATCATTTCTCAATTCGCCAAAGCGTTTAGCCAATTGAGCTAGGGCTTCCGTCCTTTTCGTTGGGTCTAGTTCTTCATCGTCCAATGCCTGGCAGAGATATTGAAGCACATAGGTGCGAAAGTCCAGTTTCTTAACCCCAAGGTCTAACAGAAACTCGCGTTGTCCTTCAACAGCATCCTCATCAACAAGCTCAGCCAAGCCAAGCGTGTCAGCGAAATTTCCAGGTAGCACCAGTTCTGTGAGCGGTCTTAACCGGCTGGCGCTAGGGAAAATGGAGAGGTTGGCCAGTCGCCTGCGAGTATCTTCTTCGTTTACGATCTGCTCGTAGTGGTTCGCGAACCACGTGATCAACTCTTGGGGAGAAAACGTGCCTCTTTTCCATCTTTGTTGAAGAGTGACAGGGTTCCCCTCTTCGAGCGAGCGGACAGCACTCTTGGCATCAAATTCGTTGCAGAGATAGGACAACGGTTCAAAAGCCGCTTCTGTGCCGTCGAGGAACGGGATTTCCAGACCGAGAGATTCAAAAAGCGAGACAGTGGCGCGTGTATCGGCACGAAATGTATCGTTACAAGGCCGGAGTTTCTTGTCGATGGTTGGGGCCAACGAAATCGCTCGGAGACGTGCATTATCAGCGCTTTTCTCGCGAGGAGTCCTTTTCTGTCGACGAAGCAAGATGGCTATCTCGGTCCATAAGGCGGCACGACCGGAATCAGATTTGAGACAAAGAGGGAGATCTTCGAGCCGCACAGAGTCGTTCAGGCCATAAGTTGTCAGTGCGGAGCACAGGGTCTCAATATTGAAGAGAGGAACTCCAATGGATTGGAGTAGCGGCTGATAAGGCCGCAGTCTTTCTGAAACCAGATCGATTCCCAGTCCCTGTAGAACTTCGATATTGTCCGCTTCCTCACGATGCTGACGAATCGTGACACCACTGTCTGCAGTAGTCCAATTATCGAGAGTGGTCAGAATTACTGCCTCTCTTCGGAGAACAACCTCCAAAGCATCCCAAAACTTCGCCCAAACGTGATCACTGTTGTCCTTGCGAGACCTAAGGGCGAGTTGGTGCAGGGTAGACACAAGATGCCAGAACCGCTCAGCCTTGAGCATCTCTGTCATATGTGGCACTGCCTCGGCAACAGTTCGAGCCGCTGCCAACAGTGCTTCGCGATTCCACTGGGACTGATAGTCGTCCTCCAGGATGATACGTTTCCTGTCGTTACTTGGAAAGAAATCAGCGTTGACGTGGAACGGCAGTTCGGGAATCTTTTCCGCTGGCAAGCATGCGCACAACAGGCCGGCGCTCAACATCTTTTCGGGTAGAGCAACCACCACATCCGCCGATCTTTTTGCTTCAATACGGTCAGGATGTTGGAAACGTAAATCTTCAGCCTCTTTTTGGAAATCCCCTTGTAGGAGTCGATAGACTCGATCTTTGTCCGGCGAACCCTGGCTTATAATGATAGCATCGTCTTCCCGCTCTCTTTCGAATTTTCGTCGTGGAACTTCGTTCTGCTTCATTTCTATCGTATTCAGGTTCTTAAGAAACAGCATGGCAACCGGAAGTGAGCGCTCCAACTCCTTCCACAGCCGTGCTGTCACATCCCCAGGTACCGGATTGGCTTTCAGTGCCCGTCTCAGCTGCGATTCTTTACGCGCGAGAGGGAAGATAAACCTTGTCCCTGGAAGGCTGGGTTCACTACACTTGTTACAGCTTGTACAGACTCTTATGCGTTTGTCTTCGCTTTCGTCCTCTTGCAGTATCCAGTGCCGTCCCGCAGATATCAATTCAGGCCGGTCCGTAATCTGATAAACTGAGATGAAGCCTACGCCAAAAGCCCCCGTGGTACCTTCCTGCCGTCGCTTGTCACCTGAGGTAGTTGAGCGAAAGCGATGAAAATCACACTGGTGATCATGAATGCCGTCACTGCTCCAAGGACATTCGAATGCCTCCATGTTTCCACAATCGGAAAAGACGCCATCGTTGTCAAGAATGAGAGCGTCCTGCCTTTCATCGATATTGAAGCTCATCCAACTCGCGCGCGCGTCGTCCGCGTTCTGTATAAGCTCCTGGGCCAAGGTCGTGTAACCTTGAAGGTCGCGCAACCGTGCACCAAGACTACCCAAATAGTCAATGCTTTTTGAAAGAAATGGTGGGTTAGTCATCACTCATACCTTCTAACATGACAAAACCTATTTGAATACCAAATGAAACCAAGAACCTGCGAGAATTGGCAGAGCAGGCGAGACGCCCCAATCCCGGTACGAAAACTAAGAAAGAAGTGCAAGTCTCAAATTGAACGCACTTTAGATCTGCAAATAGTTTTCTGCAAGTAATGAAATTAACAGACCGTCAGAGCATGGACAGAGTAAGTCACACTTTAAAAGTAACCCGAGTGAAAACTCACTCCACCCACGCCCGGACCTGCTCACCAATCCGCGCCACCGCGCTCTCGCCGTCCTGCTCGCCTGTCAGCACCCGGTTCACTTCGATAAAATAGACCAGCGAAATCTCCGCATAATGCTCGCCCGTCCTCGCCGCCGGCCGTGCCACCGCGTCCTCCGCCAGGCTCTGCGCAATCTGCCCGGCCGCCCCAATGCGCGCCTGCACCTCCGCCTCCTCGTACAGCGCCGCAATCGCCGGCGGCGTCCCGTCGGCCAGCGCGCGCCGCCGCTGCGCCGCCGCATCCGTAAGACAGCGCGCCGCATCCGCCGCCGCATCCGGATAGCGGCTGTAACCGCTCACGCCAATCTGCTGCCCCCCAACCACGCTCGCGTGCCGCCCTGCCTCGCCCTCGCCCCTCGGCATACGCGTCACGCCGAACCGGTCGCGGATCGGGCTGTCCTCCGCCTGCCCCAGCCCATACGCATACGGCCAGTTGCGCATAAAGGCCGCATTGCCGTTCTGAAACATGGCCCGCGCATCCTCCTCCTGAAAAACCGTCACCTCCGGCGGGCTGATCACGTCCACCCACGCCGCCGCCCTGTCCAGCGCCCGCGCCGTCGCGCCGTCGTCCACCGCCAGCCGCCCGTCCGCATCAACCAGCAGCTCGCCTCCCATGCTCGCCTGCCATTCCAGCGCATTCACCGTCAGCCCCTCATACACATTCCCCTGCCACACATAGCCCCAGAACCCCGCATTCTCCGCCCGCTCCCCCTCCTGGATCACCGCCGCCATCTCCTCCAACTCCAGCCACGTCTCCGGCGGCCCTCCGTACCCGTACTTCTCCAGCAGGTCCGTCCGGTAATAGAGCAGCCCGATGTCACCCATCTGGGGCAGCCCCACCAGCGCATTCCCCACGCCGTTGTTCTCCAGGTAGATCGGGAAATACTGGCCCCGCTCCTCCGCCGAAAGGTGCGGCCCCAAATCCAGCAGATGCCGCGCCAGCGCGCCCGACCAGATCACATCGAAATCAATCAGATCGATGTCGTCCGACCCCGCCGGCAAGAACTGCCGGTACAGCCCCAGGCGGTCCACCGGATTCGCCGGCGCCGGCAGCAGCTCGATCGGCATTCCCACCTCCTCCGCGCACCGCGCCGCGATCTCCCTGTCCACCGGCCGCACAAAGGCCGGCCCCATCCAGCGCAGGACCGGCCTCGGCGGCGTCACCGCCACCGTCGCCTCCCCTTCTCCCCCCTCCGCCGCGTCGCCGCCATCCCCTCCGCAGCCCGCAAACACCAGCCCCGCGCCCAGCAGCAACACCAAAAGCAGCAACCGGCCCGCCGCCCATCTCCGCCCCTTCACGATCACTCGAACCACCTCTTTCCTTCCATCATCACTGGCAAAGACGCCCTGAAACCCCGGCCGACCCGAAGCTGTACTGCCGCGCTCCCCACAGACCGTTGTCGTCCCTGATTCCGCAGAAGCCCTGCCCTCTCCTCCGCCTCGACGACCTGGTCACCAATCAGAAGGCCCGCATTGCATAGGGCAAGCAACCTCCGACTGCACATTGATCGGCACAAGAAGCTGGCCGTCTTCGAAATGGCCCTGCTCGGCGTCCTCAGGTTGAAAATGAAGTCTCTCTCCACTCTCAAGACTGTATAGCCCCACCCGAAGAAGATAACTTCCTGGGACCAAATCAGCAGGTAGTTCAAGTTTGCGGCGATCTATATACAGGCGATTGGGTTTCCACATGCTTGTCGGCTCAAGTCCGGCAAGAGCGGGACCATCGAACTGGGCCGCTAACTCGCCTCGAGAGTCCGTAAGGTGGATATAGGTAATCCAATCTCGTTCAACGCCTTGGCCGGTCTCCCAAAACAGGCGGAAAGAGTAACCGGCCGGCCCGTCAGACAGATCATAGCCCTGCAACTGCAAGCCGTCATTCGTACCGCCTGATGCAATGGTGGACGGACGCACTCTCTGGAACCGTCCCGGACGCAACGGCGCGACCGACATCTCCCTCAGATGCATAAGTCCGTCCTTCGAGCCGGGGACCTGCAATCTCTCGCCCGAAGAAGAGGAAAGTCCCGTTACAAGCGAATAGGCCACCGGAGGTATGTCCGTGGGAAGGGTAAGCCGCATCGTCTCAATGTAGTAACTCGCCGGATCCCACACAGAGGTTGGGGGACGAATCTCCCCCTTGTTTTCGGTCGCCCAGGATTGCTGCAGGGAGGGCGTGTACAGGTGGAGAAGAGTTCGCAGATCTCCGTCTACCTGTCCTTGGGCTTGCCAGAAGAAGCGAACAAAGACCGTGTCCCCAGGTTTTGGATTGGAACTGCTGAGAAGCTTCCAACCAAGCAGTGTCATCTGTCCGGTTTCGGAGTTTCCGATCGTCTCTGGCTGGCCTTCCACCCTGAAGGGCATTTCACCCGGAGACGAGTGCCATAGGAAAGGCCCTCCTACAGTCCAGACCAGCAAGTAGCGAACCATAAGGAAGGTCAGCATGCATCCCGCCATGAGAGGGACGAACCGTGAGGCGCTCAGCGCCTCAGCGCGTCTCACGCCCCTTTCGCCTCGCTCGCCTCCACGCCAGCGCACTGCAAAGAACAGGAACCCGGCAAGGGCGGCCAGCAGACCGAACATGCTCAACAGTTTTCCTCGCCGTTCCCAAACAGTTCCTTCCCAACGTATGACCAGAGGCCGTTCAGGATTCTGCAGCGCTTTCACCTCGGTCCAGCCATCCGGCCCTGGCGTCAACGCGGCCCTTGGTTCCGCGCTCCACCCAGGATGATAGTGCAATCGCAGCAATGATCCTGTCTGTCCGGCCAGATCCGCAACGGCCCGGTGCGGCGAGTGCCACACAGGTTTAACCGCCTGGGGCTCTTCTCTTTCCCTCTTCGCGTAACGCAAGTCTGCGCCCTTGCCCAGGAACTCCTTGCTGGCGGCAAAGCCCCAAAGTCCGTAGGTTCTCTCGTAATCCAAAGACTCTTCAACGCTCAGTCTTTCCACGTGCGTAATGCTGGAAATCGAGATCAGCCTTGGAAACAAGAATGGAAAGATGATGAGAATCGAACCCAACAGCAGGACGAGAGTCGGGACCCACCGCCGTCTTTCAGCCCAGGCGTCAATGGCCGCGCCGCACGCCGCGACCGCCCCCAGGGTCGCGAAGGGAACCAGCCGAAACGGGAACTGTATAAAATCCAGCCCGGGAATCGCGTGCCATACGGGCTCAGACACCGGCAGGGTCAGAGTCAGCATCGCCAAGGCAAACAGCCCGCCAAAGAAGCCCCAAACTCGCAGATCCCGACGCGCCGCAAAGAGCGCGGACAGCAGTCCGGCAACCACGGCCAATATCTGCGGCCACCCGTATGTAGAGGAAGGCAACGTCAACGGATTGCCCGCGCTGCTGTCCAAAAACACCGGTGCCAGATATAACAGTTCTCGCAAACTGAGAAAATGGTTGCCTACTTCAAAGTAACCACTCCGGGCATCATCTATCTGCACAAGAGACAGATCAGCTACCGCAGGCAACCAGAAAATCGCCGATGTCGCTGCCGCGGTAAACGCAGCCAGAGCGCATCTCATCAGACTGTCGGGCCGCCCGTATAGAATAGCCAGCATCAGCCAGTAGATCAGCAGGATAAACGACCCCACTAAAGCCGTAATGTTGTGGCTGAACACCAGCGCTGTCAGTGAACCGACCGCAAAGAGCCAATTCCAGGGACTCCCTCTTGCGTGCAGGGCGTCAATCGCCCACAGACAGGCTGGCAAGACAAGGATGCCCAGCATCTGTGGATAGTCCCCAAAATAATAGATGCCGCGAAGCAAAAACTTGGGCTGAGCCAGATATAGCGCGGCCCCGATAAGACTGGCCTGCACGGAAAATGTCCGGCGAAGCCACCCGTAGACGCAGAATCCAGACAGAACAAAAGCGGCCGTGAATACCAATTTCACCGCCTCATCCAAACGGAATCCACTCGTATGGGTCGCGGCGACCAACCAGTGGAAACCTGGGCTGTAATGGTGGAAGACAGGCCCGCCAAGGCCCTGGTACGCAATGGGCAACCACCGCGGCCAGAATACGCCCTGCTCAAAGGACCGTGCCACCGCCGCGGCGCGGTGCATATGCAAGAGCATATCGTTATGGATTCCAGGAAGTCCCTGTTCGTCCCACAACGGGCTGACCAGGAGCGCGGCGAGTAGCAGGATAAAACAGCTGACGCTTAACGCTTGTCTGTTGAACGTCCGAGGCATAAAGTTGGCCAGGAAAAGTGGTTTAGATGGCATCAATCGCGTTGAGGCCGTGTTTACTTACGAGCAACGGTGTTTCTATCTTCTCACTCCTCTCCCCTCTCCCCTCTCTCCTCTCCCCTCTCTCCTCTCTCCTTGCTCTTGGGCGGTCAGCCGCAAGCGGCTTCCCTTGTGCGGGGGAACCACCGCCGTTGCTGACCACTGACCACCAACCACTGACCACTGCAGTTTTGGCTTAGCGGTTACAGACGAACAAACGAAACCACCGCCGCCTCGCCCGCCGCCAGCGCCACCTCCGCGCCCACGCCCAACTCCGGGCTGTGCGCCAGGTAGACGCCCGGCGGCAACGGCCCAAATTCCACCCAGCGCCGATTCTCCTCCGCCTCGCTCTCCTCAACCTCGCCGCTGCCCGCGTCCATCACCGTAAACGTAACCGCCGTCCCAGCCGTCCACTGCACGCGGATCATGCCCGGCCTGCTCGCCGCCGTCCGTATGCGGACATGCTGGCTCCATCCCGCCTCGTCCTGCCACATCTGAATGCTGAGCCGGTCGCCCGCCTCCAGGTGGATCGCCCGGCTGCCGTAAACATCGGCGTAAAGGTCGTAATCCCCCGCCGGCAGGCTGTTGAACCTGAACGCGCCCTCCGGGTCCACCTGCGTCACGTAGCGCTGCCCCCGCGCGTCCACCAGCGCAACCAGTCGCGCGGCCGGCGCGCCGCCGCCAGCCGGCTGCGTAACGCGCGTCGGCCCGGCAGCGGCAACAGGCTGCGTCTGGCCTTGCAGCGCCGCCGGATCCAGCAGCGCCGGCAGCGTCTCCTCCGGCAGCAGCGCAAGATCGCAGCGCGGCCGGTTGCGTCCGTCCAGAGCAAGCGGGCCCGGCCAGTCCAGCAGCCGCCTCCGCATCACATCCACATAATACCGGCCGGCCGGCAGCCCGCTGAAGGCATAGCGGCCGTCTCCGTCCGCCTCGGCAAATCGCTCGCTCGGCCCCGCCCCCGCCTCCTCCGCCCGCAGCCGCACCGTGCAGCCCGCCCCGCCCTCCACCGTCCCGCTGATCGCCGACGCCCGCGGCGCGGCCCTCTTCTCATCATAAGAGTAGACAAACTGCACGTCGGTCGCCATCCCCTGGTCAATCGGGACCCGGCACTGCAGCGGCGTTGGCCCGCTGTTCGGCAACCCCAATGGCTCCAGCCGGTAGCTGTCGACCTCCAGCGGCCCCACCTCGCAGGAGGCCGTCTGCCCCTGCGTGCTGCGCGCCAGGGGCGCCACCCGGCCCTCCCCCCTGCTGTCGCTGATACGCAGCGCCAGCGCGCCCGCATCGTCGTTCGCCAAAACCTCCACTCCGAAGGTCAACATGCGCCCGCGCGCCGCAGGCCGCTGCTCGATCTCATAGCCCCAGCCATAGGCCGCCAGGTCGCGCGCCACCTCCTGACCCGGCCCGATATCAAGCCCCTCTTCACGGCTGCCGGCAGGGTCGGTCACCTCCAGGCTGTAACGGCCCGCCGGCAGATCGACAAAACGATAGACGCCGCTCGTCCTGGCGATCGATTCGTACGCGAAACCGTCCCTGTGCGTAAGCCGGACCCGCGCGCCGGCCCCGCCCCGCACCTTGCCGCTCAATACCGCATCCCCCGCCGGCCGCATTCCGTCGCGCCAACTGGGAACCGCGGCCGCAGGTGTACTCCCTCCCCGCGGCCGCGGCTGTTTGGGCTCCGCCTTCAACAGAGGAACGATCGGCAGCGTCGACCACCCGGACGTCTCAGCGACGGGAGCGGGGCCCGCCGGCAGCTCACTTTCCTCCCCGCTCTCCCCGCGCCTCTCCGCCGGATGCAGCGGGCGATACCACGCGTCCGGCTCGTCAACCGAACCCTCGCCCTGCAGCGCGTCATGCGCCAGCAACCAGAAGGCCGTGCAGAAATAGTAGTCCGGCGCCGGCGGCAGGTACCGGCTCGTTCCCATCATCGCCCGGCAGATCTCCAGCGTCTGCGCCGTATGCAGCGCCGGCGTGGTCGCAGGGTCGCGCGCATCCGCGCGCTCGTTCATCAGGTAGCCGCTGGCCGTCGAGAGGATCGGCAGGCTTCGCCCGAGCAGGCGCGCCACTTCGTCGTTCAGCGCTTCAAGGGCCCGCCAGCGCGCCCGCTGCGGCGGCAGGGGCGTCTTCGGCGGGGGCGTCTGAGTCCGGCCCTCGCCCCGCTCTGCCAGCGCAGCGTCCAGCTTCGCCCGCCAGTCGGCAGGCCCGTCCCCGGCCGTCGCGCCGCCATCCCGGTCGGACGGCTTCTCTCCACGCCCCGCCGCCTGAATGCCCGGATCGTCAATCTCCTCCAGCGGCCCTCCCTGCCACGCCTCAGTCGCCAAGGCCGCGTAAAACTCGCGCCCGCGCGGCGCGCCTCCGTCACCGTCCGCGTCATCAGGAAAGTGCGGCGGCCAGTTACTCGAATCATCGTGGATCGCCAGCCAGACCGGCTCGTCGAACAGCGCTTCGCCGCCAGCGCGCGCAATCTCCTCGACCAGCCGCCAGTCCCATTCCGGCGTCAGCGCCGGGATCGCCGGCAAACCGCCCCGCTCCAGAATGGCCGCCATGTTCGCGGCCGCCGCCCGCGCGGTCAGCGTCAGCGCGTCCGCCGCCGCCCCCGCCCGCCCCCAATGCGCCGCCCGGTCCGGCTCGCTGTCAAACGCAAAGTAGCGCACGCCCGCCGCGACCAGGCCCTCCACCGCCTCCAGTTCCGCCGCCGAAAACGCGCCCGGCCCCGGCGCCTCCCGCACAATCTCAACCACCGGCATGATCTCAGCGGCCAGCAGCGCCCGCGCCAACTGCCGCGCCCCCTGCTGGTCCCCGATCTTCACCCACTTCACGCCCAGCTCGATCAACTCCCCCAGCCAGAACGCCTCCACCATCTCGGGCGCGACCGCGCCGGCGCGCCAGTGGACGCCAATACCTGTATCTTCTGCAGGGCGGGGATAGTCGCGCAACTCCATACGCGGTCATTATACAGCCCTTCACAGCGCGTGACTAGCGGTCGCCTGCCGCTCCTGGCGGCTTTTGCGCCTGTCGGCTGATTGTCTTTCTAGCTTAAAGTGCTGTAAACTAAGCGCGCATTCTGTCCAATCCGGCAATTCGGTTGCATCGTTTTGCGGTCGAGGCCCGTGTGAGCCGCATAAAACGCCGCCGAAATCAGCGACTTTGGAAGTTGGCGTACACGATTTGCACGCGCAATGCGTCATAATCTGGTAATTCGCCTGCATTGCGTCCCCCGGAGTCCGCAATCACGGCCGCGTTGCGCCTTCACACCGGCACAAACCCTGTCGGCCAACAGCCGCTTGCCATGAACCACTGACAACAAGGAAATCCCCATGCAAGAAGTGCAAAACGTCGCCAATCGCATCATTGCCAATGTCGAAAAGGTCATCATCGGCAAAGATCGGGAAATCCGCATGACCGTGGTGGCGTTGCTTTGCGAGGGCCACCTGCTCATCGAAGATGTGCCCGGCGTCGGCAAAACGATGCTGGCGCGCGCGATCGCCCGCACCGTCGGCAGCACCTACCGCCGCATCCAGTTCACCCCCGACATGCTGCCCAGCGATGTCACCGGCGTCAGCGTCTTCAACCAGAAGACACTCGAATTCGAGTTCCGGCAGGGGCCCATCATGGCGCAAATCGTCCTCTCTGACGAGATCAACCGCGCCACGCCCAAAACCCAGTCCGCTCTACTCGAAGCCATGGAAGAGCGCCAGGTCACCGTCGATGGCACAACCTATGACATGGCGCGGCCATTCCTGGTGCTGGCCACCCAGAACCCCATCGAATACGAGGGCACCTTCCCCCTCCCGGAGGCACAGGTAGACCGCTTCCTCATGCGCATCCGGCTGGGATACCCTCTGAAGGCGCACGAGATCAACATCCTCGGCCTGCAGGCCCTGATGCACCCAATTGACAATCTCGAGACCACCGTCTCCGTCGAGGAGCTCTCACAGGCCCAGAGCGCCGTCCGCGACATGTATGTCGACGACAGCGTCAAAGAATATATCGTCGACCTTGTCGCCACCACCCGCGACCATCCCGACGTCTATCTCGGCGCCAGCCCCCGCGGCAGCCTTGCGCTCTTCCGCGCCGCCCGCGCCTGGGCCGCCATCGACGGACGCGAATACGTGCTGCCCGACGACATCAAACTGCTCGCCGAGGCAACGCTGGCGCACCGGCTCATCGTCAGCCCCTCCGCTCGCATCAAGAATGTGGACGCTTCGCAAGTGATCGAGGACGCGCTCGCCCAAACGCCCGTGCCCGGCAGCCGCGTGAGAGCCGCTTAAACGTCTGCCGAACTTTCCGGGTTTTCAGTCCATGCCACAGGCTCCTGGTCAACGCGTCGCGGCAACCGGCGCAACAGCGCCAGGAACTGAAAACTAGATACTGCCCTCCATGTCTTCTCGTCTTCTCTTTCTGCTCGCCGCCCTAATCGCCTCCTGGGTCTTCGCCCTGAACAGCGGGCGTCCCCTCGCCTTCAACCTCGCCTACCTCCTGACCGGAATCCTCGCGCTCAGCTATGTCTGGTCCTGGACCAGCACGCGCGCCATCCATATCAACCGCCATACCCGCGCCCGCCGCAGCCAGGTCGGCCAGCACTTCGAAGAAAGCTTCGAAGTGCGCAATCAGGGCCGGCTGCCCAAACTGTGGCTCGAAGTGCGGGATTTCTCTACGGTTCCCTTCCACGGCGCCAGCCGGGTCGTCAGCCACCTCCAGGGCCGCTCCCGCCATCGCTGGCAAGTGCGTACCTACTGCCAGCAGCGCGGCTACTACCGCCTCGGCCCCATGCGTCTCCTCAGCGGAGACCCACTCGGCCTCTTTTCCATCGACCAGACCCTCACCCAGACCAGCGACCTCATCGTCTACCCGGCCACCGTCTCGCTCTCCGCCTTCCAACCACCGGCCGCCGACCTGGCCGGCGGCGAAGCCCTCAACCGCCGCGCACAATACATCACCACCAACGTCTCCGGCATCCGTGAATACGCCCCCGGCGACAGCTTCAACCGCATCCACTGGCTGTCCACCGCCCGCACCGGACGCCTGATGACCAGAGAGTTCGAACTGGACCCCTCCGCCGACATCTGGCTCTTCCTCGACCTGCACAGCCGCACCGCGCACAGTCTGCCGTGGCGGCTGACACCGCCGGAGGCCGGCGTCTTCGGCCTCAGCGGCCGCAGACGCTCCGATGCCCTGGAGCTTGCCCCCAGCTCGCTCGAATACGGCGTTACCGCCGCGGCCAGCATCGCCCGCTACTTCCTGCTGCGCAACCGCGCCGTCGGCCTCATCTGGCACGGCAGCCAGCGCTACCTCCTGCAAATCGACCGCGGCGAACGCCAGATGCGCAAAATGCTCGAAGCCCTCGCCGTCGTCTCCGCCGAAGGCAGCATCGCCTTCGACCAGCTCCTCGTGACCGAAGGCGTGCGCCTCAATCGCAACGACATGATCCTCGCCGTCACCGCGGACCCCGACCCGGCCTGGGTGCGCGCCCTGCGCGAAATCCGCCGCCGCGGCGTCCACAGCGTCGCCGTCGTGATCGACGGCTCGACCTTCGGCGGCCAGGAATCCTACCAGGAGCTCTCCCACGAGCTCGCCCTCTCCAACATCCCCACCTACCAGGTCCAGCGCGGGGACGACATCGGCTCCGTCCTCGGCCGCCCCAACAACGGCGAGCCAAGACCCGCAACCGC
>JAJEBF010000057.1 GCA_022824025.1 Caldilineaceae bacterium
TTTTGTGCCGTAGACTTCGAAGCGGCGAGCCACAGGTGTTGGTTCCATGGCGGCAATGTCTACGAAGGCGAGGCCGCGTTCGTATTCGAGCACGCCGAGGGTGTTGTCCGCGCATTGGGGTCCCTGGGGGCGATCAGTGCGGAGGAAGGCGGTTGTTCGCTCAGGTCTCCCCATGAGCCAGACGACCTGATCGAGCATGTGGCCGCCTAGGTCAAAGAAGATTCCCCCCTGGTGGACGGAAAGCGCAGCGCGCGAGGAGACGTCGACGTTGGTGGACATGTGGGCGCGCGTGCAGTAGATGTCGCCCAGCAGGCCGCTGTGGGTCCATTCGGCGATCTGGCGGAAGCCATTCTGGTAGCGGAACATGTAGCCCATCTGGATGAGCAGGTTCTGGTCCTGTGCCTTGCCGATGACGCGTTGCCATGCGGGCCAGTCCTCGCCGGCCGGTTTGTCGTACCATACGTGTTTGCCGGCGTCGACGAGGGCCTCGGTTTGGGGGAGGCTTTCGGCATTTTTGCCTTCGGAGGCGACGGCGATGATGGACGGGTCGGATAGGAGGTCTTCTTCGTTATCGAACCAGTGGACCTGGCCGAATGGGCCGCTGTTGTCTTGGACTTGGGCGCGGCGTTCGGTGTCGGGTTCGTAAAGGCCAATGACTTCGACATCGGGAGAGTCGAGCATGGCCTGGAGCTTGCCGGCGGCGTGGCCGTGTTTTGTGCCGTATTGGGCCATTCTGATGGGTGAAGAGTCTGGCGCTGTGGTCATTGCGGGGCGTCCTTTGGGTGGGCGGGGATTGATAGTTGGCGCTGGGACTACGGGCCGCGGCGTGTATTGTAACATTGATGATCGGCGGAGGGGGAACTGCGGGGGAACTACGGGGAACGGCGATTGATCCACGGAGGGACACGGAGAACGGCAGGGAAAGAAAGCGAAGGGCGCCCTCAGGGGGCGCCCTCTTTGGGGATGGGGGGGTTGGCGCTTCAGGCGCAGACAGGGTTGTCTTTGGTCCAGCGGTTGAAGTTGGAGGAGTCCTGGACGGCGGCCATGTGGTCGCGGGTGTCGCGCCAGAGCTGTTCCCAGTCGGCGGGTTTGCGAAGGATGGTTTCGGGGTATTTGCGGCTGCGGGCGACGAAACCGGGGAAGGCGGGGCGGCCCGTGGGCTGGCCGATTGGGTTGTAGCGCAGGTCGAAACTCCAGCGAATGGAATCGCTGTTGTTGGAGTAGGATGCGTGAATGGTCTGCTTGTGCATGAGGAGTGCATCGCCCTTCTTCATGATCATGGGAGCGGCTTTGCCGTCGAGCAGTTTGCCGGGGACGGAAAGACCGAGGTTGGTGGGACAGTGGTCTACGAGTCCTCGCTTGTGGCTGCCGGGCCAGACGCAGAGGCAACCGTTCTCGATATTGACGTCCATGAGGGGGAACCAGACGGTGAGCATCTGGGTTTCATCAGCTTCGGGACGAACGACGCCGTGGTCCTGGTGGACGGGCGTTTTACCGAGCTGCACGCGGCCCGTTTCCTCGTTTACGGGTGTGAGATGTTCGGGCGGCTTGAGGCGAACGTGTTGGACAGGATTGGAGTAGATTTCGCCGCCGAGAATTGATTCGACCGCGTCGAGCAGGCTCTCGTTGGTCAACATGCGGAAGACAGCGGGGCCGGCCCAGAAGGGTGTGTCGGGCTTGACGTTGCCCTGGGGCAGGGAGAAGTCGAAGTATTGGGCGTGGACTTTGCCGCTTTCCTGGTAGATTGCGATGAGGCGTTCGGCGAAGGGCAGATCCTCGTAGAGGGAGGAGATCTCTGCGGAGTCATACAGTTCCTGCGCGAGGTTGTCCAGCACCCCTTTGTATTCCTCGATGACCGGGTCTATGTCCTCTTCGGGACTGAAGACATTCTGGACAATGACATAGCCGTAGTCGTCATAGTGTTCAAGCTGTTCGGCCGAGAGTTTCATGGTCATGCCCTCCTGGTATGCATTCCCAATGAACAGGGTAGAGATGATAGCTACGTGTTGCGTGTGTCTTCGGTCATGTTTTCGCTGCGCAGCTGGGCCGCGCGTATATCGTACTTGCCGGGGCGCTGCGGCGTCAAGTGGCCTGATTCCACCATAAGGTCGAGGGGATTGACCCGCGTCTGGAGGGGCATTTCCACTCTTTCGTGCATGCGGGCGGACTCGTAGACGGCGTGAATCATCTGGAGGGCTTTGTAGCCGTGCTCCCCCTGCCCGCGGTGGGCGTCGACCTTGCCTTCGACCCAGTCGGCGAGTTCGTCAGCCTGGGCGGTTGCGCCTTCCTGCCATTCGAACCGATTGCCCAGTTCGGCCACGGTGTAAAATTTGCCGTCGGGCACATGTTCTTCCCAGCGCCCGCTGCTTTTGGCGTTGAGGATCTGGAGGGATTGGGTGGTCAGGCTGATCATCCCGTCGCTGCCGAAAATATGCGCGCCCTGGTAGTAGTTGGGCACGAGGTCGCTGAGGATCAGGGCACGGGGGCCGGAGGCGAATTGGAAGACGGCCATGGCGCGGTCCTCGATGCGCGTGGCGCGTTCGTGCTGGTCGGTTTTGCGTTCGATGTTGCCCATGACCCAAACGCAATCGTCGTCAGAGAGCAGGTAGCGGTACATGTCTGTCTGGTGTGAACTGTAGTTGGGGAGACCGGCTCCTCCCATGCTCTGGATGAGGCTGACTTCGCCGATGGCATTGCAGCCGATGAGCTCTTTGGCAAGTGTGTATGCTGGCAGGAAGCGGCGCTGGTGGCCGATGGCGAGCTTCACGTCGTTTCGGCGGCAGGCGATCATCATCTGCTCGGCTGCGCCGACTGAATCGGCCATCGGTTTTTCGCACAGGATGGCCTGCGGTCTGAATGCGGCGGCCGCGATGGTCCAGGGGGCGTGCCCTTTGTGCCAGGTGCAGATGGAGACGACGTCGGGCCGCTCCCTTTCCATCATTTCGCGGCCGTCGGTGTAGTGCGCAGGCGCGATGTCGAACTGGGCGTTCTTTTCGGCCATTGCCTCCTGGCTGAGGTCTGCCAGAGCGACGACTTCAAAACGGTTTGAGGCGAGGTAGCCGTGGATGTGGTTTGATGAGATGCCGCCTGCGCCGATCACGGCGGCACGGAGTTTTTTGGGCATACTTGCATCCGGACAGAGTTGGTTGGCGGAAGAGCCTTTCTCAAACAACGGCGGTTAGTGAAATCAATCTTCGCGGCGAGCAATTGAAGCTGTCGGTGCGACGGTTTCCGACTAGACAGAGGTATATCCGCCGTCCACGACCAGGATTTGGCCGGTGACCATGCGGGCGGCATTGGAGGCCATGTAGATGACGGCGCCGGCGATCTCATGGGGTTCAGCGATGCGTCCCATGGGGATCTTTTCGAGGTTTTTGGCGAAGTCCGGGTTTTGGATGGCCTGTTCGAGGAGCGGTGTGCGGGTAAATGTGGGGGCCACCGCGTTGACGGTGATGCCGTGGGGGGCCCATTCGACCGCGAGTGAGCGGGTCATCTGGCCGACCGCTCCTTTGGCCGATGCGTAAATGGAGCGGAGCGGGCCGCCGACGACGCCGACCTGGGAGCTGATGGCAATAACGCTGCCCTCGATTTCGGCCTCGATCATGCGGCGGGCGCATGCGGTGGACATGAAGAAGGCGCCCTTGAAATTGACGTCGGAAATGAAGTCGAACTCGTCTTCAGTGTAGTCGAGTGCGGGCTTGGGGCTGTTGTAGCCGGCATTATTGACGACGGAATCGATGCGGCCAAATTTGTCCCATGTCTGGTTGACGAACCGGTCGATGCTGTCGAGGTCGGTCACGTCGAGATGCCAAGCCTCGGCCTGGACGCCGTGTGAGCGACAGATTTGGGCGGTTTCCTCGCTTTCGCTGACGGTACGGCTGCCGAGAGCCAGGCTGGCGTTGTAGCGGGCGGCGGTTTCGGCGATGGATTTGCCGATGCCCTTGCCGGCGCCGGTGACGATCATGACTTTGCCGCTCAGGTCGAAACTTACTTCATCAGACACGTTGGTCTCCTTGTTCTCAAATGGCCGCAGGTGGGTGTTTCGCTAAGATACTGCGATGTTACTCGCGGTTATGCGGGAAAGAGTCGGGCGTTGGTGAAATGGCGGTCCTTGTATACAGCCGGCCCTGGCTGGCGGGTTCAAGGGGGGTTAGCTTCGTTCGATGCCGGCGTCAGTGAATGCCTTTGCCAGGACCTCGTACGTCTGCGTTGCGACTGCCAGAGGGTAATAGGGAGTGCGGCGCTGCACCATGTTGCTGATTTCGGCGGTGATGAAGCCGGTATATCCATGGCGCTGCATGTATTTGAGGTAGGCAACGTAGTCGAATTCCCCTTCGCCGGGGACGAGGAATTCGAAGTCGGGAACGACGCCGCGTTCGTCTTTCACGTGTGTGTGGCGGGCAAGCGGCGCCAGCTTCGAGACGGACTCCTCGATGCCGATGCCCATTACATTGAAATGGCTGATGTCGAAGTTGACGGCGATAGCGTCGGAGCCGACGCGACGGATTACTTCGGTCGTGCGGTCAGGCGTGTCGATGATGGAGCCGACGTGGGGTTCGATGGCGATGGTGACGCCCTGGCTCTCGGCGTACTGTGCAGCTTCCTGGATGCGTTCGACGAGCATGTCCAGCTTGCTGTCCCAGTCTTCCGGCGCCCCTCCGGCGGTGGTGTCGATTACGGGCGGTCCGTCGGGCCCCGCCCAGTCTACGGCGAGGTCGATAGTTTGTTTGAGGCGCTGAAGGTTGGCGGCGTGGTTGGCGCTGTCTTCATCCATGAGGCTGACGTGGCCTGCGATGGCGGGCAGTTGGAGATTGTGCTCTCGCAGCAGGTTGAAAATACGACGGCGCTCGTCGGAGGAGAGGGATTCGAGAGCCGTCGTGTGGTGGGAGAGGACGGTTAGCTCTACGCCATCGAAGCCGAGGCCGCTGAGGTGGCGAACGATGGCGTCGATGGGAACTGCTGGCATGCCCCAGGTGCTGAATCCCAGTTTCATGGTTGTATTTGCCTGTCTCTCTGTTCTTCCGGGGGCGGAAGGGAGGCGCGACCTATGCACTGAATTGCAAGAATGAGCTTCCCAAGATGATACGGAATTGTCATGGAATTTGCAAACTTTCCCAGAGCGTTTCCAACACAGGTCGGGCGAGGGAGACTGGGACGACAGGGTGGGTCAATCCAAGGTAACGACACCCTTTACATAAGAGGGTTCCCCGGCGAGGATTTCTTCCATGAGTGAGGGGTAGCCCGCCAGTGATGCGGTGTGGGTTACGAGGGGGCGCAGATCGAATACGCCGGCGTGGATAAGGCGGATGGCCTGGGGGAACGTGTTGCGAATTCTGGATGAGGGAGAGGAGTTGACGATGGTGAAGCCGCCCAGGTGCCATTTTGTGGGGTCGAAGGTAGCCCTTTGTCCTTTGATCCAACCGAAGAGGTTGATGCGGCCGCCGCGTTTGACGATGTCGGCGGCGAGGTCGAGGCCGGGCTGGCTTCCGGAGGCGTCAACGACGACGTCTATGTTCCTTGCGGACAGGGCGGCGACGAGTTCGCCGGGCTCATGCTCGGTGGGATTTATGGTTTCGGGGGCGCCCTGCTGGCGGGCGAGGGCCAGGCGCTGCTCGGCGATGTCGATGGCGATGAGCTCGCCGGCCGGGGAGTGGCGGAGGCCCTGGAGGATGAGTTGGCCCATGAAGCCGCAGCCGATAAGGGCGACGGTCTCGCCGGCGCGGAGCTGGGTTTGATCGATGCCGGTGACGGCGCAGGAGACAGGTTCGACGATCCAGTGTTCGTCGGCCAGATCGGAGTCGGGGATGGGGTAGATGCTTTGGCTGGGCAGGTTGCGGACGGTGGCGAAACCGCCGCCGGCGACTCTGTCGCCTTCTCTGAAGCCGGAGACGCCGGGACCGATCTTGGAGACGTAGCCGACACCTTCGTGTCCCGGCGGGGCCATGGGGTCCATGGTGGAGCCGAGCTTGGCGGTGACGATGTCCCAGGAGCAGATGCCGCAGGCGCCGCCTGTGATTTGGACTTCGCCTTCGGCGGGGTCGTTGATTGGAGTGGTGAAGAGGTCGATGGCGCCGTTGTCGCGGTAGCGGAGGGTCTGGGATTGCATGTTGGGGCTCCTTGTTTTTGGGGAATGGTAACACAGCGGGAAGAGCAGGGGAACTGCGAGAAGGGAGGTGTTGGCGTCTCGGACGGGGGAAGTGTTTGTGAGCGTATGGGCTTAGGGACGGGGATTTGTCTGAACGGGGATATGAGGGAATTTTTGGGATTAGGGGGATGGGAGGAACGGCAACACATTTTTGATTCAGGGAGGGGCACGGAGAAGGGCGAAGGAAGGGCGCGAGGGAGGTGTTGGTGTCTCTGACTTGTGGGGGGATTCTGTGCGGTGGGGCTTGGGAGCCCACTATGGGGAGTGGGTTTTGGTTTCGCGTTTGCGGGGCGCGGCGGGCTTCATTGGTTTGCGCGGGAAGGGGGCGCGGCGCCGTGACGGAAGTGGGCGTTGCGGGAGGATTCCCCCCGCACAAGGGAAGGCGCTTGCGGCTGACCGCCCCATTAAACGAGGAGGGAAGGGAAAGGAGTGAGGAGTGAGAAAATCAAAGTGACGCGCGGACCAGGGGTGGGGCGGAGTTTGAGGCGGGGTAGGAGGGGGCGGAAGGGGGCGGGGGGGGCGGCTCTGTGGAATGTGTAGGTGGTTAGCGGAATGGAGACGGTTGTGCTAGGATGCGGGTGGAATGGTCCATGGTGGATCATTGTTCAGATTGCTGTAGATTTTAAGGAGGACAGAAGATGAATGTCAAGAGTTCGAGGTCGTTGTCGCGGAGGGAGTTTATACAAATAACGGCGATGGGCGCCGGCGCGGCGGCGCTGGCGGCGTGCGCGCCCGTAGCGGCGCCGGCAGGAGGCGATGGCGGAGGGGACGCCGGGATGGCGGAGCCGACGTCGGTATCGTTCCTTACGCAGGGCGGCGGCGAAATATCGTTTTTGCGATACGAGCCGCTGATTGAGGATTTCCAGGCGGCGAACCCGGGCATCACGATAGATGCAATCTGGGAGCCGGGCGGCGCGATCGAGATTCAAACGAAGTTGTTGACGCTGATTGCGGCGGGCGATGGACCGGATGCCTATTGGGCGCACAGTTACACGAATTCCGGTCAGGCGGTGCGAAACATCCAACTGGATATCAATCCGTTTATCGACGCGGACGACGACATCAGCGGCGACGATTTCCTACTTGCGGCGTACAAAGACTTTCAGTACGAAGGCAGGCAAATTGGGTTCCCGCGTGAGACGACGAGCACGGTGATCATCTACAATGCCGAGTTCTTCGATTCAGCGGGGATGCCCAGGCCTTGGGACGGTTGGACTTGGGCCGATTTTGTTGAGTGCGCAACGATGATGACGCAAGGTGAAGGGACGGAACGCATCTTTGGAACGGCAGACTGGCATCTGAACCGGAACACTTGGATCAAAATGTGGCAGAAGGGCGGCGATGTTTTGAGCGAGGACCGCACGCAGTTCACGATGAACCAGGAGCCGGGTCTCTCGCAGGTGCTGGAGATTCAGGGATGGCATGATGAGGAGAACGGCTTTCACGTGCCGGCGACTGTGCGTGAGGCGGGCGGATTCGGCACGGGTGATCTGTTTACGACGGGCCGGATCGGTATGTTCCCGCAGTTCTCGGTGTTTTCGAATGTGATGAGTTCGGAGTTTGAGTGGGACATCGCGCATCTGCCGGTTGACGAAGGCGATACGCGGACGACGCGAGTTGCGTCGGCCGGGCACAGCCTGTACAGCGGGACGGAGAATCCGGACGAGGCGTGGCAGTGGATGAAGTTCCTGGGCGGCGAGAACGCGTTCCGACACTGGGTGGATGCGACGGGGTTGAATGTGCCGTCGTTGAAGGTGGTAGCGGAAAATCTTCTGGAGGCGAGCGCGGATTCGCTGCCTCCGAGCGCGCAGATCATGTTGGATGCGTTTGAGTACGGCAGGCCGGAACCGGTTGCCGGTGACTGGATTGGCGTGCACCGCGAGGTGCAACCGGCGCTGAACTCGATCTACGGCATTGAGAAGGCGGATGCGCAGGCGACGCTGGATGCGATTGCCGGTCGGGTTGAGGAGCTGGCGGTCTACGTACCAGGTGTGTAGCTACAACGCTGTGTGATTTGCCAGACGATTTGTAACTGGCAGCTATCCTCTGGCTGCCTTTGTTCTGTTGGGGGCGCCGTATAGTCGTTCCGCGAAGATCTACAGTTGGCGAGTGTGCAATCCACAGAGGAGCGCGAAGAATGGCGAACGGCAGTTGATCCACGGATAGACCCAGAGAGTTTCCGAGAGTTTCGAAGGGCAATGGTCTAATGGATCTACTGAGAGACATCTGACTGGCGAAGAGCAGCTGATCCTCGGAGGGATACGCGGTGTCTGTAAAGGCGCCTGCGCTCGACGCGAATAGTGGGGATGCGCAAAAGGGAGGGCTCAGGGGTAAGGGTGAAGAGAGGACGCAGGTTGCTATGGACGGAGGCGAGGGACGGCTATCTGTTCATATTGCCCTGGATACTGGGGTTCATCATTTTCACGGCGGGGCCGATGCTGGCTTCGCTGTATATTTCGTTTACACGTTGGGAGATGGTGACGCCGTCGGTGTGGGTGGGCCCGGCGCAGTATGTCAAGCTGTTCAACGATGACAGGTTCTGGCTGAGCCTGTACAATACGAGCTATTACGTGTTCATCGGTGTGCCGCTGCATCTGTTTATGGCGTTGCTGGCGGCACTGGCGGTGAATCTGAATCTGCGGGGCATCCGCTTCTTTCGGACGGCTTACTATGTGCCCTCGCTGACGCCTGTGGTGGCCAATTCGATTCTGTGGGTGTGGATTTTCCATCCGAATTGGGGACTGGCGAACGCGTTCTTGCAGTGGATCGGGTTGGAAGGGTTCTACTGGCTGCAGGATCCGCGGCTGGCGAAACCGGCGCTGATCGTGATGAGCTTCTGGTCGATCGGGGGCCAGATGGTGATCCTGCTGGCGGGGCTGAAGGGGATACCGGTGGAGTTGTACGAGGCGGCGTCGATCGACGGCGCGAACTGGTGGGGGCGTTTCTGGCGGATTACGCTGCCATTGCTGACGCCGGCCCTGTTTTTCAATCTGATCATCGCGATTATCGGGGCGTTTCAGGTGTTTACGCAGGCCTACATTATGACCGAGGGCGGTCCGAACTATTCAACGCTATTCTACCTGTTGTATTTGTTCCGGGCGGCATTTGAGAATTTCCGGATGGGCTATGCTTCGGCGATGGCATGGGTCCTGTTTATCATCGTCCTGCTGTTCACGATTCTGCAGTTTGCGCTGTCGGATCGTTGGGTATTTTACGAAGGCGACTTGCGCCGCTAGCGCGGGGAACATTTGGGGATGCAAACGTTACGCAGCCGGGCCGCGATCGAAGTACTGCTGGCCGGTTTCTGGTATTTGACGCTAAGTGTATTCGCGCTGATTTTGGCCCTGCCGCTGGTCTGGCTGCTGTCGACA
The DNA here is from genome assembly GCA_022824025.1 of Caldilineaceae bacterium. Classification (GTDB taxonomy): domain Bacteria; phylum Chloroflexota; class Anaerolineae; order Caldilineales; family Caldilineaceae; genus Bin5. The sequence continues at coordinate 9,517 of JAJEBF010000057.1, forward strand.
TCATTGAAGACAGGCAGTCAGACTTTCCTGATGCCCCCCAAGTGGATCCCGGAACCGATTGTGTGGAGCAACTATTCGGAGGCGTTCCAGGCAGTAGCGTTTCACGAGTATTTCTGGAACACGGCGCGAATCGTAATTTTCGCGACGACCGGGACGCTGTTGACGGCTTCGCTGGCGGCTTACGCGTTTGCGCGGCTGCGGTTTCCGCTGCGGGAGCCGCTGTTTCTGCTGGTGCTGTCCACCATCATGCTGCCTTCGATCGTGACGCTGATTCCAACCTTTATCGTGTTTCGGACGTTGGGGTGGATCGATACGTTTTTGCCGTTGATCGTCCCGCTGTGGTTCGGCGGGGGGGCGTTCAACATTTTCCTGTTTCGCCAGTTCTTCATGACGATTCCGCTGGAGCTGGACGAAGCGGCGCGTATTGACGGCGCGAGCAATTTACGCATTTACTGGGGTGTGATTTTGCCGCTTTCAAAGCCCGTGCTGGCAACGATCGCGGTGTTTGCGTTCATACACAATTGGAACGACTTTTTTGAGCCGCTAATCTATCTTCAGAGCCCAGAGAACTGGACGATGGCGATCGGATTGCGGGGCTTCCGCGGTCTTTATTCGACCGAGTGGAACCTGATGATGGCGGCATCGACAGCGATGATCGCGCCGCTGCTCGTTCTGTTCTTTTTTGCGCAGCGGTATTTTGTGAGCGGCATTCAGATGAGTGGATTGACGGGAAGATGACTGAAAAAAACGGACTGGTAGTCGATACGGATATTCACCCGGCCGTGAATCCAGAGCAAGTGCGGGAGCGGTTGCCCGAACCGTGGCGGACTCGATATGGGGGCGGCAACCGGGGTCCCGGCAACCTGGGCTGGTGGAATCCGATGGGTGTTGAACGCGCGGACGTGAGTTTGGAGGACGGGCGCAGGATACATAGTGAACCAGAGCTGCTTCTGGAGCGCTTTTTCGATGAATACGGGATTGACTACGGCGTGTTTCTGCCTGGCGGAATCCTGCACATGGCGCAATCGCCGGAGCCGGACTATGCGGCGGCGGTGATCAGCGCTGTGAATGATGTATTTGTCGAGGAGTGGCTGCCGAGTAGTCCCAGGTTTCTGAATTCGATTGGTGTGTATGCCCACGTGCCGGAGATGGCGGTTGCGGAGATACACCGGCTGGGTGGGCATCCTCAGGTTGTGCAGGTGCAGTTGCCCAGCGGGGCGCGCACGCCGATGGGGCAACGGGCATTTCATCCGATTTATGAGGCGGCAAGCGAATACGGGCTGGCCATTGCGATTCATCCTGGATCGGAAGGGGTGGGCCTGTCGGGGCCGCCGAACGCGGCGGGGTATCCAACGAGTTATTTTGAGTGGCATACGACGCTGGTGAACAGTTATATTGCGCACTTGACGAGTATGCTGGCAGAGGGCGTGTTTACGAAGTTTCCTGACTTGAAGTTTGTGATGGTGGAGGGGGGCATTTCGTGGCTGCCCCCGATTCTGTGGCGGTTGGACAAGAACTGGAAGGCGCTGCACTCGACCGTGCCCTGGTTGAATGAGCTGCCGAGCGAGGTGGCGGCGCGGCATATCCGTTTGACGACGCAGCCGCTGGAGGAGCCGCCGGACGAGGGGCATTTTCACCAGATGCTTGAGATGTTTGCGGCAGAGCAAATGTTGATGTTTTCGAGTGATTTTCCGCACTGGGATGGCGACGCCCCGGACTTTGCGGTGCGGCAGTTTCCGGAGGGGCTGCGGGCACGAATCATGGGCAGAACGGCTGCGGAGTTGTATGGGTTGGCCGGGTAGGGAGCAGAGGAGGAGGCCTTTCCGCACAGGGGCGCAAATAACGAATTTCTACATTGGGGGACCGGGGCGTGCGGTCCCCTTTTCTGATCTTCAGGGGTCTGGCGGAGGGAATTTGGGGGTGCATATCAAGTTGGTTTTCTGGGAAGGGCGATTGATCCGCGAAGGAGCGCGAAGAAAGGTTGGGGCCCGCGTGGAAAGTCCGTTGGGCGTCTGGGCCAAGGAGAGCGGTACTGGCGGCGCGTAAGGGATCCCAAGAAGGACGGTGCAGTGTGGGGGAAGGGCGCAGGAGACAGGCAGGGCCCTCCCACCAAGAGCGGAACGGCAGTGGTCAGTGGGTGGCGGCGCGGGAATTTTGGGGAGGTGGTGTATGGGTAGCGCGGAAGGTATGGGGTTGGGCGGGCGCTGGCGGAGGTATGGCAAGCGTGTGGAGTGGTAGATGTTGGAACGGAAATGTTACCGGTCGACCGCGAGGCCGCGTACTTGGTTCAGGACAGGATGGCGGCCGTCGTGGAAAGCAAGTTTGGGGAGACTGTGGCAGGGTGGAAAGTGGGGGCGACGAGTGTGGGTGTTCAGAGGGCGGAGGGGTATGACGGGCCGATTCCGGGGCGGATATTTGGCACGACTGTGTACGTGGACGGGGCAGTTGTGCCGCGCTCGCGGCTTCAGCGGGGAATGGTCGAGGCGGAAGTTGGATTTCGATTCGGCGCTGAACCGAATGTTCGAGAGGGCGCGCTCGCGGCAGAGGACCTGGTTGGGATGGTAGAGGCGATGCCGGCGCTGGATATTACAAGTACTCGCTATGCTGCCGGGCGCAGGGCCGGCTGGACGGCGAGGCAGAGTATGCTGGCGGGGATCGCTGACAACGGGAATGGCGGGATGGTCGTGCTGGGCCAGACCGCGGCGGACTGGCAGGTGCTGGACTTGACGCAGATGTTGGCGGCGCTGCGGGTGAACGGCGGGGCGTCGGCGCCTCACTTGCTGGGCGCGCGTCGGCGCGATCCCATTGATGCGCTGGCGTGGACCGTGAAGCACGTGTACGAGCGGGGCTTCGGAATCAGGGCCGGCGATGTGGTGTTGACAGGCTCGCTCACGGAACCCCAGGAGCTTCAAGCCGGGGACAGGGTGGAGTGCAGGATGCCCGGGTTGGGCAGTGTGAGCTGTCAGGTGAGTTTGGCGTAGATATCTCCGCTGTTCTGGTCGATTTCCAGATGATTCAGCCGCGCTGTCATTTGGGCGGAGGTGAGCCAGGTCCGCTCCCGCAGGTGTTGCGATTCGCCAGAACTCCAGTTGTATTGGTAGCGGCCCAGGGATTCGAGGCGGTTGATGCAGGCCACGGCCTGGGCGGCGACGGCCGTGATGTATTCGAATGAGATTAGGGGCAGGGGCTGCGAAAGGCCGCTTAGGACGTCGACCTCGGCGCCTTCAACGTCTATTTTGCAGAGGTCGGGCAGGCCGAAGCGGGTGATGAGGACGTCGAGCGTTGTTTGGGGCGCGGTGACGGCGTCATCCCAGGAAACGCGGGCGAAAGAGGGCGAGGCGGCTACCTGGTCTTTCCAGGCGGAGGCGGTGGTGGAGACGGTGGGAGTTCGGCGGCTGATGTGAAGGGAAGCGGCGCCTTGCCGGCTGCCGAGGGCTGCTGGAATGAGGGTGAAAGCGTTGTTGCGGCCGTAGAGCTTGCGCAGGAGGGCGGCGAAGATGGGTTGGGGCTCGACGGCGACGCAGGTTGCGCCGAGGCGGAGGAAGACGCGGGTACGGTTTCCGACGTGGGCGCCGACATCGAATACGAGTGCGCCGGGACGGACAAATTGGGAATAGAAGCGGCGGTCGCGGCGGGCGCGGCCCGGCTTGCCGTAGTAGATGAGGAGCGAACGGGCGAGGCCCCAGGCGGTCCAGAAGTTGGCGGCAGGCGTCATGGCGGCGGAGGGCCGGGGGGAAGCGGCGGGGAGGGCCGGCCCGGGTCTGCGCCTGGCGCGACGGGGTCGGGTTGCAGCTGTCGGAGGCGAGAGGTCCAGTAGGAGAGGGAGAAGAGAAAATCGTGGCGCCGGGCCAGGGAGCGTGTTGCTTCAGGAAGCTGTTCAGGCGTGCGCGGGGGTAGGTCGGTGGCGAAGAAGACGGTGGTGCTGCCGCGTCCGCGGCAAGAGTAGACAGTTGCGAAAAGGGCGCGGAGGGCGCTGGCGACCCTGTCGAATGCGGGATCGTTGTTGCCGAGATTCATGGCGAGGAGACCGTGGGAGGGGATGCGACTGCGGCAGAGGGCGAGAAAGGCGTCCTCGGTGGCGTGTTCGGGCGAAACGCCATGGTCGCAGAAGATGTCGAGGAGCATGAGGTCGTAGCTGGCGGTGTCCTGTTGGAGGAAGGCGCGGACGTCGGCAATAGAGAGGGTGAGGCGGTCGTCGGGTTGGAAGCCGAAGAAGCGCGTCGCGGCGGTGACAACGGGGGCAGCTATTTCGACACAGGTGAGACGTGCGTGAGTGAGGTGGTGGTGTAGAGTGGTGGCGAGGCAGCCGCCGCCGAGCCCGCTAAGGAAGATGGAGCGAGGGGAGGGAAGCCAGAGCAGGGAGAGGATCATCGCCTGGGTGTAGGAGCTCTGGAGGCGGAGAGGCTGGCGCAGGTCCAGGGCGCTCTGGACCCAGTCGGTGTTGGCAGTTTCGGTGTCCAGCATCCAGAGGACGAGGCGCTGGCCTTCGCGGGTGACGGCAACGTAGTAGCTCTGCCATTTTTCGGTGAAGAGGGTGGTTTCGCGGGTTTCGGCCCAGCGGCGGGCGTTACGGAGCAAGCGGGCTTCGTTGACTTGCTGCCAGAGATTCATAGCGTGGGATTTGTCGGGGTTGGTAGGGTCCATTGGTTTCTGCTTTCGGGCTTCGTCTTATCATAATGATTGATAGGGGAAATAACAAGGGCGGGGGAGCGGCGGGAGAACTGCGGGGAGGCGGGAAAGTTTGGATGAATACGTGCGAGCGGATTTGGGAATTCATAGGGGACGTTTTCTGTGGTGAATGGGAGGAGTGATTAGGATGGCTGATGTTGTGAGGCCGGATGGGCCTAATTTTTATTTTGTTGGGGTGACAACGGGACAGTCTTCGTCGAGGCGCGTTTTTCCTCGGTGGATGGCGGCGCTGGGGCGGGAGGAGGTTTCGCTGGTGGGGATAGATATGCCGATTCATGACGCGCCAGAGCGGTACCGGCAGGTGGTGCGGGAGATAAAAGAGGAGCCGCTGGCGCTGGGGGCGCTGGTGACGACGCACAAGATCGATCTGCTGGCGGCGGCGCGGGACCTGTTTGACGAATTGGGGCCGTATGCAAGGGCGACGGGAGAGGTCTCGAGCATTGCGAAGGATGGGGGCAGGCTGGTAGGACGGGCGACTGATCCTGTCGCGGGCGGGCTGAGCCTGGATTCGATCCTGGGTGAGGGATACTTTGGGCGGACGGGCGGCGATGCGCTGATGCTGGGGGCAGGCGGTTCAGCGGTTGCGTTGACGCTGCATCTGATTGGGAAGGAAAGGGAGGCGGACAGGCCGCGGCGGCTTGTGGTGGTCAACCGGTCGGCGCCAAGGCTGGCGCGGTTACGGGAGATGGTGGAGCGGGAGACGGAGGCGAAGAAAGGCGCGATTGAGTTTGCGTTTATGCAGAACAATGAGCCGCGTCGCAACGATGAGGTATTGAGGGGGCTTGCGCCGGGGAGTCTGGTGGTGAATGCGACGGGGATGGGGAAGGATACACCGGGTTCGCCGTTGACGGACGGCGCGGTTTTTCCGAGGGGCGCGGTTGTGTGGGAGCTGAACTATCGGGGGGAGTTGGATTTCATGCGGCAAGCGGAGGCGCAGGCGGCTGAGCGCGGGCTTACGGTGGCGGATGGGTGGGAGTATTTTGTGCATGGATGGACGCAAGTGATTTCGCATGTTTTGCATGTGGAGATTGACGGGCAGATGTTTGGGAGGTTGTCGGACCTGGCGGTGGGGGTCAGGTAGGGGAGCTGCGGTTACCAGTGGTTAAGGGCAGTGAGCAAGATGCAGGAGTTGGTTGAAGGGAGTGAGAGTACGAAGTAGGGCGCCCGCGAGGGGCGCCCTTAAGGGTGGAGTGTTGCTATCTGCGCCAGGGGAAGGCGAGAGTGGGCGTGTTGGTGTAGCGGTCGGTGGTGATGTGGAGTTGGGCGCCGGCGCCGGGGGCGAGGTTGACATCGAAAGTGTCACTGGAGATGTCGACGGTCTGGTCGTTGCTGGCGATTGCGCCGAACTTGTGCTCAGCGTAGGCGCCGGCCTGTACGGTGACGCGGCGGCCGGATGTTTGGCTGGTGTTGACGAGTGTCAGGGTTACGGAGTCGGCGGTGAGCTTCTGGACGAGGGCGGCGACGTCTTGTGGGATGCCGGCGCGTCTCTGGTCGGGGTCGAAGTAGCGTAGACGGGCGTGGAGCGGTCCGCCGGTGCGACCCGTGGGCAGGCCGCCGAGCATGAGCCTGGTCAGGTTCTCGGTGACAGCAGGGTTAATGTGGTTCATGTCATCGGAAAGGCGCGTGTCCGGAGTGGCGGTGTCGGCGCGCATGACTTCGAGATTATGTCTGAGCCGGTCGAAGTCCGAGAGGAGCGCCTGTTCGGGGAAGCCGGGGTTGTCGCCTTCGAGGAACTGGATCCAGGGGTCATCGGCGAGGAGGTCGCGGTGCGCCGGGTCCATGGACCAGTAGTAGACCTCAAGCGCGCCGGAGGAGAAGGGATTGGGCTGGAAGTCGTACCAGTCCTCCGCACCGAAATAGTCGCCGAAGGCATTGGGATACATGAGCTGCCCGTCGATTTCGCGGGCGTTGGCGTTGATGTGGTCGATTACGCCGCGCCACGTGTCGGCGTAGCGGCGGTCGCCTGTGAGGATCGTGGCGTTGCCGAAGCCGTGGATGGCGCGGGTGTGGAAGTAGGTGCGGTGCGCGAGTTCGCCGGTCTGGGGCACGGTGACGGTGAAGCCCCATCCGTAGACGCCGCCGTACCAGCGGCCCTCGCATGCGCTGCCGATGACACCGTCGAGGCCGACGTTGGTGGGGATGATGCCGCCGTTCTGGCGTGTGCGTTCGACCCATTGGTCGACATAGTCGACGATCCACTGGCGGTATTTGTCTTCGTGCGCGAGCATGAAGGCGTTGAGAGGCAGGATAGTGGCGGCCATGTTGATGGGGTGGTCGCCGACGACGTCGTTGTAGTCTTTGAAGTGGGCGATCATTTCGTCGTAGCTGCGTTCGCCGTGACCGAGACGGAAGCGTCCCTCGACTTCGATGGGGTCGCCGGCCCAGTCGAGGCCGGTGGCCTTGCGGAGCAGAGGTCCGCGACTGCCGTTGAACATGCTGCGGATCAACTTGAGGTCAGGGTCGTAGTTCGTGGCAATTGGGTCTTCGTCCATGTAGAAGCCGGCGAAGCGGCGGCAGCGCAGCTGGAATTTGGGGTCGTCGGGGTCGGAGAGGCCCTGGAGGAAGAAGGCGGAGAAGCCTTCGCCGTTATGGAACCAGTCGAACATGACTGGGAATTCTTTGAAGTACATGCCGTCGCGTGCCATGGGCACTTCGACGGTTTTTGCTTCTGTATACTGTTGGAGATGGCCTTCCCAGCCGAGTTTGTAAAGGTCAAGGATGTCGTCGTCGGCGCCGAGGGCGTGGAGCATGGTCCAGTTGAGGATGTTCTCGGCGGCGTCGTCGGGGCCGTCATCGCCGCCCCAGCGGGGCACGCAGAGGAGGTAGCCGCGGCTGTCGAAGTAGTGTTCGAAGAAGGCGCGGCATCCTTCGGCCTGTTCGCGAAGGAGTCTTCGTTGGAGCAGGGCCCAGTGGGGCGGGGGCATTGGGGTGGTGATGTTAAGTGTGGTGGTCATTCTGTGGTTCCCTTTGGCTGAAATTGGCTTCTGATTGACCTGCGAAGGTCACGGAAGAGGGCGAAGGGCAATGATCCGCGAAGATCGGGAAGTGTCGCGAAGAGAGGCAAAGGCATGTGAACTCCGAAAGGGACGGCGCTGGTGGTTCATGGATTGGCAGGCTGACGGGACCTTGCTTTCAGGAAGATGGCAATGGCGGCGAACGCGGCGATGACGCCCTGGACTGAGACGGCGAAGCGGGGGTTGATGGATTGGGCGAGTGAGCCGGTGACAAGCTCGCCGGGCAGGCCGATGCCCTGGCTCAAAGATACGGTGCTCATGGCGCGGCCGCGCATTTCGTTGCTGGAGGAGCTGAGCAGGATGACGTTTCGCATGGTATAGAAACCGGCCTGGCCTATGCCTGCCAGGAATTGAAGCAGCATGGCCAGGTGAAAGAACGGAGCGAGGGCAAAGAGGACCCAGGCGACGCATTGGAGCAGTGACCCGGCGGCGAAGATTACGTGGAAGGAGAGACGGCGGCGCAGGCGTTGGGTGAGAAACAGGCCGGCAAAGGAGCCGAGGCTGAAGCTGCCGTTCAACATGCCGAGGCCGATTGCGCCCCGGTCGAATACATCGCGGGCGAAAACGGGCATGAGGCTGAGGGCGGGGAAGACGAGAACGTTGATGAGCGCGGAGACGGCGACGACGGTGAGCAGGCTGGGGTTGCCGCGCAGATAGGCGATGCCGCCCGCGATTGAATTCCAGACGCCGCCTTCGGCAACCGGTGTTGTCTGGGGCAGCTGGACGCGGCCAAGCCAGACGAGAAGGAGGATGTTGGATCCGGTCAGGGCGATGAGGGCGTTGATGCCGGCGGCGGTCCCGTAGTAGTCGAGGAGCCAACCGGCAAGGTAGGCGCCAACGCCGAGCAGAATGCTGTGGGTAAGGGCTTCGAGGAGCATGGCGTCGGGGGTGAGGCGGTTGCCAAGGAGGTCGGGCACGAGCGCGGCGCGGGCGGGTGCGTCGACAGTCCAGGCGGCTCCGATGATGAAGGCGGCGGCTGTAATCTGCCAGGCGCTGAGTTTTCCGTTTTGGAAGAGGAGGAGGAGCGAGAGGCAGGCGGCGAAGATCACGAGCTGGCTCAGGAGGAGGGTGGTTCGTCTTCCGAGGCGGTCGCCGATGAAGCCGGCGAAGCCGCCGAGGGCGAGCTGCGCGGCGCGACGCCAGAAGGTGAGCAGGGTCACCGCGAGCGCGGAGTCGGTCATATCGAGGACGACGACGCCGGCCACGACGACCCAGATGGAGTAGGTTTGCCACCAGAGCACGCTGCTGAGCAGTAGGTGGCGGTAGGTTGGCTGCGCGAGCGGGGCAAGCAGGCCGGCGCTGCCTTCCTCGGAGTGCGTCAGCCTGCGGCTCCGTTGGCGGCCCAGAGCGCGCCCTGCCGCATCATCTTCTGTACAGCTGGCCGCGTGAAGGTTTCGGAGGTGTGGCCGAGGGTGGTGTAGAAGACGCGTCCTTGGCCGTATGGCTTTACCCAGGCCATGGGTTGGGGTCTATCGGCCCACTGCGCGCTCGCCAGAATGTGGATGGCGGGGTCCCAGGCGGTGATGTAGATTTCATCGTCGACTTCGAAGTCGTTGATGCCCTGCATGACAGGGTGGGAGTCGTCGGCGACGTTGACGGTGAAGATGAGGCCGGGCGGGTGCCAGTTGGCGTGGCCGCCGAGGAGGTCAGCAGCCCTGCCGCCGATCCACCACCCAGTTCCGTGGACGCCAACGAGCCCTTTGCCTGATGCGACAAAGTTGACGAGGCCGTCTTCCTGTTCGGTGGAAAGTTCGGAGTGGTAGGTGACGGAGCCGTCGTCGTGGCGTTGTGAGCGGGTGAAGCCGGTGCCGAGAACGCAGACATCCTGACTGGCGAGGGAGGGGGAGGAAAAGATGTCTTTGTCGTCGGTCACGGTTACGTTAATGGCGGGGTCGTCACCGAGGAAGCCGGCGATGACATCGGCGCTGGAGGCGAAGCCGTGATTGGCGCCGGAGAGGATGAGGACGTTGGTCATGGTCAGGCCTTTCTGGTGGTGTTCTTGGCGAGCGAAGGTAGGGTTAGGGGAATGATAGCATAGGGCTGGGGGAGAGGGAAACGATGGGGGACTGGGCGTGTGCAGTCCAAATTTGGGGTGAGATGTTCAGATGGGTATTTCGTGCCAACGGTCACTGAGTAGGCGTGCGCGCAGAGCGAGCATGGCCTGAGCGCCGTCACAGGACCAGCGCATGCCACTTTGTTTCATACGCTGTTGGACAAG
>JAJEBF010000059.1 GCA_022824025.1 Caldilineaceae bacterium
CGCTCCACATATGACTGCGCATATCGCAATCACGATGATGTCGCTCAATCGATGGATCCTTGTGCGTTCAACACGAGGATCTTCCAATTCCTCAAAGTGTTCAACCAGTGATACGACCTTTCTATCCGCCATGAGTCCCCCTTGTCCGGTGAAGGGACTCTCAATCGTATCAAATCGTCTCTATTCCGTCATCTTACCCATTCTTCGACCCAATTCAGATGCGATTGCCCTGCCTGAGTGGGTTGGGTCCGCTGGCGCATTTCTGGCGCCCGTTGACAAAGTCACCAGGAGTTTTGGGAAGGGACGGCCTCGCTCTTCTGAAGAAGGCGCTTCGCGGCTGAATGGAGTCGGCGCTGGACACGCAATTGCGACAGAGCACGGAATCCAATGACGCAGCTTCCGATTGAGGGGACGAGAATTGCGAATAGTCCGCGTTTTCCTCTTGGGTTGTGCCGCGCCCACGAAAAGATGCAGTACAAATTTGGGGTGGAGATGGTCATGTGGAGAATTGATGACAGCTGTGGCTGGAATCGTTTGCTGTCCATCTTTTGGGGGAAATAGGGCGGGCACAAGGCCTGCCCCTACAGTGGTGGCGCGGGGTTGGAACACAAGTCGCTGACTCAACCGTTCCCATTGTCCGCGACGGTCGGGCATATGAAGGGGGACGCTGCGGGGGGCCTCGCACAAAGGAGGGCCGCAGACCCGATTGCAAAACAACGGGGCCAGGGATCAGGGGTAAGGGGGTCAGAGGTGAGGGCACTTGCCCTGCTCGGGGAGGCAAATTGGCTTTAGGTTAGTCGTTATTGGAGGTGTGCGAAAGTTCACTCCCCATCTGGAATGCAATCCCCGAGAAGGGTGCATCCCAAATTGTTTGATGAGTCAGGTGAAGCCAAGGAGAGCAAGGGGGTTAAGATTAGGCTGGCTAAGTAGAGTTGAGCGCAGAGCGAGCATAGCCTGAGCGCCAGAACGGGACCAGCGCATACCGGATTGCTTGAGGCGCTGCTGGACGACATGTTTGCAAGCGGATTCGACGGTGCCGCTGCCGATGGGATAGCCTGCCTTACGGAAGAGGCGATAGCGCATCCGCTTGCGATTGTGGAAGAGATAGCGAACGGCGTTGGGCACATCGTCAGGCATGGAGTCTCCTCTCGGGTAGAGTAGGCGGATGTGGCCCAGGATAGTGCGCAGGCACCCAGCAATCAGGTGTTGTTTTTGGGCGGAGACCCAGTTGGTCGCCTCATTTGATTCGGTGTCGAAGCGGTGTTGCGAGATCAGCAACAGCTTTTCGACAGCGTGCCACCAGTCGATGATTTCGACACAGTTGCCATAGCACATGCGCACGATGTTCCAGATCCAGGCTGCGCCGTCATTGACACTGCTCAGATAGCTGGCATTGTCCACACCGCGGCGACAGGCTTCCGCCCACTGCTGCTTGCCGAACTCGGTGGCATCCCACAGACCCGCCCGATAGCTATGGTCGCTCAGATAAGCGGCGGCGCTGCCAGCCTCCACATCCCGCCGATGGCGCACAGCTGAAACGGCAACCAGTTTCACCTCTTTCCAGCCTTCCTCGCGGATGTTGACCATCGCCCCATCCATCGAAATGTTCATCACCTCGCTTGCCGGCTCCACCCGCTCGCGCCAGACCACCTCGGTCTCCTTGCTCGGTATCTGCACCATCGCCTGCGCTTCTTGCGCTTGCTGTGCGGCCAACCGCCCTCCATACGCCTGCGCCAGCCGCTGCATACTGTTCTTCGACATGCTCACATGCGTCAATGCCTGAAACAGTTTGGCCGCTCGCGCATAGAGGATCTCACTGCATAATCGCAACGCTTGCCCTATCGTCTCCGCCGACCAGCTACTTTGCTCGATCAACTGAAGACGGTGGTCCAGGGGGAAAAATCCCGTGCCCACAGTCTGGACAAAGGCGATGCGCTCGTTTCACCTTTACCTCCCCTTCCGCATGCACTATCGTGCGCGTTCGCCTTCCATTCGACTGCGTCTTCGTCCCCCATTCCGGACACGCTACCTCCTCGTACCTCCCATCTCCTTGCTGCAACAGCATCTCCCCCAGCATCTCTCCCATCAGCGCCCGCCTCTCTTGCGATAACTTGCCCACGATCTCATCGAATGTCGCTTCAGGATGCTCTTCCCCCCATTCCCACAACGTCGCAAACCTCTCCTTCGCCCCACGAACAAACTTCGCCTCCGCCTCTTCCCGCTTCATCTTTCTCCCCCCTTTTCTCTCCCTCTTTTCTCCTACTACAAGTCTACCTCCCTTCCGCCTCTCAAAAAATCTGGGATGCACCCCCCGCCCGAGAATTGCCTATTGCGATTGATTCGAATATATGGTATAAATTCTAGAAAGACTGGCCCTCCCTAGCGTTTTGCGGCTTCACATTGGAGGCCTGTTCGGCACTCGTGCACAGTGCCTTAGTTATGAAAGGGTTCCCATCAGCGAAAGCTTGCAATTGCAAATCTGGAGAGATCGGCGCGGGGCATAAAGAAGAAGTGAGGTGCATCGATGCAAAAGGAGGACATAGCCCACCGGCTACGTATCTGTTTGACCAAGTACAGCGAGGGTAGTCTTCAAGAGGCTGATCTCCGATACATTCTCGACAATGTGCAAGATGGGACTGCCCCGCGCCAGCAACTGCTTTACCTCAGTGCCTCAGGATCATCAGTTCACTCGCCTGTAATAGGCATGTCGTTAATCCAGGAGGAGGGCGACAGCGGGGAACTGGACGATGGGGAGCAGTGGCCTTACGAGACGGTGCTGGACGCCATTCGGGATGGTTGGCGCGTGATAAAGTTTCCGGAGATGGCGCTCATGCTGCACGAAACGCATACCTATGGACTCGGTTGCGAATTCATATTGGAGAAGTGGAGTAAGGTGCCATGTTAGGGCAAATCTACGATTGTGAACCGACACTCAGCGACGAGCAGGTCCTTGACTTCTGCCGCCAAGGTTTGTTGATCCTGGAACGGGTCGTACCCGACGAGATCAACAGGCGAGCGATGGAGTTTCTCGACGTCTACCCCGACAATCGCGCAGACGAAATCCTGTTCGAAGACTGGTTCATGGACGCGGTCATCAAGAATCCGGAGGCAGCCGGCGCAGTTCGCTCACTGTTGGGAATCAACTTCAGGCTGCCGTTGGGCATGAGTAATCACCGCGTCAAGACCCCAGAAGCGGCGCAGGGTTGGCATACTGACGGCGGCTCGATCTACACGCCTCGACTGGACTATCTGCAAGTCTTCTACTATCCCCAAGATACACCTCGTGAACTCGGACCGCTCGAGGTGGTGCCGACTTCACACTTCGCCCGCGTCAAGGCCAACTACATGGCGCACTACGACAGGATCAAGCCCGGCTTGGTCACCGCGTTGCCCGCCGGTTCGATTATCGTCACCGTCTATTCGATCTGGCACCGCCGCAGCCGCTCGACGGTGGACGGCCTGCGTAACATGCTCAAGTATAACTATTGGCGCACATCGCCGCCGCAGCGCGACTGGAAAACGGATCATCAGTTCGACTTTTCGAGAGCCAACTTCGCCACGGGAACTCCTCTGTTTGAGGGATTCAGGGACAGGCCGTATGTGGCGGAAATGTTCTGCTGGCTCTGCGGTCTAGACGAATTTGACTTTGCTGGCGGGCAAGGCTGGCCCATCGTGCCTGAGATTCAGCCCGGCGTGGAGCAGGCGGGTATACCTCCTGCTTTGAAGTCAGCACGTGCACCGACTTAACTTGCCTGGGACGCCTCCTTTCTGAATACCGGTTTCAGCATGCTCGCCCGCCTCTGTTGCAATGCGGTTGCGTGTAGGTCGATCGGCGTCCTCGCATACAATCTTTCTTTGGTGGATCAGACTGCCAACAAGGCGGTGCGATCCAATTCGCTGGCGATCCTCTTTATCTATCGCGTGTAGTCTGAATGAAGTACACCTTTAGTCCATTTAGGCCATTTCACACTTTAAGGGAGAGGAATGATGGAGAGAAAGAACGGGCATAAGAAGGGCATGAGCCGGCGGGGCTTTCTTGGCCTGACCGGCGCCGCTTTGGGCACAAGTGTTCTGGCTGCATGCGCTCCCGCGCCGACGCCTGCAGAGCTTGCGTCGCCGGCTGAGGTCCAGGCACCCACCGAGCCAGCGATGGCGATGCATTCAGGCCCGGTTATCGTCTCGCTACGCGACACGGCGGACGACGGGCACCAAAAGGCGGGTCAAGACGCGCTTATGGCGGCCTACAAGGCGCATCAGCCGGACGTGGATGTTGTCTTTGAAGCGCCTCCCGGCGGGATCACGGGTGGGTACCACGCCTGGCTTACGACGCAGCTTGCGGCGGACGATATTCGCCTGGATATCGTTTCGGGCGTCGATGCCGGTACGTTTCGGGACTATCTCAACCTGGACAGGTACGTGAGCGCCTACAATCCATACGCCGACATGCCGTGGAATGAAGCCTTCAATTTTGAACGCTTCAAGTGGGCCAACGCGAAGGGAGAACGTTATGGCCTGGCCGCTGCCGGGGCGGAAGTCTTCTGGTATGCGAACATGACGATGCTTGATCAGGTCGGGGCCAAGGTGCCGGACACGTGGAACGAGTTTATTGACGCCTGCGAGAAGCTGACGGCGGTTGTCGATAGCCCGATCGTGATCAATTTCACGTGGCAGGGGCATCAGTGGGTGTCGGGCGTCTACTTTGACCAGTACCACCTGGATTGGGTGGAGACGGTGCGCGCCCACGAAGGTGACTGGAACTACGATCCTGAGTTCGACGGCAGCTTTGTTTTCGACCCGGGCGACAAGGATATACATTCCAAGTATACCTATAACGGTCAGCGCTACTTCCGGGCGATCCGGGAGGGCGAATTGCGCTTCGACACGGACGCGTTTGCCGAGATGATCGACAACCTTTCGATGGCATGGCCACAGTATGCGACGGAAGACTTCTTCGTTCGCAGCGACGACGGGTATGCGACGTGGCTGCAGCAGCAGGCGGCGTTCATGCCCTCCGGCACCTGGGCACTGCCCACGGTTGACCGTGATCTAAAAGAGATCACGCCTGAGCGTCTGGAACAGCTGGGGTTGGATGAGAGCACTCAGGTCGAAACTTTCGAATGGGCCGTTTTCCCCTTCCCGACGATGGAAGGGCCGCTGGTACAGTGTCGCGCAAAGGATGTGGCCGGACAGGGGGATGCCTACGTCAGCATCGTCAAGAAGAACCAGGAGCAGATAGACCGTTGCCTCGACTTTCTCATGTTCTGGTATTCGGAGCCCGGCATGCAAATCTACTATGACGCACGGCTGGAGGAAGGCTGGCCAGGTATGGGTCCCCCTGACGTGTACGGAGTCAACTATCCGCCGGAACGGCAGTTGCTGAACGATATGGTCAAGCCGATGGGGAACGCCGAGTTGAACCAGAACAATTGGGAGTATTTCAGCGGGTACGAGTCCTGGGACAATACGCACGTGGTCAACGTCAAGAACGCGTACAAGGAAGCGCTGGAGCGCAAGTTAACCGGTGCCGAGTTTGCCCAGTTCTATCAGCAATACTGGATGGACAACTTTGACGACATCCTGGCGCTGAAGAACGTCACGCACGCGGATCTCGACAATCCTGCGCGGGAACCCGGAACGTAGCAGCAGGACTGTATGGCCGCCGTCAACCGTCCAGAATCCTCGAGTTGGCGGCGGCCCCAGGGTGGTGGTTTTCGAGTTGAGTTGACCGAATTCAGCACGGCCCGCTTTTGGCTGGCGGCCTGCACATGGCGGCCGCCGTTCAAGAAAAATTCTCATAGGTCATCCCAAAAAAACATGGTACCAATGTCTTCGGGGGCCTCTTCCCGGTTTCAAAGTCGTGGCCTGCAGGTCTTGATTGGTGTTCTGGTATTGATCGTGCTGGTCAACGCCGGTTTTTTTGGTCTGGTTCGTATGTCAGACGAAGAGGCACTTACGCCGCTTGCCGTGACAGGTCGGCAACTGGCGATTGTCGTTCCACTCGATGAGAGCACGTTTGTAGCAGGGACAGTGGACGACCGGCTCGTGCTGCTGGAAGAGGGCACGACGGTTCGCGAAGTTCAGCTCGACGCCGTGATCGGCAGCATCGACATTGCGCCCGACGGGAATACAGTTTACGTGGGGTTGGGCGACGGCAGCGTCAAGGGGCTCGACCGGCAATTTCAGGTTGTGAACGAGGCCAAAGTTGCGGGTAGAGTCGTTGGCGTGAGGGCGAACAGCAAGGGGGAACTCTTCGTTGCGCACGGCGTTGCCATCCGGACAGACAGGTTTTATATCTCTTATTTTCCCACGCCGGGCGCCGATCCGGCCTTCACCAACAAGGCAGAATTTACCATCTATGGTCTGGATGTCGCCGATGATACCGCCTACTACGGGACGGGCAACGCGCGGGTCGTTGCAGTGGGGGTCGACGGCGAGACGCGCTGGCGGACAATGGTGCCTTTTCCGGTCATCCGGATTAAGGCGTTGCCCGAGGTTGGGCAGTTGCTGGTGAGCGATGAGAACGGGGGTCTGACCCTTCTCGGTGCGCAGGGCCAGACGTTCTGGCAGTTGAACCCGACCGGTTTCCGCCTGCAGAGTCTGGGCTTTGAGCCCGCGACCGGCACCTATCTGGCCGGGGATGTTCAGGGCACGCTGGTCGCTATAGATACGGCGGGCAATATCCTGTCAATGGCAGAAGCTGGCGAAGGAAGAATCGCGGCCCTGGTCCCTGCCGGCGGCGGACGGTTGACGGTCGTGCCGCAGGATGGGCCGTGGCACAGCTTGAATGCAGGGGCGATGCGCGGCGTTGGCCAGGCGGAGCAGTATCGTATTCACTGGATTATCGCCGATCTCGGATTGCTGTTGTTACTCCTGATGGTTTTGACCCGCACTATCGAGAGTTGGTGGACGGCATTGTGCGCTCTGGCGGAAAGGATGCGCCGCGCCTACCTCTTCTATCTGTTCATTTTTCCCTCGCTCATGTTGGTTCTGGTTTTTAGCTATTACCCGGCGGCGCTAGCGATCTATACTTCGTTCACCAATATGAGCCTGCGCCGGGTCACTGAATTCATCGGCGTTGCCAATTACGTCACTATCTTCACGGAGGACTTCTATTTCCGAGTCGGATTCATCAATCTTCTCATTATTGCGGTCACAGGCGTAATCAAGACTGTTACGGTTCCCCTGGTCGTTGCCGAGCTCATCTACTGGTTGCGCAGCAGCAAGTTGAGATATTTGTTTCGGACACTCTATGTCTTTCCCGCGGTTGTTCCCGGTCTGGTCACTATCCTTTTGTGGCGGATGATTTATGATCCCAACATCGGTTTGCTGAACCGAATCTTGACGGGGGTCGGCCTGTCGCACCTGAATACGGCGTGGTTGGGAAATGAGAATACGGCACTCTGGGCGATCATAGGAGCCGGGTTCCCCTATGTCGAAATATTCGCCCTGCTCATTTATCTCGGCGGGCTGATGGACATTAATCCAGAATTATATGATGCGGCCCACATTGACGGCGCGAACTGGTGGTCGCGATTTTGGCGCGTTGATGTTCCGCTGCTTGAAGCGCAGTTTCGCCTTCTTTTGTTCTTCACCTTCGCCGGGTCGATCGCAGGGTTCGCGAACATCTGGATCTTCACACGCGGCGGCCCCGGTTACGCCACCTACACGCCGGCGTTGGAGATGTACCGCCAACTGATTGACACCGAGTATGGCTACAGTTCGGCGATTGGCGTAATCCTGTTCATAATGAGCTTCATCACCACAGTGGTGATCCTGCGATTCCGCAGAGAAGAAACGATTGAAAGAATCGCATAGCATACGAGTGCGAGGCAGAGTTCAAGATGGCCGGACTTCAGAAAGTTCCAGGTATTACTGCGAGTAAAACACCTCATTTCTGGACGCGGCTGCAGCGATTCCATGCTACCTTGAGTTCCGGATTTCAAATCGGCTGCCTTTCGATCATTCTGTTCTTCGCCTTTGTGCCGATACTCATGATGTTGTCGATGGCATTGCGGCCGACGGTGTTGATATACGCGGATTACTGGGGAATGCCGATCCCGCCGACATTTCAAAACTTCAGGGTCGCTTTGTTCGATCTCTTCCCATCAATGGTGCGTACACTTGCTGTGGGACTTGGTTCTATCTCGGGCATTCTTGTGTTTGCTGCCCTGTCCTCGTATGCCTTTGCCCGCATTCCGGCGCCAGGGCGGGAGAAGCTATTCCTGCTTGTACTGGCAGTAATGATGATTCCCGGCATCGTGCTGCTAGTGCCCCATTTCGTTCTTGCCAGGCAACTAAACCTGGTGCGCACTTTTCATGGTCTGATCATCTTTTACATTGCAGGGGGACAGCCATTTGCGATCTTTTTGATAACCACCTTCTTCCGTTCACAGCCGAGCGAGATGTTTGAGTCGGCGCGCGTCGACGGCGCATCGGAGTTGCAGTCGCTGCTTCGCATTGCTCTGCCGCTGGCCCGGCCAATCCTGGTGACGGTGGCGGTGATGAATTTCATTGGCATCTATCAGGACTTCATCTGGCCTGGGCTGATGTTGCGCAGCGACCAATGGACGCTGATGCTGGCGCTAGAACGTTACGATCCGAGGCTGAGCCAGTTTTTCAGCCGGCCTGAACTGGGTCTGCAGGCAGCCGGTTTCGCGTTTGCCGTAGTGCCTCAGTTAATCCTTTTTGCCTTCGGCATGCAGTACTTCATTCAGGGCTTAACCTCCGGATCGGTTAAAGGCTGATCACGGGCGGCATGGCTAACAAGTTGACCTGATTTCGCTGGAACTGGGAGGCTGGCAGAGTAGATAACCTCAGGGAAACTGTCTCGGTCGAAAAGGGAGAGCAGAATGCCAAATCCAGTGAAGCACGCCAAATTTGACGATTATCTAGACTCAAGCGAATTCTACAACGATCCGTACCCCGTTTATCATTTGCTGCGGGATGAGGCACCCATCTACTGGAGTGAGCTTTGGAACGCCTGGGTTCTGACCCGCTACGCAGATGTACTCGCCGTTGTGCGCGATCCGGGCCGCTTTTCAAACGGGATGCGCGTGCCCGTCTATCTGGATCAACTGCCGCCGTTGGAGCGGGGCAGGTTCCGGATGCTCGAAGATCACTTCGCCGTGCAGATTCCGCATTCCGACCCAACCTACCACACACGCCTGAGGACGCTGATCACCAAGGCGTTCACGACGCGCATGGTGGAGGCGCTGCAAGGCCGGATCCAGGAACTGGTAGACGAATTGCTGGAGGGCGTCGAGGAGAAGGGGCGAATGGACGTTATCTGGGACTTTGCCTTCCCGCTTCCGGCAGTGGTGATCGGAGAAATCCTCGGCATGCCAGCGGAAGACATTGAACAGTACAAGGCATGGTCTTCCAATATCATGGGCTTTCTGGGCGTAACTCCGCCGGACCCGAACTACATCGCCGATGCGCAGCAGAGCATTGCCGAACTGAAGGAATATGTCCGTAGTCAGATCGACCTGCGCCGCCGTCGTCCCCAAGCGGATCTGTTGAGCCAACTGGTCGAGGTGGAAGAGCAGGGAGACAGGCTGAACGAAGAGGAGATTTTCGCCATCGTCGCGGTCTTGATGAGCGCCGGGCATGAGACGACGACCAACACAATTGGCAACGGCCTGGTTGCGCTGCTGCGTCATCCTGCTATGTTGGCGCGGCTGCGCCAGGAGCCAGACCTGGTCGAGAGTGCGGTCGAAGAGATTTTACGGTACGATGGCACGACACAACGCCATATGCGCGTGGCCACAGAAAATGTGGTGTTGGGCGACCATCAGATCGGAAAACACCAGCTCGTTTTTGCAATGGTCGGCGCGGCCAATCGGGACCCGTGTCAGTTTCCATACCCGGACCGGTTCGACATAACGCGCGGCAACATTCGGCATGTCACCTTTGGTCATGGCATCCATTTCTGCGTCGGCGCGCCGCTGGCCCGCCTCGAGACCAGGATTGCCATCAACACGATCCTGCGCCGACTGCCCCGCTTGGAACTGGAGACTGAAGAGCTTGAATGGCATCAGCATATCGGTCTTCGCGGGCTGAAGTCATTGCCGGTGCGATTCTAACAATTTTCGACATTCGCATTGCGCAACGCTGGCGGAAGGTCTTGTTTTCAAACTAGATACGTTTGAGCCGGAGCAGTTCAGAGTGTATACAACAGTGACGATTGCCGGAGGCCCGGTCTGGCAGCAAGGGGGTGCCTGTGAGTCAGAAAAGTTTGATCGATTTGGGAATGGTGGACACACATGTTCATTTCTGGCAGTTTGAATTGCTGCGTCGCGCCTGGCAACCGCCACCGGTAATTTTTCGGACGTTTACGCCGGATGACCTGATCGGCGACGCAGCTTCTGTCGGCGTTAATCGCTGCGTGCTGGTCGAAGCCGGGACGACGGAGGAGGATAACCTGGCGCTTGCCGATTTTGCGGCGGAGTCCGAGTTTGTCGGGGCCATGATCGCGTATGCCGACCTGGAAAGCCCGACATTGGACCAGGAACTGGATGACCTTTCAGAGATTCCGAAGTTCAGGGGCGTCCGCATGCGATTTGAGGGACATCCCGACCCCGATATTCTGGCTCGCCAAAGTGTGATCGACGGATTCCGGAAGGTAGCGGAGCGAAATCTCATCGTCGAGTTTCTGGTCGATACCAGCCATTTGAACGACATCTTGGAAGTCTACGATCAGGTGCCGGACCTCATGGGGATGATCGAGCACATGGGTAAGCCCGATTTGCGGCGCGGCACCGATCGCACAGAATGGCGCCAACATATGCAGGCGCTGGCCGAACATACAGACGCGCTATGCAAACTGTCAGTCGGGCCTCGCGTCGTCGACTTGGAGGAAATCTTCGCCCACCAGGGTGAGGGCTGGGACCTGGATTGGGTCCGACCACCTATCCAGCATTTGGTGGAACAGTTTGGGCCGGAGCGCTTGGCGTGGGGTAGTGACTGGCCGCTTGTACTTCTGGAAACCGACTACGCTGGCGGCCTTCAGGTAGTGCGGGATGCGCTGGGACCCATGGGCGCTGACGATGAAATGCGCCTTTTTCGGACAACCGCCATGCAGTTCTATTCGCTTTCGCCGGCCGATTGAGCGCCGATCCAGCCTGAAACCTGCCGGGAGGAATGACCCATGTCGATCGTTGATCAGGCAGTCTCAGACCGATTTGAAGAGCAGGGGTACGTTTTGGTCGAGGGAGTCTTGGATCCACAGGAGGACATTCAGCCCATTGTCGCGGAGTACGCGGAGTTGCTAGATGCGATGGTGGAGCAGTGGCACGCCGAGGGCCGGCTCTCCTCGACTTACCGGGAGATGCCCTTTGGCGAGCGGTTGACGGAGGTCCTTGCCAAAGGGATGCCGATTTTCCCCCATTTTGACATCTCCCTGCCACCGATTTCCGCCGATGCAACCGATGTGACGCCGATCCACTGCGGCGCGGCAGTGTTCAATTGTCTCCTGCGCAACCCGCGTCTGCTCGACGCGGTCGAATGCTTCATCGGACCGGAAATCTACTGCAACCCGGTCCAGCATGTGCGAATTAAGCCGCCTGAGCGCCTTGTACCGAAAGCAATGCGCCATTCGCTGGTGGCGTCGGTGGACTGGCACCAGGACGCGGGCGTCGTCGAGGAGGAGGCCGACGACACCGAGATGCTCTCAGCCTGGGTCGCCGTTACCAATGCCACCACGGAAAACAGTTGCATGGTCATGATTCCGGGGAGCCACAAGGCCGATGTTGCGTTGCATTGTCACACTTATGAGAGACAGGGGTTTGCCGGATCCACCCAGCTCACGATCCCGCAGGAGTACCTCGGCCCCAACGAACCGACACCTGTTCCGATGCGCGCCGGTGATGTGCTTTTCTTCCACCGGATGACCATGCACTCTTCGCTGCCGAACGTAAGCAACGACATTCGTTGGAGCTTCGACTTGCGCTTCAATCCGGTCGGTCAGCACTCGGGTCGGCCCTGGTTTCCTGGCTTTGTAGCCCGCAGCCGCGCTAGGCCCGAAACTGAACTGACCGATCCCGAAGAGTGGGCGCAACTCTGGCGGGATGCGCAGGCCTGCCTGGTGGCGGGGGGGACACCTGCTTTCAACCGCTGGAAGGAAGACGATCCGCGCTGCGCCTGAGAGCGGCGAGACGACTGAATTCGAGCGCTCAGGGTAGCGCGTCTCCGGGGGTAATGCGATGCGTGATCAACGTCTGGAACTTGACTACAGAGCGGGTCTGCCACCCAAGATAGACTACGGAATCGGCATCGTTGGTTGCGGGAGCATTATTAACGATGCCAGCCTGCCCGCCTATCAGAGGCATAATTTTAACGTCGCTGGCTGCTACGACCTCAACCGCGAAGCGGCTGAGGATACGGCCCGCAGATTCAAGATCCCCAAGGTATACGACAGACTAAGCGACCTATTGGCCGATCCTGACGTGGCGATCGTAGAGATCGCCGTCCATCCTTGGCAGCAGTTTGAGATCGCGGGCCAGGCGATTGCGGTTGGGAAGCATCTGCTCTGTCAAAAGCCACTCTCCGACAGCTATGCGCAGGCGGTCGAAACGGTCCACCTAGCCCGGGAGGCGGGGATCAAATTGGCGGTGAATCAGCAGATGCGCTGGGATCCTGCCATCCGCGCGGTGCGCGACTTGATTGGCAAAGGTTGGATCGGACAACCTACCGAAGCCAGCATCCAGGTCAGCCTCTTCTCCGACCTGGAAGGCTCATGGGCGGCGGCAAGTTCGCGGTTCGAAGTCATGCTCCACAGTATCCACTATCTGGATAGCATTCGCTTTTTGTTTGGCGAACCTGAATGGGTCACTAGCCGGCACACGCGCCATCCACTGCTGGACGGGGTAAGAGGCGAGACCAAGACGATTACCGTGCTGGACTATGACTCGGGCTTGCAGGTGTTGAGCGCGGTCGACCTTTGTAACCCGGGAATCGACTCATTTGCCACGTTCCGCTTCAGCGGCACAGAGGGTGTGATCCGCGGCACATTGGGGCTGGGCAGTTATCCCCAGGGCGAGCCCGATTCGATTGCCTGGCGCAGCACGAGACTATACGCAGATACGCGTTTTGAAGCGGAACTGGAAGGCGCATGGTTTCCACATGCCTTCATCGGCCCTATTGCCTCGCTCATGCGGGCGATCCAGGAGGACGGAACGCCTGAGACTGACGGAGCAGACCATCTCAAGACACTGGACATCGTTGAAGCGGCCTATATTTCCGCTGCTGGGAATCGTTCGGTGAAGCCGTCAGAGGTTGGTTAGAGTCGCCATAACTGAGCCGGGAGGGCCTCTTGTTATGAAACGCTATGGACAGGTCATTCGGGTCAAGCCGGAACGGTATGAGGAATACAGGAGGTATCACCAGGAGGTGTGGCCCGAAATCATCGAGCTGGGTCGCCAGTGCAATATTCGCAATCAAACCATATTCCACAGGGATGGTCTGCTCTTTCGTTACTTCGAGTACACAGGCGACGACTATGAAGCAGATATGGCCAGGGCGGCTGTCGATCCCAAGAACCAAGCTTGGTGGGAGATCATGCAGCCGATGCAGGAGCCTTTGGAGAGCTGCGTTGAAGGCGAATGGTGGGCAAGCATGGAGGAGCTTGTACATACCGACTGATTGGGATTCGAGGCTACTTGGCATTTCGTTGTGTAATAGGCAATACGTCTGGAAAGTCTTCTGAAGTCCACGATGTTAGCGCTGTCGACAGCCTGGGGGTCATTCGAGCCTTATCGCTGGAGAACATAGCCGTAGTAGGGCCCAGGGAGGCGCCAATGGAAGAGAGCCGGAGGGCGTGGATGACGAATCTTTAGTATTACAACCGCATTAAAGGTGGTTGTGGTGGTTCTGGAATGACAGCGAGTCGAGACTGATGTTTGCGGTGAAATTGACGAGCTTGATGGCGTTTGGCGCGGCTCCAGTGGGACCAAGCAAGACGCAAGTCTGGCGAGCGAGGAGGCAAGGGCAGGACGATTTCGAGCAGACGTCTGATTTCGGGCACGCTCACCTCGGCCAAGCAGGATTCTGCCCCCCCTTTTTCTGGTTGCGCCTGAGACGGAGCCAGGCGAGCCATGCATGTGCCATCATTGAGAGTGTAATGTGTCGATGCCAACTGGACCAGTAGCGCACCTGATGGTGGTCGAGGCAGGTTTCGCCTTTGGCCTCCTCGAAACACTGTTCAATGGTATAGCGAGTCGAGGCGACCCGGGCTAGGGCCAGCAGCGCCGTGTCAGGTGGCGCATTGGAGAGAAAGTAGGCACGTTCATGCGGCTTGGACATCGAATGTCGCACCAGAAGCCAGCTGTCCCGTCCCGGCATCTGGTCTTGACTTTCCACGATCCGTTGGCAAGCCCAGTCGTAGACGCGAGCTCCCTTCTCCCCTGCCGCGACCTGCAGCCGTTGCCAGCGGCTTTCAGGCCAAGTTGCGACTAGCGCCGGAATCCGCACCGGTCGTGCGCTTTCATCAAGCACGCGCGCCTTGTGCGGTTTGCCGCCGATTCCTTTCCAGGCAGGAACGCCTACCTCTGGACGCGTCAGCCATAAGCCGTTCTGGACCCCCACCGCAAACTCATACCAGCGACCACTTTCGGCCACGGCTTGCCGCAGCGCACGCGCCTCGCCGTAGACCTTATTTCCCGTCACCCAGCGCATCGGCACGCCCTGCCGCCACGCATGGCGCAACATCGCAGTCGCCAGTTCACTCTTGGTGGCAAAACCAACGTCGGCAGGTACTTTCGCTTCCTCACAGCACTCTCTGTCCTCACACCATCTCTCAGGCAGATAGAGCCGTCGATCCAGAAAGGTATGCCCCTTCGCCGTCGCATAGGTCAAAAACACCCCCAACTGGCAGCTCTCCACCTTGCCTGCCGTTCCACTATACTGACGCTGGACCCCCGTCGACTTTACCCCCTTCTTGAGAAATCCCGTCTCGTCGACTACCCCGATGCCTTCCGCATCGCCGAACTCCTCGATCACAAATCCCTGCAGCGCATCTCTCGCACCGCATCGGCATCCCACTTCCCATTGTACAGCAGTCGTTGCGTCCCATCCGGCCTCATGTCGCCCACCGATTCCGCCAACTGCCAGCCACTCTTGCGTACCACCTGCGACAACAATCTTTGCAGATATTTCGCCCCTGCTCTTGTACCTCTATACGTCCAAACAGCGAGGAGAACCGACTGTGAAACGCCTCAAAATCGTCCGAACAGTCGTCCAATTCACTCAATATTATAGCTCCTCCAACTCTGCTTGCTTTCTCCCATTATCGCCGAAGGAACCTCTTCTTATCACTATGCGGTTGTAGTACTAGTAGTTCAACAGTCTTCTATTGACGGATAGAGGCGTTCGAGTCTGATGCGAGCGTCAGCAGAGGTGAAACGCCAGTTGACGGTTGATGCAGAAGCATTGCGTCGGTTTTGCCAAGCTGCGACTTTCTGCATCAAGGTC
>JAJEBF010000058.1 GCA_022824025.1 Caldilineaceae bacterium
GCCGTACGCAACTTCGAATACGACGAATCCGAGCTCCCCGATGTACTCGAGGACCTGGCATCCATGACCGAATCATTCGACGAAACGCTCGCCGGTCTTGCCCAGCAGCCCGATCTGCCCAGGGACCCCTTCACCGGCCAACCCCTCAGTGAGCCGCCCCCCGGCGTGCAACGCGACGAACTGTCCGACCTCCCGTCCCTTCAGGACGACCGCACCCCGGAGATCCTGACGGACCAGCGCAACCAGCTCCAGGCCCTCTACCACGAAGTCGAAGAGCTGAAACGGGACGAACTCTATAGCACGAAGAGAGACCTCTTCCGGCAAGGCGAAGACCTGGACACCGTAACCATCACGAAAAAACGCCCGCCGCCGACCATCGACCACTCTCTCCTTCCCGCCAACCGGAACTAGAGAACAGCACCAAACAAAATACACTATAATGGATTCAACCCCCTGCGCCGCCGCAGCCGTAACCCCCTACCCACCACCCGCCTCCCAGGCCCAAACCCGCGCCGACTCCCGCCCCCAATCCAGCCGCCGCCCATCCCCGCACCCCCCGCAACCGCCTTCCCTCGCCCACTCCTGCCTTTCTCGTGCTTCCCCCGCCGTGCATCTGCCCTTCACCACGCAAACTCTCGTCAAACGCTCACGAACGCTCACACAACGCTCATGAACACACACCCATATCGGCCAGCCCCCATCACAGCCCGTCACCTAAGTCACACGCACTGCAGTTCACACAATCTCACCCAAACTCTCGTCAAACGCTCACAAACGCTCACACAACGCTCATGAACACACACCCATACCGGCCTGCCCCCCTTCAAAGCCCATCACCTGAATCACACGCACTGCAGCTCACACAATCTCACCCAAACTCTCGTCAAACACTCACAAACACTCACGAACACTCACCAAACACTCACGAACACTCACCAAACACTCACACCGGCGTCCAACCGCCCTTCCCCCAATTCCCCGCAGTGCCCCGCAGTTTCCCTTCCTCAAAACCTATCCCTTTTGCCGAGCATCCATCGCGTGGTAGTCTGTGCCATCAAATGAAAGCCGGAAGGCCTTACATCGGATTGGGAGGCAACGGTCCGCACCATGTCAAGATTCATCGTGATCGGGGGAGGAGCAATCGGCCTGAATGCCGCCTACCAATTGGCTCGGAAAAAAGTCGGCAGCGTCACGCTGTTGGAGAAGGGCCAGGTTGGGGACGGTTCCAGCAGTCGCGCCGGCGGCATCATCACAGGCCTGCTTTGGTCGGAGACCGGGGTACTGGCGCGTACGATCAGCCTCCGCCTCTACCAGGAGTTGAGCGCAGACCTGGAGCGGTACGGTTACCAATTCCAAGACGTAGGCTGCCTGAATCTGTTTGACGCTTCATCATGGGCGGAGCGGGAAGCGTTGCTGCCTCTGTACGATCGGCTGGGGTTTGGCTACGAGGTTCTGGACGCTGAGCAGATGCGCGGGCGCTGGCCCGATCTTCGTCCCGAGGCGGACCAGATCGGGCTGCATGATGCACTGGGCGGGTACAGCGAGCCGCATGAGTTCGTGCCTGCGCTGGCAAGGCGCTGCCGCGACCTGGGTGTCGAAATACGCGAGAACGCGCGCGTCAACGGGCTGGAGACCAGAAATGGCCGCGTGGTGGGCGTGCAGACGGATCTGGGGACGCTGGAGGCTGACGCCGTCATCTGCGCCGTCCACGCATGGACGGTCACGTTCATGGCGCAGTGCGGGGCGCGCCTGCCGATCAAATCTTTCGTCCACCAGCGCTATGTCAGCTCGAAACTGCCGGAAGCCGCGGCGATCCCTGCGATTAACGCCAATCCTCAAGGGGGTTACCTCCGGCCTGCACGCCTGGGAACCACAGACTTTCGTCTGCTGGCCGGAGGCGAAACAGAGAACCGGAGTGAAGAACGTGTGGAGGACCTCTCGTTCCACATGGCAGGCCTTTCCGCGCCGGCGAGCCTGCGCGCCCAGCTGACGGCAAACCTGACGCCCCTGGTTCCAAAATTGGGTCAGACGCGTTGGGAGAGCGAGCAGGTCGGGTTAATCTCATTTTCTCTGGACGGCGAGCCGATTCTGGGGAAGCTGCCGCAGCTGCCGGGGCTGGTGGTGGGTGCCGCTTTCCATTCTGGGGGGTTCGCATACAGCCCGGTTGCCGGACTGCTGTTGGCCCAGCTGGCAGCCGAAGAGAGGCCCAGCGTCGACATAACCTCGTTTTCGCCCGCCCGGTTTGCCGCGGAGGATTCGGCGGCTTACCTGGCAAAAACGGTCGTCCAGGCCGATGCCTTCCGTCGGCGCCACTAAAGGCCGCCTCGCCCTGGTTTATCAACCTTGACAGAGCGGTTCAAATTTGGCATAATGCCGGCGTTCGCGAGGGCGCTTCACACCGGCGTACATGCTAGTGAGGGAAAAGGCTTGAGTCTGAGTTTCTGTTTCCGCCTCGAGTTGTCGCCAGGGTTTCAAATTTCCACGTGCAGGCTACAGACAACCTGTCAGTCGACTGGCACAAGACAGTGCTGCGTCCAATGCCGTCTTCTTGGGCGGTACACCCAACTATCGTTCCACCAACTTCCAAAGGAGAGACTCACATGAAGCGTTGGCACCTACGTTTCGTTATTTCCGCACTTCTCGTCCTCTCGGTTGTATTGGGCGCGTGTGCCGCGCCGGCGGCCCCGGCCCCCGCCGATTCCGGCGAGGCAATGGCCGAAGAAGACGCCATGACCGGCCGTGCGTTACCGGATGACGCGGCCGAAGAGCAGGTGATCCGCTATGTAGCTCGCGGATTCGGCCGTTTGAATCCCGCGGCAGAGGGTGGGTTCGGTCGTTTCATCATTTCACATATGTTTATGCCCTTCTTCATCCGCGATGCGAGTCACAACCTCTCACCCTGGTTGGCTACCGGCATCGACGCCAATGATGACCAGTCCGTATACACCATCCATATTCATCCTGACGCAGTCTGGAATGACGGATCACCGGTCACCGCGCAGGAGGCCAAGGCCTACTGGGAGTATGGTCTGCACCCGGACAAATGCGTCGGTTGCTACCTTTCCCGCTTTACGGGCTTTGACCTGATCGAGGGCGCGCAGGCCGTAATCGACGGCGAGGCCGACGTAGTGTCTGGCGTTGTGGCTGTGGATGACAAGACGTTGGAGGTCCGCTTGGTCGGACCCGATCCTCTCTTCCCGCAGCGTGTCGCTCTGTTTGACACAGGTTTCGTCAAAGTGGAAGACATCACCGGCGAGGACTTCTCCGCCACGTCTGAAACGCGCGTGAACGGACCATTCATGATTCAGGACTGGGACGTCGACGAGCAGAGGTTTGAGATTGTCCAGAATCCGAACTGGTGGGGGGACAAGCAGCCATTCATCGAGCGAATCATCGCGACGCCGTCGGCTGACGAGAACATTTCCTTCATCATGTGGCAGAACGACGAGGTGGACATCGCCTTCTTCCTGACCAACGTGCGCGAGCAGTTGGAGGAAGGGACGTTCACGGTCATCCCGTACGCCACAAACCTGTTCTACACGTTCTGGGCCGGCGTGGAGCCGATCGATGACCTCAATGTGCGCAGAGCGCTGGTACACGCCGTTGACTGGCGTCCGGCGGTTTCGGCGGCCTGGGAAGGCACGCGCGACGAACGCTTCATGTCGACGTTGCTGACGCCCGAGCTTCAGTGCTACAAGGAAGGCAATTGGCCCGATTTCGGATTTGATCCGGAACTGGCCAAGCAGGAACTGGCAGCCTCCAAGTACGGCGGACCGGAGAATCTCCCTACGATTCGCATCACCACGGGCGGCCAGTCGCCAAACTACATCCGTACTGCTGAGATCATGGTGGAGCAGTGGAAAAACAACCTGGGCATCACCGATGTGGAAATCCGCCCCGGTGGGATGGATGTCTGGGGGCAGGACGCGGAACTGGTCAACGTTCGCCGCCAGAGCCTGGGCGCCATTCTGCCTGATCCGCCCAACTTCCTGGCGGGCCACTGGGCCAATTACGGCAACCCGGAGGCGGCAGGGAGCATGGCGGACGACACTGAACTTGCCGAGATGATCGAGTCGCTCAAGGGGAT
The DNA here is from genome assembly GCA_022824025.1 of Caldilineaceae bacterium. Taxonomy (GTDB): domain Bacteria; phylum Chloroflexota; class Anaerolineae; order Caldilineales; family Caldilineaceae; genus Bin5. Next base: position 4,088 of record JAJEBF010000058.1, read on the forward strand.
GTCGCGCGACGATCCCGGCTTCTGTGACCTGGTGCAGGAGACCGAGGCGCGCATGCTCGGACACTATCCCATCATTCCGATGATTTGGGATCCGTACGGCTACAGTGTCAAGCCGCGCATCAAGAATTTTGGCACCAATGTGGACAACAACTGGGCCACGTTGCTGGACATATATGTTGCCGAAGAGTAAACGGCAGGGGGTGAGATTCCGGACGGGGTCTCACCCCTTTTTTGTTAGACCTGGAAGCAATCAAATTGACTTTCCAACCCGGAGGTGGAGCCCGATGAAAGAGAAGACAAAGCTGTTTTGGGTCGTTTCCCTGTTCCTGACGGTGGCCTTGGCACTGTCGGCCTGCGCGGCGCCGGCGGCTCCCGCGGATGGGGGCGGCGCGGCCATGGCGGATGAGGCAGAGGCGATGGAAGGCAGGCCGCTGCCGGACGATGCAGCCGAAGAGCAGGTGATCCGGTATGTGACCCGCGATCTCAGCCGTCTGAACCCGGCATCGGAGTCCGGTTTCGGCCGTCCCTGGATCTCCCATATGTGGATGCCATTCTTCCTGCGCGATCGCAATCACGATTTGCATCCCTGGCTGGCGACCGACTGGGAAGTGAACGAAGACAATACGGTATACACGATTCACATCAATCCCGATGCCAACTGGTCGGACGGATCCCCGGTCGTGGCGCAGGAGGCGATCGACTTCTGGTCATGGGCACTGAGCCCAAGTTGCATCAGCTGCTGGACATACCTGCGGCTGAGCGCCGTTGAGGGCGCGCAGGCCGTTATCGATGGAGAGGCCGACACCATCGCCGGCCTGACCGCCATTGACGACAAAACGCTGCAGATTACGCTTGCAGAGCCGAGCCCGACCTTCATGGCGGCCATGGCCCACTACAACACCGGCTTCGTCAAGATGGAAGACGTTAACGCTGACGAGTTCGCGGCCGACGCCAATACACGGGTAAACGGCCCCTTCAAGATCGAGGTTTGGGACCTGGATGAACGGGAATATGAGATCGTTCAGAACCCCAACTGGTGGGGAGACAAAAAGCCCTACATCGAACGGATCATAGCCCAGTGGTCCAACGACGAGAACATAACCTATATTATGTGGCAGGATGGGGAGGCTGACATCGCCCACTGGTTCACAAACATTCGCGAACCGCTGCGGGCCGAAAGCCCCGAATTGTTCGTATTGATCCCCTATGCCACGAACTTCTACTTTGCGCTACACACGTCTAAGCCGCCCTTGGATGACCTCAACGTCCGGCGGGCGCTGCTCCACGCGGTAGACTGGGATCTGGCCATCAGCGCGGCCTACGAAGGCTCGCGCAACGAACGCGTGATGAAGACGCACATTACCCCCGAGCTGCCCTGTTTCGTAGCGGATAACTGGCCCGACTTCGGATACGATCCGGAACTGGCCAAGCAGGAGCTGGCCGCTTCCAAGTACGGCGGCCCCGAAGACCTGCCCAAGATCCGCATTTCCAGCGGCGGCCAGTCGCCCAACTACCTGCGGACAGCTGAAATCATGGCTGAGCAGTGGAAGAACGTGCTGGGCATCACCGATGTCGAAATCCGACCCGGCTGGAGTGACGCCTGGGGCCAGGAAGCCGACCTCGTAAACGTCCAGCGAAATAGCTGGGGCGCCACGATTCCCGATCCCGCAGCGATGATCACCGGTCTGTGGAAACATTACACGAACCCTGATCATGTCGCACTGGTGGATGATGAGTTGGACGCCATGATGGCCGAGCTTCCAACCCTCGACCCCGCGAGCGATGAGTACTGCGACAAGGTCTCGGCAGCTGAAAGACGGCTGCTCGGCCACTACTACTTCCTTCCCATGATCTGGGACCTGTACGAATATGTTGTACAGCCCCATGTCAAGAATTTCGATGCCAACGTTGACAATAACTGGTCCACGTTGCTCGACATCTATATTGCCGAACATTAGGAACTGGTGATGGATGAGGGGTGGAAAGCAAGGTGCCTTCCACCCCTCATTGTTGACCTCTTGAACAGCGCATCGATTAGTAGACAATTGGAGGATAGAACCGATGAAAGGTAGAGTGCAGCCGTATCTGTTCGCTTCAATGCTGCTTGTTCTTGCCCTTGTTGTTTCGGCCTGCGCGGCGCCGGCCGGTCCGGCGGGTTCCGATTCTGGCGACGCCATGGCGGAGGAGGGCGATGCGATGGCCGGGCGGCCATTGCCTGACGACGCGGCCGAGGAGCAGGTTATCCGGTATGTGACGCGCAATTTCAGTCGAATGAACCCGGCCTCGGAAGGCGGCTTTGGGAGGCCTTTTGTCTCGCACATCTGGATGACCCTGTTCCTGCGAGACTATGAGCACACTCCGCAACCCTGGCTCGCCACCGGTTATGACGTGAGCGATGATGGCCTGACCTACACGATCCACATACATCCCGATGCCATCTGGTCGGATGGTTCAGCTGTTACCGCCCAGGATGTGAAGGTGTACTGGGAATATGCGGTGAGTCCTGAATGCATTGGATGCAGGATGTTCAACTACAGCGCCATCAAGTTGATTGAGGGCATTCAGCCGGTGGTCGACGGCGAGGCTGATGAGATCCCCGGCCTGGTGGTCGTGGATGACAAGACGCTGGAGATCAATCTGGTGGCCCCCAAGCCGATATTGATTGACACGTTGGCGAACTACAACACGGCGATCGTCAAACTGGAGGACATTCTTGAGGGCGGCGAATTTTGGGCCGCAGACGGCACGGCGCGCGTAAACGGGCCCTTCAAGGTAAAGATTTGGGACCCGGACACGCAAGAATATGAAGTTGAGCAGAACCCGATGTGGTGGGGCGACAGAAAGCCCTACATTGAGCGCATCATAGGCCAGGCCTCGGCAGACGAGAATGTCTCCTTCATCATGTGGCAGAACGACGAGGTGGACGTCGCCCACTGGCTTACGAATATTCGCGAGCCCCTTAGGGCGGAAAACCCGGAGAGCTTTACGCTGATCCCCTATGCCACCAACTTCTTCTACACGCTGAATACGGCTCTGCCGCCGTTTGATGACATCAACGTAAGGCGGGCCCTGATTCATGCGGTCGATTGGGACCTGGCAATAGAGGCGGCCTGGGAAGGGGCGCGCAGTGACCGGGTGATGAAGACGCATCTGACGCCGGAGATTCAGTGTTACAAGGCAGACAACTGGCCGGACTTCGGCTACAATCCGGAACTTGCCAGGGAAGAACTGGCGGCCTCCAAGTATGGGGGACCTGAAGACCTGCCAAAGATTCGCATCACCACGAACGGCCAGTCGCCCAACTATATCCGCACCGCCGAGATCATGATGGAGATGTGGAAGAACAACCTGGGCGTCACCAATGTCGAAATGCGTCCTGGACGTATCGACGCCTGGGGCCAGGAGGGTGAAGAGGTGCAGGTTTTGCGGCGCAGTTCCGGCGCGGTGATTCCGGACTCGGCTGAATGGATGAACGGCTTCTACCAGCGGCTGGGCGATCCTGCCAGGCAGATCAATATCGTCGACGAAGAGCTGGGCGCCCTGGTGGACGAGATGGCGCTCCACTCATCCGCTGACGCTGAGTACTGTGACTTTGTTCAGGAGGTCGAGTCCCGCATTCTGGGGCACTACTACTTCCTGCCGATGATCTGGGACCTGTACGAATACAACACCAAGCCCTGGATCAAGGGTTTTGACACGAACGTGGACAACAACTGGATTTCTCTGCTCGACATGTATGTAGCGGAACGGTAGTCCACAGTTGAAGCTGCCAGGGGCCAATCGCTGCCCGCTCTGAAACGGGCAGCGATTGCCTTCGCGCTCCGTATCTTCAAGGACATTCAGCATGTTCGTTTACACGATAAAACGCTTGGCCGTCGCGATTCCGACATTTATCGCGGTTCTCCTGATCACCTTTACGTTGACGGTGCTCAGTCCCTTCGATCCCGTGGCGATGATGATGACGCAGTTTGAAGGAACGCTGGACACTCTGGCCAGAGAAGAGGTCATCGAGAGAATCCGGGACCAGTATGGTCTGAACGATTCATACTGGGTCCAGTTTTCGCGCTGGATAGGCCGTCTTGTGCAGGGAGACCTGGGCATATCGATCAATGGCCAGCGCGATGTACTGCGCATGATCGTCAAGACGTTTCCCATCTCCTTCCAGTTGGGTCTGGCGGGGGCAGTCGTCACCACGATTCTGGGCATTCCCCTGGGGTGCATCGCCGCGCTCAGGCAGAATACCTGGCTTGACTACACGATAGTGGGCGGCACACTCGGCTTTCGCACCGTGCCGGTCTTCGTATTGGCGCCGCTTCTGCTGGTTCTCTTTGTGCTTGTGCTCGACATAATGAGAGTGCCGCGCGGGTGGGACGGACTCTTCCAAAGCAAGGTCATTCTGCCGGTCTTTATTCTTGCGCTCGGGCCTTTGCCGGTGGTTGTCCGGCAGACGCGGGCCGCCGTGCTTGAAGTCTTTTCAATGGACTATGTGCGCACGGCCAAGATGAAGGGCCTGGAGATGTGGCGCATCATCCTTCGCCACATCCTGCGCAACGCGCTGATCCCGGTCGTGACCACGCTGGGCTTTATCGCCGAAGGGCTGATTGTCGGCAGCATTTTTCTTGACAGCATCTTTGCCATCCCGGGTTTCGGCGGCGTGGCAGAGGCGGGCTTTCGCGGGTTCGACTATCCGGTCATCATGGGCGTTACCATGGTCAGCGCGATCATGATCATCCTGACGAATCTCATCGTCGACCTGGTTTACCCCTTCCTCGATCCTCGAATCAAAATCGAGTAGGCAGGTCGTTGGGATTACAGATCGCGACCTGCCCGCAGTGCTCTTGACATTCGCCCTCGCGTGACCAGAAATACCAGGAACATTTTTTGATGAGTGAAAGCAGCGAGACAGTTTCGAACGAAAGTCTGAGAGAGGAGCTTGCGGGAGAGAGCGCGCTTCAAACGAGGTCGCTCTGGAAGGATGCAGTCGGCCGTTTACTGCGAAATCGTCTTTCCGTCATCGGCCTCATCATCACCCTCTTTCTGCTGGTCGGGGCCCTTTTCGGCCCTTACATTGCCCCCTACTCCTATACCGAACAAGATCTGCTGAATGTGGCCAAAATGCCCAGCCCGGATCACTGGCTGGGCACTGATGAAATCGGTAGAGACCTCTTCAGCAGGGTGCTATGGGGAGCTCGCACGGCCACGCTTGTCGCAATCTTCACTACATTCATTAGCGTGATCATTGGCGTCGTCGTCGGCGCAATCGCCGGCTACGGCGGCCCGCTGGCCGACAACATTACAGGTCGAATCATAGACATCGTGATGTCGGTTCCGGGCCTGCTCCTGGCGGCCCTAATCGCCGTGTCGATCAAAGAGCCGGTTGTAACGTGGGCCGAGAACATCTACGATACAACGGGCTTCCCGCTTTTCGCCGACACAACCTGGCTCGACCTCCTGGTCGTTTTCGGTGGCCTTGCCTTCGTCTCCTGGCCCGGCTACGCCCGCTTGATCCGGGGCCAGATCTTCTCTTTGCGCGAGGAACAGTATATCGAAGCGGCGAAGTCTGTCGGGGTCTCGGAACTGAAGATCGCGCTGCGGCACCTGCTGCCCAACGCAATCGGACCGGTTATCGTGACCTTGACGTTCAGCTTCTCCAGCGCGATGGTCCTGGAGTCTTCGCTCAGCTACCTGGGCATCGGCGTCCAGCCGCCCCAAGCGAGTTGGGGAAACATGATCGCTTCCAATATCGGCAGCTGGTCGTACCGCCCCTGGCTTGTGGCCGTCCCGGCATTGACCCTGGCGATCGTCACACTGGGCATCAACTTCCTGGGCGACGGGCTCAACGACGCTCTCAACCCCCGGTCAAAACGCTCTATCTGAAAGGCGCTGGTCGCTGCAGGCCGGCGGCACAGGATGGCTGGCGGACGGCCTGCGCCACGCTTCTCACCACTCCTATCGCTGCCAAGCTCCCACATAACAGGGTAGGAATAAATCCCGACGACAGTCTAAGACACAGTATGACAAGGAGTCACCATGTCAGATGAAAAGCTGCGCGCGGCCGTAATCGGCGGCGGCCTGGGCGGTTCCCATGGGTACGCCTATGCACGTGCGCCAGAGTACGACCTGGTTGCGATCTGCGACCTCAATCCGGAAGTATTCCCGCGCTTCTACGAACGCGCCGAAATACCCCCCGGAAGCATTAACGAGTACACCAACTACCATGAAATGTTCGAGAAGGAGCGGCTGGATGTGGTGTCGGTGGCCACGCCGGACCATCTGCACGCTGACCCGGTGTGTGACGCGTCAAATGCCGGCATCCGCGGCGTGATCTGCGAAAAGCCACTGACAACGACGATCAAGGACGCCGACCGCATCATTGAAACGATCGAAGCCAATGGCACAAAGATGTCGGTGGACCACACGCGCAGCTGGATACCGTCATATCAGGCGGTGAAGCAGGCGGTTCTGGACGGTGAGATCGGCGGGCTCACGCGCATCGTGGCGCATATGGGCGGCCGCCGCTCGATGCTCTTCCGAAACGGCACGCATCTGATCGACGGTGTCTGCTTCTTTGCCAACGCGTCGCCGGTCTGGGTCATTGCGGCCCATGAGCAGGGCTTTGAGGACTATGGGCCGGTGTACGATGGCAAGGGCGGCAAGGATCCGCAGTACGATCCGGGCTCAACCATTATCATCGAATTCGCCAATGGCGTTCGCGGGATCGTGAACAGCGCCAAACTGACGCCCCAACTTTTTGAGTATGACCTGCAGGGCCCGAACGGCCGTTTCTGGCTTACGGACAAGCACTGCACGGCCTGGAAAACGGAGCAACGCGAAGGCAGGCCCGTTCAGGTTACGCCGCCTTCGGGCAGGAGTTACATCGATCCTTTCGGCGCGAACCTGATCCCGGCGGTCCAGGAGATGGCCAATATGGTCCTGCATGACGCGCCCAGCAGCTCCTCCCCCTACAGGGGCAGGGAGTCCTTGGAGATTATGCTGGCGGCCCTGATTTCTCAGACCCGGGGCAGCGCCAAGATCGAACTGCCCCTGCCGCGCGATTGAGCAAGGGTACGATGCCAAACGACAGGAAACTGGTAGTCGGCGCCATATCCTCCCACGGCCACGAACTCGGACACGTCAGCGTGCTGGAACAGCTGGACGAGGTCGGGGAGATCCATGTCTGCGCCGCGACCGACCTGGTCAATGTGGAAGACCTGGCCGGCGAGTCCTCACGCGTAGTCGGCAAGTATACCGACGTGGATGCGCTGTTGAATCGCACCGATCTTGACGCTGTGATCATGTGCGCACGCCCCGATCACGCGCCCTCAATAATGGAAAAGGTCGTCAGCGCCGGCCAGCCCGTCCTCTATGATAAGCCGGCCTCGACGCGGTCTGAGGACTTGCGCAAGGTCGCCGAACTCGCCCGCAAAAAGGGCCTGACGGCTGGGGCGATGCTCCAGTGGCGCTACCACCCCATGACCCTCAGCCTCAAGCGCGCTCTGGCCGCGGGCGCTCTCGGCGATGTGATGACCATTGAGGGCAAAATGCTGAACGGCCTGCTGCTGTACCGGGATACCTCCACCTATTCGTTCGATCCTGAAAAGGCCGGACATGGCATTCTTTCCTGGCTCGGCTGCCACTGCCTTGATCTGATCCTCTATCTGATGCAGGAAAGAGTCGTTGAAGTGATGGCGATGGTGGGCAACCTCAACCCGGAAAAAGTCGCAGTCGAAGATACCGGGTTCCTGCTACTCAAGTTCGAGAGCGGCCGCATGGGTTCCTTCCAGGCCGGCTACCATCTCCGCGGCGGCAAGGCGACCTACGACTTCTACGTGGGCATGCGCGGGACGGAAGGCTTCGCGATCCTGCCCTATCTGGAGCCGCAGAAGGAGACGTCCGGAGGCAGCGAAGTCCAGCATACTTCAACCTACTCTCTTTTCAGCGAAGCACGCGGCTGGTACACCGGAGGCGTGCGCAAGGAACGCTTTGCGATACCCCATTCGCCGGTCTACGGCGGGGTCATGGCGGAGGCGCTGTTCCGCGATTTCTTCGAGGCTGCGCAAAGCGGGGCGCCGGCGCCGGCGCCAATCGAGGATTCGGTGCATATGCTGGAGATTATCGAGGCAGCCAAGGCGTCTTCGGCTAGCGGACGCGCCGTGAGCATTCCAGCCTAACCGGTCAAGGGAAATGCAGGATGAGCAGTTTAACCTACCGCGAAACGTTCGAGAATGGACCAGGCGGGTGGATTGCCTGGCTGGGGCCGAATCAGCCGGCGCCAGCGGTTGTTGAGGACGGGGCGCTGGTCTCACGCAGCCCTTGGGGCATCGACTCCAACCATGCCCCGCCCGGCGGGGGCTATCTTCATCTCCTGTTCATATTGCATACCGCCCACCAGCCCAACCCAGGTGAAAGCTATGCGCCTCTTCTGGGGGGCAACCGCTTTATTGAAGAGGGCTACCCGCGTGACTTTCGCAACGCCCGCCTTACTTTGCGCCTGAAGGGTGAAGTCGACCTGCAGGGGGCAGAGTTGCGGTTGCACTGTCAGTCGCGCGTGGGTGAGAAGGCGATCAACTTCGTGATGACATCGCGATCCTTCGAGGTGACGCCGGACTGGTCGGAGCAGACGATCACGCTGACCCCTGACCCGGAGCAGTGGCTCTGCCTGGGAGCCCGTCACGATCTGACCGATGTGTACGGCTGGGGCGACATTGAGAGCGTGTTGCGGGACGTAAACATCGACATTATCCTTCTGTTGCACCCTCTGCATATCGTGCCGCTGGAACACCAACAGGATGGCCCTCACGCTGGACGCGCCGACATCGATTATGAGGCGGACAGGCGGTACCTTCCCCAGGGGGAAATCCGATTGGGCGAGGTGAGAATCGAGTTCAGCGATTGTTTGGCATAGCCTCTTCGCAGGCCAGAAGGACCGGAAATGGGAACAATTGGAAGGCGTTGACACGTCCTGATCGCCGTGCTACACTGCGGCCACTGACGGCAAGGGCAGGGCCTGCCACAGTCAGACGTGACAGAAAATCTCAGTTACAGTTGGCCGGTGGACCGGATGTCAGGCCAGCCTGCTTCGCAGGGGGCGTTGAATGGCGTGCGAAGTCGGACGGGCGCTCGGTTGGCATTCGGCGCTGCTGCCCAAGTTGGATCACCCCGTGGGGCGGGAACTTCGATCTGGGTTCAGCTTGAATTTCAATTGGGCCCCGCGGCAACGTGGCCACTCAATTGGCGCGGCTGAGGTTGCAAGAGGCAGGCTGAACCTGAATGCAGGAGTTCCCGGATAGCGCCTGACCTGAAGTGGTGAACTGCAGAGCGTTCAATGCTCTTTGACTGCGAAAACAGAGATGGTTTTAGGCGGCGCGAAATGCGAGCTGCGCGGTCGTTCCAAGGTCGATCTTCGGAGGAGAGCGGAAAAGGAGGAATATGCCGGGTGTCAAGAGACGGGGCCTGACGCATTCTCGGTCGATGGGAACGCGGTGAGCGCCCTTTTTTCAAGCTACCTCTCCAACATGCTATTTCACCCAAATGGAGTCAATGCAATGACAAAGTCAAGATTTTCCCGTCGTGATTTTCTCGGCATTTCGGCGACGACGGCCGCCGGCGTTCTTTTGACCGCATGCGCGCCGGCTGTTGCGCCGAGCGATGAGGGCGCAGCCGAAGCGATGGCCGAGGCCACAGCGGCTCCGGCAGAGGAGTCAGCCGCGATGGAGGACGGCGGCACGATGACCTTCGCCACAGGATCCCCGTGGGGAACGTACAGCCCCTTCCGCCCAACTTACCAGTATGGCTACAGCAGCAACACGCCGGCGATGTTGACGCATAGCCGCCTGTTTGACCTCGATCGCAACAACGATACACACCCGAACCTGGCGCTCGAGTGGGACATCTCTGACGATGCCACGACCTATACTTTCAAACTTCGCGAGGACGCCAAATGGCATGACGGCGAACCGGTGACAGCGAACGATGTGGTGGAAACCGTCCGATTCATCATGACGCAGGCCACGAACATCAATCCCCAGCGTTGGATCAGCAGCCTTGAGGGCGGCCAGGACTTCTACGATGGCGTTTCGGATGAGCTGCCGGGGGCGTACGCGCCCGATGACCACACGGTCGTGTTCCAGTTGGTGGAGACCAATGTAGGCTGGCATCTGTCGGCCACCACAGATCTGCAGATTCTGCCGGCGCATATCTTCAACAGCGTAGCGCCCGAAGATATTGTCGAACACCACGCGCCTGCCTGGTACACGCCTGAACTGAATATTGGCTCGGGGCCGTTCAAGTTCGTCCGCGCCGAGCGCGATCAGTTTGTGGAATTGGTACGCAATGAGGACTACCACGGCGGCGCGCCCAAGCTTGAACGCATTATTTTCAAGAACTTCGGCGCTGCCGATACGCAGTTCATCGCGCTGCAGAAGGGCGAGTTGGACGTCTGGAATGTACCGCAGGACTTCTACGAACAGGCGCTGGAACTGGACAATGTCAATGTCCACCTGGTCAACCGCAACTACATTCGCGTCTTCCTGCTCAACTACGAATCACCAATCCTGGCAGACAAGCGCGTGCGGCAGGCCCTCGCCTACGCAATCGACCGCGAAGGGATTTGCGAAGGTCTCTACTCAGGACTCTGTGTGCCGTACAACTCCTACATGGAGATGCGGCCCTGGTTGGCGCCGGACCTGAACCAGTACGAGTATAATCCCGAGCGGTCGATGGAGCTTTTGGCCGAGGCTGAAGCGGACGGCGCCTGGGACCCGGACAACGTGCTGCGGGTAAACTGGTACTATAACGATGCTTTGCATCAGGATATCATGGCGGCGATCCAGCAGAACCTGGCCGCGGTCGGCGTGCAGACGCAGTTGCAGTATCTGGAAGGGACTTCGGTCGGCGCAGTTCAGGAAGCCTGCGAATTCGAGATGTTGTATCAGGGTTGGGGTTTCTCCTTCCCGGAACAGTACAATTCGTTCTTCACGGATGCGGAACGCTGCCGTACGCCGTGGGGTGACGCCGACGCGCAGTCACTCTTCAATCAGACGGCGACAATGGTCGACCTGGACGAACGGATGGCGATTCACACACAGATTCAGCAGCGGCTGAACGACGAACTGCCGATGATGCCGTTCCTGCAGTTTATCGGCCCGGTGGCGGTGAACAAGCGGGTCAGCGGCTTCAACGAGGATGCCCTGTGGAACCGGTACTATCCCTGGAGCAACGGCTACGCAAACGCGGTGAACTGGTCCGTATCGGGCTAAGAATTCCTTGAAATCAGCGAGGGGAGAGGAACCTGTCGTTTTCTCCCTCCTCTCTCCTCGTCTCTCCTCCCTAACCCATAGTGGGGCGTAGTCTTGCGAACCTACATCTTGCGCCGCCTGGCGATCTCCATACCTATTCTCCTTGGTCTGACCATCGTCACATTCATTTTGACCGAATTGATGCCGGGCGATTTTGTCGACGCCCTGATTCCCACAACCGCAATTGTAAATTTCAGCCCAGAACAGCTGGAGGCGATGCGGGAAAATTATGGCCTGAACAAGCCGCCGTGGATACGTTACCTGATCTGGTTGCGAGAACTGGCCAAGGGGAACATGGGTGAATCGCTTGCATCGGGGGCGCCGGTGCGCGACGAGATCCTGGAAAGGCTGCCAGCAACACTTCAACTGACGGCGACCTCGTTATTGTTCGGCGTTGTTTTTGGCGCGGGCCTGGGTATCCTCTCCGCGGTCAAGCAGTATACCTGGGTAGACCAGTTCCTCACCCTTTTGGGCTTTTTCTGGATTTCTACGCCAGGATTTGTCTTTGCAATCGGATTTATATTCCTGTTTTCGCTCAAGTTAAACATTTTTCCCACCTCCGGCATCTATAACTATGGTGAAGAGGCCACGTTTTGGAACAGGATTCACCACATGATCCTGCCGGCGGTTGTGTTGGGTCTGGGCAGCATGGCCAGCTTCATGCGCTATTCCCGCAGCAGCCTGCTGGATGTCATCAAGCAGGATTATGTAACAGTGGCGCGCGCCAAGGGGCTGGCGGAGAGAGCCATTCTGCTGGGACACGCGCTGCGCAACGCGCTCATCCCCTTGATCACGATAATCAGTCTGGACATTCCCTTCCTGATCGGCGGCACAGTGATTATTGAACACATCTTTGCCTGGCCGGGGATGGGCACCTACAGCTTGTCGGCGATCTTTTTCCGCGATTATCCGGTCATCATGGCGGTCAATTTCATGGTGGCGCTGGTCGTCTTGATGAGTAACCTGCTGGCCGACATCACGTATGCATTTGCCGACCCGCGCATACGGTACGAGTAGCGTGTTGAAGAAGCGCTGACCAGAATTCCAACGGTTGCCCCCAGACGTTTGCAGTCGTCCCAATGCTCTTGGGGAGCTCGGGGCGGTCTTAGCCGAGAATACAACGGAGCGTACAAGCAGTGGCGTCCGCTGATCTTTCCGACGACCTCCAAGCGCCGCGAGGCGATTCGGCGCAGTTTCGATTCTGGCGCAGATTGACGCGGCACAAACTGGGCATGGTCGGGTTGGGCATGTTGGTGATACTTGTGATCGCAGCGGTCTTCGCTCCCATCGTCGCCGGCGCCGACCCGGTGGTGATGGACCTGAAGCTGAAGAACAAGCCGCCCAGCGCCGAGCACATTTTGGGCACCGACGCAATCGGCCGGGATGTGTGGGCGCGGCTGGTTTATGGGGCGCGCGTATCGCTCTCGGTCGGGCTCGTTGCGGTAGGCATCTACACCTCGATCGCGCTGGTGCTGGGCAGCGTGTCTGGATACGTAGGCGGCCCCGTCGACAATATCATCATGCGCTTCACCGACATCATCATGTGTTTCCCCACTTTTCTGTTAATCCTCACCGTTGCCGCGGTTCTGCCGCCTAACATCTTCAATATCATGGTGATCATCGGCGTCTTTGGCTGGCCGGGGATGACACGCCTGATCCGCGGCCAGTTCCTCAGCTTACGCGGGCAGGACTTCGTCATCGCGGCCGTGGCGATCGGCGTGCCGACGCGCCGGATCATCTTCCGGCACATATTGCCCAATGTGGTGGGCCCGGTCGTTGTTGCGGCCACATTGGGTTTGGCTGGCGCCATTCTGACCGAGTCGAGTCTCAGTTTTCTGGGCCTGGGCGTACAACAGCCGACGCCAAGCTGGGGTCAGACGCTGACGACGGCCATGCAGCTTCCCATACTGGAAAACATGCCGTGGCGGTGGCTGCCGTCAGCAGTCGCAATCGCGTTTGCGGTGCTGTCGATGAACTTCTTTGGCGATGCTTTGCGCGATGCATTTGACCCGCGCCAAAACCTGGATTGAACTCCCACGGGCGCCCGGCCTTTCCTCTTTAGCCTGCGAGGCAGAGCGATCTTCCACCCCCTTTTGATACACACTCTCGTCTGAGAGAATACGATGAAAACGGACAAAGCCGCTCATTTCCCGGCAGGAGAACGGCAGCTTTTCCTGGATGATGACGATTTAGCTCGGCGGGAAAATCTGCGCAGAGTGTTCTATCAGCCGCAGAAGCGGGGCTCCGTTATCCGGCGCGAGCCTGCGTTGGGGGGAAACCCGGAGATCCGGGGCGCGCCGGCGTGGGATCCAGTTGCGCAACGGTGGAAGCTGTGGACGATTTGCATTACGCCCGAGGCGTTGCACGGTATAGCAGGCCTTTCGGGCTACCACGAAAGCCGCGACGGACTCCACTGGTATCAGCCCATTGTTCGCCAGGCGGCATACAAGGGTACCCGCGAAAACAATCTCGTATACATCCCCATGGGAGACGGCTGCACAGCAGAGGTCCTCGGGGCGGTTTACGACAAGGGCGACCCCGACCCAAACCGGCGATACAAAGCGTTGAGCTTTACGATGGCTCCTGAGCTGGCCATCCTGTTCGCTACTTCGCCTGACGGAATCCGCTGGACACGCGTGGACATTCCGCCGATAGCGTCAGGAGACGAGCCCAACTTCAGCTTCGATGAACGCAACCATCTCTTTATTGCTACCGTCAAAGTGCCCGGGCCATTCGGTCGTTCACATGCGTTGACCGTCAGTGAGGATTTCGAACACTGGACCGAGCCGGAAATGGTCTTCCACGCTGACGAGGAGGACCAGGTACAGGCCCGCCAGATCATCGCCGACCGTCTGTCCGACCCTTTGCTGCAGCAGCCGGTGTTCAACCACCCGGAGGAACACGCGGTTGACGTCTACAACTTTGCCATCTCCCGCTACGAGAGCCGTTACATTGGCTTTGCCTCCATGTTCTACCATACTGGCCGCGCGTGGAACGACCGCAACCATGACGGGTTCCATCACGTCCAGATGGCTTGCAGCAGGGACATGCGCAACTGGCGGCGGCTCGGCGAACGCGCCCCCTTTATCGGGCCGTCGCCCCTGGGAAGCGGCGCCTACGACACGATGCAGATACTGGGGCCCTCCTTCCCAGTTACACGCGGTGACCAGCTCTGGTTCTACTATTCCGGTCTCCGCCATCGCTGGCGCCCGCACAAGGTCAGCCCGGACCGGGCCGCCATCTGTCTGGCAACGTTAAGGCGGGATGGCTTCATCTCTCTGGACGCCGATGCAGAACTCGGCGCCGTCACGACCGTGCCCTTTCGTTGGGAAGGTGAGCGGCTCTATCTGAACGCCGACGCTGACAACGGCGAGATCCGGTGCGAGCTTCTGGACGAGACGGGCAGCCCGCTGCCGGGATATGGGCGGGACGACTCGATTCCAATGACCGGTGACGGCGTGTCGCTGCCCGTCAGATGGAATGAAACGGAACGCATGCCAACCGTGGTTTCAAACCCCGTTCAACTGAGAATCTGGTTGCGCGCGGCGCGACTTTACAGCTACTGGGTCGAATAGAGGAGGAGGGCGATGGCATCTGACACAAGCAGGAAATTCCCGCGCCTGGAGAGGCAGCTCTTTCTGGACAACGCCGACATCGCAAGCATCAAGGGTCTGACAAAACGCATGCACCAGCCGAACAAAAAAGGCGCGGTCATTCGTTCGGACCCACACATGGCGCTGCGGGCCGGCCCGGACGACGGCCCCGCCTACCGGCCGCAAACGCGAACAGCGCCGGTATGGGATCCCGAGGCCAAACTCTGGAAGTTCTGGACGATCGGGGCAAAAATCGATTGGTATACCGGGCGCTCCTCCTACCACGAAAGCCGCGACGGGCTTCACTGGTATCAGCCAACCGTCGGTCAGTGGGACTTTCAGGGATCCACCGACAACAATCATGTCGCCATTCCTCTCGGCGGCGGACACTCTTCGGAAGTTCTGGGCGCTGTCTACGATGCCAGCGACCCGGACCCGGAACGCCGATTCAAAGCGATCAGCTTTATTATGGAGCCCGATCTTTCGATAATCTTCGCCGTATCTCCTGACGGGATTGTGTGGAAGCGGATAGACGTGCCCGCTATCCTGTCCGGCGATGAGCCGAATTTCAGCTTTGACGCGGCCAACCACCGCTTCATCGCTACAGTCAAAGTGCGGGGCACGTACGGACGCTCGCACGCCGTGACCACGAGCGTAGATTTCCACGAGTGGAGCGAACCGCAGCTGGTCTTCCAGGCGGATGACCATGATCAGGATTTGGCGCGGGAGGTCATCGCACGGCGGCTCGGGAATCCAGCGTTGCAGCAGACTGTCGTCAACCACCCGGAAGAGCACAGTGTGGACGTCTATAATTTCAGCATCTCGCGGTACGAGAGCCGTTACATCGGGTTCGCCTCGATGTTCCACCACGTAGGCCGCTCGGTTGACGGCCGCAATCACGACGGGTTCCACCATGTTCAGCTGGCCAGCAGCCAGGATATGTACACGTGGTTGCGGCAGGGGAGCCGGCGGCCATTTATCGACTCGTCGCCGCTGGGTGGCGGAGCATACGACACGTTGCAGATGCTCGGCCCTTCCCGCCCCGTCATTCGCGATGACGAGCTCTGGTTCTACTACACAGGCGTAAAGTTCCGGCGTCTCCCGCCGAAGTGGGACCCTGATCACGCTGCCATATGTCTGGCCGTGCTGCGGCGGGACGGATTCGTCTCGCTGAGTGACATCAAAGAGGGCGGTTGGGTCATCACCGAGCCTTTCCTGTGGGAAGGAGAGCAGCTCTTTGTCAATGCTGTGGCCGACGACGGCGAGGTCAGGGTTGAACTGCTGGATGCCGACAGCGAGCCTTTGCCCGGCTACAGCGGGGAAGAGGCTGCGGTTGTGCGTGAGGACAGCGTCCGGCACCAGGTCGTCTGGCCCGGACACAGCGGATTGCCGGATATTTCGGACGGGCCTTTCCGGCTGCGCTTTAGCCTGACCAACGCCGAGTTGTACAGCTACTGGTTCGAGTAGTCCCTGACGAGAAGACCGGCAGGGTTTCAGAAGCGAATCTTGAACTCAGCGCTGCAAGAAAATCAAAGCAGAAACTTGGGTGGAGCAAGGAAGAGAAAATGGTCCAGACCACAACGACGATAGAACAGACCTATACCTCGGAAACGCCAGGCTCGCGCGAGCAGTTCGATCGGGACCGCGAGTCGATGCCGGGCGGAGCCAAGGGAGCCTACTTTTACGCGCCCTATCCGATTACGATGCAGCGGGGCGAGGGCTGCTATCTGTATGACATTGACGAACGGCGGCGGGTTGACTTTGCCAACCACCACACCGGTCAGATCCTGGGCCACAACAACGCCGCGGTTCATGAAGCTGTCGAGGCACAGTTGACCCGTGGCATTGCGCTGGGCGCGCCGACAGGAGCAGAAGGGGCGCTGGCGGAAGAGATGTGCAGCCGTGTGGCATCACTGGATAAGGTCCGATTCTGCAACTCGGGCACGGAAGCGTCGTTGCACGCGATCCGGCTGGCGCGTGGATTCAGCGGCCGGCCGAAAATTGCCAAGATGGAGGGCGGGTACCACGGCAGCCATGACCTGGTGGAAGTCAGTGTTGCGCCGCCGGTGGACAAGGCCGGCCCTGAGGACGCGCCTCTGTCCGTGCCGACAGCGGGGGGCATGTCTCCCAACGCCCCTTCCGAGGTGATCGTTTTGCCCTTCAACAATGAAGAGGCATTGGAGCGGCTGGTTCGGCGCCATCGCGATGAACTGGCCTGTGTGATTATCGATCCCAAGACAGGAATCCTGCCGGTCCGAAAGGAGTATATTCAGGCCGTGCGCCGGGTAACTGAGGAGAACGATGTCCTGCTGATCCTCGACGAGGTGGTTGCGTTTCGCATCGCCCTGGGCGGCGCGCAGGAGCATTACGGCATCAGTCCGGACCTGACGACGTTCGGCAAGCTGGTGGGAGGCGGATTCCCGGTGGGCGCATTCGGCGGCCGGGCTGACATCATGGATCTTTTTGACAGCAGCGGGGAGCCGACAGGCTTTTTCCAGAGCGGCACGTTCAGTGCACACGCCGTGGTTATGGCGGCGGGGCTGGCTACTCTGAAGCAGTTGACGCCGAGCGCTTTCGAGCATCTGAATCGTTTGGGGGAACGCTTGCGCGCCGGGCTTGAAGATCTCAGCGCACGAATAGATACGCCGTTACAGTCGGTCGTCCTCGGCTCTCTGTTCAGCGTCTACTTCACCGACGAACCGCTGGTCGATTACCGCAGCCTGGCCGGCAACGACGGCGCAATGGCCCATCGCGTCTTTCTTTCGCTGCTCAACCAGGGATACTTCCTGAGCCAGGGGTTGTCGATGAACGCCCTCTCCCTGCCGATGGAGGATGAACATATAGACGGACTCCTGCTCGCCTTCGAAAATGCGATTGAACAAAGCAAGCAGTAGCGGCAACCTTTCCAGCCTGCCTTTTCCCTTCGACGGCGGCAGGCCATAGGAGCGACAAGACACCGGCCTGAGGCCACCCACCCCTGCTGTTGAAAGGACCAACCATGTACGCAATCGACTTTATTTCCGAATTCAGCGTCAATCGGATTCCTGAGCCGGATACGACGTTGGAGGCGTTGCTGCGTCAGACGGAGGAGCACGACACAACCCTGACGCTGACAACATCGCGGCGCGGCCTGGTCAACCAGGTTAACCCGGAAGCCGTAGCGGAGACCCTCGAAATCGTTGCCCAACATCCCCGGCTTCTGGCCGTGGGCACGCTCGACCCCCGCTACTTCCTCAACTGGCGAGACGACCTGCAGACTTGCGTGGAAGGCGGATGCGTTGCGATCCGCTTCGCGCCTGGACCGCAGAACTGGAGTCCCGAAACACTGGTGTTTGAGCATATGGTCGAGGCGATCGGCCAGGCCGGACTGCCGATCATCGTTGACTTCAAGGGATCTTCTGAAGCGCTGAGTTGGATCCGCAAGGTGGCGGAGGTCTGCCACAGGCATGACGTAAACGTTGTGATGAACGAGGTCAGCTACGCGCACATGGGCGAGTTGATCACGGTCATGCAGGTGTATACGAATGTCTACGCCGCGATTCGCTGGCTGTGCCTGGCGGACGGCCTGGAGGTGATGGTCGAGGCCGGGATAGGCGACAGGCTGCTTTACGGCAGCAACTCGCCGAAGTATTCGATTCGGTCGCTGCGTAACCAGATATTCATGGCCAAGATCTCAGACGAACAGAGACAGGCGATCCTCGGCGGCAACGCGCTGCGCCTGCTGGATATGGACATCGAGGATCTGCCGGTCGAGCCGCAGTTGATCAAGGCGGAGGCGGATTTGCCTGAGGAGCCGATCATTGACATCCACGCGCATGTGTCAGGCTTCCACTGCGCGGAGCCTTTCAACACGCGCACTGAGTCGAACGTACCGGAGATGACCGAGCGGTGCAACATCCAGTACACCTTTGTGTCCTCCTACAACGCCATCAACTATGACATGTGTGAAGGGAATGCCGACACACAGGCCTTCCTCGACCGCTACCCGAATCTGCGCGGCTATATCGCGATTGACCCGCGCGACCTTGCCGGTTCGGTCGGGCAGATGGAACGTTACTTCCAGGATCCCAGATTCGTGGGGGTGAAGCTCTACTGCCCCTTTGGCGGAAACATGGCGACCAAACGCATGCAGGACTTGCTGGACGAAATTGCAAAGTTTGGCCGGCCTGTCAAGATCCACATGGATGAAGGCGGTTCGCCCTATCCGGGGGTGCGTTCGGCGGCCGAGCGCAATCCGGACCTGGTGATCATCAAGGCGCACGGGGACGATGTCGAGGGCGCACGCCAGGTCGTTGACCTGCCCAACGTTTACTTTGAGTTCTGCAGCAGTGGCATTAACGCCGGCGTCATCCGCCGCTCGATGGACATACTTGGGCCGGAGCGGATTCTGTTCGGCACTGACCAGCCGCTCTTTGCGCCGTGGTTTGAGTACGGCGCCTATGTCGACGCGATCCAGACACAACGAGAAGCCGATCTCATATTCCGTGAGAACGCGAGACGAATTTTCAGACTGGACTGATTCACAAGTGTGCATGATGCCGGCGCCGTGGGCGTTCTCGCCGAAGCGGCTTGCATCGCTCGCAGACTGCATGGTTGACGCGGCCGAACGATTACAAGGAGATTCCTGATATGGCCATCGCAATCGAACGAAATTCACCGCCGGTTCGCAGCGGATCTTTTGGTCCCCAGTGGGACATGGGCGACGAGGAGATAAACGAGCTGATCGAGGTGATCCGCTCCGGGAAGTTGAACCGACTGAGCGGCAACAAGGTCGACCAGTTTGAGAGGGACTTTGCGGAGATGAACGGAGTCAAGTATGCGCAGGCGGTTACGTCGGGCACGGCTGCGGTGCATACGGCTGTCGGCACGATTGACCCCAACCCTGGCGACGAGATCATCACGACCAGGATCACCGATATGGGCACGATCATCGGTATCATGTACCAAAACGCAGTGCCTGTCTTCGCTGACATCGATCCCAAGACCGGTAATCTCGATATCGAGGATGTCGAAGCCAAGATTACCGAACGCACCAAGGCGATCATTGTTGTGCATCTCTTTGGCAATCCTGCTCCGATGGAGGCCTATGTTGCGCTGGCGCGCAAATATAACCTCTTCTTGATCGAGGACTGCGCGCAGGCACAGCTGGCCGAATACGGAGGTCGGCCTGTCGGCACGTGGGGCGACTTCGGCTGCTATAGCTTTGGCGGCAAGCATATGACGACGGGCGACGGCGGTATGGTGATCAGCAACCGGGACGACCTGGCGGAGCGGCTGAAATGGTTTGCGGACAAGGGCAATCCCCGCAGTCCGGTCTACGAGCATTACTATCTGGCGCCGAACTATCGCATGACCGATCTTCAGGGCGCGGTCGGGATCGCCCAGCTCAGGAAGGTGACTGACGCAGTGCGGCGCAAGCAGTGGGTCGCCAGCCATTTGAACGAGGTCGTTGACGGGGAAGAGGGTCTCTCAATGCAGCCTGTGCTGCCGGAGGCTACACATTCATACTGGGTTTATGGCTTCCACGTCGACGCGGCGAAGATGGGCGCGACGGCGGAACAGTTCGCGGCGGCGCTGCAGGCGGAGGGCGTGCCGGCCAACTCGCCTTACATGGTGTATCCGGTCTACAAGTACCCGGTTATGGCGCAGCAGCGCGCCTATGGCACGGCTGATTTCTCCTATGCCGGCGAAGAGGCGGCGGCGATGGACTACGGTTCAATGTCGCTGGCAGGGGGGGAGAGTTTCCTGGAGACAGCGGTTGTGATGCCGATGAATCCCTCCTATACTGACCAGGACGTTGCCGATTTCAGCACGGCGATCAGGAAGGTCAGCGACCACTACCGTTCGAAGTTGTCAGGCCAGGGCTAAGCGATATGTCTATTCAGTTCACGTTCCGCCCGCGTGTACCCGTTTTCGACGCAAACGTCCGCGTAGGTGATCTGCACTATCAACCCTCGCCCTGCCGCAATCGGGACCAGTTGCTGGCAGAGATGGACCGGCACGGGGTCGAGAAGGCGCTGATTTACCACGCTCAGACAGAGGAAGTCAGCCCGATCGATGGCAATGGTTTTCTGGAAGAGTGGCTGGAAGATGACCGTCTCTTTCCCCAATGGTCAGTCACGCCTACACCCGATTCGATGGCGCAGATAGAAGCGTTACACGAGCAAGGGCGCGTGCATAATGTTCGACTGCACAATGCGCGCGCGACCGGGCTTCCATTTCGACCGTGGGCGTGCGGACCGATGCTGGCGTGGCTGAGCGAGAACCGGATTCCCCTCTGGATTCCTTTGCCCGATGCCGATGCGGACGAGCTGGCGACGACGTTGAGCGCATTCCCCGAGCTGGTTACGGTCCTGGTCGGCGCGCATTACACGCACGCTCTGTGGGTGCGGCCGCTGATGACCACGCTCCCGAATGCGTACCTGGAGTTGAGCCGTATTGAGCCCCTGGGCGAGGTGGAGGCGCTCTGCGCTGAATATGGCGCGGAGCGGTTCGTTTACGGATCCTGGTACGACCGCTTGGCGATGGGAACGATGCTCTTCTACCTTCACCATACCGACCTCAGCGAGGCGGAGTTGGAACTGATCTGCGCGGGAAATCTGCTACGCATACTGCAGGGAGAGGGCCGGCATGATTGAAGAACAGAGAGTGATCGACTTCCACGGCCATACAGGCCGCCTGGACCTCTACAACGGGGTCGATGATCCGGCGTTGATTCTGCGGGCGATGGATAGGGTAGGCATCGACGTCTCCTGCGTCTTCAACATCTTCCACCCGGACGGCACAACCGGCAATGACATAACGGCCCGTTTTGTTAAGGACCACCCGGACCGGTTTGTCGGGTTTGCATATGTTTCGCCGATGATGGCGGAGGGCATGGTGGCCGAACTGACGCGGGCAGTTGACGAGCTTGGCCTGGTTGCCATCAAACTGTACCCGCCCTATACGCAGTGGGACCTGAACGAACCGATCTGGCATCCGATCTATGAGTTTGCCGATGATCGCGGCCTGGCGATTATTTTCCACACGGGCACGGACGCGCATTCACATCCCGGTCTGCTGGCGGACTGTGCGGCAAAGTTTCCCAATGCGAACTTTGTTTCCGGGCACGCGGGCAATGTGGCAGAGCCGCGGGCGGCGGCGATCAGGGCGGCGCAGGACTATCCGAATATCTATCTGGAGACGTGTTCGACCTTTCGCACGCCGGGTGTCATTGAGCAGCTGGTAAATGAAGCGGGGGCGGACCGGGTTCTGTTTGGCTCGGACATCGCGCTGATGGATTCGCGGCCGCAGTTGGGCAAGATCATTACCGCAGACATTTCGGATGAGGCAAAGCGGCTGGTGTGCGGCGGCAACGCCGCGCGGCTGCTGGGGATTTGAAGCGGGCTGAGGTGGGGCCTGGGTGAGTCAAACTTAGATCGGCGGCGGGTGAAACTGAAATGATTCGCCTGCCAAATCGCAAACGGGCGTCAGTCGACCCTGCGTTGGCTACCGCCCGTTTGTCGCACTGTTGACGGCTGCAATCAGCTCATCTTCCTGCCAGGTTATGGCGATGGCGCGGTAGTCATTGTGCTGGTAGAGGGCATTTCTGGCACTTTGGCGGGCATCAGCGGCGAGGCGCATTGAGGGATTGTAATAGTAGATGGTGACGCCCTGACCGTCGTTGAGGACGACGTTGGAAGGGTAGCCGAGGTCTGTGCGGCGGGACTCTTCGACAGTGTAGCCGTAGAGATGACCTGAGAAGGTAAGGAGACAATCGAGCCAGGAGCGCCCGCCATCGCGGCTGATGCGGCCTTCGATGCGGAAGGGCGGATTGCGGTTGCCGTAGGTGAGCAGGATGTCGCCATTGGAGAGCCGCACCATGTCGGCGGGATGCTGGCGGGCCTGGGTGATCTGGGTGGACGGGGACCAGGTCAGGCCGCCGTCCTGTGAGCGAGTACTGTGCAGCGCCTGGGCGGTGTCGTCTCGTTGCACAGCGAGGAGTTCGCCGTCAGGCAGGACGATAAGGGCGGTCTCATTCCGGTGCGGCGCGATCTGTGAGAGACCTCCCCATGTCCGGCCGTCATCCTGGGAACGTACGAGATAGGAGACGTCACACTGCGGCTCGCCTGGCCCGCCTGCCCGGGGCCGACTGTTGTAGATCGGCGCCAGCATAGTCCCATCATCGAGCGAGACGACTTTGCCGAAGAATGACGCGGTTGCCAGGGAATCAAACGACAGAGGATATGGCCTTTCCCAGGTGAGGCCGTTGTCGACGGAGCGGGTCGCCATTAACGCAACCGGTTTGGGGCTGGAGATAGGGAGGCCGCCCTTGTAGTTGCCGTCGGCGTCGTATCTGTGTTCGCGTTGAAAGAGGAGGACGAGCGTTCCCCGGGACGATACGCCGAATGCAGCGTCACGGTCATCGTCGTCACCATCGGCGAGCAGATTCGGGGGCGTCCAGGTCAGGCCGTTGTCGGAGGAGCGCACGACTTCCATGCGCCCAGCGCGGCCGAGATGGCCGGCGCCGCCCCGCAACGCGGCCACCACGTCACCGTTGGGGGCCACGGCCAGAATGGGAAAGAGTCCGCCGCCACTGTAGGCGGTGGTTTCACGTGTGCCGGGGAGAGCGCGGACGTCGACTGTTTGGCGCGTCGCCAGGTTGGTCACTTCGGTGTCTCCTTTGGTTTGAGTTGCGGCAGCAGTAAGCGGGGCTGTCCCCAACCTGCGCGGCGCTCCACAGCGGCGCCCTTGACCATTCGGAGCGGTTGGCGAATGGCACGCGGCTATTGCCCCTTGACCGCGCTCTCGACAGCCGCGAGCAGCTCTCCTTCTTGCCAGGTGACGGCGACGGCGCAGTAGTTCTCGTGACCATAGAGGGGATTGCCGACGCGTTGGCGGGCGTCGGCTGCGCGACGCATGGAAGGATTGTAATAGTACATGGTGACGCCCGTGCGATCGCCTCCGGCGCTGTGAACCACACTGGAAGGATAACCCAGGTCGGTGCGGCGGGACTCTTCGACGGTGTAGCCGTAGAGGTGGCCGGAGAAGGTGAGGAGACAGTCGAGCCAGGATCGCCCGCCGTCGCGGCTGATGCGCCCTTCGATGCGGTGGGGTGGGTTGCGATTGCCGTAGGTAAGCAGGATGTCGCCGTTGGAAAGGCGGACCAGGTCGGCGGGATGCTGGCGGGGTTGGGTGATCTGGGTGGGCGGGGACCACGTGAGTCCGCCGTCCTGTGAACGGGCGCTGTGCAGCGCGCCGGCGGTGTCGTCGCGCAACACAGCAAGGAGGTCTCCTTCCGGCAGGACGATCAGCGCGGTCTCATTCTTACGCGGCGCTATCTGCGATACCGTTCCCCAGGTCTGGCCGTCATCCTGGGAACGTACGAGGTAGGACGCGTCATAGCGCTGGTCGCTCCGCTCGTCTGCCCAGGCCTGACTGTTGTAGATAGGGGCCAGAAGCGTTCCATCGTCGAGCGCGACGATTTTGCCGTAGGGGGAGCCTGTAGCCAGGGCGTCTATGGAAAGAGGGTAGGGCTCCTCCCAGGAGAGGCCGTCATCGAAGGAGCGGGTCGCCATGATCGCGACGGGTTTGCGGTCGGAGACGCGGACGCCGCCCTGGTAGTTTCCTTCGGCGTCGTAGTTGTGCTGCCGGTGGTAGAGCAGGACGAGCGTTCCCCGAGGTGAAACGCCGAAAGCAGGGTTGCGATCGTCGTCGTCGCTGTCTGCGACCAGGTTCGGGGGCGTCCAGGACTGACCGCAGTCAAGGGAGCGGACTATCTCCATTCGGCCTTCGCGCCCAATGTGGCCGGCGCCTCCGCGCAGGGCCGCAACAACGACGCCGTCGTTGGATAGGGCAAGGACAGGGAAGAGTCCGCCGTTTTGGTAGGCCAGAGTCTCGCGGGCGCCGGGTAGCGCGCGTACGTCAACGACAGGTTCGGTTGCCACAGTTTACGCTCCTCTTTCACTCTTATCAGAAATGATGGTCCTGAATTTTGGGATTCGCGCCTCTCGCTACCGCTCCACAGTTGCCCTGACCAGCCAGACGCTGTTGGTGTCATCCATCTCCTCAGGGATACGATGCCAGCCGTTGGGCGCGCGGTCGTACATGTAGAGGAGATTATCTTCGTCGATGGCGACCACCTCAGTGTAGGCCGTGGTTTGCTGGCGGGAGAGATCCTCGGAATAGGCGATCGGCTCCTGTGGATGGCAGCTGTTGTGGTGGGCGAGGATGTCGATCTGTTGCCAGCGCTGTCCGGAGCCGTCGGCGTTAAGCCAGAGGTAGAGGCCGGGCCGGCCGCCGGAGAGCGCGATGGCGCCGTCGGCCATCACGGCGAGGCTCGGCTGCACGGAGAAGACGCCGGGCATGGCGGCGGCGGGCGTCCAGGAGCGGCCCTCGTCGCTGCTGAAGGTCTGGCCGAAGGGAAATTTACTTTCGACGCGGAAGACGCACATGATGCGGCCGTCCTGCAGGCGACAGATAGCGGACTCGCTGGGTCCTCCTCTTCCGGGCACGGGACAGGAGGCGTCGGCGACGATGGAGCGGACCGACCAGTTTGCGCCGTCGGTGGACTCCACGGCCGCGATCGAGTCCCGTTCGTCCCCTTCGAAATGCCCGTAAGCAGTGGCGAGGTAGGTTCCGTCGTCGAGCCAGAGGGTCTGGCCGTTGAAGGAGTAGGAGACAACGTCGAGGCCGGGCAGGATCAGGGGGACGGGGGCGGGCATACCGGTGATCACGACGCCGGTGGGCACATAGTCGAAGACGCGCTGGCCGGCGGGGATGATGTTGTGCGGCGCGCCGATGCCGTCCGGTCGGGGACGAAGGTCGTAGGGAAGCAGGATGCTGTCGCCGGCGTGGAGATGGAGGAGGGTCTGCCCGCCGTCGCAGGAGACTTGCGGCTCGGACCAGGTCAGGCCTCCGTCCCGGGACCAGAGCACGTAGTAGGGGACACCGGAGAGATGGATGTCCGGCACCGGTGAAATGGTAGACAGGAGGTCGCCGTTGGGCATCGTCCAGAGGTTGGGAAACCAGAAGTAGCCCCGGCGCCGGCCTACGGGGATGGGTTCGGAGAGCGTGACGCGCAGACCATCCAAATCGACGGTTGCGCTATCGGTCCAGGTCGCTGCCTTTTCTGCCATCGTTCTTTCCTTCGTCTGAAATGTAGACGGATTTCAGTTTCAACCTGAGGCGGAAGGCACTCTGAGTTCGTGCTCGCCGTCGAGGTCGGCGGTGACCTGAGCGAATCGGTGGCCATACCGTTCGACAGTAGATACGTCAATCGCTTTGCCGTCGAGGGTGGAGGCTGAAGGTGCGGCGCCACCAGCGGGGAGCAGGTAGAGCATGGTGGCTTCGTTGAGCTCGTCAGGTGACTGAATGCAATAGGCTCTTTCGTCGGTTGCCCCATTTCCCGTCGCGGATATGGCGACGCGGCGGCGGGCGCGCTCCCAGTTGTTAATCTCTTCGCTGGTCCACCATTCCATGCCGAGGCTGCGGGCGTAGGCGACCGTCTCGCGGATGGAGCGTTCGCACTCGGGGTCTTCGACGTGGGAGGGGTGGTAGAGTACGTGGGCAACGCCGTAGGTTGCATGGCACTGGTCGAAGAGAGGACGCATAAAGCCGTGTGGGCAGACGACGGTAAAGTCCTGGGTGAGGAAGGGGAGGGCGAGGACGTCGAGGAAGTCGCCGTGGGGGCGATCGTCCTCCATAGGCAGCCAGGGGTGGGATGTGCCGAAGGTGAAGCCTCGGTCTCCGCGCGAATGTTCGAGCTGGATGCCCTTGTTCTGGCACCAGTAGTAGAACTCAAGGCGGCCTTGCCAGGCGATGCCGTGGTTCTTGTTGGAGACGATGTTGGAGAGGCCGGTCTCGTAGGCGAGCGTGTCGTACTGCCAGTCGAAGTCCATCTGGCTCCAGCGGGGGGCTTCGCGCACGGGCGCGTTGCCGGTGGCATAGTGGAGAGCGATCTCGGAGGTGGAGTCGATGAGCGCATCGTAGAAGGCGCGATCATAGCCGGCGACGGGCATCGTACACCAGGTGGACGGCACGTTGAGCTCCTGCAGGAGGTCGAAGAGGGACCAGCCCAGGAGGGGACGGTTGCCGTCGGAGTCGTGCGACATGTGAGCCATCGACGTCTTCCCATCCGGCCAGTACCAGAGGAGGGGCAGGCTTTCACCAGCAGCGCTGAGAAGGTGGAAGATGGCGCGCAGCAACAGTTCCTTCATTCTGTCGGCCATGGGCGACAGAATGATGCGCTGGTTGTAGTAGGTTCGACCATCCTGGAGTGGAATGCCGCCGGAGTAGTAGAGATCGTCGATGTCGTCGATTTCGACGAGATCGCCGTCGCGGTCCGGATCGAGGATGGATCCGGCGGGTGTGCCTGAGGATTCACGCGGGGGAATGGGCACGACGGGCTTGCCCTGGTGGATATGGAGCACGGATGTGATGACGTCGATAGCGAAAAGGATGGTGCGGCCGCGGCCGGTGGCATGGGCTACGACGGCGTCGGCAGGGGCTCCGTCCGCATGCGGCGGGGGCTGGATGGGCGCGACCTGGGCGAGTGAAGTACCGGACCCGGCGTTGACCAGGGAACCGCCGAAAACGTGCGTTTCTCTGCTCAGGCCACCGGTGACCGGGTGCGACGCGGAAGGGGGGTGCAGGTAGCCTTCTTCGAGGAGGCGAACGGTCTGCACGCCGAAGAGGTCGTCCATGCCTGACGTGCCGGCGTTGCCGATGAGAAGGCCGCCGGAGTGAACGAAGCCGGCTGCGCCTGCTTTCTGGTCCGTGCTTAGTTCAAGATCCTGGGCGAAGATCAGGAGCCGCGGCAGAGGCGAATCGCCGGCGAGCGCCTCCTGCGGCAGCAGGGTGAAGGGGATGCCGGCATGGCGAAGGATCTCGCTGATATAGGGGGCGGCATAAGGCGGCAGCTCCCCTGTCCCCTTGCGAGGCTGTTCCGGGTTGACAATCACTCCGATCATTTGGCCTTTCTCCTTATCCCTTCGGTTTGTCAGTCAGGCGGGCGGCGATCAACGGGCCAGAGTTCAGGCGTCGCGAGCGCAGCGGAAGCCGACGTGGCGGCGTTGCATTTGGGGAAAGCGGTCGTAGCGGGCGGCGCAGCGGGCGCGTTCGGCGATGCTGTACCAGGAGCCGCCGCGCAGTATGTTGTGGGCGTCATAGTGGACGACCGGCTTGGCGCAGACGGGATTGGCGCGCGGGCTGAAAGTGTAGAAGTCGTCGGAATACCGATCCTGACACCATTCCCAGACGTTGCCGACCATGTCGCAGACGCCGAAAGGGCTGACGTTGCCGGCATCTGTGTAGCGGTCGACGGGGGTGGGGTGGCCGACGCCGGATTCGCGGGTGTTGGCGCGATCGGGATCCCACTCGTTTCCCCAGGGCCAGCGCCGCCCATCGACGCCGCGGGCGGCGTATTCCCACTCGGCTTCGGTTGGCAGGCGCAGCCCGGCCCAGCTGGCGTAGGCCTCGGCATCGTAGTGGGCGACGCCGACGACGGGCTGGCTAGGTCCTGTGAAGCGGGAGTCGTCCCAGCACTGGGGGGGCCGTGCGCCGGTTTCCTGCAGGTAGCGGCCGTATTGGGCGACGGTTACCGGATACTGGCATATGAAGTAGGGATCAAGCTGGACGGTATGCACTGGGCTTTCGTCCTGGAAGCGGGTGAGCCGCCAGCCGTATGCGTCAGCCATCAGTTGCGCGTCGGCTGGGTCTGTCCCCATCAGGAATTCGCCGCCGGGGATTGGAATGAGCGTTGAGCCGTCCTGCTTTTCGATGCTGTCCACGGCGATTCGTCCTTGGGTTCTATTGGGCGGCCTGTTCGGCGTAGTGAAGAGCCACTTTGCGCATGGCCGCGGCGATATCCTTGGCGTCCTGTTCGGTATAGGAGTTGCGGAAGAGGATGAAGCCGGTCTTGGGCAGCTCGCGTTCGATATGGGGCAGGTGGAGCGCGCTGTAGTCGATGCGGCGGTTTCCCTGCTCGTCTACGAAGGGGTAGCGGGACTGGCCGTAGGTATCCTCTTCGGCGAAGATGGGGTAGCGATAGAGGGGGCGGCCCTGGATATAGGGGCCGTAGCAGTCGGGAATGCCTTCGGCGCGAACGGCTTCGGAGAAGTCATCTGAGGAGATGCCGGCCGCGGTTTCGTCGATGGTGTAGGCGTAGGTGTAGTAGGCGCTGCGGTCTTCGGGATGGACTTTTTGGATCTTGAAGCCGGGGAGCTGGGGCACGACCTCATCGAGGATGGCGGCCGTTCGGCGGCGGACGATGGTAGCCTCCTCCCAGCGGTCGAATTGGGCGAGGCCGACGGCGGCGTGGAGGTCGGTCATGGGGTGAAAATCTCCGAGAAAGGCGTAGCCCTGGTTGCCGCCGCGACGGAAGGAGGTGGGCGCGAGGGAGCTGCGGAGGGCGCTGTCCATCTCGGAGCCTTTGCGGGAGAAGCCCATGGCGCGGCGGGCGAGGGGCTCGTCGTTGGTGATGACCATGCCGCCCTGGTCGGTGGTGAGGGTCTTGCCGCCAAGGGAGAAGCAGCCGATGTCGCCGATTGTGCCGACGAGCTGGCCGCGATATTCGGCGAGGTGGGCCTGTGAGCAGTCCTCGATGACGGGCAGGTTGTGGGCGCGGCCGATTTCGAGGATGGGGCCCATGTCACAAGGGTTGCCGTAGAGGTGGACGGCGAGGATGGCGCGCGTACGGGAGGTGATGCGGCGCTCAATGTCGGCGGGATCGGTGTTGAAGGTCTCCGGGTCCCAATCGGCGAAGACGGGGATGGCGTTGTGCAGGATGATGCCGAGAACGGAGCCGATGTCGGTGGTGGGCGTGGTGATGACTTCGTCGCCGGGCTCGGGGTTGACGGCGGCGACGGCGGCATGGATTGCGCCTGTGCCGGAGTTGGTGGCGACAGCGTATTGTGCGCCGTGGAGGGTGGCAAAGGCGTCGCCGAAGGCCCTCACTTTGAAGCCGGAGCGCCAACCGTCGGTGGCGTTGTCCATTACCTCCATGAGGTGGCGGCGTTCTTCCTCGCCAAAAATCCATTTGGGGCCGAAGGGCTGGCTGCGTATAGGGAGTCCGCCGTCGATCGCCAGTTTTGCGCTGGTCATGGGGTTGTTCCTCATCTGTTTGAAGCGGGATGCGCGGGACGGCTGCCGATTTTCAGAATCGCATTGCCACGGCGCGTCTGGATTGGAGACACGTGCAGGGCCTTGCGGGGAACTGGCCTGGCTGCCTTGCAAGACGCTGGCCTGACCGGGCTGGCGCGCCCGAGCGGGTCCTGTCCCGAGACGTTGGGGGCAGCGCACAGTTGCAGGGAGACCGGCCGGCTGGAAGGCGTTACGTGGGCGGGGCATGAATTTGCGGGGGGCGTTGCGGGGGGTGTCCCCCCGCACAAGGGAAGCCGCTTGCGGCTGACCGTCCCAAAAACAAAAAGAGAGTGGCGAAGAGAGACGCGGGAGACGCATTCCCGTTTGCCTCGTTTGGCGTCGCGAACTGGCCATGGCTTGATCGCTGTCCCGCTCGTTGTTCAGTACGGCGTTCAGATGTTGTCGAGGCTCCACCTGGTATAGGCGGCATGGCAGATACCGTCTTCGAGGGTGATCCAGTAGCAGGTAAAGAGCGTGCCGTCTTCGAACTGTACGGTGATGGGGTAGCCGACGTCGGAGCCGCCGCTGTGGCGGGGGTAGTCGGGCCACATGGGCGAGGCGGTACCGGCGTCGTCGCGCATGACAATCGTGTTGTCGGTATCCCAGGTTTTGCCGTTGTCCGCGCTGAGGACGAGACGGATGCCCATGGGATCCCAGCGGTAGGTGACACCGCAAAGGATGCGGCCATCCTGGAGGCGCAGGAGGTGGGGCGGGTAGCCCTTGATGTCGGTGCGCAGCGGCTGGGACCAGGTGAGGCCGCCGTCGTCAGACCAGCTTTCGAGCAGGTAGCCGCTGGCGATCCCGCCAGGCGTTGCATGGCGAATGTGGGCGAGGACTTTGCCGGGTTCGGTTTCGATGAAGCAGGTCTCGTCGCCGGAAATGCTTGAGACGCTGGAACAGAGGGGGATGAGGCGCCAGTTTTCGCCGTCGGGGTCGGAGCGCCAGACGAAGACCTGGCCTTTGTCACCATCCTGGTCGCTGGCGTAGACGGGCAGGAGGATGTTGCCCGCTTGCAGGCGGATCCAGCGGGGGAAGGCGGTCATCCAACTGAAGCCGGGAACGAGCCAGTCGCGGCGGTTCCAGGATTTTCCCCGGTCGCGGGAGCGCATCACGAAGAGCTTTGGCATGCCGACGAGAAGGTCCTCGCTCTGGTCGGGATGGGGGCGTGCGGTCAGGCCCAGTTCTTCGACCTCGGCGGCACGGTCCTTGGGCCAGACTTCGAAGCCGACGGTGCCGGCGGCGAGGTAGCTGCCGTCGGGTTGGATGTCGGCATAGCGGTCATACTGCTCGCGGGGCAGCGCGCCGGGCCAGGCGAGCGGGATAGTCTGGTCGTTGGTTTCGGTGAAGGATTCGCCCTGATCTTCGGAGACGAGCACGACCCAGTCGGCGAGGCCGTAGTGGTCGGCGAAGGGGGAGGAGACAAGGCCAACGGCGAGGCGTCCGTCGGGCAGCAGTTGTGGGACGGGGCCGAGGGCATAGCGGCCGGGCCGTTTGTAGAGGATGCCGTGTTGCATAGCTGGTCTCCGTGTGGAGCGGTCAGAATGGAAAGCCAGGTCGGTTCAATGGCGGGGCTATCAAAAGAATGCGGCCTGCATTGGCGTTGCGTTGCGTGCGTCCTTCAGGTGTCTGTTGACTCTGTCGGGCGGTTCGGGCGCCGATTCAGGACAGATTGGGATTTGCGCCGTTGCAGCGGTTCGGCATCAGGCTCCTGGGAATCGTCCCGGTTCCCTCATCTGCGACGGCGCGGATCGAAGATGTCTCGGAGGGCGTCGCCGATCAGGTTGAGGGCGATGACCGTACCGACCAGGACAAGGCCGGGCGGGACCCACAGCCACCAGAAGCGCTGGATCAGAGTCAGGTTGTTGGAGGAGGTGAGAAGGTTGCCCCAGCTTGGCGTGGGCGGTTGGACCCCGAGGCCGAGGAAGCTGAGCCCGGCCTCGGCGATGATCACGACGCCGATATTCAGTGTCATGTTGACGAGCACGAGGTGCATCACATTGGGCATGACATGCTGGCGGATGATGCCCCAGTTTGTCGTGCCGATGGCGCGGGCGGCAAGGATGTAATCCAACTCGCGGATGGAGAGGATCTGGCCGCGGAAGACGCGTGTGTCCGGGGGCCAGCCAAGAGCCCCCAGGCCGACAAGGAGCATTGAAGGAGTGGGGCCGAATATACCGACCAGGATAAGGAGGAGGAAGATCGTGGGGAAGTTCATCATGATATCGACGACGCGCTGGATGAGAAAGTCGGCGATGCCGCCGAAGTAACCGGAAACGGCCCCAAGGACGAGGCCGATGACGGTACGGATGATTACGGCCAGGAGACCAATGAGGAGCGATACGCGGCCACCGTAGAGGATGCGGGTCAACATGTCGCGGCCGGTCAGGTCGGTGCCAAGAAGATGCTCGACGCTCGGTGGCTTGCGGATTGCCTGCACGTCGATTTCCTGTGGTTCGAAAGGGGTAACCCAAGGCGCGAAGATGACCATCAAGGTGATCACCAGCATGAAAGCCAGGCCGCCGACTGCTCCTGGATTCCGCAAGAACATTCGCATGTTCTGGGCGGCCAGTGACGGTCTTTCAATTGGAACATCCTGGGCAGAGTCGGTAGAGGTTGCAGCCTGCACGCTCATGCTTTAGTTTCACTCCGTGCTTTCGTCAGGTGGTGGGTTCTGCTGGAAACGGGATGAAGCCGGGCCATCGCGCAGCGCAGGCTTTCCTCGAACCCACAGGTCAGTGCTGTGGATGCTACGAGTAGGCGACCCTGGGGTCGACCCAGACATAGGCGATGTCCACCACCAGGTTTACGAAGATGACGAGGACAGCGGTGACGGTCGTGGCGGCCATCAGGATGGAGAAGTCTTTGGCTGCGGCCGCCTGCGCGACCCACATGCCCATTCCGGGGTAGTTGAAGGCCAACTCGAAGAAGGCTGATCCGCCGATTATGTCGGGCACGCCGCGACCGATGATGGTGATGACAGGCAGGAGGGCATTGCGGAAGATGTGGCGGCTGCGGACGATCCTTTCCTTCATGCCCTTGGCCCTGGCCACGGTCACGTAGTCTGCGCGCATGGTTTCAAGGACGCTGGAGCGGGTCCAGCGGATGAGGCCGGCGGAGCCGCTGATTCCCATGACGAGAACAGGGAGCAGCATATGATAGGCGCGGTCTGCGAAATCACCGCCGGTGCGCGGGTTGTACATGCCTCCTGCGGGGAACCAGCCAAGCCTGATAGAGAAGAAGATGATGACCCATGTAGCGAGAAGGAAGCCGGGAACGCCGATGAAAATGTAGGTGATGAAGGAGACGACATTGTCGAACATTGAGTACTGGTAGAGGGCGGAGATGGAGCCGACAACGATGCCGACCAGAACGCTGAGCAGGGTGGCGAGGATGGTGAGGCGCACGGTGACGCCGACGCGCAGGCGCATCTGCGGGCCGATGAGCTCGGCGGTGCGCATGGCGCGGCCAAAGTCGCCCTGCACGACTTTGGTCAACCAGCGTGCGTATTGGATCGGGATCGGGTCGTTGAGGCCGAGCTTTTCTTTTTGGAATTCGCTTGTGCTGACGGTTTCCTCGTCGCCGCGGCCTTTGTAGGCTTCGCGAATGCCCATCTGATCGCGCACTTGCTGCGGGGTCATGCCCTGGGTATCACTGGCCAGAAACATGAAGAGAGTGGGGTCGCCGGGCGCCAGGCGCATCAGTGAGAAGGCCAGGTATGTGATGACCAGGAGCATGGGAACGACCGTCAAGAGGCGGCGGATGATGTATTGGGTCAACTTGCGCTCACTTTCGGTGCATTCTTACACGGGTCCGGCCGGTTGCCAGGCTACGGAGGGGCTGGCGTGCGGAGTTGGGTCGCATCCCCTACCGGCGCCGGCCTGATTAAGCCGGCGCCGGTAAAGGGCAAGCGCGCTATCATGATTGACGCCTGTGAAGGAGCGTTATTCAATCCAGTACCAGCTGGCAACGCCCTTTTCGCCGCAGGTGCCGAGGAAATTAAAGGCTTCCTCTGGGATGAAACCACCGAGGTTGCCGGTTGTGACGTAGAACTCGGCAATCTGGGTTACGCCCCAGATTGGGCCGTCGTTGAAGTAGATCTGCATGATCTCTTCGCTGAGCTGGGTGAACTCTTCGGGGTCGGTGGTGCCCATTGCGTCCACGCAGAGGGAACGGAAGTCCTCGTTGCACCAGTGGAACTTGGAAGGCCAGTAGTCCTGTTCACAGCTGCCGACCCAGTAGGTGCAGTTGCGGATCGTATTCATGACCCAGCCGCCGACCATGTCGATGTCGTAGTCGCCGCTGGCTTGGCGTTCCTGGCGCAACTCTTCACCGGCGAGGATTTCAGTCTCGATGCCGACGGCTGCGAGTTGTTGCTGGAGCAGGACGGGGGCATCACCGCCGGAGCCTGTCAGGATGGTAAGAACGCGACCGGGATCCCAATCACCTTCAGCCTCGGCTTCGGCCAGAAGCTGCATGGACATTTCGGGATCATAGGTACGCGGGAGCACCAGACTCTCATCGCATTCTGGGCAGAATGAGTCGTCAGCGCCCATGAGGTGGCCGCGCAGGCCAAAGACGGAGTCTTCGGGATCGCCGAAGCCGAAGTAGAGCACCTCGGCCCACAGGTTTCGGTCGATGGCATGGGCGATGGCATCCATGACTTTACGGGAGAGTTTGCGGTCTTCCATGCGATTGAGGCCGTAGCCTGTCATCATGAAGGTGCGGGGGTGGATGTTTACGTCGGACAGATCTTTGACGGTATCGTAGTCGGTGGCGCCGATTTTGACGACGTCTGACTGGCCTTCGAGGAAGTTGGGCAGAGCCAGACCGGACTGTTCGGCGTAGCGCATGATGCCGGGTTTACCGTAGATGGCGTTGCCCCACCATTCTTCCCAGCGCTGGTTTTCGAGGTACTTTGCTTCTTCATCGAATCTGAGGACCTGGTAGGGGCCGCTGAAGACCTCGGGCGTCCAGGCGTCGGGGAAATCGCCGGCCCAGAGCTGGGCTGGTGTATAGCCGCCGAGGTGATGTTCGGGCAGAATGCCGAGCATACCGAGGTCGCGCCAGATTTCGCCGACGGGCGTGCTGAATTCGACGCGCATGTTGAAGTCGTCGATGATCTGGATGCCGGAGATGGTTTCGGTGGCGCCGTCGTAGTAGTCCTGGCCGCCGGCGATGTTGGGGATCATGCCGCGGGCGTCGCCGAGCCAGTAGTCGGCGTCAGCGTGGTAGAGGAGATGGAGAGTGAAGGAGACGTCTTCGGTGGTGATGGTTTCACCGTCGCTCCACTGGCCCTCCTCGTACAGCTCGATTTCCAGGGCGGTCCTGTCATCGACGGGGTCAACGCGTTTGGCCAGCCAGGGAGTGGGTGTGGAGTTTCCCAGGGGGCCAAGGAAGATGAGCGGCATGATGGTCATGTAGTAGGTTTCGCTGCCGAAATTCCAGTTGCTGGCGGTTACGGAACCCCAGACACCGACACCGAAACGACCGCGCCCGGGAAGAATGAGGAGCCGGTCGGAGCCAACTGTATCGGGATTGACAGCCAGATTCGCGTCGGGGATGTCAGCTGAGGCCGCAGCGGGGGCGGCCTCTTCCTCCATAGCGGCTTCGTCTCCGGAAGCGGCCGGGGCGGCACAGGCGGAGATGAGAAGCGCAAGGACCAGCAGGAGCGACAGAAGGGTACAGTTCAACCAGTTCTGTTTGAAGCGCATGTGACTTTCTCCTTAGGATGATGGAATCACTCGGGCTTATTCCAGATGGCGTCGTTGCAGGATGATGCGAGGAAGATTCTTGGGGCCATTTTAGGAGAGTAACCGAGGTCTGTCAAACAGGAAAAAAGAGATGGTATTTTTGGGAGAAGGATGGGGGAGCAGGTTTTGCAGAATGGGGGTGGGCTCGACATGGTGGGGGTTGTGTGAGAGGACGAGCGTTTACGAGCGTTGCATGAGAGGTTGGGCGATGAAGTTGGGGAAGGGACATGGCAAGGAGATAAATGATATGTGTTCACAGAGGTATTTGCGAATCCTGGTTCAAGGAGGATGCATTCCTGGGTAAGAATTAGCTCCGGACTCCCTCCCTGCACGGATGGGACATAGGGCAGCATTCAGGTCTGGATTGGCCCAGAATCCTGGATGTGCCTCTCTTCATAGTACTTCCTACGCGCACGTAATTTTCCACGCGCACGATCTCCTCGCATAGCGTATTTTCGCCCAGATTCCTAATCGACAAGCCGTCTGCGCGACAACAGCTGGTTGTCAAGGGCCTTCGTTGCGCCACCAGCGGACATCGTTGCCGCCGCGTTCGGCGGCGGCGACGATGTCGAGGCGGCCGTTGCCGTTGATGTCAGCGGCGATGACCATATTGGCGTTGGTCCAGCCGTCTTTGAGGAGCTGCATATCCCAGGGGCCGCGGGGAGCGCCGCAGTGTTTGAAGTAGGCGACACGGCCGGCGCCGAGGAGGTCAGCCCTCATTCGAATCCCTGTTGCAAGAAGAGACTCTTCGAACTGGTACTGCTGCCAGGGCCAGATGCGGTTGCTTGGGCAATAGACCTCTACTCGCACAGCCCAACCAAAATTTTGCCAACCGTCTTGATTTCCGTTTCCCCTTTGGCAGTGACCGCGCAAAGGTTTAGAGAGCTGGTTTTGTCGTAAACCTCTGGCTTTCTTTCGCACTCCTCCGGTTTGTGCGATTCGCGGGAAACGTGACTGCGCGAAATCTCCTGAAACAGGGAGGACGACTTCGTAAATTCGGGAAACTTTTGCGAGACAGACGCCGAGGAACCTGAGTATGCTGTCCCACAGCAGTAAACGATTAACGGTTCCTGTTGGAGTCACGCAGTTCCTCTACTCCGACCTGCACGCAAAAGAGACATCTCGATGAAAAAGTTCACAGCAGTATTCTTTGTCGCGACGGTTCTTGTCGTCGCTCTGATTGCGCCTGCGCAAGCTCACGAGGACGATTCAGAACCTAAAGACCCTGTGTGTCCGGTGATGCCCACGGCAGATCTTGACGCTCAGGCGCAATTTGAAACATGGAAGATCCGGGAAATCCTTCCTGAGAATCGGGAGCATTCGCTCTTTCACGAAGCGCTGGATGTCAACGGCGGCTTGCAAGGCGATCTATGCGTGGGCAGTCTCTGTATGGTCGGGTTCGATACCGGAGGCCCAGGGTATTCCCACGGTGACAAAACATACCTATGCAAGGAATGTGTGCGATGGGAAACGTCGGGAGTCGAACCATTCTGTCAATCTTGGGAATATAGAATATGTGTCCACCAAGGTCATTGCGACTTCCTGGTCAAATAGAACACGTCCCAGGAGATGGGGCAAGACTGGACTAAATCTGGCCAGTCACACTGGATTCTGCAGCACACTGGTCTGGTAAATCCCATTTTCCTGGATGTGCCCTTATCCCCCCTTATGCGCCGCGCGCACTCTCCTCGACAAACCTAACTTCATTCCACTTCCCTTATACAAGCCATAGTTCCGTTCGTGGGGAATAGCTGTCAACGGCCTTCGTTGCGCCACCAGCGGACTTCGTTGCTGCCGCGTTCGGCGGCGGCGACGATGTCGAGGCGGCCGTTGCCGTTGATGTCAGCGGCGATGACCATATTGGCGTTGGTCCAGCCGTCTTTGAGGAGCTGCATATCCCAGGGGCCGCGGGGGTCGCCGCGGTGTTTGAAGTAGGCGACGCGGCCGGTGACGTTCCAGGCGGTGGCGACGACTTCGATGTCGCCGTCGTTGTCGAAGTCGGCGGCGATGGCCTCGAATGCGTGGGGGAATCGCTCGCAGATGATGTGCTTGCGCCACTTGCCGGCGGCGGGATGGCCGTCGTTTTCGTACCAGACAACCTGGTGGTGGTCGAAGGAGACGCCGGTGGGGTCGTCGGGGGGGAGCATGCCGAGGGCCATAACGACGTCGAGGTCGCCGTCGCCGTCCATGTCGACGGGATGGCCGTGGATGGGTTGGGGGGCGTCGTCGATGATGTGCTTGATCCAGGGCTGTTGGGCGGGGTCGCCGGGGTTTTCGTACCAGATGACCTGATTGGCGACACGGGCGGTGCCGAGGAGGTCGATTTTGCCATCGCCGTTGATGTCGGCGGCGTGGATGGCGCGGGTCTCGGCGATGTTGTCTTCGAGGATGTGTTTGATCCAGTGGCCGTCGCGGTTTTCGTACCAGACGAACTGGTTGCCTTTGCGCCAGGTCGATGCTGCGACATCGAGATGGCCGTTTCCATTGAAGTCGGCGACGGCGACGGCGTAGGCGCCTGTGAGGGTGCCTTCGTCGATGTAGCGGACGCCCCATGAGCTGGGCAGGCGCGGGTCTCCCTCATATTCGAAGTAGAGCAGACAGCCGTTGATGTTGTCGATGAAGACGATTTCGGGTCGGCCGTCGCCGTCTATGTCAGCGACCTGGTGGCGTTCGAGCCATTCAGGGGTGCGCTTGTGGATGACGTGGCGGGTGAAGTTGCCCTGGCCGTCGTTTTCGAGCCAGTAGAGGCCGACGTCGGTGTCGGGGGTGATAAGGTCGGGTACGCCGTTGCCGGTGAGGTCGAAGGCGGAGATGCCGTAGGTGTATTCGAAGCCGTCCTGGGCGAGGTGTTCGGTGAGGTTGATGAGGTTGGGCATTTTTCTTTCCTTGGGCAGGTGGGTGCGGGCGGTGGAGGCAGGTTAGCAGGGATGGGGGGAGAGGGCAAGGGGGGACGGCAGTGGTCAGTGGCTAGTGGTCAGTGGTCAGTGAACTGCGGCCGGGTGGCTAAGGCGGTGGCATCGCAAAGGCTCGTTGACGTTTGTGTGGACTGAGGTAGTCAAGAGGAGTGCATGGTCTGTCCACCGAGGCTTACGGAGAAGATTTTTTTGATCCGCGAAGGGACACGAAGATCAACTTAACACCTCTTTCCACTAAGGGCCACGAAGAACACCTTTTGATCCGCGGAGGGACACGGTGGGGCACGGAGGAGGGCAGCGCCTTTGTGGTGGGCGAAGGGGATGGTGTGAGGGAGAGGTGCGTGTTCGTGCGTGTTCGTGAGCGTTCGTGAGCGTTGCATGAGCGTTTACGAGTGTTTGTGAGTGTTGCATGAGCGTATATGAGCGTTTACGAGCGCCCGTGAGTGTTGCATGAGTGTTCGTGAGCGTTTGCGAGTGTTTACGAGTGTTTGTGAGCGTTTACGAGCGTTTGTGAGTGTTCGTGAGCGTCTGTGAGCGTTGCATGAGCGTTTGCGAGTGATTGTGAGTGTTCGTGAGCGTTGCATGAGCGTTTGCGAGTGATTGTGAGCGTTCGTGAGTGTTTACGAGTGTTTACGAGCGTTCGTGAGCGTTTGTGAGCGTTCACGAGTGTTTGCGTGGTGAAGGGCAGCGCACTGCGGGGAAAGCACGGGAAAGGCAGAATTGGGCGAGGAATGGCGGTTGCGGGGGTGCGGGGATGGGCGGCGGCTGGATTGGGGACAGGAGTCGGCGCGCAATTGGGCCTGGGAGACGTGCTTCGGGTAGGGGGTTACGACTGCGGCGGTGCAGGTGGTTGAATCCATTATATTTTATTTTGTTTGGTGCTGTTCTCTAGTTCCGGGCGGCGGGAACCAGAGAGTGGTCGATGGTCGGCGGTGGGCGGTTTTTCGTGATGGTTACGGTGTCAAGGTCTTCGCCTTGCTTGTAGAGGTCTCTCTTCGTGCTGTAGTGTTCGTCCCGTTTCAGCTCTTCGACTTCGCGGTAGAGGGCCTGGAGCTGGTTGCGCTGGTCC
This sequence comes from Caldilineaceae bacterium, assembly GCA_022824025.1. GTDB lineage: Bacteria > Chloroflexota > Anaerolineae > Caldilineales > Caldilineaceae > Bin5. The sequence goes on from JAJEBF010000058.1 coordinate 43,832, forward strand.
GTCAGGATC
>JAJEBF010000039.1 GCA_022824025.1 Caldilineaceae bacterium
ACCCCCTCCGCCTGCCCCCAAACCGCCCATCCAGACATCAACCCATCCTCAAATCCCAAAAATCCCCCCAAATCCCCGTCCAGACAATCCCCGTCCCCCAATAGCGAGGAGCCGGGCGTCATCGACCCGGCTCCCCAACTACTATATTGGAGGAAGTATCTGGCAATTGATAGGAGCGGAGGCACGCGTCCCCGTCAGCCGGGAGACATCCAGCGCCTCCGCGATATCCTTAGTCCACTTCCAGGCTCAGCACCTCGCCGCTCCCCGCGTCAATCAGGACCGTCGCCGTCTTCTCTTCACCCTCCAAAGTGACAATCCACACCCTCAGATCCCCGCGGATTCCACTCCGCGCCGAGCTTCTGTTGATCCGGCCGATCTCGTCCGACACCTCGTCTACTGCGATCCCGACCGCTTCCCCACTGCTGATCACCTGCGGAGAAGCCTCGCCCCTCGCCTCCACAGCCGGCCGCGTACCCAGCTCCACCTCAAACGTCCGGTTTCTCCGTCCGCGCAGGACCTCGATCTCCACGGCCTCGCCCGGCGACTTCTGCATCACCAGGTAACTGATCACGTCCTCAAAATTTCGGACCTCGACTTCGTCAATCCGCACGATGATGTCGCCGTTCCGTAGACCTGCCTCCGCGGAAGGTCCCCCCCGCATCACTTGGCCGACAAGAACGCCAAGTACATTCGGGTCCAGGTCAGCTTCCCGCGCAAGGGGCGCTGAAATCGTCCTTCCGGAGATTCCCAGGAACGGGTAGGTAAACGCGCCGTCTTCGATCAGGGCCGGTATCACCCGCTCGGCCACCATAATCGGTATCGCGAATCCTACGCCCGAATTGACGCCGCGGCCGTTTAATGAACGCTCATCCGTCCGAATCGCGAAGTTGATCCCGACAACCTCTCCCTTCAGGTTCAGCAACGGCCCGCCCGAATTGCCGGGATTGATCGCCGCATCAGTCTGAATCACCTCCGGCAGCGAATAACGCCCAGCGAGCCCCGGATCCCCTACCGGCAGGCTTCGGCCCAACGCGCTCACAATCCCCAGTGTCATCGAGTTCTCCAGGCCGAATGGGCTGCCCAATGCAATCGTGTAGTGGCCTACCTTCGGCAGCCCCTGCGCTCGCGCCAGCGGGAGCAGACTCTTGCCCTCAGGAGCCTCCACACTCAGCACCGCCAAATCCGACTGGGAATCCTGCGCAACCAGTTCGGCCTCCGCCCACGTGCCATCATGAAAGCTGATAAAGATATCGGCTGCGCTTTCGACAACATGGCTGTTCGTGACGATATGCCCCTCTTCATCCCAAACCCAGCCGCTGCCCTGCCCCCACATGCCCTCCTCCGGAGCCAGCGTGCGCGAACCGGATCGCCGCACCTGAATACTCACAACCGACTGCGTTGCCGCGTCATACAGGCCGGACAGCAACGCCTGGTCGGGGAGAGCGGTTCCCTCATCCTGCGTAATGTATGTGTACGCCTGCGGCCGGTATTCCGGCGTCGTCGCCTCTACTGTGGCCGGCTCAATCTGTATCCTGCCAATCCCGGCCAACCCGATTACGAATGTTATCGCTAGAATGCCCACCACAACGACAAAGGTTCGCAGACGAATCGTCCTTGGTAGCACTTTTCCCTTTCCTTGATCTACTATCCATCTCCTCCCCAGGCAAGGGGGAGGGAGGGTCCGTAACGTGTACTTCGACATCTCACAGTATAGCGATTTCCGGCCCCCGTGTCCTTATCAGAATCCTATGGCAACTTTAAGGCAACCTTAACGCGTGCTTTCGCCTCCTGGCCAAGCCCGTCTCCTGCCCTCCGCGGCCCCGGCGGCAGCCTCGCCCTACTCTGCCTTCCGGGGAATCTCCCGCCGCAGAGTCAGAACCAGCTCCGCCCCACTGCCCTCAGCGCGATGACGAGCTGTCAGTGTGCCGCCCTGCGCCTCCGCCAGCCGCCGCGAAAGCGCCAATCCAATGCCCATCCCTTCCCGCACCCGCTCCTGGCGCGGCGAACGGTAGAGAAAGTCAAAAATCCGCTCCCGCTCCGATGGGTCGATGCCCGGCCCGCTGTCCTCGATCGTCAGCGCGACCCGGTCCTCTTCCGAGCCCACCGCGATGCGAATCTGTCCACCGTTCGGCGTATATTTGATCGCGTTGTCCAGCAGGTTTCCAATGATCTGGCTGATGCGCATCGGATCGGCCGCCGCCAACACCGCCTCCCGTTCAAAGTGCGTGGTGAGCGCGATCCCTTTCTCCTGAATGCGGGCGTCATACCGGCGGCACTCTTCCAAAACCAGCGCACCGATGTCAGTGGGCACGATATCAAGCGCCAGGTCCTGAATGTCGTTCCTTGCCAGCAAAGCCAGATCATCCAGAAGGCGGCGCAGCTGATCGACCTGGTCGTCAATGCCCGACGATAGCTCGACCACCATCTCAGTATCCTGGCCGTTCTGGTTCAGAACCTGCGCGGCCGCCTTGATCGCCCCCAATGGGCGTCCCAACTCATGCACGACCGCGCTCAGCAGCCGCCTTCTCCCCTGCTCCAGCTCATACAGCCGCTCCGACATCTCGTTGAATGTGCGGGCCAGCGTGCGCACTTCCGTCGGCCCGTCCTCCTCGACCAGGCCCGGCGGCGCATCGAAATTGACCGCGCGGCTGGCCCGAGTCAATCTCTCCAGCGGCTTGTTGAGCGACCGGCTCAGAACGAAACTGAGCGCGATCGACACCAGCAACCCCGCGCTGACAGCCCCCCACACAGTCCATCTCAAGACCCTTAAACGATTATTCACCTGCGTCAACTGCTGTGAGAGATGGACCGCCCCCACGATCTCCTGATCCGCATTGCGTACCGGAACGGCCACGTCCGCGTTGCCCAAACTCACCTGCCGCGCAATCTCCCCGGCCAGCGCCTTCTGTAAAAGCTCCGGATCAGGTTGCCGGATAGGCACCTCCGTCGATGCTGTCGCCAGCCCCCGCCTCACGACGACCTTCCCATTCCGGTCCACAACATAAAACAGAGTGGGTATCCGAAACTGCAAATGGGCGAAAAGCGCGCCTGCCTGCTCCGGGTCCTCCTGCCCCGCCAGCTCAGCCTGATATAGCCGCGAAATCAGCTCCCCCTGCCCGGCCAGCTCCGCAGTCGCTTCATCCAGCACAAAGCGCGCCTCGATCAAATAGAAAAGCAGAAAGCTCAACAACGGAACGATCACCAGCAATGGAAGAAGATGGCTGATCGTCAAACGGCTTTGCAGGTTACGCCACATCAGTCCCGTCCTCCCCGGCCGGCGTCAACCGGTACCCTATCCCCCGTACCGTGTGTAAACGGCGGGGACGGGCAGCATCCTCCTCGATCTTCGTGCGCAACCAGCGCATATGTACATACACCGTCTGCGTTTCCCCGACCCATTCAGCTCCCCATACGTTCTTCAGTATGTCCGAAATCGGGACCGCCTCCCCCGCCCGGCTGGCCAAATAGGCGAGCAGTTCGAACTCCCTGGGCGTGAGCCCTACAGCGCGTCCGCCAACTGTGACCCGGTGCGCAGAGCGGTCCAACGCCAGGTCGCCGACGTAAAGATTCGACACGCCCGCGTCATTTCTGTCCTGCCCACCCGCCTCCGCGCGCCGCAACACGGCCTTTACCCTGGCCAGCAACACGTCAATGTCGAAAGGCTTTGTCACGTAGTCGTCAGCCCCCAACTCCAGGCCCACGATCTCGTCTAATTCCCGCCGCCTGGCCGTGACAAAAATGACCGGCGCGTCCAACAACTGTTGCAGCCCCCGCAAAGTCTCCAACCCGTCCATCCCCGGCAACCCAATATCCAGTAGCACCAGCTGTGGCCTCACTTCGCGCGCCTTGACCAGCGCCTCCTCGCCGCTCCCCGCCGTCTCTGTCTCGTAGCCAGCCGCCTGCAACCCGATCGACACGCTGCGCCGCATCAACCGATCGTCGTCCACCACCAATATCATCGTCACAGTGGGCCTCGAAAAGCCGTCTCAGTCAAAAGGAATTCGAAGAATACGGATGACAGGGTAGCCGCGCTCCATCCCCGCACGACAATGTCCCCGTCAGCAGATCCTCTCGCTGCGATTCACCCTCTACTGCAGTTGCGGGCCTCCCCCAACCCCCGCCCGTCAACCTCTCAGCCTTGCCATCTGTCGGCGGCCCCTCCGCGCCCCGCCCTTCTCGCGCCCCGCCGCACGCCAATGCCGTCAAACGCGGCCAGCCGCCAAGTCCCCTGATCAACGGGGCGGGGCAGTGCCAGGACCAGGTGGCCTTGCGCAGATCCCCGGCGGCAAACACCCGCCGCCGGGCCGGGGGACACCCCCGGACCCCCGCGCTCGCCCCGCCACCCACTGACCACTAACCACTGCAATTCTGTCCACTGCAGTTCCCCCCGTCACTTTACACCGACGCCGAACCCGTAGACCAGCTGCCCGCCCAGCCAGCCGCTGAGAATCACCAGTCCGACTCCCGCCGCAAGCTGGACTGTCAACCGCCATTTGCCCCCGCGGCCAGCCAGAAGGTCCGTCGCCCAGGGTCCGCCCTCCTTGTCTGCCCCCTTCCTCCGCGTCCATTCCAGCCAGCCGCGGTAGATCAGGTCACCATACAGGACCGCCAGCGCCAGGCCGCTGCCCGTATGCCAGTTGAGAAGAGGTCGGTAGGGGGCATCCGGCGGCAGAGACCCCTGCGACACGATACCGCTTACGATGGCCGCCAGCAGCGTCACCCAACCTGGCAAGAGCAGCCCCCACCCTATGATACGCAGTTCCATCCGCGGCCAGCGGTGCAAAGCCCCCAGCAGCGCAAGACTGCCGCAGACCAACAGCGCAATCGGAAAATGGACGACCGCAGCATGAATCACAGTGAGCTTCCCTGACGTCGATACAATTGAATCCTGCCTTCTGCGAGGCAACCGGGTTCCCAGCTCTTCCGCATTGGCCAGACTTCACTATCGTGCCGCACGTAAGCCATCCTGATCCTCATGCAAAGCATACCAGACACCCCGACATTCTATTGGTACGCTACTTCTCAATTCGCCCCTCCCGATCCGCTTCGCCGGCACAATTTAGCCCCTTATCGCAGGAGGGCAGATCTCAAATCATTTTTCGATTATCTATAACGATCTGATAAGATTCTTGGCAATAGTTCCATAATAACTGGGGTCTATACTGGACGGTGTAACTGGATATGGACAACAGGAACCGCTCCTAAATGTCTGGGTAAGGCGAAAGGATGAAAAAATGGCACGCATACAGATTCCCAAAATCCCTTGGCAGGAAATAACCCCTGAAGAGGTCTTCCTCAACCGCCGCAAATTCATGAAGGGCGCCGGACTTGCCCTGGGCGCGACTGCGCTCGCTGCCTGTTCCATGCCTGAAATGGAGGAGGTAGCCAGCGAGGGCAATTCAGAGAGCGCCCCGTCCGAGGCAGGCCAGACCGTTCTCGGCGACACCGACGAACTTGGCGACCCGCTCAACACGTTTGAGCAGATTACCAACTACAACAACTACTATGAGTTCTCCACCGACAAGCAGGCCGTGGCGCGCCTGGCCGAAGGCTACCCCACCTCCCCGTGGACCGTTGAAGTCGGTGGCCTCGTCAATAATCCCGGTACCTACGATGTCGACGACCTGAAGCAGATGTTCGACATCGAAGAACGCATCTACCGGCTGCGCTGCGTGGAAGCCTGGTCCATGGTGATCCCATGGATGGGTTTCCAGCTCTCCGACCTGCTTGAAGCCGTCGAGCCGACGTCGGATGCGCAGTATGTGCGCATGGAGACGGTTCTCGACATGGAAGGAATGCCCGGCCAGAGGAGCAGCAGCTGGTACCAGTGGCCCTACGTAGAGGGCCTGCGCATTGATGAAGCCATGAATCCGCTCGCGATTCTCGCCACCGGCCTCTACGGCAAGGACCTCCTGCCCCAGAACGGCGCGCCCATCCGTCTCGTCGTCCCCTGGAAGTACGGCTTTAAGAGCGTCAAGTCGATCGTCAAAATCGACCTCGTCACCGAGCAGCCAACCTCCTTGTGGATGGCCGCCGCCGGCCACGAGTACGGCTTCTATGCCAACGTAAACCCGGAAGTCAACCACCCCCGCTGGTCTCAGGCCACCGAACGCCGTATCGGCGAACGCGGACGGCGTGAAACCCTCATGTTCAACGGCTATGAAGAACAGGTCGCCTATCTCTACGAAGGGATGGACCTGGTGGCAAACTACTAGCGATTCCGCGATAACGCAGTGGCTGGCGGTCAGACCCTGTCCCGGCCGCCAGCCACTGGTGTTTGATCTTCAGAAGGTGACGCATGAACATCGATAAACTCCTGAGCAAAAATCAGATCCTCTGGCTCACACATATCGGCGCTCTGATCCCCTTTGCGTGGCTGCTGTATCAGGACTATTCAAACGGACTGAGTGTCAATCCAATCCAGGACTGGACCCTCCGCACCGGAAAGCCCGCGCTCGTCCTGCTCGTCCTGTCTCTCGCATGCACGCCTCTCAATATCATTCTCGGCTGGCGCAACATCATCCCGGCTCGCAAATGGTTGGGCCTCTATGCCTTCAGCTACGCCGCCGTCCACTTCTACGTCTTCATCGGGGTAGATTACGGTTTTCAGTGGATATATATCTGGCAGGATGTTGGCACAAAACCCTATGTCATCGTCGGGTTTAGCGCCCTCCTGATTCTGCTTCCTCTGGCTCTCACCTCGTCCAAAGCGTGGATGCGCCGCCTCGGCAAGTTGTGGAAGAAACTCCACCAATGGGTCTATCTCGCCGGTGTCCTCGCCGTATTTCACTATGTCTGGGTCGTAAAGGCCGACTACCGTGAACCGGTTGCCTGGGGCGTTCTGCTCGGCCTCTTCCTGCTCGTGCGCATTCCCGCCGTCCGCAAGCGCATCGCTCGATGGCGCTCCAGACTCAGAGGCCCCGCCCAACCACGGGCAAGACGATCACCGGCCTGACCGGGCCGCGAAGATGAGCCGCCCTTGAATCCTCTTTCAAGCGACTCGAATCTGGGGGATGTTCCTCTTGGGCCCGTAACGGCCGGAACATCCCCCCTCTACGTTTCTCTTTCCTGGGCGCACCGGGGACAGAACTGAGGATCCTCTAACTCGATCAGGTGCTCGCTGCAAACGGAAAAGGTGACCTCCACCCGTTCTGACAGAAAGCGCCTCCGCACCTCAGCTTCAAGCAGAAGAGTACGGCAATTGCTGGTCAGCAACAACGCGGGCACCGGACAGCTGTTGCACAACTTCCGTCTCCACGGACGTGTATTGCGGGGGCTTGCTTCCAGCAAACGGCATGTCTCCCGCACGTTGCCTCGGTGATAGTCCCCATAAAAAAATCGGCAGTTTACCCGCTGTGGCATCGGCTGCCTTTGACTGAATCCGCTCTTCCGGCACGTCCCGCAAACGTCCCGGCAATTGTGCCGGAAAGGCGAAAATAACAGAACCGCCGACACCAATCGGCGGCCCACTGTCCTGACTTTTCTGTTCCCGCCCAGCAGCGTTCAATTATTCCAAAACGGAACATCACCGTGGTCGTCCTGGTCCCAATCGCCGCCCAAAAGATAGTCAGGATCGATAAAGAGGCGGTCTGCCAGCTCATTCTTGCGTCTCTCTTGCTCCGGCATCAAATTGCCAAACTCGTGTTCCAAACTCACAAGCATCTCCAGTTCGGCTTCCAGCAGATGGAACTCCATATGACTAAGTGGCGTAGTCCCCGGCGCCGAATCCTCAAGTTCGCGCAAATAGGCCTCGTACGCTTCACACGTATCCCCTTCACTGTCCTCTGAAGCCGACTCCCCTCGCCCCCACTCCAATGAAGGAAGTCCAGGGTACCCATTCCCATGAATGAACGGGTCCAATCCCCCGCCCTCCCAATTCCCCATCCAGAATCCATACCGGTTCTGAGGCGGCTCCTCCGCCTTGGGCGTCGCCACAGAACCGCGCGACGCAGCGCTCTCGGAGCCGTCATCCCGACCGTCAGCCGTGTATCCACCGTCCTCCAGGAGCCGCAGCGTGCTGTATTCGTGCAACACAAGGTGCATATCGTCTGGCGGCACCTCGTCGCTGTAAACCCCCTGCCCGATCAAGGCCCCCGCCAGCTCCCATACCGGCATTGCGGCCCGTGACTTCCTGTCCCTGCCCACGATCGCCTCGGCAGCGCGCGACAGCGCGACATTACGCCCCCGAATCAGTCCCTCTTGCCGCGACTCCTTCGGCTGCAATCGCATCACATATTCGCCGCCGACCGCATCCTTCACCTGGATTAGCAGATCGTCTTCGGTGCTCCCCCCCGCCTGATCGACCCACTCTGAAAACGCCGGTCCAAGCCGCAAGGCCCATGTGCCCCGCTCTATCTCCGCGTGCGCCCGCAAAGTCGGCCCACCCATCAACGCAACCGAGATCAGACGCGAGTCCGGTCGGTGATTCTGGAAGAACCCGGGAAAGAAGACCGCATGTTCCAACTCATCCAGAAGCAGCGTCCCTTTCCGGATTTCGTTGCGAGCGAGAGGATGTCTGAAAAACTGGCCTTTCAGCAGACAGGAGAGCCACCCAAACTGTCCCGGCCCGACCGGGATGGCCTGATACAGTTTGCCAACGGCCTGATATACCGCGCTGCGGGCTCCGCTCCCAATTGGACGTTGGTGCGCAATGCGGGAGATCAGACTGTCGACACTGAGCGGCGCCTGGGAGCTGCTCAGAATCTCGGCTACACAGGTGAAATAGCTGGGATATTGCCTATCTTTCGCCATTCAATATGCCTCCTGCCGGCTATTATCCCATATGAGCCACTGATTGTCCATCACAATGCCCAACACTGAATTTACGCCCCGAGCCCTGTACTGAAGCCACGGCCCAACCAAATCCCAACCTGTTGCGATGTCAGCGCGAACCGGTATGCCGGCTCAGTCCCCCGCAGCGAAAACCGGCCGAAACTTGTATCCGTATACGATCTCGCCGTTGTCCCCCTCCTCCCGCAGCTTGCGCGTCACCATCTCCACCGGCATCCCAATTTCTACTTCCTCGTCCGATATGTCCGTCAACTGCGCCGTCACCATCGGCCCTTCTTCCAGCTTGACCAGCGCCATCGTATACGGCCGCTGCGCCAGGAAGCCATTCGGCACGTTGAACATCTTCGTGTAGCTGTAAACCTCGCCCCGCCCGCTCATTGTGTGCAGCGGCCCCGCCGCCTCGCTGCAATGCGGGCAGACATCGCGCGGCGGAAAAATGGCCTTCCGGCAGTCCGGGCAAATCTCCCCTTCCAGACTGTATCGCTGTTGTCTCGTTCGCCATAGGCTGGCAATACTCATAGCATCCTCTCTGAATCCAATTCCTGGCAATTTCACGCCTGTGCCGTGATCCTAACCCGATCGGCCTGCCAATCTCTACCTACCAGGAGCCCACAATCTGTGCTGATAGCTTCTGACAGCTGTTTTCCCGCCAATTCGCCCGCCTAGCGGCCCATTTTCTCAACTGCCCAGTATATGCGTAACGATCGTCGCGCCGCTGCCGCCGATGTTCTGAGCCATCCCAATCGAAGCGTTCGCAATCTGTCCTTCGCCGGCCTCGCCCCGCAACTGTTGCACAGTCTCTACGATCTGGTACATGCCCGTCGCGCCAACCGGATGGCCCCTGCTCTTCAGCCCACCCATCGTGCTGATCGGGATCCGTCCATTCGGTCCAATCGCATCGTCGGCTGCCAGATGCCAACCCTCGCCCCGCCTGGCATATCCGGTCGCCTCCAAACTGAGCGCGCTCATGATCGTGAAAGCGTCGTGCAACTCAAAGAAGCTGATGTCCGCCGGCGTCACACCGCTCTCTACATAAGCCTTCTGACTGCTGGCATAGGCGGCTTCCAGAAAGAGCGGGTCCCTGCGGTCGTGCAGCGCAATCGTGTCATTCGCGCTCGCGCTCGCCAGAATCTGCACCGCCCCGGGATGATGCCCCGTTACAAAGTCGCCCACCCGCTCCGAGGCCACCAGGACGGCCGCCGCGGCCCCGTCACACACCGGGCTGCTGTCCATGATGTTGATCGGGGTCGCGATCAACGGCGCATTCAGATATGTGTCCAGCGAAATCGGCTTCTGAAACATCGCATTGGCGTTGTGCGCGCCGTTTCGGTGCGCATTGATGCTGAAACCGGCGAATCCGTCGAGCGGCACGTCAAACTCATACATGTATCGTTGCATGATCAGCGCGTTCAGCCCCACAAACGTAACGCCGTGGGCCGACTCGTACTCCGCGTCCGCAGCCGTAGCCAGCCCGGCCGTCGTGTTTTCCCCCGTCGTGTCCGTCATCTTCTCCACGCCGCACACGACCGCGACATCGTGCATCCCGCTGGCAACCGCCATATGCCCTACCCGGAGCGCCGACGCGCCGCTTGAACACGCCGATTCGATCTTCGCCGTCTCCACGTTCCGAAAGCCGCAGAAATCCGCGATCAGGGTCCCCAGATGTTCCTGGCTCAACAGGGCGCCGCTGAGCATGTTGCCCACGAACAGCGCGTCTACTTGGTCCGTGCCAGCCTCCTCCAACGCCGCCGCAATCGCGTGATACGCGATGTGGCGGACCGACAAATCCCAGTGCTCGCCGACCGGTATCTGCCCAATCCCTATAATCGATACTTTGCGCATGTCTGTCTTTCCGCCAAAACGTCTGAAGAATTACACTCTGTTGGAAGGGCCGCGCCCATATCCCACTCCCTTCCGGCGCGTGCCGCATCGCCTGCTCACCCTCTATCATGGCCCAATCCGAGTTTCATTAGCTACCGGCAGGCGCCCGATTCCTGTCAAAACCTATCGCGGCCCGGCGCCGCCTCCCCTCCCCCGCTCCTAATCGAGCGCGACATATATCTGCCTCCGCTCCCGGAGGATTCTGCGGCAGACATGTTGCGAGCCGCGCATGCGCGGCCCGCAGCAAGAACACCAGCTATGCGCTTTGGTAATGGGAAAGTACAGCCGCCCCGCTAGGACGACCGTGGCCGGCTGCCCAGGGTCCAGCCCGCGCGCAAGCCGGCCAACGAGCCGCCGGCCCCAACAATCACTGTCTCTCCACGCCAATGATTCGCCACTGGTCCGTCGTCCGGCTGCTCAAATCCGAAGGGACGTGCTCCAGGGTAAACGCGTACAATCTGCTCTCAATTTCAGCTCCCGCCCCATAGATCAGCGACGCCCACACCGTTGTCGTGATCCGCTGTGAAGTGGCCGCTTGACCGGCAAAAGTGGGAATCGTAGCCATATATTGCAGAGAATCCACCCAGGCAAACTCACCCAGCGTGCGCGGTACCGTCTGACGCGCCTCCTCGATGAGCAGCGGTTCGTTGCGGTCAGGCTGCAGCAGATAGGCCAGCACGACCGCTTCAGGATAGAAGGGCGATTGGGGAATGCCGTAACAGAATATCAGTTTACGCGGCCCTTCCTCATAGTAGACGGCCGCGCGAAACGCCCCTTCGCTCGTTAAGTTCAGGTCCAGATGGCGCTCAAACCGGGACTCCTTGCATAGCAGGCTCCGGTCATACTGGGGGTAGCGGGCCCGCACCGTACGCATGGGCGAACTGTTTGGCGCGCCGTCCCAATTCTCTACGTGCAGGCCGCCCGGCGCCGAAATCTGCGTGCTGCCATACCCTTCGCTGAGCGTGCTCCACCAGAAAATGCTGATGTAAGTCGGCCCCCCGATCGGGCTGTGGCCGCCGTACACGATTAACTCATCGTGCGCAGGCAACTCGTCGGGCGCTTCCCCCACCGCCTCTCCGCTGGCCGATGCCGGCATCTGCTCGGCCAACACTTCAAAATACCGGTTATCAGTCTCCCGCGCGTCTTCTCGTGTGACAACCCTCCACTCAGGGCGGCCCGTCTGCCGCGGCGGAGCAACAAAACCAAAACCCGATCCTTGCCAATAGTTCGGCAGCAGCGCATAGGGCTGCAGCCAGGGGGCGGGCGGCCTTGAACTATCCTCCGACTCCTCCGGCATTCCAATGGGCGTCTGCGAATCGTATATCACAGCCCCGATCGGACCGCTGATCCCTTCACCGTCGGCCGTCGTGCTCGCGTCATAGCGGTAAAAGAGCAGATACTCCTGTTCTGCGTCAGCGTCTATGTTGATCGACTCCCAAGTCGAGACAGCCTCCCACTCCTCGGGCAATATCATCCCCAAATCGATATTCAACTCCGCGCTGGGCTCCGGCGGAGTGCACCCGCTCAATAGGACAAGCATCCAGACGAAGCGCCACGCCGCCCGCCCTCTGATCTTCCCAAAACAGGATAGGCCGTCCCTCCTCAAAAGTCCGCGTTGCAGCACAGAACGACGAAGGGAAACGCCCCTTTCCTTCGAGAGCGGTCTGTTTGATAGAACTGTCTTTTTGGGGTTCATCGGTCAAACCGCGCCGTAAGCAGGAGGAAGCGGCGCCAGCGGCGGATCTGTGTTGGCTTCGTGAATCCAATCATCCGCCGCAAACAGTCCCGGGTGAACCGCATTCCATGCTTCACGAATTTCCGCGGCGACAAACACGGATCCAGTGCCTACCAAATATCCATCCGGCGGCGTGATTTCCTGCGCAATCTCAACCGCCGCCTCCATGGACGGCGCCCCAACCACCACTCGCTCCCCTTCGGCCGGCATGGCCTCGATCGCCGCGCGCAACTCCGATACCGGCTGCGCCTTCGGATGGCGGCTCTGAGCCAGCACAATGCGCGGCGAAGCTTCCGTGGCCAACCTCAACATCGGCAAAATGTCCTTATCTCTGTTGACCCCGAAAATAAACGAAAACGGACGTCCAGGATGGGCCGCTCCAAGCGTCGAAAGCAGAATCTCCAGGCTGTCTCTGTTGTGGGCGCAGTCCACAACAATCGGTTTGACCCCGGAAGCCGGCCGCGGCAGCCACTCAATCCGGCAAGGCCATCGCGTCTGCGCCACTCCTTCCGCTACAAGTTGATCATCCCACCGGGTCAACCCCGCGTCGTGCAACGCCCGCGCCATCTCGTACGCGATTCCTGCATTGATTCGCTGGTGATGCCCAACCAGAGGCACAGCTGCCCGCTGATAGGGCCGCGCCACCGTCAGAGGAGCCTCTTGCTCTTCCGCTGTCACTCTCAGCACCCGCTTCGCGCCTTCCTTCTGGGGCGCGCTGACGACAGGCGTTCGCCGTTTGATGATCCCGGCCTTTTCCCCCGCAATCTCCTCCAGCGTCACGCCAAGTATGTGCATGTGATCTTTGCCGATATGCGTGATACCGCATACCTCCGGCAGCACGACATTCGTGCTGTCCAGCCGGCCGCCTATCCCTACCTCCACCACCGCCCAATCAACCCCTGCCCGAGCGAAGTGCATGAAAGCGATTACCGTGATCCGGCCAAAGACCGACAGGTCCGGCGCGGCTTCCAAAAAGGGAATCGCCTCCTGAATCAGCTCCGCGCACGCCTCCTGGCTGATCAGCTGTCCGTCTACCCGTATCCGTTCCCGGAAAGTATGCAGGTGAGGGCTGGTAAACAGACCTGTGCGGTAGCCCAGGTGACGCAGAATCGACTCCGTATATGCGCTGGTGCTCCCCTTTCCCTTCGTTCCCGTAACGTGGACCGTCCGAAACCGTTCCTGCGGGTTGCCCAACGCCGCCAGCAACGCTCGCATACGCTTCAGCCGGCCTTCCGGATCATTCGACCGCGGCGCGCCGCCGTCATACCGGGCATCATGGAAAAGTTCGCCGATTGCCTCCTCATACGAAAGTTTCCTCTTCGCTATGGACGCCGGCGCCGGCCTGATCGACACAAACCCTCCTCTCTTCCGCTACTCTTTCGACAACGGCCCTACCCTGAACTTACCCTACCTGCCATGCCACAGCCTGCCGCCAACCGTACAATACCCCCGCCAAGAGCCTCTCGCACCCCTAACCCCAAACTCCTGACCCTTGCAGTCCTCCCCCTTCCAATGATTGTAATATCTGACCCGTAAGCACGCAAACAAACCACGAAAAGCAGCCATCCCATACAGCACTTCCTTCCCCCATCCATCTCCCGCCAGAGGCCCTCCCCCACCGGCGCCGCCCCACCGCCTGCAATCCCCAAAATCCCCCCACTCCCGCAAATCCTGATTCTCCTATCAAGCTCCACAATCCTGATTCGCGGACGGGAATAGTCAGCGATCTCAGCCCGATATGGTAGAATTGCCATAATTGAGAATCGTCCAATCTCGCACAGGAGACCATCATATGACCACGAAAATCGCCATAAACGGCTTCGGGCGTATCGGGCGCCAAGTCACCAAAGCGCTCTTTGAACACCACAAAGACGCTTTCGACATAGTCGCCGTCAACGATCTCGGCGATCTGGAAACCATGGCCCATCTGTTCAAATATGATACCAACTACGGCATCTTCGACGGCAGTGTTGAAACTGTCGATGGCGGCCTCTCGATCAACGGAGATCAGCTTAAAGTGCTCAGCGAGCGTGATCCAAGCCAACTGCCCTGGGGCGAATTGGGCGTCGACATCGTCGTCGAAAGCACCGGCGTATTTCGCGATCGCGAAACGGCCGCCCTCCATCTCGCCGCAGGCGCCAAGAAGGTCATCATCAGCGCCCCCGCCAAAGGCGAAGACATCACCATCTGCATGGGTGTCAACAACGACCAGTACCAACCCGATAACCACCACGTCATCAGCAATGCCAGCTGCACCACCAACTGCCTTGCCCCCGCGGCCAAAGTTGTCAACGACACAATCGGCATTGAGCAGGGGCTGATGACCACCGTCCACGCCTACACCACAGATCAGAGTATCCTGGACTTCGTTCACGAAGACCTGCGCCGCGCCAGGGCTGCCGCCATGAATATCATCCCAACGACAACCGGCGCCGCCAAAGCTGTTTCGCTCGTCGTCCCCGAACTCGAAGGAAAATTCGACGGCATGGCCATGCGCGTCCCAACGTCCACCGTCAGCGTCGTCGACTTTGTCGCCAAAGTCAGCGCCCCAGGCAACACCGAAGACCTGCTGACCGCATTTTCCGAAGCCGCCGCCGGACCCATGAAAGGCATCCTCGACGTCAGCTATGAACCCCTGGTCAGCTCCGACTTCCAGGGCAATGCCCACAGCAGCGTGATCGATGCCGAGTTTACCGCCTGTTACGGCGACCTCGTCAAAGTCGTCACCTGGTACGACAACGAGTGGGCCTACAGCGTGCGGGTTACGGATCTCGCCGCCTTCGTCGCCAGCCAGGGTGTCTGATTCAAACACCATCCAACAGGGGCTTCGGGTCGTGACGCGCAAGAAGACCATCCGCGATGTCGAATGGCAAGGCAAACGAGCGCTCGTTCGCGTCGACTTCAATGTGCCCTTGGACGGCAACGGATGCATCGCCGACGATACCCGCATCCGCGCCACCCTGCCCACACTGCAGTTCTTGCGCAACCGCGGCGCATCCCTGGTTCTGATGAGCCACCTCGGCCGCCCCAAAGGCGAACACGATGCCCGCTTGAGCCTGCGCCCCGTCGCCCAGCGGCTCGGTGACCTGCTCGACACCCAAGTCCGTTTCCCCGGCGCCCTCACCGGTCCCGCCATCGAATCGGCCGCCGCTGACCTCGGCCCAGGGGACATCCTGCTGCTCGAAAACACCCGCTACCACATGGGCGAAACCAGCAACGATCCGGCCCTGTGCGCCGCTCTGGCCCGCCTCGGCGATCTCTTCGTCAACGATGCCTTCGGCAGCGCCCACAGAGCGCACGCCAGCACGGCCGGCGTCGCCGCCCTTCTGCCCTCGGTCGCCGGTCTCCTCATGGAAAAGGAACTCTCCTACCTGGGCGCCGCGCTTGAAAACCCTGCCCGCCCCTTCATCGCCATTCTCGGCGGCGCAAAAGTCAGCGACAAAATCGCCGTCATCGAAAAGCTCCTCCATACGGTAGATGCCATCCTGATCGGCGGCGGCATGGCCAATACCTTTCTCGCCGCCGCCGGATGCCAGATGGGCGCCAGCCTCGTAGAGACTGACGCAATCGACCGGGCCGCCGCTCTGCGCAACGCCGGCGATGACGTCATCCAACTGCCGGTCGATCTCACCGTCGCCGACAGCTTCTCCGCCGCCGCCGCCGCCCGCACCGTCAGTGTCAGCGATGTCCCCCCAAGCTGGATGGCCCTCGACATCGGCGAGGCCACCGTCGCGCACTTTGCCAATCGACTCGCCGCCGCACGCACCGTTCTCTGGAACGGTCCCATGGGTGTCTTCGAATTTCCCCCCTTTGCCCGCGG
The DNA here is from genome assembly GCA_022824025.1 of Caldilineaceae bacterium. GTDB lineage: Bacteria > Chloroflexota > Anaerolineae > Caldilineales > Caldilineaceae > Bin5. The sequence continues at coordinate 16,227 of JAJEBF010000039.1, forward strand.
TACAAATGCTGTCGCTGAAATCCTGGCCGCCCTCCCGAACGCCGCCACTATCGTCGGAGGCGGCGACTCTGCCGCAGCCGTACAGAAGGCCGGCCTCGTCGAGCGTATCTCACACGTGAGCACAGGCGGCGGCGCCAGTCTGGAGTTCCTGGAAGGAAAAGTGTTGCCCGGCGTGGCTGTCCTGGACGACGAGGAGGCGTGAACGATGAGCTTTCTGAAAAAACTTGCGTCGCTCTTTACCGGCGGAGGCGGAGGCGGCAATCGCTCGCTACCGATCTATGTATTCAGCACCCGCTGCCGCGAACCGATCATGGCCGAAATCGATCTGGTCAACAGTCTCAGCCGTGATGAGGAGAACGAAAACGAGTTCTACACCCGCAAGGTGCTGCAGGGCAGCGGCCAGAACCGATGCTTTACCCAAGTCGAAGTCGAAATCTGGTTCGATCGCGGCAAACGAGTCTCCCGCTATGAAGTCAGTGGCGGTCGTTGGCTTACCCAGGAGGAATACGAAGAGGAGTTGACTCGCTTCAACGCGCCCCCCGAAGAACAAGACTCCGCCGCAGACAACACCGAGTCGGTCTGAGTTCCTGTAACAGTCTCTGACATTCCGCGTCCGTCTACGCCGACGCGAAGCAGTTCACAGGGCGGCCTGAGCAGGCCGCCTGCGAACGCGACCAGGCCCTCTCCCGCAATATCATCGCAGTCCCTTGTCACTCCCGGTCCCGCTAAAGGCCTGGGCCGCCAACTGCTCTGGCCGGATCGACTGCGGTCCAAACCTGTCTCAACCATGCCAGGTCCGGAGAATTCGGGCCGTCGCTCTGGGCGCCGCCACCCGCTTTCCCCGCCCATTCGCTGAAAATATCTTCACTTCGCTGTCTTACACAGCCTCCACTGAGAGAATCCACACATGCGTAAACCGATGATGGCCGGAAACTGGAAAATGAACATGACCGTGGCGGAAGCCCTCGCGCTCACGCTGCAAATCGACCAGCTTGTCGGCGAAGCGACCGCTGTTGAGCAGCTGCTCTGCCCACCATTTCTCTGTCTGCACCCCCTGAAGGAAGCTGCCGCCGCCATGCCTTTCTCACTCGGCGCGCAAAACTGCCACTGGCAGGACAGCGGCGCCTTTACCGGAGAAATCAGCCCCCCGATGCTGCGCGGCCTGGTCGACTATGTCATCATCGGGCACAGTGAGCGCCGGCAACTTTTCGGCGAAACCGACAAATCCGTGAACAAGAAGACCCATGCCGCCCTGACCCACCAGTTGACCCCCATCGTCTGCGTGGGCGAAAGCCTCGACCAGAACGAGCGCGGCGAAACCGCCGCCGTGATCACCGCCCAGGTCAGTGCCGCGCTGGACGGCCTCAGCGCCGGCCAGGTCCAGTCTTTGGTAATCGCCTACGAGCCGATCTGGGCGATCGGTACCGGCAGAGCCGCGACCGCGCAGACCGCCGGTGAAATCTGCGGCCTGGTTCGTGCTGTCCTGCGCCAACTCCACGGCAATGCCGTCGCCGACTTGACGCGCGTGCTGTACGGCGGCAGCGCCAACCCGGACAACATCAGCGCCATCATGGAACAACCCGATATCGACGGCGCCCTGATCGGCGGCGCATCCCTTCAGGCCCGCAGCTACGCCGACATGGTGAAAATAACAGCCGAAATCTACTCCCCCTGACCTGCGCCTCACTTGTTCACCTTCTTGTAGGGCGAAGTCAGGAGGTGAACAACCGGCCGGCGTGAAGGGAGCAATCGAATCCTGCACCCTTCTCTATTCGCCCCTCGAATCTCCCCATGTCCCTGCTTTCCCCATACCTCTTCTTCGCTCTCTTCTTCGTCCTTCTCGCCGGTCTGTGGTGGCTCAGCTGGCGCATCGGCCTCCTGATCCAGGAGGTCGTCTATCTGATCACAGGCTCCGGTGACTTGGCCATGGTGGTTCTGTTCCTGATCTACCTGCCAGGCATCCTGACCCACGAGGCCTCCCACTGGCTCGTAGCCAGACTTCTTGGCCTCAAAACCAGCAAATTCCGCGTCTGGCCGAAATATTCACGCAATACCATCGGCCTGGGCAGCGTGACAGTTTCCTCCGGGGGCGTTATCTATGACAGTCTGGTCGGCCTGGCCCCGCTCCTGGTCGGCTCGGCGCTCATCGTACTGATCGGCGAGCAGGTCTTCGATACACAAACTGTCACTTTCGCCTGGCGCACCGGCAGGCTGGTGGCCGGCCTGACCTTTGTTCTCGACGGCCTCGTCCACAGACCGGACAGCCTGCTCTGGAGCTATCTCCTCTTCGCAATCGCCAACGCCATGATGCCCAGCGCCAGCGACCGCGCGCCGCTCAAGTCACTCGGAATCTACATCATCGCCATCGGCGTCCTTTTCGCGCTCATCGATCAGTCCGGCCGCAACGTAGTCCTGCTGCTGGATTTCCTCTTCGGTCCAATCCAGCTCTTGACCGGCGCCTTCTTCCTGGTCGTGGCCATCGACATAGCCATCTTCCTGCTTCTGCTCGCTGTCCGAGCCCTCCTGAATGCGCTCCACGCGTAGCCGCACCCCCGCCTCTCCCCTCGCCTCCGCAAGGTTCCAGCCACAACCGCCTAGAGCGACGGCACCCTTTCCAAGCTCGCCCGGATCGCCTCCTCCGGATAATCGAAATCCTCCAGCTTGTCAGCCAAATGCTGCTCGTAGGCGGCCAGATCAAAGTGTCCGTGCCCACACATGTTGAAGACGATCACCTTGCTCTCGCCTCTCTCCTTGCACGCCAACGCCTCCTGCATCGCGCCCCAAATCGCATGGGCCGGCTCGGGCGCGGGCAGAATCCCCTCCGCACGCGTGAAGGACAGCGCAGCCTCAAAAATCGCTCGCTGCTGTATGCTGACAGCCTCGATCAGCCCCGCTTCATGCAGCGCGCTGACCTGTGCGCTCATCCCATGATAGCGAAGGCCGCCCGCGTGGATCGGCGCCGGCACAAAGTCGTGACCCAGCGTGTGCATCTTGAGCAGCGGCGTCGACTGAGCCGTATCGCCAAAGTCATATGTATAAACACCGCGCGTCAAACTCGGCGCAGCCGCCGGCTCGACAGCCACAACTCGCGCCTTCTTACCGCCGCTGATGTTCTCTTTCAAAAACGGAAACGCAAACCCCCCGAAGTTGCTGCCGCCCCCAGTGCATCCAACCAGTACGTCCGGCCAGTCCTCCCCGAAAACCTCCAACCCCCTGATCACCTCCTGGCCCACCACCGTCTGGTGCAGCAGTACATGATTCAAAACCGAACCAAGCGAGTATTTCGTGTCGTCTCGCGTCGCGGCATCTTCAACCGCCTCCGAAATGGCAATGCCAAGGCTGCCCGTACTGTCCGGCTCCTCCGCCAGAATCTGGCGGCCCGCGTTCGTGTCCGAGCTCGGGCTGGCGACCACTTCCGCCCCCATGGTCTCCATCAAAATCTTCCTGTACGGTTTCTGCTCATAGCTGACACGAACCATATAGACCTTGCACGTCATCCCGAACACTTGGCACGCGAAACTGAGCGCGCTGCCCCACTGGCCCGCCCCAGTTTCCGTTGCCAGCCGCGCAACACCCTCCTCCTTGTTGTAGAAAACCTGCGGCACAGCCGTGTTCGGCTTATGGCTGCCCGACGGACTGACGCCCTCGTACTTATAGTAGATGCGGGCCGGCGTATCCAGTGCCTTTTCCCATTCATACGCCCGGATCAGAGGCGTCGGCCTCCAAATACGGTAAACGTCCTGTACCTGCTCGGGAATCTCGATATAGCGCTCAGCGCTGACTTCCTGCAATATCAATGACATGGGAAAGAGCGGCGCTAAATCGTCCGGCCCGATCGGCTGCCCGGTACCCGGATGCAGGGGCGGCGGCAGCTCGACCCCGGCAGCGGGCAAATCGGCGTTGATGTTATACCAGTGGGTCGGCATCTCCGACTCATTCAATATCACCTTCTTCTGTCTTGCCATCTCCATCCTTCCTTTCGCGGAATTCGACCAGATTGAAGCCGATACTTCGCCGCAGGGCCTCTGCCTGACGCCGCGCTCGGCTTCTGGATCAAAAAGGCCTGCCGCAATCGCAGCAGGCCTTTGTATCGTTTCAATTCAACTTAACGTCAATTCAGATGCGCCTGAATCTTTCCCAGCAGCTGCGCCTTCTGCTGAAACCCAACGATCGTCTCCACCTGCTGACCGTCCTTGAACAACATCAGCGTGGGAATGCTCATCACACCGAAAGCCATCGCTGTGCTCTGATTCTCGTCCACGTCCAGCTTGCCGATCGTCAGCTTGCCGTCCAGCTCCGTGGCTATCTCATCCAAAACCGGCGCAATCATCTTGCATGGACCGCACCACTCCGCCCAAAAATCAACCAGGACCGGCAACTCCGCCTGGATGACCTCATCCTCAAAATTCGCGTCCGTGACAACAACCGTGTTTTCGCCCATTTTCTTGTCTCCTACTCCTGTATGCGAGCGTCAAAATGCAACGTTTCTGCGACTCCGTCCTGTACCTGCAAGACACGTCAAATCCTGTCAAATGATGACCGGGTTCGCTCTAAACGAACCTGCAAAATATACTACGTCCAAAGGAAGGCAAAAGTCAAAATACGGGCCCGTCCGATTCTTGCCGCCGGCAACGACGCGCCCCTGCAACTGCTCACTAATTCTTCTGCCTCCGTCGCAGAAATGCGGCAAATTCCTCCCTGTCCAGGCTTCTGGATTCCGACTCTGGTTCCGTTCGCGCCGGTTCAAGCGGAGCCAGAGTCGCGCCAGCCTCTCCTCCATCTGCCGCAAGCCGCGCCGCAACGTGCGGAATCACCTCCAGGATACTTTCCAGAAACACCGCCGTCAACCCCTCCCCGCCCGGCAGATTGATGATCAACGTGCGTCCCCGGATGCCCGCAACCCCTCTATCCAGCAGCGCCGTCGGATACGATGCCACCGCCCTGCTCCGCATCCGCTCCGGCAGCGAAGGCATCAGCCGCTCCAACACTTCCGCCGTGGCTTCCGGCACGATCTCCCCCGCCGACGGACCAGGGGCCGGAAACGTACCGCCCACCGTCAAGATCAAGTCCAACTCCTCTTCATCACTCCACTGCCGCAGCGTCTCCTCCACCTGGTAGCGAGGCGGCTCCCGATAGACGCGACGCGCCAGCGGGAGAAAACCGTCCTCAACGCCGCCCAGCGCTCTGGGCAACGAATCCAGAACCGCATCGGCCTCCTCCGAATCAGCCGGGTCGGCGATGACAAGAAACCCGCACCGTATATGCATGAATGTCGGATTCTCCCTCCACGGCCTGGCGCCTGGCCTGCTGCCCATCAGCCCGCTGTACGGCCGTGATGCCCGCCTGCACGATTCCATCTTAGGTGACCGGCGCCGCCCGGGCCCCAACCCCGCGCCTGCAACCGATCAAATAGGTTGGCGCAAACAAAAAGCGATGGCTTTGCCACCGCTCTTCTTCCTTCTTAAACCCACGACGAGCCTGTCTCAGCGCTTCGTGTACTGAGGAGCCTTTCGCGCCCGTTTCAAACCTGGCTTCATCCGCTCCTTCACGCGGGCATCGCGCGTGAGAAATCCGGCCGCCTTCAGAGTGGGCCGGAGATTCGGATCCGCCGCCACAAGGGCCCGCGCCAACCCGTGCCGCGCCGCGTGGGCCTGGCCGCCTTCACCGCCGCCATGAACTTTGATACTGATGTTGTAGCTGTTCTCCATGCCGGTCAGTGTCAGCGGCTGTCGAATAACCATCTGGTCCAGCGCACGCCCAAAATATCCGTTCATCGGCAGGCTGTTTACGATGATCTCGCCTTCTCCCTCATACAGCCGAACGCGCGCCGTGGCGCTCTTGCGCCGTCCAACTGCTTCAATATACTCACTCATATTTTCTCCCCTGCAGGTCCAGCGCCTTTGGTTTCTGGGCCTCATGCGGATGATCCGGGCCAGCATAGACTTTCAGCTTTTTCATCTGCGCGCGGCCAAGCTTGGTCTTGGGAACCATTCCCTTCACCGCTTCAAATATCACCTTCTGCGGCTGTCGCTCCAGTTGTTCGCGCATCGTCCGACTCTTTAAGCCGCCCGGATAGCGCGAATGCCGGTAATAACGCTTATCATCCAGGCGGTTCCCGGTCACGTGAAACTTCTCGCAATTGACGACGATTACGAAATCGCCGCAGTCCACGTGCGGCGTAAAACTCGGCTTGTGCTTGCCCCGCAAGACCTGCGCTATCTCCGACGCCAACCGGCCAAGCGTCTTGTCTGTCGCATCCACCACCCACCATTCACGTCCGCTCTTCGCCTCATCATAACTCAGGCTCAGTGTCTTCACGCTCTCATCTCCTCATTCACAACAACTGACATTCTATCTGCCGTCTACGCCTACGCAACTCAATGCGCAGAAAACAGATCAGAAAACTCCGCATACCGGACCCGCTCCAGAACAAGCCCATTGGGGGGGAGCGGCGGGGCGCTGCGGCCGCGGTCTCTTGCCTTCAACGCCGCCCAAAGTTCATCGGCCTGCCACGCACCCAGCCCAACCGCCAGCAGCGAACCGGCCAAATTACGCGCCATGCGGCGCAAAAAAGCATTGGCCGTCATCGTCAGAACCAGCCGCTCCACCGGAAACGGGTCCAACCCCGGCAGCGACTCTTCTACACGCTCCCAAAAGAGCGAGATGATCCGGCGAACGGTATTGTCACCCTGCGGAGCCTGCCCAAACGTCGCGAAATCATGCGTCCCAATCAACTGCCGGGCCGCCCCGTTCATGGCTTCCACATCAGGACGCCTCGGGGCCATCATCGCAAACCGGTCAGCCAGAGGAAATCGTCTCTCACCCTCTCCTTCGCACGCCGGCGCCCATATCGTATAGCGATAGGTACGCTCCGTCGCGCTGAAACGCGGGTGAAAGCCGGGCGGCGCTTCCGACAAGCGGCGGACCAGGATCGAAGCCGGCAACCGCTGATTCCATGCTCGCCGCAGCGCTGTCAGCGAATGGCGCCACGGCGCCTCAACCGCAATGACCTGCCCCCTGGCGTGAACACCGGTGTCCGTCCTTCCCGCGCCGCCGACCCGGCAAAATGCCCCAGTCAAATCCGCCAGCGCCTCTTCCAACGCGCCCTGGACGGTCGGCTCCTGCCGCTGCACCTGAAAGCCGCAAAAATCTGTCCCGTCATACGCGATCAGACCGGCGACCCTCCGCATCCACGCCCCTCACCTGTGTGGCAATCGCCGCCGCGATCCAAATTTCAATCCTGCCGCCGCCTTTCGCACACTTGCCATGTCCGGGCGGCACGATGCCAACCTACTCGCTACTGCCGTCCGTCACCAACTCGATGATGGCCATGTCGGCCGCGTCGCCAAAACGTTTGCCCAACTTTACGATCCGTGTGTAGCCGCCGTTCCGTTCCTCATAGCGGGGGGCCAGCTCGTCAAAAACCTTCTTCGCAACCGCCTTGTCATTGAGGTATGCCACAACCTGCCGCTGCGCATGCACCCGGTCGACCTTGCCGGCAAGTCCGTGCTTGGCCTTGGTAATCAGCTTCTCCGCATCGCCCCGCATGGCGCGTGCCTTGGCCTGCGTCGTGGTTATCCGTTCGTGAATGTACAACTCTCGAATTAAACTGCGAAACAGGGCCTTGCGCTGCGCCGCATTGCGGCTCAACTTTCGCCCCGCGATCTGGTGTCGCATCGTCCTATTCCTCCGGTAGCGGCGAAAGACTCGCTTCGTCGACGACTTCGATTGCCTCTGCCGCTTCGGTCAATATCTCCTCGCCTTCCGTACCGTTCCCTCCACCCAGATAAGCGCTGAGATCGACGCCTATCACATTCATGTATCCCTTCTCCATCAACTTCTCAACCAACTCGTCCAGCGACTTCTTGCCAAAGTTGCGGATGGCGAGCATCTCGTCTTCGCCCTTCTCCATCCGCTTCAGAATCTCCCCAACCTTCGTGATGCCGGCGCGCTTCAGACAGTTGTATGCCCGCACCGTCAGCTCCAACTCCTCGATCGGGGCCTCGGCAACGCGGCTTGGAATGCTCTCCTCTTCCTCCTCCGGCATCTCGATAACCGTCGTCCGTTCCCCGACAAACAGGCTCAAATGCTGGACAAGAATGTCCGCTGCCTGCCGCATCGAATCCTCAGGCGAAATCGTGCCGTCGGTCCATACCTCCAGATTCAGCCGGTCATAGTCCGTCTGCTGGCCGATGCGCGTCCTTTCCACCCGGTAGGACGCCTTCTTCACCGGACTGAAAATCGCGTCCACAGGAATCTCTCCCAGCGGCAGCTGCACCCGCTCCTCAGCCGGACTGTAGCCCCGACCCTGCTCCACCACCATCTCGATGTCAAGATCCACATCATTCGAGTCGGCAAACAAAAGATACAGATCCGGGTTGACAATCTCTATCTCCGGCGGGCAGTTCAAATCCCCCGCCGTCACCGGACCTTCATGGTACACCTCAACCGAAACGCGCACAGGTTCCGGGCTCTCGCTCCGAAATCTGATCTGTTTCACATTCAATATCAGGCGAGTGGCATCCTCCAGCACGTTGTCAATCGTCGAAAACTCATGATGCACACCACTCACCGAAATCGACGTCACCGCCGCGCCCGGCAAACTAGACAACAAGACCCGGCGCAACGAGTTCCCAAGCGTAATCCCATATCCGCTTTCCAGCGGGCTGATCACAAAATGACCATAGTTCTGAGAACTGGCCTCTACTTCTATCTTCGGCAAAACTAGATTGTTAAGCAACGGCTACCCCTCCCGGCTGTAATGCAGTCTCAACCAAACATCGTGTGGCGACAGACAATCGTCGCAGCCCCGCCAAGTACCCGTCTAACCAACTCGGCAAGGCAACGCACCTGTACCGTGTCAGCTAACGACTGTAGTACTCAACGATCAACTGTTCATTAAGGAGAACGCCAATCTCATCCCGGTCCGGCGCCGAAGTCACCGTTCCACTGAGATTGGACGCATCCAGACTAAGCCACGTAGGGGGGGACGCACTGCCGAGAATCTGGGCTCGTTCACGAAAATAGGTCTTGCCTCGACTCGTTTCCCGAACGGTAATCTGGTCGTTCGGCGACACCAGATAGGATGGTATATCGGTCTTGCGCTCGTTTACCGCAAAATGGCCGTGACGCACCAACTGCCGCGCCTGTGCCCGGCTATCAGCAAAGCCCAACCGGTACACAACATTGTCCAGCCTGCTTTCCAGCAACTCCAACAACGTGCCGCCGGTCAGCCCCTTGCGCCGCGACGCCTCTTTGAAATAGCGCCGGAACTGCCGTTCCATTACCCCATACATGCGACGCGCCTTCTGCTTCTCGCGCAACTGTATGCCGAAATCCGAAACACGCCGCCGCATCACATTGCGCCGCCCTGCCTCGCCCGGTGGAAATGGACGCCGATCAACCGCACACTTGGGGCTGACACAGCGTTCGCCTTTCAAAAATAGTTTCTGCCCTTCTCGTCGACAGAGCTTACAAACCGCATCTGTGTATCGTGCCATCTTTCCTCCCAGTCGCCTATCGGCCGCACCCTCTTGCCCCATTTAAGGCCGCGCCGTAGCTCGTTATCCCTATGTCTCCGCCGAAAGGGCCAATGGGCAATCGCGTCCCCTCATTCGGGCGGCCCGCACTCTCTTCACCAGGCGAACCTCCGCAAATGACTTCGATCACCCCCGCGATATTCAGCGGCTATGCAAAACAAGCGGCATCGCGCCTCAACACGATGCCTCTCTCCTTACGGCAGGTCAATCCCTTTGTCGCGCAACCCCCTCCAAACCTACATTCCCGAGGCAACGCGTCTTTCGTCCCCTAAACTCTTCGCTTGCTCGGCGGACGGACACCATTATGTGGGATCGGTGTAATATCCGCTATCGATTTAACCGTCAAGCCTGCCGGGTTCAATGCCCTCAATGCGCTCTCGCGGCCCGGGCCCGGCCCCTTGATAAACACCTCCACTTCCCGCATGTTAAACTCACTCACAGCTTGGCGAGCCGCCGCCGAAGCCGCAAGCTGGGCCGCAAACGGCGTACTCTTGCGGCTCCCCTTGAACCCAGCAGTGCCCGAACTCGCCCAACACAGGACTGCCCCCTGGGGATCCGTTACCGTGATAATCGTATTGTTAAACGTTGCGCGAACATGGATCTGCCCGCTCGGTACGTGCTTCCGCTCCCCCCGGCCCGATCGACCGCCCCGCCGACGTTGTGTTCGAGGCATCCTTTCTCCTTAACCTGGTGCTCCTGCTCGTAAACCCCTCAATACGCCCATCAACCGCTACTTGCGCGCCTGCTTCTTGCCGGCGACCGTCTTCTTTACCCCCCGCCGCGTGCGAGCATTCGTGCGCGTACGCTGCCCGCGGCTCGGTAAATTGCGGCGATGACGCAGTCCGCGATAACTGCCAATCTCCATCAGGCGCTTGATGTTCATGTTTACTTCGCGCCGCAAATCGCCTTCCACTCTGCAGTTGCGCTCAATGTAGTCTCGCAAGGCCACCAACTCATTCGTGTCCAAGTCTTTGACCCGCTTGTCCACGTCAATGCCGGTCGCCTCCAAAATCTCCTCACTGACCGACCGACCAATCCCATAGATGTAGGTAAGTGCGATGACAACCCGCTTGTCTCGAGGAATGTCCACGCCCGCAATACGTGCCATGGCTTTTTGCCCCCTTGGGTTCTTATCCCTGTCGCTGTTTGTGTTTCGGGTTCTGACAAATCACGTACACAACGCCTCGCCGGCGTACTACCGTGCACTTCTCACACATTTTCTTGACCGAAGGCCGCACTTTCATCCTTCACCCCTTCTATACATAGTCGTAACGCAATTCTACAAGTGTATCACAAGGCTATAGGCGCGTCAAGATCTCTGGCCCTCTGTTTGTAACCGCTACCGTATGCTCAAAATGAGCGCTCAGGCTTTGGTCCTCGCTGATCACCGTCCACTTGTCGCTCAACGTCTCCGTCCGCCACGTCCCCATCTGTACCATCGGCTCGATCGCAATCACCAGCCCCGGACGCAACCCTACCCTTCCGTCGGTGTCGTCCGATACATAGTTCAAGACCTGCGGCCCCTCGTGCATCGCCCGGCCCACACCATGGCCGGTGTATTCCCGCACGACGTGAAATCCGCTCGGCTCGACCCTCCCCTGCACGGCCGCACTGATGTCCAGCACACGATTGCCGGCTCGAGTCGCTTCAATCCCGGCGTAAAGGCTCTCCTCCGTTACCTGCAACAATCGCTCAGCCGCCGGCTCGATCGCGCCCACAGGGTACGTCCAACCGCTGTCCCCCACAAAGCCGCGGTAAAATACGCCGACATCAATGCTGATTATGTCACCCTCCCGCAGCACTCGCGCCCGGTCCGGGATGCCATGCACCAACTCCTCGTTGATGCTCGTGCATATATTGGCCGGATAGCCGCGGTAACCGAGAAAACTGGACTTTGCATTGTGGCTGTGAATGATCGACGAAGCCAGCTCGTCCAACTCCCACGTGCTGACCCCCGGCCTGACAGCCTCTCGAAACGCCTGATGCACCCTGGCAACGATTCGGCCCGCCTCCCGCATAATCTGTATCTCTCGCGGGCTCTTGTATACCGGCGCAGGACGCTCCTGCTCCTGCCTTCCCCGAAGACGCCGCTGCCCGTTTCGATGCAGCCGCCGGCGCAGTCTGGCCATCATACTCTCGTCGTTCATCTCGCACCTGCCGCCAACGACTTCCGCACCGCGCACTGATCAGACACGGACAGAAGGCCCCGCCGCCTCGATTTTCCGGGCCGCCAGCTGCCCCAGCAGCTGCTCCTGTATCGCCTGGATCGATCCCGCGCCGTCTACTTCTACCAACAACCCCTTCGCGAAATAGTATCCAATCAGCGGCGATGTCTGCTTGTAATAGACGTATAGACGGTTCTTGACCGTCTCCGGCTTGTCATCGTTGCGCTGGTAAAGCTCGCCCCCGCAACTGTCGCACCTCTCGCCCCGAGGTGGATTGAACATAGTGTGATAGACCCTGTCGCAGCTGCGGCACAGCCGCCGGCCTGTGATCCGCATCGTAACAACGTCGTCGTCCAACTGGATCATCGGCACAATGTCGATACCGCCATGGCCCGCCGTCATCTCGTCCAGCGCCTGGGCCTGAACCAGATTGCGCGGAAAGCCATCCAGAATCGCGCCCTGGGCCGCATCTTCCTGCTCCAAACGCGCCGCCACCATCCGAATCGTCACCTCATCCGGGACCAATTCGCCTTTGTCGTAATAGCTCTGCGCCAGCTTGCCAAGCTCCGTCTGATTCTTCAGGTTGTACCGGAAAATCTCCCCCGTCGATACCTGCGGAAGACCCAATTTCTCCTGCAACAACTGCGCCTGCGTTCCCTTGCCCGCGCCCGGCGCCCCCAATAGAACCAGATAATTTCGGTCGCTCATCAGCACCCTTTCCTCGCGCTGTGAATCATGCGAGCCAGTCAACGCAGCAACGGGCTACCGGATAAAGCCCTCGTAATTGCGCATCATCAACTGCGCCTCGATCTGCTTCATCGTATCCAACACAACACCAACCACAATCAACAGACCAGTGCTGCTGATAATCAACGTGTTGAAACTGCCAACGCCTCCACCGAATACCACGCCCGCCAGGAAGGGCAGCACCGCAACCAGGCCCAGGAAGAGCGCGCCAACCAGCGTGATTCGCCCCAACACGCCGTTCAGATACTGTTCCGTACGCGGCCCTGGCCGAATACCCGGGATAAATCCCCCTTGCTTCTGCAACGTGTCGGGAAGATTCTGCTGCCGAAACATGATGTCCGTATAGAAATATGTAAAGGCAACAGTCAGCAGGAAGTAGATCAGCCAGTATAGGAAATTCTGCGGACTGAACGAGGTAAAAAAGAAATTCGCCACAGAGCCAATCCAATCACTGCGAAGGATGAAGTAGGATGCCAGTGTGTTGGGCAGAATCAGCAAACTCTGAGCAAAAATCAGCGGAATCATCCCCGCAGTGTTCACCCGCATCGGCACGTAGGTGCTCTGTCCGCCCACCATCATCAGCCGGTTGCCCCGCATCGTACGCACCCGCTTGCCATACTGCACCGGGATGCGCCGCTGGCCCTCCTGTACCCAGACAATCAAGGCGACCGTCAGAACCGTTATCACACTGAATATCACCAGTTGCGTGATGCCCTGCTGCGCCAGGAGCCGCACCTGGCTCGGCGCCGATGCCACGATGCCGGCGAATATAATCAACGAGACGCCGTTGCCAATGCCCTGCTCCGTAAGCAACTCGCCCATCCACATGGCCAGCATCGTGCCGGCCGTCAAACTGATCAGAATCGTCAGCGAGGGAAGCAGCGCCTCACCCGTGAAGCCCCACTGCTCAAGCACCGCCCCCGTTGCCGCGCCGCCTACAGGACGGCTCAGCAGCGTCGCCTGCCCAAAAGCCTGCAAAAGCGCCAGCGGAACAGTCATATAATGCGTATACCGGTTCAGCTGCTGTCGCCCCTGCTCCCCCTCCCGGCTCAACTCCTCCAGCTGAGGCACAATCGGTGTCAACAACTGCATGATAATCGTGGCGGTAATGTATGGGTATACTCCCATCGCCATCACGCTGAACTGCGCCAGCGCCCCGCCGCTGAAAAAATTCAATAAACTCAGAAGGATATTCTGATCCGTCGAACGAAATATCTGATCCAAGACCTCCCGATTCACCCCGGGAAGCGGGATATGCGCGGCCAGCCGGTAGGCCACCAGAATCAGAAACGTATAGAGCAGCTTCTGACGCAAATCTGGCAATCTAAAGGCATTGCGTACGGCTTCAAGCATGAAAATTCTCCGGTAGAGACCCGGCCCGGCCTGGCCGCCCGTTCGGCAGCCAACCCGACCGCTCTACAATTTGGACTAGGCAGTTAGGACCGCGGCAGATTCCTGTTCACCTCATAAGGCAGAATCTCAACCGTACCCCCGGCAGCCTCTATCTTCTCCCTCGCGCTTCTGCTGATTCGATGCACCTGCAAGTGGAGCGGCTTATCTACCTCGCCCCGCGCCAGAACAACCACAGGCTGCTTCGCATCACCCAACAATCCCGTGTCAAAGAGCGACGCAGGCGTAACTTGCGCTTCAGCCTCAAAACGCTCGCCCATATTGTCAAGATTCACCGGCGTATAGGTCACTTTGAAGCGGTTATTAAATCCCCGCATCCTGGGCAGCCGGCGAAGAAAACTGAACTGGCCCCCTTCAAAACCGGCCCTGCCCCCCTTGGCGGAACGGGCATTCTGGCCCTTCGTGCCGCGCCCGGCCGTCTTGCCCCGTCCGGAGCCTGTGCCCCGCCCGATTCGCTTTCGGTTTCGCGTCGCGCCCTCGTTCGGACGCAGTTCATGCAATTTCATAATCCCCTTACTCCAACCACTTGGAAAAGGCCCCGACTGCTTGCGACTGCTCCGAACGGGCTCCTGCCCCCGCTCATTCCTCCGTCTCCTCCACCACCTCTACAAGATGAGAGACCTTGGCAATCATACCCCGCACTGTCGGACTGTCCGCCTTCTCAACCGCCTGATTCATCTTCCTCAGGCCCAATGCCTGAACTGTCGCCTTCTGCCGCTTGCTGTAACCAATCGGGCTCTTGACCAGCTTCACAGTGATCTTCTTTTCCATGGGTCTAATCTTCCTGATACCAGAACGGGCGCAATTTCTCAGGATCAACACCCCGGCGCCTCGCCTCGACTCTGTAGTCCTGCAACTGTCTCAACGAAGCGAAAGTCGCCTGCACCACATTCAATATGTTGTCACTCCCCAGCGACTTGGACAAGATGTCCTTTACCCCGGCGGCCTCAACCACAGCGCGCACACCGCCGCCGGCGATCACACCGGTCCCAGGGCTGGCAGGCCTCAACAAAACTTCGCCGGCGCCAAAACGGGCCTGGCTCGCATGAGGTATCGTCGTACCCAGCAGATTCACGTCGACCATCGTCTTGCGGGCCGTGTCACTCGCCTTGCGAATCGCATCCGGAACCTCGCGCGCCTTCCCAACGCCCACACCCACGCGCCCGTTGTTGTCTCCTACCACTACCACGGCGCGAAAAGCGAACCTGCGCCCTCCCTTCACTACCTTTGCCGTGCGCGCGATATGAACGACCTTCTCATCAAGTTCATCCTTCTCTTCTTCCTGCTCGCGGTTCCGTCGACGATCCCGACGTCCCATTTCCTTCTCTCCTTGCTCTCTTTAAAAGACGAGGCCGCCCTCTCGACTGCCATCGGCAACCGCTTTCACGCGGCCGTGATAACGGTACCCGCCGCGATCAAATACCACCTGCTCAACTCCGGCTGCTTTGGCGCGCTCGGCAACGACCTTGCCGATCTCCTTCGCCTGGTCCACCTTCAGCTTGTCCGCCAAAACATCCCGCAGGTCAGCTTCCAGAGTAGAAGCGGATACGATCGTATGGCCGGCCTGATCATCGATCACCTGTACATTAATGTGCTTCAGGCTGCGATATACATTCAATCGCGGCCGCGCCGCCGTCCCTGATACCTTGCGCCGTACACGCATGTGCCGGCGCTTTCGCGCTCTCGCTCGTGACACTCTTGCCATGGTTCACCATCCCTCGCCCATCAATTCTAGACCGCAGCCGCCCCAGCCTTGCCTGCCTTGGAACGCACATATTCGCCCTGGTAGCGGATGCCCTTGCCCTTGTACGGCTCCGGCGGACGCTCCTTGCGAATCTTCGCTGCCAGCTCACCAATCTTCTGCTTGTTGATTCCCGATATCGTCACCGTGCGCCCATCCCGTGACACCTCAAACTCCACATCCGGGCTCGGCGGCGCATACTCAACAGGATGACTCTTCCCAAGCTGCAATACCAGGTTATTCCCCTCCTGCTGAGCCCGATATCCAACGCCGTGTATCTCCAAAATCCTCTTGAAACCGTCAGTTACACCAACCACCATGTTATTCAGCAGCGTTCTCGTAAGTCCGTGCATCGCGCGATGGTGACGTTGGTCCGTAGGCCGGTTTACGACGATCTCGCCATTCTCCCGCGAAATCCTCATATCCCGATTGAACTTCTGGCTGAGCTCCCCTTTGGGGCCCTTCACTGTGACTACGTTGCCTGTCACGATATCAACCGTGACACCGGCAGGCACAGGAATCGGCGCCTTCCCGACTCGTGACATGTTCTCCTCCCAACTCTACCAAATGTTGCACATAATCTCGCCGCCAACCCGCTCGCGCCGTGCCTGGCCGCCGCTCATCACTCCCTTCGGCGTCGAAACAATGTTTATCCCCAGGCCGCTCCGCACAAGCGGAATGTTGCGATAGCCCGTATAGGTGCGCCGGCCAGGCCGGCTCACCCGCTCTATGCCGGTAATGACCGGTTGGCCCTTCTCGGAATACTTCATCCCCACAATCAAATTCGGCCGCGACTTCTCACCCGTCACCGAATACCCGCTGATAAAGCCCTCCTCCGCCAATATCTTGGCAAGGGCCACCTTAACCTTGGAGCTGGGCATCACCGCACGCCGATGCCGGGAGTTTGACGAGTTGCGAACCCGCGTCAGAAAGTCCGCAATTGGATCGGTCATCATAACCAGTGCTTCCTCTTATATTTTGCAGCGCAACCTGTGCCGCCAATCTCTACGACAACGATCACGCCGTAATCGGGTCGGCTACCAACTGGACTTGACTACGCCCGGTAAATTGCCCAACAGGGCTTCCCGTCGAAAACAGATGCGGCATAGGCCAAAACGGCGCATGTACGCCCGCGGACGCCCACAATTCGCGCAACGGTTCCGCACGCGCACTTCATATTTCCGCTTCGACTCCCGCAAAACAATGCTTTTCTTAGCCACAGACCGTCTTCTCCTTCATTCTCGTAGCCGATTTTTCTTCGCTGCCGCCAGCCCTATCGCCGCTGGAACGGCATGTCCATCAACGCCAGCAGACGACGACCCTCTTCATCAGTTGAAGCCGTCGTGACAACCGTTACTTCCATCCCCCGCACCTTGTCAATCTCATCGTAGTCAATCTCCGGAAAGACCAACTGCTCACGCAGGCCCAGGGTGTAATTGCCCCGACCGTCGAAAGAATCCGGCGATATGCCGCGAAAATCCCGCTGGGCCGGCAACGCGATGCTGATCAAACGGTCCAGAAAATCCCACATCCGCCGGCCGCGCAACGTCACCTTTACGCCGATCGGCATCCCTTCCCGCAGCTTGAACGTGGCGATCGACTTGCGTGCCCGCGTCACAATCGGCCTCTGTCCCGTGATAATCGTAAGATCCTGGCTGGCGCGCTCAATCGTCTTGCCATCCGTGATCGCCTCTCCCATGCCAATATTGACACTGATCTTCTCAACCCGCGGCACCTGCATGATGTTCGTATAACCAAATTCCGTCATCAGCGCCGGCGAAATCTCACTCTCAAATCGTTCTTTCAACCGTGGCTTCGACGCCGAAATTCCGGTCGCTTCGCTCATTGCTCTCCACTCCTCGCCCGCATTGGCCGCACGCAGCGGCTTCAGGCCCTCTTTCTATCCCGTGTCCCAACTCTGGCTCTAACCCTCGCTTGCTGTGGGCAGCGGCTCCCTGGTGCGCCTGTCAATCCGCAACTTGTCTTCGCCTTCAAACCGGTACCCGGCGCGTGTCACCTCGTTGTCCGTACCCACCAGCGCCACATTGCTTATATGTACCGGCGCCTCAAGCTCGATGCGCCCCGTCTGCGTCCGCACTGTCGGGCTCCGACGCTGGTGCTTCGTAACAAAGTTCGCGCCCGCCACAACAACATACACCCGATTGGGATCGTAGCGGCCCTTCTTGTCCTTCTTGCGGATTACGCTCTGCACTTCACCACGGTGCCCCTTGTCATTGCCGGCGATCACTTCAACCAGGTCGCCCTTCCTGATCTTTACACTCATCCCTCATCTCCTCAATTCCTGAACGACCCGTCCGCCGGCTCGCCCTTCCTGAAGCCCGCCAGCTGCCCTCAAAGCACCTCCGGCGCCAGCGACACAATCTTCATATAACCGTGGTCCCGTAACTCCCGCGCAACCGGGCCAAAAATGCGGGTGCCCCGGGGATTCCTGTTGTCATCTATCAAAACAGCCGCATTCTCATCGAACCGAATGTAGCTGCCGTCCTTGCGCCGGACCGGACGCCGTGTGCGCACAATGACCGCCCGCACAATCTCGCCCTTCTTCACCGACGCCGCCGGGCTGGAAGATTTGACCGTCGCCACGATGACGTCTCCGATGCCGCCGTAACGCCGCGTACTCCCCCCTCGAACCCGTATCGTCAACAACTCTTTCGCGCCTGTATTGTCGGCCACCCGCAGCCGGCTCTCCTGTTGAATCATAGCTCCATACCTCTTCTCTTGCCGCCCCGTCTTGTCTTAGACGACAACCGCACGGTCAAGTATCTCTGAAACATAAAATCTCTTGTCTTTGCTCAGCGGCCGGCATTCACGAATCTGGACCGTGTCTCCCACCCGACAAGAATTTTCCGGATCGTGGGCCTTGTATTTCTTATGCGACTTGACAACCTTGCCATACAGGGCATGGCGCGCCGTGCGCCCCACTTCGACAACCACAGTCTTGTCCATCTTGTCGCTGGTGACCACGCCTACCAACTCCCGTCTTCGCTCGCGCATTCCCCTTACTCCTCTTCCTCTTCGGCCATCAACTCCCGCTCACGCAATATCGTCTTGATCCGCGCAATCTCTCGCCGAACCTGACCCTTGCGCGCCGTGTTTGTCAACTGCCCGGTCGCTTTCTGAAAGCGCAAATTGAACAACTCCTGATACCCCTCGTCCAACCGGGTATACAGTTCACTCTCCGTCAGCGGGCGCAACTCATGTGCTTTCATCTCTCCTCCTCCTCGCCTCCGCGTCAAACATCCTGTCGGGCCACAAACTGCGTGCCCATCGGCAACTTGTGCGCGGCCAGGCGGAAGGCCTCACGCGCCTGCACTTCATCTACACCGGCAATCTCAAAAACCATCCGGCCCGGCTTCACCACCGCAACCCAATGGTCGACATTCCCCTTGCCAGAACCCATTCTGGTCTCGGCCGCCCGCTCCGTTACCGGCTTGTCCGGAAAGATGCGAATCCACACCTTGCCGCCGCGCCGCACATAACGAACAATCGCCCGACGCGCCGCCTCAATCTGGCGGCTCGTAACCCAACATGGCTCGGTTGCCTGCAGGCCATATGTGCCAAAATCAATCCGATTGCCCCGCGACGCCATCCCTCGCATCCGGCCGCGGTGCATCTTACGAAATTTAACCCGCTTAGGCATCAACATTGTCTACTCTCCATCCCGCCTCATATTGGTCCGGTCGCCGCCTGTCTTGGGCAGTTGCCTCTACTCGCTCGCAGCCATCTCCGCATACCGTGCATGGTACTCCTCACCCGGTAGCACTTCCCCGTGGTATACCCATGCCTTCACGCCAATCAGGCCGTATGTCGTGTTCGCCTCGGCAGTCCCGTAATCGATCGCCGCCCGCAACGTATGGCGCGGCACCTGCCCGTCGCGAATCGTGTCCACGCGCCCCATCTCGCTGCCGCCCAGACGCCCGGCCACCTGGATCATGATCCCTTCGGCCCCGGTCCGCATCGCACGTCCCGCCGCCTGCTTCATCGCACGCTTCCAGCTGATGCGGCGCTCCAGCTGCTCCGCCACATTCTCCGAAACCAACTGGGCGTCCGTCTCCGGCTTGTCAATCTCGCGCACGTCGATCTTCACCTTCTTGTTCGTCAACTCCTGCAGATTCACCCGCAGCACATTCACATTCGCGCCCTTGCGCCCAATGATGATCCCGGGCTTGGCCGTATTGATGATCACGTGAACCTGGTTGGGCTGACGTTCTATCTCGATAAAACTGATGCCCGCTCGCGGCGCATCACGGTGAATCATCGCCCGAATATCCCGATCCTCACCAAGCTGATTCACATAATCATGCCCCGTGGCAAACCATCGACTCTTGTGTTCCTTGATGATGCCCAGGCGAAAACCGGTCGGATGTACTTTGCGTCCCATTGGGCCTCCTTGCGCAGCGCCGGCAGCCCCGTAAGACCACCCCGCCGCTGTTCGTCGACTACTCGTCGTCCAAACGCTCTTCCAGAACTACCGTAATATGCGAGGAGCGGCGAATCCATGGCTTGAACCGGCCGCGCGCCCCAAATCGCCGCCAGCGCCGGTTCGGCGCCTGATCGGCATAGATCCTGCTGATGTACAACTCATCAGCTTCCAGGCCGAAATTCTCAACACCGTTGGCGATCGCGCTCTTCAACGTCTTCGCAACCACCCGCGCCGCCTGTTGAGGCATGAACTGCAACAACGTCAACGCCTCCTCGGCCGGCCGCCCACGCATCTCATCCAATACCAGGCGCGCCTTCTGTGGGCTTATCCCTGTATACTTGGTAACTGCTCGAACTTCCATCGTACGCGCTCCCCTATCTCCAGGATGGAGGAATATGCAACTATCGACTCAAAACCGAATCCCTACAACTGGCGGGTGCTTCTCTCCGACCTGATATGGCCGCGGAAGAATCGCGTCGGCGCAAACTCACCCAACTTGTGCCCCACCATGTTCTCCGTTATGTAAATCGGCACATGCCGCCGCCCATCGTGAATCGCCAGCGTATGCCCGACAAACTGCGGAAAAATCGTCGATGACCGCGACCACGTCTTGAGCACCTTCCGCTCTCCGGCCCGGTTCATGTCTTCAATCTTCTTCAGTAACCGCGGCTCAACAAACGGTCCCTTCTTCAGGCTGCGTCCCATCGATTCCCCTCCACTTCTCCAGGTTTCCCGCTATCGACGCTCACTGCCGCGCCGCACAATAAACTTGCCCGTCCTCTTGTTGCGCCGCGTTCGCTTACCGCGCGCAGGCTGCCCCCACGGCGTCTTCGGCCCAGGCATCCCAATCGGTGACCGTCCCTCGCCGCCACCGTGCGGATGGGACGAAGGATCCATCGCAACACCCCGCACCGACGGCCGAAATCCCAGCCAGCGCCGCCGTCCTGCTTTGCCCATCGATATGTTGCTATGGTCCGGATTCGATACCTGTCCTATCGTCGCCAAACAGTCCATCTCAATGTAGCGAACCTCACCGCTCGGCAGGCGTACCTGCGCTCGCGGGCCCTCTTTGGCAACCAGCTGCGCCGAAACGCCCGCGCTGCGCACCAACTGCGCGCCCCGGCCAGGGTACAACTCGATGTTGTGTATCTGCGTTCCCGGCGGAATATTGCGTACCGGCAACGCATTGCCCGGCCGTATGTCCGCGTTCGGGCCCGACTCCAAAACATCGCCCACCTGAACGCCCAACGGCGCAACAATGTAACGCTTTTCACCATCCTCAAAGGTCAACAAAGCAATGCGGGCACTGCGATTTGGGTCGTATTCAATCGACGTAACCCGCGCCGGAGCCCCCCATCTGTCCCGCCTGAAGTCGATGACCCGGTAAAGCCGCTTATGGCCGCCGCCGCGGTGCCGGACAGTGATCCGCCCCTGGCTGTTGCGCCCCCCTGTCCTGTGCAAAGTTTCCGTCAACGACCGCTCCGGCTTCTTCCGCGTAATCGTCTCAAATGTCGAGACACTCATGTCCCGTCGCCCCGGAGACGTGGGACGGTATATCTTCACTGGCATAAAATCTATCTCCGTTCGACAAAGGTTTGAAGAGAGAAACCGTCGCGCCCGTTTCTCAACGCCCATCCCGACCGCTAAACACCCTCAAAGAACTGGATGCTGTCACCTTCACTCAACGTCACAATCGCCTTCTTCCACGGCGACTTCCGCACCACCTTGCGTCGACCCCGCATCCCCGTCTTGGCCGGCATCTTCATCACCCGTACGTCGACGACGCTCACCCTGAACGCAGTCTCCACCGCATCGCGTATCTGATGCTTATTGGCGCGCGTATCGACCTCAAATGTGTACTGATTGTAGAAATCAGCCGCATCGTACGACTTCTCGGTAATGACCGGACGCTTTATCACTTCATAAACGTGCATCGTCTTCTCCTCGTATCGGACACCGACCCGCACTCGCGGAACGCCGCCAACTGCCCGGATCGCCGAACTGCGCCGCAGCTAGGCAAGCCAGTCGTGAATCATCTCGACCGAAGTCCGCGGCAAGAGAAGCGTGTCATGGCCCAGCAGATCCTGTATATTCAGATTGCCGCTGAGAACTGTTTTCGCCTGCGGCAGATTGCTGATCGACTTCTCCACAGCCATGTCCCGCGCCGGCAATATAACCAGCACACTCCCGCTGTCCAATCCCAAATCGGTCAGCGTCCGCACAAAATCCTTCGTCTTCGGCGCTTCCATCGCCAGCTGCTCCAACACCACAATCTGCTCCGCCCCTGCCTTGACGCTCAGCGCGCTCCGCAACGCCGCCCTGCGCATCTTCTTCGGCATCTTCTTGGTATACTTGCGCGGCGTCGGCCCAAATGCCGTCCCGCCGCCAACCCAAATGGGCGACCGAATCGAGCCATGCCGCGCCCGCCCCGTGCCCTTCTGACGCCAAGGCTTGCGCCCGCCCCCGCGAACCTCGCTACGAGACTTCGTCTTGTGCGTTCCCGTCCGGGCGTTCGCCAACTGCCTCACCAGCGCCTGGTGCATCAGCCCCCGGTTGACCGGGGCGGCAAATACCGTGTCCTCCAACTGCATCTGACCGACCTCTTCACCGGCCATATTCTTGATTGGCACTTCCACCGTTTCGCCTCCGTACCAGTAGCCGCCGGCTCGTCTATCTACGAACCACCCGCAAAAATCTTACGCCTTAACCGCCGTCCGTACCATCACCAAGCCCTGATTCGGACCAGGTATCGAACCTTGAACAGCAATCAGATTCCGCTCCGCATCCACCAGGGCAACCTTCAAATTCTGCACGGTCACCCGCTCATTTCCCATCTGTCCCGCGCCCTTGCTGCCCGGAAACGTATGCCCCGGGTACGTGCCCGCCCCGCGCGAGCCGGGCGCCCGGTGCCTGTCCGACTGACCATGCGTCTTGGGACCGCCGCGGAACCCGTGCCGCTTGACGCCGCCGGCAAATCCCTTCCCCTTCGACGTGCCAGTCACATCCACCAACTCGCCCTCGGCAAATACGTCCGCCTTGATCACATCGCCCAGCACATGGCCCGCCTCGCTCTGCAAGCGAAACTCGCGGACAAATCGCAGCTTCGGCACGTTCGCCTTCCTCAAATGACCGAGCTGGCCCCGGGTCAACTTGCGATCCGGCAACTCCTCAAAACCAACCTGAATCGCATTGTACCCATCACCATCTTCAGCCTTCACCTGTGTCACATAACAGGGACCAGCCTCAATGACCGTAACCGGCACCACCTCGCCGCTCTCATCAAACAGCTGGGTCATCCCTACCTTGCGGCCCAATATACCTTTCACTTGCTCCTCCAGAATCGACAGCGCGCCCGATTACGCTCGAACGACTGCCGCATCGCACAACCAGGCCCATCGCCCAACGAACGGCCCAATGCCGTCGCGAACGATCCTCGCCGCACGCAGCTGCAATCTGAGCCCTATAGCTTAATCTCAATATCGACACCGGCCGGCAAATTCAGACGAGTCAGATTCTCAATCGTCTTGTTGCCTGGATCCACCACATCGATCAAGCGCTTGTGAGTTCGTATCTCGAACTGCTCACGACTGTCCTTGTCGATGAACGGCGACCGCATCACCGTGAACTTCTCGATCCTCGTAGGCAGAGGCACAGGCCCTACCACCTGGGCGCCCGTCTGCTCGGCAGCAGTGACGATCTGCTGTGCCGACGCATCCAGGACGCGGTGATCGTATGCCTTGAGCTTGATCCGGATCTTCTGCTTTGCCATGTATTCTTCTCTCTTATCGTGGCCCAGGAACAAAAAAATGTGGCGAGTGCGTCCACTCGCCACCTACCACTCTATTCAATGATCTCGGTAATCGCGCCGGCAGCGACGGTGCGGCCGCCTTCGCGGATGGCAAAACGGCCGCCGGTCTCAATGGCAACCGGCGAAATCAACTCCACGTCCATCGTCACATTGTCGCCGGGCATCACCATCTCCACACCCGCAGGCAGGTCGATCGAACCGGTGATGTCCATGGTGCGGATGTAGAACTGAGGACGGTATCCCTTGAAGAAGGGCGTGTGTCGTCCACCCTCCTCCTTGCGCAAGACATAGACCTCCGCCTTGAAATGCGTGTGCGGCGTGATGCTGCCGGGCTTG
>JAJEBF010000011.1 GCA_022824025.1 Caldilineaceae bacterium
TCCAGCCGCCGCCCATCCCCGCACCCCCCGCAACCGCCTTCCCTCGCCCAATCCTGCCTTTCTCGTGCTTCCCCCGCCGTGCATCTGCCCTTCACCACGCAAACTCTCGTCAAACGCTCACGAACGCTCACACAACGC
Source organism: Caldilineaceae bacterium (assembly GCA_022824025.1). GTDB lineage: Bacteria > Chloroflexota > Anaerolineae > Caldilineales > Caldilineaceae > Bin5. Next base: position 139 of record JAJEBF010000011.1, read on the forward strand.
TCATGAACACACACCCATGTCGGCCAGCCCCCATCAAAGCCCGTCACCCAAATCACACGCACTGCAGTTCACACAATCTCACCCAAACTCTCGTCAAACGCTCACGAACGCACACACAACGCTCATGAACACACACCCATGTCGGCCAGCCCCCATCAAAGCCCGTCACCCGAATCACGCCAACTACAGTTCACACAATCTCACCCAAACTCTCGTCAAACGCTCACGAACGCTCACACAACGCTCATGCAAACACACACCCATGTCGGCCATCCCTCATCACAGCCCGTCATCCGAATCACTCCAACTGCAGTGCAGACAATCTCACCCAAACTCTCGTCAAACGCTCACAAACACTCACGAACACTCGCAAACGCTCACCAAACGCTCACACCGGCGTCCAACTGCCCTTCCCGCAGTTCCCCGCTCTTCCCCTCCCCATGGCCGAATCCAAACCACAACTGCCAGAAATCCGCTCGTCTGCAACGCAGTTCTTCATCTCCAGCTTGCCTCCCGACGCCAGATTGCTCCTGCATACCACCCGCAGCCACTGCAGCATCGAGAATTCAGTCCACCGGGCCTTGGTTGTCGCCTTTCGCGAGGACGTCAGTCGCATCCGTCAAGGACATGCGCAGCACAGCCTGGCCATCTTGCGCCGTTTGGCTCTTAACCTCCTACGCAAAGAGAAAAGCGCCAAAATCGGTATCGCTGCCAAACGTAAACGAGCTGGCTGGAAATCTGACTATCTCCCGAAAGCGCTCTCCCATTAAGACGCGTATGCCCTGCCGGTTTATCTTGACCCGTCCACCCTTCGGCTTTATAATCCACTTGTAACGAAATTCACTTGCTTTTCGCCCGGCGGTAGGGTATATTTGCTGTACGATGGGCAAATGGACGCATGGGGCGTTCCGTTTTGGATTGGAATGCGGCCAAGGCATTTGCAGGCGCAAATAGGCCGGGCTCGCAGGAACTCTTGACAGGAATAACGGCATGGCATCACTTCCGCCCAACTTTCAGCAGCTGAAACAGGACCAACTACAACCCTTTCTGCACGATGAGATCAGCGTTCCCGCGGACCTGGAAGGGAACGTGCTGATCACCACGGTGGACAAGATCTACAACTGGAGCCGGCGCTCGAGCATGTGGCCGCTTCTCTTCGGGCTGGCCTGCTGCGCGATCGAGATGATCGCGTCGGCCGCGAGCCGCTACGACCTCTCCCGCTTCGGGATGGAGGTGATGCGGCCCAGCCCAAGGCAGAGCGACCTGATGATCGTTTCGGGCACGGTGACGAAGAAGATGGTCCCGGCGATCGTGCGCATCTATAACCAGATGGCCGAACCGCGCTATGTGGTGAGCATGGGCGCGTGCGCCACAGGCGGCGGGCCGTTCAAAGAGGGCTATAACGTGGTCAGCGGGATCGACAAATATATCCCGGTGGACGTCTATGTGCCGGGCTGCCCGCCGACGCCGGAAGCGCTGATCTACGGCCTGATGAAGATGCACGAAAAGGTGGACCGCCAGAGCGTGGTGTCGGTGCCGTGGTACCAGAAAGACTCTTCGCAGTTTGTGCCGGTTCCGCGGCTGGGGCCGGATATATTCGACCCGCGACAGGTGGAGCTGATCAAGGATACGACGCTGAAAGCGGCAACGGGCGCGGCGGCGGCCAACGGAGCCGGAACCGGCGGCGGCGCGGCGGCAGAGACGCGCGGGCCGGTCGAGCTGTCGGCGAAGGCGATTGCCCGGATGGAAGAGGCAAAGCGGCGCTGGCGAGCGAAGCAAGGGTAGTTTTTGGCGGCCAGTGTTTGGTCAGTTGCTGTGACGGGCCGGCTGGGACGTAAGAGATCGAATTCAGGGACATATTGAGAGTGTGGAATGACTGAAGCGACTGCTGTAATGGATGCGCCTGCCGGTGAATTGGGGCTTGCGCCGGAACTGGCCGATGCGGTGGTGGACACGTGGGCCGAGGATACCGAGAAGGCGTACGTCGTTGCGCCGGACCGGATTCTGGAGGTGCTGACGCATCTGCGCGATGGGCAGGGCTATGACTTCTTGTCCAATCTGACCTGTGTCGACTATGAGGGATACGGCGGCAAGCTGCGCGCCGGGATCGACGCCCGCCTGGAGGTCGTCTACAACCTCTACAGCACGCGGCGCGGCGGCGGTTCGATCGCGCTGCACGTGCGCGTGCCGGAGGACGACACGGTGCCGAGCGCGACATCGGTCTACCCGGGCGCGAATCTGCAGGAGCGGGAGGTCTACGACCTGTTCGGCGTCAAGTTTGACGGGCACCCGAATCTGCGGCGGATTCTGCTGTGGGACGGGTTCCACGGGCACCCGATGCGCAAGGACTGGCACGAAGCCTATTACGAGGAGGACGCCAAGCCGTTCCGCAGCCGGCATCCAAAGGGCGAATACGAATTCCACGAGGACAAGGTGCCGTGGGCCAAGAACACAACCTATCCCGCCGGATGGGATCCGGACTCGTGGCAGGAGGCGGTGGCCTATGTGCCGGTGAGCCAGGCCCCGCAGCACGAAAACGAGCCGCACCTGGATACCGAGAGCATCGTGGTCAATCTGGGGCCGCATCACCCGAGCACGCACGGTGTGTTCCGGATGCTGACGCGCGTGGAGGGCGAGACCATCCTGGCGCTTGAGCCGGAGATGGGCTATCTGCACCGCAACCACGAGAAGATCGGTGAACGCAATACGTGGCTGATGAACATGCCGTTCACAGATCGGCTGGACTATCTGAACTCGATGAGCAACAACTGGGCCTATGCGCTGGCTGTAGAAAAGCTGGCGGATATCGAGGTGCCGGAACGGGCGGAGTATCTGCGCGTCATCATGGCGGAGTTCAGCCGCATCGTCAATCATGCCTGGTCGATCGGGTTTATTCTGAACGACCTGGGCGCGTTGCAGACGCCGGCGCTGTATGCGATCGAAGAGCGGGAGATGATCCTGGACCTGTTCGAAGCGGTGTCGGGCGCGCGCATGATGTGCAACTACATGCGCTTTGGCGGCGTTGTGCGCGATCTGCCGGAAGGCTGGCATGAGCAGGCCGCCTATCTCGCCAACGAGCGGCTGCCGCGGGCGCTGGATGAGCTGGACCGGCTGTTGACGGAGAACGAGATTTTGATGGCGCGCGGGCGCGGGGTCGGCTATCTGTCGGTCGAAGATCTGATTTCGCTCAGCGTAAGCGGGCCGATGATCCGGGCCGGCGGGCTGGCGTACGACATTCGCAAGGCCGAGCCCTACGGCATCTACGACCGCTTCGATTTCGACATCCCCACGCTGCCCAACAGCGACATCTACGACCGCTATTACATCCGGCTGCTGGAGGCGAGGGAGAGTGTGCGCATTCTGCAGCAGGCGCTGCGGGACATCCCTGAGGGCGAGATTCTCGGCGGCCGCGGCGGGTACACGCTGCGCGCGCCGGAAGGCCAGGTCTACGGCCGCCTGGAGGCGCCGAAGGGCGAGCTGGGATTCTATCTCGCGAGCGACGGCAAGACGCAGCCGTGGCGCTATCATGTGCGTTCGCCCAGCTATATCAATCTGAACGCCCTAGGTCCGATGAGTGTGGGCTACAAGGTGGCCGACGCGATTGTGATCCTCGGCGCCATCGACATTGTGCTGGGTGAAGTGGATAGATAACTTCAGTTTTTAGTCGTCAGTTTTTGGTTCTTAGCGACGGCCCGGCGGATGGTTGGGGGCAGTTACTGGAAACTGAAAACGAGAAACCAAAAACTGCATTTGGGGGGTTGCTGAATGTTTGGAACAGGGCTTCTGAAGGGACTGGGCGTGACGTTGAAGCACGCTTTGGAAACATTCGAGGATGACCGGGAAAGTGTGCCGGACCGGTATAAGGGCAGCCTTGATCTGGGGAACAACCGCAAAGTGATCCAGCAGCCGATCGATCAGGAAGGGCTGTTGACGATCCAGTATCCGGAAGAGAAGCGGCTGCTGCCGGAACGTTTCCGCTATATCCCGATGCTGATTTGGGATTCGGAGAAGCAGGAGGACCGCTGCACCGCGTGCGGGATCTGCGCGAAGGTATGCCCGCCGCAGTGCATCTGGATCGTGCGCGACAGCGATGAGAACGGCAAGCCGGTCACGCGTTGCTCGGAGTTCTATATTGACGCGGCCGTCTGTATGAGCTGCAGCTTCTGTGTGGAGTTCTGCCCCTTTGACGCGATCAAGATGAACCATGACTATGAGCTTGCAGTCTATGATCGCTATCCGCAGCTTGTGTACGATATGGAGGAGTTGACGGTGCCGCTGGAGTACTATGCGGCGCTGTGGCCGACGCAGTACGAGGAGGAGCAGGCGCGGCGCAAGGAGGAAGAGGAGCAGAAGCGCAAGCAGGAGGAGGAGAAGGCGGCGCGGGCGGCGGCCAGGCAGGCTGCCGCGGCGCAGAAAGCCGAGGCAGGCGCGGGCGCGCCGAAGCGTTCGGCCGCGGAGCTGCAGGCGCTGGCCAAAGAGCGGGCAGCGCAACGCCAGGCCCAGGCACAGGGCCAAACCGCGGATGGCGGCGGCGATGATGACGCCGCCGCGGCAAAGCGGGCGCGCATGGAGGACCTGAAGCGCAGGGCGCAGGAGCGGGCGCGGCAGCGGAAGCTGGAGAGTGGAAACGGCAGCAGTTAGTTTCTGGTTATCAGTGACACCAGCTGGCCGCGGTTTGGGCGGCCGCTGGGCGTTTCAGAGCAGGGGGCAGGACGATGACGGTTAAAATTACGTTCTATGGACATGCGACGTTTGGGGTGGACGCGGATGGAACGAAGCTGCTGATCGATCCGTTTTTGGCGCCGAACAACCCAGCGGCGCCCGCGGATGCGACGGCGGAAAGCGTTGACGCGGACGTGATCATTTTGACGCATGGACACGCGGACCACATGGCGGACGCGATCCCGGTTGCCAAGCGCACGGGCTGCCAGGTGATCTGCAATTTTGAGATTGGCGACTGGCTGATCGCACAGGGGATCGAGAACGTTCATCAGATGCACATCGGCGGCGGCTACAACTTCGACTTTGGCCGGGTGAAGCTGACGATCGCGCATCACGGCAGCGGCCTGCCGGACGGCAGTTACGGCGGCAATCCCGCGGGGATCCTGATCCACTTCAATGACGGCAGCGATGTCTACTTCGCGGGCGATACCGGCCTGACCTATGATATGCGGCTGATCGGGGATGTGGGCGGCGTGGATCTGGCGGCCCTGCCAATCGGGGACAACTTCACGATGGGGCCGGACGACGCAATTCAGGCGGCCCAGTTCGTGAAGGCGAAAAAGGTGCTCCCCTTCCACTACAATACATTCCCGCCGATTGAACAGGATGTGGAAGCCTTTGCGCAGAAGCTGCAGGACGAAACCGACATTGAATGCGCAATCCTGAATCCGGGCGACAGTTTGGAGGTATAGCGAAAGGACCGTTGCGGTGGCGGGCGTCTGCGCGGTGACCGGATGCCCCGGCGCGGGGCGATGCGCCGTTGTGAGGTGAGTTGGACGAGTGAAGGGAGGACGTATGGTTGATGTAAATGATGCGGTGCTCGACGGAAAGGCGGAGTTGTTCTTCCCGGCCTATCTGATCCCGTCCTTGCGGGATCTGCGGGGAGACAGTTGGCGCGAGCTGGTCGATCGAGTTTCCATGTTGCCCGATACGCACCCCGATAGTCTGGCTTTCGTTCTGATGATGATCAACCTGGGCGACTGTATGAAGTGTCATAGCAACTACTATAAGTTCCTGCGGGGGTGCGCGTTCTGCTCGCTCCAGACGATCCGCACGTTTAAGGGGACCGACGCGGATCTGCTGCGGCTGTACAGCAATGCGCAGGAAGAGATTGACCGCCAGTTGAGCGGTCTGGGAACGCTGACACTGGCCGCCTAGACGGAAAACTGTGCGCGGAGAGGCAGCGCTCCGCAACTGCGCATAAACCAGCGCCTCGTGTGCGCTGGTTTTTTCTTTCCTGGCCGGGCTGCCTGGCGGAGAACGCGATTGGAGCTGTCCGCGCATGGCCGCGTTACATGTCTCTTTGGAGTCGCCCAAGACGATGGTCTTGAAGAAAAAAAGGTCTGTTTCTGACCAGAAGCGTCAGGTTGCATTGCATGTCTGACGGGATTTTCCCAATGTCAACAGAGCTTAACAACACGGCGGCCCACAAAAGGGTAAGGCAGTGATGGGTTCCCAGGAAGAGGGCGCCGTTCGCGTCGCCGTCATTGGGGGCGGGGTTGCGGGACTGACGGCCGCCTATGAGCTGGCGGCCGCGGGCCGCGCGCGGGCGCATATTTACGAGAACGGGCCGGAGCTGGGCGGGCTGGCTTCTGGCTTCAAGGGGCGGTCGAGCTGGGACTGGCCGCTGGAGAAGTTCTATCATCACCTCTTCACCAACGATGACGAGATTCTGCGGCTGACAGAGGAGATCGGCGCGGGCGACCTGCTGCAGATCCACCGACCGTCCACGGTGATGCACTACCAGGGCGCGAACTATCCCCTGGACAGCCCTGCGCATCTGCTGCGGTTTCCGCACCTGTCCTTGCCGCAGAAGCTGCGGATGGGCCTTGTGCTGGCGTATCTGAAGTATCACCCGCGGCCGCCCTGGCGTGCGTTTGACGGGCAGCTGGCCGACGAGTGGCTGGCGCGCTGGATGGGCCGGACCTCCTACGACAAGCTGTGGCAGCCGATGCTGGAGGGCAAGTTCGGACCGCATTTCCAGGATGTCAACCTGGCGTGGTTCTGGGCGAGGGTGTACAAGCGGACGCCGCGTCTGGGGTATTTCCAAGGGGGATTTCAGGCGTTTGTGGAAAGGCTGGGCGCGGCCGCGCGGGAGCGGGGCGTCACGATCGAGACCGGCGCGCCGGTGCGCGCGGTGACGCCTCTGCCGGAGGGCGGGTTCCGCGTCGAAAGCGGCGAGCAGGGTGCCGCGGCCGCGCGCAGTTTCGATGCGGTGCTGGCGACGGTGAGCCCGGGGTTGATGCAGCGGCTGGCGCCGGAGATGCCCCCGGCCTATCTGGCGCAGCTGGGTTCGCTGCGGCACATGGGCGCGGTGGTGATGACGGTGGCGCTGGACCGGCCGCTGCTGCAGGATACCTATTGGGTGAATGTGCCGAAGGCCGAGGGGCTGCCCTTTCTGGTGCTGGTCGAGCATACGAACATGATCGACGCAAGCCATTACGGCGGGGACCATCTGCTCTATCTGGGCGATTATCTGGAGCCGTCGCACCGTTACTTTTCAATGTCGCAGGCGGAGCTGCTGGCGGAGTTCCTGCCGGCGCTGCCCCGCTTCAACCGCGCGTTTCAACCGGAGTGGGTGACGGGGGCGTGGCTGCACCGGGCTACGTATGCGCAGCCCGTGCCCGTCCGTGGATATGCCGCGATGATCCCGGATCTGCGCACGCCGCTGCGGGGCCTGTATTTCGCGTCAATGAGCCAGGTGTATCCGTGGGACCGGGGAACGAACTACGCCGTGGAGATCGGGCAACGGGCCGCAAGGATGATTTGCGATGATTACGGGGCCAACCGCGCCATGTAGCCGCGGTTGGACAACTGGACTGTTGGCGTCGAGCAAGTCTGATCTTCCGGTTGGGCTCCGATCTTCTCCCCCAAGCCAAACAGGGCAATTGCATCCAAATTGGGGCAACGGTAACGAGCTGGTTGGAAAACTGACTTTCTGCTGAAGGTTCTCTCCCAATAAGATGCGTATGCCCCAAATTGCCCCAAGGGTGCAGTCCAAATTTGGGGTTGCTAGGAGAAACGGGTCCCAGGATTCAGTGGATTACTCGCCCTCACCCGCCCCTCCCCCTCAGTTTCCCTTGCCCCCTCCTCCCGCGCCTGAGACTCCGCCCCACCACTTACCGCGAACCACTACTGCCCGAATGGGTGCCCTTGTTCGCCCCCTACACCCCTCCCTTCCCCCGCACACCCCCTGCAGTTCCGCCCCTTGTGGGCGCCCTCCCCATCGCCCCTCCGTACCCCCACCACGCGGCGCCTCCCCGTCCCGCCACCCACTGACCACTGACCACTGACCACTGACCACCGACCACTGACCACTGACCACCGACCACTGACCACTGACCACTGACCACCGACCACTGACCACTGCAGTTCCCCCGCCAAGCCAAACCAACTGCATTGACAAAGCCGGAGGAATGCGATACCGTTTTTTCTGCTTTTCTGCTGCCAGTCAATCTGGCCGCCCCTCCCGCCGTCCCCATGTAAAGGACAAAATGTGGCGGCGGCCGCGACGAATTATGTCCCGCGCGCCGAGCCGCACGCGGGCAACCTTGAGGCTGACGTGACCGCACAGTTCACGCTTAAAATTCACCAAACAGAAGGCCGGGCGCGCCGCGCCGCCTTCCAGACACCCCACGGCCCCATAGAGATGCCGGCCTTTGCCCCGGTCGGCACCGCCGCAAACGTCAAAACGCTCGAACCCCGCGACCTGACCGAATTGGGCGCTTCCATCCTGCTGGCCAATACCTACCATCTCTATCTCCGTCCCGGCCACGAGCGCGTCGAGCGCCTGGGGGGCCTGCACAGCTTCATGGGCTGGAACGGCCCGATCCTGACCGACTCCGGCGGCTATCAGGTCTTCAGTCTGGCGCACCGGCGCCAGCTGGACGCCGACGGCGTCACCTTTCGCAGCCATATCGACGGCTCAGCGCACCGCTTCACACCGGAACGTGTGATCGAAATCGAAGAAGCCCTCGGCGCCGACATCGCCATGGTGCTGGACGAGTGCGCCGATCCCATCGACCCCGACTACCTTGCCCAGGCGCTTTCCCGCACGCACGCCTGGGCCGAACGCTGCAGAACCGCCCATTCCCGTCCCGATCAAGCCCTATTCGGCATCGTGCAGGGCGGCATTTACCCGGACATGCGGGCAGAAAGCGCCGAATTTCTGACCGGCCTGGACTTCCCCGGCTATGCCATCGGCGGCCTCGCCGTCGGCGAGACGAAAGAGCAGATGTACGCGGCGCTCGACGCGACCTGCCCCCGCCTTCCCGCCCATAAACCCCGCTATCTCATGGGCGTCGGCGCGCCCGAAGACATTCTCGAGGCCGTCGCCCGCGGCGTCGACCTGTTCGACTGCGTCCTGCCCACCCGCATCGCCCGCAACGGCGCGCTGCTGACGCCCACCGGCCGGCTCAACATCCGCAACGCCCGTTTCGCAGAAGACAGCCGCCCCATCCAGGAAACGTGCGCCTGCTACACCTGCCGCACCTTCAGCCGCGCCTACCTGCGTCACCTCATAATCAGCCGTGAAATCAGCGGCCTGCGCCTCGCCACAATCCATAATCTGCACTTCATGCTGCAGCTCATGGAGCGGATTCGGGAGGAGATCGCGCAAAATACCTTCGCATCCTTCCGCACCCGGTTTCTGCGCAGCTACCGGATGACCGACCAGCGCGTTCGGCATGAGCAGCGTCGTCGCCGCGCCGAGGCGCTTCCCACCCCGTCATGACAGGCCGGCACACATCTGGAACGAGCTTGAAGAGAATGCAGCCCCCCTCCTCCCTCGCGCCGGCGCGCGCAACTGAAGCGCTGCAATCCTATGTTTGACCTTTTCAAGGCATTTGTACTGGGCCTGGTGCAGGGCGCCAGCGAATTCCTCCCCATCAGCAGCAGCGGCCACCTGGTCATCGTCCCCTGGCTGTTCGGCTGGCAGTCTCCGTCCCTTCTCTTCGACACTGTCGTTCATCTGGGTACGCTTCTATCGATTCTGGCCGTCTTCGGGCGTGATTTCGCCGCCATCATCCTGGCCGCAATTCGTAGCCTCAATATCGCCCGCAAAACCGGGGCCCCCTCCTCCCTGGTGGCCGATCTGAACGCCCGTCTGGGCTGGTTTATCCTCCTGGGCTCAGTCCCTGCCGCCATCACCGGTCTCCTGTTGAAAGACCCGCTCGAACAGCTCTACCATACGACGCCCGCCGCCGCCTTCTTTCTGGCCGTTACGGCCCTCCTCCTGGCCGGCAGCGAGTGGATGACCCGCAATGTCAGAACACGCGCCCCCCTTTCACGCATGTCGCTGCGCCAGTCCTTCCTCATCGGTCTGGCGCAGGCCGCCGCGCTCGCGCCGGGCATCAGCCGCAGCGGCGCGACAATCGCCGCCGCACTTGCCCAGGGCCTGCGCCGCGAGGCGGCCGCCCGTTACAGCTTCCTCCTGGGGGCCCCGGCCTTCCTCGGGGCCGGCCTTCTGCAGTTCAGTGATATGCTCGCCACCGAGCCCGCGGCCGTGGCGGCCGAAATGCCCGCCCTCATCGTCGGTTTCATCACCAGCGCCCTCTGCGGCTATGTTTCCATCCGGTTTCTCCTGGCCTACGTGCGCCGCAACAGCCTCTATCTCTTTTCCGCATACTGTCTGATCGTCAGTCTCGCGGTCCTCACACTCCATGCCCTGCGCCTCCCATGAACAATCTCCCGCAGCTTCTCTTCCCACGCCGCCTCCCCTCGCTGTTCGCACAGCTCATCCTCGCGGCCTGTCTCCTCTCCGGTTGCGCGCTGCCGCAGGAAGCCACCGCGCCCCCCACCCCCGAACTGATCACCTTGACCATAGCCGGTTCAACCGAAATGCGGCCCCTGCTGACCGATCTGACCGCCGCCTATCGCGCGCGCAACCCACATGTCCGGTTCACCCTCCTCGGCGGCGGCAGCCAGCAGGGAGAACTGCGGCTTGCCTCCGGCCAGGCCGATATCGCCGCCAGCACCGCAGCCTATACGGACGCCGAACTGCCCGCCGGGCTTGTCCGTGTCCCAATTGGGCTCGATGGCATCGCGCTCGTCGTCCACAGCGACAATCCGGTGGATGCCCTGTCACTGGCGCAGGTCCGAAACTACTTCGAAGGCCGCGCCTTGAACTGGCAGGATACCGGCGGCCCTGCCAAAGATGTGTTGCTGGTCAGTCGCGAAGATGGCAGCGCCACGCGCCAGCTATTCGAAGAACGCGTAATGAGCCGGACGGAGGTCGCCCGGATCGCGGTCGTCATGTCGACCAGCAACGCCGTCGTGGAGTATGTGGCCGCCCATCGCAACGCAATCGGCTACGTCACCTCCGCCTACCTGCCGCAGAACCGAGGGCCCCTCCCACAAGACAATCAGGATACCGCGAACTCCGCTTCTGCCGGCGCAACGGTCAAGGCGATCGCGCTTGAAGGCCGGCTTCCCTTTGGCGCAGACCTGCAGGATGCCCACTATCCGCTGGCGCGGGCTTTGTACCTGCTCATCCCCGAGGGCGGAACGCCGGCCGTTCAGGAATTTGTCGATTTCACCCTCGCTCGGGAAGGGCAAAACATCGTCGCCCGCTACCATGCGCCGCTCCGATAGGCCGCCCTGGCCCGACCCCAAACCGGGACCGGAACGCTCCACGCGTCCAGCCGCCCCCCTCCGCCCTCACAGGCCCCCCCACGCCCCACCCATCCGTCACCTGTGAAAGGACCACTCCACAGGCGGCGCGCCACCGCCTGCAATCCTGCAAATCCCCGCAATCCCCCATAATTCTGATTAGGCGGTTCTCCCAAAATCCTGATTCGCGCGAGTTGCCCTCAGGACTTCGATCTGTTATACTGGGACCAATCGGCATTTGTTTGTATGGTTCGATAGAGTCGTGTGTCTGAAGTGGGTTCTGCCCACTTTTCTTGTTCTAAGGGATCATTGTCCGCAGCACCTGTTCAGAGCGCAATGCCCGTTCAGTGCGCTGTCTGCTACGGTGTCTTCGTTTTCGCTGTGCTGTCGTTTGCTGACGATTTCATCCCCCGGATTGCTGACAGCGGCCAAAATGCTGAGAAGTAAATTTTCAGGAGCAGTTGAACAAAAATGTCTAAAGCACTCATCGCTGGGATCAATCAGGTTGCGGTTGATAAAGACCTCGACAACGAGGTGATCTTCGACGCAATCGAAGCAGCCCTCATCTCCGCCTACAAGCGCAACTACGGCTCCGTGGCCAATGTGACGGCCGCCGTGGACCGGGCCACAGGCGAGATGAGCGTGTTTGCAGAAAAAGAGGTTGTCGAGGATATCCTCAACCCCAATACGGAGATCCTGTTGGACGATGCCAAAGAAGTGGCCCCGTCCTCCGAATTGGGCGACGTCATCATGGTGCAGAATACGCCTGACAACTTTGGCCGTATCGCAGCCCAAACTGCCAAACAAGTGATCCTGCAGCGCATTCGTGAGGCCGAACGGGACACCGTCTACGAGAACTTCGTCCACAAAGTCGGCGAAACGATCACCGCCCAGGTGCGCAGCGTCGACCTCGTATCCGGCGCCGTCACCATCCTGATCGACGACCGGCACGAAAACCTTCTGCCCAGAGAAGAACAGATCCCGTCCGAAAACCTGCGCCGCGGCGACTATATTAGCCTGTATGTCGTCGATGTGCACCGCAGCAGTCGCGGCCCCATGATCAGACTGAGCCGCACCCATCGCGATCTGCTCCGTCGCCTCATGGAACAGGAAATCCCCGAAGTGCGCGACGGCACAGTCGAAATCAAAGGCATTTCCCGCGAACCGGGCGCACGCAGCAAAGTGGCCGTCATGGCGACCCTGCCCGGCGTGGATCCGGTCGGCAGCTGTGTCGGCATGCGCGGCCTGCGCATCCAGAATATCGTCACCGAGCTGGCCGGCGAGAAAATCGACGTCGTCGAGTGGAGCGGCAATCTGCGCACCTTCATCTCCAACGCCCTCGGGCCCGCCAAAGTCCAGAGTGTCATCCTCGAAGAAGACAGCAACATCAAAACCGCAATCGTCATTGTCCCGGATCGACAGCTCAGCCTCGCCATCGGCAAAGCAGGCCAGAATGCCCGCTTGGCAGCCAAACTGACCGGCTGGCGAATCGACATCAAGAGCGAAACCGAGGCCCACGCCGAAGGACTCGACCTGCTGGCGGCCGAACAGGCCCAAATGGCAGCCGGTGACCAGGACCTCCTCAGCATGGCGGAGCAGATTCTGCGCGATAAAGAGGAATCCACCTCCAGCGAAGATACCTTCCGCCAGGCCGCGGAACTGCTGCAGCGACGCGACGCCGCCAACCGATCGGTCGACCAGGGCGTCGCCTCCGAGTGGCCCGATTCGCTGCCCCTGCAAGATGAAGAACGCGGCATCGGCATCGACGCAGGAGAGGCGCTCAGCGCCTTCGAACGCGCCGCAGCCGCCGTCCAGGACGAAGAAACACCCGCCGTCTCCTTCGAAGATTTCGCCGACGACGTGCCGCAGCCGTTTGCCCTCGACGTAGACAAGGATGACCAGGACGATGTCGCGGCCGGGAAGGACGAAACGGCTGAGACCACCGAGGAAATTGAACAGCCCGCCCTCCAGCCCGCTGAACTGCCCCAGGCAACAGTTGAGGATGCCGCCGAAGACGACGCAGAGGTCGAATCACCGCTGGAACGCACGCTCAGACCGGAAGAGTTGCCCCAGGTCATCACCGCCGATATGCTGCGCCAGCGCATGGCCGCCCGCCAGCAGGGAGGCTCCTTGGGGCCGGCAATCGATTCGCCGGACGATCTGGAAGTGCCGCCCGAGCTGCTCGACTCCATCGCCTCCACCGAAGAAACCGGCGAAGAGCCTGAAGAGCAGGAACCAAAACGCGGCAGGGCGCGTCGCGGCAGCCAGGCAACGCCCAAACGGCAGCCAAGACGCCAAAGAGCCCGGCGAACGCGGGCGCTCGACGTCGACCTGGACGAATTGAACGATGATTCCTTCGACCTGTAGCGCGACGCCAAGACCGTGAATCGCGCCAGGATTATGTCACGCGCAGGACAGCTGCGACCATGTCAAAACAAGGGAGAGGACCAAATAGCGGACGCGGCGCCCGCCAACAGCCCCAGCGCATGTGCATCGCCTGCAGGGAAGCCGGCGGGAAACGCGACCTGATTCGCCTGGTCCGAGTTGCGGATGGGGTCAAATTGGATGAAACCGGGAAACAGGCCGGCCGCGGCGCCTATGTCCACCCGCAGGCCGACTGCTGGGAAAGAGCCCTGGCCGGTTCCCTGATACAGAAAGCCTTGCGAACTAAGATCAGCGCAGAAAATCTGATGACACTTTCCGCATCCGTGTCAGCTCTGCTGCATATGACCAACGAGACCGCCTGACGAAGAGTGACAGTTCAGATCAACCGGCCCCCCTCCGCCCAGAATGTCCGCGCTGCCATCTGAGCGCTCAAGGGGAAAGAAAAGTGCGCAAGGCGCACGTTCAAAATCATTGTCGCCGATGGACAGGGAATATCCGATGAACATAAGCCGATTGTCCACCCCCTGACATGTGTCAGTATCGTGGACTGACATTGGCTGTACTGCAGTTTGGGACGGAGAACGGGAAGGGAATAGGGATGCAAGAGGCGGCTGTGTAAAGACTCGTCTCTCCACCAAAGTTCCTCTTGGCGCCCCGCATCAGACCTCCTTCGCATATATCTGTGCGTACTTCCCGTCCCAATCAGTAATAATCTGTGATTTCTGAGTAAATGCACGCTGCCTGCTGCGTGAATGCTTCTCACAACCCGCCCCTCTCAACACAGAGGGAGGTTTCGGTTGTCAGCTTTCAACTGCGCGGCCGCTCGACAAGCTGGCTACCGAAAAAGATAGACGAAAGGAAGACAGAAATGGCAACCGCAACACAAGATCCTGCGAAGGTCCAGAACGGCAGCCCCGCTGACGATGCCGCCAACGGTGAAGCTGCCGGCCTGCCGTCTTCCATCATCGTGGAGGAGTACGTCACCGTCCGCGCCCTGGCCGAACGGATGGATCGCAGCCCAATCGATCTCATTAAGGTGCTGATGCAGTTCGGCATCATGGCGCCAATCGACCAAACCCTCGATCACGATACAGCCGCCATCGTGGGCGAAGAGCTCGGCATCGAGGTGCTGTGGCCTGTCGTGGAAGAAGAGCTGCCCGAACAGGCGCCCGAAGAGGATCAAAGGCCCAAAGAACGGGTGATGATCCAGGAAATCGTGGCCGAAGAAGCGGAGAAAAACCTTCTCCCGCGCCCGCCTGTTGTCGCCGTCCTCGGGCATGTCGACCACGGCAAAACCACACTCCTCGATCGCATCCGCCGTACGAACGTCGTGGATACGGAAGCCGGCGGCATCACCCAACATACCGGCGCCTACCAGGTGGACGTCGACGGCAGGAAGATTACCTTCCTGGATACGCCCGGCCACGAAGCGTTCACCGCGATGCGCGCACGCGGCGCGCAGGTCACTGATATCGTCATCCTCGTTGTCGCCGCCGACGATGGCATCATGCCCCAGACGCGCGAAGCCATCAGCCATGCCAGGGCAGCCGGCGTGACGATTGTCGTCGCAATCAACAAAATCGATCGCCCCAACATCAACTTGAATCGAGTGATGGAGGAACTGGCGACCGAAGACCTCGCGCCGGAAGAGTGGGGTGGCGAAACCATCACGGTTCCAATCAGCGCGCTCAACGGTGACGGAGTCGACGACCTGCTGGAAAACATCCTCGTCGTCGCCGAGCTTGACCCCCAAAATGCCAATCCCAAAGGACAATGCGTCGGCACCGTGATCGAAGCGGAGCTGGACAAACAGCGCGGCATCACCTCCACCCTGCTCGTCCAGAATGGGACGCTGAAACGCGGCGATTCGGTGGTCGTCGGCGAAAACTGGGGGCGGGTCAAGGCCATGTTCGACTACGAAGGAAACCCCCTGAAAACAGCCGGACCAAGTACACCAACCATCATCCTGGGCCTCAATGGCGTTCCCTCTGCCGGCGAAGTCTTCACCGTGGCGAAAAACGATAGAACGGCCCGCTCGCTCGCAAACGAACGGCAGTTGCAAGCCGAAGAGGAATCCCGCGTCGCATCGAACCTGCCCATGACGCTCGAAGATATGTTCGCCCGCGTCGAAGGCGGCGAAGCCGACGCGCTCAATATCATCGTCCGGGCCGATGCGCAAGGCACTCTGGCGCCCATCGTCCACAGCCTCGAGCAACTCGGCAACGATGAAGTCACCGTCAAAATCATGCAATCGGCCGTTGGCGACATTACCGAGTCGGACGTCATGCTCGCCGAAACCAGCCAGGCCATCATCATCGGTTTTGGCGTGAACATCGACAAAGCCGCCCTGGTGCGCGGAGAACAGTCCGGCGTCGAAATCCGTCACTACCAGATCATCTACAACCTGCTCGAAGATGTGGAACAGGCCCTGACCGGTATGTTGGACCCAATCTTCGAAGAGGTTGTCACCGGCCATGCCGAGGTGCGCCAAATGTTCCGCGTGCGGCGCGGCGGCCTGATCGCCGGCTGTATGGTGCTCGACGGCGTCGTCAAGCGCAGCGGCCAGGCGCGCCTGATCCGCAACGGCGCAACCATCATTACCACAAACGTCGAAAACCTCAAACGATTCACCGAAGATGTCACCGAAGTTCGGGCCGGGTATGAGTGCGGCATCAACCTGGCCGGCGTCAACTCAAACCTGGAAGAGGGCGACATCATCGAGGTATTCGAAAGACAGCAGGTGCGATAATAGTTTCTGGTTTTGGGTTTATGGTTTATAGTGGGCTCGAACGCCCGCAACCGCTGATTAACCATTGACGAACCACCGACGGCATGTAAACAATGACGACCACAATTCGTCAGGAGCGGGCAGCAGAGCTGCTCTATCAGGAACTGTCTATCTTGATCGGCTCCGAACTGGACGACCCCGCGCTGGAACTGCTGGCGGTGACGAACGTTGTCGTCAGCCGCGACCTGCGCGTCGCCAAAATCTACATCCACCAGGACAGTGACATCCAGCGCAATGTTGTCCTCGCCAAACTGAAAAGAGCCGCGCCTTTTCTGCGCCGCCAACTGGCCCAGAACGTTTCCTTCCGCGCCGTGCCCGAACTGCTTTTCTACTACGACGATTCGCCTGACCAGGCCGCTCGCGTCGATGCGCTCCTGCAGAGCATTGCCGAGGAACGAGAGACGCGTCAACACGATGCGGACAACGCTTTTCCACCTCCTTCCTCTACACTCCCTTCCCCTGATCTCCATTCCGTCGATGCTCAGAAAGAGGATGCATGACCTCGAACGCGTCCCTGCTCAGGCAGGGTGCCGGCTGCGGCCACGAGAGCGCCCCAGTCGCCCCGCCCCCTCTCCTGCTCAGTCTCCTGGATTCCAGCCACAACATCCTCTGCGTCAGCCATGTGAGCCCCGATGGCGACGCAGTCGGCAGCCTGCTCGGCCTGGGCGCCATCTTGCGCTCGCTGGGCAAACGACCCACCCTGGCCCTCCAGGACGAAGCAACGCCCGAATTCCAGTTCCTGCCCGGCGTGGAACAGATCATCGGTCCCGCTGAGGTCGCTCACAATTACGACCTGATCGTCTGCCTGGATACCTCCAGCATCGACCGCATGGGCGCCGTCTACAGACCCGATATCCACAATCAGATCCCGCTCGGCGTCATCGACCATCACGTTACCAATACCCTGTTCGGCACAGAAAACTGGGTGGATTCAGGCTGCGCGGCCACATGCCAGATGCTTGTCCGCCTCGCCGATGCCCTCAATGTCAGCATTACTGAAGAAATAGCCGTCTCCCTGCTCACCGGACTTGTCACCGATACACTCTGTTTTCGGACCGCCAACACCCGCGCCGATGTATTGCAGGCAACCCTGCGGCTGCTGAACGCCGGCGCAGACCTGGCCCATATCGTCCGCAATACGCTCGACAGCAGAGCGTTCGGCCTCGTCAAGCTGTGGGGAGCCGGGCTGGCCAGCGTGCAGATGGAAAACGGCATTATCTGGGCCACGCTCGACGCCCAAAGCCGTCAGCGCAGTGGTGTCGAACCGCACCAGAGCGATGGTCTTGCCAATTTCCTTGTGACGGTGCAAGAGGCCGACATCAGCGCGACCTTTGCCCAGCGTTTCGCCAAAAATGGTCAAGAGTTGATCGAATGCAGCTTTCGGGCCAAACCCGGATTCAATGTCAGCCAGGTCGCTTTCGCATTCGGCGGCGGAGGCCATCCACCCGCAGCCGGATGCACCGTCGCCGGCGCCTTGCAGGACGTCGCGGCCCGCGTTGTGGAAGCGCTGCACGAGCTGCGCCGCCAAAGCGCAAAAAACATGCGCCCGTAGCGTACACAGACCGCGCCATCCACCCACCAGTGCCATGACCGACCTACACGGGATTCTCCTTGTCGATAAGCCGGGTCGCCAAAACCCCTCGCCGCCCGCCGGGACGCCGGCCTCTTCACATTTGCCCACCAGCCACGACATCGTTCAGCGCGTCCGGCGCTTGAGCCGGCAAAAACGCATCGGCCATACCGGCACGCTGGACCCGATGGCAAACGGGCTCCTCGTTCTCTGCCTGGGCGTCGCCACACGACTCGTCGAATACTACCAGGGCCATGACAAAACGTACGATGCCAGGGTGACGCTGGGTCGCGCCACCAATACCTATGACGCTGTCGGTCAGACCGTTGCCCAGGCCGATGTCCCGCCGCTCACCGAGGCCGACGTGGAAAGCGCCCTCGCCGCCTTCAGGGGCCAAATTGACCAAATCCCGCCCGTCTACTCCGCATTGAAGCAGGGCGGCGAAAGCCTGCACCGCAAAGCGCGCCGCGGCGAAACCGTAAAGGTCTCCCCGCGAAACGTAACCTTTCACGAGATAAGTCTTCTTTCCTTTGCAGCGCCCACCGAGATCTCTCTCAGGATACGCTGTTCCGCCGGCGCCTATATCCGTAGCCTCGCCCACGCGCTGGGGCAGGCTTTGGGCACAGTCGGCCACCTGAGCTTTCTCCGTCGGCTGGAAGCGGGTCCCTTTTCCGTCGCCGATGCATCAACAATGCCGGCCATCGAAAAGGCGGCGGCTGACGGCCAACTGCCAGACCTGTTAATCGCGCCGGATGCCGGGCTCAGAATGCCCCGCCTGACCGTCAGCGAAGAAGAACGGGTCCGGCTGGGCCACGGCCAGAAAGTATTCCACGGCCACCCCTTTCCAGGCCGCCATACCCCCCTTCCAGACGCCCGCAGCCCGGCCGCCGCGCAACAGGCCGGGCTCGCAGCCGCCTATGATCAGAGCGGCCGCTTCCTCGGAATCGCCCGCGCCCGCGCAGTCGACGGGAGCGCAGACGGGACCGTCTGGAAGGCCGAAAAGTGGCTTGCTCAGCAGCTGGGGGCCCACTCGTAGCCCGCCGACATCGCAATCACATGGACGCTCATCTTGAAAACCAGCTTCCGGCAACAGCCCCTTTTCCGAGGCCGCGCGCAACACCTGCCCTCCTCCCGAGCCCACCAACCGAGAGAACGGATGGCAAATTCTATCCACGTCCTATCCCAGAAACTGATTTGAAATGAGAATCTGGCGCAGCGATCTGCGATCTCTCCGGTTTCCCGGCCCAACTTTCCTGACAATCGGCAATTTCGACGGTGTCCATCTCGGCCACCAGGCCCTCCTGCGCGCCTTGCAGACTGACGCCGCCCGCCATGCGCCGCCCGCCAGGACCGCCCTGCTCATCTTCGACCCCCACCCCATCGCCGTTCTGCGGCCCGACATTCCCCTGCGCCTGCTGACAACGCCGCAGGAACGTCTCCAGCTGATCGAACCCTGCGGCTTTGATCTGGGCATCGTTCAGCCGTTTGACAGGGAGTTCGCCCGCCTTACCCCAGAGCAGTTTATGACGCTTCTCGTTGAGCATCTGGGCCTTGCCCGGCTGGTCGTGGGCCCGGACTTCGCGCTGGGGCGCGGGCGCAGCGGCAATGTCGAGTTGCTGAGGACGCTCGGCCCGATGCTCGGCTATGACGTGGCTGTCATCGAACCCTTCGCCCGCGAGGATGGCGAAATTCACAGCCACAGGATCCGCCATTCTCTGCTGGCCGGCGCTGTGGAGGACGCCGCACGCATGCTGGGCCGCCCCTACCGGATTTCCGGCGCCGTCGAAACAGGCGAACGCCGCGGGCGCGAAATCGGCGTGCCCACCGCCAACATCCAACCCGCGCCGCTGCGCCTGATCCCCGCCAACGGGGTCTACGCCACCTGGGCTTCCCTGCCCGACAGCAATTCGGACCGCCCTCGCGCCAGCGTCACCAATATCGGAGTGCGGCCCACTGTGGACGGAGTGCAGCGCCGCATCGAAACCCATCTGCTGGACTTTCCCGCATCAGGTGAATCCGATGATCTGTACGGCCAGCGCATCACGCTCTCTTTTGTTTCCCGCCTGCGCGACGAGCAACGGTTTGACGGCCTGGAGGCCCTCGTCGCCCAGATTAGACAGGATATTTCCTTCGCGCGTCATTCGCTGAAAGAGGATTCGGCGGTTCCCAACCCGATTTCCGGACGATAGGAGTTTGACAGGGCGCAGCGTATTCACGGGTGGGGGCGCCCCAACCGCTTTGCATGAGAGTTCTCTATCAATGAGCCATCGCACCAATCCAGCCTCCCTTTCCACCTTATCCCTGCTCCTCTGCGCAGTCCTCTTCCTCGGCGCCTGCGAATTCCAACCGTTCGACCCTAGCTTCCTGGGTTCTGGCCGCTCCGAGCGTGATTGGCCGCATCCCCCTACCGCGCGCCCAGAACCGATGGGCGGCGTCGCTGACATCGCCCTGCTCCACGGATTCGATGAGGCTCTTGCCTGCCTCGCCGGGGGCCAGCCGGTGTATGCTGTGTTGCAGCGTAACGCCAACGTACGCAACCAACCCCATCCCGAGAGCTGCCATCTGGGCCGCGTGCCTGCAGGCGCCCTCGTACGCGTCGAAGCGATCTTCGGCCAGCGGCAAGATTCCCCTTTCGTCTCTCTCGACCGTTCAGTCGGTCGGATTCCACTCGCCGCGCCAGGGTTCGATCAGGACATTCAACCGCTTCTGGAAGCCAACTGCGGCGCCTGCCACAGCAGCGTCGTGAAACAGGCCGAGCTGCAAGTGACCGAGTATGAACCCTTGATGACCGGGGGCCTGAACGGACCCGTGGTCGCCCCGGGCGAGCCGGACGCATCAACGCTCTGGAGCCAAATCCAGTCCGGCGCCATGCCGGTTGTAGGTGAGCTCAGTGATGGCGAGAAAGCCCTGATCTACCAATGGATCGTGGCCGGCGCCGCCAGGGAGGGCACGCAGCCAGCGCCCGTCGCCGAAATGTGGATGCGCCTTTCAGGCAAAGATTTCACCCGCGCGCCGAATGAATGCGCCCAAGACGGCGGCGCCGTCCCCTACATCAGCGCCCAACTCGCCCTGCCTGCAAGCTGCGCCGCCATCCCCAGCGCCGAACAGATCGCCGCCTATCTCCCCGAGCAGGAGATCGCCAGTCCCGCTCCCCCTCCCGCGACGGCCAATCCCGGCGCGGCCGTTGAAGGCAACGACAACGCCGATTCCGCGGCCGACCAGGGCGGCGGCGCAGCCAGCCCCCCGCCGCGCGGCATGGCTGCCAGCGGCGTAGGCATTCGCGTCGCCCCTCTCAATCTGAGTCCTCCATCAGAGTCAGACCCGTGGCAGATTCCCCGGGGCGGCTTCTGCGCCGAGCAGTTCCTGGCCCCGAAGCTGCAGGACCAGTTCGGCATCACCGCTCTGACCTTTGCCCCCGACGGCAGACTGTTCATCGCCCTGGACAGTCCGTCCAGCGGCAACTTCGACCCCAACATTCTGTACGACCCCTACCACGCCAACCGTTCAATCGTCATTTGGAACAGTGTTTCCAGGGACAGCTACTATGAGATCCTGCGCGAATCAAGCCGCATCACCGGCATGGCCTGGCATGGCGGCGCGCTCTACCTGAATCGGGCCGGAGAAGTGGGACGCATCGTCGACGGCGGCGGATATGAACCTCTGGCCGGCGGTTTCGCCGTGGCCGGACAGCTCTTCCACGCCAACAATGGTATCGGGATCAGCGATGGCTGGCTGTATGTCTCCGCCGGCGGCGTGCGCGACGGCTATTCAGACGGCATTATCGTGCTCGGCGACGGCGATCTCCCCGCAGAAACCCTGGCCACCAATGTGGCCGCCGGCGGCAATCCATTCGCCGCACGCATCGTGCGCGCCCGCCTGGACCGCCTGCTCGCCGAACGCTCTATCGGTGTCTTCCAGACCGCGGCGCGCGGTGCCCGCAACCCGTACGGCCTCGCCGTCGACCCGTTCGGACGTATCTGGTTTACCGACAACGGCGCCACCAACGTGCCCGGTGACTTCAACGCCGGCGACGAGGTCGACCTGCTCGACCCGCGGACGCTGTCCGCGGCCGCCAACGCCGGCGACGTGAACGCCACCCCCTACTACGGCTTCCCATTGGCGCTGGGCGGGGTCGATAAAGATTGGTGGACCGACCCTGTGCTTATCTTGCCCAACTCAGCCGCCCCCACCGGCATCACGTGGGCCTACGATACCATCTTCTTTGCCAACTATGGGCGCGAGCCCGGCCTGTTTCGGCTGGCCAATGCAGGCGGCCGGATCATCGCTGAACGTATCATGCACAGCTGGCCCGTCCAGGCCGTCGCAACCGCGCCCGACGGCGCTGTCTGGATCGGAACCGGCGCAGGCGGCCTCTACCGTCTTGTTCCCGGCTGCGCGGGTTGATGCGGTATGGTGAGTCGCTTGCGCTTTTTATGTGTCTCCGCACAGCTGGCGGGCCACCTGGACTGGGGCGGCTATCTGCCCACCGCCGTGGAACTGATGCGGTCGGGCCACGATGTTCTGTGGGCCACCGGGCGTGAACTGCAAAGCGAACTCGCCGCGCACGGCGTCCCCGCCGCCATCCTGCAAGAGACCGGCTGGCGCTGGCCGCCGCCGCCCCCCCTGAAGAAAGGCGCGGCCCCGGAAGAGGAATTCCAGCGCCAGCGCATGATCCGCTCGCTCGATCAGTGGCTCGACGTGGCGCGCGTGCAGGCGGCTACGCAAGAGCTTATCGAGGTTGGCAAGCGTTTTCGCCCCCATCTGATCGTCAGCGAAATGTTCACCGCCGCGGCTGCCATCGCCGCCGAATTCCTGGACGTGCCCTTCGCTGTCGCCGGCTGGCCGGCCCTGCAAGCCCGGGCGTCAGGCCCCCGCGACGACGCGTCCGGTCCGCTCCGCGACCTGGCCCGCGAGCGAGTCAGCGCCTGCTGTCGACATTTCGGCGCCACCGGCGTCAACTGGGCGCCCGGCGGCGTCGCCGCGCTGCAGTCACCCTCCCTGCATCTGACCTACTGGAGCCCCCGCTGGTATGCCGGCATGCCTCTCCTGCCGCAGACCCGGATGGTTGGCGGCGTTGCCGGGCCTCCCCTTCCGCGCCTAACACCCTGGCTCGACCGAATTCCGGCCGAGCGGCCATGGATCTTCATCACCCTCGGCACCGCCTTCACCCAGGACATCGGATTCTTCACCATTGCCGCGCGCGCGGCCGCCGAAGTGGGGGGCGTTCCGGTACTGGCCGTTGGCAAAGGCTCGGCAGCGGCAGGAAGAGAGGAGGGCTGGACCGCGCGAGAGATCGAAATCCTGCGGCGCAGGCTGCCTCAGCCTTCCGTTCTGGTCGAACGGGTCCGGTTCGCCGAAACGCTGCCCCGCATCGCGGCCGCGATCCATCATGGCGGGGCCGGCACCACCCACGCCCTCGTCACCCACGCAGTCCCCCAGATCGTGGTTCCCAAGGCCGCAGACCAGGCCCGGCAGGCCAGCGGTGTCTCCCGCAGCGGCGTCGGCTACCATATCCCCCCAGGCCAGCTGTCCGTCCCGCTGGCCGCGGAAGCTCTGCAAAAGGTCCTGGCCGACGACGCCCCCGCCCGCCTCAACGCTGTCAGCCTCCAAAAAGAGTTCGCGGCCCTGGGAGGCATTCCCAGAGCCGCGCAGTTGCTGGTCGCAGCCGTTTAGCGGAACCAGCGTCCAACCGCAGTTTGACTGGTCTCAACCATATTGGATTTCGCTCGGCCCCGCCCTCTTCTCAACACGGATCAGATTCTCCGTGGCCTGCTCAAACGAATCGTCATGGCTGATGATAAAGAGCTGCTCGAAACCCTGGACCTCCACAATCTGCCGCGCCAGCGCATCGCGGCGGGTTTCATCCAGGTTCGTGGTCGGCTCGTCAAAAAATGCGACCCCCATTCCGCTAATCTCCTGCAGCAGGGCCAGCCGCACCGCCAGCGCCGCGCTCATCTGCTCCCCGCCTGATAGCTGGGCAAATGCCTGTTCACGGCCGTCAACTTCCAATATGATCCCGTAATCCTCTCTCCAGGAGAGCGTGCGCGTGTAATCCTCCATGATCTGGCCGAACAACTGGTTGGCAGTGTAACTGATCTGTTTGACCAGCGCCTTGGTCACGAACGGGCCGGCCTCCTGCAGGACGGAGCGCAGAGACTGCAGCAACTCCTCCTGTTCGCCCAGCCGTCTGTGTAACGACTGCGCTGTCGCGAGCCGCTGCGCCTGGACCCCCAGTTGGGTGATCTCAGCCTCTGTCTTTGTCAAGCGCTCTCGCCACTGGCCCAGGTCCGCCTCCAACCGTGCGCTGCGTCCGATCATCTCGTCCAACCGGGCCCCCGCCTCCTCGTAACGCTCTTCGTCGAACACCCCCGCGATGGCAGCCAGTTGCGCCCGCCCGCTCTCGTAGCGTTCCTGCGCGACCCGCAACGCTTCCTCCGCCTCGGCCGCCTCCTGCCGCCGCTGCGGCAAGGCCTCGGCTGCCGTCTGATTGCGCCGGAAGAGCTCATCCGCGCTCCTGAACGCATCCAGCTGAGAGACGATTCGCGCCGCCTCCGCGTCCAGGCCGGCGAATGCCTCCATGTCCTCGTCAAGCGCGGCCAGCGTTCGGCGGCGCCGCGCCGCCTCCGCCATCTGCGCTTCCAGAGCCGCTTCCTCCCGCTCGCGCCCCTGCGCCGCCTGAAGAGCGGCGTCCCGCCGCCGCCGCGGATTGCCCAGCGCCTCCAGCGCCTCCGCCAAGTGGGCCAGCCGCTGCTGCGGGTTTCCCAGCCCCTCGACCTCCGCCCGGGCTTCGGCCAGCCGGGCCTCGAGCTCGGCCAGCTCCCCTTCTGCCCTGTCGACCTCGTTCTGGCGGCGAAGACCCCGCAGCGTCCGTTCCCGCCGGGTGAGGGTTGCGCGCGTCTGCTCCTGCGCCAATTCGGCCTTGCTGATCGTCGCGGCCGCGGCTTCGCACGCCGCGGTCAACTCGGTCCAGCGCGCGCGCAGGCGGTCGAGAAGCCGCTCCCGATTCTCAGCCGATAATGGCTGCTCGCAGATGGGACAGACAGTCGATGTTTCCGACGCGCGCAGGCGCTGGCCTTGCTCCCGGATCGTCTCATGCTCTGCCTGCATCTGGGCCTCAGAGACCTCCGCCGCGGACTTCTCCTTCTGCAGCGCTTCCAGGCGCGCCTGCAGTGGTTCCAAAGATGCCTCAATCTCCAGGGCCCGGTCCGCCTCCTTCCGCGCTTGGGCCAGACGCGCCTGCGCTGCGTCAACGGCCGCCTGTAGCCGCTCTACTTGGGCGCCGGCATCTTTCAGCCGGTCGGCCTGCCGCTGGACATCCCGCATATCAGCGTCCAACTGCTCCTGCTCAGCCGCCGCGGCCGCCAGGCCCTCGGCCGTCTTTTCCGCCTCCGCTATCTCGGCAAGGGCGCGCCCGTGGGCGTCTCCCCTCGTTTGCGCCTGCGTCAGCAGTGTCTGAAGGCCGGCCCGCTCCGCCTCCAACTTCCTCCGCCGTGCCATCCGTTCGCTTATGTCGCGTTGGGCCTCCTGCGCCGCGGCGTAT
Source organism: Caldilineaceae bacterium (assembly GCA_022824025.1). Classification (GTDB taxonomy): domain Bacteria; phylum Chloroflexota; class Anaerolineae; order Caldilineales; family Caldilineaceae; genus Bin5. Next base: position 25,753 of record JAJEBF010000011.1, read on the forward strand.
GCTTCATGGCCGGCCCGATTGGCCTCCGCGGCGGTCACGGCCTCTTCGCTCTCCGCCATTCGTTGCCGCGCCGCGGCCAGTGTTCGCTCCTGCTCGGCCACCCTCTGCTCCTGCAACTGCGTTGCGCGCTGCAGTTCACGCAGCCGCTCACGCGCCGCTTCCATCTCCTGCCGCTCCGCCTGGGCCAGCGCCAGCGCGCCGCGCGCAGCTTCCAGTTCTGCCTCCGCAAACACGATGCGTTCGGTCAGCGCGCCGGCCTCTCCCTCCAGGTTCGGCAGCCGCTTCAGTTCGCCTTCCAGCCTGCCGATTTCCACTGCCTGCTCGTTCTGCCGCTGACGCAGCAAATTGAGCGGCTCGCGCAGCCTTTCCCACGCTCGGCGGTATTCAGCGACTTTCAGCAGGGGATCAAAGATTGCCTTGCGCACGCTGGGCGTCTCCAGAAAGGAGACGGTGAAGCTGCCTTGCGGCACGCCTACCGCGTTCCTGAACAGATCCTCAGGGTCCGTTTCCGCCTCAACCCTGAAATGCTGGCGCAGAAACTGAATGACATCCGCTTTTCCCTCACAAATTCTCCCGGAAAGCTCCGGATCCAGGACTGTGTAGGTGTTGCGACTTCCGCAGCGCCGAATGACCTGGTAGGCGCGCTCGTCGTAATCACTGACAAATTCGACCTCCACGCCCGCCCACCTCTGACCTGCGCGCACAAAATCAGCCCGGTTATAGGGAAGATGATCGAAGAGAGCAAAGCCTATGGCCTCAAGAATCGTTGTCTTGCCCGCTCCATTGGGGCCGACGATTGCGTTCGTTCCCGGGCTGAACTCGACCGTCGCCCGTGGGTAACTCTTGACATTTTCCAGCGTCAGCGAAGAAATCAACATTCCAGCTTTCCTCCCTGCAGAATCCTCTCTTCGCCTCGCGCAGCCTCCTCCAGTATCGCTTCCGCGGATGCGCCGCTGACAGCCAGCTGTTTGATGGCGAGCGTCAACTCCGCCCAGTCGCCGCTGCGGGCGCGGAAGCGGCTGTCCCGTTCAAGCAAACCGGAAATGATCTGCCGCTCGAGCGCCGGCCGGCTATGTCGTCGGTCGGCCTCAACCTCAAATTCGGCCGCGCGCGTTTCATCGCGCACAATGCAGTGCAGCGGCCTGTAAAGTTCCTTGATCATCTCCTCAAACGGGGCCAGCGTGAGCGCGCTGCGGTCAAAGGGGAGCACGCCGCTGAGCCGCAACGCGACCACCGGCTCGTCCCCTGTGAACTGGCGGCGGCGGCGCTCGACAAACCGCCGGCACTGTGCGAACAGTTCCACCGGCGTCTCGCACGCATCGACCTTGAAAAAGAGCCTTTCAAACGGGCGTCGTGCGTTGGCGTGCAAACGCGCCCGATGCTTTGGCTCCGCCTCCGTATCCACTTCAACAAGATAGTAGCCCCGCTGCGGCCATTCCGCCTCGCGCAGCGAATTGGTCTCCGGGCTGCCGGGATTGTAGATCCAGTTGTCAAACTCGTAATCTTTGTGAATGTGGCCCAACGCCAGATAGTCTACGTGACGCCGCAGGGGCGCCAGCTCCCGGTGGCTGACCGCGCCGCCGGCGCGATCAATGACGCCCTCCACACCGGCATGCGCCATGAAAATCGTGTACTCGACCCCCTGCTTGCCGGCCGCCTCTATCGCGTCCGCCGCCCGCTCTATCACATGGGCGGCGGAGCTGCCGAAATAGCGCATGCCGTAGACCCGCAGCCCCGCAACCGGTTCTACATAAGCCCCTTTCTGTTTTTCGTAAGGACGGAGCAGGACCTGCCCGTCTTCAATCTCCGGGTCGAGGAGCGTCAGCATCCCCCGCTCGGCCAGAAAGCGCATCCAGCCAATGCTGTCCCGGTAGTAGGCCCTTTCGTGGTTGCCCTCCACTGCAAGGCAGGGGATGCCAGCCTCCCTCAGGCGATCGAGACCCGAAATGGCGTGAACGAGTGTGAGGGGATCGATTGCGCGTTTTTCAAAGAGGTCGCCTGCCAGCAGAACAAAGTCGACTTCGCGGTGGATGGCCGTCTCGATGATGTCGAGATAGGCGCGGGTGAAGTCGTTCTGGCGCTCCCGACTGTTGTATTGCCGTTTGCCAAGATGGCAGTCGGCCATGTGGAGAAAGGTGGCGCGCATCGTGGCCCCCGCCGGTATGTCGTATTGTGATGTGGTGATAGGAGGAGTCTCGCTGCGCCGCGCAGCGAGACTCTGTCAATCCTTGTCGTCGCTCTCTGCCGAGATAAACAGACTGAGGAAAAAGCTGACCAGGCTGATGACGATCGCGCCCCAGAATGCGGGGCCAAAGCCGTCTATCTGAAAGTCGACGTTGAACAGACGCCGGGCCAGGCTTCCGGTGAGGAGCAGCATCAGGGCGTTGACGACAAAAGTGAACAGACCGAGCGTAACCAGGTAGACCGGACAGGTCGCCAACCTGGCAATCGGTTTGATGATTGCGTTGACAACGCCAAAGATCAGTGTGACCGCCAGGAGGCCGCCAAAATCCACCTCGCCGCCGGCGCCGAACCGAATGCCGTCAATCAGTGTCGTCGCCGCGTACAGGGCGATGGCGTTCCCCAGCAGACGCAATAACAGTGGCTTCATGGGCGGTCACACGCGCAGGCGCATCGTGTACAGTGTCCGGCGCACGGAAAAGCCGTGGTCCAGCAGTGTCTGCGCCGCGATCTCGTCCAGCGTGCTCATCGTGGCCCGCAACGGCCAGCGGGGATACGCCTGCAAAATAGCCAGCGCGCTAAGCGCCAGGGGCTGCGCATAACGCTCCTGGGCGTCGGGCCGCAGCCAAAGACGAATCTGGTGTTCGCCCCGCCAGCATCGAGCAGTGACCAGGAACGCGCCTTCAAAACGGCTTGTATAGTCGCGAATGGCGTAACGGCATATATGCTGGCGCCCGACGAGTCTGTTCACCAGTTCACCCGTCCTCTTTTCGAGCGAGACATGAAAGTCGTCCCGTCGCACTGCCCGCCACCATTGAAATTCTGCGCTTGAACGGCTGGTCGCCAAGTCATACAGCAGGTTGCCGTCCGATGGAGAGAACCGTTCCAGGTTGGATAGAACCGGCATCGCGACCGGCTTCGGCGCAGCCGGCGCACAGAGTTCTGTGGTACCGCCCATGTTCTCAAAATGGAGCCGTTCATAGAGGCCGCGCGCGATCTCGTTTTCCCCCCGGACCTGCAGCACTGCCCAGGAACCACCCATATCGCGAATGTAATCCAGGGCATGCTCCATCAGGGCGCGGCTGATCCCCCGCCCGCGCCAAGCCGGAGAGACCGCCACATTGGCGATCTGCCAGCGCCCACTGCCGCTGGCCGCCCTCTGTACGGTTACATTGCCCACCACCCGGCTGTCCTCTACCCACACGAAACCGTTAAAGACATTCCTGAATTCGCCGGTACTGCGGGCGAGGATCCGCACCAGACCGCTCATATAGCCCAGAAGACGGAGTTCGCGCAACGCCGCTTCGCCCTGATCGTCCAACTCCTCCGCGAAGGCCTCGGTTATCAGCCTGGAAACCGCGCGCAGATCCCGCCCCACGTCAAAGGGGCGGATGCCCTGCCGGGGATCCCGGCGTCGGCTGGCGGCAGCGGAACGAGTTAGGGCAACCATTTAGCGGAGGTGGAGAAGCGTCCAGCTATTCACTGCGCAACGCGAACGAGCGCCGGGCGCAGTATGCGATCCTGGATGCGATAACCCGTTCGCAAGGTCTGGATAATGTGCCCGCTGGGAACATCCTCGCTTGGCTCATTCGAAATCGCCTCATGTTGATTGGGATCGAATTCACCGCTCTTGGCCAGCGGTTCCACGTCCGAATTGGCGAGAATCTCCAGCAGTTTCTGTTGAATCTGCTCAAATCCCTGCAGCCATGCCTGTTCCTCAACAGGCACACCGTCAGGCACGTTTTGAAAGGCCAGATCAAGGTCATCAAGCACCGGCAGCAACTGGCGCATCATGCTCTCCGTGGCGCGCTTGATGCGCTCCTCGTTCTGACGTTCGCGGCGTTTGCCCGCGTTTTCATATTCGGCAACCGTTCGCTGCATCTTGTCCAGATGGCTGGCTGCCTTCTCTTGCGCTTCGGTTAACTCCGATTGAAGCCGGGCGATCATCTCGCCGGGCGTCTCCTCCTTCTCCGCCGCCCCGTCGAGCCCGGATTCTTCTTCCAGGTCAGGCTCCTCTGCATCCAGAACAGCCTCCTCAGGCATTCGTCCGTTTTCCGGCTCACCCGTTGTGGTTTCCCGTTCTTCCTGTTGACTCATAAATGTTCCTGTTATTGTCGCGAGTTTTGTTGCGTCTTTAGCCGTACAATTGGTGCATCAGTTCGTTCAGGAGCGTGGCAACATAGCGGACCGCGCCGATGGTGCGGCCATATGGCATACGCATCGGGCCCACCACGCCCAGCAGGCCGCTGACCCGATCCGGCACACCATACGGGCTCAAAACAAGGCTGATGTCCTGCATGTCGCCAAAACGGCCCTCGCCGGATATCATCACATGTACGTCGCTCAACTCCATGACATCATCGTATATCTCTTGCAGCAAGGTGCGCTGTTCAAAGACCTGTACGATCCGGCGTACCTGCGGCCCGTCCGCGAATTCAGGCTCGGCCAGCACCTGGGCCAGCCCGTGTCGATAGACCCGGTCCGCGATCTGCTCCTCCGACTGGCGCAACGTGTTCAGCACGAGCTCTCCCACCTCGCGCGTGAATCCGGTGAAACCCTCCAGCTTGGCCGGCAGGTCGGCAGCGGTAGCGCCTGAAACCTCATCATTGAGCTGGTTGCTCGCACGACTCAGTTCATCCTGAAAGACCGGCTGTTCAAGGTTGATCAGCTGCTGTTTCAGCGTGCCCGTCGCCAGCACCAGCACCAGCAACACCACGGTGTCCTGAATGCCGATCAGCTCCAGATGTTTGACCCTGCTTGTCATCGAGCGAGGGGACGTTGCCAGCGCCGCGCCCGTTGACGCTCTGGACAGGACCGCGGTGCTGAGACGCAGCCACTGATCGATCTCCTGCCGGGACTGATGGAACTGATGCCGGATCATGTGCCGTTCATCGGAAGGCAAATCCGTGTGCGCCATTAAATTGGCCACAAAATATCTGTAGCCACCGTCAGTGGGTATGCGCCCAGCGCTCGTGTGCGGGTGCGTCAGCAGCCCGGCCTTCTCCAGCGCAGCCAGGTCATTGCGGATCGTGGCCGCGCTGACACCGAGACCATATTTGCGCGCGATCGACTGACTGCCCACCGGCTGGGCACTCTCAACATATTCCTGGATGACGATTCGCAGCACCTGTTTGCGGCGCTGACTTAGTTGCACCTCTGTCATAGACTCCTGGCAGATGGAACCGCCGCCTCCCCGCCCTCCGTCCTGCCCCTGATCAGGGTCCGCGGAGAGCAACTCAAACTGCCGGGCAGTTGGCAGCGTTCAATCGTCTGGAATTCCCTTTAGCACTCTTGTGGCGGGAGTGCTAAGCAAGTAAGAAGTGTAACAAAATGGGTAAGGGGTTGTCAAAGAATTCGGGCCGCTTCAGTATGCGTTCTTGTTTGTCCCGAGTAGCCACTGGCCCAGTGTCCGAATGATGATCTTGAAGTCCAGAGCCAGTGACCAGTTCTCAATGTACCAGAGATCGTACTTGGTGCGCTCCTCAATTGAGGTGTCGCCCCGCAAGCCGTTGACCGCGGCCCAACCGGTCATGCCGGCCTTCTCCCGGTGTCGGTCCATATAGCGGGGTATCATCTGCCGGAACTGCTCCACGTACACTGGACGTTCCGGGCGCGGCCCCACCAGGCTCATCTCACCAAAGAGAACATTGATCAACTGGGGCAGCTCGTCGATGTTGGATTGCCGAATTAAGGCGCCAAGTTTGGTGCGCCGGGGATCGTTCTCAACGGTCCAACCCGGCCCTGCCCTTTCCGCATCCTCCCGCATGGAGCGAAACTTCAGAATCTTGAACGACTTGGCATCCAGCCCCATCCGCTCATGTGTGTAAAAGACCGGCCCAGGACTGTCCAGTTTTATCAAGAGCGCCACCAGCAACAAGAATGGGCTGAGAAACACCAGACCGATAGCGCTGCCCACCAGATCCATCCCCCGTTTGAGCGTCAGTTTCCAGCCCTGAAGAGCCACGTCGCGCACCGTGACCAGGGGCAAACCGCCAAGATAGCCGATCGTCACCTCACTGGCCATGATTCCGAACGCATCCGGCAGCACGCGAATGCCAACCTTTTCCCGTTCGCACAAGCTAATGATTCCTATCAGCTCCTGGTGTGTACTTTCAGGCAGGGCAATGATCACTTCGTCAACAGCAAACTCGTCAATAACCCTGGGAATGTCGGCAAAGCTGCCCAGTACCGGCACATTGAGAATGGAACGTGTGCTGCTGTTATCCACGACACCGATTACCTGAAAGCCCAGTTTGGGATTGGCCTGCACTCTCTGCAGAATCATGCGGCCGGAATTGCCGCCCCCAATAAGCAGAACCCGGTCTCCTCCGATTCCTCTGGCCTGCGCATTCCACTGTATCTGCGCATGCAGTGTCCGCCCGATCGTCAGCATGAAAATGTTGAGAATCCAGGCATACCCCAGGAATGTTCGGTGGTACACAAAATCCCGCAAGAATAAACTCACCAGCGCCACGGTAAGAAGCGTACAAAGTGTCGTCAGTTTCGCAGTGCGGAACATCTCGTCCAGATGGCCGAGCGGCCGGCGGCGCTGGTACATGCCCCGCGTAAAGAAAAGCGAAAGCAGAATCAGCGACTGGGTCAGCGGCAGAGGCAGAAACTCGACAAACGGGCCGACTATGATATTCGGCTGCAACTCCATCAACCGCGGCGTCAGGTTCATCTCGGTGAGCTGGTGGGCCAGAAAGAACGCCAGCCAGGTGCATCCCAAATCCACAACAATCAGCGAGAGCGCGAACAAAAGCTGCGCGCGTTTGGGCACGCCCGGCCGCTGGGCGCGCAGCGCCGAGTATCTCCCGTTCGGGCTCGAGAATGTGTCCTGCTCCGTCGCGGCTGAATCTTGCGCGGCTGCAGTCGTCGAAGTCCGCGCTCCTTGCGCAGGCTCCTCAAGATCTGATGTCGTCTGAACCGGTGACTTCCACATCGTGCGTATTGCCTGAAACCTCGAGTGACGGCCCCTCACCGTCCATATCGCTCTTACGCATTTCTGGCGAACCGTTTTATCCTGCGCCTGAAACGCGGGACGCCGTTAAATCCGTTTCTGACGCAATTTCCAAAGACGGATGGCGATGTCTACGCCACCCATCAGAGCGATACTGAGCCAGATCAGTTTGTCCAGCATCCATGAACTGTTGGCCCGGTAGTGTTTGCGATAGAAGATCCACATAGCCTCGTAGAAGGCCAGTCGAGCCTTCCGGCTCTTGCGGCTGGAAGCCTCCTTTACATGGGTTATCTCCACCTGGCCGTTGTACCAGGCATCCCAGCCAGCGCTCTTTATCCTTTTGGCCCAATCAAGGTCCTCACCGTACATGAAGTAGGCCTCGTCCAACAGCCCGACCTGCAGGATCGCCTCCGTCCGCACCTGCATATAGGCGCCCACTACAGAATCCACAGGATGAACCGCTTCCTCCGGCAGGTAGCCCAGGTTATAGGCGTTGAAACGTTTGCTCTTCGGAAAGAGGCGACTCAGGCGGGCCATGCGGCAGAAGCTCACCCAAGGCGTGGGGAAACTGCGGCGGCAGGCCAGATCCAGCGTTCCGTCCGGGCGCCGCACTCGTGGGCCGGCAACCGCCGCACTGGGCCGTTCATCCATGAACTGGATCATGTCGGCCACAGCGTTCGCTGGCAATACAGTGTCATTATTTAGAAGAAGAATGTAGCGGGGAAGGGGTCTTCGGCGCTCCGGATCGCAGTCATCCAAGCCCAACTGTCGAAGAGCCAGATTGTTGCCCGCGCTGAAGCCGAGATTGGCTTCGGACACGATCACGCCTGCCTGCGGAAAGCGCTCGCCTACCATGGCGACACTGTCGTCGCCGCTGCCGTTGTCCACGACACAGACGGTGTAAGAATAGTCGCCGACAGAGGCGTACACCGATGTCAGACAGTCGCTCAGCAGTGCGCTGCCGTTGTAGTTGAGGATGACAATAGCGAGGTCCAGTTCCTCTGCAGACCGGACAGAACCAGACCGCATCCCGCCCATTGACATCGGCAATGGCGAGCCGGCGCTCTCTATCCATTCTGACCAGACGACATGGCGAGGAGACTGCATTGTCGGAGTTGCTGTTCACCCCTTGCTCAGTTCTCCACAAAGTTGGAGAAGGCCGCGGAAGGCAAGTCTGACTGAGAATGAACCGTGATCGATGCGATTGAAAAATGGGGATGATTAGCTGCCGCGGAGCGCAGGACAGTCAATCAAGGCAATCAGACAGATCGCAAAAATCACAGTCGAAACTGTCCGTTCTCTACGTGGCAGATTCTATCACGGCATACTACTATCACCAAAACGGTCGTTTTGAAGGGGGGTCTCAAGAAAGGGCGTAAGGGTACGTAGGGACGCAACCGTTAAGAACACCTCGACGGAGACCGGCTTCGTATTTCGTTCACGTTCACATCGTGGCTCCCAGCGCACGGCGGCGCAGAAACAGGACGCGCAGAAGGTGTGGGCGCTCTGTTCTTATTTACCGGTGGACCGACGCAACGAAGACACCCGCGCCCTTGCCACTTCGCTCTGCAGAGCGATGAAGTCGGATCAGCCCCAAGACAAGCTCCGGCTCCCATGTTCCCATCTCGACGGTCGGCAATGATGTCTTCAAGTCGTAGACGACCATCCGCAATTCGTAACTGCCGTTCGCTATGCCATCCGGCACTTCAAGTTGGAAGAGAATGTTCACCGGTTCCTGTGCCGGCCAGAATCTCGTTGTAGACGCATAATCAGTCGGCCTCCGCAGAACATGGTCCTCCTGATAGGCCCGGTCGCCGTCGACATCGTACAGGCGCAAGGAGATCGAATAGTCCACTGCCAGCTCCGAACTGGTCTGCCATTGCATCCCAACCATCACAGACCGCCCCTCTTCGTCGCGGCGCAACTGCCGTCCCGGGATCACTGCGTCACCGGCGTCCAATGCCAGGCCCCTCAGGCTGATGCCTCCATCATACGCAATTGGCTGCGGCAAGTCGTCAAAAAGTGTCCAGGGATGGTCATATGAGATGTCCACATAGGTGTTGGCATAGACCCCTCCGAAGTCTTCCCTACCAACAAAGGCGCCATGTTTGTTCAGAAGGATGCTTAGGAAGTCGGCTTGATAGCTTCCACCCCATGTAAATGAATCTGTCCAGTCTACAACCCTTACCGTCGATACCTGCCCTGATTCAGCCAGCTCCTCCTCGATCTGTTGCTCAAGCTCCGGTATGTATGGCCAGAACATCCTCACAGGCGTTTCCCCCTGGTAAAGGTATTCGAAGCCGTGATGCACATGCGGGACGAGGTAGGCCGTATCTGTTTGCGCGGGCCGCTGGTTCAGTGTCTGGGCAAAACGCGGCCAGACGATATCGTAACGTGCCTTCGCATCGGTCTCCCCTTTTCCGAGAAAAGTCTGGTAGGTGGTCGCGCCCTGCAGGATGATGGCGAGGCCGATCGCGCCGCAATACACGTAGGGCCAGTGGCTCGCTCTCGCCGGCATACGGAGGGCTGTCCACTGAAAGAGCTCCCACATCCCGCACGCCGCCAGCAGATAGATCGCCGGCACTGCGCCCACCATGCGCATTGTGCTGCCCCCTTCCGCAAAGAAAGCGGGTAGCAGTAGCGTCCCGAGCCAGAGAAGAAGCAGACGATATGCCGGCCTTCGTTTCCACTGCCACAATGCCGTGCCTACACCCACCCAGAAGAAAAATGCCTCCCACATGTTCAACGTGACTGCATGCTCAAAAGGAGAACAGCAAACCTCCGAGACGCGAAAACCCAGCGCCGACAGATGCGCCCACCCATTTGCGGCCAGGATCCTGGCCTGGTCCACGACTGTGGCATTCTGAACGTCGCGCAAGATGAATAGTGCCTGCATGCGCTCGTTGTAAAAGGTCTCAGGATTTCGATAATAGTGGTAGAGGATGGGCGCGGCGACAAGCCCGGCCGTGCCCGCGAAGAGGGCGGCTCTCGGGAAACCGGTCCTTATCTTCTCCCAGGTCGCATAGCGAAGAGGAAACAGAAAACTGGCTCCGAAGAGGAGGAACAGGAACGGTGTGAAACGCGCGGGTGAGTAAGTGTATGGCAACACGCCCGCGCACACACCCGCCAGCACGATTCCCCACCAACGCCGTCGCGTCCAACCCCACCAAAGCCAGGTGAAGCACAGTGCGAGAAAGAGCGGCAAAAAGTTGCCTCTATAGGAGGTGCGGCCGAAAATCGTCTGGCCGAGCGACACCGCCAGCAGACAGGACGCAGCGCCCCCGACGATGAGGCCCCGCCACCGCGCCTTCCGCCCATTTTCGTCCCATCCAAATAGCATTTGCCCCAGCCAAAAGAGCACGATCACCGTGCTTGCGCTGGCCAGGGCCGTGGGCAGACGGAGGGCCAGCGGCGTGCGCCCCAGGAAATTTATCGACAACGCCATTGCATATATGCCCAGCCCTTCACGATCTCCAAACGTCAGACCGTGTTTCCCCTGCAACACTTCAAGCGCAAGAATGCCGTCATAGCCTTCATCCGACGCGAGCCCCGGCGCGAGTTCGTGTAACCCGTACAGACGCAGTGTCAGCGCGACCGCGGTCAGGGCCAAAAGCATGACCCAGGTCGCCAATCTCGTCCTGCTTCTCCAAATCGGGGTCATGGCAGTCTGCCGCTTGCGTGAATCAGCGGATAGGGCGAGAAAGGAAATGGCCGGCGTTGCAGATGGCGACGCGCGCGGCTAGGCGCGCCGCAATCTTGTCCGTGGTTGAGAGTACCGGGCAAGAACGATCGATGCGGCGTGATTCGTGAAGCAAGCAGTTCCGGGCGTCTGACCGGCGCCCGGAACTCGCCGCCCGCCCAACACCGGGGCGGCGTTTCCTCTTGGCTGAGGACATGACCTTTAGATTCGATAACCAAAAGCATGTGAATGTTGTCTATCCAAAATATATGAGCGGCGGCCCCGGCCATGGAGCATGTAACTCCGAGGCTCTGTATCTATTCTACCACCTTAGCTGGATGGGAGAAGCAGCACGATGCGGCAACTGTCTGGGCGACATCCCCTAAATGGAGCGGGGAGCGCCCCCCTCCTACAGATGCTCTGAAGGTGTGGCGAGGGCGTGCTCCAGCACGCGATCCGGGGTCAGGTCCGGCAGAAGGAGCTCCTCTGCCGCGGCCGCCAAAGAAGCCAGCGACCTGATCCGTCCTTCACTGGTCACTGCAGCGTCCTCGATGCCTGGCAGCGCGTCTCGCGGAATGAGGCCGATAAGTTCGCTGCGGTCGAGCGCCACCGAGTGGGCAGCGGCCCTTTGGCGAATGGCATCAACGACCGCAACCGGGGAGGTGGCGCGATAGTCTACAAGATTCATGCTGACCTGGGCCTGCCCACCGACGAGCAAACCCAGGGCTCTGACCCCCGGCAGGCCCCCGTCGCGCTCTCGAATCCGGCTGGCGATGGCTCGGGCAACCGCAACGTCGGCAGTCCGGAGAAAGACGTTGAAAGCGATCAGAATCGGCCTGGCCCCGACAATGACCGCCCCCGCTGGGCCGACTTTGGCGGGGCCGAAGTCCGGCTGGCGACGCGGGTTGTGAATCTCCCGGCGCAGGGCCTCATATTCTCCGCGGCGAACGTCAGCAAGATTGCGGCGTTCCACGCTGGTGGCCGCCGCGCCGTAAAGGTAGACCGGCACATCCAGCTCATCGCCTATACGGCGGCCAAGCTGCCGGGCCAAGCGAGCGCAGTCTGCAAGCTGAATGTCGCGAAGCGGCGTCAGGGGTACCACATCGGCGGCCCCCAAGCGTGGATGGACGCCCTGATGGCGCCGGAGGTCGATGCGGGCAATGGCCGCTTCTACAGCGCTGAACAGACCTTGCAGCACCGGTTCCGGCGCGCCGGCCACAGTGAGGACGGTTCGGTTGTGATGCGCATCGCTGGTGCGATGCAACAGGCGCGCGCCGGATGTCCGGACCGCCGCCGCCAACTCGTCGATCACATCGCCGCGGCGGCCCTCGGAAAAATTGGGCACTGCTTCAATGATTGGGCTGCTGTCCGCGGCGAGATTCATATCAGGAAGGGCTGGATTGCGGTTCTGACCGGCGCATTGCTGAACGTGCGCTCCGGCCGGCTCTGTCGGATTCGCGCCTCTGCGCCTTGAAATCAAAGTCCGTCTGCTGGGCTGAGGCTAACCGGACCGTCCCAGCAGCCATTTCACGAGCAGAAGGATGGCGAACGCGGTCGCCATCAGGACAACGGACAAGGCCAGGGCGACATCGAGGTCCAATTCGAAGCCGATGTAGATGGCCAGGGGCATCGTCTGCGTGCGGCCAGGATAGTTGCCGGCAAAGAGGATTGTGGCCCCGAAATCCCCCAAGGCCCTGGCCCACGTCATCACAAGTCCACCCAGCAAAGATGCGCGGGCAAGAGGCACTGTTACGTAGCGGAAGATCTGCCGGCTGTCGGCTCCGTCCAGTGCGGCCGCCTCCTCCAGCGCAGCGGAGCTACGGCTCAGACCGCCAATGGCCGCGCGTATGTAGTAGGGAGAGGCGACGAAGAGCTGGGCGAATATGACTGCCAGCGAAGTGAACGCGATCTCGATCCCGGCCACGGACAGGCTCTGACCCACCAGCCCCCGCCGGCCAAATGCCATGAGCAGCGCCAGCCCCGCGACCGCAGGAGGCAGAACCGTCGGCAGGTCGATGAGCGTATCCAATGCCCGGCGTCCCCGAAACTGCCGCCGGGTCATCAGCAGCGCCAGGGGCGTGCCCAGAGCGATCGTCAGCGCCGTCGCCGTGGCCGATGTCCACAGGCTCAGAACAATCGCTCGCCGCGCGACCGGCTGGGCCAGATGCGCGCTGATTTCCGTCAGCTCTGTCCGCCAGATCAGCGCCAGCAATGGCAAAGTCAGGAACAGGACCATGGGCACGGCTGACCAGACGAGGGCGATGCCCGGTCGCGAGAAGCGCCTGAAGGCGCGCCGGTCGCCTTCCGTTCGGTCGACAGTCAGGCGCATCGCTTCGGCAGCTTCAGTCGTTCGCATGGTCGGATGACTCGACAGACGCAACAGGTGAGACGTCCGCCAATTCTTCAGCCCGGCATTCAGTCGAAAAGCCCTGCGCCTCCAACGCGGCAGCGCCCTCTTCAGAAAACAAAAAGGAGATAAATGCTCCCGCCTGCTCCCGGTGCGCGCTGTCGCGGATCAGGGCGATTGGATAGCTCGCTGAAACGTTCAGGTCGAAAGGTATCTCCATGCTCTGCAGCTCGGTTTCACCTGCCAGGTCACTGGCGTAAACAACCCCGGCATCGGCTTCGCCCAACTGCAATTTACTGAGGATGCTGCGCACACTCTGTTCTTCAGATACGATATTGGCCTCAAATCCGGCGCGAAATTCGGGGCCAAAACGGTAGTCCCGCGCTGCCTTGGACAGAAACTGTCGCGTGTACCGTCCAATCGGCGCCGCTTCAGCGCCTACGACGATCTTCAGACCAGGCTCGGCCAACTTCAGTAGAGACATGACCTCAGCTGAAACACCGCCATCTTCTCCCGGGCGCCGGCCGTAAGCAACCATCAGTCGGTTGCAGGCAAATGTCGTCACGTTCGTCGTCTCAACCCGTCCGGCGTCAATGGCCGCCTGCATCTGCGTTTCGTCCGCTGAGGCGAAAACGTCGGCGTAGGCCCCCTCGCGCAATTGACCGGCCAGATGCTGGGAACCGGCAAAGTTGAAAACAACGTTTACGCGATGGCCGCTTTCCCTGAACGACCGCGATGCCTCTCGAAAGACATCGGTAAGCGAAGCTGCCGCGAACACGGTGACGACGGGTCTTTCCGTTGAAGACCCTCCGCCGGCTGCCGGCGCGCTGCACGCCTCCAGCAGCGAACTGCCCAGCAGAAGCGCGACCGCCGCGATAAGGGTATGAATGCGCGGCATCGACCCATTCTGTGAACACGGAGCCCTCTGCAAGACTTTCCTCCCTCTCCACTGAATCCCGGTGTTGAGGGCATGCCAACAGGTGTCGCCTGCCTCAGCCGCAGTCCGCTTGAGCGCAACAGTTGTCCCGCACAGACGCAAGGAAGACACGAATTTGACGATAACAGTGTGCCCTGACCGTGTCAAATTCAGACCGTTTCCACTCTGCCTGCTGTCCTTCTGACCGGAAGCGAAACTGTCTCACTTCCCGCCCCTGTTGGTAACAAGACCAACTGTCAGGCCAGATAAGCCCGCGGCAAGCGAAGGGCGGGGGAACTGCGGGGGAAGGGCGGGGGGGTGGTTGGGGGATTGGGCAGAGCGACTGCATCAATATTGGGTCATAGCAGCGACACACCTCCAAATACGCCGCCAGGTCGGGGTCTGATATGGGGTATTGTCCGAAAGATGGCAAGAAGACGACCAGGCTGAACGACTTTGGCGACCGAGGGTCTGTGGCGCGGCGAGTTCGGCTCGCGATTCAGCAACCTGACCACGGCTTCAACTGAATCGGCCCCAGATTGAGATGTGTGTGCCCTGACCCTACGCTGCCTGCGTTCCATCCAGTTCCGGGCAGTATGGTATGATCGAAAGATGACGCTGGCAATGCAGCAGAAAGATGACGCGGCTTCAGGCTGGGCGTCAACCGGGCCGATGTCTTCTGGCCGAATATGCCAGCAGGCCCAAAGGGGGAGCGGTGACAGAGCACGCAGCTGACTGGAATGAATTCGTTACAAACCATGCGGCCGGCCATCTCTTGCAGACAAGTGAGTGGGCGGCGCTGAAATGCCGTTTCGGCTGGCGGGCCCGCAGCGTGCTGCTGCCGGCCGCCGAACCTGACCGCGCCGCGCAGGCCGGAGCGCTGATCCTGTTCCGCAAAAGCATGGGGCAGGTTCTGGCATACGTTCCCAGGGGCCCGCTCGTTGACTGGTCTGACGCTGCGATGACGAACGACCTGGCGGCGCGTATGCGCGAAGTGGCCCGCCAGGAGGGGGCCTTCGCCTTGAAAATCGAGCCGGACCTGCTGGACACGGCAGCCAACCGGCAGCGTCTTGAGGCGGCCGGCTTTCATCCCAGCCCCCAGACGATTCAGCCTCGCAGCACCATCGTCGTCGATCTGCAGCCGGATGTCGATGCCATCCTGGCGCGCATGAAGAGCAAATGGCGCTACAACATCCGGCTTGCCGCACGCAAAGGCGTTCGCGTGCGAGAGCTGGAGGCGCACGAACTGCCCCTTTTTCAGAATCTGATCGAAGAGACGGGTAAACGGGACGGCTTTCCCGTCCACAGCTCTGCCTACTACCAGGACGCCTACAAGTTTCTGGCCTCCCGTTGGGGCGCCTTTTTCCTCGCCTCGTATGAGGACGAACCGCTGGCCAGCATTGCTGTCTTCGGCTTCGGTTCGTCCGCCTGCTATCTGTGGGGGGCCAGCAATAACCGCCGCCGCAACCTGATGCCCAACCACGCGCTCCAATGGGAAGCGATTCGCTGGGCCAAGGAACGCGGCTGCGCACGCTATGACCTCTGGGGCATCCCCGATGAAATCGGCGCCGTGGCGACCGGTCTCTGGCATGAAGCCCGCAAAGCTGTCTCCGCCGACGCGGCGCCGGTTGACGTCAATGCGCTTCCTGCGGGCGATCTCTGGGGCGTCTTCCGGTTCAAGCAGGGCTTTGGCGGCGTGCTGGAGCGCACTGTCGGCGCCTGGGACATGCCTCTGCAGCGGTCGGTCTACGGCCTCTATCGGGCCGCAATGTCGGCGAAGGATCATGCCGCCAAAAGCAAGCGCCCGGAGAAGAAGAGCGAGAAACAAGCCACCCAACGATCCCCCTCCCCTGTAGAGGTGGCCCTGGAACCGATCGTGTCTGCCGCCGCGTGGGATGACCTTGCGACGCAGTTGCCGGCTAACTCCAGCCACGTATTGCAGAGCTGGACGTGGGGCGCGGTCAAGGCAGCCAACGGCTGGCGCGTCGAACGCTGGCGCGTGCAACGCGGCGGGCGGCTCCTGGGAGCTTTTCAATGGCTGTGGCGGCAGCCCACGCAGGGGCTCCCTTTGCGCGTGGCGTACGTGCCCAAGGGGCCCTTGCTGGATTGGTCTGACGACGAAGCAACTGCGCTGGTATTGGAGCAGATTGAAAAACTGTGTCTGCGGCGACGTTGCCTGCAGGTGAAAATCGATCCCGATGTCGGTGAAGAGGAGCCGGCAGGGATGCGCTTGAAGAGCCTGCTGCGCCAGCGCAACTGGCGCTTCAGCCCGGAGCAGATCCAGTTCAAAAACACCGGCCTCACTGACGTTGACCAGGCCGATGAACAGCTGCTGGCCCGGTTCAAGAGCAAATGGCGCTACAACATCCGGCTTGCCGAGCGGCGGGGCATTGCCGTGCGCTGCGGCGGTCCTCCAGACCTGGCGGCCTTCTATCGACTCTACCAGGAGACGAGTGCTCGCGACGGCTTTCTGATCCGCCCATTTGCCTACTACGATGCCCTATGGCGTATGTTTCTGGAGAGACAGCGCACCGGGGGAACGCAAACCGGCGGGGCCCTCCTGTTGGCCGAGCACCCACAGGAATCCCAGCCCGTAGCGGGGCTGTTCCTGCTCCGCCACGCTCGCCAGACCATCTATTTCAACGGGGCAAGCAGCGCGCGGCGGCGCCGCGATATGCCCAACTACCTCTTGCAGTGGCGCGCCATGCAGTGGGCAAGGGCCCAGGGCTGCGCGATCTACGATTGGTGGGGAGCGCCGACAGCGCCGGAGGACCCGAATGACCCGCTCCAAGGCGTCTGGCGCTTCAAAAGGGGGTTTGCCGCCCACATGGCTCTCCATATGGGGGCATGGGACTGGTCGCCCAGCCCGCTGTTGTGGCACGGCTACCATCAGGGTAAGTCATTGCTGCTGGAGTTGATGCGTTAGCGGGGGCGCGAGCCGCCCCTGGCCGCTGCCTGCAGTCTTACCCGGACAGAGTGGCATTGTCAGGAATGGCCATCGGTATGTCCGAGTCATTGGTCAGCGCCACCTCGCCCTCCACCGTCACGGACGCGCCAAAGGTGAAGGGGCCTGCAACGGAAAGACGCCGGCAGCGGAGCAAGGAAGGCGGCCCGTGCGGAAATCGTTTCTCGATCTGGTCAATGAACTGGTAGAAACGGTCATCCAGCTCGACATGGGGCGCTCCGGCGGGGAAGGGCCCGGTGCCCCGCCGCGGATCCAGTACGATTCTCCCTCGTTGGTCCAGCCGGTAGGCATCGGAACGCAGCGCCAGCAGGTCATTGCATCGTTTGACCGGCAAAAAACGGTCGCGCGGCACCTGGATCGCCTGCGCGCCGGCGAATGCGGAGATCGCGAGGCCCACCGCGGTTTCCAATTGGAAGACCGGCGGCGAGTCCGGGCGGGAAGGGTCCACCGGCTTGTTGTTGACAATCATCGGCAGATCCAGGAACCCGTCCCGGTCCTGCAACAGTTTTCGCAAAGTGGGCAGATGAATCCATAGATTGTTGGTATTGAACAGCCGGTACCGATCGATGTCCTGAAACTGTTCGACCTCCTCTGGCGGGCACTGGGCAATCTCGCGCAGCAAGAGCCGCCCTTCGCGATTCTGGGCAAGGTGCCCCCCCTTGCGGTCTGCCGCCGTCCGGGCGGTCACCTCCATCAGGAAAGGCAGGTTGCGGGCCGCAAAGAAACCAAGAATGTTGGTGTCCACCGTTGCGCCCAAATTGTCGGCATTGCTGACGAACATGTATTCGTAGCCGAGAGCGAGCATCTTCCCCAGCAGGCTGCTTGAGTGCAGCGTCAGATAGATGTCGCCGTGGCCGGGGGGGCACCACTCCTTGGCCGGGTCCTTTTTCCATTCCACAGGCTGCAGAGAATCCTGCCAGATCTTGGGAACCTTGCTCTGCAGGAAGGCAAGAGGCAGAGCGCCGGGTGCGCAATCCGCCAGTTGCGGGTAGGCTGAAAGCGCTTGTTCTGTTGCCGCCTGCGTGCTGTAGCTGTTCATGAAGACGAGCGGCAGTCGAGCCGTCATCTTCTCGCGCAGATGCAGGACATGATGGACGATGATGTCGAGAAAGCGCAACCCGTCTTTCACCATCAGCAGCGACCGCGGCCCTTGCAGCCCCATGGTCGCGCCCAGCCCGCCATTCAGTTTGACGGCGACGAGCCGGTTGAGCGCGGCCAGACCTTCTTCATGGAAACCGGCGGCGGCGGATCTGTCGGCTATCTCTGAGGGGGGGCGGGCGTCTGCGCCGGAGATGTAGCCTGTAGCGCCGGCCCCGAGTTGGGCGTAGTTCTGTTCAAAGCTGCGAATCAGCAGGTCGTCCAGACCCGCTCGTTTCATCTTACGACGAAACGGCGTAAATGAAGCCGTGGGTTTTTGACCCATTCAATAACCTCGAAGTTGCATGTATTCCAGGGCTGCCTCAGGGATGACGCCGACTTCCTGTCACCAGCCGACCGCGCAACCATCCTTGCGCGGGTCGCTCCCACCAGTCAGGACGCCGCTTTCCGGATCCCGCACAATAATCTGACCGCCGCCGAAACCGGACCGTCCCGCGCCGTCGACCGGCGCCAGGTTATGGCCGCGGCGGGCCATTTCCGCCAGGATGCCAAAGTCCCATCCTTCTTCCATCGCCAATACACCCCCGGCTTCGCCCGCGCCCAAACCCGCATGCGGCCCGCTCAACGACCAGCGGGGCATGTCCAGGGCCTGCTGAGGGCTCATGCCCAGGGCGACCATATTCACCAGCATCTGCAGATGGCCCTGGGGCTGCATGTACCCGCCCATCACACCGAAACTGGCATGCAGCGCCCCGTCTCGCGTCGTCATCGCTGGAATGATCGTATGATAGGGGCGCTTGTTCGGCGCCAGACTGTTGGGGTGGTCGGGGTCCAGAACAAACAATGCGGCCCGGTTCTGCAGGCTCACTCCGCTCCCGGGCACAACCAGCCCGGTTCCGGTTCCCTGGTAGAGGCTGTTTATAAAGCTGCACGCGTTCCCCTGCCCGTCCGCGGTCGTCAGATAGACAGTATCCGAACCGGCCGCCGGGTAACCCCAGGAAACTGCGGCCGCGGCCCGCTGCGGGTCTATCTCGCGGCGCCGATGATCGGCATATTCGCGGCTGGCAAGCGCTTTGAGAGGAATCGGCGACACATCGATATCGCAGACCCACTGCTGAGCCTCGGCGTAGCCAATCCGCATGCATTCCACGAGCGTATGCAGTCGATCCACGCTGGACATTCCCGCGAGGTCAAAGCCGTCCGCCAGATTGGCGGCAACGATGGCGGCTAGCCCCTGCCCGTTCGGGGGGCATTCGTAGAGACGCACGTCGCCGAATTCGGCGGTGATTGGCTCATGCCACGTGCTGGTATGGGCCGCCATATCCGCAGGCGTGATCCATCCGCCGTAACGCTGCACATGCTCGCTCAGGTTGCGCGCGAATTCGCCCGCATAGATCGCGTCTTTGCCGTCGGCCGCGATCGCCCGCAGCGTCTGGCCCAATGTTGGGATCCGCATCATCTGCCCGGGCCGCGGCGCGCTGCCTTCAATCAATAGCTCATGGCCGCTTGGCTGCTCCGGCCCACTGTCCAGATCATTGCTGGTCCAGTCCGGGGAGCGCAGAAGCTTCGCCGTCTGCGCGGCCCAACCCCGTCCTATCCATTCGGTTACAGGGTAGCCCTCTTCCGCCAGACGGATGGCCGGTTTGAGCGTGTCGGCCAGTGTCATTTCACCGTGCCTCTCCAGCAAATCACTCCATCCCGCCACGGTCCCCGGTATGCTGACACTGTGGCCGGTAAACTGAGGCATGCGGGAATAGCCGAGGCGCCGCAGTTCCTCGATCGATGCTGCGCTCGCAGAGCGGCCGGACCCGTTGAGCGCGGTCACACGTTCGGTCCTGGCATCCCAATAGAGCGCAAAACAGTCGCCCCCTATTCCCGTGGAGACCGGCTCGACAACATTCAGAGCGGCGGCTGCGGCGATCGCGGCGTCGGCCGCGTTTCCCCCCGCCTGCAGCATCGACAGCCCTGCCTGGGCAGCAAGAGGTTGACTCGCGGCAACCAGGCCGTTGCGCGCCAGGACATTGCTGCGGCGGGAGCGAAAGACAAAATCGAAATTCATGGGCAAATCTTTCCGAAACGGGACGATATGGTGAATGGGATGGACTTGTGATCATAGTCGATTGGCGGGGAATAGGCAAAGCGGATAAGGATCGCCCCTCCACCGTAGCCGAACTGCCCGGGCCCCACCCCCCCGGATTATCCAGATCTTTTTGCTGGAACTCCGCGGCTACGGTAGACTAACTGAAGCGATTTCATTTCGATTCCACCCGGTTGCCAACAGACTTCCAGACCCGGTGTCCACGGCAGCCGGAAAGGTCTTTGGCGTCCCGGTTCAGTAACTGCCAATGGGTTTTCTGGTTGAGGCCATTACCAACATTGCGCCCTATATCTATGCTACGTGTGGGTTGCTGGCGCTCTTTCAACTGTATCGCACGTGGCAGGTGCGGGCAGAACGGCGGCAGGCCGTTTTCTCGCTGGAACGGGACAAAGCGCTCGACGACCTGTATCGCATCTTCCTTTCAGCCCTGCTGATGCTGGTGGTGATGGGCTTCACCTATTTTGCCAGCACGACCTTGCGCGAAGCGATGATGGCGGTGGAATCATCCTCAGCGCTTTCATCACAGGATGGATCTTCGAATTCCTCTAATACTTCCTTCTCGGCCCTGATCCCAACGCCCACATTCACGCCGGAACAACCGACGGCAACCCCGCTCCCCACGCGTATTCAGATCTCTACGCCGGCGCCACAAGATCAAGAGGATACTGCGCAGGCGGAGCAGCCTACGCCAACGCCCGAGCCCCTACCTGTTGCCCCGGCTCTGTGCCCCGACGGACGCGCGGTCATCCTGTCGCCCGGCAATGGAGCCATCGTGAGTGGAAATGTGCCGATCGTGGGTACGGCACAGCACGACCAGTTCGCCTTTTACAAGTTGGAGCACGCACCAAGCGGCGCGAATCCGAGTTACAGCTATTTCGACGGCGCTGAAACGCAAGTCGTAGGGGGCCTTCTCGGCAATCTGAACAGCGCGGCCATGGCGAACGGCGCCTACATTATTCAGGTCGTGGTGGTCGATACCACCGGCAACTATCCGGAGCCCTGTCGCGTCACAGTGACAGTTCAGAACTGATTTCAGCGGACTTTGAGAAGTGGACGACCGCTCCGTCTCTGAGCGAAAACGATGATCGATAGATTCCTGCGTTTTGCGAAATCCCTGGCTGCCGGGCGTAGCCTGATATGGAGGAATCCACTGGCGGCCGGTGTGGTTTTCGCGGTCGTAATCTCGCTGCTTGCGTTTATATCGCTTCTGCTGCGCGACGTGAATCAAGTCGCCCTGCCCACCGCCGACAGCGGGCCAACCGATGTCCCGACCCTGCAATCAGAGCAGCCGACCAGCACGCTCTCCCCCAGCCCGACCCCCGACGCGACCGCGCTCGCGGGCCAGACGGCTGACGCCGCAGTCTCCCCGACGGCCACGCCCTCCGCCGCGCCTACCGCAACCCCGACGAGCAGCCCGCCGCCCTCTCAGACCTCGAACGACCCAGCGTCGCCAACGCCTGCCCCGACAGCCACGGAACCCTATGTCCCGGTAAGTGTCTTCCCGTCGGAAATTGAAATCGGCGCGCCCGACAATGTCACCGGCCGTATCGTTCTGTTCCCTGCCCGCCTGCGGGCCGGCCCCTCCACAGATGAAGACGTGCTCGTCCGGTTGGGCCAGGATGTCGAAGTCACCATCGGCGGCATTGTCGCCAACGGTACCTGGGTCCTGCTGAAAGTAACCGACCAGAGAACGGAATTGAACGGCCAGGAAGGCTGGATGGCGGTCGAGTTGATGGAGATCGACGGTGATCCGACGACGCTGCTGCCCTATACCGACGACGGCATTCGCATTCGTCCGTTCGGCTCGCGCCCGCCCGGCATCGGGGTCCAGGCGACATCCACGCCGATTGGCGCGATCGGATCGACGGCGGCCACGAATGCGTCTACCCCGGCGGCAGTACAGCTCACGTCAACACCCACGGCCACGGCGACACCGCCGCCCACAGCAACGCCCCCTCCCACGGAAACGCCGCCGCCCACAGCAACCCCAACGCCAACGCCAACGCCAACGCCGACACCGACGCCGACACTGACGCCCCTGCCGACGCCAACGCCGACACCGACCGAGACACCGACTGCTACGCCGACGCCAACCTTTACTCCGACGGCCACGGCCACGCCGACACCCATTCCCACGCCGACGCCAACACGGGCCGCCTCGGCGCAAGCCGCAGATCACATCCCAGTTGAGTCGTCCGACGTGGCCCTGCAGCCGGCGCAAGCCCCCTCTCCCCAGGACGATGAGTTTGCGGCAACGGTTCTCAGCGACACGGTTGCCGCCGACCTTACCGAACCGGTCTCCGTTCGCGCCGACAGCGGCGAGAATCTGCTATTGGATATCGATCCGGTGGCGATTCAGGTCGTGATGTGGAGCGGTATTTTCGGGGCTTCCCAGGGCAAATGGCTCGACGCCGGAGCCGAATTCCTCTGGCAGGGCGCCAAAGTCTATGTGACAGGTCAGAAAGACGATAGCGGCCGCGTGACTGCCTCTCGCATTCGTATTGTGGCTCCGCCTGCGTTTCAGCGTGTCAAACGCATGGACGTGCCCACGTTCGGCGCGGCCCAAAAGAGCGGCAAAGCTGTCGCGCTGCTGGGCAAGCGCGGCGATCCCGGCATCTTCCTCTTGCACCAGGATGGCGTCGTCACCGTGCTCCGTGAAACCGGCCAAAGCGTGCTGCCCATCTTCGGCGGCGCCGAAGGATTCGTCGTACCCGACGCCAACGCCCCCGCCGACCAGAACGGCTTCCTGTATGTGCGCGGGGACGGTATCGGACTGTCATTCCAGGCATATCCCTTCCACGGCGTGCGGGGCCTTGCAGCCGACAAGCGCGGTGATATCTGGTGGATCGAGATTCCGCAGGTCGGTTTGGCCCAGTGGCGGCTGTGGCATTACGACAGCCAGGAGGGCAGGATTGTCCTGCGGGTGCAGGATTCTACCTCGCGATTGGGAGGAAGGGCCGGCAACGCAATCGAGCCCACATTGATCGCAGTGCTGGCCGGCGCCGGCGATACGCGTTCGTTTGTGATCGATACCGCCAATCTGGATGCTGGGCGGCAATTTACCGGTCTCTACCGGGTCGATCTGGACCCGGACGGCGGGATCGATGTGAATCGCCTTGCGCCTGAGGGCATCTATCGCGGGCCGTTTCAACTCAGCCCCGAAAACAGCAGCCTCGCCCACCTCGCCTATGATCCTCAGCATCCGAGCCTGACCGTCGGCTTTGTGCGCCCCGCCAATCAACTGTGGGTGCGGGAGATGGCCGCCAACGGGTCTGGGCCGCCCGGCCGCCTGAGCGCGCAAACGCAAACCAGATTCGAATTCTTCGCGCCGCAGTTGGCATGGCGGGACGACGACCGCATCCTCCTTGCGCGCAGCCGATTCTCGCCCCAAGGCGTGTTCTCGCTGGAAATCTTTGGTGTCACCGAAGTGGACCTGCGGCAAACCGGTTCCGCCGCCCGCAGTTCGTATCTCTATCCGCTTGGCGATGTGGTCGGCGACTATGCCGCCTGCGCAGACGGCTCGGTATTGATCAGCGTGAGATCAGGCAGCAGGGTTCCACGGCTGGAAGAATGGAGTGGTAAGGGACGGCCAGAAATGCGGGGACAACTGCCAGGATTTTACGACCGCATCTTCCTCTGCTGGCAGCGCTATACCGGCCCTGTGCGGATTCGCCGCTGATGCGAGGTCAGTGGCCGGTCGCAGCTGCAATCTGGCCGGATGGCTGGATTCACTTCGCCAGCGCCACACATCTGATCTTTGGCATCGCCGCAGTGATCCTGGGCGCCTTGCTGGTGACCTGGTGGTCCCAGCAGACAGGCCGTTGGTACGCGGTCTTCGCCGGCACCCTTCTCTTCAGCATGGTGTTGAATGTGGCGGCCTTCTATCTGTTCGTCGTGCCGCCTCACAGCGCCGGGTGCATCGATTTCTGTCCCGGGCGCCTTGGTTTCCCTCTTCCCTTTGCCACGCTTTCGCCCAGCGGCGACATTCAAATCTATATCGGCGACTTTCTGTTGAACCTGATGCTTTTGTGGCTCTTGTTCTTCGGGGGAGTCGTTATCTGGCGTGTCCTCGGCGAAGCAATCCAACTCAAAGAGAGGGGCATCCGTTTTCGGATGTTTTTTGCCGCTTTCTTCATCCTCCTGACCTGGGGTCTGCTGCCCCGCTACTTCAGCCCGCCCGCCGCGCACGTAACCGGCGATGAACTGCGCCTTTCCGTCAATGCCCGGCGGGCCGCCGAATCCACCTACGGCGTAACAGGTCTGTGGGTTCACCGCCTGGCCCTGGAGGATATTCGGTACGTTCCCCCGGATGTCCCCGATGTCTCCGGCAGCATCGACAGACCGCAGGCCCAGGTCTGTCTTCGGGGTTACACCTACTTCTACATCCCCTGGCGCCGCTACCGTGTCCAACTCGATTCGACCGGTGTCACCCCCCTCAATCTTGCGGAACTGTCCCTCACCGGGAGCTGCTGGCATCCCCAAACACCGGTGGCCGGCGGCCAGTGAAACATCTCACCACCGACCACCGGCCCTCACCTTAGCTCGGACTGTATAGTTCCGTTTCCGGGAAGAACGCTGCCCACGCAAACCAGAAGTGATCAAAATGCAGGATCGCGGTCAACTGCTCCCCGGCCAAGGGGCCGTCAGTGGCCTCGCCCAGAATGTCCCAGGTGCTGCCCGTTTCAGCGTCGCTGTATGTCCCGTCTCCGTTCGGGGAAAAGGTCAGGAGTTGATCCCCCACCTGGCGTTCATAGACTGCGACAGCGCCAATGTCCCGGCCGCCGCTGATGACCGAGGTGTCCAACGCGCTCGCCAACCCGGGCTTGTGGAAGATGGCAAGCTCAACCCCAGCGAAGGTGTCATGAACGACGCCGGCCTCCTCCAACAGCGCGAACGGATAGGCCATGGCGTCGGCATCCGTCGTCAACCCCAGAACACGTTCGGCCGGCTCCAAACGGGGATCAGGCGTACCCGAAAAGAGGAAGGGCCGCGATGTGCTGTCGTAGCCCACATAGGGGTTGTAGCCATAGTTGCGGGGCATGTTCGGCCGCGCCAGCACTTCCCCATCCGGGTGGGCGGCTTTGAAATCTTCCCAGGAAAGCACCTGGCTCGTAAGAAAGTTCAACTGCTCGCCGGCATATTTGCCCACGATTCCTTCCCCTGTGAACTGTTGCCACCAGGTCTCCGTTTGGCGGTCATACATGATCAGATCACTGTTGCGCAGCCGCCCGGTTGTGCCAAAATCGAGAACCTGACCGTCAAAATTGCGGTCGAAGGCGATGCTGGCGTTGCAGAGCGGGCAGAATGTGATCGAGACGGCCTGGCCGTCAACTTCGTCATTGACGATCTCGTGCCAAATAAGGATGCTCAATGGGTAGGCGCGGGCCACGTCCCCGTGGCTGAACAGTATCACCGGTTCCCGATCATCCATCCACTCATTCCCAGCCGCGATCGACTCATACTCAGGACTGTCAACCGCCGGAATTCCGTCCTTGGGCGGGCCGCCGGACAGGATCGAATCCCATTCAACAGTCCGTCGTGAAAAGTCCGTGGAAAAGCCCCGCGTCCGGAACGGAGGCGGAACGCCGTCATTGATCAGCTCGCCGCTTAACTGCGGCACACCGGCATTGCCGCTGGCAGCCGCCTCAGCGGTGGCGTCGCTGCCGCCCTCCTCTTCATCGTCCGCGTCAGCACTCACCGCATCGCCGCCGCCTTCCGCCGCCGTCGGCGGCTCGGACGCCTCATCCGATCCAATCGGAACACAGGCCAACAAAATGACCGCGGCGACCACGAGCAGGCCAGCAAGCTGAATCCATCGATTCCTCATCATGGGATAATCCCCCTTGTAATTGAAAGTGCCGGCGACCACCGCTCAGTCTACTGAGGACCCCAAGACCGTCGCGCCACTGACCGCCCATACACCCTCTTTGCCTCCGTCCATCGTCTGTGGACAAGCCACCTGCAGCATATGTGAACAGTATGCCGTCGCAGCAGGCCCAGGGCTGTAGTCGGGCTTACGCTAGCGCAACCTGCCATAAAGGTCGGCGCCGCCCTCGCCAAGGCGTCACGGCAATCAGATGCAGATTCAAGGAATCTGGGTCTTGACAATTCAGAACAACCGTGCTAAAATGGGTAAACAGAGTGAAAGCCAGCCTGCAAGGCGGGGACCCGGGAGGAAAAGAATGGCCAGGGACATCAAGAGAATGACGCGGATCGAACTAGAGTCGGAACTGGTCGCCGAGCGCGCCGCCGCACGGCGAAGCAACATGATCATTATTATGATGACCGTACTGGCCGTGCTGGGGTTCATGGTGATGGCCGGCACAGTTGCGCCGTTGACCGGCTGACGCCGGCGGCGGCCATGGCCGCCGCCCCTCCCCAATGGCGGTATTTTTGCCTGCTTGTCATGGTCCAGGACCAACTGCCGACGCGACGGCAAAGGGCGCCCTCCGCGACCGCCATTCGTGAATCAAAGACGGTTCAAGGTGTTAAGCCTGACAGCGTGGGTGGCCAACATCCGGGTGCGGTGAAAGCCAATTCAGACAAGCGTCAACAAGCCCTGTTCGCGAACCTCCAGCCACTGACTCCATCCACTGATTCCAGCAATCGATGGCCACCTGCCCATGTGCGTGCGTCTGCGCACAGGATTAGACCGGGCAGCTGCCCGGCCTGGCCGTTCGCTCAGGCGTTTTCGTTGACCTCGATCGGCTGGTGGAAGTAATAGCAGAGGCCATCCGGCGCGATGACAAAGAAGACCTGAAACTTCTGGCCGTCGTTCTCGTCCACCCGCCAGTTCCCGATTTCGATCCCCTTCGCCTCCAACTCCTGACGCGCTCTGTGGATGTCGGTTACTCGTATGGCCGCGCCGTCGTTACTGGGATCCCCCCCGTTTACCGCGAACCCGATTCGGACATCGTCGCGCGTAAGGATAACCGTTGGCACGGGTTGTTCGCGCCGCTCGATCTCGACGAGTCCAAACGCGTCCTGATACCAGGCGGACGCTTGTTCAATGTCTTCCACCGGCAAGGCCAAAATGTCGTCCGCATAGGGGTAGGCAACCTCAAACAGTTTGTTCGAGTTCACGTTTTGTATCTCCTTTTCTGGTTAGAGTGGCGTTGGAACGTGCAAGACCATCAGTGGGGGGCCGCCTGTTTCTGCATTCGGGCCAGGCACAACAAAACCCCGATAGGACATCCTGCCGGGGTCTCGTATGCACGGCCGGGTTGCCAGCGCCGGCGGCCATCAGTTCAGGCTCCTCGGGTTGGATTCGAACCAACAACCATCCGGTTAACAGCCGGATGCTCTGCCGATTGAGCTACCGAGGACTACTTAGGATTTTCGGCTGTCGCTGCGGGCCCGCAGTCGGCGGCGACCCTCAAGACAACAGTTAGACAGTATACCAATTCGGCTGTTCAACTGTCAAAATTTCGAACTCGCCGTAACGTTTCAGGAGCAGGCAAATCGGATGCGGACAATCAGCCCAAATAGTCGCGCAACTTGCGACTCTGCTGCGGATGGCGGAGTTTGCGTAGAGCCCGCGCCTCGATCTGGCGGACGCGTTCGCGCGTGATATTGAACTCCTTGCCCACATCCTCCAGTGTGTGGCTCGTTCCATCCTCCAGGCCGAAACGCATGCTGAGCACTTTGCGTTCCCGTTCGGGCAAGCCGCTCAGAATCTCGCTCATCTGCTCCTGCAGCAACAGTTTGCTGGCAGAATCTACAGGAGCGGGAATACTCTCGTCTTCGATGAAGTCGCCCAGAAAGCTGTTCTCTTCCGCCCCCACCGGCATGTCCAGGCTGATTGGCTCTCGACTCAGCCGCTGAATGCGCTGCACCTTCGAAACGGCCTGATCGACAACAGCCTTGAGGTCGCCCGTGATCGGCCGCTTTTCCTCCAGCGCCTGGCGCAATTCATCCGCTACATCCCCCTCCAGATATCCCATCTCCAGCGCGATCTTTTCTGGGGTCGGATCCCCACCTTTCAACTCCTGTTGCAACTCTCTTTCCGCACGCATCTGGCGGTTTATCGTTTCCACCATATGCACGGGAATTCGTATTGTGCGCGCCTGATAGGCGATGGCCCGGCTGATGGCCTGCCGAATCCACCAGGTCGCATACGTGCTGAACTTGAATCCCAGCGTGTGATCGAACTTTTCCACCGCGCGCAGCAAGCCCACATTCCCTTCCTGAATGAGGTCCTGAAAACTCAGCCCGCGGCCCACATATCGTTTGGCGACACTGACGACCAGGCGCAAGTTACTCTGCGCCAATAATCCTTGCGCGTGTTTGCCGTCGGCGATCTTTGCCTCCAGCTCTTCGATGTCAGCCGCGGACAGCGCTTCGGGCGGCTCGTCGCTTTCACCATCGTCCGTATGCTGCCGGTAACGCTCCTCAGCCTGCAGCCCGCGCTGGATTCTCTCTGCCAACGCAGTCTGCTGTTCAGGAGTCAGCAGATCATGGCGACCGATGTCGCGCAAATACATGCGCATCGGATCCAGGCCTTGTCCGACCTCATTCCCATCCTCGATTATCTTTTCTACTGGGACATTCGTTTCCTGCTCAATCTCCTCTTCTATCTCTGGATCGCCATCAAGCGCGGGCGGGGAAATGATCGCCTGCTCCTCCTTTATCTCCAGGAATTGCTCTGATTGGCCGGTTGCGTTTCCGACCTCAATGTCTCCTTCAAGCTCGCCGCCGGCACTTGCAAAGTTGGCCGTGGCGCTGGCAGGCTTCGTCTTTGATGCGCTGCGTTTGGGTGCCATATTTTTACCTGTTGTGGGGGAGCTCAGGCGATTGCGATGCCTGATTCGGTTTGTTTGATTCCGTAAGAGACCTGGCTTCTGCGCGCCATTACGCGTTCCAGGTGGTGGCGGTCGCGACGATTGGCATTTATGATGGCCGAAAACTCCAGGATGGCATCTCGGTTTTCGTCCTCCTGAGCATCGTGTAGAAGGAACTGCATTGCCGACAAACTTTCCCGCAGCCGCGCGTACCGCAGACGGATCAGCAGTTTGAGTGCCGCGTTCTGGATTTCCGCCTGTTCCCGTTCCGGCATTGTCAAAATCTGGTCCGTCAACAGCGACAGGACTCCGTGATAGCCGGCGTTAAGCGTTTCCTGAAATGCTTTGAGATCCCAGACTTCATCGCTGGCGATAAAGCGCCGGAAAGCGCCGAAGATCTCCCGGTATTCAACCTGTTGGAAATCACTTCCGCTCAGGGGGGCGATCTCCAGCTCCTGCGCCATATCCGAGAGCCAGATCAGCAAATCCGGTTCGTCGATTAGCAGCGCGAGCAGAAACACCTCCTGCTTGGTCTCCGGCACGAGGGCAGCCAGATCTGGCGCCGCGGAAGATGTCGCGCCCCCACTGTCCTGGCCAGACACGGCCGCCATGGCGCCGGCGGCCTCTTCGCTCAGCACATTCTCCGATGGTGTCGGGGCTTCCTCAACCGATGCCGGCTGTCCATTCTGCGGCCGGGTAAACCGTCTCCGGTGACGGCCTTCCGGCGGCGGTTGACGCAACTCGCGCGCGCTGGCCTTAACGCGCTGCTCAATCGTCCGTTCATCAATCCGGACAAGCCGGCTCAATCGCTGGATATAATGCTGCTGTTCCTCCTCATCACCCAGTTCAGCGATCAACGGCGTCAACTCCGCTACCGCCTCACCTTTTCCTCTGGCGCTGTCCAAGTCGTACTGTTTTGCCACAATTTCGAAATAATAGTCGACAAGTGGCGTGGCCGCGCCGATTAGTTCCTGCCACGCATCGGGGCTCTGGCGGATTATGTCGTCGGGATCGCGGCCCTCAGGCAGCGTTGTGATCCGCAGGTTTGCGCTGAGCCTGTGTTCCAGATGCTGTTCTACCTGCCGGCGCCCCGTCACAGTCAGCACCGGCTTGGCTTTGCGCTTCAGAGCCTGTCGGGCCTGATTCAGTCCGCGCAACGTCGC
Source organism: Caldilineaceae bacterium (assembly GCA_022824025.1). Taxonomy (GTDB): domain Bacteria; phylum Chloroflexota; class Anaerolineae; order Caldilineales; family Caldilineaceae; genus Bin5. The sequence goes on from JAJEBF010000011.1 coordinate 55,940, forward strand.
TTGCTGGCCGGCTGTATCCGCATCCAGCGCCAGAATGAAGTTGTCGGTGTAGCGATGGAGTTGGCGGAGTTGCTCCTCGGTTAACGCCGTTCCCAGGCAGGCCACAACATTTTCGAAGCCGAACTGATGGGCGGCAATCACGTCCATGTAACCTTCGACAATCACGACGCTTTCGGCTTGGCGGATGGCCCTGTAGCCGCGTTCCAGCCCATACACAACACTGGACTTGTGAAAGAGGGGCGTTTCGGCAGTATTCAGATATTTGGGAAGCGAATCATCCAACACGCGTCCGCCGAAGCCGATAACCCGTCCCTGGCGATCATGGATCGGGACAATCAGGCGGTTTCGGAATGAGTCGTAGTAGGAGTCCTGTTCCGCGTTGTGCTTGACCAGGTCCGCCCGGTGCAGCGCGTCGAGCGAGTACCCGGCCTCTGTCAGGTGATCGCGCAGCGCGTCCCAGCTGTCCGGCGCGTAGCCGAGCAGGAATTGACCGGCGACCTGGGCATTGATGCCCCGGCGTTGCAGATAATCGCGCGCCCGTTGCCCCTCCTGGCTGCGGTGAAGCCGGTTTCGGAAAAACAGGGCCGCCTTTTCATTCAACTCGTACAGAAGATCCCGTTCCCTGGATTCCCCTCTTCCGGTCTCTTCCGGCAACTGCACGCCGGTTTCCTGCGCCAGGGCCTGCAACGCCTCCCTAAAGTCCATATTTTCCTTCTGCATCAGGAAGGAGAAAATATCGCCGCCAATGCTGCAGGCGCCGAAACACCGCCATGTGCCTGTTTCAGGGAAAACAACGAAGCTGGGCGTACGTTCCTGGTGGAAGGGGCAACATGCCTTGTAAGAGCGTCCGGCTCGTTGCAGGGGGACATAACGCGAAATAAAGTCTACGACATCAATTCGACCTTTAATTTCGTCCGTTACACTCATTGGCGCTGGTTAATCGTTTCTGGCCGCTGGGCAAATTATCGAGAATCCAATTATAGCGGCGCCCGAAGCGAGTGTCAAAGAAGGTCCTTCGCGCCATGCTGTCCTTGGCGCTGCTTCCGCCATCTTGAGTCGCGCGCGACTCAAGATGGCGGATCCGCCTCGCCGGTTCGAGCGTCCGGCGCCGCGCCTCCGGTTCGCTGAATCTCGGTATAGGCACGCTCTGCTTCACGGAAAAGATCGGTCAATTTCGTTGCGAGGAAGAGATTGCCGTTTGACTGAATTTGCCCTCCAAAAAAGGCATCCTTCAGTTTGCGCTGACCTGTCCAGACTTCGTGCAAAATATCGGCCGTCATCACCAATTCCAGATCCGCCTTGCCTGGCCGTTCCCCAAAGAATATCTCCAACGGCGGCTGACGGCCATCCAGCAGCACTTCCGCGTCAGGGTCCGTCAAACGCAGCCGAATGACAAGATTGCTGCTCGTGAAGGTCTCAATCGCGTCGTGACGTTCTCGAACCGTGTCGAAGACGCGCCGCAGAACTGTATAGAATTGCTCGGCATCAGTGTAGACAGGCATGCACTGTAAGGTGGTGTGATTTGCCGCAAAAGCGATGAGTAGTATAGAGTCGCATTCACAACTGTGTCAAGGATGGCTGCACGCATATGTGTATCCGGTTTCGGTCAGTTCCCCGCAATTTCCCCCGGCGCAGCATGCGGAGAGTGTGCATTTGCATTTTCGTTGTATAATAGGGAAATGCTGGGATTTCGCTGCGTGTCTTCCTTGAATACACCGACATCGAATCCAACTTGCAGGGGAGCTGGGCGGGAAAGGAGACGCAAACGATGCCGCTTTTCAAACGTGGCCGGAAACAGGATGAAGAAGACTTACAGTGGCTCTATCGGAATCTCCAGGAGTTGGACGATGCCGAGCCTTCGCAAGAAAGCGACGAAGAAGAAGCGCAGGCTGATAACGATGGATATGATGACCGTGATGAGAAGATGATGGAAACGCCGCCAGAGCCTGAATTGACCGAACAACCGCCGCCGGAGCCGGTACTGGGCGAGCCGGAGCCCGCAGTGGATGAGCCCCCCCCGCAAGAAAAGGCCGCGGACGAGACACTGGCGACCGTTCTGCCGGAACCAATGCCTCCCGAACCGACCGCAACTGAACCTCCACCCGTAGAGGTCCCAACCCCGGTTTCCAGAGAATCCCTGCTGGCGCAGGAAGACGTTACGCCTAAGACGAACGAATCGTATGAGAGGAGAAGTAGACAGATGAGTGGGAACCGCCGAGAAAACGCGCCGTTCGCCAACCGAGGGCAACAGCCGCCCCCGTCCCGCCCGCAGCGGCAAGAGTCGCCTACGGAGGAAGCAACGGCCGACACGATTGTGGGCCCTCAATCCTATTTTACCGGTACGTTCCGTTCAGAAAAGGATTTGCGCGTCGAAGGAACGCTCGAAGGTGAGATCGACTGTCGCGGAACAGTTATCGTCGCCAAGGACGCGACTCTGTCGGCAACCGTGCGTGCCCGCAACATTGAGATCGCCGGTTCGGTCACCGGCGACGTTTTCATCGAGGAACGCTTGCACTTGCGCTCCTCCGGTGAAATGCGGGGCCAGTCCCATGCCGCGTCCTTTATCGTTGAAGAGGGCGGCTATTTCGAGGGCGAAATGAAAATGGGCGCAACCAATCAGGAAGATTGGCCAACCATCGGAAGTGGACCCTCTGCCGATGGCCTTGGGCTTTCGGTCGAGTCTACCCAATGGCCCGCCAAGCGCTCTGAAAACCGCCCGAACAGGCCGGGCGCCAACCCGATCGATAGCGGACGTGAGGACACGGGGGCCGGGCGTCACCGGAACATTTGAGACGACTCCTTCTGTGTTTTCCCAACTGGCGGAACCTTCGAAATGGGACGAACCGTCAGGGGGGACGCGACGGCCTTGCCTGTCGATGGGACACGGGCCCGCCTAGATTTGCAAGTCCGGACTCCTCCCCACAACTGCCTGGCTGGGGAATCGACTTCTGCAGCCAGGTTCCCGGCCGTAAAGGCCCGTTCTTCTTGCGCAGATATTGCAGTCCTTGTCCGATCAGCCAGGCAAGCTCCCCCGGCCCCAACCCACTGCCCCAACCAATTGCTCGAATCGCACGCTCAAGCGAATTGATGGCGTCCCGCGTCCGCCGAACGCCATGTTCTGCGCCCCACACTTACACGGCCAACCCCTGAAGTTCAGTAGGAATAACCTATACGCCGTACCCCCCGGTTCACCCGTCCGCGCCCAGCTTCCGTTGTAGGCGGGTTAGCCGGTGACGCAGTTCAGTCTGGATCTGCGGGGAACGCGCGTGGGGCGGGGACTGCTCCTGTTCGTGCAACGCCCACCGGGTCCACATGGCCGCTTGCGCCAGGTCGCCGCTGTGCCATTCGCAGAACTTCGCCAGTTCTACGTAGGGGCGGCTGTCGGGGGCGCTCCCCGCGCCGCCCACCGTCGTCAGCCACTGCCGCCAGACGGCCGCTGCCTCTTCCCAGCGCCGTTGTCGTTTGAGCAGACGGCCCAAACCGTCAAACGACTCAGCCAGGTACGCGCGGCCGCTGAGCCCCTCCAGCGCGGCGCGGAAAAGCGTTTCAGCGCGGTCCAGCCGCTCCAGCTCCTCCTGCAGCCGCGCCATGCTCAGGAGATCGAGCGGCTGCAGATAGCCGGCGCCCGCGGCGGTCGGTTCGGCGAATACGCTGCAGATCACCTCCGTCAACGCCGCCATCGAGATGATATCCTCGCGATTGTGGTAGAAGACGCTCTGCATCATGCGGCCGTCGCCGTCTCGCAGATAGTCAGCGTACAACTGCGGGATCAGGCTTCCGGGCACATCGGCCTCCGTCCGCGCAATCCCCAGGACTTTCTGTTCCAGATTGCTGAGAGCGCAGCTGCCCAGGCGTTTGCGCCACAATCGGCGGGCAGGGTGCAACAGATCCAGGTGGGGCGCGTCCTCCTTCAACACGGCAGGCATTGCAGCGTCTGCGGGCAGGAAACGGCCGGCGTAGCGGTATCGCCCGCGCAAGAGCGGGGCGTCAAAAGAACGACCGTTGAAGGTCACCAGGCTTTCGCAGCCCTTTAGCAGATCTGTGATCGCTGTCAGCAGAGCCGGCTCTTCGCCCGGATGGCGCATGAAAAACTGACGCGCCACAAATGTCCAGCGGTCCTCCGGCTCGGCCCCAGCCCGGCCTTGGCGTTCAAACGTGCCAATTCCGACCATAAAGGCGTAGATGCCGGCGCCTCCTCCCAGCCCGGTGCTCTCGATGTCCAGAAATGCGGCCTTGCGAAAATCAGGGCAGTCTTCCAACCGGTAGGCGGGGTATAGAGGAGCAAGGACCGACGGATCGCGTTCCGGCAGATTGCCTGGCACGGTCTGCTTTCGGAGGGCGGGCAAAGCGTGCGGCTGGCTTCCCTCGACTTCGCCAGCCGCGTAGCGCCGGGTAACAAGATAACAGAGTCCGGCGCTGTTCTCGACAATTTCACCCGCCTCCAACGCCTCGACGGAGGCAGGCTCAGCCTGCCATTCGGGCGAGGCCGCCGCTGGCCGCTCGGGCGCGTCCGTTTTCGCCGGAGCAGAAGATGCGCGCCGGCCGCGCAAGCCCTGCAGGCGGCGCAAACGTTCAGAAGTAGAGGACATTGGGAATGCTTGGAAGCGTGATCAGTCCAGACTGAACCCCCATTGTAGCCCAGCCCGATAGAGGCGGGAAATCCCTCTCTTTTTTGCGCCTCATCTGCTCTCTCGACTATAATTGGATTCCGTACGCCGTATCGTTCCCCTCCTGGTGGAGAATCCACTTTGTCCGCGACCGATAAACATTGGAACTTTCATCCACCTGCGCCGGAGAGCTTCCTGGCTAACAGCCACGAACATCCGGCGTTGTTGCAGGTGCTGTACAATCGCGGTCTGCGTGACGGGGCGGCCGTAACGTCCTTCCTGCAAGGTGAGGATGCCGTCCAGGAAAATCCATTTCGCCTGACCGACATGTCGGCCGCCGTCTCGCGGGTAGCGCGGGCCATTGAAACGCGTGAGGTCATCTGTGTATACGGAGATTTCGACGCCGACGGCGTCACGGCCACCGCTCTGTTGACGACGGCTTTGCAGCGCGCCGGCGCCCTCGTCGGCGCATACATCCCAAACAGGGTAGATGAAGGCTATGGCCTGAATGTGGAGGCGCTCCGCTCTATCGCCGCCAAGGGGGCCGACCTGCTCGTGACAGTCGACTGCGGCATTCGCAGCGTCCTCGAAGTCGCGGAAGCCGCGGAGTTGGGCATGGATGTCGTGCTCACCGACCATCACACAATCGGCGCAGAGCTGCCTCCGGCCCTGGCAGTGATCAATCCGCGCCGAGATGCCCGCGCAGACACATTTCAACCGCTGGCTGGGGTTGGCGTTGCCTACCGGCTGGCGCAGGGCGTTCTGCGCGTCGTCTCGCAACAGCCATGGAGCCGGCTTTCTACGGAAGAAGCCGCGCGGGAGGAACAGGCCCTTCTCGATTTGGTGGCTGTCGGCACCGTCGCCGACCTGGTGCCTCTGCTGGGCGAAAACCGTTCCCTGGTGCGGCGGGGGTTGGCGGAAATGCGTCGGGGCAACCGGGTCGGGTTGTTTGCGCTGACAGAGATGGCTTCTGTGCCTCTGGACGGGATCGACAGTACAGCGATCAGCTTTCGCATCGCGCCGCGTATCAACGCCGCCGGTCGACTCGCCAGCGCCAAAATGGCCTATGATCTCCTGCGCAGTGACGATTACGAGACGGCCTATGATATGGCGATGGACCTGGACCGTCTCAACCAGCGGCGCCAGGCGCTCACAACCGAAGCCCACGCGGTAGCCGAGACTGAGTTGGCCGGCCTTGATCCATCCAGCGCCCCGATTCTGATCGTCGCCAGCGACAGGTTTCAACCCGGCATCGTTGGGCTTGCCGCAGGAAGATTGAGCGATCAGTTCTACCGCCCGGCAGTCGTAATCGAACAGGGCAGCGAGTTCTGCCGCGGCAGTGCCCGCAGCATCGCCGAATTTGATATGATAGCGGCCTTGGACCAGGTCAGCTCTTTGCTGGTGCGTCATGGAGGGCACAGCCGGGCGGCCGGCTTTACCGTGCGCGCCGAGCGGTTGCCCGCGCTGCAAGACGCGCTGACAGAGGCAGCCGGGCGGGAACTCGGTCCTCTGGAAAATCTGCGGCCAACCCTGAATATCGATGCCGAACTGGCAATCGAACAGATCGACTGGGCATTGCAAAGTCAACTTTCCCGCATGGAGCCGGTCGGCCAGCAGAACGAGCCCGCGCTCTTCCTGTGCCGCCAGTGCCGTGTGCATAGCATCCGCACCGTGGGCGGGGGCAAGCATCTGAAAATCGTGATCACCGGCCGCGATCATTCACCCGTGCTGGACGGAATCGGTTTTGGCTTGGGTGGGCGCGCTGCAAACCTGCAAGTAGGCAGCCTCATCGACATTGTTTTCCATCCTGAAGTCAACGAATGGCAGGGCCGCCGCTCTCTGCAGCTCAACATCCAGGATCTGCGGACCTGCGTTGACTGACCTCGCGTTGCGCGGCGCCGTCTGCTGCCGCAAACCACCCGCCGGACCTGCTCTCCGACGGACCATTGAAAAGATCGTAGAGTTCACTCATGGCACAAAGAGCTAACCTGAGAGAGGTACGCGCCGTTCTGCTGGATATGGACGGCGTTGTCTATGTCGGCGAGGAACCCCTTCCCGGCGTCCAGGAACTACTGGATTATCTGGAAGCGACAGAGCGGAACTGGCTGTTCGTAACCAACAATTCCTCGCGCACCCCGAACCAGTTTGTGGAAAAGGTCGGCCGCATGGGCATCGGCGCGGATGAGGCGCATATTCTCAGCAGCGCGCTCGCCACCGCAAGCTGGCTGGCGGAACAGTATCCAGACGGCGTTCGCGCCTTTATGATTGGCCAGGATGGCCTGCGCTCGGCCCTGGAGCAGGAAGGCATCACCATCGTCGAGGACGCGCCGGCGGCTGATGTGATCGTTTCCGGCATCGACTTCAGTGTGCGTTACGAGCGTCTGGCGGATGCCACCCTCGCGATACGCGCCGGCGCCCGTTTTGTCGGCACCAACAGCGATACATCTTTCCCCAGCGAACGCGGCCAAATTCCCGGAACCGGCGCGCTGCTGGCCTTGCTGGAGGCGGCCACCGGCGTCACACCGACGGTGATCGGCAAACCCAACGCCGGCATGTTCCAGCAAGCCATGCACAAACTGGGCACCACCGCCGCCGCTACGCTGATGGTCGGGGACCGCTACGAGACGGATATCGCCGGGGCCATTGAGTTGGGCATGCCCACGGCTGCCGTGCTGACAGGGATCACCACCGAGGAGGAGTTCCACACGGTGGCGCCCAAGCCGGACCTGATCCTGCCCGGTCTGCCCGAACTTCTGGAGGCCTTCCAACAGGCCGACAACTGAGCGCCTCACGGCCGCCAAAGCCCAGTTTGCCCGCATAGGCCGCGTAGGAGTCAGCGGGCTATATTTTGACGGCAACTGAATAGCTGCGCTACAATTGCAACAATGAAGACTATCCCGCTTTCTCCGCCCGCCGTCCCTCCAACTGCCCGCTCGCTATTGGATTGCTCTCCCCAAGAGCTTGCCGAAGTCGTTAAGGCACTGCCGCACCAGCGTGAAGACGCCGGTGGGCGGGCCGCCAGCGTGCCGGCCTATCGCATCCGTCAGATTCAGGAGTGGATCTATAAGAAATACGCCCGCTCCTTTGAAGAGATGTCCAATCTGCCGAAGGCGATGCGCGACGGCTTGGCCGCATCCGCAACGCTCACGCCGCTGACGCCGGTCGAACAGCGTGTTTCCAAGGCCGGGGACACGCAGAAGGTGTTGTTTCAGATGCCGGACGGGGAGACGATCGAAGCGGTCCTGATGCTCTATGACCAGCGGAGAACACTCTGTATCAGCAGCCAGGCCGGATGCGCCATGGGCTGCTCCTTCTGCGCGACGGCCCAGGGCGGCCTGCGGCGCAATCTGACCGCCGGCGAAATTGTCGCCCAGGTCCTGTTCTTCGCCCGCTATCTGCGTAATGCCGGCGAAAGGCCAAAAATGCGGGTGAAAAGGCCGACCACCGTGACAAACATTGTGCTGATGGGAATGGGCGAACCAATGCACAACTATAAGAATGTGTGGACGGCAATCCGCCGCCTGACGGCCGCCGACGGGTTCGGGCTCGGCGCACGACATATTACGCTCAGTACCGTGGGCCTGGTTCCCATGATCGATCGCATGGCCGATGAGGGACTCCAGGTGAATCTGGCCGTCAGCCTCCACGCGCCGAACAACGCCCTGCGCAGCAAGCTGGTTCCACCGAGTCGCCGCTATCCGGTAGACGACCTTCTGGCGTCAGTTCGCCGCTATATTGCCAAGACCAATCGCCGCGTCACCTTTGAATACGCATTGATGCGGGGCGTAAACGACAACCCCTCCCTGGCCGAAGATCTGGCGGACAAGCTGCACGGGATCCTGTGCCATGTCAATCTAATCCCTCTCAATCCGATTCCCGACAGCTCCTTTCAGCCAACCAGCGACAGAGACACGCAACGGTTCGCGGAGAGACTGAGCGCCCGCGGCATATCGACCACTGTGCGCATCCGCCGCGGAATCGAAATCGATGCCGGATGCGGGCAGTTACGCAATGCGGCGGAGTCATAAAGCCTGCGTTTTCCGCCGCGGCGCCTCTTCTGGCCCGCAACTAAGAAGCGCTGAGCAGAATGGCTCAACGCTTCCATAGGTCTGATTCAGTTGTAGCGGAAGGGAGTCTCAGGCCTTCGCAAGGGTGCGGATGCAAGAGGTGCAAAGGCGACGCGAAACCAGTCTGTCGTCTTCCAGGACTTTGACCTTCTGGATGTTGATCTTCCACTTATGCCGTGTGGCCTTTTTGGACCAGGGACGGTTGTTTCCAAACTGAGGACTCTTTCCGCACATTTGGCATTTTGCCATGATCTGTACCCTCCGGTTCCTCATTGGCTCAGGGTCGGTGAAAGATCACTGACACGCGACCAATGTTCTCGTAAAGCTGAATTATCCGACATTATCATACGGCTGTTCGGTTGTCAAAAGTTGGAGCATCTGCTGTGAGCAAGGTTCGTATCGTTACCGATAGTGACGCCAGCATTCCGGCTGACATTCTGGAAAAATACTCCATCGAGGTGATCCCCCACGTGTTGCGCGTCGGGCGGGAACGCTTTGAGGACAAAGACGAGTTCAGCGCAGACCAACTCTTTCAACTGCTCCGCGAAAATCAGTCCGGCGGACGCATCTTGCTGCCAGATGTGGAGGCGCCGGAGTTGAACCGGCTGATGGATGTCTATCAACGGCTGGGTCAGGATGCCGAGGAAATCGTCGCTATCCATATGAGCAGCGCGCTCAGCCCAATGTGGAGCCAGTCGCGCAAGGCGGCCGATATGATGATGGGGCGCTATCGCATTCGCGTCATGGATAGCCAGACCACCGCGATGGGCTTGGGAATGCTGGCCGAATTGGCCGCCAAGGCCGCCGACAGCGGGGCCAATCTGTCCGAAGTCGCCCGGGTCGTGAACGGCGCAATTCCGCACATCTACGTAACCTTCTTCGCCGAAACTCTCTACTACCTCGAACGCAGCGCCCGCCTCGGCGCAGCGCAAAGCGTCCTCGGCACAATGCTCGGCATCAAGGCGATGGTCACGATGGAAGACGGCCATCTGATCCCCCTGGAAAAAGTGCAGACCCGAGAAGACGTCGCCGAAAAACTGTACGACTATACCGCCGAATTCGCGCAGAATGAACGCATTGGGCTGGTGCAGCACCGGTATGAACAAACACAGAAGCTGCTCCTGGAGCGGTTGGAGGAAGACCTGCCAGACATTTCGGCACGAGCATGGCGCTATCCACCCAGCCTGGCGGCCCATCTCGGACCAAATGTGATGGGCGTCATCGTCTACGAGGGCCTCTACTGAAAATGGCTGAAAGAGCCCTGACGCGACTGCGCAATCTACTGAACCTGGAGGCCCAGACCAACTGGCGTGAAAGGGCCTTCGCCGGCGGGGTGGCCGCCTTCTGCGATCGCTGGGCGGCTGACGCCAGAGCCGAGGAAGTCCAGCCCGGGCTGTTGCAGGAAATTGTCGAACGGCTGTCACACTATGCCGAAGCCGAAACCGATGAACGGGCGCGTCTGCTGAGCTCTCTTCTCACCCTGTTGGACGAACTGCCGGCCCCCGACCCGGCTCTCGAGAACGTAGACCAGGTCGGTCGTGCAGCCGCCCGCCAAACAACTGCAGCCGCGCCGCGAGACAGGAGAAAGAGAGAGGCAAAGTCGCCGCCCCAGCGGGGGCGGCAACAAGCCCAGGCCGCAGCTGATGCCCCCAACCCCGATATTCTGGGACGACCAATAACCTTCCTGAAGGGGATCGGCGCAAAGAGAGCGGAACAGTATAGACGCCTTTCCATCGAGACCGTTGCCGACCTCATCTGGCATCTGCCCCATCGCTACGATGACTACAGCCGCGTGCGCCCCATCGCCGATGTCGAAGAGGGGGAGAGCCTTTCGATTGTCGCCAATCTGAAGGGGTTCAGCGAGCGCAAATATGCCTATAAGAAAGAGATTCTGGAAGCCATCTTCAATGACGGCAGCGGCACGGTCCGAACCACCTGGTGGAATCAATCATGGATGAAGAAACGTCTGACGGTCGGCAAGACATACCGCCTGAGCGGCGTTGTCGGACTCTACATGGGCCACAAAACGCTGGAAAATCCAATCTTCGAAGAGATCGGTTCCAGTGTCATCAGAGAAGGACCGATATTGCCGGTTTACGGATTGACCGCCGGTCTGCGAAGCAGCGATGTCAGCAGACAGGTGAAGCTGGCCTTGAAACAGGCGCTGCCATCGCTTCAAGATCCCCTTCCGGAGTCGCTCCGCGGCAAGTACAACCTGGCCCCCCTGGCCGATGCATTGCGACAGATTCACGCTCCCGAATCACCGGAAGAACTTAATAACGCGCGCAATCGCATTATCTTTGACGATTTCTTCTACCTTCAGCTTGGCGTACAGCGCCGCCGGCAGGAAATCCAGCATTTCAGCGCTCCGGCAATGTCGGCTGAAAGCGAACTCTTAGCAGCCTATCGGTCAGCCCTGCCCTTTGCCCTGACCGGCGCCCAACAGCGGACGTTGGACGAACTGCAGCGGGATATGGAACGGAGCGTGCCGATGAGCCGCCTGGTGCAGGGCGACGTCGGCAGCGGCAAGACGGTGGTGGCCGCCGGGGCCATGCTGATCGCCGCATCCAACGGCTTCCAGTCCGCCCTGCTGGCGCCCACCCAGATCCTGGCGGAGCAGCACTGTCGCGGGCTGCGCAAACTGCTTGAAGACGTCCGGCTGGCCGGCGGCGAAGCGCCGCATGTCGCTCTCCTGACCGGGCGCGTGACCGGGCAGGAAAGGGAGGCCGCCCTCGCCGGCCTGGCAGACGGCAGCATTCAAATTGTGGTCGGCACCACCGCGCTCATCCAGGAGAATGTGGAGTTCGCCAACCTCGGCTTTGTCGTGGTCGACGAGCAGCATCGTTTTGGCGTCGGCCAGCGGGCAGCCGTCCGTGACAAGGGCGGGGGGAACGCCGTTCCCCATCTTCTCGTAATGAGCGCCACGCCAATCCCGCGCAGTCTCGCTCTCACCGTTTACGGCGACCTCGACGTGAGTGTCATCGACGAAATGCCCCCGGGCCGGACGCCGATCAAAACCAAGCGGTTCCTGCCAACGGATCGGGAACGCCTCTACGGTTTTCTGCGGCGGCAGGTGCGCGATGGCCGCCAAGGCTATATCATCTATCCGCTCGTCGAGGAAAGTGAAACGCTGGACGTCGGCGCAGCGGTGGACGCCCATGCCCGTCTGCGCAAGGAGATCTTCCCCGATCTGCGTGTCGGGCTCCTCCACGGCCGTCTCAGAGGTTCCGAAAAGGACGAGGTGATGCGCGCCTTCGCCGCCGGCGAACTCGATGTTCTGGTCAGCACCAGTGTGGTCGAAGTCGGCGTGGACGTCCCCAACGCCACCTTAATGCTGATCGAGGATGCCGAACGGTTTGGTTTGGCGCAACTGCACCAGTTTCGCGGCCGCGTGGGCCGGGGCATGCACGAGAGCTACTGCGCGCTCATCAGCCGCGTGAAAGCCGACGCGCAGGCCGAACGGCTCAAGGCGCTGGAGGAAACAACGGACGGATTTGTTCTGGCGGAAAAGGATCTGGAATTGCGCGGACCCGGGGACTTTCTCGGTACGCGACAGAGCGGGCTGCCGGAACTGAAGTTGGCCAACCTCAGCGACGTGAATACATTGCACCTGGCCCAGGAGGCTGCCCAAGACCTCTTGCGCCAAGACCCTGAACTCGAAAGCTGTCCTCCGGTTCGGAAGAAAGTGGAGGCGTTCTGGCAGGGGCACGGCGACCTCTCATGATCCCCGCTCCGTTGCGCCCGACAGCGCCTTCTTGAAGTTAGCCTCGCTCACCGATGGGCGGATACGGGCGCTCACCTTCACCCAGGTAAATCTGCCGCGGACGGGCAATGCGTTGCTCCGCATCGCCCATGAGCTCCATCCACTGGGCCAGCCAGCCCGGCATCCTCCCCAGCGCAAAGAGCACCGGGAAGATCTCGACCGGAAATCCCATCGCCTGGTAGATGATGCCGCTGTAGAAGTCCACATTGGGATACAGCCGGCGGGAGACGAAATAGTCGTCCTCAAGAGCAGAGCGCTCCAATTCGACGGCAATATCAATCAGCGGGTTGCTGCCGGTCACATCGAATACTTCGTATGCGATCTTCTTCACGATCTGGGCGCGCGGATCGTAATTCTTATACACCCGATGGCCAAAACCCATCAGACGCACCTCCCGGCCCTTCACCCTATCCAGAAAAGCCGGAATCTTCTTCACATCGCCAATTTCAGCAAGCATCCGCAGGACCGCCTCATTGGCGCCCCCATGGAGAGGACCGTACAAGGCCCCGATTGCGCCGGCGACTGCGCAATAGGGATCAGCGTCGCTGGAAGCGATGTTGCGCAGCGCCGAAGTAGAGCAGTTCTGCTCATGATCGGCGTGTAGAACAAACAGGACATCCATCGCCCTCGCCAGCACCGGGTCGATCCCGCTGTCTCCATCGCCCGCGAACCCCATCATATGCAGGAAGTTGTCGCTGTAGCCCAGCGCGGCGTCCGGCTCGATAGCCGGGAGGCCGCGCCCATTGCGGTAGGCGAACGCGACCGCGGTCGGTAACTGGCCCAGCATCCGCGGGACCTGCCGCAATCGGGTCTCGCTGTCATGTACCTGCTTGGCATCCGGGTAAAATGTGGACATCGCCGCAACGGCGCTGATCAGTACGCCCATCGGGTGGGCGTCCGCCGGAAAGGTCTGGAGCAAGTTTTTCAGCCCATCGTCGATCCGCGTTTGCGCCATGACGCGCGCGTTCCAGTCGGTCAGCTTGCTTGCGTTCGGCAGCTCCCCGAAGAGCAGCAGGTACGCCACCTCCAGAAAGGTGCTTTCTTTCGCCAGTTGCTCAATCGGGTAGCCCCGGTAGCGGAGTATCCCCTTGTCGCCGTCGACGAAAGTGACTTTACTCTTGCAGGACGCCGTATTCGTATAACCAGGATCATAGAGCATCATGCCAAAATCATCGGCCTGCGCCTTCAGTTGGCGCAGGCCGATAGCCGGGACTGTGTCATGTTCGATCGGTAGCTCGATCGTCTGGCCGGTGCGATTATCGGTTATCGTTAGCGTCTGCTGACTCATTGCCGGGACATCCCTTTCAGTTCGGTTGCTTAACCGTTGCAGGTCTTTTCAGTTACTGTACACCACAGTTGCGGAACCTGTGACACGCTTCCACATTCTCTGAACCCTCTGCCCTCCCACCCTCTGCGCCGCTACGACAAATCAACCGGATTCGGCAGTGGACGGCCCTCGACTCCGGCGAGCAGATTCTCCGTTGTCATCACAGCCATCTTCGTGCGCGTTGCGACCGTGGCGCTGCCAATGTGGGGCAAAATGACGCAGTTATCCAGCGAGACCAGCGGATGATCCGCGGGCAGAGGTTCCGGGTCGGTGACGTCCAGTCCGGCGGCCGCGATCTCGCCCTGCGTCAGCGCGTCGTACAGCGCTTCCTGATCGACGACCCCGCCGCGACTGGTGTTGATGAAGACCGCCGTCGGCTTCATCTTGCGGAACGCCTCAACGCTGAAAAGGGAGCGGGTCTGGTCGTTAAGCGGGCAATGAACCGCCACATAGTCACTCTCCTGCAGCAGCTTGTCCATCGGTGCAAATGTCGCGCCCACCTCTCGCGCCGCCTCCGGCTTTTTTCTCGGCCCGGTATACAGAATGCGGCAGCCAAAGCCGCCCAGCATGCGCGCAAAGGCGGCGCCGATGCGCCCCAGGCCCACCAGCCCGACCGTGCTCCCGTGAATGTCGCGGCCTGTCAACCACATCGGTCGCCAACTGGGCCACGTCCCGTTCTGCACGGCGCGCGTGCCTTCCGGCAAGCGCCGGGCCGTCGCCAGAAGCAGGGCCAGCGCCAGCTCCGCGGTCGTCTCGGTCAATACACCGGGCGTATTCCCCAGCGGAATGTCCCGCCGGCGCAGCGCAGCCACATCCACGTGATCGTATCCGACCGACATCGTGGCCACAACCCGTAGCCCGGGTCCTGCCGCGTCCAACAGCTCATCGTCGATCGACTCCGTCAGCAGACAGTAGAGCCCGTCCGCGCCCTGCACCCAATCCAGCAGCGTATCGCGCCCAATCGGCTCTTCGCTGTCCCAGTAGCGGGCTTCACATCTTTCCAGGATCGGCGCAATCGCCGCCTGCGGCAACTGGCGGGTCACAACAACTGTGGGTTTGCTCATCTTGTCTACGGCTTTCCGTTTCTTTTCGGGTCGATAACCGCCGGCCGCCCACCGAACTTCGGCGCGCGGCCCGGCCTTCTTTTCTGCTGATTAGCGGCTCCCTGCCTCCGCCACGCTCCACGCCTCTACACGGCTGACCAGATGGGGCGGCAGCCTGCCCTCAATCAGCGTTCCATCCTCGGTAAACTCCTCCCGCTCCACACGACCATGCTCATAGATCAAGGCAACCAGGTCGCCTTTGCTGTAAGGGAGCAGCAACCGCAACGCCGTCATCGTTTCTTGCAACTTGCCATCCACAGCGGCCAGCAGTTCGGGGATGCCTTCTCCTGTCCGGGCGCTGATTGGAACAGGCGAAGGATACTCTTGAAGGGCGTTGCTCAACTGCGCCGCAAGGCGGGGATCTTCTTCCCCACCGGGATGGAGCAGGTCGGTCTTGTTCAGCGCGGTCACCAGTGGTTTGGCGCCCGCATCCAGTTCTTCCAACATCTCTTCCACCGCGCTTACCTGCTCATCCGCGTTGGGGTGAGAGATATCCACCACATGCAGCAGCAGGTCAGCTTCGGTGATCTCTTCCAGGGTTGCCCGAAACGCGGCCACCAGCGCTGTGGGCAGCTTCTGGATGAAGCCGACCGTATCCGTGAACAGGGCTGTGCGCGCGCTGGGCAGCTCGACGCGCCGGGTGGTCGGGTCCAGGGTGGCAAACAGCTGGTCCTGGGCCAGAACGCTGGCATCGCTGACCGCGTTCAGAAGCGTACTCTTGCCTGCATTCGTATAGCCAACCACGACGATGACCGGCGTCGTGGATTTCTGGCGGCGTTGCCGGTAACGATCGCGGTGCTGGCGTACCTCCTCCAGCTCCCGCTTAAGATGGGCAATGCGGCGGCCGATCTCGCGCCGGTCGACTTCCAACTGCGTCTCGCCCGGTCCGCGCACGCCGACGCCGCCGCTGGCGCCGCCCGCGCGCCCGCCGGCCTGCCGCGCCAGGTGAGTCCATGCCCGGGTGAGCCGGGGAAGCCGGTACTCATACTGAGCAAGCTCTACCTGCACCGCGCCTTCTTTGGTCTTGGCATGGCGGGCGAAGATATCCAGGATCAGGGCGGTGCGGTCGATCACTTTCACGTCCTGGCCCAGAACCCTCTCAATTTCGCGTTGCTGGCGCGGCGAGAGCTCCTCATCGAAGATCACGACATTCGCGCCCAGCTCCAGGATCAACGTCTTCAGGTCGCCCAATTTGCCGGAGCCGATGAAGGTTGCCGGGTGCGGGTGTTGGAGCCGCTGGGTCAGTTCGCCCCGCACTTCAAGGCCCGCGGTCGCGGCCAGCAAAGCCAGTTCGCTAAGCGAGTCCTCCATTGAGAGGATGCCGGGCTGACCCGCCAGGCTGACGCCAACCAGAACAGCCTCTTCTTCCGGCTTGTCGGTAAGAATCAGCCCCTGGTCATCGCGCACAACGACGCTGGCGCCGCCCTCGGCCGCGCCGGTGAAATCATCAACGACCGTCAGGCCGCCTGTACGGTTTTCGTGTTGACTTTCTGACATCTATCTAGGTGTGCCTTTCACAGCGTTCATCCAAATTGGGGGGAAATCATCGTGCCCGCTGAAGGCTAACGCTGTACTCCAATGGAACAATTCCGGTCGGCTGTGGCCGCCTCGAGGCAAAAAAGGTTTCCAGCGGCGGCAATTCCCTTTGCATCTGCAAACGATCAGTTGGAGGGCATCCGCTGCGTCTCCTTCTGTGTGTCGGTGGCCCGGCAGGCCATCGTCCATAAAGTAGCCTGGCCGGGAGAGCGCTGCTGCCGATCGCGACCGCAAGCAAAGCCCAGGCAGGCCAAGCCCGGCAAGATTCGCATATTGTACACGATTTTGGGAATTCGCGCCCGCCGGGGAAGCAGAGAACCGTACGCGCAACCGCCGCTGAAGGACTGTTGGGGCAAGGTCCCGTTCAGAGCGGCCACAGAATGAGGCAGGCTTACGTCCGGCCACTCGCATTGCGACTCCGTCCAGGAAGCCGCGGCACCGCCGCCGGATCAATTCACGCAGCGGCCCTTCTCGTCGCGAATGGGCGCCGGTCGCGGCACTTCACATAACAGCCTGACCCGCCCCCGCGAGTGAAGTTGAGCGGCCGGCTTTCGCCGCCATGGAAAACGGGGCAGACGACAGCTTTCCCTCTTGTCTATCAGAAAAGATGCCCATCCAACAACTCCGGACCCGCCCCGGGCCCACTCGTCAGCACCCGGCGCACTGCCGGCAGCGCGCTGACACGCCGCTCTACCTCGTCCGCAGCGTCTGCCTCGCAGATCAGATGCACGTTCGGCCTTTTGGATTCTGTCTGGACGCGGGACGGGAAAACCGGCCCAGCGAATTCTGAGGCCCTCACCGCTTCAACCTCATCAGTAAAGCAATTCCCCTCCGTATCCTTTCCCGTCCCGACGCAATAAATGTAATTGTCAATAGCCCGAAGACTGCCCCCAGCGCTATCAGTCCTTGTATCCCTGCCAACCCTTCTATCTGTGAAACAGAGACATAATGAACGATTTGCGAAAGTCTTCTCTCAATTGAATCTAGTGTACTCAGTAGCCATGCGATTCCCCTCTCGGCGTACATTGTAGCGCCCTGCCACATAAGACCTAGCGCCAATATTGCCGTCAAGCTCAGACCCAGCCAGATCTGTTGGGGAAGGGACAGTCGACTTAAGACTTTTCCAAATCCCAACGACTTTAATGTCAACAGCCCGGAAATTGCCCCCAGCGCTATCAATCCTGGTATCGTCACAGACCTTTCTATCTCTGTTTTAGAGACATAATCCACGATCTGTGAAAATCTTCCCTCAATTGATCTCGATGTGCTCAGTACCAAAGCGATTCCCCACTCGGCATATGCCAGAGCGTCCTGCCACATAAGGCCTAGTGCCAATATCGCCGTCACGCCCAGCCCCAACCAGACCTGTTGCCGGAAGGATAGTTGATCCAACGCCTTTCCCAATCCCATCCCGGTAATTTTTATCAGCCAGGATAGTCCCTTGGCCAGTTTTCTCAGACCCAACCATGTGACTCCTATCAGCCAGGCAAATCCCTTCCCCGCCTTTCTCAAACCCAACCATGTGACTCCTGCCAGCCAGGCAAGTCCCTTCCCCGCCTTTCTCAAACCCAACCATGTGACTCCTATCAGCCAGACAGATCCCTTCCCCGCCTTTCCCAAACCCAACCATGTGATTCCTATCAGCCAGACAAATCCCTTCCCCACTATTTTCAGACCCAACCATGTAATTCTTATCGGCCAGGTGAATCCTATCCATGCCCTTCTCAATCCCACTAATCTGACCGTTAACAACCCTGAAATTGCTCCTAACGCTATCAGCCCTGGTATCCCAACAAGCCATGCAATCGCTGGCAAAACGACATGAACAGCGAAGTGGGTAAGTATCTCGTCGATCAACTTCGGTACGCTCTGTAACCATGCGACTCCCCATTCGGCATACACAAAAAGGCTCTGCCACGTATAGCTTAGTACCACAATTCCGATAAAGCCGAGCGCCAACCACATTTTCTGGCGATGGGACAGTCGACCCGACACTTTGCCCATTCCCGACCAGGTAGTTCCTATAAGCCGAGTAACTCCCCTCCATACCCTTTTCAGTCCTAACGCTTTAATTGTTGCCAGCCCTGTAACTGTGCCCAGTGCTATCAGTCCTGGTAGCCCCACAACCCATGTGATCACAGGTCTTACGAAATGATCAACGAATTGGTACAGTTCCTTCCCAACGGTTCCGGGTATACTTGCTAGCCACGCGGCGCCCCTGTCGGCAACCTCGATTGCACTCTGCCACGTAAAGACGAGCGGCACAACCCCTACCACGAGTAGTCCCAACAGCATCAGTAGGCGAAAGGACAGTTGACCTAACACCTTTCTAAGGTTAGTCCTCTTCGCACCTTGCGGCCTTGACGCAGCGGCGGGGGCGGCCTGATTCAGGGCTGCCGACCAACTTTCGACAGCCCACTGCGCTGCATTGCCAGAAAAGCCATAGCGCTTTTGCAGTCGTCGTGTGAGGCGCCGAACTCTGGCTGCGCTCTTTCGCTTTTGGGCAAGAAGGTCGGCGGGGATGCCCTCCCGCAAGGCGTGGACAAGGAGGAAGCGTTCCCTACCGAACTCGCCGCTGAGGTCAGCCAGGAGCGCATTCACTCGAGCGGGGTCATTGAGTAAGTCAGAGCCATAGTCAGTGAGCAATTTGCTTAGTGCATGCCTGGGATAATTGGAAAGCTCTCCGTGCAGGCCATTTAGGCTGTCGTCACCGTCGCGAGAGGTGTTCGGTTCTGGCGAATCGATTCTTAAGGCAGAACACCAGCTCTCGGCCGCCCACTGCGCTGCCTCTGAGGAAAAGCAATACCGGCTCTGCAATCGCCGGGAGCACATTCTGCGCCAATACGTGTCAGAGCTATCGGCAACAGAAACGCGTTCCCGCAGAGCATAGACCAGAACCAAGCGTTCTGCGTGGTGCCTTCCACAGTGGTCGGCCAGTAGAGCGTCAACGCGCGCGGGCTCATCGAGCAAGGTCGGTCCATACTGTTCTATCAGTCGACGCAACGTGCGCCGCGGGAGAGGATGCATCGCCTGGCATCTCTTTCGCCTAAGAGGAAGTCGGACAGTCTATCCCAGCAAAGCAACCAGCCCTAGCAGCCCCGGTAACGCAAGAAGCCACATACATCCACTTGGGCGCGGAGAAGATCGATCTTTGGGGACGCGCTCTTCTTTCGGGGGCGGATCGCTTGACTTCGGTCCACTTGGGCGTGGGGAAGATTGGTCTTTGGGGACAGTAGGTGTACTGGCGTGATTAACTGGCTGGTAACAAGGGGCGTATGGAGACTTCTTTGACCAAGTGATCTCAATCTGGTTATCCGAAAATAATCGCTGGAGCAACCCGATTACCTGCTCTTGTTCTGTCTTCAGGATTGCGGCAACTTCTCGAGAAGTCAACGGACTCCGTCTCAGTTCCTTCAAAACTATTTCAGATGATCTCTTTTCCGCCAGTCGAGCCCTCGCTTCTGCTTCTGTTCGTTTTTCGACCATCTTGCGAGCTGTCGCTGCCGCTGAGGACCATTCCTTCGATTTCAGACGAGCCGCTCTATCTGCAGCAGCCTGCCTTTTCCCAAGCTGTTGAACCACAATTTTCGCTGCGGCAAGTTTATTGACTGACTGCCGGGCAGCAGAATCTGCTTCGGCACATTCCTTAGCTAACCGTTGGGCTTTCGTTTCTGCTGCATCGCGTTCATCAGCTACCTGATGGACTTTCGATACTGCCGAACTGCGTTCTCTGGCTACCTGTCGGACATGCGAAACCGCTGCAGCGCGCGCTCTTTCTGACTTCCGAGCAACTAGCTCCGTTGCCCTCCATTCCTTTACCTTCTTTCGAGCAGCCACTCCCACTGCCCTCTTTTTCTCATCAGTCGCGACAACAGTCGTATATGACCATCCCTTCACCTGGAAGCCGGCGGGGTAATGACCGCGTCTCCTTAACAAGATTTCTTCGATTTTTTCCAATTCCTCCAATTGCCTCAACCATGTGACTGCCTGCTCCTCACTGACTCCAAAGATCTTTCCCACTTCGCCAGGGGTTAAGGGATTCAGTTCTAGGATTTGCACAATGACCTCTTTTACCGCCTCACCTTTCTGTCGAGCGGTTCTTGCAGCACGAGCCTTAAGCCAGAATTCTTTTCGAGCTGCGTCCAAGTCATATGCTTTCTGGCGAGCGACAGTTTCCGCTGCGGCCAGGGCACTCTTTTTCTGGCGAGCAACAGTTTCCGCTGCCTTCAGATCATTTTTCTTCTGACGAGCAACCGCTTTCGCTGCTTCCCTCTCCGTTGCCAAATGTCGAGCGACCGCCTTCGCTGCTTCCCGCTTCACCTTCAGTGAAGAGTCCTGTCCAGATTGGGCAACCACAATAGACAAAGACCAACTTTCAATTGCCCAGCGTGCGGCCTCCGTCGAAAGGCCGTATTTCCTCTGAAAGCGTTGGGAAAGTTGTTGCCTTTCGTTTCTGTCATCCAAGTGTTGGACCAATAGTTCGGCGGGTATATTTTCCCGCAAAGCGTGGACCAACAGGAATCGTTCTCTAACGGGCAATTCACCAAGGTCAGCCAAGAGAGCATGTACACGCGCAGGATCTTCGAGGAGAGCGGGTCCGTAGTCTGTCAGCAGCCGGCGCAGCGCGATCTGTGGGGCATGGGAAAACTCTGTATGGCTGCCACTGCGGGAGATATTCCGTTGTGATGGACCGAGATCTAGAGCCTCGAACCAACTCTCAGTCGCCCACTGCGCCGCCTCAGAAGAAAAGCCGTAACGCCTCTGCAAAGTCTGAGGAATATGATGTCCGTAGCCTGCGCTATCTCGCGAAGTGGACAACAGTTTGGCCGCGTGAAACAGGAGAAAGCGTTCACAATGATACGCTCCCCACAAGTCGGCTAAGAGAGCGTCTAAACGCGCGGGGTCATTTAGAATTGTCCGGCCGAAGTCTTTGAGCAGTTGATGTAAAATGCGCCTCGGGAGTGGGTGCATCGCTAGAAGCTTCTTCAGTCCTAACTAATTGGTCATCTCCGCCAACCCTCTTTACAAGCTCTCCCTTGCCAAAGCAAGAGAACGCAAAGATTGCGTAGTCTGGTAACAAGGGCTGTCAGGAGATCGTTCCAACCGTATGGATTCAACCTGGCCCCTTGCCTGTAAACGTCTGAGCCATGAGATAGCTTGTTCATGCTCACGGTCCAGGAAGGCAGCCACCTCGCGCGAGGTTAAGGGTGTCTCCTTCAAGATATGTAATGTAATTTCTTCCAACGCCAACTGTCGAGCCCCCTTTTCGGCTGAGGATTGCTCCTGCGCCTTTACAAGAGCGGTGTCTTCAGCAACGGACTGCTCTGTAGCCTTCATGCGAGCGGCTTCTTCGGCGGCGGCCTGTTCTTCAGCCTTCAAGTGAGCGAACTTTCCGGCTGCGGCCCATTCAACCATCTTCTGACGAGCCGCTGCCTTGGCCGCGACCCACTCCTTTATTTTCTGCAAGACAATCGCTTCGGCCGCGACCCATTCTACCGTCTTCTGATGTTCCACTGCCGTTATTTCGACCAACTCTTCAGTTTTCCGCAAGGCCACCGCTTCGGCCGCTGCCAATCCCTCTGTCTTCTGGCGCTCCGCCGCTTTTGCTTCGCTCCATCCCGCTATCTTGTGATGCTCCGCCACTTTCGTCTCGATCCACTCTTCAGCCTTTTGCAGCACTGCCTCTTCCGCAGCGCCCCATTCCCTTGCCTTTTGATGGTCCGTCGCTTCTGTCGCCACTAATTCCCTTGCTTTCGTCAAGGCCGCCTCTTGCGCTGCAATTGTCTCCTTGGCCCTCGCCAGGGACACCGACTTCTCCGCTCTCCATCTGGCAGCATTCAGCCTTACGGCCTCTTCCGCCACATCTCGTTCCTCTGCCTTCTGACCAGCTACGGCCACCGCTGCGATCTGCTCAATGGCTCTCTTACGAACTGCTTCTTCGGCAGCCTCTCTCTCCTTTGCCTTCTGACCAGCCATAGCTACCGCATCAATTTGCTCTCTGGCTTTCAGACTTACAGCCTCTTCGGCCACATCTCGTTCCTTTGCCTTCTGCCGAGCCACTTTTGCCGCGTCGTCCTGCTCTTTGGCTTTCTGACGAATGGCCACTTCTGCCGCTTCTCTCTCCTTTGCCTTCTGCCGAGCCGCAGTTGTCGCGTCGTCTTGCTCTCTGGCTTTCTTGCGAGCCATTACTGCAGCCGAAACCCACGCCTCGGCGCGCGGGTCATGTCGGCGAATCCGCGATATGACTTCCTCCACCAATGGAAGAGGTTTGCCCGTCGTTGTATGGTTGTTCGCCGGCGGAGCGATGTTCAGGGCGAAGAAACAGCCCTCAACTGCCCACTGCGCGGCTTCAGCCAAAAAACCAAACCGGTTTTGCAAATTTTGGGAAAGCCAGAAGGCGTAGATTGCCTTCCCATGCGGGTGGATAACATGTGCTGCAAGAGCGCGTTCCCGCGGCGCGTGGACCACTACCATTTGGGCAGGAACATGCTCCCGCAACGCATGTGCCAATACCAGTCGAAATGGAATATCCTCCCGCAGCGCGTGGAATAGCAAGAACCGTTCTCGGGTAAACGCTCCGCACAAGTCGGCTAGAAGCGCATCCACGCGTACAGGGTCACTCAGGATTTCGGGACCCCGATCTGCCAGCAATTGGTTTAATGTTCGTACGGGAATATCGGAGAGCGCCGAATGACCGACTTCAAGGTCTTTTTTGGCGCTATGGCTGGTACTCACATCAGTCGAAGCATGCCCCAAGGCGAAAGACCAACTCTCGACCGCCCAAGCCGCGGCCTCAGCAGAAAAGCAATACCGCTTTTGCAACTGTTGAGAGCACGACCCGAGCCATTGCGCGACAGGCCAATTGGCAATTGAATTGCGCTGCCGCAGCGCGTGGACCAGCAGAAAGCGTTCGCAGTGATAGGGGCCGCAGTGGTCGGCTAAGAGAGAATTAACACGACCGGGTTCATTTAGCAGAGCCAGGCCGTAATCTGCGAGCAACTTGCGCAGAACTCGCCGTGGAAGAGGGTGCATCTCTAAAGGCGCACTTCACCTTCGCGGCTGCCGAACTGAATTCTTAGGCCAGACGAGAGAGTGACGGTCTTTCCAGGTTCTACGTCTTTAACCTCTCCGGCAGCGTTTTGGCTTGTCCACTTTTCTTCCGAGTGGTTACGCAGCCCCCAGACCCGTGGATTCTTCGGATGCTGAGCGACTTCCGCGACCGGGACTTCAAAGTTGAAGCTGTGTTCTGCGTTGAAGTGATGAGGGTAGAGCAGTGTGTCGTGGTTGAGCATCACCACATCTTTACCGTCGATACGCATGCGCGGCGGCAAACGGTGCGATGACTTGCACGACCAGCAAACTGAAGAGTTACCATCAGAGTCGTCTAGCGCGCCCGGGCTGTAGAAGTTTTCGTTACTGCAGTGCTGACAATAGAATATTGAATCTCTCAGGCGGATCAGTGCGTTGCTCCACTGGTTCTCTCGTGCCCTTTTTTCGGGGTAATGGAGTCCTTCGGTAAATGTGAGAACGAAGAGATCCTGCACAAAGTGGGGATACAGGTCCCACAGGGCCAGAGCATTGTCATGGTAGCCGGGGAGAGGGCGGTTGCTTTCGTCGTCAGGGTCGAATATAAATTGGGGTGAGGTACCGTACAGATAGGTCATGGCCTGAGGATCAAAGATGGAAATCTGCGTTTCTTTTGCCCCTTCCAGCGGATGATGGTTGATAAGCATGTAGAAGAGAAGTACCGCCAGAGAAAAGAGATCGGTCTGCGTGTCGGGCCCAACCTCGCCACGCACGATTTCCGGCGCCATAAAGCGTGGCGTGCCTCTAATCGCCCCGCCGCGACCGTCGTCAACACTCACATTGTCGTTGTCACAAATCTGAATTTCACCGCTTGCGGGATCGAAGAAGACGTTGCCGAATGAAATGTCGCGATAGCAAAACCCTCGTGCATGGAGTTGTAGATAGTTATGTGCCAACTCGAAACCGGCTGTCACCAAGGCGCGAAATGTCGGCACAGTCTGACGCGTCACAAGATCTGTGATGCCGACGAAGCGCTCCTCCCGAAGTGGCATTACATACCCAAAATCACTTTGCTTGACTCCTCCATGTAACAGCGCTTGGGGCCACAGAAAGCGGTCGCTGGGGGGGCCGGTGTCGATTGCGTGCTCAAGCCGTGCCCGCAGATTCGGGTCCAGACGTACATAATGGGGGAAAAACCACTTTAGGGCCACCGGCGTATGTGCGCCTTTTCTAGCCACTGGCCGTGCGCGATAAACCTCCCCTTGTCCGCCGCCACCAAGAAAAGCCTCGACTTCATAGGAGAATTCTGTGGACAGCGTTTGTACTTTTTCGCCGGGATTCAGTAGTTGGTTCATTTTAGGGAAAAGGATATTGCCGAAGAAGTGAATGCATCGGGTTCAGTCGATTTCTACGTTTGGCTCATGTTTGCGGCAATGACGACGGAAATGTCGTCACCGCTACCCCCTTCAGATGTGGCCTTCAGCCAGTCGGGTAACTGGCTTGCAACCGCTTCAGGGCCTTCCCGTCGAATCGCATTGTAGAGGTCCAAGGCGACCTCATTAAAATCCTCGTCATCAGCGAAAGAGTTGGCATAGCCGTCTGTTGCCAGCATTACGAAGACTGGCGGTTTCTCGACTATCGGCTGAAAATGAATGCGTACAAAGCGCCAAGCCTCTTTCAAACACAAAGAGGTCGTGTAATTGGCAAGCAGATGGCTGTCAGCTGGGAACGGGGGGCGTACCACTTCGCCTTCTGCCGTGCCCGTCAAAACATCGCCATCACCTAGCTGGATGTAGATGTGAAATTCCGGCGCAAGAAGAGCCGCCAGTAAGGTAGTGCCATAGAGCTGCTCGTCGGCAGAATCTAGGGGTGTAGTATTTGGTTGATCTTTTGCTTCACCATCGGAGCACGACGTTTCGTCCTTCGAGGTCCGGCTCTCTTCGGCGTGCTCTTGTATGGACTTCCGCCATCGATCTACCAAGTGCTTAGGCACCCAGTGTCGAATCTGTCGATCGAACTGAGTCCAGTCGCTGCCAGTGCTGTCGTCTAGGATCCAGGGCAGAATCTCCTCCGCCAGCAGCTTCTTTGCTTCTTTCACAGCACGCCGTGCGCCTTCACGGCTATGCTTGTACTCGCTGCCCCCGTGGCCGTCGGCCACGCAAAGCACAGCGAGCGGCCTTTCTCCCTCAGCTAACCACCATTTCAGCGCGTCCTGATTTTGTGCATCACTACGTTCATGGATGGCACCGCACACCGTCGCGCTAACCACTCCCCAGCCACAGGTCCCGGTCGCAGAGCACGATTCGTTTTCGTCACAGCTCTCCTGTGCGGGGATCTTGTCAGGGAACGGCGCTGACCTCCTATGCTTACCTACGTCTTTTTGATTACCAGTCATCTTCGTCAGGGCCAGTTGTTGGGTCCGGTAAGGGCGGAAATGGCCTTTTTTCCTCCGGGTTTGGATTCGGTCCTGGGATCTCTGGCGAGGACACTTCCTTCAGGACGGAGGTCGAAACCCATCTGATAAATCTGACTAGGCTTTGGGCATTATTGGCTTGTAGTGGCTCCAATTCCGGGTGGCCGATGAAACGTTGCAGGACACTCGTGTCAGCATCTTCCCCGATTGCAATGGCGATTCGCACGGCTTTCTCTCCCAAGGGTTGAGCCATCAAGTCGCGCAGACCAGCGCTGACATCGTCAGTGGGTTGACCATCGGAGATGAGGACGAGGACAGGGGGCAGCGCCCGCTGAGGTATGATGGTTTGATCAAGCTGCGCGGCGACCAATTGCAGGGCCTTGCCCATTTCGGTTACGCCAGTGGTGGCCTCCAGATCATCCCACTTAAACTGTTCAACCGGAACAGGATTGGCTACGTGCCAACTAGCGCCGCTTGAGAACTTCACGGCACGGACCATCACCTCAGCGTTGGGATTTTCCTTCGCAACCTCCTGCATTGCGGGCAGCGCATTGCGGATGGCGAAGTTAAGGGACTGAATTTTTCCCCCGTAGCCCATAGAGCCCGAGCAGTCGGCAATCCAAATGAAATGAAGCGGCTTCCGCGCAAGCGGGCCGCCCGGGAGTTTGGGCATAGCTCTCTATCCTTTCAATGGGTTTTCGGCGGAAAATCCGGTTCAATTCACCGTCGAATTGGGGAGTACCTGCAGAGGGCGCGCCCACCGACTGCACGCAAGCGCATTCTATCAGAAAAGATGCCCATCCAACAACTCCGGACCCGCCCCGGGCCCACTCGTCAGCACCCTGCGCACTGCCGGCAGGGCGCTGACACGCCACTCCACCTCGGCCGCAGCGTCCGCCTCGCAGATGAGATGCACGTTCGGCCCCGCGTCGATTGTGAAATAGACCGGCAAGCCCTCCTCGCGCCAGGCCCGCGCCGCGTGCAGAACCTCCAGCGTGCCCGGCTGCCAGTAGAGCAGGCTCGGCTCGCTCGTCATCATCACCCCGTGCATCGCCAGCGCGTCCGCTTCCAGGACCGGCCCCAGCAGCGAAATATCGCGTTCGGCGATGGCGCGCCGCACGGTCTCCAGCCATGCACCAACGCACCGCGTGCGCGCGGCGTTTAAGGGGCTTGTCGCCGCCAATCGGTGCCCGCTGCTGCTGCTGACCCGTTTGGCCCCGGCGCTGACAATGGCGATCACATCCCGCAGCGCCCAGTGCCTCTCGTCATACATCTGATGGGCTACACTCCGCGAATCGAGCAGCGCAGAGTCCAGCCTGAGAAGAGGCGCTCCTCCTCTCTCCCCTTCACTCTCCCCTCTTCCCCATCCCCGATCCCATTCGACAAACCCCCCGAAAAGGCTGCGGCTGGCCGAGCCGCTCCCCTGGCGGGCCACCGCGGACAGCCGCGTGGCGTCCAACCGCAGACCCAGCGCCGCCGCGCCGGCCACCGTCAGCGCGGCAAACCCGCTGGCCGAGCTCGCGATACCTGATGCCATCGGAAAATTGTTCCGGCTGACAACGCGGGCCTTGTCGGAGACGCCGGCGAGCGCCCGCAACCGGTCGAGGTGGGCGACAACTCGGTCCGCGGCAGACCCTTTCAGTTGCACGCCGTCAATGGCAACCGTATCCTCTGTCAGGTTGGCGCTGTCCTCCCACGCGACCGTCGTCGTCGTATGCGCGTCCGCCAGGGTCATGCTGATTGAGTTGTTGAGTGGGATGTTCAAGCCTTCACCGTGAACCGGCGGCTGGTCACCGGTCTGCCCTGTTGCGACCTTGGCGACCCCCCAGTACTTGATGAATGCGATGTTGCTGCCGGCGCGGCAAGTGGCCTTGCGTTCAGGCAGCGCACCGGTTGAGGAACCGCCAATCACGCTTCTCGTTCTGCCTGCTGTTCACATCGACGCAGAAGGTCATCGATCAGTTCGTCATGCGCACGGAAATGGATCTCGACGCCGCCTTGGACCGGCTCGATGCGCGCCTGCCACCCTATGCCCTCAACCAGCGCCAGCTTCTCAACCACGCCCGCTCCCAACCGCTTCAAAACGGCTTCAGCCTGGCCGGGCGTCAACCCAGGAAACGTCAGACTTTCTGACTCATATAGATCGTCATCCTGAAAGCGGGGATCGCGGCTGTCTTCCTCGTCTCCCAATGATGGGGCGCTGATCGGCATCGAGCATCTCCTTCTCGTGGTTTACCTGCAGGGGGCAATCGAACGCTATTCCGCCTCCAGAAGAGGGACGCCCATATCATCGCCTGCGCCCAACTCCTTGAGAAAACGGGGCACCAAAGCGTGCAGCTCGGCAATCCGCTCGGCCGGCGTCTTGTCCGGAAGATGGATACGCCCGCCGGCAATTGTATTGTGCCCGCCGGCGGAACCGTTTCTGCCCGCTACATTTCGTACCAGGCGCCCGGCCCTGGCGTTTGAATCCGCCGCGCGCACCGACATCACCCCCTGGTCTTCATAGATTCCCAGGCAGACGACCCATGAGACATTCTCCATGCGCATCAGCAGATCCGCCACCTCCGCCGCCATATCCGGCCGCGGCATGTCAAAAAGCAGGCTGACCGCGATATCGCCTGCCTCTTCCTCCGCGCCGTCAGCCCCATCTGCCTCTGCCCCTGTCTCGGCTTCATCCTGTGGCTGAGACGGGGGGCCGGAGGCGCCGGGAGCAAGCATACGCGAGAGAGCAATGATGTCGAGATCGAATCTCTCCAGATCCGCCCTGTATCCTTCCGGATCGTCCGCGTCCAAGACCTCCTCACCCTCTTCGTAAT
Organism: Caldilineaceae bacterium; assembly: GCA_022824025.1. Lineage (GTDB taxonomy): Bacteria > Chloroflexota > Anaerolineae > Caldilineales > Caldilineaceae > Bin5. The sequence goes on from JAJEBF010000011.1 coordinate 84,598, forward strand.
CTTCCTCATCGACGGCGCTTGGAAGCGAAACAGTGTAGATTGTTGTGTTGGCTAACGCGTCGCTGATGCTGCGGAAGTATGTGCGGGGAAGCTGTACATGCTCAATCTTGTTCAGGAGATCCGTTTGAACAAGATGGCGCAATGTCGAGTAGGCCCAAATGTCCAAGCTCGAGGTGTGCCGGCTAAGACCCAGCGTGTCCGACTTGATCCCGTAAAAGAGAGCGGTCGCCAATTCCGTGTCGATCGGCACTTCGGCCACAGCCAGATACTCGCAAAGCAGCGTGGAGGACGCGCCTACCTCCGGACGCACATCGTGGACTTTCGCCCGCAACCGGCTGCGCCGCGGAGGATGATGGTCGATCGCGGCCAGGACATCCTCACGAGGAAGGTCGGTGCTCCACAGCAGATGATTCGCCGCAACGGGCTGGGTATCGACCAGCATCACACCGTCATACGCGCTGATCTCCTCCCCTGCGTTCCGCTGCGAAATTCGCACCCCGTGCGGCATGATCAGTTGGGCCATCGTGAGGTTTTCGGATCGACCGATTATGCCGCCGTGTCCCAGCGTCACACGCGTGGCCGGCGCATAAATGCGCAACATTTCCTCTAATGCGCGCGCGCTCGCAATCGCGTCAGGGTCCGGATCATTGTGCATCAGAATCAGGAGGTTTTCCTTCCCCTCCGCCTGCTCAATGATCTGCTGAACTCTCTTTTCCGAAACGCTCCGCCGCCGGGCGCCAAAGTCATCCGGTAGCGAGAGCGCCATGGTTAAGGTCTCTTCCATGACTTGTCCATTGGCCCACTGAACCGCAGTTTCAACTGCCTGAGGACTATACAGGCAATAGGCGGATATCAAGCGGGGCGGGGGTATTATACCCAAGTAAGCCCATTCGCGGAAGCCGCCTTTTTTGAGGTGGAGTCCGAGTATCATCGTCCAACCAGACTTCACTCAGATAACCCTACCGATCGATGAACATGACTCAGCTTCCCCCTGATGTCCATATACCCGGTTTCACGATCGCAGTTGCCGCATGGAACCGTCATTGCGAATTTTCAGTGCGCCCGAACAGGAGCTGTCATGCTGCGTTCCGCCGCCACTTCTTCGTCCTGGCGCTCCCAACGCAGGATGCCCTCGACCCCATTCTGCGGCGCGCCGTCGCCGACAGCCTCATGTTGAGCAATCCGCGCATTTAGGGTACGATTGAGCGAACATCGCATCCGGCCGCTCGAGCCGGACACGCCCCAGTCATTTGCAAAAGGATGCACGCATGTCAAACTCAACCGATACCTTAACCGGGTCCGGCGCCCGAACGGTCGTAAGGCGTATGGGTGAAGCCGCAGCCGCATTTCTGGCCTGCCTCTCCATAGACCAGAAACACAGAGCGGTCGTTCCCTTCGACGACCAGGAAGAGCGCACAAACTGGCACTATACACCGATTCTACGCAAGGGTCTTTCCCTCTCTGAAATGACCTTCCCGCAGCGGCAGAAGGCCCTCCAACTGGTACATACCGGCCTCAGTCGCGCCGGTTTTGCAACCGCCTCCACCGTGATGGGCATTGAAAACGCCCTCGACATGTTGGAAGGCTGGAAGCGAACACATCCCGGCCGCGATCCACAGCTCTATTTCATGACCATTTTCGATAGTCCGGATGAAAAGGGCCTGTGGGGATGGCGATTCGAAGGGCATCATATTTCGCTCAATTTCACGATCGCGGATGGAAAAATCATTTCGCCCACGCCAATGTTCTTCGGCTCGAACCCGGCCGATGCGCCCTTCAGCCCTGCGGCCACACTCCGACCTCTGGCAGGCGTCGAAGACCTGGCCCGCGAGCTGGCCCGCTCCTTTGACGAGGAGGCCCTCGCCATCGCGAGAATCTCTCCGGCGGCGCCGCCCGACAATGTACTCTACAATCTCCCCCAGGCAGTTGAAGGCGCATTCAAAATGCCTGCCAACTCCCCCGACCTGAAGATATGGCAAAAGGCCCATGGCGTGGACGATGCCCATGTCCAGGCGCTGCGCTATTCCGATACCCCCCGCGGCCTCTGCCGCAACCGTATGAACAGCCAGCAGCAGGAGATCCTGCTGGCGCTCATCGGCGAATACATCCATCGAATGCCGGACGAACTCGCCGAAACAGAGTGGCATCACCTCGGCGAACACGGCCTCGACGGAATCCACTTTGCCTGGGCTGGCGGTCTCGAAAAGAGGCAGGGACACTACTACCGCATCCAGGGCCCGCGCTTCGTCTGCGAATACGACAACACCCAGGACGACGCCAACCACATCCACTCCGTCTGGCGCGATCCGGCCAATGATTTCGGCAGACATCTGCTGGCGCACCATTACGCCCATCATCATTGAAGGCTGACCTTCCGTTGCCCCTTGCCGCAGGACTCGTGTTAGAATCGGCCAAGCGCTGCCTGCAGCCCGCAGGGCCCGGAGAAGAGAGTATGAATTCCAAAGAGGCGATGCAAGACAAGCGCCGGGGTGAAGGAGTATTACATCCTCGACCCCAAGGGCGACAATATGCGCTTCTACCGACTTGCCCCCGCGAAGGACTTCTACGGGGAAATCCCTCCGGACGAGAGGCAGGTGATTCGCTCCGAGACGCTGCCCGGTTTCCAGTTCCGAAGCCAGGATCTCCGGAGTCAGCCGGATTTGGCGGAGTTGGCCCTGGACGAGGCCTACGCCGGATATGTCATACCTGGCTATCGGGAAGCGGTGACCGCCCGGCGCGTCGCAGAAGAACGTGTGTAAGCATTGGAGGCCGAACTTGCCCGGTTGCGCCAACAGGACTCTTGAACACATTCTGTTCAAGGACGCGCCCCCAATAGGGCGGTGCCCAAACTCGTAGATCGTTTGACGGAGCGAAGAAAGATCGGTACAATCCGACTCATGCGCCAGAGATCGCTTCGTCGTGACCAGCGGCATTCAGAGAAGATGAGGCTGGTATATCCAACTGAGACGTCCTGCAGAGCTATGGAGCTGTTCGCAAATGGCGAATTGCAGGGCCCTGCAAGCGACTTTCCACACGTAACCAACTCTTAAGGAGATATTTATGGCTGAAAACGGTAATTCGGTAATGTCCGGAAACTACCAGGTGGTGGGGACCCGGCCCATCCGGCACGACGGTACCGATAAGGTTGTCGGCGCTGCCCGCTATGCCGCTGATCAGAACGTGCCGGGCATGTTGTACGGCAAGTATCTGCGCAGCCCCCACGCCCATGCCCGCATTTTGAGTATTGATACCAGCAAAGCCGAGGCGCTTCCAGGCGTCGTCGCAATCGTTACCTCATCTGACCTGGCTGAAGCAGCTGACAAAATCCAGGAAATGGGCGAAGACGCAGTGAATCTGAGGTATCTCAGCGCCAATATGCTGGCCCAGGATAAGGTCCTGTACCACGGCCACGCCATCGCCGCAGTGGCCGCGACCAGTGTCCACGTCGCCGAAGAGGCCGTCGGCCTCATCGATGTCGAATACGAGATCCTCAAGCCGGTGTTGGATGTGCGTGAAGCAATGGCAGACGACGCCCCCATTCTTCTCGAAGAGCTGCGCACCAACGCCCTGGGCGAAGTCGGCGATAAGCCAACCAATGTCGCGCAACACTTCCGCCACGCACGCGGCGACCTCGAAGCCGGTTACGAGGCAGCCGACGCAATCATCGAGCGGGAATTCACCACAGCGATGGTCCATCAGGGCTATCTGGAACCGCAAGCCTCCACTGTGCAGTGGCGCGCCGACGACCAGATTCACATCTGGACCAGTACACAGGGCCCCTTCCAGATTCGGGATTCTGTCTCCGCGCTTCTCCAGATTCCCGTTTCCCAGGTAAAGGTTACGCCGGCGGAGATCGGAGGCGGTTTCGGCGGCAAATTCACCCCCTACACCGACCTTCCCGCGGCCCTGCTCTCCCGCAAGAGCGGCCACCGCCCCGTAAAAATGGCGCTGACCCGCACCGAAGTGCTGCAGGCGACCGGCCCCACCTCAGGCAGCTACATCAAAGTGAAGATGGGCGCGACTAAGGACGGCCGCATCACCGCGGTTGAAGCCGACCTCATCTACGAGGCCGGCGCCTATCCCGGATCGCCCGTTGGCGCCGGCGCCGGCGTAATTCTCTCTCCGTACAAGCTGGATAATCTGCGTATCGATGGCTACGATGTTGTCGTGAACCGTCCTCAGAGCGGCGCCTACCGCGCGCCCGGCGGCACCAATGCCGCCTTCGCCTCCGAGACAGTCATCGACGAACTGGCCGAAGAACTGGGCATCGATCCCCTGGAATTCCGCCACATCAACGCCGCGCAGGAAGGAGATCGCCGACCGGACGGGCCCGAATACAAGCGCATCGGCTACAAGGAAACGGTTGAAGCCGCCATCGATCATCCCCATGCCGCCACCCCACAAGAGGGGAACTATCGGGGCCGCGGCGTTGCTTCCGGTTTCTGGTTCAACGGAGCCGGCCCTTCAAGCGTGACTGCTGTCGTCAATGCCGACGGCACCGTCAACCTGATTGAAGGCTCCACCGATATCGGCGGCACACGGGCCTCGGCCGCCATGATGCTGGCCGAAACAATCGGTGTCGCAGCCGAAGACATCAATCCCCAGGTCGTCGACACCGACTCGATCGGCTACACCGGCGGCACCGGCGGCAGCAGCGTCACCCACAAGATCGGCGTGACGACCCATCAACTGGGGTTGGAGCTGCGCAGAAAGATGAGCGAACAGCTGGCCGATTACTGGGAAATGGAAGCATCCGACATCGCCTGGCAGGACGGCCAGTTCCGCGGCAACGGCCACAGCCTCGGCTTCAAAGAAGCCGCCCAGGAACTGTCCAGCGGCTACGAAGCGCTGACGGCCAGCGTGACAATGAATACGGGTGGGGCCGGTCCCTGCTTCGGCACCCATATTGTCGACGTTGAGGTCGATCCGGAAACCGGAAAGGTCACGATCTTGCGCTACACTGCCGTGCAGGATGTCGGCAAGGCGATTCACCCCAGCTATGTGGAAGGCCAGATTCAGGGCGGTGTCGTGCAGGGAATCGGCTGGGCCCTGAATGAAGAGTATATCTACGACGATGAGGGCCATCTTCTCAACGCCAGCCTTCTCGACTACCGTATGCCCACCGCGCTCGATCTGCCCATGATCGAGACCGTTGTGGTCGAGGTCGCCAACCCCGACCATCCCTTCGGCGTGCGCGGCGTGGGCGAAGTGCCGATCGTTCCACCCGCGGCAGCTATCGCCAACGCGATCTACGATGCCATTGGCGTTCGCCCAACCGAACTACCAATGTCGCCGGCCCGGATCCTGGAATCGATCTGGGAGAAAAACGGCTCCTAGCGTTCAGTTTCCGATAGACTGCGGCCAGATACCTCACGGGCCGCCGAACTGTAAGCCAAGGCGGGTCGGTAGACCATGTGTTGACCGGCCCGCCTTTTGCTTCAATCGTGAGGAGCAGAGCGACTGATGGCAAGGTTCGAGGACAGGAGATAACAGCCGTATGCCTTCCTCCCGGTCGGTTGCCGTTACCGGCGGCCTTGGCAACCTCGGCACGAAACTGCTGCTGCACCTGGCCCGCGAAAGTCCCTGTCCCCGCTTGATCGGGCTGGACGTGCGCTCGCCGTCTCCCGACCAGCTGCAGACCCTGCAGGAGGCCGCCGCGCAGAACGCGACTGGCACGACACCTGCCGTCGAACTCCTCGAATGCGACCTCACCGACCCCCATGACAGCCGCTGGCGCGATGCATTCGACCGCGTGCAGGCGGTCGTCCACTTCGCCGCGGACAATCCCTACCCGGACGCCAGCTGGGATGAAGCGGCCGTCTCTATCGACATGACCCTCAATGTGGCGCTGGCCGCGGCGGCAAGCCCTGCCGTCGACCGCTTCGTCTTCGCCACCTCCAATCACGTCATGGGCCGCTACAAAGACGATCCCCTGGCCGCCACCGTTGGCCCAAGCGCGCTGACACCTGACAAGCCCCTCGGTGTGGGCACCGTCTGGGCCGAGACCGACCCGCCCCTCGACGCCACCGCCTATTCCACAACCAAAATGGTGGGGGAACGAATCTGCCAGGCGCTTGGCGCGCAGTCAGAAGGCGCCACCACTTTCGTCAGCGTGCGCATCGGCTGGTGCCAGCCAGGCCCCAACCGGCCCGAGACGCTCAACGCCACCGGCGAACCCGGCGCAGACAGCGGCGCCGCCGATTCTCACCCCGACCCGGAAGGATACCGCCGCGCCGAAAACTGGTTCCGCCTGATGTGGTTGTCAAACCGCGACTTTACGCAGCTGTTCGAACGGGCCGTCAACGCAGACGCCGGCGCATGGCCCGCGCCGGCCATCGTCGTCAACGGCATGTCCGACAACACCGGTATGGCCTGGAGCCTTGAAGAGACGCGCAGCCTTCTCGGATATCAGCCCCAGGACGATGTCACTCGCTTTGAATAAGACGCAGTTCCAACCGGGCAAAGGAGAACCCACATGAGCTACAAGCTCGCTTACAGTACCCTGCGCTGGCAAAATCCTGAACTAGAGCCGGCCCTGGCCGGACTGGCAGAAGCCGGCTGGCAAGGCTGGGAGAGCAGACTGCCCCTCAATTGGATGGGAACACCGGCGCGCCTGCGGCGGGTCTGCGATGACGCGGGGATGCCTCTCGTCGTGCTAACGGCCAACGGGACGCCCGATAGCCGCGATCGCGAAAACGTCGAGATCAACCGCCGCCGCATGGAGTTCGCCGCGGAGATGGGCTGCGACTGCTTTATGTACATGAACGGCGGCAAGCCCGACGACCGCCCCGTGAGCGACGATGACGTCAAAGCGGCCGCCGAAGGCGCCGATGAATGGGCCGATTACGCGGCCCAATTCGGCCTTGAGCTGACCTACCACATCCACACAAATCTGCTCGTCGATTCGATCGACCACTGGAAGCTGTACATGGCCAATCTTAGCACCGCCAAGCTGTGCATCGACGTCTCCCACGCGCAGCTGTGGGGCTATGACCCCGTCGCGTCGTTGCGCGACTTCAGCGCCCAGTTGAACTATGTCCATCTGCAGGATTGGGCCACCACCACCCGGCGCGCCGACGGCTACTACGACCCCCAGTGGTGCCAGGTCGGGGAACACGAAAATGTCGATTTCCCGTCCATCCGGGGCGTTCTTGACGAAATCGGCTACGACCGCTGGGTGACCGCCTGTCCCGGCCAGCCGATTCCAGGGCGCGATGACCCCATGAGCGAGGCTGAACGAAGCGCTGGAATGGTCACATATCTGCGGGGTATCGGCTACTAGGGGCCCAAGTCAATCTCAGGGTGATCGCGGTAATATCTGGCAGTATCGAGGACCAGATTTTCCTGCAGCTGGATCGTCATGCCGCCGTCTACGACCATCGTATGTCCTGTGATGAACCCGGCTTCGTCCGAGCAGAGGAACCGCACCGCATTGGCGATGTCGTCGGGCACACCCGTGTGTCGCAGAGGATAATGCTGGTCGAAGAACCGCAGCATGGAGGGGTTTTCTTCCCATCGTTCGGCTTGGCGCTCAGTGACAATGTGCCCGGGGCAGATGCAGTTGACGCGCACACCGCTCGGTCCGAAATCAAGCGCCATCTGGCGGCTCATCGCGATGATCGCCGCCTTTGTCATCTCGTAAGCGAGGCTTGACGGCGCCACCAGTTGTCCATGCACCGAAGAGATGTTGACGATGCTGCCGCCGCCGCTGGCCTGAATGCGCGGCACCCCGTACTTCGCGCTCAGAAAAACCGCCTTCTGCGACGCGCTAAGCGCCCGGTCGAAGGCGGTTTCAGTCAGGGTAATGGCCGTCCCGTCCGGCTCCAGGGTCCCCCAGGCGTTGTTCACCAGGATGTGCAGCCCGCCCCAGAGTTCGACCGCCCGTTCGATCATCGGCCGGATCTGTTCCGGCTGCGAAATGTCGACTTCATAGGCCGAGGCTGTGCCGCCGCTCTCCTCGATGCGGGCCACATTTTCAGCCGCATTATCCGGCGCGAAGTCGGCGATCAGCACCTTCGCCCCGTCCGCGGCCAGCCGCCGCGCGATGGCGCCGCCAATCCCGACAGCTCCCCCTGTTACGATGGCAATCCTATTTGTCAGTGTCATGAGAGGTTTCCCGAGCAAGTTGTGGAGTGTCAACCGGGATCAGTATACTTGCCGGCCTTGCCATAACCAAACCTGGTGCAACTGGCCACTGGCGCCGTATTGAAGGGCCCCTGGCGTGGACTGATTATGAGAGTTAAGTCAAACGGTATATGCTAACTTGGCATGAAATCCGCAGATTATTGGAATCGCTTGGTCGAAAAATATGGAAGCCAGAAGCGGCGCCATACGCGAAATCGTCTCATACCTCAGCACAATCGATCCCTTCCGAATCGTGCTGTTTGGCTCTCACGCAATGGCGACACAGGATTCGGAGAGCGATATCGATCTGCTGGTCATTCTGGACTCTGAGGACATCTCACAGACCTATGGGGAAATAATGCAAAGCAGGCTCATGGTGAGGAAAAGCCTCCGAGCCGTCAACAGGCGTGTTCCCATCGACCTTGTTGTCTATACCAGGGGCGAATACGATTTCCTCAAAAAACAAGGCTCTTCTTTTCTCCGCGAGATAGAACGCTCCGGGAAAACGCTGTATGAGAAGGCAGACTAAAGCTTGGCTGGATTCGGCTCGCGATGACTTGGGGGTTGTGGAGGCGATCATCTATCGCGAGGACCTCACGCATATGGTTGCTTTCCACTGTCAACAGTCGATTGAAAAAGCGCTTAAGGCAGTCCTCGAAGAGCATGAACAGCTCGTGCCAAGAATCCATATCCCCGACATCTCTCAGGCTTAGTCGTTATAAAAAATGAAAAAGCTAAGAGTCCCCGACTTCAAGAGTTACGAGGAGGAGGCCGCATTCTGGGATAGCCTGGACACCGCAGATTTTATGGAAGACGATGACAAGTGGTTCCGTTTTGATACGCCCCATAAGCGTGCAGTCCGCGTTGCTATTCTTCCTGAAATGGCGGAGGAACTCATGCGAAAGGCGTGTCAATCGAGATCTTAGTGAACGTTCTTCTGATTGAGCGCATACAAGGTTCGACAGCGGCAAGCTAAGAGCCGGAGCGTTGCACGCCTCCCTGATTTTCAAGACCCTAAGCCGGCATCTGATCAGGCGCTTGAGCAGATTAAGGACCCCCTTTGGCTTAAAATCACACTTCCTGGCGTAGCGAGGATGTCGGTCCTTTTGGCCGTCTCGGCCGATAAAGGTTACTGTCCGAGATAAGGACAGCGGATTACTTCTGATAAGTTGAGAGGAAACTACAATGGATCTTCCACCAGTCGATCTGCCCGCGTTGCTCGGGCCAACAGAAGCTTTCATTATCGGTGCTCCATTTGTCGCTATCTGGCTCCTGTCCGGCATCGTCAGCGCGATGGTCGCGACAAATAAAGGAAGAAGCGGTTGCAGTTGGTTTCTGCTTGGATTCCTATTGGGCCCACTGGGCCTCATTCTGTCCTTCGCAGTCTCCAAGAACCAGTCTGTGCTTGAACAAAGGATGGTCCAGCGCGGCGAAATGCAGTACTGCCCCTACTGCGCCGAATTGGTCAGAGCCGAAGCCATCAAGTGCCGCTACTGCGGCGAAAACTTCGGTGGGGACCCGTCAGCGTCCCATTCACCGTACATGCGATAAACCGGTCTATGAAAGTACATGGTTATTCGGAACGCGGAGTCCTGAATTCGCTTCTTTACGAAATCCTGTACTCCAATAGTGGCGACGAATTGTTAAGTCGGCTCATTTCGCGCGCCTTGTTCCCACTGACCGACAATGAGCCATTGTCTGGTGCCGCGACCGTCTTTGTCGAACAATCCTTTTCGCAGTTTGGTGACGCGGATGCAGTTATCCTCATGTCTTCGGATGGTGCGAATTGCGCCGTATTCGTCGAAGCAAAGGTTCAACGGTCGCGACCACACCGTCGGCGACGCAGGACGAGAAAGCCAGAAAGGCTACTTATTTCTGACCAGTTTGACAAATTCGAGGCTGGAGTGCAGCGGGAGTCACAAACTGACAAGGATTTTTCCTCAAATATATTTACTCAGCTTTATCACAAACACAGGCTCGTGTCGGCGCTCAAAGGCAATGGCATTGAGGCATTGCAGCAGGGCCTTGAGTTTCCGTCGTGGTCTTTCGGGCCAGATTCGTCGCGGAAAAAAAGAAAGATCGGCCAACATCCCGTCGTTCTCCGTGCCGTCAAGCGCATTCAACAACATGCTGAAAATGTTTTCTATCTGGCATTGGTACCTGACACCGACATGCAAGTCGCAGATTTCTTTGCCAACAGGTTGTGCAAGGTACAGCTGCCTACAGTACCCGAATGGGATCCGTCCCATTTCGGCTATCTCACCTGGGCTGGGGTGAAATCCTTCTGCGAAATAAACCGACTGGTAGCAACACTCGAGGTATTTGCCCATAACCAAGGCCAGATTTTTTCCGAAAATGATGGATAGCCAAGCGTCAAAATGAATCAGTTAATTCAAAGTAGGTCTCTACAGGAGTAGAGATTTGACAGATACATCAACTCAGCCACGTACGATACCGAAGTATGGATTCGGAATGTCTGATCTTTCGGAAACTATGAAAAGACGTTTCGATTCTGCCGTGGACAATGTCTCTCTTTTTCTCAAAAATGAGATTTCGCCTAATGAGGTTAAATTGGATGCAGTCTCCGAGTTGAAGGGTATGTTTAATCGATCTCTACGGAAAGACCAATGGAACTGGTTTACTGTATATGACAGACTCGGGCACCCGCCTCAACGAGATATGAGATTTATTGTTTCCAGGTTAGTTTTACTCCGAAAGTGTCTAAAGGAGAATGAGTATGAGCAGGCCCTTTCAATACGCAGCGAGTTAGTTCATAGTACTCTTCCTACATGGCTAAGTAATTGGAAGGATTGCACAGGAGAAACGACAAAGGAGGACGAAACCGGGTGGCTGTATATTCTGTCGAGAAGAGACGAACCTGACATTCTCAAGATAGGAATGACTACGCGTTCTGTGGCGGAAAGGGTCAAGGAGATAAACTCAGCGACGGGTGTGCTAAGGCCATATTCTGTGAGGTCAGCTTACAAGGTAAAGTATGTCAGGAAGGCGGAAAAGATTGTTTTCAAACAGCTCTCTGATTACCGAATTCGAAAGGATAGAGAATTTTTCCAAATCCCTTTTGCAGAAGCCTGCAAATTGATAGAATCAGAGATTTTCGCTTTCCTTACCCGGAGACAAGGGGTACTGAAGTGGTTTGACGCAAGTCGAGGATACGGTTTCATCAAGTGTATAGACCATGAACATCAAGATGTTTTTGTACATACATCTCAGATTGTAGATGTAGAAGCCAATTCAATGCGAATAGGCCAGAAAATGAAGTTTGACATTGATGCCACAGTGAAGGGGCTTCGCGCTATTAATGTTGCGCTTGTTGACGAATGAACGAAAACTTACGCAAATCCCGACGCTAAACGAATACCGCGAAAGCGGATGGCGTCCCGAGCTAAAAGGTGTAGTGCGTTTCAGTCTTATCTTTGGCCAACGGATCTCAGAGGCGTTTGAAAACTCCTGCTTGGTAGGATAGGGAGTAGGAACCGACCTATTCAGACTAAGCAGGAGGATATATTGTTGCACGGAAATCGTGGGTACGCCAGTGATCTGACTCAACAAGAATGGGAAGTCGTCAAGCCGTTTTTGTGTTGTGAACGGAAAGGAGCGGGACGGCCGATGGAATTGGAAATGCGGCAAGTAATGAATGCGATATTCTATGTGCTTCGCACTGGCTGTCCCTGGAGATACTTGCCGCATCATTTCCCCAATTTCAACAGTGTTTACTATCATTTTCGCAAGATGTCCCGCAACGGAGTTTGGCAACGGATGAACAGTGCCTTGTATCGACTCAGCCGCCAGCTACAGGGACGGCAACCTGAGCCGAGTGCCGCAATCATCGACAGCCAGAGTATGAAAACAACCGAAGCGGGTGGTGTACGCGGTTACGATGCTGGCAAAAGGATCAACGGACGCAAACGTCATATCGCAACCGACACCTGGGGAAACATGGTGGCCGTCGTTGTCCATGCAGCCAACATTCAGGACTATCATGGCGCCAGACAGCTCCTGCGTTTGCTACATCAAATCGTGCCTTCTTCACAACATATCTGGGCGGACAGCATCTATGCAAGGGCTGGCCTGGCCGCATGGATGCTGGAATCCTTTCAAATCGTGCTCGAAATCGTCAAACGTAACCCAGAGCAAGAGGGCTTCGCTGTCCTCCCGCGTCGTTGGGTCGTCGAGCGTACCTTCGCTTGGCTCGGTCGCCATCGTCGCCTGAGCAAAGACTACGAACACTGCACCCTGAGTAGCGAAGGCTTTGTCTACCTCGCTTCCATCTGCACTATGGTTCGTTGTGTTGCCGCCTCTACATAATTTTCAAACAGGCTCTCAAAGCAATTGATCCTTGGGTTGTAAACGTTAGAGAAGGAATCCAATACCATGCGCCACGAAAATTGGAACTGCCCCAAATGCGACAACCTTGAATTCGAGACCGACATCTTCCAGGCCACCGGCGGCACGCTTGCCAAGATCTTCGATGTCCAGAACAAGAAATTCACCACCGTCACCTGCACACGCTGCCAGTACACCGAGATCTACAAGTCAAGCACCTCCAACCTGGGCAATGTCTTTGATTTCTTTACCTCGTAAATCGTCAGAGAGCTCTTGAGAGAAAAAGTGTATCTGCGTCGGCGATGGCAGCAGCCAGGAACTGACCGGCGCTAAATCTATCTTTGCGCGGAAACTCTAACCCCAACTGCTCACCTACTGGAGCCGCCGCGCCAACTGCTGCAAAGGACACAAACATGCTGCGCGTTTCCATCTTCAAGCACCAGGCAGAACTGACCGACCAATGGCTCCTCCAGAAAGTGGCTCTCGGCGCCGACGGCATCGACTTCGGGGGCGACACCGACATGCCCGGTGTCACCGAACAGGGCTACCCCGATTTTGACGAGGTGCGCGCCCTGCGCAAGCGCGTGCGCTCCTTCGGCATCGACATCAACCGCGTCACGCTCCCCACGCTTACCCGCGCCTACATTGACGAGCGGGTCGGCGCCGAGGATGAGCTTGACAACGCCGCCAAAGCTCTCAAAGTCTACGGCCAGGCCCGCATCCCGATCGCCCGCCAGCGCGTGGAAGGCGACGTCTTTCCGCAGATGATGGAGCAGTACCGCACCAAGCATCGCGGCGGCTACCTTGCACGCGCCGAAACACTCGTGCAGGGACCGCACGACATCCCCTCGCGCGCCGAACTGGAACGCTGGTGGGATCGCTTCTGCCATGCCTTCGAACGCCTGACACCGATCGCCGAGGAATACGACATCAAGCTGGCCGTCCATCCGTCGGATACGCCCAACATCGACACACCCTTCGGCGGCATCGGCTTCCACCGCATTATCGACGCCTTCCCTAGCCCCAACGTCGGCTACGTCTACTGCATCGGCACCCGCTCCGAAGCCGGCGGCAGCTCGCTCGTGATCGACGAGATCAACAACTACGGTCGCAAGGGCAAACTCTTCATGCTCCACATGCGCAACGTGCGCGGCAGCCTGGCCACCGCCGGCGGCTTCGAAGAAACACTGCTCGATGACGGCGACCTAAACATGGCCCGCATCCTGCGCGAACTGCGCAACGTCGGCTTCAGCGGCTACATCAACCCCGATCACATTCCCGACCTGCCCGGTGACAACGAGACCCGCGACGTCGGTTGGGCCTACTCCATCGGCTATATGAAGGCGCTCTATGCCTCGGTAGTGGCTTGACCAACACGGTCGCAGTCCTTGCAGCCAGTGACCAGTTCAGAAGCGCCTTCAACCGGTTGGCGCTATCTTTGTTCAACCTCTGCAAACAGTGTAAGGTTGAGCCCACAGGCAGCGCCTCCATACCATAGAACCGGCAGGCGCGATCGACTCTTGGCGCAGTGACGAGCGTCGCCTCCGTCAAGGTACACAATCGCAGGACAGAAATATGACACTCAAAGTCGGAATCGTCGGCGCGCGCGGCATCGGTGAAAGACATGCACGCGCCTATCTGCAGGACCCCCTTGCCGAGCTGGTCGCCGTCTGCGACCTCGTCCAGGACCGCGCCGACGAGGCCGCGCGCATGCACGGCGTGCGCGGCTACACCAGCCTCGCCGACATGCTGCGGCACGAAGAGCTCGATATCGTCGACGTCTCCACCGGCGGCGCCGAAAACGGCAGCTGGCACTTCGAGCCGACCATGGAAGCCCTGGAAGCCGGCAAGCACGTGCTGGTGGAAAAGCCGATCTCCAATCAGATCGAAGAGGCCCGCCAGATGGTGGCCAAGGCCGCCGAGATGGACCTCTACCTCGGCTGCAACCTGAACCACTACTTTACGCCTCCCGCGGAGAAGGCCCGAGAATACATGGAGCAGGGCCAAATCGGCGAGCCGGTCTACTGCCTGCACAAAATGGGCTTCAACGGCGGGGAACATACCTACAGCAAGAACAGCGCGCCCAACGCCGCCGGCTTCCCCTACTTCCATGTGAAAGCGTTCCTGGCCCACCCCTTCAGCATCATGCGCCACTTCTGCGGCGATATTACCCACGTCCAGGCATTTTTCAGCCGCCCCTCCTTTCGCGTAAAGGCCGACGACCCCATGCTTTCCGTCACCAGCATCCACCTGCAGTTTGCCAGCGGCGCCGCCGGCTACCTGCTCAGCCAGCGCGGCGACACCACCTTCGGCCTCGGCGGCTGGTGGAGTGTCGAGGTCGCCGGGACGCGCGGCACCTTCTGCATCGAGAACTGTATCGAAAAGATCACTTACTGGCCCGCCCCCACCGCAGAAGGCGCCGCGCCGCCGCAGATCACGCACAGCGGTATCAGCGACTTCAACCAGACCTTCCCCCTCCGTATCCATGCCTTCCTTGAAGATGTGAGCAACCAGGTCCCGAAGAGGGAACTGCGGGCTTCGGGACGCGACGCCCTGGCCACCCTGGAGTACACCTGGGCCGCCATTGATTCCTATGAAAACGGAGGCGCGCTCGTCCAGCCCCATCCCCTGCCGGACTACGCCGGATCCTGAACAGTCGTCGCAAAGCTGCATGGCGCGACATACCGCCAGCGACAAGCTGCCAGCCGCGAAAGGATAACAACAGCCATGTGCGCTGTCGAACAAACTGATTACACCTCCCTCGTGCCCCAATTTCAATTTCCCGAAACCCTGGCGGAACAGGAAGCCGTACTGTCGACCAACTCACTGATGCAGCGTCTGCTCGCCTATCGCCGGCGTTACGAGGGCGACCCCCACCGGCCCATCTACCACTACGTCAACCCGGAAAACACCCTCAACGATCCCAACGGACTCTGTTTCTGGCAGGACCGCTGGCATCTCTTCTATCAGGCTTACCCGCCCGAAGACCCCCGCCAGCACTGGGGCCACGCCGTCAGCGACGACCTGATCCACTGGCGCGATCTGCCCTATGCCATCTATCCCAACCCGGAAGAGTGCTGCTTTTCCGGCGCGACCCTGGTCGAAGAGGACCGCGTGATCGCAATTTATCACGGCACCAAGGTGGGCAACATGGTCGCCGTCTCGCACGATCCGCTGCTTCTCAACTGGGAGAAGCTCACCGGCGCGCCGGTCATTCCCATCGCCAGCGCGGACGGCTCGCCCCTGTCCTACCGCGTCTTTGATCCCTGCATCTGGAAGAAAGGGGACCACTACTACGCCCTGTCCGGCGGCACGCTGCCCCACGCAGCCTCCGGCAGGCGTACACGAGCCAACTTTCTTTTCCGCTCGCCCAACCTGGTCGACTGGGACTATCTGCATCCGTTTGTGGAAGACGACTGCTTCACGCGCATCGGCGACGACGGCGCCTGTCCCTACTTCTGGCCAATCGGAGACCGCCACATTCTCCTCTTTTTCAGCCATATGAGCGGCGGGCAGGCCCTTCTGGGCGATTACGACACCGAACGCGACAAGTTCGTCGTCACCTCGCACCATGAATTCAACTTCGGCCCCTACGGCCCCGGCGGCGTCCATGCCCCCTCAGCCACGCCGGACGGCAAAGGCGGCGTCTACGTCATCTTCAACATGAACCCCGCCAAGCCGACCGAAGGCTGGAACCAGATCATGACGCTGCCGAGGCGCCTATCGCTGCAGGGAACCGACAAGATCGGACGCGACACCCTGCTGGTCGAACCCACGGGCAACCTCAAGTCGCTGCGGCGGGAGCACCGTCAGATCACCGACATGGCCCTGCCCGCCAACCAGGAGATCGTCCTTGGCAGCATCAGGGGCAACGCCATCGAGCTGATGGCGGAGATCGAGACCAACGAAGCGCCGCTTGTTGAACTGAACGTCCTGCGTTCCCCAGGCAAAGAGGAGTTCACCCGCATCGCCTTCTACCGTGAACGCGGCTTCCGCGACTGGGAGCGGTACAACGGCTGGCAGCGCGACAAACTGGCCGCCGCCACAGACAGCCTGATCTCCATCGACTCCTCCTACTCCTCCCTCGCGCCCGACGTCCGTTCGCGGGCGCCCGAGACCGCGCCGGTCTTCCTCGAACGGGATGAACCGCTGCGCCTCAGGATCTTCGTCGACAAAAGCGTCGTCGAGGTCTTCGTCAACGGCAAGCAGTGCGCGGCCCTGCGCGTCTACCCCGAGCGCGAGGACAGCCTGGGCGTTTCGCTGCGCTCGCAAGGGCAGGATGCCCGCGTCGTTTCGCTCGAAGCGTGGCAGATGGAAAATATCTATTCGTAACCTGCGGCCGTCCTGTGGCGACGGCCTCACTTTTCTCTGAAAGGCGCAATCTATGCACATGCCGACCCTTTATAACAACATCCTGGGAACAAGCGACTACGTAATCAAGGAGAAGACCGAGGGCCTGACCCATGCCGACAGCATGTTGCAGCTGCCCTTCCCCGGCAACTGCATGAACTGGATCCTCGGCCATATCATGGTCTACCGCATGCAATGCCTGGGCCTGATCGACGGGGTCAGCAAACCCGACGAGGATGAGGTCGCGCTCTACGGCTTCGGCTCCGAACCGATGACCGACTCCGACAAAGCCATTCCGCTCGAAACCCTGCTGGCGCGTCTCGAAACCCTGTCCGAGCAGATCGCCGCCGCGCTCGAAGTGATGCCCGAATCCCGCTTGGATGAGATCCTGGACGAGGAGCGCGGTGTCACCGTTGGTCAGCGGCTGCACTTCATGCTGGTCTATCACGAAGCCTATCACGGGGGGCAACTCGAGCCGCTGTACGAGATGGCGACAGCGAATCGTTCTGGTCAGTGATTATTTTCCGTTGACAGGGACTGCATCAGAAGACCCGGATCACGGGCGCCCATCCGGGGAAAGGGGAAACGACATCCGTGAGCGCTGCAGAGAGAACCAATAACACCTTCCTTGCGCCCCAATTTCAATTCCCCGAAACCTTGGCGGAACAGGAAGCCGCTCTGAGAACCAATTCACTGATGCAGAGCCTGCTTGCCTATCGCGAACGCTACGAAGGCGACCCCCACCGGCCCGTCTACCACTACGTCAACCCGGAAAACACCCTTAACGATCCCAACGGTCTCTGCTTCTGGCAGGACCGCTGGCATCTCTTCTACCAGGCTTACCCGCCAAAAGACGCCCGAGACGTTTCACGCAACGCTTGGCAGATGAAAACACATGTGAAGGACCCGCGGCCTGCAGTTGGAAACCCGCGGCCACACCGGAATACAAATCAGATTTTGCTATGAAAGGAGTTGCTTGTGCATTCCCCAACCCTGTATGTCAACATGCTCGGGACCGCCAATAGCGTAATCAAACAGAAGACGGAGGGCCTGACCCATGCCGACAGCATGTTGCAGTTGCCCATCCCCGCCAACTGCATGAACTGGATCCTCGGCCATATCATGGTCTATCGAGAGCAGTACCTGGGCGTGATCGACGGCGTCTCCAAACCCGACGAGGACGAGTTCGCTATCTACGGCGGCGGCTCCGAACCGTTGACCGACCCCGACAAAGCCATCCCCCTCGAAATCATTCTGGCGCGTCTCGATGAACTGTCCGACAAGGTCGTCGCCGCGCTTGAAAAGATGCCCGAATCTCGTCTGGATGAAGTGTATGATGAGGAACGGGGTGTCACCGTCGATCAGCGGCTGCACTTCTATCTGGTCTTCCACGAGGCCTACCACGTGGGGCAGCTCGAGCCGCTGTACGAACTGGCGATCGCAAACGGCAAGAATTAGCGTTCAGTTGGCGTTGACCAGTGAAGCCCAGCCAACCGCTGACCGCTGAAAACTGGAGTCAAAACCATGCAGCTTTCCGACATCAAGACCGTCGGCGTCGTCGGCGGCGGGACCATGGGCTTCGGCATCGCCATCAACTTCGCGCTGTGGGGCTACCCGACAATCATAAGTGACCTCAGTGACGAAGTTCTGGCAACGACCGAGTCCAACATCGCCCATGCCCTGAAGCTCTTCGTCGAGGGCGGGTTGATAACCGAGGACCGCGCCGAGGAAACACTCACCCGCATCACCACCACGACCGACCTGGGGCAGCTGGCGGGACAGAGTGATTACATCACCGAGGTCATTGTCGAACGGCTGCCCGACAAACAGGCCCTGTTCAAAAAGCTCGACGAACTCTGCCCGCCCCACACCATCATCGCCACCAACACCTCGCGCCTCGTGCTGAGCGACATCGGCGTCCACGCCCGCCGCCAGGACAAGCTGGTGCTTACCCACTACTTCGCGCCGCCGCACATCGTTCCCGGCTTGGAGGTCGCCAAAGGGCCCGGCGCGACCGACGAGACCTTCGAGCTCACCTGCGAACTGTTGCGCAGCGCCCGCAAGATCCCCATCCGTGTGCGCGGGGAGAAACCAGGATACCTAATCAACCGGATTCAGCACGCGATGGCGCGCGAGGCCAGCCAACTGTGGGCGGAAGGCATGGCCAGCGCAGAGGATATCGAGCTGGGGATCGTCACCACCTTCGGCTTCCGCATGCCCCACGAAGGCCCGTTCCTGCACTACGACCTGGCAGGAATCTTGAAATGGCCCGAGGACGTGCGCAATCCCCGCGCCATCGAAAACGAACGACTCCGCGAACAGATGTTGAAGGCGCAGCCTTGGTTCCTGGACCCCGCCAACTTCGAAGAAGCCGTCGAAAAACGGGACCGGGAGTACATTCGCCGCCTCAAGGAGCTATATTGGAAAGATGATGACTAGGGTTCGTTGAAGATTGTCAGAACAGCGATTTACAGGAGACCAGCACGGCAGACCCATGAAGGGCCGCCCAGCCGCGAAAGGAAAATCCGCAAAGCCTCTGGTGTCCTTCGCGACCCTTCGCGATACTTCGCGGAGCGATCAGTTTGTTTAATGAGAGAGCCAGGCGAAAGACATCCCTAATCTGCCTGCAGAGGGTGAATTCCCCGCATCCGGCTGCCGCCTCCTCAGACCTCCCGCGCCACCGCGGCGACCGCAGCCACCGTCTCGTCGACCACATCCGCTGTATGCGCCGTCGATAAAAACCACGCGCCCCGCTCCAGCGCGCGTACGCCCCGATAGTGCAGCGCCTCCGTGAAGCGCACATAGCGCTCCTTGTCCGCCTGCAGTGAGCTGCGATAGTCCGTTACCGGAGCCTCCACTCCAAATCCAACATGGAAGATCTGGGGGAACCCTTCAACGCGGGCCTGGATGTCGGCCGCGTCCAACGCCTCCCGCATGCCCTCCATCAACCGCGTCCCCTGTCTGTCGAGCGCGGCAAAGGTCGCCGGCTTCTCCAGTTCCCTCAACGTCGCGACCAGCGCCGCCATGCACGCCGGATGCCCGTTGAAGGTGCCGCCGTGCATCACGCCGCCGCTCGCGAACAGCTCCATCAGCTCCGCGCGGCCGGCAAAGCAGGAGACAGGAAAGCCGCTCGCGATCGCCTTGCCAAAGGTCGCCAGGTCCGGAGTTACGCCAAAGTGGGCTTGCGCGCCCCCCGGCGCAACCCGAAAGCCGGTGATCACCTCGTCGAAAATCAGTACTGTGCCGGTGTCGCTGCACGCGCGGCGCACGCCTTCCAGGTATCCGTCAGCCGGAAACACTGTGCTCGTATTGCACATTGCCGGCTCCATGATCACCCCGGCCACATCCTCGCGCTCGAGCCGCTTCTCCAACGCCTCCAGGTTGTTCCACGGCAGCACCTCGGTATGCCATCCGGCCTGCAGGTCCTGTCCCGCGCTGGCCGGTATCGCGTGCGGCGCATCCGCAGGGCCGTACTCCTCCGGCGCCGGCGCGATGCTCCACAGGATGTTGTCCATCCAACCGTGATAATGCCCCTCGAACTTGATGATCACCGAGCGCTGCGTCGCCGCCCGCGCCAGCCGGATCACCGCCTGCACAACCTCACTGCCCGCGCAGCTGAAGCGCACCAGCTCCGCGCACGGAACCATTTCACAGACCCGTCTCGCCGCCTCCTGCTCGATCCGGCTCTGCCCCGCATACAGGATGCCCGATCGCAGCTCCTCCTGCACCGCCTCCAGCACCGGCGCCGGGTTGTGCCCCAGGATCATCGGCCCCATGCCCAGGTAATAGTCGATCAGCCGGTTGCCGTCCGCATCGTACAGGTATGGCCCTTCACCCCGCTCAAAGACCAGCGGCGTCGGCGCAATTCCCATTCGATAATTGCTGTTCACACCACCGGGCAGAGAACCGGACGCCTCGGCGATCAACTGTCTCGATCCTTCAAAAGTCGTCATCAGCCCCGTTCCTCATCTCCTCGTTACAATTCAACCAATCGCCGCAACCACTGACCACTGACCACTGACCACTGCAGTTAGCCATTATCGCAGCATCCGGCTGCCCACACAACTGCGCGTGGGGCCTCAAAATTGCTTTTTTGTCTGTTGGCGGGTACTCTTTCCATACTCCAATCCGCATCAACCTCCCGAACACACCACAGTGGAGATTCGCTCATGTCAACCACCAGCCAGCGCCCAAACAGCGACCCCGCAGAGCAGTTCACCTGGGCCGGCATGTATGCCCGCAACGCGGCGGAGCCCAAGGGCTTGGGGCGCGGAAAACGCGGCCGTTACGACTTTGCCGTCGCCTATCCGGACCCCGGCTCTCTGCCCCTGGCAGGCCTTCTCGACGGCCTCAAACAGGCGATGGATGAAGAGGGCGGAGATCTCTCTCTCTATGCCAATCCCCAGGGCTACACACCTTTGCGAGAGTTCGTGGCGGCCAAGCTGCAACGCGACAGAGCGATCAACGTGACCGCCGACGACATCATCCTCGCCGACGGCTCCAGCCAGCCCATCCACATGGTCGCCGAAACTCTCCTCGATCCCGGCGATGTCGTCCTGACCGAAGATTTCGTCTACGCCGGCACGCTCAATACCCTGCGCCGTTTCCGCGCCGACCTGCGCGGCGTCGCCACCGACGAAGAGGGCATGATTCCGGACGCCATCGAAGAGGCCATCCGCGCCGCCAGCGCCGAAGGCAAACGCCCCAAGATGATCTACACCGTGCCCACCTTCCAGAATCCGCAGGGCTGGACCATGACCCTGGCCCGCCGCAAAGCGCTGGTGGCCCTCTCACAGCAGTATGACGTGCCCATCCTCGAAGATGACTGCTATGTGGACCTGCGATACGATGGCTCCGACGTTACCTCACTCCATTCTCTCGACGACACCGGCCGCGTCCTCTACGTCGCATCCTTTTCCAAGATCATCGCGCCCGGTATGCGCCTCGGCTATCTGACCGGGCCCCGGCCCTTCCTCGAACACGCGATCGGCGCAAAGAGCGGCGGTTCCGTGAACACCTTCGCCTCTTGGGCCGTGCATCGCTTCTCCACCACCCATCTCTACAGCCACATCGAGGAAATCAACGATATCCAGAAAGAACGCCGCGACGCCATTCTGGCTGCGCTCGACGAACATTTCAGCGGCAGCGGCGCCACCTGGAGCCGGCCCGACGGCGGGCTTTTCATCTGGCTGCAACTCCCCGAACACGTCGACCTGGCCGCAGTGCGCGATGACATTCTCGAAGAGTACGACGTCGGCTATCTCCCCGGTCCAAATTTCGCGCCCGACGGCGTTTCCGGCGCCAATTGCGCCCGGCTCTGCTTCGGTTACAACCAGGCCGCTGAAATCAAAGAAGGAATTCGCCGCCTCGCGACCGCGTTCCGCGCCAAAGGACTGATCACCTAGCCGCTATCGACATTGCTGGCGGCTGTGCATTGCAGACAGGCCGCCGGTAGCAGGAGAATCCCATGAACGACTGGCAACCAACAGAGGAGCAATTGGAAGACTGGCAGACCAAAGGATACTTCATCATCCGCGACGCCATCCCCAGAGACAACGCCATCGAAATGCGGGGCGTGATCAAAGATTTCCTTCTGCGCCCCGACCCAGGCCTCAAAACCGACGACGATCCCATGGACCCCATGGGTGACTCACCCCAGGCGCGCACGGCCCGCTTTCGCAAGCTCAGCGGGTTCTCCGCACGCCTGCCTCTGATCTGGCACAGTTACTACGGCGGCCAAACAATGCCCTCCGTTGGCCGCTACTTCCTGGGCGATGACATTTTCCTCAAGTTCAGCAGCTGTTTCGTCAAGCCCGCCCGCACCGGCAGCGCCACACCCTGGCACCAGGACAACGGCCTCTGGCGCGACGGCGAAACCGAACCGCTCAACTTCTGGATGGCTCTGGATCCGGCAACGACCGAAAACGGCTGTCTGCAGTTCATCCCCGGTAGTCACAAAAAGGACATTTTTCCCCACCTCCTTTATGCCGACAGCATCCATGGCGAACTGCCCAGGGAAAGCGTGCGCCAGATGATCGCAGACAGCGGCGTAGAACACTGTGAGTTGGATTCGGGTGACGTCGTATGCTGGCACAGCTCCATCTGCCACTACAGCCCGCCCAACCCCAGCCCTAACAGCCGCATCGCCATCGCCGGCGTCTACTCCACGCCGCAAATCACGCGCCAGCGCCAGTTCCCGCAGCCATACTATTGGATCCTGCGCAACGGCGAACTTTGCGCCGACTTCCCGCCCCAGCCCGCGGATATCCCCGAAAGGTCGTCAGGGCTGAGCCCATTTCCCAAGGCGGAAGAGACGCTGGAGCCGGCCGGCTGACGTGGGCAGAATCCATGCGGGCCGCAGCAGCCCCCGTATGACCAGCCATCCCGCTCACGACCGCCTCGTCCGGGAAGTGCGCTCCTGGTACATCCAGGACTTTCCAGCCCTGGGCAAGGTCGTGACGCGGCGGCCATTCGGCTACTACAGCCTCAACTCCAAGACCAGCTACTGCGATATTCACATCCTGGAACCGTTCGACCCGGCAGAGACGCGCGCCTTTCTCGAAGACGTGAAAGCCTTCTATGGCGGCCGCCAGGTACACATCTTCACCCACGGCCAGGCCGTCGACAGGCGCCTGTCCGACGCGCTGGAACGGGCCGGCTGCGCCTGCGGCCCGGCGAAGCTCTATCTCGCGCACGTCAATACAGGCGTGTCACCTGAAGTCGAGTCCGGACCAGCGCAGATGGAGCCGGTCACACACGCCAACCTTCTCGACTATGTTGTGACAAAACGACTGGCATTTGCCGGCAGCGAAGTGGAACCCGCCCCGGCTGCCGTCGAGGCCGAAATGGCGAATCGCCGGGCCGAGTTGAATGCCGGCGGCGCCTTCCTCATCGCCCGTGTCGGCGCCGAAGCCGCCGCGATCATCGGATGGCACGAAGGCCCCGACCGCTACATCTTCAACTTGGCGACGCGGGCGCCTTTCCGCAATCAGGGCATCGCACGTCAACTGCTTTCCCGCGTGCTCGCTGACACCTACGCCTTGGGAAAGCGATCACTCCTGATCGCTACTGATCCGGCCGATTCACCGGTTCAGTTCTACCGCCGTATGGGCTTCGTTGATGAGATCTGCTGGATGGGAACCTGGCACTACGACGGCTCTGCCGCGCCATAACAGACGGCCGGGCGCCGTCTGCAATCACCCATCTGTCATCTGTATGACTGGGGCAAGGGCAACGCTGAATATTCGAGGTTGCCCAGATCCGTCGTTTCACCGTCTGTAATGTCAAAGAGGATGGCGTCCTCCGTCCCCTCCTGGTACAACAGGAAGGAACCCATGACCATGTCCAGAATGAGGCCGTACCGTCCTGCCTGGATGTCCGTGAACATGAAGCGGCCGTCTGCACCGGTATAGGCGACCGGCGCCGCCGACGGATCGTACGCCACAATCCGCTCCGTGCCCTCATCATCGCTCAGGATTTCGCCGATCGCCAGCTTGACATCCATCACCGGTTGCAGACCATTCTCCGTCCGCAAGAACAGGGCGCCGGTCAGAGAACCGGCGCCGGCCGCGGCTTCAATCGATGATGTTGTCGGGCCCCCTTCGCCGCCCGTCCGTGCGCTCTCGAACGCGACGGCCCTGCACCCCAGGAGCAATAGGACCGTTATGAGAAAATGCGCCTGCCGTTTCATGGGCCGCTTTCACAACCAGCCATGTGTGAAACGCGTCCTCACTCTCCTCACCTGTTCCCTTACTGATTGATCCCCTCGTAAACCTGGAACTGGTCGTCCGTTGAGCCCGTTTTCAACTGGTTGACAACCGCCACAATCTTGGCCCCCTCTGTTGAAGCCGTGCACGTCGCGCCGCCCACATAGCTGTCCTGGATTTTATTCGCCTGCAGGTCCGTCAACGTCTCATTGGGTTGCAGCGTCCCGCTGACCGTGTACGTCGTGTCGGTAAAACTGCACGACACCGCCGTCTCCGATGATCCTACGTTCATCACATTGATACTGGTGAAGAAGCCCGCGTTGCGGTCATTGATCGCAGGCAGACGCACAGCCTTTGTGGCATCATCCGGATCAAAACTGCCGTAGGCCGCGAGTTGTGTCAGTGGAGAACTCCCGGACCTCTGCGTGACAACCGCGACCAGAGGTTGGCTGCCGCTGTTCGCCGTGACATAGCCGGAACCAATGAATCGCTCGCCGCCCGCGCACGTGGAATTGGCGCCGCTCTGAAATGCGCCGCGCGCAAAAGTTACCGTCTGGTTGGCCGCGATCGTCTGCGTCTCCGTGCATGCGCTGCCCGCCGCCGACGGCTGATAGGACACCGTGACACTGGTATCGCTGTCACCTGTATTCTGTATCTGGATCTCCGTATTGATGCCGTTATTGTTGGCGTTCACCAGAGGCATCGCCGGACTGACAGCTCCGCTGGCGAATCCGTTGTAGGCCGCCATCGACGCCGAATCCTCCAGGAACGCGACGACGACCACTGGCTCGTCGCTGGTCACTTCGGCAGCAAAGAGGTTGCTCGTGTGCGGCTCCTGCTTCTGGTAAAAATTGTGCGATGCGTATGCCGCCAGCGTGATCGAAGTCGTGATCCCGTCACTGTAGTTCACTGTTACATTCGTGGATGAGGGATTCGGATTCTGCAGCGCAAACCAGCTATTGAAATCGCCCGCCCCATTGGCCATCAGCAGCGGGAGATAGACCGTATTGCTGCCTTCACTGCGCCCCACATAGGTTCCTCCCGCCGAGAGCGCGCTGTTCATCATGTTGCTGAGGGCGGCGACGGGCTGATCCGAGGAGATGACAACCGAGCCGCTGAATCCCTCATTGACCGGCAGTGTGAAATAGATCTTGGATCGATCGCGCTCGATGATGTCAGTCAGCGTCTTCTCCAGGCTGCCGTCCTGCCTGTAGAAGGCCAGGATGATATTGGCGGTGGATTCGCTCATATTGTAGGTTTGAATTGTAGACTTGTAGCCGGGAAACTGCCCCTGGGCATGAGTGTGTGTGTAGCCCATCGCGAAGGCCAACACAAATGCCAGTCCAATCGTGACAGAGGCCAACAGAGGTTTCCGTTTCATATTGCTGCACGACTCCTTCCGTATTACGCTGCGCAGTCAGGCGCAAAGTCGGGGGCGTGAATAATCACTATGACAACTAAAGTTTAGTGTAAGAGTGTTGAGTCGTCAACAACAGTCCGATCGAGGATGGGGCAACGGCTTCTCCAAACGACATACCCTCGTGAGGTTGTCTGAATCGGTTCGCGCTGCCTCTGTGGGCGCCCTGCGCGGCCCATTCAAAACGCCAAGTGTATATGTGTTTCCCATGGGCCAGAGAGCCCGGGCCCAGACGGACGCATGGCCCCACGTCACCCGGCCCGCTTCGCGCGCGGAACGGCTCCGCCCGACAATCTTCTCCGCATGTTGAAAGGGCTGCCCACCCACGTCGCCGAAAGCGCCGCGAGTCGCTGTAAGCTAAAGAGGAAACCGTCCTGATCGCGGGCGGTTCGCCATGCACCGGGCCCGACGCCGCTCATAAGCCGAAACGCATCCGCAGACTATCGCCGCAATATCGAATTCTATCGCTTCGACTCTTCGCCTCGATCGCTGCGGCCAGGGTCCCTGCGTCCCGCACGCCCGCGAAAAAGACTGCCGAAAAACATCTGGCCCAGCGAGCTGCCATAGTCCTCGCGTGAAGCCGGCTCCGTCAGACGGTCCCAATCACGCAGTTTGGCGTCCCGCTCCCACTTGGCCCGCCCCAGCACCAATCCGTCCAACTCCTCCTCCAACGGCTTGGCGTCCTCAGCGTTCAGATGGCCGCGCCAGGACTCGAGTAACGCCGAAAGCTGGTCCATCCGTTGCAGGATCGTTTCCCGATTCGCGAAAAGCGAGGCAGCCATCTCCTCTGCGCTGGCTTCCAGCGCCGTGCTGAGGGCAAAACGGCGGCCGGCCAGCTTTTGGCTCTCACTCCAACCGGGGGCGTCGTGCACAGCCTGAAATAGCGCCGCCGCCAGGACTTCTGGCAACTGTTCCACCGCCGCCACAATTCCGTCATGTTCCAGCGGATCGATGTAGAGCGGCTTCGCGCCCAACCGTGCCAACAGATTGCTCACCAGTTCCAGCGCGCTGCTTTCGGTCTGCGGCCCCGCGCCAATGCAGAAAGTACTCTCTTTGAACAGCTCGCTGCGCGGCTCCGGCTCACTGCTGAGGTCACTGTGTACCGGCCGGCCCGCCACAAAGTGGATGCCCTCCGGCAGGTTGTTGGCAGCAATCGCGAGCGCCGGCTGCATCACCGGGCCAATCCCGAATATCACCGCGCCCTCAGCGACATCCTCACGAATATGCTGCAGAAACTCCGGCAGCTCCGACAGTGGCTCGGTCGTGACAACCAGGCTGGCGTTCTCACACGCCGAATGCAGATTCCAGGTGGTCGAATCAATCGCGCCCAACTGTTTAGCCTCATTCATTCGGGTCGGTTCGCGGTCGTGGCCGATCACCTGGTAGCTGCCCGCATTCTCGCGCAAAGAGAGACCGATACTGGTCCCAATCAAATCCAATCCAACGATTGTGATTTTTGCTGTCGTCTCAGCCATGGGTTGCTTTCCTGAATGTTGTCAATCGCTTCCATGCAAGCATGGTGAAATCGTCGCGGGCTTCACGCCAATCTGAAGCCGCCAATAACGCTGCCTTTGAAAGGGCAACGAGGCCCAGCCAGGATTAAATTGCGCCGTCGTCCAGATCTGCGCATACGGCAGCCGCGTCTCCCGCTTCCGTCCGCCAGACGTCACGCGGGTTGCGATCAGTTCTGGCAGTCCGCCCACTGCAGAGCCTTCAGCAGGCGCATCTGTTCTTCCCCGGCCTCTTGCCTTGCGCCTCCCTCCCCCCATCGCGGTTTCTCGAATGAACTGTCCGACAAAGCGGCTTTATCCTGATGATGAGCGATTAACCAGCATGTGAGCGGGCTGCATCCATCTTCTTCGGCCCAACGCGCCCCAATGCACGGATGCGCCAGATGAACATGCAACAGATACCGCCAACCGCCGGCCGCATCGTCAACTGTCAGACGGAGAACAAGACCGGGCGCCAATGCGTCCAGCAGCACCAGCGCCGTTCGCACCCACGCGTTGAAGGTCAATCCGGCCTCCGCCGCTGCCAACTTGCCGGCGTCATGGAGCAGTGCCGCCGCCGCCAGATCGAAGTCATGCCAGCCCGCGCCCTGCAGACTACGTAAAACGTTCAAGCTGTGCCGCTGGGCATCCACCGGCATCTGCCGAAAACGGGCCAGCCCCGCGGGCGGGAGAAATCGGGCGGCCTGCTGCAGTTCCTCAGCCGAAACAGAGGCGGTAATGCCCCGCGCAAATTGGCGTACGCGGCGCAAAATCCTGCTGGTCCTCTCAGGCATCCGTCCTTCCACTCCCGCTCCTGCCGCCCCATCATACTCAATCATGGCCGTCCACCAAAATGAATAGAGCCGCTCCCCCCGCCCGGAAATCAACCCCCCACAGCCGTCCAACCACCTATCCCCAATCAACAGCCGCAGTCACTGACCACTCACCACTGACCACCGACCACTGCAGTTTCAGTTCCCAAAAATGAGGAATAGCCACCTGACAACCTGGCCGGCCACGCCGGTGATAAAGCCGCCGCCAAGGTAGATCGCAGCCAGCAGAATCAGAAAGCCGAAGCGGCCCAGGGCCATCCGCAGCTCGAAATGATCTCCCGGCAAAAGCGCAAACAGAATATGCGAGCCGTCCAGCGGCGGAATCGGGATCAGATTGAAAACGAACAACAGCGTGTTGATCCAGACAAAGAAACTCAGGAACCGCTCCAGCACCGGGACGTCGGCGAAGGGCATGAGGAAGACTCCAACCGCAGCCAGCAGCAGATTGCTCACTGGGCCGGCCGCCGCCACCAATATCGTCCCCACACGCACGTCTACATCGATGTTGCCAGGATTCCACTGCACCGGCTTGGCCCAGCCGAATCCCGTAAACAGAATCAACAGCGCGCCAATCGGATCGATATGAGCAATTGGATTGAACGTGTAGCGCCCTTGCATGCGCGGTGTGGGATCACCCAACTGGACAGCCATCGCCGCATGCGCCATTTCGTGAACAGGCAAGGCAACCAGAACAATGACCGCCACCGCAACCAGCCAGAGCGGATCGCCCATCCGGCCCAGGGAACTACCCCCGGACACCAGCGCATACAAGACCAGAATTCCTACGACCCCAATTGCTATCTGCTGTGTGCGGCTTAGGGCATTCCAGCCCCGTCCGCCAGATCCTCCATACATTTCACGACTCCAGATATCCGTGCCACGCGTGGGGCAAGAACTCCGCCGCGCCCGACTGAACGTTGATCGGCTGCTGGCCGTGCGCCCACCAGCTATAGCCCCAGTACACGATCACAAAGACGATCATGCCGACGGCCAGCCAGTTGCCCACACGCCCGTAGGCGCGGCGTATCACCTGCGTCCCCAGCGCCACGAACATCGTAAACGCCGGCGCAATCCAGATAATGCCCTCAAACCGGGCCGCTCTCTCTCCGATCTGGGCCGCGGGCTGCGCTGCGGGCTGTGCCATCGCCGGGGCAAACAGACTGATGGCGTAAAGCAGCAGGACCGGCAGAATCAGCCAGGTCGCCAACATGCCCACATTGGCGATCCGCCCCCCGAACTCCGTATACCCAACCAGAAGACCTGTCAAGCCAAGAAAGAAGACCGGGATCAGCCAGAGATGCGAAATCGGTTCCAGCAAGCCCTGCGCATTATCAAGGAGCAATGTGCGCGCCATCTCTGTCAAAGGTGCGACGGGGAGGTCGGCTGCGACGGCTTGCAACGCGCTGCCGCTCTGCTGTTCGAGCCCGCCGAATATGCCGGCCAGATGGCCCCTGCCCCACGCCGTCAGCGGCAGAATGGGCAGCGCAAAGCCGACCAGCGTCAGTCCGTATCCCTGCCAGCGCTTCCGGTTAAGGGGATTTGCCAGCAAAAACCAGACCAGATGGACCGGCAGAAGCAGCGCCGTCAACACCTGCGTATAGATGGCTATCGACGAAATGACAAGGTAGGTCAGCCACCGCCAGGGTCCGCTGTGCCACATCGCCTGCAGCCAGCTCCAGCTTGAAAACAACGCAAGCATCACCACCATTCCATACGCGCCCCCCTCCTGGCTGTACCAGAGCTGCAATGGATTGAAAGCCAGGAAAAGTGTCGACAGCAGCGGCAGATTCCTCAGCAGCGTGCTGCCTACTGCCGGCACCATCCGGCGGGCCACCTGCCACATGAGGGCGATGGTAATGGCGCTGACCAGCACCGAAAAATAACGCAACGCGAAGAGATCGGTTCCGAAGAACTGGATCCACGGCCGGATCAGAAGAAAATATAACATCCCGCCCTGACCCGGCGCGACCAGCCCTGCAACCGTCTCCTCCACCGGGCTGGCCGCCAGCTCGATCGTCTCCTGTTCCACCTGGCCGAGTTTGCGCGCGATCAGGCCGAACATCCGCCAGCCAAACGCAAGCAGGATCACCAGCGCCATCCAGCGCTGCTGCAACGGCTCCGCGCCGCGCGGCTGGCCGCGCGGGACGTGCCTTGGCTCCGGCGTCTGCACAAGTTGAAATCGAACCGGTGATTCAAATGAGAGATTCATAGCAGAAAGAGGGACAGTGCGCGTTTGGATCAACAAAGTGCATGCCTCCTATCATACCCCCTACACCATTGAAGACCAATCATTTTCTCAACGGGGCGCGCATCCAGCTGTACTGGAGCGCGCGGTCGCGCTCCCATGGCCGGGAAGAAAGCGATACGGTTGGGCCGCCTTGCCCGCAGATATGGAGCCGCCGGATTCTGTGTCCACTCTCAGCTATGAATCGCCGCGAATCGAAGCCCAATCAAAGTCGACGTCGCCGGCGTGAACGGTAACCATCCCACCTTCAGCTGCGCGGACCAGCAGCGCGCCTTGCGGAGATGTCCCCACTGCCCGACCGTGAACAATCCCGTTTGCCGTGCGGGCAGCCACTACAGCGTCCAGGCCATGCAGAGCGGCCTCCCACTGGACATGCAGCACCTCCGCCGCAGGGCGGGTGCCAGGCGCGCACAGATCATCCAGCGCGCGGCACAAAGCCGCCAACAGATGCTCCCTGCCAATCGGCGAAAAATCGCCTGGGGACCGCCTGCCGCCATCAGCCAGCATCTTCAAGCTGGATGGAGGCAACCCGCCGGCGCGCACGGACGGCAACTCCTCCGGATGCTGATTGACATTGACACCGATACCTAGAATTACGCCGCGGAGCTCCGCCTGATCAAAGATACTCTCCACCAGAATGCCCGCCAGTTTCACAGGCCCGTCGGCTTCCAGAGAGATGACATCGTTTGGCCACTTCAGGCGCAGGCGGTCTGCCAGGCGTGGACAGCACCCGCCGATCGCGCGCATCAAGGCCAGGCCCCCCGCCATCACTGCCAATGTAGGATGGCCCGGCAGCATCTCGCCGCACAAGATATAGCTGCCCAACAGCCCTCGGCCGGCCGCGTCCTCCCAACCGCGAGCCAGGCGGCCCCGTCCCGCAGTCTGATGGTCGGCAATGACCACCGCGCCGGCGGCATCGTCGCCGCGCGCCTCGAAAATCCGCCGCGCGGCCGGCATTGTGCTTGGCATCGAATGGTAAAATTCGATACTGTGTCCCATATACCGGCGCGACCCCGGCCCTCCCGACGCGCGCGCCATCGCCAGGGCCCGTCCAATCCATCCGGGCGGAGCCGATTGCTGTTGCCTGCTTGCGCCTTTCGGCGATCTGTCGCCTGAACAACCCGCCTCCGCTTTGTTCAATTTGCTTGTGATCTCCTGACGTATCGTGTAGAATAACCGCGCACTGGAAGGACCAGGGCAGCGCGTGGCGCGTACCCTTTCCCTGGCCACAAACTGCGACTCGCTGACCACGCTCAAACGCTGTTCCCGCGCCGATCCCACCATTGACGATTAAGCTTGCGCGCGTTGCCGTTGGGTTGGGGAGCGCCGGTTATATCGTATGGGATCAAATATCCGGCGCGCGCCAGTAACGCGCTCGACGCGAAGTGTACGCAAACCCGTGCCAGATTCGTGGGCAGAACGCAAAGAGGACAAACGGGAGTGGCCACTTACCGATTTTCGCAGGAACTGGAAAATGTTTCAAGCGCGCAGCTGTTGCGCATACCTGCCGCTTCTACGAAGTCTGAAAGTGCCTGATGATGCCAATGGCCGCAACGGCGCAGCGGAATTCACTGGAAAACTACGACGAGCTGGAAGAGATGACCCCGCCGCGCAATGACACCGGCGAGACCATCCCGCCCGCCGCGACCCCCGCCGTCACCCGCTTCTGGGAGGTCGACAGCTGGCGCGGCGTGGCCATCATCACCATGGTCATCTTTCATCTGATGTTCGACCTGCGCAACTTCGGTGGCCTGCCGGTCGTACTGCATGAAGGCTTCTGGTTCTACTTTCAACGTTTCACCGCCACCTCGTTCATCACACTGGCCGGCGTTTCGGTCGTTCTCAGCTATAATCGGGCGCGATCCATTCGCGGATCGGCCGATGGCCTGGGTTGGAAAGTCGCGCGCAGGGGGCTGCACATACTCGGTATCGGACTGATCTTCTCCCTGGTCATGCGCGTGGCCGGTCTGCCCCCGATCGACTTCGGCGTCCTGCACCTGATTGGAACATCGATTATCTGCTCGGTCCTTTTCCTGAACAGACGCTGGCTGACGCTGTCGGTGGCCGCCGCGCTCTATGTCGTCAGCTATATTCTGCAGTTCATGAATGTGCAGGCGCCCGCCGGTGTCTCCTGGCTGGTTCCGCTCGGCATTGAACCGCCGGGCTACTACTATTCCGATTACTTTCCCTTTCCCCACTGGTTTGCCGTCTTCCTGATCGGCGTCTTCGTGGGGACCGTTTTCTATGAAGACGGCGCACGCAAATTGCCGCTGCCTGATTTCGGAGGGGTTTTCCCATTCTCTGTTCTGCAGTTTCTTGGCCGCCATTCCCTGGTCATCTATGTGATTCATCAGCCGATCCTGGTCGGATTGCTGCTCCTGACAGGTACGATTACGCTCTGATGACTGGCACTGGGGTCTGGATTGACCGGTTCTCCGGGACAACCGGCGCCCTTCGCATGCGGCCCTGGCGCTGTGACCGGTCACGTCCATCCCCTGACAGCGCAGCGGCCCGCCAGACACGCCCGGCGATCGAAACTTGCCGCGGCCAGCAGGCAAGATGCCAGGAGCATCCGCAAAACGAACTATGACAGGATATAGGAGTTTGTCTTGACTGACTCGACAATCGACCCTCGTATCACCGATCTGCGCAGCCGTAAAGACATGGCCAAACTCGGGGGCGGCCTTGAACGGATCGAGATTCAGCACGCTAAAGGCAGGGCCACCGCCCGCGAGCGGCTTGAGCTGATGCTGGATAAAGGCAGCTTTCGCGAAGTCGACGCGCTGGTCACCCACGACAGCCACGACTTCGGCCTCGACGAGCAGCGCATCCCCGGCGACGGCGTTGTCACAGGCTTCGGCACAATTGACGACCGCCTCGTCTACGTCTTTTCGCAGGACTTCACCGTCTTCGGAGGCAGCGTCAGCCGCCATCACGCCGCCAAGATCTGCAAAATCCTCGATATGTCCATGAAAAACGGCGCCCCCGTCATCGGCCTGAACGACTCCGGCGGCGCACGTATCCAGGAAGGCGTGCTCAGCCTGGCCGGCTACGCCGACATCTTCTTCCGCAATGTCATGGCGTCCGGCGTCGTCCCGCAAGTCAGCGTCATTATGGGGCCCTGCGCCGGCGGAGCCGTCTACTCGCCCGCCATCACCGACTTCGTCATCATGGTCAAAGACACAAGTCACATGTTCGTCACCGGACCCGATGTGGTCAAAACAGTCACCCATGAAGAGGTCACCTTTGAGGAGCTGGGCGGCGCGTCGATCCACGGCAGCAAGTCCGGCGTCGCCCACTTCACCGCCGAAAATGAGGAAGACGCCCTCTTCATCGTGCAGCAGCTGATGAGCTATCTGCCCAACAACAATATGGAAGATTCGCCCGTCGTCCCTTCCACCGACGATCTGCTGCGCCAGGATGAAGAGCTGGACTCGATCGTGCCCGACAATCCCAACCGTCCCTACGATATGAAAGAGATCATCCGGCGTATCGTCGACGACGGACAGTTTCTCGAGGTCCACGAACAGTGGGCGCGCAATGTGATGGTCTGCTTCGCCCGTCTCGGCGGCCGCACCATCGGCATCGTCGCCCAGCAACCCGCCGTCCTCGCCGGTGTCCTCGATGTGGACGCCAGCCAGAAAGCGGCCCGATTCGTCCGCTTCTGCGACTGCTTCAACATCCCGCTGGTCGTCCTCGAGGATGTGCCCGGTTTTATGCCCGGCCTTAATCAGGAACACGGCGGCATCATCCGCCACGGCGCCAAACTTCTCTACGCATTCTCCGAAGCAACAGTTCCCAAACTGACCGTCATCGTGCGCAAGGCCTACGGCGGCGCCTACTGCGTCATGAATCCCCGCCACATCGGCGCCGACCTCGTCCTCGCCTGGCCCTCAGCCGAAATCGCTGTCATGGGCCCGGAGGGCGCCGTCAATGTAATCTTCCGGCGCGAAATCGCCGCTGCCGAAGACCCTGTGGCCAAGAGAAACGACCTGGTCGCGGACTATCGCAGCCGGTTCGCCAACCCGTATATCGCGGCCGCCAACGGCTTCATCGACGATGTCATTGAACCGCACGAATCCCGGCCCCGCCTGATCAACGCCCTGGAAATGCTGCAAAACAAACGTGATCGACTCCCCCCGAAAAAACACGGGAATATCCCCCTGTGAACCCAATGCCTGTGAATTCAACGCCGCTGGAACCGAACGGAGAAAAAAAAATCGACCGCCTGGCCGGTCAGGCTTCCGGGCGGCAAACAGCCCAAATCGGCCCCAGGCCAACTGCCGCCAGGATGCAGAAACTGCCCCAGATCGAATTCGAGCTTTCCGCCGAACAGTTCTCGCTGATGGGCTTCCCCCGGCTGCAACAGGGCCTCCCCCTGACCGCCGTGCTCGACGGCGGCGTCCTTTTGCCCGAGCCCGGACCCGACCCCTGGTACGCCGTACAGAAAGAGCCGCTGGCTGGCAGATTCACGCAGATCGGCCCTGCCCTCTACGCCTTTGCCGGCCAGATCGTCCAGGCCGATATCGAATATGGCAGCGCCCAAATGGCAGTGGTCGTGATAGACTGCGGAATCGTTACCCTGCGCGTCGCCTGCGCGCCCAATGACGACGGCGTCCTCCCCGATGGAACATGGGAAACCCGCTACGCCGCCGGATTCGCGCCCGTGCAGGCAATTGTGGAGGAGAGTTTCACCTCACCGGTAGGACGCACCGTCGATTTGTCCATGTGGGGCTTTCGCCGCCTGCTTCTTTCGCCCAACGACAGCGCCTTCGGCACGTGGCACCCAAGCAGTGAAATCCCGCCGGCCCCCTTCACCCACGACCGGCTTCTGATTCAGGCTCGTGTCCATCGCCAGGGAATCTGATGCGCGGTTGAAAGCGAAGACCGGCTTCTCAGCGAATCGCCGGCGCGACAGTTTTCATCCGAGTCGACTGTCTCGATAGGATTGTTCTGATATAGGTCACGCCATCTAAAGGTGTCCGCGTACTCTCCCGGCGAACAAAGGGAATGAAAGGCTGACAGTCAAGTAAATCAGCCAACGACTTGCCCCGGCGGCACAGTCTACTTGGAATAGACGGAAAAAAGTAAGGATCAGCGCATGTTCAAGAAAGTTCTGGTTGCGAATCGAGGTGAAATCGCGGTACGCGTGTTACGGGCCTGTGAAGAGCGGGGCATCGCCACCGCAACCGTCTTCTCAGATGTAGACAGGACTGCCCTTCACGTGCGGTACGCCGACGAAGCCTACCACATCGGCCCGGCCCCCAGCCGCGACAGCTATCTGCGCATCGACAAGATCATCGACGTGGCGCGCCAGGCCGGGGTCGACGCTGTCCATCCCGGCTACGGTTTCCTGGCCGAAAACGCCGAATTCGCTGCCGCTTGCGCCGATGCCGGCATCACATTTATCGGCCCGTCGCCTGATGCGATCGCCAAAATGGGCGATAAGCAGACCGCACGCGAAACCGTTGCCAAAAACAATGTGCCGTTGGTGCCCGGGTCGCGCAAAGGCCTGCGAGATGATGAACTGAGGGCAACCGCCGTCCAGATCGGGTTCCCCCTGATGATTAAGGCCACCGCCGGCGGCGGCGGCAAAGGCATGCGCGTCGTTCACGACCCCAGCCAGTTCACAAGCGCGCTGCTGGCCGCGCGTCGCGAAGCCGTTGGCGCTTTCGGCAATGGCGAGGTCTATCTGGAAAAGTTCATATCCAGCGCCCGCCATATCGAGGTCCAGGTCCTCGCCGACAGCTACGGGCATACCATCCACCTCGGCGAGCGGGAATGTTCGATCCAGCGGCGCCACCAGAAGTTGATCGAAGAGGCGCCCAGTGTCGCCGTCGACGAAAACCTGCGCCAGGAACTCGGTCGCGTCGCGGTGGCTGCCGCCGAGTCCGTGGAATATGTAAACGCAGGCACGATTGAATTCCTGTACGATGCCAAGGAAGAGAAATTCTACTTCCTGGAGATGAACACCCGCCTGCAGGTGGAACATCCGGTCACCGAATTTGTCACCGGCGTCGATATTGTCAAAGAACAGCTGACCATCGCCGCCGGCCGCCGCATGCGCTACCGACCTGAAGACATCAACCCCAAAGGCTGGTCGATCGAGTGCCGTCTCACAGCCGAAGACCCCTTCAATGGCTTTATGCCCAATAGCGGCGTCGTCACCTACCTCAAGGAGCCTACCGGCCCTGGCGTGCGCGTCGAAAGCGCCCTCTACCGCGGCTACGAAGTCAGCCTTTTCTACGATCCCATGGTCGCCAAACTGATCGTGTGGGGCGAGAACAGGGCCGAAGCCATCCTGCGCATGCGCCGCGCGCTCAATGAATATCGTATCAGCGGCATCAAAACGTCGATTCCGTTCCACCAGGAGATTATGGACAGCACCGAGTTCATTTGGGGAACGTTCGATACCGGTTTCCTCGACCGTCGTCAACTGGTGGCCAAAAACGAACCCGACCGCGAGCAGGCGCGTATCGCTGCCGTCGCCGCCGCGTTGGTCGCGCATGAAGCCGGGCGCCGGGCTGTCAATATCGGCGGAGGCGAGGACAATGCCGCCAGCCCCTGGAAACAGGCCGGGCGCATCACGGGATTGGGAGGGCGGTGGTGAAATACTTTGCCAGCGTCGGCGACCATACCTTTGAAATCGAAATCAACGAGGAAGAAGTGTTGGTCGATGGCGAACCGATCACGGTTGACCTCCGGCAGAGCGGCGTCACGCAGCTGTACAGCCTGCTCCTGGATGACGCAAGTTTCGAAATGCTGGTCGAGGAAACCTCGCAGAGCCACGACGTGACGCTCCGCGGTGAGCAGTTCCGCGTCCAGATTGAAGACGAACGCACACGGCGGCTCAATGCTGGCCGGCAAGGGCCGGCGGTCCCCCAGGGCGACCTCGCTGTCAGAGCCCCCATCCCCGGAATGATCGTCAAAGTGCTCGTGCAGGATGGCGATGAGATCATCGAGGACCAGCCGCTGATGATCCTGGAAGCGATGAAGATGGAAAACGAGATTCGAGCCGTGCGTTCCGGCGTGGTGCGTAAAGTCGAGGTCTCTGCCGGCCAAAGCGTTGAACAGGAAGCCGTCCTGATCGTTATCGGCTAACCGGCGGCACATCCTGTCCCGCGGCCCCGCAGACGCGGCAAACCCAATGTGAATTCAGCCGAAATCCCATTTGACAGACCATCTGCGGTGTGATACATTCAGGAAACCTTCGCAAGTCGGCGAGGCGCGAAACACATTGTTGATCGGCCTCTTTCCGAT
The DNA here is from genome assembly GCA_022824025.1 of Caldilineaceae bacterium. Taxonomy (GTDB): domain Bacteria; phylum Chloroflexota; class Anaerolineae; order Caldilineales; family Caldilineaceae; genus Bin5. The sequence goes on from JAJEBF010000011.1 coordinate 122,367, forward strand.
TTGCCAGGGAATTGTAGGATGTAGTAAGGTAGTAGGGTTGTGGCACATTAACAGCTGAAGAGTGGCAAGATAAGCGAGTCCAGCAGACCTGTCAATCGTTTTCGGGTTGTTTCGTATTCTGGCGTAGCCGGGATGCGGGGTGGTTTGGGAGCGATATGGCTTGAGAGTTTAGAAGAGCTTTGCGTAGAGGTGCTGGTGTAGTCGGGTGTACTGGGAGTAGGAGGTATGTTCGGTGTGCACTGGCGAAAATACGGAGAGTTTGATCCTGGCTCAGGATGAACGCTGGCGGCGTGCTT
>JAJEBF010000028.1 GCA_022824025.1 Caldilineaceae bacterium
GCCATCTTACGCAAACTGGCCCTGAACCTCCTACGCAAAGAAAAAAGCGCCAAAGTCGGTATTGCCGCCAAACGGAAACGAGCTGGTTGGAAAACTGACTATCTGCTGAAAGTTCTCTCCCAATAAGATGCGATTGCCCTGTAACACCTCCCCAATAAAATGCCAAGCCCCGCAACTCAGTGTAAAATAGACCAGACACCTTCCCATCCCACCCCACACACCCCAAAACAAGGAACAACCATGGCCGACCCAATCATCACCAAAATCGAAATCCACACCTATGAATGCGAACGCCACAACCTCGGCAAAGACTACAACGGCTTCAACCTCGTCTACGAACCGAACAGCCGCATCAAGTCCCAGGGCAGCATCCTCCGCATCGAAACCGACCAGGGCATCGTCGGCGAATACGCCGGCGGCGGCGGCGCGGAGTACTCGACCCTCCCCACCTTCATCCACTTCCTCATCGGCCGCAGCGCCCTCCAGCGCGAGCTAATCTACACCGAAGTCAGGCGCGCCCTCCGCCAGGTCGCTCGCATCGGCTTCGCCCCCGTCGACATCGCCCTCTGGGACATCGCCGGCAAACTCTACGACCAGCCCATCTACAAACTGCTCGGCGGCTACAAAGACAGCGTCCCCTGCTACGCCAGCACCTACCACGGCGACCACCAGCCCGACGGCCTCTCCTCGCCCGAAGCCTTCGCCGACTTCGCCGAGCAATGCCTCGATCTCGGCTATCCCGCCTTCAAAATCCACGGCTGGGGCCGCGCCCCCGTCAGCCAGGAGGTCGCCAACGTCCACGCCGTCGGCAAACGCGTCGGCGACAAAATGGACCTCATGCTCGACCCCGCCTGTGAGCTGATGACCTTCGGCGACGCCGTCAAAGTCGGCTGGGCCTGCGACGAAAACCGCTTCTTCTGGTACGAAGACCCCTACCGCGACGGCGGCATCTCCCAGTTCGCCCACCGCAAACTGCGCCAGCTCATCAACACGCCCATCCTCCAGACGGAGCACGTCCGCTCCCTCGAGCCCCACATCGACTTCGCCATCGCCGACGCCACCGACTACGTGCGCGGCGATGTCGGCTACGACGGCATCACCGGCGTCATCAAGCTCGCCCACGCCTGCGAAGCCCTCGGCATCGACCTCGAATTCCACGGGCCCGGCCCCGCCCAGCGCCAGTGCATGGCCGCCATCCGCAACACCAACTACTACGAAATGGGCCTCCTCCACCCCAAAGCCCCCGCCAGCCACGTGCCCGAACTCTACGTCGACTACGTCGACGACCTCGAAGCCATCGACGCCAACGGCCACGTCTCCATCCCCCAGGGCCCCGGACTCGGCGTTGACATCAACTGGGATTGGGTAGAGCGAAATCGCGTGTCAGTGGTAGAATACGGCAACTGACGACGCAGAACACAACTTCACATTTACAACCGTGCAGCAGGTAAAGCCCCCGCCATTTTGCACGCGTTCCCAGGAGGAGCCTCCATGACTGTCGCCACTGCCCCCCAACTCTCCACCAATCAGCTGCTGTCCGCGCTCGAAGGCGTGACCGCCATCCCCTGCGCCCCCTACCGCGCCGGCAGCATCGACGAGGACGCGCACCTCAAAAATGTCCGCTACCTCATGCAGACCAACAGCCTGAGCGAAGGCCGCCCCCGCGTGCTTTCCATCGCCGGCACCAGCCCCATCCACCAGATGACCCGCGCCGAGCAGGTCCGCCTCGTCGATATCACCACGCAGGCCATGGGCGGCGAAGGCGTCTACGTCGCCGGCATTCTGCCCAGCCCCCTCGCCGACGCCAAAGACCTCATCGCCGAGCTCAACACCCTGCAGCGCCCGCCCGACGCCTATCTCATCATGCCCCTCTCCGGCGTCTACGACCCCGACGGCATGTACAACGAGTTCATGGCCTTCGGCGAAGAGATGGACGACCGCTTCGGCGCCCGCCTCATCTACTACTTCAAAGACAGCCGCGACCTCTCGCAGATGGGTAGACTCTTCCGCGACTCCGAAGCCTTCGTCGGCGTAAAGGTGGGCACAAGCGAAGACGACGTAGTGCCGCTCGTGCAGGCCATCGGCGACAACGGCCTCGTCATCTGGGGCATCGGCGACCGCTGCACCCGCGCCTCCCAGCTCGGTACCAAGGGTCACACCTCCGGCATCGCCGTCGCCTACGCCAAGGCCTCCGACGCCATCAACAACGCCCAGCGCGCCGGCGACCACGCCGAGTCCCAGCGCGTCGAGGATGCCATCTCCGCCCTCGAAGAGCTTCGCTTCCGCGACGGCCGCCGCTACAACTACTCCGCCGTCATCTCCGCCATGGCACAGAGCGGCTTCGACGACATTGACGGCGGCGAAGGCGCGCCCTTCAACCCGCCCGTCCCCGCCGACATCGCCCGCGAAGTGAAGGCCGCCATCGCCGGCCTGGCCCAATACCACTAACTCCTGGAGCACCGCTATGGCAACCCATTCCCACGCCAACCCGGACGCGCCCTCCGTCCTGCTCATCTCTACCGACCACTGGCCCGCCCACCTCATGGGCGGCGCCGGCCACCCCGCCGTCCGCACGCCCACTCTCGACAGCCTCGCCGGCGCCGGCGTCCGCTACACCAACGCCTACGCTGAGTGCCCCGTCTGCATCCCCGCCCGCCGCACACTCATGACCGGCGCCACCACCCGCACACACGGCGACCGCGTCTTCAAAGTCCAGGAGCCGATGCCGCAGCTGCCAACCGTCGCCCAGACCTTCCGCAACGCCGGCTACCAGGCCTACGCCGTCGGCAAGCTGCACGTCTTCCCCCAGCGCGATCGCATCGGCTTCGACGACGTCATCCTCGCCGAAGAGGGCCGCCCCATCCTCGGCGCCATCGACGACTACGAGCTCTGGCTCGGCGAAGAAGGCCATCCCGGCCGCTCCTTCGCCCACGGCATGAGCAACAACGAATACAGTTACCGCCCCTGGCACCTCTCCGAAGAGACCCACGTCACCAACTGGGCCACCGACCAGATGTGCCGCATGATCCGCCGCCGCGACCCTACCCGGCCCGGCTTCTGGTTCCTCTCCTACTGCCATCCCCACCCGCCGCTCGTGCCGCTGGAATGGTATTACAACCTCTACCGCGACATCGACATACCGCTCCCCCACCAGTCCGAGTGGTCGCGGGACTTCGAAAACTTGCCCTACGCGCTGCAGACGATCCAGACGCGCTACGGCATCGCCTTCAGCGACGAGGAGCTCCGAGGCATCCACCGCGCTTTCTACGCGCTCTGCACCCATATCGACCACCAGCTGCGCCGCGTCATCGGCACCCTGCGCGAAGAAAGGCTGCTCGACAACACCATCATCTGCTTCACCAGCGACCACGGCGACATGCTCGGCCAGCACGGCCTCTGGGCCAAGCGCCTCTACTACGAGCAGTCCGCCAACATCCCCATGCTCCTCCTCGGCCCCGCCGGCGACGAGCGCACGCCCGCCGGCGCCCAGGACGACCGCCTCGTCGGCTGGCAGGATGTCATGCCCACCCTGCTCGACCTCGCCGGTATCCCCATCCCGGAAACCGTCGAAGGCATCTCCATGGTCGGCGAAACACGCCGCCCCTATCTCTTCGGCGAAGTCGGCGAAGGGCCCATGGCCACGCGCATGATCCGGCAGGACCAGTACAAACTGATCTACTATCCATCCGGCAACCGTTTTCAGCTGTTCGACCTGGAAGCCGACCCGCAGGAGATGAACGACCTGAGCGATTCAGAGGAGCACGCCGACCTGCGCCAGCGCCTCATCGCGTGCCTGGTCAACGAACTCTACGGCAACGACGAGGAATGGCTGCAGGACGGCCAGCTGGTCGGCCTGCCCCACCAGCAATGGCAGCCCGTCAAAAACCGCGAACTCTCAGGCCAGCGCGGCCTGCACTGGCCCCCGCCCCCGCTGGACCTGTCCGGCAGACAAGTGGGGATGCCAGGGTGACGGTTGGAGGATGGATTAAAGGGGTGACTCTGCGGGAGATTTCAGGCCGCTATGACGGCTCGCGGCCTGTCTCGGCGCAGTAGGCCAGGTAGTCGTCGATCGCCTCTCGAAACGCAATCTCAAGCTCTTCGACCGAGCTGCCCTCGAAGTAGACGTTGTCGAAGCTGCCCGTCAACCGGCCGTGAAATATGCCGTCTCGGTCATCATACTGTGTGGATGCTGAGAATCCCTTGTATTCCATTGCCCTTTCCCTTTGCTATCTAACGAACGCTCTGCGCTTTCGAAAATCAACCTATGCTTCCAAGTCGCGTTGACGTTTATCTCAACAGCGACTTACAGAAGCAAAGAGACTATCCCAAGAAAACGCGCCGTCCAGAAAATATCCGACAAACCATCGGTGTTCTTAGCGCCCCTTCGCGACCCTTCGCGGACCAATCAGTTTAGCCTATCACAAGCCTCCGTCTACCAATCCGAACTGCCCGAACTACCTGAATCAGCCAATTCACAGTCCAGCCCAGAAAAGGACCCATCCAGTGCCATCACCAAAACGCCGCTACGCACTCGTCGGAACCGGCGGCCGCGCCCGCATGTACATCCACGCCATCCTCGGCGACTACGCCCAGTGGAATGAGCTGGTCGCCCTATGCGACCTCAGCCAGACGCGCATGGACTACTACAACCAGCAGATCCGGCAGCGCGCCGGCAGCGGGCCCCTGCCCACCTACCACGCCGACGACTTCGACCGCATGATCGCCGAAACCAAACCCGACGTCGTCATCGTCACCACCATGGACGCCACCCACCACCACTACATCTGCCGCGCCATGGAGCTGGGCTGCGACGCCATCACCGAAAAACCGATGACCACCGACGACGCCAAAGCCCGCCAGATCTTCGACACCATCCGGAAGACAGACCGCTCCCTGCGCGTTACCTTCAACTACCGCTACGCGCCCCTCGCCACCACCGTGCGCGAACTCATCATGCAAGGCGCGATCGGCCGCCCACGCCACGTCGACTTCTCCTGGGTGCTCGACACCCGCCACGGCGCCGACTACTTCCGCCGCTGGCATCGCGAAAAGGACAAGTCCGGCGGCCTGCTCGTTCACAAGTCCACCCACCACTTTGACCTCATCAACTGGTGGATCGACTCCATCCCCCAGACCGTCTACGCCCAGGGCGACCTCCTCTTCTACGGACGCGAAAACGCCGCCGCCCGCGGCGAGACTTACAGTTACGACCGCTACACCGGCGAGGAGGCCGCAGAAGGCGATCCCTTCGCCATGAGCCTCGAATCCGACGAAACACTCAAAAGCCTCTACCTCAACGCCGAAGCCGACAGCGGCTACCTGCGCGATCGCAACGTCTTCGGCGACAATATCACCGCCGAAGACACCATGAGCGTCACCGCCCGCTACCGCAACGGCATCATCCTCAGTTACTCGCTGCTCGCCTACTGCCCCTGGGAAGGCTACCGCGCCGCCGTCACCGGCGACCGCGGCCGCATCGAAGTCGAGGCCATCGAAGCCGTCGGCCGCACATTCGTCGCCGGCCAGGAGGAAACCCTCCCCGAAGCCGCCAACCAACTGAGCGACTTCGGCGGCAAGCACATCTATGTCTTCCCTATGCACGGCGCGCCCTACGAGGTCGATATCCCCGAAGGCGTCGGCGGCCACGGCGGCGGCGATCGCGTCATGCTGGAGCAGATCTTCCACCCCGATCCACCGGACGATCCCTTCGCTCGCGCCGCCACCCACATCGACGGCGCCGCCTCCATCCTGCTCGGCATCGCCGCCAACCACTCCATCGCCACCGGCCAGCCCATCACCGTCGATGACCTCTTGAAACTGAGCAACGACTAAGCCTGCGCGCCGTCCTCTACACCGGATGAACGCCCAGGATCACACAAGGAGACCGTACATTGCCTGACTTTTCCGGCCAGAACGTAATCGTAACCGGCGCCAGCAGCGGCTTCGGCGAAGCCATCGCGCTGAAATTCGCAGCCGCCGGCGCCCATGTCGCGATGATCGCCCGCCGCGAGCAAGTGCTCCAGGCCCTCGCCCAGCGCATCGCAGACGACGGCGGCCGCGCCCTCGTCTTCCCCTGCGACGTCGGCGACGAGGCCCAGATCCGCGCCACAGTCGAAAAAATCGACGCCGAGCTCGGCCCCATCCACATACTCGTCAACAACGCCGGCACCAACGTCGTCAACCGCAGCATCGACGCCACCACCATGGACGACTGGCGCGTCGTCGCCGACGTCAACCTGGTCAGCGCCTACCTCTTCACCAATCTGCTCATGCCGCAGATGAAAGCCCGCGGCGCCGGCACCATCATCAACATCGGCTCCCGCGCCGCCAACTACCCCAGCCTGCTCTCCGGCGTCGCCTACAGCAGCGCCAAACTGGGCATGCACGCCCTCAACCGCGTCACCAACGAGGAAGGCAACCCGCACGGCGTACGCGCCTGCATCATCAACCCCGGCGTCACCGCCACACCCCTCCTCGACCGCCGTCCCGTCCCGCCCCCGCAGGAAGCCCGCAAGCTCATGATGCAGTCCGAGGACATCGCCGACACCGTCCTCTACGCAGCCGGCCTGCCGCTGCGCGCCAACGCCGAACGCATCGACCTCTACCCCACCAACACGGAGGTCGGCTGACATCGCAAACAAGCTCGCGAAGGTACCGCCAGCCATCGCCGCCATCGCCCCCGATGGCCGGGTCACCCCGGCCCAGAGACGCCGCTTCCTCATCTCCATCTCTCTGCGCCGCCAGCAGCCGGGAACCGGCAGCGCGCCCCAATTCCTGCGCGAACGCTCCGCTGTTTACGTCTGGCCCGATCTGCGAGCTGTACTGCAGGGGATCCGCTGGGCAGTTGTTGGCGCCGTTGCGACCCGCGCCTACATGCCCGAACGCATGACCCGCGACCTTGACATCCTCGTCCACCACCTGGACGGTGACGCCGCGCTCGTGCGTTTGAGGGAGGCCGGCTATCAAGTAGCCTCAGTCCTGGCGATACCCGGCCACACGTTGAATGCCCCTGACGGCGCTGGAGTCAACCTGCTGCGACTCCCTTTCCCCTGGATCGACGAAGCCTTCCAACAGGAGCAACGCGACCCGGCCGGGTTCCCGGTCCTCGGCCTTCCCTATCTCGTCCTGATGAAAATGGAAACGTCCCGCCCACAGGATTTGGGCGATCTGTCAAGGATGCTCGGCCTCGCCGAAGAGGATGATCTGGAACAGGTCCGCGATGTTGTGACCCGCTACATGCCCGACGCCGCCGAGGACCTGGAATCCCTGATCTGTCTCGGCCGTCTGGAGATGGACGGGGACTGAACTGGGGAGCAACCGCCATCTAATGTTGCGCGTAGCCTTCATCGGCGCCGGCCGCATCAGCGACCTCCACGCCCTCGAATACCGCCAAAACGAGCGCGCCCAGCTCACCGCAGTCTGCGACACTGACGAAGAAGCCGCCCAGCGCCGCGCCGCCGAGTGGAACGTGCCCCCCGACCGCGTCTTCACCAACCACCGCGACCTCCTCGCCCTGCCCGACCTCGACCTCGTCGAAATCCTCCTGCCCCACCACCTCCACCACCCCGTCACCCTCGACGCGCTCGCCGCCGGAAAGCACGTCTCCGTCCAGAAGCCCATGGCCCTCAACCTCGCCCAGGCCGACGAGATGATCGCCGCCGCAACCGCAGCCGGCAAGACCCTGCGCGTCTACGACAACTTCCTCTTCTACCCGCCCATCGTGCGCGCCAAAGAGCTGATCGACGCCGGCGAAATCGGCGAACCCCTCACCATCCGCATCAAAAGCAACGCCGGCTTCAGCCCCACCGCCTGGCACGTCCCCCTCTCCGCCTGGGCCTGGCGCTTCGACCCCGACTTCTGCGGCGGCGGCCCCCTGCTCTTCGACGACGGCCACCACAAATTCGCCCTCGCCCACCACTTCATGGGGCAGCCCGAAGAGACCCACGCCTGGATCGGCGAGATGGAGCTCATGCCCGGCCGCGTCCTCGACACACCCGCCATCGTCTCCTGGAAGTTCCCCGGCAACCGCCTCGGCTCCCTCGAAGTCGTCTACTCGCCCCAGCTGCACATCGACACCCGCTACTACGCCCAGGACGACCGCATCGAGATCACAGGAACCAGCGGCGTCATCTGGATCAACGGCGGCCACGGCCGCCTCACCGACGCCCCCGCGCTCGCCCTCGCCCGCGACGGCAAGACCCGCGCCTTCAGCGACATCCCCACCGGCTGGGAACACAGCTTCACCCACGCCACCCGCCACCTCATCGACGCCCTCCACACCGCCGCCCCGCCCTGCCTCACCGGCCCCCAAGGCCGCGCCGTCCTGCGCTCCCTCCTTGCCGCCCATCAGTCCGCACGCGCCGGCCAATCAGTCCGCGTCTGATGCGCAAACAATCCCTGAAGCGTCCGATCACGGTTCAAAAACCGCGAACGCCGAACCGCTCCAGCGCCCCCTCATCCAGTTCAACACCCAGACCCGGCTCCTGCGGGACCCTGAAGTAACCGTCCTCGAACGCAAGCGGGCGAACAATGAGATCATCCACGCGCAGCAGCTCCCCCACTATATCGCTGGACAGCGTCGCCGCCTCTGACGCCGCGCACGCATGCACGTAAGCAGCCTCCGAAACGCCCAGGCCGACCCCCGACCCATGCCAGACTGGCATGCCGGCTGCCTCGGCTATCGCTGTGCCCTGCTTGAATTCGTTCAAGCTCCTGCCCAGGTTCAGGTAGTCGCACGCCTCGCGCTTGACCGCGTTGATCACATCCTGATGACTGCCCAGGTGCAATGCCAGGGGGAAATCCAGCTTCTCTCTGAGCAGAACGTACCAGTCCAAATTACTGCGCGAGACCGGATCCTCAAAGCACTCTATGTTGTCGAGATAGGGCTCCAGGCCGCGCGCGATCTCCAAAACACGCGTCGGATGTCGCAGGTGCTGCCCCGCGTCGATCGTCACCTTTACGTCCGTGCCAACCGCCCTGTTAATGGCTGCAATGCGTTCCACCACCGGGTCGCCCACATCGGCCTTCATCTTGAGCACATCAATGCCCAGCTCCGCTGCCAGCCGCGCACGCCTCGCCGCATCATCGGGCCACATCTGCCCGCTGCAAAGAGACCCCCGCACACGGTCGCGATACGCCCCCCCAAGCAACTGGTAAACAGGCAACTCCAGCGCCTTGCCCACCAGGTCATACAACGCCATCTCATACGCCTGATAGACACCGCCCGCTTGGTTCCATACGTCCCCGATCGGCAGTTGCTGCCAGGTCATGTCCAACGGATCCCGCCCCGTAAACAGCGGCGCATACTGCCGAACCGTGCTCTCCGCCACCCCTTTGGGCGCCTCGCCCAGCCCGCTGAGACCGCACTCCGTCTTCATCCGCAGCAGCACGATTGGCATTTCCCACCACGCGCCGCTCCAACCTCCAATATTGGCGCTGTGCCAGCTGACCGGATGCAGCGGTACCCGGACGCAAAACGTTTCAATCTCTTTAATCTCCATCTGAGCTTCCTCCCAAACGACCTTCTCTGTCTTGATACCGAATCTGTCACGGCGCAGGCCCACAATCAATGGCAAGAGCCGCAACGCGTGCCCTCCAGATCAAAGGCCGACCGCAAAAGCGGGCTCCACGACTCAGTCGAAACTCCCAGCAATAACCCTTGACCCGCCCCACTCTGCAGTTCCCCTGCAGTTCCCCCTGCCCTCCCCCCTCGCCAAAACGAAAAATCGGCCGGCCTGCCAGCACCTAAACCCCGGCAAACCGACCGACACATGGAACGTTTTCTCCGCTACACTTCACGCTCGCGGGCGACCCGAAATCTGGCGCAACTTAGAAAGGAATATCCTCCTCACCGCCCGCCATGGCGTCGCCATCAGCCCCGCCGCCCGCTGGCGCGCCCTGGCCTTCACTCTGACCCCAGCCGCCCGCAAGCGCCTCATTCTCCGCCCGCGTATTCAGGAATCGCACCGTCTGCGCCGTCACATCCAGCGAAGCGCGTGTATTCCCCTCGCGGTCCGTCCACGTGTTGGGCTCCTCCACCTCGCCCACAACCAGCACCCGCTGCCCCTTCGTCAGATACTGGCTACACGTCTCGGCCAGCCTTCGCCAGGCGCTGATCCGAAACCACGTCGTCTTGTCCTGCCGCTGCCCGTCCTGCCCCGTCCACGACCGGTTCACCGCAACACTGAACGACGTCACCGCCACACCGCTCGGCGTGTACCTCATTTGCGGGTCTTGCCCCAGATTCCCAACCAGTGTGATCTGTTGATACATGGCTCCCTCCCTTGTACTACGCTCAGCAATTATGCCGTTGGGGTCAAGGACTGCTGCATGCAGTCACACAACGATCTGCTCTGCCATGCTTACCTCCTACTGCCATGATCGAGCGAGACCAACCCTCTAGAACGGTATATCCTCCTCGCCACCGGGCTCCTGGTTGGTTCCAGGCCCGCCCGACGACTGTCCTGACTGGCCACCTCTGTACTGACCCCCTCCGCCGTTCATGGGGCCAGCACCATCGCGTGTTCCCAAGAACTGCACGTTTCGTGCCCGAACCTGTAAGGAAGCTCGCGAATTGCCCTCTTGGTCCGTGTAGACGTACGGTTCCTCAACTTCGCCAACCACCAGGACTCTCTGTCCTTTCGTCAGATATTGATTGCACGTCTCGGCTTGCCTCTCCCACGCAGACACGCGGAACCAGACGGTTTTCTCATTTCTCTGCCCATCCGCACCTGTCCATCCCCTACGGGTTGCGACAGGGAATGAAGTGACTGCTACACCGCTTGCCGTATAGTAGGGTAGGAAGCAGGTGAGTTGCAGGTGACTGCGCCTGCACTTTTCCTACTCCCCCCCTCCGAACCGTGCGTGCGGCTTTCACCGCACACGGCTCTCCAGTACGATTTTCCAGCTGTCCCATTCACTTCTGTGCTTCCCTGCGTGTATCGCGTCATGGCAGATTACGCAGGTCATCAGAGTTTTGCGTCTGAGCGCTGACATTCGGTGTACCCAGGCTGGCCTGTTCTTCCTTCCCGGCCTGTTCACGTCCTTCAGCTTACGCACATGGTGAACTTCGACTTTGCCTTTCTTGCCGCACATCTCGCACTCGTCGTTCGATAGTCTTTGCAGGAGTTCGGTCCTGCTCTTGCCTAGCTTTACGATTCTGTCAGTGATGTTGGCGTCTGGCTTTCGTTCCAGAGGGACTGCTCCGTAGTGTGTGATAAGCGGCTCTTTCCCTTTTCTCTCCACTGTGGCTTCAAAGACTCTGTACGTTCTGCCGTTCACGGTTCTAGTCGATTTATGCTTCTTGACTATGTTGTTCACGGTCGTCTTGTGTTTGCCAGCAAGCGTCTTGAGCAGGGACGTTGCCGTTACCCATTCCACTTCTTGTAGGCGGTGAACGTTATGAGCCATCTGGTAGTACTGTACGAGTCCTCGGTATTCCGCTTGGAACCTGGCCACTATATCGTAGTCGCTATTGAGCAGTAGCTCCGGTCTGTGTACGGCTTTTCCGTTCTTCGTGTACTTCCGTTTGGCTTTCTGTCTGACTTCCCTAGGGACCCCTAACCAGATTGCTCCGTTGGCAGTTCTTCTCTCGTCGCTCTGCATTACGCAAAGGTCGTAACCGAGGAACCTTGCCTTTTCGTCTCTGGCATGGGTTATCAGTGACTTCTCGATGGATAGCTCTAGGTTGAGTTCGCCTTCAAGGAATTCACTGATTCGGTCCCGTATTTCTTCGGCCTCGCTCTTTGGACCGGCGAAACTGAGCAGGAAGTCATCGGCGAATCTGATGTACTCCAGTTTCCTGTAGCTGTCGTCGTCGACGATTGACGGGACTTTTCTCATCAGTTGGCCGTAACGTCTGTAGGCTTCCACGTCCCTTTTCCTCTTCGCCTGTCTACGTTTGTATTCGTAATGGCGATATTCCGGGTTTCGTTTTCGCCCCTTCTCCATCAGACTGCCGTAGTTGTAGTGCGGTAACAGTTCCTCCTCAACCCATCTGTCGAAGGCGTCTAGGTACACGTTCGCCAGTAGTGGACTGATGATTCCGCCTTGCGGCGTTCCACTGTATGTCCCGTACCACTTCCAGTCTTCCATGTATCCGGCTCTCATAAGGTGCTTGACCAGATTTAGAAACCTCTGGTCTCTGATCTTGTCTCCCATGATCCCCAATAGGGTTTCGTGGTCAATGGTGTCGAAGCACCCTTTGATGTCGCCCTCTATGAACCAACTCGTGTCTCGGTGTGACTCACGAATCTGTCTTAATGCAGTGTGGCATCCGCGTCCGGGTCGGAATCCGTGGCTGCGTCTGCTAAATTGCGGTTCATAGTAGGCTTCCAGCAGGATTTTCATGGCGGCTTGTAGGAGTTTGTCGTCCCCAGAGTGGATTCCTAGCTGTCTTCTCCTACCATCTCCTTTTGGCATGTACGTTCGGCGTACAGGATTCCATCTGTAGGTTGCCGTCCTGACCCTCTGGATGATTTCGGCGATTCTCTTGTGAGACATGCCGTCCAGAGTGTTGTCGCTGCTCCCCGGTGTGATGGACCCCTCGCTGGCGTATATCTCAGCATACGCCTTCTCGTACAGTTCCTCATTGAAGAGTTGCCTATACAGTCTTTCCAGAGACTTTCCTTGCTCCCCTCTGTTCTGGATGACATTCAGGACAGTTTCGATCTTCTGCATTTCGCAATTCTCCCTGTCCCAATGTCTGACGTACCTGTCCCCCTTCGCCTCGTAAGCGGCTTTCCCGCTCTCTGACTACTATGGGGACTCCGTTCTCGTATGCCTCTAGACACTTAGAGAATCCCGGCTTCCCAGGCTAGTCTACTAACGTGTCCCTTAGACTTCCCGTTCGCCTCCTTGGCCTTGCTCTCTGCAAGTTGCCTCCCCGTTGGCAGGTAGTTCACCGTATGAGATACCCGGTGAGCCTTTCGGTGAGAGGATGCGATAGCCTCTCACCCTGGGGACTTGGGTTACAGCCACGTTTCCCAAGAGCGCCCGATTTACGCTGACTGGAGACTAGGATTCTGGCAGTTTAGCCTTAGTCATAGGACACAGGTCTTGGCGGTCTAGTGTTCATTGTGGCTATCCCACTCCCCGCCTTTCCCACCATGCTGTTTTCCCCTCGCCCTTTCGGATTTAGGTAGGGTGGGTGACCTATAGGGTATCCTGCTCCCCATGCCAGCCGACAAAGCAAACGCTTTGTCGGTCGGCGATAGTACTAGCCGGTGAACCGGCGCACCCGCATCTCCGGATCGCGGCCCAAATTCCCAACCAAGGTAATCTGCTGATACATTAAACGCTTTTCCTTTCCTTGATCTGTGATGAATGTTTCAAAATAAAACGAATCCCGTCAATCGGCCTAAGACGCTACCATCGCTGGCCGTGCCGGAATACAGTTTTCCCGGTAATCGTCACGACAAAATGGAAACCTAAAACGGAATCCCCTCACTACCGTTGGATGCCGGACTGGAAGCATGCTGGCCATTCGCATAAGCAGCCTGCCCCTCGGACATTACGTTACCTTCGTCCCGCGAACTGAGGAACTGCACGCTCCGCGCCCGTACTTGCAGCGAGGCCCGAACGTTGCCGCTGTCATCCGTCCACGTCGAGGGCTCTTCCAACTCCCCAACGACCAGCACGCGCCTTCCCTTCGCAAGATACTGGCTGCACGTCTCGGCCAATCTCTGCCACGCCGCGACTCGAAACCAGACCGTCTTCTCCTGCCGCTGCCCGTCTGCCCCCGTCCATCGCCGACTCGTGGCAACACTGAAACTCGTTACAGGATCCCCGCTCGGCGCGTGCCGCAACTCCGGGTCATTGCCGAGATTCCCAACCAAAGTGATCTGCTGATACATTTTACAGCCCCCTTATCGGATGTGCAATTGGATTCGCTTTTGGACCGCCGCGCGAAAGCCGCCCAAAACTCTATACCTGCCACAATTGTACATATGTTCTAATAGGCTGTCAAATCCCGATTCCCCCAGCGCGCTGTCCAAATCTGGCGTTTTCAGACGAAGCCGATTCCAGGATTCAGTCGAAATTCCCTCTGGTAGCCTGAAACGCGCCCCACTCTGCCTTGCCCCGCACGCTCTCCTCCCCCATACGCCCGCCCCCCAAACGCCCACCTCGCGGGTACCCAATACCGGTCACTTTTCCACCCCCAACCCCTCCGCTCGCCCCCAAATCCCCGTCCAGACAACAACCCATCCCCCAAATCCCAAAAATCCTCCCAAATCCCCGTTCAGACAACATCCCCGTCCCTCCACGGACCAAGAGATGTTCGCGGTTCCCCTTCGCCCACCCACCCCGACCCGCCCACGCGCGCGCCCAACGGACGCTCAAACACCCCAGCGTCGCTCAAAGAACGTCAATGAACTGGCCAGCTTTCGATTCTATGGGATTGTCAAACGGAGTCGCGCGGAACCTGTCAGAAACCGCGCAAGGAAAAGCAATGCGCTCAAGTCGCCAGCGTCAGACCCGCGGCGCTCAACCGGCAGTCCAAGGATCAATAACGTCAAGCCCGATCCCCTCAAAGGCCTCCACTTCTCTAGTCGCTACCGCCGCGCCCTGACTATGTGCGATCGCCGCTATCTGGCAGTCGGCATGGCTGATGGGACGCCCCGCGGCCCGCCGGAGCGCGGCGATCATGGCGTAGCTCCGTGCAGCGAAGCTGTCAAAAGGTAGAATGCGTCCATCAAAGTCTTCCCGGAGCACCCCTTCTACAGCTTCAAGCAACCCGTCTCGCCTTACACCCGCCGGCAGGATCGCAACCCCGTACAGCAGTTCGGCCTCGCTGACAGTGGAAAAAAACAGGTTTGGAGCTGCCTGCCCTGCAACCCATTCCACGACACGGGAACTGGGCATGGGGCGCATGAGCTCTGAGACGACATTGGTGTCCAGGATGATCATTCGCCGCCAACTCAGTCGAATCGGGGCGGTTGGCGCAGGCGTGTTCGCGGGGGAATCTCAAGGTCAACCCCGCCAAGGGAAACGAATCTGGCCCGAATCGAGCTCGCCAGGTTTTCCTGGTCCGGCGGCTGACGGTAGAGGACCATTCTCAAAATATCCCTGGCCTCCTCTTCCATCGAACGACCATTCTCAGCCGCCCGAATACGCAGCCGCCGCTTCAGCCCTTCTTCTAGATTGCGCACAGTTATGCTTGCCATCGCAAATCCCTTTTCCAGATGTCACATCATTATAACATGATTGCATTGCAATCACCCCACTCTGCCCCAAAAGACCGCACGCCCACACCGGTCGACCAAACCCACCCCCAGCCCCTAATCCCTGCAGTTCAGCCCCCTCCGCTCGCCCCCCAATCCCGGTCCAGACAACAACCCATCCCCCCAATCCCCGTTCCCGATTAGCCCTAAACGCCACTTCATGGAATAATGTCGGCATACCCGGACACTTCATTGCCTGACCACCGGTCCGCGCGCCAGCCTCCAACGCGCCCGCATAGACACAACAAGACATTGCCCGTGAAACTGCAAACCATCCAGGAGCATCTGCGCCAGCGCAACCTGGCAGGCTGGCTCCTCTACGACTTCCGCGGCCTGAACCCCATCGCCGCCTCCATCGCCGGCCTCCAATCCACCGGCACGCGCCGCTGGTTTCTCTGGATCCCTGCCCGCGGTGAACCCCAATGGCTGGTCCACGCCATCGAACAGACCACCTTCAGCGCCGTCAATCCCGAACTGGCCGGCCCGCTGCGCCTCTACGTCGGCTGGCAGGAAATGGAGCGGAAACTCCGCGACAGCCTGCCGCAAAGCGCCGGCAGCCGCATCGCCATGGAATACAGCCCCCGCGGCGCCATCCCCTACGTCAGCGCAGTCGATGGCGGCACCCTCGATATGGTCCGCGCCTCCACCGCCGCCAGCGTCGTCAGCAGCGCCGACCTCGTGCAACAGATGCAAGCCGTCCTCTCCTCCCGCCAGATGGAAAGCCACCGCCGCGCCGCCGCCCGCGTGATGGCGGCCAAAGACGCGGCATTCGCCTTCGTCGGCCAGGCTCTCTCCCAGCGCCAGGAGATCACCGAATACAGCGTCCAGCAGTTCATCGTCGACCAGTTCCGCGCCGCCGGCATGACCTGGGACCACGATCCCATCGTCGCCGTCAACGGCAACGCTGCCCTCCCCCACTACGCGCCAACCGCACAGCAACACAGTCCAATTCGACGCGGCGATATGCTCCTGATCGACCTGTGGGCCAAAGAAACAAACAACCGCGATGACTGCTACGCCGACATCACCTGGACAGCCTACTGCGGCGAACACCCGCCCCCAACCGCCCGCCGCGTCTTCGACGTCGTCGCCAAAGCACGCGACACCGGCGTCTCCCTCATCAGCCAGACCCTCGAATCCGGCAAAACACTCCCCGGCTACGAAGTCGACGACGCCGTCAGCGCAGTCATCAAAGACGCCGGCTACGCCGAAGGCATCCTCCACCGCACCGGCCACAGCCTCGGCCCCAATACCCACTGGAACGGCGTCAACATCGACAACGTCGAAACCCAGGACCGCCGCACACTCATCCCCGGCGTCATGTTCACCATCGAACCCGGCATCTACCTGCCCAAACTCGACTTCGACAACAGCGGCCAGCCCAAAGGGCTCGGCATCCGCTCCGAAGTCAACTGCATCGTCCACGAGAACCGCCTTGAAGTCACCACCCTACCCTACCAAACCCAGCTAACTGCCCTGACCACCTGACCAGCGCCAACCACTGACCACTGACCACTGACCACTGACCACTGACCACTGACCACTGACCACTGACCACTGACCACTGACCACTGACCACTGACCACTGACCACTGACCACTGACCACTGACCACTGACCACTGACCACTGCCTTTCCATGCATAAAGCCACTTTTGAACAAAGACCCAACCGAGTCGCCCTCTTCGTCACCTGCATGGTCGACATGCTCTACCCCGGCGTCGGCATCGCAACCTGCGAGCTGCTCGAAAAAAACAACGTCGAGGTCGTCTTCCCCGAAGAGCAGACCTGCTGCGGCCAGCCCGCCTTCAACGCCGGCTACCGCAACGAAGCCCGCAAGCTGGCCCGCCGCTTCCTCTCAATCTTCGGCCCCCTGGTCGAAAACGGCGAAGTGGACGCCATCGTCGCGCCGTCCGGCAGCTGCGCCACCATGACAAGCCACTTCTTCGAAGTCTTGTTTGAAGAATCCCGGGAAGAAGAGCTGCGCCGCCAGGCCGAACGGCTCGCTTCGGTCACATTTGAGCTCACCGAATTCCTGGTCGACGTGCTGGGCCTCGCAAACACCGGCGCCCGCCTCCAGGGCAAGGCCGCCTACCACCCCTGCTGCCATCTCTACCGTGAACTCGGCGTCGACGACCAGCCGCGTAAACTCCTGGACGGCGTCGAAGGCCTCGAAGTCGTCGACCTGCCCCACGCCGACGACTGCTGCGGATTCGGCGGCCTCTTCTCCATCAAAAACAGCGGCATCAGCGCCGCCATGGGCCGGGCCAAAGCCCGCTCCGCCCAGCAGTGCGGCGCAGACGCCATCGCCCTCTGCGATGTGAGCTGCATGACCCACATCAACGGCATCCTCAGCCGCGAAGGCATCAGTTGTCGCGCCCACCATATCGCAGAAATCCTGAACAACCATCTCGGCAACAGCCTGCGCCCGCCGTCGCAACCGGAACCGCAGCAGCCGGATCACCCCAGGCGCTGGGGCGACTAACCCCCCAGGCTCCCGCCTGCTCTCGAGCCGCTGCCAACCGCCAGCGACCGGCAGGGCCGGCAAACAGGTCAACACGAAGGCGCCGCCATGCAAGTAGACTTCAACGCCCCCTACAAGAACCGCGTCCAGCAAGCCCTGAACGACCCCAACCTTCGCGTCGCCGTCAGCAAGGCCACCGACCGCATGACCGACGCCCGCCTCGCCTCAATGGACGCGGTCGAAGGACAAAAACTGCGCTCGCAAGTGCGCCAGATGAAGCAGCACGTCCTCCGCAACTGGCCCGACTATCTGCAGCAGCTGGAATCCAACCTGACCCGCAACGGCTGCACCGTCCACTGGGCCGAAGAAACCGAAGACGCCCAGAATATCGTCAGAGACATCGCCCTGCAGAACAGCGCCAAACTGGTCGTCAAGTCCAAATCCATGGCGACCGAAGAGATCCATCTGAACCACGCGTTGGAGGAGGTCGGCCTGCGTGTCGTCGAAACCGACCTCGGCGAGTACATCATCCAACTCGCCGACGAGCCGCCCAGCCATATCGTCGCCCCCGTCATCCACAAACGCCTGGAGGAGATAGCCGAAGTCTTCCAGGACAAACTGGACATGCCGCCCACGCGCGAACCAACCAAAATGACCTCCCTGGCCCGCGCCCGCCTCCGCCAGGAGTTCTTCGCCGCCGGCATGGGCATCAGCGGCTGCAACTTCGCCATCGCCGAAACCGGCGCCATCTGCATCGTCACAAACGAAGGCAACGGCCGCATGGTCTCCAGCATGCCCCGCGTCTATGTCGTCGTCATGGGCATCGAAAAACTCGTCCCCACCGTCGAGGACGCCTTCCTCCAGCTTCAGGCCCTCTGCCGCAGCGCCACCGGCCAGAACCTCACCGTCTACTGCTCCATGACCAGCGGCCCCCGCCAGGAAGGCGACGTCGACGGCCCTGAACAGGTCCACGTCGTCCTGCTCGACAATGGCCGCTCGCGCATGCTGGCGCGCGGCTACGGCGAAGCCCTCCTCTGCATCCGCTGCGGAGCCTGCCTCAACGCCTGTCCCGTCTACCAGGAGATCGGCGGCCACGCCTACGGCAGCACCTACAACGGCCCCATCGGCGCTGTCATCACGCCCGCCCTGGCCCCCGAAATAAGCCGGTTCAAAGAACTCCCGCACGCGACCTCCCTGTGCGGAGCCTGCCGCGAAGCCTGTCCCGTCAAAATCGACCTCCCCCGCCTGCTCCTCGACCTGCGCTCCGACCTGGTGCAAGAGAATGCCTCCCCCAAGACCGAAGCCTGGGGCATCAAAAGCTATGCAAGCCTGATGAGCAGCCGCCGCATGTACGAAAGCCTCGGCAAAATGGCCAGCATCGGCTCCAATCTCTACGCCGGCATGAGCGGCGGCAACATCAAGTTCATGCCGCCCCCCCTCAACGGTTGGACCGCCTATCGCGACTTCGCCCCCTTCGCCCCCAAGAGCTTTCGACAATGGTGGAAAGAACGCAGCAAACTGCGCGGCCAAACCTGACGGCCCTCGCCCAGGCAGCCCGCGATCGCCAGAGGCCCAACACTGAACACCGGACATACCACACATGAGCGCTCGTGACACAATCCTGTCTCGCCTTCGGGAAACGCTCCGCCAGCCCCATCTGCCCTTCCCTCCCGCCCACAGCGACCCGCTCACCCACGCCGAACGCATGACCGTTACCCATGCCGAAGGAGACCCCTGGACCCTGGCCGAACGCTTCGCGCAGGAGTTGACCGCCGTCAAAGGCAGTTGCGAGCTGCTCGAAACCGAGACCGAGGCCCGCCTCTCCATCATCTCCCGGCTGCAACTGTGGGTCGAGGAGGAACAGGCCGCGCGCAAAACCGCCGAGGCCGAACGCGCCGGCGATTACGACGTTCTCAGCTGGCCGCTGGAACAGCTGGGGATCGAATCGCTTCCCCTCATCCTCAAAGAGATAGGCTTCAAACTGATCGAACCGACCGACCTGCACGACCCCCAACAACGCGAACGCATCCGCCCAATTCGGGCCGGCATCACCACCGTGGAAGCCGCCTTCGCCAGCACCGGCTCATTTGTCGTCGGCGGCCGCGGCGCCAACGCCCGCGCCGCCAGCCTGACCCCCTTCCGACACCTCGTCGTCATCCCCTTCAGCAAACTCTACGCCACCGGCGAAGAATGGCTCGCCCAGATGCGCCACGCCGGAAGACTCGACGACTACCTGCGCCAGAGCCGCAACCTCTCCATCATCACCGGCCCCAGCAAATCCGCCGACATCGAGGGCAACCTCACCATGGGCGTCCACGGCCCCAAAGTCGTCCACGCCATCCTCTTCGACGACCTCCAACAATAACCTCTCCCGCCCCACCGCAGATCCGAAAGCTGTTCTCCCCGTCCCTCCGCGAGCCAAAGGTGTTCTTCGCGCCCCTTCGCGTTCCTTCGTGGAAAAAGATGTTCTCCCCTCCGCGGACAATCAGCCTCTCCAATAGCCCTAAATCCCCTCCGCGGTTACAATACTGTCCATACCTCCACATCGCGGAAACAATACAAGGAGCCACCCCAATGACATCCCAAAACTGCCCCCACTTCCACACAATCATCACCTGCGCCCAACTGTCCGGCGCCGGCACAACCAACCTGCGCATCGTCGACTGCCGCTTCGATCTCAGCGACACCCAGGCCGGCCGCCGCGCCTACACACAAAGCCATATCCCCGGCGCCGTCTACGCCCACCTCGACGAGGACATGTCCGGCCCCATCGTGCCCGGCCAAACCGGCCGCCACCCCCTGCCCGACCCGCACGAATTCGCCAACACCCTCGCCCGCCTCGGCATCAGCAACAACGACAACGTCGCCCTCTACGACGCCAGCGGCGGCAGCATGGCCTCCCGCATGTGGTGGATGCTGCGCTGGGTCGGCCACGAAACCGTCGCCGTCCTCGACGGCGGCTGGAACGCCTGGACCGCCGCCGGCCTGCCCACCCGCAGCGGCGCCGAAACCGTCCAACCCGGCAACTTCACCGCCAGCCCCCGCCCCGAACTCGTCGTCGATGCCGCCGAAATGCTCGCAAAAACCGCCAGCGGCGGCGCGCTCGTCATCGACGCCCGCGGCGCAGACCGCTTCCGCGGCGAAAACGAAACCCACGACCCCATCGGCGGCCACATCCCCGGCGCCTCCAACCTGCCCCAAACCGGCAACCTGCGCGACGGCCTCTTCCTCGAACCCGACGAGCTGGCCGCCCGCTACCGCGAACTCATGGGCAACCGCCCCCCGTCCGAAGTCATCTTCTACTGCGGCTCCGGCGTCTCCGCCTGCCACAACGCCCTCGCCCTCGAACACGCCGGCATCGGCGAAGCCCGCCTCTACCCCGGCTCCTGGAGCGACTGGATCACCGACCCCGCCCGCCCCACCGCACAGGGCTAACCTATCCGCAGGAGGAACGCCGCAGCAGAAGCCACAACGAATCCCCCTCGTCTATCTCCGTGTACCTGACGCACGCGACCGTTTCGAATTCCGGGCCGACAACCCCTGCAAGCGACGCGCCGGTGTAATACGTGAACCGCAGCCCGTGCTTCTCTTCCACTCCCTCGCCGTGCCAGAAGGAGTGCAGGGCCAGCCCGTTCCCGTTCAGTCTCGCCGCCTGCCGCCGGAAAGATAGCCGCAGCTCGTCCACGCGCAAATGATGCAGAACCTTGTTGGAATAGATCGCGTCGAAACGCCGCTCCGTCTCCAGCGTCACCGCATCCAGCCGCAACAGGTCGGCATCCGGATGGTCCCGGCGGTACCGGCGCAAAAACGCCTCCGACCGGTCCGAGCCGGTCGCGGCGAACGCCTCCGCCAGCAGCGCCAGATCCTTCCCCGGCCCCATGCCCAGCTCCAGCACCGTCGAACCGGGCGCCAGGCGCTTCCTCAGTTCATCGACCAGCTCCCTTCCGTCATATCCCTCCGCCATCCGCACGTATGATTCCACGTTCTCTTCTTCGTCATAATATCCCATGCAACCGAACTCCCCCCCGCGATGCGCAAAACCACAAGCTCTGTGTCATAATTACGCGACCAGTACTTCAATAGATTCCAAAGGATCCACCCCATGAAAACGCGAACAGGCAACTTCCCCATCGGCTTCCGCCAGATCAACGCCCAGTGGCAGCGGGATATCCCCGCCCTCGTCGAATGGACCCGCGCCAGTGACCTCGAAGTGATCGACCTGACCACCGGCTCCCCCGCCGCCGTCAAAGCGGTCTCCGACGCGGGCCTGCGCATCGGCTCCATCGACCTGCCCGACAACAGGGGCATGATCGCCGCCGACCCAGCCCGCCGCGCCCAGGCCCTCGCCCGCAACAGCGACTGCATCCGCGCCTGCTCCGCCGCCGGCCCCCAGAACTACTTCGCCACCATGCTGCCCGAAGACCCCGCCCTGCCGCGCAGCCAGAACTACGGCTATATGGTCGAGAGCTTCGCCGCGCTTGCCGAGGTCCTCGAAGAGTCCGGCTCCCACTACGTCATCGAAGGCTGGCCCGGCCCCGGCGCGCTCTGCTGCACGCCCGAAACCTACCGCGCCTTCTTCCGCGACGTCCCCTCCCCCTCCATGAGCGTCAACTACGACCCCTCCCACCTCATCCGCATGGGCATCGACCCCCTGCGCTTCCTCACCGAATTCGTCGACCGCGTCCGCCACGTCCACGGCAAAGACACCGAAATCCTCGCCGACAACCTCTACGAATACGGCCACGAACAGCCCGCCGCCTTCGTCGAGCGTATCGCCTTCGGCGCCCACAGCTGGCGCTACACCATCCCCGGCCACGGCCTCTTCCGCTGGGGCGAAGGCCTCCGCATCCTCGCCGAAAACGGCTACACCGGCGCAATCTCCATCGAGCTCGAAGATTCCAACTTCAACGGCGCCGAAGAAACCGAAAAACAGGGCATCCTCCACGGCGCCCGCTTCCTCACCAGCTGCTGACAAACACCCCCACCCCTCCCTCACCCCGTCAACCCCCTGTAGAGGCGCCCCTCGTGGGCGCCCTCCCCCCGCCGCACACCAACACACCCCCAATCATACACCCCAACACACCCCCAATCATACACCCCAACACGCCCCTCCCCACCCCTTCGCGGCCCAATCTACCGCTGCCCTCTGCCGTTGCCGTCTGCCGTTGCCCTTCTTCGTGCCCCTTCGTGTCCCTTCGTGGATCAAAAAGGTGTTGCCCTTCGCCGTTGCCCTTCTTCGCGCCCCCTTTCGCGTCCCTTCGCGGATCAATCCGCCCCTCTCCCTGCCCTCCTCTACCAAACAGGAACATTCGTGCGCGAAAGGACTTGACACCGCACAGATGTTCTTGTATACTTGGGATAAAGTTTGGGAAATACCGGAGTTTTTGGGATATCAGCCAACCGTCAATCTCGATTCAACCAGCTGTCCGAAAGCCCATCCATCTACCCACAAGGAGGCATACCATGAAACTGTCCGATCGCCAGAGAAAAATCCTCGATTTTATTGCTGAATTTGTCGACAGCAATAACTACCCGCCCACCATCCGCGACATCGGAACCGCCTGCGGCATTTCCAGCACCTCCGTCGTCAAATACAATCTGACCAAACTGGAACGCGAGCAACTCATCAAGCGCGACAAAGATGTGAGCCGGGGCCTCAGTCTCGACTGGACCCGCCTGCAGGAAGCCGGGCTCGCCCAACACATGGCCGGCGCGCCCCGCCCAGACGTGAGCGACACCTCCAACGGCTCCGCCTTCAACTTCTTCCAGGTACCCGTCCTGGGCCATATCGCCGCCGGCGAGCCAATCCAGGTCGAGACCGCAGACCACAACAACGCCGACGAATGGCTCGAGCTCAACGAAACCCTCTACCGCAATCCCTCCGAGCTCTACGCGCTGCGCGTCCAGGGCGATTCCATGATCGACGCCAGCGTCCTCGACGGCGATATCGTCATCCTGCGCCACCAGGAACGCGCCGAAAACGGCGAAATGGTCGCCGCCTGGATCGACCACCAGAACGAAACAACGCTCAAACACTTCTTCCTCGAAGGCGACCAGGTAAGACTTCGCCCGGCCAATCCCAGCTACCCCGAAATGTTCCTGCCCGCCGCCGAAGTTAGCGTCAAAGGCAAAGTCGTCTCGGTCATCCGCCAGCTCGAATAACGCCCGCCTTCCGCCAGCGCCAACAAGCGGTGTCGCGCCGCCCATCCCCCAGCCGCGCCCACCCATCCCCCTTCCCCCAACCGCGCCGCCCACGCCTCCCATCCCCCTCCCCATCCCCTAAATCCCAAAAATCCCCCCAAATCCCCGTCCCAAATCCCCGTTCAGACTAGTCCCCGTCCCGCGAACGCGCCCGCCCTCACCCGCCCCGCGAGCCCCGCCGCGCACGCTCCTCCTCCCTCAACCGCGCCAGCGCCCGCCCTACCTCCGTCCGCCGTTCCAGCAAATAATTGAACTGCTCATCACATCCCGCCACCGGAGCCGGATACCTGCCGATCTCCTCCTGTATCCGCCGTCTCTCCCCCTCCAACCGCGCCCGCGCCGCCCGAAACGCCGCCTCCCCCTCCAACCGCTCCCAACCCACCGCATTTCCCCCCATCGCCCGACCTCCCCCCATTCGTCACCACTCCCCGCCAAACCGGTCTCCATTGTAGCACGCCCGCGCCACCCCATCCGCCTCCCATCCCCCAAATCCCAAAAATCCCCCCAAATCCCCGTTCAGACTATCCCCGTCCCGTTAGCCAAATCACCGTCCATGTGCGAAAATTCCTCCCAGCCCAAATCCCTACCCGCCCACCCAAACCCATAACCAATGCCCGGTCAACTCTTCACCAACTACTTTCTCGAAGAAGGCATCCGCCACACCCCCGCCTGGCAGGAATCCCTGTCCCACCCCGCCGACTTCGAAACCTTCCGCGCCCACGCCCAAACCCTCATCGACAACGCCGCCGGCATCCACAACATCAACGAAGCCTCCACCGAGCAGGAGCTCATCCGCCCCTTCTTCGAACTGCTCGGCTGGACCGACTACCTGCCCCAACAGGGCAGCGGCCACAACGAGGACATCCCCGACCACCTCCTCTTCGGCGACGCCGACTCCAAAGACCGCGCCGCCGCCAAACCCGCCCCCCAGCGCTACCCCGACGCCCTCGCCGTCGCCGAAAGCAAACGCCTCAACCGCCCTCTCGACACACGCGGCAAGACCGGCTCGCCCCACGGCCAGATCCTCCGCTACCTCGCCACCGCCGACATCGCCTCCGACGGCCGCATCCGCTGGGGCATCCTCACCAACGGCCGCATCTGGCGCCTCTACGACCGCCGCGCCCTCCCCCGCGCCAGCGGATACCACGAAGTCGACCTCAACGCCGCGCTCCAGGTCGACGACGGCTCCTACGCCCTTCGCGCCTTCCGCCTCCTCTTCGGCCGCCCCGCCTTCAGCCCCCAACACGGCAGCCAGACCAGCTTCCTCGAAGATGCCATCGCCGAAGGCCGCCGCTACGAAGAACAGGTCGCCAACGACCTCTCCGGCACCGTCTTCGACAAAGTCTATCCCGCCCTCATCCGCGCCCTCGCCGACAAGAGCGGCGCAGCGCTGGAGGACGTCCGCCAGGCCGCCCTCATCTTCCTCTACCGCCTCCTCTTCCTCCTCTACGCCGAGGACCGCGACCTGCTGCCCGTCAACGACAGCCGCTACGACGACTACGGCCTGCGCAAATCCGTTCGCGACGACATCGACCAGCGCATGTCCGCCGGCGACGCCTTCTCCACCATCGCCGGCAACTACTACAACCACATCAGGACGCTCTGCCGCCAGGTCGACGAGGGCGACCCCTCCATCGGTCTGCCGCCCTACAACGGCGGCCTCTTCGCGCAGCAGGCCGCGCCCATACTCGAACAGGTCCAGCTGCCCGACGCCGTGCTCGCCCCCATCATCCACAACCTCAGCCGCACCCGCGGCGAATCCGGCCGCCGCTTCGTCAACTACCGAGACATGACCGTGCAGCAGCTCGGCTCCATCTACGAGCGCCTGCTCGAGCGCGAACCCGCCCGCACCCCGGACGGCCAGATCGTCGTCCGCCCCAACAGCTACGCCCGCAAGGACAGCGGCAGCTTCTACACGCCACAGCCCCTCGTCGACCTCATCGTCGAGCGCACCCTCACCCCGCTCCTGGAAGAACGCAAGGCCGCCTTCCAAACCAAAGCCGCCGCGCTGCAGAGCGTCACCCGCGCCAAAACCGACCGCGTCGCCGAGCTCCGCCCCCTCGACCCCGCCGAAGCCGCGCTCAACCTCAAACTGCTCGACCCCGCCATGGGCAGCGGCCACTTCCTCGTCACCGCCGTCGACTTCCTCTCCGACGCCATCGCCGACCTCGTCGAATACGCGCCCACCGCCGCGCCCTGGCTCGAAGACGTCTACACATCGCCCCTGCTTGACCGCATCGCCGCCATCCGCGCCGATATCCTCGCCCGCGCCGACGCCAACAACTGGGTCATCGACCGTCCCCAGCTCACCGACCAGGCCATCATCCGCCGCATGGTCCTCAAACGCTGCATCTACGGCGTCGACAAAAACCCGCTCACCGTCGAGCTCGCCAAAGTCTCCCTCTGGCTGCACAGCTTCACCGTCGGCGCGCCCCTCTCCTTCCTCGACCACCACCTGCGCTGCGGCGACTCGCTCATCGGCCTGCGCGTCCGCGACGCCGTCAAGGAGCTCGCCCGGCTGGGCGGGCTCACCTCCGCCAGCGCCATCCAGGCCGCCGAAAACGCCGCCGCCGGCATGCAACAGATCGAAGAGATGTCCGACGCCGACATCGCCGAGGTCGAGCAGTCCGCCGCGCTCTTCCGCGACGTCGAAAAGACGACCGCCCCCCTGCGCGGCCTGCTCAACACGCTCTGCGGCGTCAACTGGCTCGCCGCCGGCATGAAAAAGCGCCAGCGCGCCGAGTTCGAATCGCCCCTCCAGGGCATAATCGTCTCGCAAGGCGAAAAAGCCTTCTCCCTGCTCTCCGACGGCCCCGACAGCGTTGATGCCGCCGACCCCGTCCGCCAGCACACCACCTGGCCCGACTTCACCCAAATCTGGCGCGACGCCGCCGAGATCGCCGACCGCGAAAACTTCCTCCACTGGGAAGCCGCCTTTCCCGGCGTCTGGCGCCGCTGGCAGGACGACAAGCCCGCCGGCGGCTTCGACGCCATCATCGGCAACCCCCCCTGGGACCGCATCAAGCTGCAGGAGGTCGAGTGGTTCTCCACCCGCTCTCCTGAGCTGGCCCTTGCCCCCACCGCGGCCGCCCGCCGCCGCGGCATCAAGCAGCTGCGCGACGCAGCCGATCCCCTCGCCACCGAATTCGACGCCGCCAAGCAGCGCGCCGACCGCCTCGGCCAGCTTATCCGCGCCTCCGGCCAATATCCCCTCCTCGGCGGCGGCGACATTAACCTCTACTCCCTCTTCGTCGAACGCGCCATGCGCCTCGCCAAACCGGACGGCATCGTCGGCCTGCTCACCCCCTCCGGCATCTACGCCGACAAGACCGCCGCCCGCTTCTTCAAATCCGTCTCCACCAGCGGCCGCGTCGGCAGCCTCTTCGACTTCGAGAACAGACGCCTCGGCACAGACCTTCCGCCCTTCTTCCCGGACGTCGACTCCCGCTTCAAATTCTGCGCCCTCATCTTCGGCGGCGACGAGCGCCGCTTCGCCCAGACCGACTGCGCCTTCTTCCTCCACGACACCGCCGCCATCGACGACCCGGACCGCTGTTTCCCCCTCGCCCCTGCCGACTTCGCCCGCGTCAACCCCAACACCGGCACCGCGCCCGTCTTCCGCACCCGCCGCGACGCCGACATCACCCGCCGCATCTACGAGCGCCACCCCGTCCTCGTCGACCGCTCCGGCGAAGAGGAAGTCCGTGCTTGGCCGATTCAGCATTTGCGACAGTTCGATATGACTAACGATTCACATCTCTTTCATTCGGCTTCAATGCTTGAAAGTGACGGTTTCTATCCGGTCGAAGGTAATAGGTGGAAGAAAGGTAAGGAACTGTATTTGCCTCTATATGAAGGCAAAATGGTTGGCTTGTATGATCATCGCACTGCTAGCGTTCTGGTAAATCCACAAAACCTCAACCGGCCAGGTCAACCTAGCTTGACTTCCTTGAAGGAACTCATGGATCCTCAGTTTATGCCAGAACCAGCCTACTGGATCTCCGCAAATCATGTATCGAGAACTTTTCCCCGTTCAATGGGTTGGACAGTTGTATATAGGCGCATCACCGCGCCAACTAACGCCCGGACAACACTTGCTACCATACTTCCTTGGTGCGGTGTAAGCTATACGATACCAATGCTCCGAACTGCAAACAGTGAGATGACCGCCTCTGACGGAGCATGTCTAAAATCCGTACTTTCGAGCTTCTGCTTTGATTACGTTTCTCGACAGAAACTGCAGGGCACAAGCATGAGCTTGTCTTCTCTGGAGCAACTCCCTGTCATCGCCCCCGCCGACTACGACCGCGCCTTCGGCCACACAACCGCCCGCGCCCTCGTCCGCCACCACGTCCTCCGCCTCACCTACACCGCCCACGACATGGCCCCCTTCGCCCGCGACCTCGGCTACGACGGCCCGCCCTTCATCTGGAACGAAGAAGAACGCCGCCGCCTGCGCGCCCGCCTCGACGCCCTCTACTTCCACCTCTACGGCCTCTCCAAAGACGACGCCGCCTACATCCTCGACACCTTCCCCATCGTCTGCCGCCACGACAAAGCCGCTTTCGGCCACTACCGCACCAAAGACATGATCCTCGCCTACTACAACGCCCTCGCCGCCGGCGACACCGATGTTGATGTAGCGGCCTAGGTCACCAAGTCGGTCCTGCCTGTTTGGCACGTAAGGCCGGCCGTAACTCTGTCAAAGGCGACAACTTGCCGTTTCTGTTGACTATTTCCAACGTAAAGTGGGCACCAAAAACTGGACCACAAGCTAAGGTGGATCGATGGAGAAAATTGCCCAGAATGTGGAGGGCCGGTTCAATAGTCCTAAGACCGACGTCGACAAATGACGGCGTGTCGTATCCGTTCGAGGGCATCTCATTTTTCCCCTTTGCGTGGTCTAGACATTAGGGCAATCTCAGAGAAAGAAGAGGCACTCCTAACGCCATCTGCTCTCTCACAAGCAAGCTATGATTCTCTACTCAGGATAGGAAATATTCATGGAAAACTCAGGTTTGATTGAGACCGTTACGTTGTGTCCAGAGTCAATAGCTCAGGGGGTCGTAATCGGTGTGGCTGCAGCGTTGGTGACCACTGCTATTTTGGGCTTAACGGGGTGGACTCGCCACTGCTTGGCCAAGCGCAAGGACGTGAAATACATTCGAGGCTTATTGATCGAAGGCAGAAAATGTATGATGGACGTCAGAGATGGGTTTCATGAAGGCATGGGGGTACCGATATCATCAGGTTCTCTCCGTGCTGCACTCTACAACAAGATGGTAAGGAGAGTTGATGTTGCTTTGGAAAGATGGACCGTGAATTTATCCCATTCCCAAAAGAAGGATGTGTACGATGCTTTGGACTGGTTTGGTACAGAGGAAGAAGGGTTACTCGCCATCAAAAGGAATGGGAAAGTGATGTTTCCGGAACTTCCAGAAGGAAAATGGCCTACAGAAGAGATGCCAGAAGAAGCGGCTGATCGTAAGTTCATGAAACTCCAATCTGTCAAATGGCTGAAGCTCCGTTTCTGATTTAGTGGTTTCACTCTGGTCGGTATTGTCCATCAAAGCTAGACCGGCTCGAAGAAGCAGGCTAAGAGGATCTCCCGTGACGTCCCGATCACTGAAGCAGGCCCCAAAACCTGGACCACGCGCCTATTGTAGATCCCAAATGAGACCAAGAGAATTGGTCTAGGGTTGCAGGGTTGTGGTAGAACCGTCTGACAGACTTAGTTTTCATAAGGAAAGGGTAACTACTCAGGCTAAGGATAAGAAGAACGAGAGCAAAGGCAAGGCAAACAGAAAGCTATTGCGAATTTTATGTTGGGTGCGATAGAGTAGGGAATATGAGCGAAGCCACGGAAAGAGGGCGAGAGAATTTTGAGAA